>NZ_CP195710.1:4800000-6602052 GCF_051853095.1 Micromonospora sp. LA-10
TTCCCGGACGCGGACGTCTACTACGCGGGCAAGGCGTTCCTCTGCCGCGCGGTGGTCCGGACGATCGCCGAGGAGGGTCTGTTCCTCGACGTCTGCACCGGCGGTGAGCTCGCCACGGCGCTGTCGGCCGGGATGCCGCCGGAGCGGATCGGCTTCCACGGCAACAACAAGTCGGTGGCGGAGCTGACCCGGGCGGTCGACGCCGGGGTGGGCCGGATCATCGTCGACTCGTTCACCGAGATCGACCGGCTCTCCGAGCTGGCCCGCGAGCGCGGGGTACGCCCGAAGGTGCTGGTCCGGGTCACCGTGGGCGTGGAGGCGCACACCCACGAGTTCATCGCCACCGCGCACGAGGACCAGAAGTTCGGCTTCTCGCTCGCCGGCGGGGCCGCCGCCGCGGCCGCCTTCAAGATCCTCGACGAGGACGTGCTGGAGCTGCGCGGCCTGCACTCGCACATCGGCTCGCAGATCTTCGACGCCAGCGGCTTCGAGGTCTCCGCCCGCCGGGTGCTCGCCCTACAGTCGCAGATCCGCGACGCCCGGGGCGTGGAACTGCCCGAGCTGGACCTGGGTGGCGGCTTCGGCATCGCGTACACCACCCAGGACGACCCGGCGTCGCCGCACGAGCTGGCGAAGCGCCTGCGCAAGATCGTCGACGGGGAGTGCGCGGCGGAGAACCTCGCCGTGCCGCACCTGTCGGTCGAGCCGGGCCGCGCGATCGTCGGCCCGGCCGTGTTCACGCTCTACGGGGTCGGGACCGTCAAGGACGTCGACGGCCTGCGCACCTACGTGAGTGTGGACGGGGGGATGAGCGACAACATCCGTACCGCGCTCTACGACGCCTCGTACTCGGCGACCGTGGCGAATCGCACGTCGTCCGCGCAGCCGATGCTCGCCCGCGTGGTGGGAAAGCATTGTGAGTCCGGGGACATCGTGGTGAAGGATGAATTCCTGCCCGCCGACGTGCAGCCCGGAGATCTTGTTGCGGTGCCCGGCACCGGGGCGTACTGCCGGAGCATGGCCAGCAACTACAACCATGTCCCGCGGCCCCCGGTCGTCGCCGTCCGTGACGGTCGGGCGCGGCTGATCGTCCGCCGGGAGACCGAAGACGACCTGCTGGCATTGGATGTGGGATGACCTCACCGGTTCGCTTGGCGCTGCTCGGCTGTGGCACGGTCGGTAGCGACGTGGTCCGACTGCTGCACGAGCAGTCGGCCGACCTCGCCGCCCGGATCGGCGCCCCGCTGGAGATCGCCGGGATCGCCGTACGCCGGCTCGGCCGTGACCGCGGCGACCTGCCGGTCGATCCGGCCCTGTTCACCACCGACGCGCTCGGGCTGGTCAAACGCGACGACGTGGACGTGGTGATCGAGGTGGTCGGCGGCATCGAGCCGGCCCGCGGCTGGCTGGTCGAGGCGCTGCGCGCGGGCAAGAGCGTGGTCACCGCCAACAAGGCGCTGCTCGCCGAGGACGGCGCGACGCTGCACGACGCCGCCGCCGAGGGCGGTGCCGACCTCTACTACGAGGCGAGCGTCGCCGGGGCGATCCCGCTGCTGCGCCCGCTGCGCGAGTCGCTGCACGGCGACCGGATCACCCGGGTCACCGGCATCGTGAACGGCACCACCAACTTCATCCTCTCCGCCATGGACGCCACCGGCGCCGGCTTCACCGAGGCGCTGGAGGAGGCCACCGAGCTGGGGTACGCCGAGGCCGACCCGACGGCCGACGTGGAGGGCTTCGACGCCGCCGCCAAGGCCGCCATCCTCGCCTCGCTGGCGTTCCACACCCGGGTGACCGCCGCCGACGTGCACCGCGAAGGCATCACCGAGGTGACCGCCGCCGACGTGGCCAGCGCCAAGGCCATGGGCTGCACGATCAAGCTGCTCTGCATCGCCGCCCGGGGCGTCGACGCGGAGGGCCGGGAGACGGTGAACGTCCGGGTGCACCCGGCGATGATCCCGCTGACCCACCCGCTCGCCGGCGTCGGCGACGCGTTCAACGCGGTGTTCGTCGAGGCCGACGCGGCCGGGCAGCTCATGTTCTACGGCCGGGGCGCCGGTGGCGCGCCCACCGCCAGCGCGGTGCTCGGCGACGTGGTCGCGGTGGCCCGCAACCGCCTCGCCGGGGTGCGCGCGGCAAGCGAGTCCGCGTACGCCGACCTGCCGGTACGGCCGATGGGCGAGGCGCTCACCCGCTACCACATCAGCCTCGACGTGACCGACCGCCCGGGTGTGCTGGCCGGGGTGGCGGGCGTCTTCGCCCGGCACGAGGTGTCCATCGCCACCGTCCGGCAGGGCCCGGCCGGCGGCGACGCGGAACTGGTTATCGTCACCCACGTCGCCCCCGACGCCGCGCTCGCGGCCACCGTCCGTGAGCTGCGCGGACTGGACATCGTCCGCTCGGTGACGAGCGTGCTGCGGGTGGAGGGCGGCGCGTAACCCGCGCGTCCCGCCTGATGGTTAAGGCAGGGTGTGCCGATGGCCGGCCGGGCAGGCTGGTCCACGCTGTTGGCAGGCCCCGGAGCGGGGCGACAGAGGCGAGGAGCGCGACATGTGGCGGGGCCTGATCGAGGCGTACCGGGACCGGCTGCCGGTCACCGAAGCGACTCCCGTCGTCACCCTGCACGAGGGCAACACGCCGCTGCTGCCGGCGCCGGTGCTCTCCGCCCGGGTCGGCGCGGACGTCTGGCTCAAGGTCGAGGGAGCCAACCCGACCGGCTCGTTCAAGGACCGGGGCATGACGGTCGCCGTCTCCAAGGCCGTAGAGGCCGGTGACAAGGCGATCATCTGCGCCTCCACCGGCAACACCAGCGCCTCCGCCGCCGCGTACGCGGCCCGCGCCGGGATCACCTGTGCGGTGCTGGTGCCGCAGGGCAAGATCGCGCTGGGCAAGCTGGCCCAGGCGCTCGTGCACGGCGCGAAGCTGCTCCAGGTGCAGGGCAACTTCGACGACTGCCTCGGACTGGCCGGCAAGCTCGCCCAGGACTACCCGGTCGCGCTGGTCAACTCCGTCAACATCGACCGGCTGCACGGGCAGAAGACCGCCGCCTTCGAGATCGTCGAGGCGCTCGGCGACGCGCCCGACATCCACTGCCTGCCGGTCGGCAACGCCGGCAACATCACCGCGTACTGGATGGGCTACTCCGAGGACCTGCGCGACGGTAACGCCACGAAGGCACCCCGGATGTACGGCTTCCAGGCCGCCGGCGCGGCCCCCATCGTCACCGGCCAGGTGGTGCCGGAGCCGTCGACGATTGCCACCGCCATCCGGATCGGCAACCCGGCGAGCTGGACCAAGGCCATCGACGCGCGGGACGCCTCCGGCGGACTGATCTCCGCCGTCACCGACCGGGAGATCCTGTCGGCGTACCGTCTGCTGGCCCGCGAGGTGGGCGTCTTCGTCGAGCTGGGCAGCGCGGCGAGCGTCGCCGGACTGCTCCAGCAGGCCGCCGCCGGCAAGGTGCCTGCGGGTTCGCGGGTGGTGTGCACTGTGACCGGGCACGGCCTGAAGGACCCGGAGTGGGCCATCTCGACCGCGCCCGCGCCGGTGACCATCGCCAACGATGCGCTGGCCGCCGCGCGTTCCCTCGACCTGGTCTGACCGCTCCGTCCCTGCGGCTTCCCCGGACGTTGTCCGGCCCCCGACTCACACCTTTGTCCGGTGCCGTTGGGGTGACGCGCTCCGCTGGACCTCGCGGGGCCTCCGCGCTTCCCCTCCCCGACCTCACTTCGGGGAGGTGGCGCCCTTCCCTGCCTTGATCGACTCCTCATCGGGGAGGTGGCTGCGTCCCCGGCCTTGATCCACTCCAGCTCGGCAAGGTGGTGGTCTCCCCTTCCTTGATCCACGCCAGCTCGGGGAAGTTGTGGCATCCCCGGCCTTGATCCACTCCAGTCCGGGGAGGTGGCGGGATCAGGGTGGGCGGGATGCAGCCGCTTCGGCGAGGTGGAGTCGATCAAGGGTGGGCTCGTGGCCGGAAGTGATGTGCTCGGGCGGGCCGATCGAGGTGGGGTGGGGTGGCCGTGCCGCGCATCGGGTGCCGCGTGATGGCGGGCTGGCCCGACGATGGCATCCCGCCCGTCTCCCGCGCCCCGCACTTCGCCTCGCTGGCGTGCTTCCACAACCGGTACGCAATAGCGCACAGCGCCTCCGCCCTGGGGGCAGGCGTGCAGTGCCGGCACAGCTCTGGCTCTTGACCGGCACCAGCTCGGGGAGGTGGTGGCATTCCCGGTCTTGATCCACTCCAGTTCGGGGAGGTGGTGGGATCAGGGTGGGTGGGATGCAGCCACTTCGGCGAGGTTGAGTCGATCAAGGGCGGGGTGGTGGCCGAGGGCGGAAAGCTTGGGTCAGCCGGCCGGTCGAGGTGGGGCAGGGTGGCCGTGCCGCCGCGCCGAGGCCCGAGTGGTGGCGGGTCAGCCCGGTGAAAGTATCCCCGCCCGCTCGCGCATCCGCGCCCGCCTTGCGCATCCACCGCCCGCCTTGCGCATCCGCGCCCGCCTCGCGCATCCGCGCTTCCGGCTGAAACCCCGATCGACACCAGTTCGGGGAGCTAGCGGGAACGGAGCTCGTGGGACGCAACCACCTCGGCGAAGTGGAGTCGATCGAGGCGGGCGCGGGCGACCCCGAAAGGCGGCAATGTCATCGGCTGGGGCGGATGCCGGGAGTGTCGGGGCGTGCGGCAGACTCAGGGCCCCGCAAACCCCTCTTCAGGAGTGAGTAACGCCGATGTCGCTGCTCGCCAGATTCAGTCTCGCCAACCGGGGCCTGATCGCCCTCGTCGCGTTGGTGACGACGGCGTTCGGGCTGTTCGCCGTGCCGTCGCTGAAGCAGCAGCTCCTGCCGTCGCTGGAGTTTCCCGCCGCGTTCATCGTGGCGACGTACCCGGGCGCCGCGCCGGAGATCGTCGAGTCCCAGGTCGCCGAGCCGATCGAGAACAGCCTCAAGGGCATCCCTGGCCTGGACAAGGTCACCTCGACCTCGCGCGAGGGCGCGGCCACGGTCCAGGTGCAGTACGAGTTCGGCACCGACCTGGACGACGTCGTAAACAAGATGGAGACCGCGCTCAACCGGATCGACGCCCAGCTCCCCGAGGGCGTCGACCCGCAGGTGATCGCCGGCAGCACCGACGACCTGCCCGCCGTGGTGGTCGCCGCGACCGGTGGCGGTGACGAGCGGGCGCTGGCGGAGAAGCTGCGCACCGCGGTCGTGCCGGAGCTGGAGGCGCTGGACGGCGTCCGTTCGGTGGACGTCACCGGCGCCCGGAACCAGGTCGTGACGATCACGCCGGATCCGGCGAAGCTCGCCGCCGCCAAGGTGGCGCCCACAGCCATCGCGTCGGCGCTCAAGAGCAACGGTGTGGCGGTGCCGGCCGGTGCGCTCGCCGACGGTGACCGGTCGCTGCCGGTGCAGGTGGGCACGCCGATCCGTACGCTCGACGACCTGCGCGGCATCGTGCTCACCACGGCGCCCGCCGCCCCGGTACGCCTCGGCGACGTCGCGGCGGTGGAGCAGCAGCTCGCGCCGGCGACCTCGTTGACCCGTACCAACGGCAAGCCCAGCCTCGGCATCGCGGTGACGGCCGCTCCGGACGGCAACGCGGTGGCGATCTCGCACGACATCCAGGACCGGCTGGACGAGCTGGGTGACGCCGCGGGCGCCGAGCTGACTGTGGTCTTCGACCAGGCCCCGTTCGTCGAGAAGTCCATCGAGAGCCTGACGACCGAGGGCCTGCTGGGCCTGGTCATGGCGGTCGTGGTGATCCTGGTGTTCCTGCTGTCGGTGCGTTCCACGGTGGTCACCGCGGTCTCCATCCCGCTGTCGGTGCTGGTCGCGCTGATCGTGCTCTGGTCCGGCGACTACTCGCTGAACCTGCTCACCCTCGGCGCGCTGACCATCGCGGTCGGGCGGGTGGTGGACGACTCCATCGTGGTGCTGGAGAACATCAAACGGCACCTGGAGTACGGCGAGCCGAAGCGGGACGCGATCCTCACCGCGGTACGCGAGGTGGCCGGCGCGGTGACCGCCTCCACGCTCACCACGGTGGCCGTGTTCGCGCCGATCGCCCTGGTGGGCGGCTTCGTGGGGCAGCTCTTCGCCCCGTTCGCGATCACCGTGACGGTGGCGCTGCTCGCCTCGCTGCTGGTGTCGCTGACCGTCATCCCGGTGCTGGCGTACTGGTTCCTGCGGCCGCGCGGCGGCGCTGACGACGCCGCCGCCCGGCGGGCCGCCGAGGAGAAGGAGCTGCGCAACCCGTTGCAGCGGGCGTACCTGCCGGTGATCGACTTCGCCACCGGCTCCCGGAAGACCCGGTGGGCGACCGTCGGCCTGGGCCTGCTGGTGCTCCTGGGCACGTTCGGGCTGGCGCAGAAGCTGGAGACGAACTTCCTGGACGACTCGGGCCAGGACACGCTCGCCATCCGGCAGGACATGCCGGCCGGCACTTCGCTCGCCGGCACCGACCGGGCCGCCGCGCGGATCGAGGAGGTGCTGCGGCGTACCCCCGGGGTGGAGACCTACCAGGTCAGCGCCGGTGGTGGCGACAACCCGTTCGCCGGCGGCGGCAGCGACCGGGCCACCTGGTCGCTGTCGCTCTCCGACGACACGGACGCCGCGACGGTACGCCAGGGCCTGCGCAAGGAGTTCGACGCGCTCGGCCCGGAGGTGGGCGAGCTGACGTTCGGCGGCGGGCAGAACGCATCGGCCAACCAGGTCGAGGTGGTGGTGCAGGCCGCCGACCAGGAGACGCTGACCCGGGCCGCCGAGGCGGTACGGGCCGCGATGGCCGACACGCCGGGCGTGGAGGACGTCACCACCAGCCTGGCCACCCAGGTGCCGCGCGTCGAAGTGACTGTGGACCGGCTGGCCGCGGCCCGCGCGGGTCTCACCGAGGCGGCCGTCGGGCAGCTCGTCGCGCAGACGTACCGGGGTGCGCCGCTCGGCCAGGTCACGCTCGACGGCACGGCCCAGACCGTGGTCCTGAGCAGCGGCGCCCGGCCGCCGCTGACCGTTGAGGAGCTGCGGGCGCTGCCGGTCGGCGCGGTGCCGCTGGACGCGATCGCGGACGTCAACCAGGTCGAGGGCCCGCAGCAGGTGACCCGGATCGACGGCGAGCGCAGCGTCTCGGTCACCGGCACGGCGACCGGCTCGAACCTCGGCGCCACCACGCAGGAGCTGCAGAAGCGGCTGGACGGGCTGGACGTGGCGGGCGCCACGTACGAGATCGGCGGTGTCAGCGCCGACCAGGCGGACGCGTTCGCGGACCTCGGGCTCGCGGTGCTGGCCGCCATCGCGATCGTCTTCCTGATCATGGTGGCCACGTTCCGCAGCCTCACCCAGGCGCTGATCCTGCTGATCTCGGTGCCGTTCGCGGCGACCGGGGCGATCGGGCTGCTGCTGGTCACCGGGACGCCGCTGGGCGTGCCGGCGCTGATCGGCGTGCTCATGCTCGTCGGCATCGTGGTGACGAACGCGATCGTGCTGCTGGACCTGATCAACCAGTACCGGGCCCAGGGCATGGACGTGACCGAGGCCGTGGTCGAGGGTGGTCGCCGCCGACTCCGGCCGATCCTGATGACAGCCGTCGCCACCATCTTCGCGTTGCTGCCGATGGCGCTGGGGCTGACCGGCGAGGGCGGCTTCATCTCCAAGCCGCTGGCGATCGTGGTGATCGGTGGCCTGCTCAGCTCGACGCTGCTGACGCTGGTGCTGGTGCCGACGCTCTACACGATGGTGGAGCACACCAAGGGCTCGTTCCGGGCCCGGCGCCGGGGCGCGGTGGAGCCGGTGGAGCCGGAGCCGACGGCCGATCCGGTGCCGGTGCCGGTCGGCGGCGGCGAGCGGGCCGAGGAGCGGGCCGAGACCGCGCCGCCGGCCCGCCCGTCGGGCGCGCTGATCGACGGTACGGACCAGTTCGAGGTGCTCCGCCTGCCCAAGACGCGCCGTTCCCCGCTTCCCCCCACCGAGTGACGGTGTCGGGAGGGGCCCGAGTCGCCCCTCCCGGCACCTCGGCGCGCGGGACACACCGGAACCCCATCCGGCGGTACGCTCGGTAAGCTGATGCCTACGTTGGGTGCGGGGGCGCGATGGGGGTCGCGGGCCGGTGGAATCGGCGCACCGTGCTGCGCCGGTCCGCCCTGCTGTTCGGCGGCGCCGCGCTCGGCTCCGCCGCCACCGCCGAGAGCACCTGGGTGGCCGACCGCCGCCTCCCGCTGGCGGGCGGGCCGGCCAGCGCCACGCTCGGCAACGGCCACCAGAACGTCGGCCGCGGCGGCGTCCAGGTCCTCTGGGGCGTACGCACCGACGAACCCCTGGTCGCGCTCACCTTCGACGACGGCCCACGCCCACAGTGGACGCCGATGGTGCTGGACACGCTGGCCGAGCACCGGGTGCCGGCCACCTTCTTCCTGGTCGGTGAGCGGGCGCGCCGGCACGCCCCGCTGGTCCGGGGCCGGATGGACGGCCACGAGGTCGGCAACCACAGCTGGGCGCACCGCGACCTGGCCCGGATGGACGCCGCGACTGTCTACGACGACCTGCGGCGCAGCCACGACGCGATCGCGGCGGCCACCGGCGCGGCCCCACGGCTGCTCCGCCCGCCCTGGGGGCACCTGGGCGGGGCGGTGCTGTACGCGTCGGCCCGGCTGGACTACCGGTTGGTGCTCTGGACGCTGCAGATGGTGGAGAGCGAGTTCCCGCACGACCCGGCCGGACACGCCCGGCGGATCGTGGCCGAGGTACGCCCCGGCACGATCGTGCTCGGGCACGACGTGGGCGACGACCGGCGGCTCGTGGCGCTGCGCGGCCTGCCCGACATGATCGACGGGTTGCGGGCCCGGGGATACACCTTCGTCACGGTCTCCGAGCTGCTGCGCCGTGCTGCCGGCGGGGGAGCGGCCCGATAGGGTGCCCGCGTGTCGCCCACCCTCTCCGTCCTCGTCCGCAACCGCGACTTCCGCCATCTGTTCATCGCCGAGCTGGTGGTGTTCGGCGCGGACTGGTTCGTCATGGTGCCGCTGCTGGTGCTGCTGCCGGAGCTGACCGGCAGCGGGGTGTGGGGCGCGCTGGTGCTGGCCGTGGACACCGGCACCACCGCGTTGCTGCTGCCGTACGCCGGGACCGTGGCCGACCGGTTCGACCGCCGCAAGGTGATGATGGGGGCGAACGTCGCCGCCCTGGCCGGTGTCCTGCTGCTGCTCGGGGTGCGCAGCTCCGGGACGGCCTGGCTGGCGCTGGCGGCGATCGCGCTGGTGGCGGTGGCGAAGGCGTTCTACTCGCCGGCCGCCCAGGCCGCGCTGCCGAACGTGGTCGACCCGGCGGACCTGGCGGCGGCGAACGCGGTCGCCGGCTCGGCCTGGGGCACGATGACAGTGGTCGGCGCCTCGCTGGGCGGCATCCTGAGCGCCGCGTCCGGCCCGTACGTCAGCTTCTGGGTGGCCGCCGCGGGCCTGCTCGCCGCCTTCTTCCTGGCCGCGTCGATCCGCCGGCCGTTGCAGGCGCCGCGCGACCCGGCGGCGGCCGTGCCGCGCACCTGGGCGGCGATCCGGGAGGCGCTGCGCTACATCGCCCAGCGCCCGCGCGTGCTCGCGCTGGTCACCGTGAAGTCGGCGGTCGGCCTGGGCAACGGGGTGCTGACCGTCTTCCCGCTGCTCGCCGGGGTGTACGGCGTCGGCGCGATCGGTGCGGGCCTGCTCTTCGCCTCGCGGGGCGCCGGGGCCCTGGTCGGCCCGATCCTGATGCGCCGGGTGCTCAGCAACCGGGCCTGGCTGCTCACCGGCCTGGCGCTGTCCATGTCGCTGTACGGCCTGGCCTACCTGGGCGCCTCGGCGGTCTCCTGGTTCCCGCTGGTGCTGGTCCTGGTCTTCCTGGCCCACCTGGGCGGCGGGAGCAACTGGGTGCTGTCCAACTACGCGTTGCAGGGCGAGGTGCCGGACCGGCTGCGCGGCCGGGTCTTCGCCACCGACATGATGCTCGCCACGCTCGCCATCGCGGTGAGCCAGCTGGTCGTGGCGCTCGTGGTGGACCGGGTGGACGAGCGCACCGTGCTGGCCGGTTGCGGCCTGGTCACCGTCGTCTACGCGCTCGGCTGGCGGTTCGCGACCCGGCGGCTCTCGCTCACCGACCCGGTGGACGCGCCGGTGCCGGACCGGGCGGGATGACACGTCGGTCTCACGCTCCGGGCGGTACGGCCGGCTTGTCGGTCGTACGCCCTAGCATGAGCCGGTGCCGACGACCTTCATCCCCGGCCCGGTCCGGGTCCGGGTGCCCGCGACCAGCGCCAACCTGGGCCCCGGCTTCGACGCGCTCGGTCTTGCGCTCGGCCTCCACGACGACGTCACGGCCGAGGTGACCGGCGGCGGCGTGCGGGTGTCGGTGACCGGCGAGGGCGCCGGTGAGCTGCCGGCGGACGAGCGGCACCTGATCGTCACCGCGATGCGGGCCACCTTCGACGCGCTCGGCGGGCAGCCGGCCGGCCTGGCGCTGGAGTGCGAGAACCGCATCCCCCAGGCCCGCGGGCTCGGCTCCTCCTCGGCCGCGATCGTGGCCGGGGTGCTGGCGGCCCGCGCGCTGGTGGCCGACGGCGAGCAGCGGCTGGACGACGACGCCGCGCTGCGGCTGGCCGCCGAGCTGGAGGGGCACCCGGACAATGTCGCGCCCTGCCTGCTCGGGGGCTTCACGATCGCCTGGACCGAGCCGGGCGGCGCGCGGGCGGTCTCGCTGCCGGTGGCGCCGGCCGTGCGCCCGACCGTCTTCGTGCCCGCCGAGCGGGGCCTGACCTCGGTGGCCCGGGCCGCGCTGCCGGCCACCGTGCCGCACGCGGACGCGGCGCTGAACGCGGGCCGGGCGGCCCTGCTGGTGCACGCGCTGAGTGCCGATCCGGCGCTGCTGCTGCCGGCCACCGTCGACCGGCTGCACCAGGAGCAGCGGGCGCCGGGGATGCCGGCCACCGCGGCGCTCGTCGGCGCGCTGCGTGCGGCGGGTGTGGCGGCTGTGGTCAGTGGGGCGGGGCCGACAGTGCTGGCGCTTTCCCAGGTCCCGGTGGGATTCGAGGCGGGAACAGATTGGCGCCGGTGGGAGTTGCCGATAGATGTCAGCGGTGCCCGGGTCATCCGGGGTAGACTTTGACACGCCGAGCGGGGCCCTGTTGCCGCAGGTCGGAAGAGTTGATTACGCTCTAGACCTAGCACAGCCGCGAAGCATGCGATCTTCCTGCGGTTCGGCGCACCCCCGAAGCTCTCGGCGGTCAGCCCGTCACCCCTGCCCAAGGCCCACGCCGCGCCGCAGTTTCCACAGGTCGCCGCAGGCGGCGAGACCTGCTCACCGACGGTGGTGAGTCGGGAAACCACCGGCTGCTGTGTCACAGACTCCCGCGACGCGTCCATGCGAGGCGGGTGCACCGAGGCCGCCCGGCCACCTGGTTCCACGACTCCGGGCAGCTCCGGCCTATCGAGGGAAGGAATCCATTGAGCGACACCACCGACGTGACGTCGGATGTTTCCAACGTCGCTGGCGATGCCACCACCGCCGCCCCCACGCGCCGTCGCCGGAGCGGCACCGGCCTGTCGGCGATGCTGCTGCCGGAGCTGCAGAGCCTGGCCGCGTCGCTCGGCATCTCTGGTACGGCCCGCATGCGCAAGGGCGAGCTGATCAGTGCCATCACCGAGCGGCAGCAGGGCGGCGCCGCCGCCGGGACCCCTCGACCGCGCGCCGAGGTAGCGGCCGCGGCTGCTGCTCCCGCCCGTGAGGAGGTGCACGCGGAGGTCCGTGAGGAGCGGGCCGAGGCGCGTCCCGCCGAGCAGGCGCCCGCCGAGGCGACCGAGGGTCGTACCCGTGGCCGCCGTACCCGGGCCGCCGCCGCGACCACCGAGGCCCGACCGGCCGAGACGCCGGCGGCCGAGGCGCGGCCGGCCGAGACCCGCGCCGAGGAGGCTCCCGCCGAGACCGGCGAGCGGGCCGAGCGCGGTGGCGAGCGTGCCGAGCGCAACGAGGGCCGGGGCCGTGAGCGCGGCGGCGAGCGTGCCGAGCGTGGCGGTGACCGGGCCGAGCGTGCCGAGCGCGGCGGTGACCGGGCCGAGCGCGGCGGCGAGCGTGCCGAGCGCGGCGGCGAGCGCGCCGAGCGCGGCGGCGAGCGTGCCGAGCGTGGCGGTGACCGGGCCGAGCGCGGCGGCGAGCGCGCCGAGCGCGGCGGCGAGCGCGCCGAGCGCGGTGACCGCAATGACCGTGGTGACCGGGCCGAGCGGGGCGACCGCAACGAGCGTGCCGACCGGGGCGAGCGCGCGGAGCGCAACGACCGCGGTGACCGCAACGACCGCGGTGACCGCAACGACCGCGGTGACCGGAACGACCGCAACGACCGGGGTCAGCGCGCCGAGCGGGACAACGACGGCGACGACGACGAGGGCGGCGGCCGGCGCGGCCGGCGCAGCCGGTTCCGGGACCGCCGTCGCGGCCGTGGCGAGCGGGGCGAGGGCGACAGCGGTGGCGGTGGCGGCCGCGAGCCGCAGGTCGGCGAGGACGACGTGCTCGTCCCGGTCGCCGGCATCATCGACGTGCTCGACAACTACGCCTTCGTCCGGACCACCGGCTACCTGGCCGGCCCGAACGACGTGTACGTCTCGATGTCCCAGATCAAGAAGTACGGCCTGCGCCGCGGTGACGCGATCACCGGCGCCGTGCGGGCCGCGCGGGACGGCGAGCAGCGGCGCGACAAGTACAACCCGCTGGTCCGGCTGGACACCATCAACGGGATGGAGCCGGACGAGGCGAAGCGCCGGCCGGAGTTCTACAAGCTCACCCCGCTCTACCCGCAGGAGCGCCTGCGGCTGGAGACCGAGCCGCACATCCTCACCACCCGGGTGATCGACCTGGTCATGCCGATCGGCAAGGGCCAGCGGGCGCTCATCGTGTCGCCGCCGAAGGCCGGTAAGACGATGGTGCTGCAGGCGATCGCGAACGCGATCACCCGCAACAACCCGGAGTGCCACCTGATGGTGGTGCTTGTCGACGAGCGGCCCGAAGAGGTCACCGACATGCAGCGCTCGGTGAAGGGCGAGGTCATCGCGGCCACGTTCGACCGTCCGCCGCAGGACCACACCACCGTGGCGGAGCTGGCGATCGAGCGGGCCAAGCGCCTGGTCGAGCTGGGGCACGACGTGGTCGTGCTGCTCGACTCGGTGACGCGGCTCGGCCGGTCGTACAACCTGGCGGCGCCGGCCAGCGGCCGGATCATGTCGGGTGGTATCGACTCCACCGCGCTCTACCCGCCCAAGCGCTTCCTCGGCGCGGCGCGCAACATCGAGAACGGCGGCTCGCTGACCATTCTCGCCACCGCGCTGGTGGAGACCGGGTCCATGGCGGACACGGTCATCTTCGAGGAGTTCAAGGGCACCGGTAACGCCGAGCTGAAGCTGGACCGGAAGATCGCCGACAAGCGGGTCTTCCCGGCGATCGACATCAACCCCTCCGGCACCCGCAAGGAGGAGGTCCTGCTCGCGCCGGAGGAGCTGGCGATCATCCACAAGCTCCGCAAGGTGCTGCACTCGCTGGACTCGCAGGCGGCGCTCGACCTCCTGCTGGACCGGCTCAAGCAGTCCCGCACCAACATCGAGTTCCTGATGCAGATCGCGAAGTCCACTCCGGGCGAGTGAGCTGACGGACGACGAACGAGGGGCACGGCCGAACGCGGCCGTGCCCCTCGTCGCATACCCGGCACCGCCCACGGTGAAGTTTTCCTACGGTTCAGTCGCGAGGTATTGAAACTTCTGTTCATCGTCGGGTTGACTGTCGTCCATGCGAACCCGCAGTCGACCCGCCCGCCTCGCCGGCGTCCTGCTGCTGACGCCGTTGCTGACCATCACCGCGCCGACGCCGTCCGCCGCGACGGCCGCCGGGCCGTCACCCGTCGCGCCGCCGGGCGCCACCGCCGCCGAGGACGCGCCACGCGCCTCGTCCCGTCCCGACCCAGCCGTCGCGCTCGCTGGTGTGGAGCCGGCCGACGGCCTGGAGACCGCCAAGAGCACCCGGCCGGTCGCGCCCGGCCTGAACCTGACCTCCTTCGACAGGTACGACGCGGCCGGCTGGCTGCGCGCCGACGCGCTCACCGCAGACCTGGGCGGTGGGCTGACAGTGGACTACGTGAACTCTGGAGAGGTCACCAAGGACGAGCCGCTGCGCGCCGCGGTGGACCGGTCCCGCGCGGTCGCGGCGGTGAACGGCGACTTCTTCGACATCAACAACTCCGGCGCCGCCCAGGGCGTCGGCATCCGCTCCGGTGAGCTGGTGCAGTCGCCGATCGCCGGGCACCCCAACGCGGTGGGCGTCAGCGCCCAGGGCATCGGCCGGGTCGTCGAGGTCGGCTTCGAGGGCGCCGCGACGCTGCCCACCGGGCCGGTGTCGCTCACCCAGTTCAACAACATGGTGCAGCGCGACGGCGTGGGCGTCTTCACGCCACTCTGGGGCTCGTACACCCGCAAGCGGGCCGTGGAGGGCGCGGCCCGGACGGTCGAGGTGACGCTGACCGGCGGCCGGGTGGCGAGCGTGGCCACCACGGCGGGCGAGGGCCCGATCCCGGCCGGCAGCACCGTGCTGCTCGGCCGCGAGGCCGGCGCCGACGCGCTCGCCGCGCTGCGTCCCGGCGACGCGGTGGACGTGTCCTGGCGGCCACGGGCCTCCGACGGCGGTGACCTGCGCGCCGCGGTGGGCGGCGGCAACGTGCTGGTGCGCGACGGCGTGGTGCAGAGCATCGCCGACGCGTCGCTGGCCCCGCGCACCGCCGTCGGCTTCTCCGCCGACGGGCGCAAGATGATCATGCTGACGGTGGACGGCCGCCAGGTGGACAGCCGCGGCGTCACCCAGACCGAGATGGGCCGCATGATGGCCGAGCTGGGCGCCGCCAACGCGCTCAACCTCGACGGCGGCGGCTCGTCCACACTGCTGGCCCGGGAGCCGGGCGCGGCCACGGTCCAGGTGGAGAACAGCCCGTCCGACGGCAGCGAGCGGCCGGTGCCCAACGGGCTCGCCGTCTACGCGCCGAAGGGCAGTGGCCGGCTCACCGGCTACTGGCTGGAGACCGCCAGCGACCCGACCGCCGCGCCGGGCGTCGCGCCGGTGCGCGGCGGCCGGCCGGACCGGGTCTTCCCCGGCCTCACCCGCCGGCTCACCGCCGCCGGATACGACGAGACGTACGGCCCGGCCGCCGGCGAGCCGCGCTGGCACGCCACCCACGGACGGGTCGACGGCGACGGCGTGTTCCGGGCCGCCGTGCCCGGCCGCAGCACCGTCACCGCCGCACGCGGACGCGCCCAGGGCACGATCGACCTGACGGTGCTCGGCCCGCTTCAGCGGATCGACGGCACCGTCGACCGGGTCGGCCTGGACCGGGCCGGTGACAGCGGCCTGTTCGGCGTGGTCGGCTACGACGCCGAGGGCAACACCGCGCCGATCGAGCCGGCCGACCTGAAGCTGGAGTACGACAGCGACCTGCTCTCGGTCACCCCCACCGCCGACGGCAACCTGTCCGTCGAGGCGCTCCGCGAGACCGGCTCGGCGCTGGTCACCGTGCGCGTTGGCAACCACAGCACGGTCCTGCCGGTGACCGTCGGGCTCACCGACGTGCCGGTGGCCGGGTTCGACGACGCCGCGTCGTGGAAGTTCAGCCAGGCCCGCGCCTCCGGATCGGTCGCCCCGGCCGACGGGCACACCGGGGGCGGGCTGCGGATGTCGTACGACTTCAGCCAGTCCACCGGTACCCGGGCCGCGTACGCCGACCCGCCCGCCTGGATCGACGTGCCCGGCCAGCCGCAGGCGTTCGGAATGTGGATCAAGGCCAACGGCGCCGGCGAGTGGCCCAGCCTGCACCTGCACGACGCGCAGGACACCCAGTTCGTGCTGCGTGGCCCGTACCTGGACTGGACCGGCTGGAAGTACGTCGAGTTCGCCGTACCGCCCGGCGTGCAGTACCCGGTGCGGGTGCGCCGGTTCTACGTGGCCGAGACCGACCCGGCGAAGCAGTACCGCAGCGAGGTCGTGATCGACGACCTGGTGGCCCGGGTGCCGCCGGACGTGCAGGCGCCGCCGGAGCCGAACCGCACCGACCGGGTGGTGCTGCGCGACGGCACAGTGGACGGGGCGCCCTGGCGCTTCGCGGTGCTCTCCGACGCCCAGTTCGTCGCCGCCAACCCGGACAGCGACCTGGTCGCCCAGGCCCGCCGTACGCTGCGCGAGGTCCGCTCCGCCCGGCCGGACTTCCTGATCATCAACGGTGACTTCGTGGACACCGCCTACCCGGCGGACTTCGCGCTGGCCAAGCGCATCCTGGACGAGGAACTGGGCGGCGAGGTGCCGTACCACTACGTGCCCGGCAACCACGAGATCATGGGCGCGCCGATCGACAACTTCCGCAGCGTCTTCGGGGACACCTCACGCGTCTTCGACCACCGGGGCACCCGCTTCGTCACGCTGAGCACCGCCACCGGGTCGCTGCGCGGAGGCGGGTTCGACCAGGTGGAACTGCTGCGCCGGACGCTCGACCAGGCCGCCGCCGACCGCTCGGTGGGCTCGGTGGCGGTGTTCTTCCACCACCCGCCGCGTGACCCGAGCCCGGCCAAGGCCAGCCAGCTCGGCGACCGGAAGGAGGCGGCGCTGGTCGAGCAGTGGCTGGCCGACTTCCAGCACCGCACCGGCAAGGGCGCGCTGATGGTCAACGGCCACGTCGGCACGTTCCACGCCGACCGGGTGGACGGCGTGCCGTACGTGATCAACGGCAACTCGGGCAAGGACCCGTCCACCCCGGCCGCCCTCGGCGGGTTCACCGGCTGGACCGAGTTCGGGGTGGACCCGGTGACGCCCGGCGAGGCCGAGCGGGCCCGGCGTGACCCGCTGGTCGAGGGGCCGCGGTGGGTGAGCGCGGAAATGCACGCCCACGTCGACCGGCTCGCGCTGACCGTGCCCGCGCAGGCGCGCCAGGGCTCGCCGGTGGACGTCACGGCGACGCTCACCCAGCCCAGCGGGCGGCAGGTGCCGGTGGCCGCGCCGGTCAGCGCCGACTGGTCCGGCTCGCCGAACCTGCACATCGGGGGCGCCGCGGGCGTACGACCGTGGCACGTGGCCCGGTTCGACCCGGCCACCGGCCGGCTGACCGCGCTGCGTCCCGGCGCGCAGATCCTGCTGGCGGTGACCGTCAACGGCGTGAAGGCCGAAGCGACGGTGACCACCGTTGCGGCGGCCCGCGCCCCCGCGGCCTGACCCCGGGGCCGGGGCTCCTCATCCTGGGGGAGGAGCCCCGCCCCAACCCCGCCTGCCTCCGCCCGCCCCCGCGCTCCTGCCCGCCTCACTCCGTTGATCATGAAGTTGACCTGGACAAAAGCGACAGAAAATGCCGCCAACTTCATGATCAACGGCTCGGGCCGGCGGGGTGGGACGGGCGGGTGGGGTGTGGGTGGGGTGGGTGTGGGAATGCCGGAGTGTGGGCGGGCGTTGCGGGTGGCGGACCTCCTGTGCCGGGAGGGCGAGCCCCATGGCACACTGGTCAATCGGCCACCGGTTCCGGTTCACGCCCGAGCCCGTCGCGGACGACGGGGAGCACCGACGGCGACCCGGCGACCACCGACGAAAGGACCGAGGCGACATGAAGCCCAACATCCACCCGGAGTACGTGACCACCGAGGTCCGCTGCTCCTGCGGTAACTCCTTCACGACCCGCAGCACCGCCAAGGGCGGCGCCATCAGCGTCGAGACCTGCAGCGCCTGCCACCCGTTCTACACCGGTAAGCAGCGCGTGCTGGACACCGCCGGCCGGGTCGCGAAGTTCCAGCAGAAGTACGCCAAGGTTCAGGCCAAGAAGGCCAAGTAGCTCCGTCGACGACGCCCGTGTCCGGCTCCTGCCGGGCACGGGCGTTCGTCCGTTTGCGCCGGTTTAATCCCCAAGGAGCATCCGCAGCATGAGCAGTGAGCGCCTGGCCGCCCTCCTCGACGAGTACGCCGAGCTGGAGCGGCGGCTGGCCGACCCGGCCATCCACGCCGACCAGGGCGCCGCCCGGCGGGTCGGCCGTCGGTACGCCGAACTGGTCCCGCTGCACAAGGCGGCCGGTGAGCTGGAGCAGGCCCGCGCCGACCTGACCGCCGCGCGCGAGCTGGCCGCCGAGGACGCGACGTTCGCCGGCGAGGCGGAGGCCATCGCCGCCTCCCTGCCGGCGCTGGAGGAACGGCTCGCGGAACTGCTCATCCCGCGCGACCCGCACGACGCCAAGGACGTGATCGTCGAGATCAAGGCCGGCGAGGGCGGCGAGGAGTCGGCGCTGTTCGCCGGGGACCTGCTGCGGATGTACACCAGGTACGCCGAACGGCACGGCTGGGTCACCGAGGTGATCGACGCCCAGGACTCCGACCTGGGTGGCGTCAAGGACGTGTCGCTGGCGATCAAGAGCAAGGGCGTGCCGGAAGGCGGCAACGGGGTCTGGTCCCGGCTCAAGTGGGAGGGCGGCGTGCACCGGGTGCAGCGCGTCCCGGTCACCGAGTCGCAGGGCCGCATCCACACCAGCGCGGCGGGCGTGCTGGTGCTGCCCGAGGCGGAGGACGTCGACGTCACCATCGACCCGAACGAGCTGCGCATCGACGTGTTCCGCTCGTCCGGCCCCGGTGGCCAGTCGGTGAACACCACTGACTCGGCGGTCCGGATCACCCACGTGCCGACCGGCATCGTGGTCTCCTGCCAGAACGAGAAGTCGCAGCTGCAGAACCGCGAGCAGGCCATGCGTATCCTGCGAGCCCGGCTGCTCGCCGCGGCCCAGGAGCAGGCCGACGCGGCGGCGTCGGACGCCCGTAAGGCGCAGGTCCGCACCGTGGACCGCTCCGAGCGGATCCGTACCTACAACTTCCCGCAGAACCGGATCACCGACCACCGCATCGGCTACACCGCGTACAACCTGGACCTGGCGCTGGCCGGCGAGCTGGACGGGGTGCTCGACGCGCTGGCCGAGGCGGACCGCGCAGCCCGGCTGGCCGGCGAGACGGAGCTGTCCCGCCGCTGACCGGCGGGGTGTTAAGCGGGGGCCCCTCCTCTACCGGAGGCGTTAACAGGGGGCCCTTCCTTACCGCTCAGCTCGCGCGGGGTCGCGCCTTGGCGCGCAGCATCTCCCGGTCGGCCAGCTCGAACGCGGTGCCGAGCGCCTCCCGCACGCTCACTGTGGTGCTGCCGTCGACCTCGGCGAAACCGATGGTCACACCGACCGGGGTGCCCGGCACCAGGGACTCCCAGTCCTCGGTGCGGACAGCCGCCTCGATGCGCCGGGCCACCTCGACCGCCTCCGGCATGACGGTGTCCGGCAGCACCACGACGAACTCGTCGCCGCCGTAGCGGGCCACGAAATCGCCGCGTCGCATCACCCGGTTGATCACCCCGGCCACCCGTTGCAGCACCAGGTCGCCGGAGTGGTGGCCGTGGCGGGTGTTCACCGCCTTGAAGCCGTCGAGGTCGCAGACGCCGATCACCACCCGCTCGCCCCGGGACACCACGGCGCCCAGGTAGCGCTCCAGCCGGCGCCGGTTCGGCAGGCCGGTGAGCGGGTCGGTGAGCGCCTCGCCCTCGTACCGGGCCGCCTCGCGGCGCATCTCCTCGTGGTCGATCCGGGCGGCGATGCCGTCGATGTAGACGTCCCGCAGCCGGTCGCTGCGCCGCGCGGCCAGCCGGAACGCGTGCCGGTCGGCCCGGTGCGCGCCCGCGTGGTCGCCGGCCCGGGCCAGCGCGACGCTGCGCAGCCGGGGCGCCTCGGCCGCGCCGAGCGTCTCGTCGGAGACCTGGAGCGCGTCCAGCCGGGTGACCGCCTCGATCGGGCGGTCGGCGGCGACGGCCAGGCAGACCTGGCCGAGCTGGCGCAGGTCGCGGGCGCGGGCGCTGTCGCCGCCGTGGCCGAGCAGCCGTTTCGGGTCGGCGTCCCCGGCGGACTCCACCCGGTCGCCGAGCGCGGCCCGCCGGGCGGCCGCGTAGCCGTACGCGGCGAGGCTGCTGGGACGCAGGTCGGCGGCCCGCCCGCCGCGCAGGAACCGGGCCAGGTCACCGGCGACGTCGCGCAGCACCCGCAGGCAGCCGTCGCTGTCGCCGTTGTGGTCCAGCGCCACCGCGTTGCGCAGCCGGATCCCGGGCGCGGCGAACGTCTCCTCCGGGATGCCGGCGCTGAGCCCCACCTCGCGGGCGCGTTCGATCGCGCCCAGCGCGTGGCCGTGGAAGCTCAGGTACGAGTACGCCATCGCGAGGTCGTGCCAGCCCCACGCGGTGTCCCGGTCGGGCGTGTCGTCGGCGCCCAGCGCGCGGGCGGCCCGGACCAGGTGCATCACGCACCGGTCCAGCGCGCCCTGGTGGTGGGCGGCGAGCGCGGCGAGCGCGTTGAGGTGCCCGTGCAGGTAGGGCTCGGCGAGGTCGCGTACGGCGGCGGAGGCGTCCTCGACGGCGCGGGTGAACTCGGCGGTCCGGCCGAGATTGATCAGCGCGGACAGGCGTTGCACGAGCGCGTCGGCGCGGGCGTACGGGTCGCCGGTGGTGCGGATCACGCGGTCGAGCAGGGCGCACGCCTCCGCGGACCGGCTGGCCTCCTGCAGTGACCGTGCGCGTCGGAGAGCGTCAACCTGGTCCTCGACCTGGTCGAGCCAGCCCACCTGCGACCTCCCTGCCGTGTGCGCCCGGACGCACCCGTTCGTGAGGTGGGCCGCGACGCTTCATGATTATTGCGTGACAGCACTCCCGCAACACCCGTCCGAAGGGACAGAACGCGAACGGCCCTCGCTGGTGATCGCCCGGGTGGCCCGGGCGCTCGCGGCGGCGGGCGTCGAGGCGCCCCGCGCCGAGGCCGAGCAGTTGGCCGCGTACGTCCTCCAGGTGCCGCGCGGCCGGCTGGCGTTGGCCGACGGCTTAACTCCGGCACAGCTCGACCGCCTGGACGCGCTGGTCGGACGGCGGGTGACCCGGGAGCCGTTGCAGCACCTGATCGGCACGGCGGGCTTCCGGCTGCTGGAGCTGGCGGTCGGGCCGGGCGTGTTCGTGCCCCGCCCGGAGACCGAACTGCTGGCCGGCTGGGGGATCGAGCGGGCCCGGGAGCGTACGGCGCCGCTCGTGGTCGACCTGTGCAGCGGCTCCGGCGCGATCGCCCTGTCGGTGGCGCAGGAGGTGCCGTCGGCCCGGGTGGTGGCTGTGGAGCGGTCCCCGGCCGCGCTGGCGTGGTTGCGGCGCAACGCGGCCGGCCGGGCCGCCGCGGGGGACCGGCCGGTCGAGGTGGTGGCCGCCGACGTGACCGCTGCGGACCTGCTGGCCGACCTGGCCGGGCGGGTCGACGTGCTGCTCTGCAACCCGCCGTACGTGCCGAGGTCGGTGACGGTGCCGCCGGAGGTGGCCGGGCACGACCCGGACGAGGCGGTCTTCGGCGGCGCGGACGGGCTGGACGTGATCCGCCCGGTGGTGCGCCGGGCCGCCGTGCTGCTGCGCCCGGGCGGCGTGATGGGGATCGAGCACGACGACACGCACGCGACGGCGGTGCCCGCGCTGCTGCGCGGCGACGGCCGTTACGACCGCGTCGAGGAGCACCGGGACCTGGCCGGGCGGCCCCGCTGGGCGAGCGCGTCCCGGCGGGCGGACGGCACCCACGCCGAGACCGCCCGGGCGTGGCAGACTGACTCCTCGTGATGCTCTACGACTGTCGGTCGCCCGCCGACCGGGACCGCGGCATCGCCGCTGCCATCGAGGCGGTCAAGAACGGGGAACTCGTCGTCCTGCCGACCGACACGGTCTACGGCATCGGGGCGGACGCGTTCACGCCGTACGCGGTGAAGGCCTTGGCGGACACCAAGGGCGGCGCCCGGCAGGCGCCCCCGGTGCTCATCGGCTCCCGGCACACGCTCGACGGCCTGGTGTTCTCGCTGCCCGGCGCGGCCCGCGACCTGGTCGAGGCGTTCTGGCCGGGCGCGCTGACGATCGTGGTGGAGCACTCGCCGAGCCTGGCCTGGGACCTGGGCGACAGCAGCGGCACGGTGGCGGTACGGATGCCGCTGCACCCGGTGGCGCTGGAGGTGCTGCGGGAGACCGGGCCGATGGCAGTGGCCTCGGCCAACAAGGTCGGCCAGCCGGCCGCGCTCACCGCCGAGGAGGCGCGTGACCAGCTCGGTTACGGCGTCCGGGCCTATCTGGAGGCCGGGCCGGCGGTGGATCCGGTGCCGAGCACCATCGTCGACCTGACCGGCGACGTGCCGCGGGTGCTGCGCGAGGGCGCGGTGACGCTGGCGAAGCTGCGGGAGGTCGTGCCGGACATCCTCGACGAGCGGGGGGTCTGAGTGCCGCCCTTCACCGTCCTGCACGTCTGCATGGGCAACATCTGCCGGTCGCCGATGGCCGAGCGGCTGCTGCTGCTCGCGGTCCGGGAGCGGCTGGCCCGCCTCGGCGTCGACGCGGCCGGGTCGGACGCGCTCGTGCACAGCCACAGTGCCGGCACCGGCGGCTGGCACGCGGGCGAGGAGATGAACCCGCCGGCCGCCCGCCAGGTGATCTCGCGCGGCGGCGACACCGAGGGGTTCGCCGCGCGGCGGCTGCGCTCGGACCTGATCGACGCCGCGGACCTGGTGCTCACCGCCACCGCCGACCAGCAGGAGTACGTGGTGGCGTTGCGGCCGGACGCCGCCGCGCGCACGTTCGTGCTCGGTGAGTTCGGCCGCCTGCTCGGCGGGCTGGACCGGTCCGCCCTGCCGCCGGCCGAGCCCACGCCGGACGCCGTGTACGCGCGCGGCGTCGCGCTGGTGGCGGCCGCCGACGTGGCCCGGCAGAACGCCTCGGCGCTGCCCACCGATGATCTGGACGACCCGTGGGGCCGGGGCGACCAGTGCTTCAGCCGGGTCGCGGACGAGATCGAGGAGACGGTGCAGCCGCTGGCTGCCGCGCTGTTGCCCTGAGATTCATCCTTCCTCGCGAACTTTCTGCGCCTTTCTCGGAAGGTGGCGGCCAAAGCGCACATTCCGGTCATTCTGAACAGGTCCGTACGGCCGGCTCCTGCGGGGAGAGCTGATGAACCGGGCCTATCTCGACAAGCTGTTCACCGTTGTGCTCGCCGGCGTGCTCGCCGGGCTGGTCCTGGCCGTCGCGGCGCTGCCGGCCGCGCTGGTCTTCGGGCTGGGCCTGAAGAACCTGATGCCGTACACCGCGCTGCCGGAGGCGCTCAAGGCGCCACAGCCGGCGCAGCGGTCCAACCTATACGCAAGCGACGGCCGCACGCTCATCACCTCGTTCTACGTCGAGGACCGGGTGGACGTGCCGGTCGCCGAGGTGGCGCCGGTGATGCGCGAAGCCATCGTGGCCGCCGAGGACGTGCGCTTCTACGAGCACCACGGCGTCGACGTGCGCGGCGTCGCGCGGGCGTTCACCGCCAACCGCCGCGAGGGCACCCGCCAGGGCGCCTCCACGCTGACCATGCAGTACGTGCGCAACGCGCTGGCCGGGGACCCCCGGCTGACCGAGGAGCAGCGCGCCGCCGCCACCGAGATCACCGTCGGCCGCAAGATCCGCGAGATGCGGTACGCGCTGACGCTGGAACGGCAGGTCGGTAAGGACGAGATCCTCGGGCGCTACCTGAACATCGCGTACTTCGGCGCCGGGGCGTACGGCATCGCCGCGGCCAGCAAGCGCTACTTCTCCACCACGCCGGACCGGCTCACGCTGGCCCAGGCCGCCCTGCTCGCCGGGCTGGTCCGGTCCCCGGCGGACGACCCGATCAACGGCGACGGCGACTCGGCGCGGCAACGGCGGGCGTACGTGCTGGACCGGATGGTGGAGACCGGCCGGGCGAGCGCTGCGGACGCCGAGGCGGCGAAGGCCACTGAGCTGGCCCTCAAGCCCAACACCACCCCGAACGACTGCGCCGCGGTGCCCGCGGACCACAACGACTGGGGCTTCTTCTGCGACTGGTTCACGCAGTGGTGGAACGCCCAGCCGGCGTTCGGCAAGTCGGTGGACGAGCGGCAGCGCACGCTGCGCCGCGGCGGCTGGTCGATCGTGTCCTCACTCGACCCGGACGTGCAGGCCAAGGCGAGCGAGCAGGTGCGGGAGATCTACCCGGAGACGATCGCGCGCGCCGCGCCGACCGCTGTGGTGCAACCGGGCAACGGGCGGGTGCTGGCCATGGCGGTGAACCGCACGTACGGCGTGGCCGCGAATCAGGACGGGCAGCAGAACTACCCGAACACGGTCAACCAGCTGGTGGCCGGCGGTGGCGGCATCACCGGCTATCAGGCGGGCTCGACGTTCAAGCTGTTCGCCCTGCTGGCCGCGCTGGAGTCCGGGCTGCCGCTGGACACCGTGTTCGACGCGCCGAAGGTCTACGTGACGCAGTACCCGGTCGGCGCCGGCCCGGCGAGCTGTGGTGGCCGGTGGTGCCCGGCGAACGCCAACACCTACTGGATGGACGGCGACCGGGACATGTGGGACGCGTTCGGCCGGTCGGTGAACACGTACTTCGCGTGGCTGACCGAGCGGGTCGGCGCGGACCGGGTGGTCGAGATGGCCCAGCGGTTGGGCATCGTGTTCCGCGCCCCGCAGGACGCGCGGATGGCCCGTGACGGCGCGAAGAGCTGGGGGCCGTTCACGCTCGGCGTCTCCGCCACCACGCCGCTCGACCTGGCCGGCGCGTACGCCGCGGTGGCCGCCGAGGGCACCTGGTGCCGGCCCACGCCGGTCACCTCCATCACCGACCCGTCCGGCCGGAAGGTCGCCGCCGGGAACACCGACTGCCGGCAGGTGCTCGACACCGAGGTGGCCCGCGCGGCGGCCGACGCCAGCCGCTGCCCGGTCGGCGACCAGTCGATGTACCGGCGCTGCGACGGCGGCACGGCCGAGGAACTGGCCCCGGGCCTGCGCCGTCCGGTGGCCGGCAAGACCGGAAGCTCGGAGCGGAACGCCACGGAGACTGTCGTCGCGTTCACTCCGCAGCTCTCGGTGGCGACGATCGCCGCGAACCCGGACGACCCCCGGGACGCGGTCGGCGGCGGCGTGCAGAAGCGGCAGATCGCCGCGGTGGGGCGCATCCTCGCGTGGGCGCTGCGCGACGAGCCGGTACGCGACTTCGTGCCGCCGGGCCAGGCCGTCGCCTTCCAGCACACCAGCCCGCGCACCGGCGACTAGCGGCCCTTTCTCAGCCGGCCGGCCTGCCGTACCGCGCAACCGTGGTTCGGACGGCCTCGTCGACGACAGCTGTCGTGCGCTCCGGGGTGACGGTCCAGTCCGGCAGGACCAGGCGCGGCCAGAACAGGTAGTTGGAGATCATCCCGAGGAACTGCGTGGCGGCCATCTCCGGTTCGGCGATGTCCGCCACGCCCGCCTCGTGCTCGGCCACGAGGTAGAGCCGGACGGACTCGAAGTACGGCAGTTTGCCCTGGGAGAAGTGCGCTCTGGCCAGTTCGGGGAAGCGCGGCAGTTCGGCGATCACGATGCGGAACAGGTCGGTCATCTCCGGCCGGCTCAACAGCGTCGCGTAGCGCCGCCCGAGAACCGTCAGGCCGGCCGCCAGGTCGCCGGCGGGCGGCACGTCGGAGACGTCGTTGCGGGCCCACGAGTCGATGACGATGGCGTCGAACAGCGCCGCCTTCGTCGGGAACTGCTTGAACAGCGTCGCCTTCGACACGCCGGCGCTGTCGGCGATACGCGCCAGTGACGCCCGGTCGTAGCCCAACTCCAGGAAGAGCTCGGTGGCGGCCTGCACGATCAGCGCGCGCTTCTCCTGCGCCACGCGCTGGTGGTAGGCCGACGGCGCTGGGGTCATGCGGCCATCATAGCGAGGTGAGTGGGTTGACTCACCATTCACCGGGGCGTAGCGTCGGCATGGTGAGTCGCCCGACTCACCACCCGGCCCCGGGTGTCGTCCCGCACGTACCGGAGGATCCGATGTCCCGCTTCGCCAACCAGACCGTTCTCGTGACCGGCGGCACCGGCGGGCAGGGGGCCAGCCACGTACGCGCCCTGCACGCCGAAGGCGCCAATGTCGTCATCGCTGCCACCGACGCCGAGCGTGGCGCCGGCCTCGCCACCGAGCTGGGAGACCGGGCACGGGTCGTCCGCCTGGACGTCTCCCGGGAGGAGTCCTGGGCCGCCGCTGTCGCCGAGACCGAGAAGACATTCGGCGGGCTCACGATCCTGGTCAACAACGCCGGGGTGCAGAACCCGCCGGCCCTCGTCGAGTCCACCGACCCGGCCACCTGGGCTCGCATCCTCGATGTCAACCTCACCGGCACCTTCCTCGGCATCAGGGCAGCCGCCCCGGCGCTGCGGCGCGCCGGGGGAGGAGCGATCGTCAACATCGGCTCCACCATGGGCATGGGCGGTACCGCCTTCTACGCGCCCTACGTCGCCAGCAAGTGGGCGGTTCGAGGACTCACCCGGACCGCCGCGCTTGAACTGGGCCGCGACAACATCCGCGTCAACGCGATCCACCCCGGCGTGATCGCCACTCCGTTCATCACCGAGCCGGCGGCCGGCAGCGACGCCCCGATCGCCGACTTCTACTCGCCCGAGCCGTTCGCCGTCCCGCGACTCGGGCAGCCCGCCGACGTCACCGCGCTGCTGGTGTTCCTCACGTCGCCACAGGCGGCCTTCATCACCGGCGCCGAGTACGTCATCGACGGGGGACTGCTCCTCGGCCCCGCACTCCAGAGCGGCTCGTCGTCCTAACCGGCCGGGTGTTCGGCGCCCTTGGCGATGTTGCGGGCCATGCCGCCGAAGACGACGGCGTGGAACGGGGCCACCGAGGCCCAGTAGAGATGGCCGGGCAGTCCGCGCGGAAGGAACACGGCGCGCTGGACGTAGCGGCTGCGCCCGTCCCCGTCCGGCTCGGCGCGCATCTCCAGCCAGGCCCGCCCGGGCAGCCGCATCTCGGCGCGCAACCGCAGCAGCTCACCCGGGACGATCTCCTCGACCCGCCAGAAGTCCAGCGCCTCGCCGACCTGGAGCCGGTGCGGGTCCCGCCGTCCCCGGCGTAGCCCGACGCCGCCGATCAGGCGGTCCATCCAGCCGCGCACTGACCAGGCCAGCGGGAACGAGTACCAGCCGTTCTCGCCGCCGACGCCCTCGATGACCCGCCACAACGCCGCCGGTGGCGCGTCCACCGCCCGCTCCCGCAGGTCGGTGTACGCGGTGCCGCCGGACCAGCGCGGGTCCGACGGCAGCGGCTCGGCGGGCGCGTCCGGGCCGCTCGCGTTCGACCAGCGCGTCTCCACCTGCGCGTCGCGTACCTTCGTCAGCGCCAGCGCGACCGCCTGGTCGAAGCCGGTCAGCCCCTCGGGCGGGTCCGGCACGTACGCCGCGATGTCGTGCTCGTGCGCCACCGCCTCGTGCACCAGGCTCTCCACCAGCGGCCGGGCGATAGCGTTCGGCACCGGGGTGATCAGGCCGACCCAGTGCGAGGAGAGCGACGGGGTGAGCGGGCGCACCGGCAGGATGACCCGGGGCCGCAGCCCGGCCACCCGGGCGTAGCGCTGCATCATGTCGGTGAACGTCAGCACGTCCGGGCCGCCGATGTCGAAGGCCCGGTTCACCTCCGGCGGCAGGTGCGCGCACCCGACCAGGTAGCGCAGCACGTCCCGGACCGCGATCGGCTGGATCCGGTTGCGTACCCAGCGCGGGGTGACCATCGCCGGCAGCCGCTCGGTCAGGTACCGCAGCATCTCGAACGATGCCGAGCCGGATCCGATGATCACGGCGGCGCGCAGCACCGCCGTCGGCACGCCGCTGTCCAGCAGGATCCGCGCGACCTCCGCCCGGGAGCGCAGGTGCGCCGAGGGCAGGCCGTCGCGCTCCGCCGGCTCCGGCCCGCCGAGATACACGATCCGGCGTACGCCCGCGGCGCGCGCCGCCTCGGCGAAGTTGGTCGCCGCCTCCCGGTCGGCGGCCTCGAAGCCGCGCTGGCCGAGCGAGTGGACCAGGTAGTACGCGACCTCCACGCCCTCGAACGCGGACGGCAGCGTCTCCGGGCGGCGCAGGTCGCCCTCGACGATCTCCGCGTCGGCCGCCCAGGGCACGTCCCGCAGCCGTCCGGCCGTGCGGGCCAGGCAGCGTACGGTGTGCCCCTCGGCCAGCAGCCGGGGCGCGAGGCGCCCGCCGATGTAGCCGGTCGCGCCGGTGACGAGGCATCTCACGGCCTCCAGTCTGCGGCTCCGTAGACTCCTTCGCTGTGGAGAACGCGAGGGACACCTTCTGGGGGCCGGACTTCCAGCAGCTCAGTACCGTCGATCCGGAGATCGCCGAGGTGGTGCTGGGGGAGCTGGACCGGCTGCGCGGCGGTCTGCAACTGATCGCCAGCGAGAACCTCACCTCGCCCGCGGTGCTGGCCGCGCTCGGCTCCACGCTCACCAACAAGTACGCCGAGGGCTACCCGGGCCGGCGCTACTACGGCGGCTGCGCCGAGGTGGACCGCGCCGAGGAGCTGGGCATCGCCCGGGCCAAGGACCTGTTCGGCGCCGAGCACGCCAACCTCCAGCCGCACTCCGGCGCGAGCGCCAACCTGGCCGCGTACGCCGCCCTGGCGCAGCCGGGAGACACGGTGCTGGCCATGGACCTGCCGCACGGCGGGCACCTGACCCACGGCAGCCGGGTGAACTTCTCCGGCAAGTGGTTCCACCCGGTCGGCTACACCGTCCGGCCGGACACCGAGACGATCGACTACGACGAGGTGCGCGACCTGGCCCGGGCGCACCGGCCGAAGCTGATCATCTGTGGCGCGACCGCGTACCCCCGGCTCATCGACTTCGCCCGGTTCCGCGAGATCGCCGACGAGGTCGGCGCGTACCTGATGGTGGACGCCGCCCACTTCGTCGGCCTGGTGGCCGGCGGCGCGATCCCGTCCCCGGTGCCGCACGCCGACGTGGTCACCGCGACCACGCACAAGGTGCTGCGCGGCCCGCGCGGCGGCATGATCCTCTGCCGGGAGTCGCTGGCCGCGCGGATCGACAAGGCGGTCTTCCCGTTCACCCAGGGCGGCCCGCTGATGCACGCGGTCGCGGCGAAGGCGGTCGCGCTGCGCGAGGCCGCGCAGCCGGAGTTCCGCACGTACGCCGCGCAGGTGGTGACGAACGCGCGGGCGCTCGCCGACGGCCTGGCCGCGGAGGGCCTGCGACCGGTCTCCGGCGGCACCGACACCCACCTGGCGCTGCTCGACCTGCGCGAGACGGGCGTGACCGGCGCCGAGGCCGAGGCCCGCTGCGAGGCCGCCGGCATCGCGCTCAACAAGAACGCCATCCCGTACGACCCGCAGCCGCCGCTCGTCGCCTCCGGCATCCGGGTGGGTACGCCGAGCGTGACCACCCAGGGCATGCGCGAGGGGGAGATGGGCCGGATCGCCGGGCTGATCGCACGCGCGGTACGCACCGATCCCGGCGCCCCCGGTGGCGCCGACGCGCTGGCCGGGGTGGCCCGCGAGGTCACCGAGCTGGTCGCCGCCTTCCCGGCGTACCCCCGATGACGGCGCCACGGGCGGGTGAACCCGGCGCGATCCGGTCCCGGCTGAACCACCTGCGGCTACCGTTGCTGGCGTGCGCGGCCCTCGCGGTGGTGGGGGTGCCGGCGGCGGCGCTGCTGCGCGGCGCGACCGGGGCGGCCGGCTTCGCGGCCGGGGTGGCGCTGGTGATCGTCAGCTACCTGATCTCCAGCCTCTCGGTGGCCTGGGCGGACGCCATCCACCCTCGGATGATCATGTCGGTCGGCCTGGTCACCTACGCCACCAAGATCGTGATCCTGGGCGTGGTGATGGCCGCCGTGGCGGCCACCGGCTGGCCCGGTCTGCCGGACATGGGCGTGGCGATCATCGCGGCCGTGGTGGTGTGGACCGGTGCCCACCTGACCTGGGCGATGAGGTCCCCGCTGCCCACATTCGAGCGTCGCGACGACAGCGAGTGACTTTGCTGAATCGTGTCCGGTACGGCGGGTGCCCGGACGGGCGCGACAGGAGTAACGTGACGCGAGGTTGACGCGCCCGCAGCAGGCCCGCACGCTGTCCGCAGTGTGGGGGGTGCCGCACATCCCCGCGCGCCCCTGCTGATATTGTTCGCCACGTCATGGCCGATGACCCCCACTCCCGCAAGTCCGACGAGCACTCGTCGGAGGGTGTGGCAGGCGCCGTCGTGGGTTACCTGCTCGCGGGCATTCTGATGTGGGGTGGCCTCGGCTGGTTGGCGGAACGGTTCTTCGGTCTGCCAGCCGGCATCGGGGTCGCCGTCGGCATGATGCTCGGCGCGGCCGGGGCGATCTACCTGATCATGAAGAGGCTCAGTGCCTGAGTTCCGGCACACGCGGGTCTGTTGAGTGCGGAGGATGACACGGTGAGCGGACAGCTGGTCGTCGCCCAGGACCTTCCCTGGCCCCCCAGCGTCGGGGATTTCTACCCGCCGGACGTGGCCGGCCCCTGGGTCACCAAGTTCAGCATCATGATCTGGATCGCCGTCGCGCTGCTGATCATCTTCTTCGTGGCCGCGTACCGGAAGCCGAAGCTGGTGCCCGGCAAGGGCCAGTGGGCCGCCGAGGCCGTCTACGGGCTCGTCCGGGACAACATCGCCCGTGAGCAGATGGGCAACGCGGGCATCCGCTTCGCGCCCTACCTCACCGTGCTGTTCAGCTTCATCCTGCTGACCAACATCTTCAGCATCGTGCCCGGCCTGCAGATCTCGCCGAACTCGCACATCGCGTTCCCGATCGTGCTCGCCGCCATCTCGTACGTCATGTACAACTACGTCGGCATCCGCAAGCACGGCCTCGGCAAGTACCTCAAGCAGAGCCTCATCCTGCCCGGCGTGCCGTGGCCGATGCACTTCCTGCTGATTCCGATCGAGTTCCTGCAGAACTTCGTCGTCCGCCCGGTCACCCTGGCACTGCGGCTCTTCGCCAACATGTTCGCCGGCCACCTGCTCCTGCTGGTCTTCACCGTCGGCGGCTTCGTGATGCTCGGGTCGAGCAGCGTCTTCGTCCAGGCGACCTCGGTCTTCTCCTTCGCGATGGCGATCGTGATGGCCTTCTTCGAGGCGCTGGTGGCGGTGCTGCAGGCATACGTCTTCGTCACGCTGAGCGCCAACTACATCGGCACGTCGCTGGCCGACGAGCACTGAGATCCGGCTCGGCGGGCACCCGGCCCGGCCAAGCATCTGGTACCGACCGCGTACACGTGAGCCCTCACGTGTGAACTAGGAGGAATACCCGCAATGAACGTTCTTGCCGAGATCGGTGGCAACGTCAACACCATCGGCTACGGCCTCGCCGCCATCGGCCCCGGTATCGGTGTGGCCCTGGTCTTCGCGGCCTACATCCAGTCGAGCGCCCGCCAGCCCGAGTCCGCCGGCTACAACCGCACCTGGCTGGTGCTGGGCTTCGCCCTGGTCGAGGCGCTGGCGCTGTTCGGCCTGGTGCTCGCCTTCGCCGTTAGCTGACGCGAGCTCCCCCGATCCGGAGGTCTGACATGTATCTCGCCGCCGAAGGCGCGCACAATCCGATCTTGCCGATCTGGCAGGAGATGGTCGTCGGAACGATCTCCTTCGCCCTGCTCGTCTTCGTCCTGCTGAAGTTCGTCATGCCCCGCATGGAGGCGATGTACCAGGCGCGGGTCGACGCGATCGAGGGTGGCATCAAGCGCGCCGAGGCGGCCCAGGCCGAGGCGAACCAGCTGCTCGAGCAGTACCGGGCCCAGCTCGCGGAGGCGCGTACCGACGCCGCCAGGATCCGCGACGACGCGCGGGCCGACGCCGACGGCATCCGCCAGGACATCCTCGCCAAGGCGCGGGAGGAGTCCGACCGGATCATCGCCGCCGGCAAGGAGCAGCTCGCCGCCGAGCGGGCCACCATCGTGCGCGAGCTGCGCACCGAGGTGGGCACCATCGCGGTGGACCTGGCCAGCAAGATCGTCGGTGAGTCGCTCGCCGACGAGGCGCGTCGCAAGGGCACCGTCGACCGGTTCCTGAGCGGTCTCGAGAGCACGGGGGCCCGCTGATGCAGGCCGCCAGCCGGGAGTCGTACCGGGCCGGGGCCGAGCGCCTCGACGCGTACGTCCGCGGCGCGGAGCCGTCGGCGGTGGCTGCCACCGCCGACGACATCCTCTCCGTCGCCGCCCTGCTGCGGCGCGAGCCGCGGCTGCGCCGGGCGCTCTCCGACCCGGCCCGGACCGGCTCCGACCGCTCCGGTCTGCTCGGCGACATGCTGCGCGGCCGGGTCGGCGCGGAAGCGCTCGACCTGCTCGCGTCGATGGTGTCCGGCCGCTGGTCGGCCCCGTCCGAGCTGCTCGACGGTGTCGAGCGCCTCGGCGTGGAGGCGCTGCTGGCCAGCGCCGACCTGTCCGGCGACCTGGGTGAGGTCGAGGACGAGCTGTTCCGCTTCGGGCAGGTCGTCTCCGGTTCCGCCGAGCTGTCCAACACGCTCTCCGACCCGATGGCGTCGGTCGAGCGGCGGGCCGAACTGGCCCGGCAGCTGCTCGCCGGCAAGGCCCAGCCGGTCACCGTCAGCCTCGTCGAGGCCGCGCTCGCGGGTTTCGGTGGACGCTCCTTCACCGGTGCGCTCACCCGGCTGGTCGAGCTCGCCGCCGACCGGCGGGACCGTCAGGTCGCGTACGTGACCGTGGCGGCCCCGCTGAACGAGGAGGAGGAGCGACGCCTCGGTGCCCGCCTCTCGGAGATGTACGGTCGGGAGGTCTCCGTCAAGCAGACGGTCGACCCCGACGTGCTCGGCGGGGCGCGCGTGCAGGTCGGCTCCGACCTGTACGACGGCACCGTCCTGCGTCGCCTCAACGAGACCCGCAACGCGCTCGCGAAGCGCTGACCAGCGTCTTAGCAGCCCTGATTCGATGCCATCGGACCGGTCGGTACTAGGTATCCCGGGCCCCTGATACTTAAGGAAGCAGAGGATGGCCGAGCTGACCATCTCGACGGAGGAGATCCGCGGCGCCCTGGAGCGCTACGTCTCCTCCTACACGGCCGACGTCTCCCGCGAGGAGGTCGGCACCGTCGCCGACGCCGGCGACGGCATCGCACACGTCGAGGGCCTCCCCTCGACCATGACCAACGAGCTCCTGGAGTTCGAGGACGGCACGCTCGGCGTGGCGCTGAACCTCGACGTCCGGGAGATCGGTGTCGTCGTCCTCGGTGACTTCGGCGGGATCGAAGAGGGCCAGCGCGTCAAGCGCACCGGCCGGGTGCTCTCCGTGCCGATCGGTGACGCGTTCCTCGGCCGCGTGGTCAACGCGCTCGGCGAGCCCATCGACGGCCTCGGCGACATCGCCAACGAGGGCTACCGGGAGCTCGAGCTCCAGGCCCCGAACGTGATGTCCCGCAAGTCGGTCGACGAGCCGCTGCAGACCGGCATCAAGGCCATCGACGCGATGACCCCGATCGGCCGCGGTCAGCGTCAGCTGATCATCGGTGACCGGAAGACCGGCAAGACCACCGTCGCGCTGGACACGATCCTCAACCAGCGCGAGAACTGGCGCTCCGGCGACCCGAAGAAGCAGGTCCGCTGCATCTACGTCGCGATCGGCCAGAAGGCCTCCACCATCGCCTCCATCAAGGGGACGCTGGAGGAGGCGGGCGCGATGGAGTACACCACCATCGTCGCCTCCCCGGCCTCCGACCCTGCCGGCTTCAAGTACCTCGCCCCGTACACCGGCTCGTCCATCGGGCAGCACTGGATGTACGGCGGCAAGCACGTCCTGATCGTCTTCGACGACCTGAGCAAGCAGGCCGAGGCGTACCGCGCCGTGTCGCTGCTGCTGCGCCGCCCGCCGGGCCGTGAGGCCTACCCGGGTGACGTCTTCTACCTGCACTCGCGTCTGCTGGAGCGCTGCGCCAAGCTCTCCGACGAGCTGGGTGGCGGCTCGATGACCGGCCTGCCGATCATCGAGACCAAGGCGAACGACATCTCGGCGTTCATCCCGACCAACGTCATCTCCATCACCGACGGCCAGATCTTCCTCGAGACCGACCTGTTCAACCAGGGCGTCCGGCCGGCCATCAACGTCGGCACCTCGGTCTCCCGGGTCGGTGGCGCCGCGCAGGTGAAGCCGATGAAGAAGGTCGCCGGCTCGCTGCGGCTGAACCTGGCCCAGTACCGCGAGCTGGAGGCGTTCGCCGCCTTCGCGTCCGACCTGGACCGGGCCTCCCGCGCCCAGCTGGACCGCGGTTCCCGCCTGGTCGAGCTGCTCAAGCAGCCGAACTACTCGCCGTACCCGGTGCAGGAGCAGGTCGTCTCCGTCTGGGCCGGCACCGAGGGCAAGCTGGACGACGTCCCGGTCGGCGAGGTGCGCCGCTTCGAGTCGGAGTTCCTGCAGTACCTGCGGCACAAGCACGAGGGCGTCCTGGCCTCGATCGCCGACCACAAGTGGGACGACGACATCATCGCCTCGCTCGACTCGGCGATCACCGAGTTCAAGCAGGTCTTCCTGGGCAAGGAGGACGAGGTCCGGATCAACGAGGCGCCGGCCAAGCCGCTGGAGGGTGAGCAGTCCCGCGAGACGGTGACCCGCCTGCGCGACGGCGTCGACCGCCCGGCCGAGAGCTGATCCGATGGCCGCCCAGGTACGCGTTCTCCGGCAGCGGATCCGTTCCGCCAAGGGGATGAAGAAGATCACCAAGGCGATGGAGCTCGTCGCGACGAGCCGCATCGCCAAGGCCCAGGCCAAGGTGGCGGCCTCGCTGCCGTACGCCGAGGCGATCACCGGCGTGCTGACGGCGCTGGCCTCGAACGCGCGGATCGACCACCCGCTGCTCACCCCGCGCGAGCAGGTGCGGCGGGCGGGCGTCCTGCTGGTGACGGCCGACCGGGGTCTGGCCGGTGGCTACAGCTCGAACGCGATCCGGACCGCCGAGTCGCTGATCGCCCGGCTGCGCGCCGACGGCAAGGAGCCGGTGCTCTACGTCATCGGCCGCAAGGGCGTGGCGTACTACCGGTTCCGCAGCCGGCAGATCGCCGGAAGCTGGACCGGCTTCTCGGAGCAGCCGACGTTCGCCGACGCCCGTGAGGTCGGTGACACGCTGATCAAGGCGTTCACCGCTGGCGCGGACGACGTGGACGGGGACGCCGGCGCCGACGGGATCCTCGGCGTGGACGAGCTGCACATCGTCTACACCGAGTTCAAGTCCCTGATGACGCAGAACCCGGTGACCCGCATCATCGGTCCGATGCAGGTCGAGGACCGGCCGCGGACCGAGGGCGCGCTGCCCGCGTACGAGTTCGAGCCGGAGCCGGAGTCGCTGCTCGACGCCCTGCTGCCGAAGTACATCAACACGCGGATCTTCGCGGCGTTGCTGGAGTCGGCGGCAAGCGAGTCGGCCGCCCGCCGGCGGGCGATGAAGAGCGCCACCGACAACGCCGAAGAGATGATCGAGAAGTACACGCGCGAGATGAACTCGGCCCGTCAGGCCGGGATCACCCAGGAGATCAGTGAGATCGTCGGCGGCGCGAACGCGCTGGCCGCGTCGGGAAGTGAAGTGTGATGACTGTATCCGCAGTTGAGACCAAGACGGCCACGGGTCGCGTGGTCCGGGTCATCGGCCCGGTCGTCGACGCCGAGTTCCCGCGCGACGCCATGCCGGAGCTGTTCAACGCTCTGCACGTCGACGTGACCCTCTCGGGCGGTGAGAAGACGCTGACCCTGGAGGTCGCCCAGCACCTGGGTGACAACCTGGTCCGCGCCATCTCGATGCAGCCGACCGACGGTCTGGTCCGCGGCACCGACGTACGTGACACCGGGGCGCCGATCAGCGTGCCGGTGGGTGACGCGGTCAAGGGCCACGTCTTCAACGCGATCGGCGAGTGCCTCAACCTCACCGAGGGCGAGACGATCCAGGCCGACGACCGGTGGGGCATCCACCGCAAGGCCCCGGCCTTCGCGGACCTGGAGCCGAAGACCGAGATGCTGGAGACCGGCATCAAGGTCATCGACCTGCTCGCCCCGTACGTCAAGGGCGGCAAGATCGGCCTGTTCGGCGGTGCCGGCGTCGGCAAGACGGTGCTCATCCAGGAGATGATCACCCGAGTGGCCCGGAACTTCGGTGGTACCTCGGTCTTCGCCGGCGTGGGTGAGCGCACCCGCGAGGGCAACGACCTCATCGCTGAGATGACCGAGTCGGGCGTCATCGACAAGACCGCGCTCGTCTACGGCCAGATGGACGAGCCGCCGGGCACCCGTCTGCGGGTCGCGCTCTCCGCGCTCACCATGGCGGAGTACTTCCGTGACGTGAAGAAGCAGGAGGTGCTGCTCTTCATCGACAACATCTTCCGCTTCACCCAGGCCGGTTCCGAGGTCTCCACGCTGCTCGGCCGCATGCCGAGCGCCGTGGGTTACCAGCCGACCCTGGCCGACGAGATGGGCCAGCTCCAGGAGCGGATCACCTCCGTCCGGGGCCAGGCCATCACCTCGATGCAGGCGATCTACGTGCCCGCCGACGACTACACCGACCCGGCGCCGGCCACCACGTTCGCCCACCTCGACGCGACCACCAACCTGGAGCGGTCGATCTCCGACAAGGGCATCTACCCGGCCGTGGACCCGCTGGCGTCCTCGTCCCGGATCCTTGCCCCGGAGTTCGTCGGCGAGGAGCACTTCGCCGTCGCCACCGAGGTGAAGCGGATCCTGCAGCGCTACAAGGACCTGCAGGACATCATCGCCATCCTCGGTATCGAGGAGCTCTCCGAGGAGGACAAGCTCACCGTCGGCCGCGCCCGCCGGATCGAGCGGTTCCTCTCGCAGAACACGTACGCGGCGGAGCAGTTCACCGGCGTGCCCGGCTCGACGGTCCCGATCGCCGAGACCATCGACGCCTTCCGCCGGATCAGCGAGGGGGAGTTCGACCACTTCCCGGAGCAGGCGTTCTTCATGTGCGGCGGCCTGGAAGACCTCAAGGCCAAGGCCAAGGAGCTGATGGGCGAGGAGGGCTGAGAGCCCGCTCACACCCACGAGGGCCGTCCCGGCGAAAGCCGGGGCGGCCCTCGCCGTTTTCGGACCACTGCACTACCAGATGCCCGGTTCTCCGGCAAGCGGTTCGCCGGATCGCGCGGTACCGTTCCTGACACGACTTCACATCCCGGCCGTTGATCTCTGCAACCAAACGGACCCCCGCGCCCGTCTTCCTACCCGTGGGCGCGACGATTGGAGACGCTCGTGGGCGGTAAGGGCGGCACTGACCGCGGCAAGCGGTCCCGATGGCGCGGCGTGCCCAGGTGGGCCCGCGTCTGCACGATCCTGGGCATCGTCATGCTGGTGCTCAGCGGCTCCGTGCTGGTCGGCTCCCGCGCCCTGGTCGCCCGCTACGAGGGATCGGTCGGCAAGGCTGACCTCTTCGGCGACCAGGCCGCCGGCGCCAACGAGAAGAAGAGCGACATCAAGGGCCCGCTCAACATCCTGCTCGTCGGCGTCGACCCGCGTACGTCGACCGCCCGGCCGCTCGCCGACTCGATCATGGTGCTGCACGTCCCCGCCACCATGGACCGCGGTTACCTCTTCTCGCTCCCGCGCGACCTGCGGGTGGACATCCCGGCGTTCCCGAAGGCCGACTACTCCGGCGGCAACGACCGGCTCAACGCCGCCATGTCGCACGGCAGCAACGTGCCGGGGCAGAACCCGAGCACCGCGCAGGGCTTCGAACTGCTCGCCAAGACCGTCCAGGACGTCACCGGCATCAAGCGCTTCGACGCCGGCGCGATCATCAACTTCAGCGGCTTCAAGAAGATCGTCGACGCCATGGGCGGCGTCGACATGTACATCGAGCGGGAGGTGCGCTCCGAACACCTCCAGCCCGACGGCACGCCCCGCCGGCTCCGGCCCGGTGGCGGCGGCTACCTCGGGCCGCAGGCGGTGTACAAGAAGGGCAACGCCCACCTCGAAGGCTGGCAGGCGCTGGACTACGTCCGGCAGCGCTACCCGAAGAACGGCGTGCCCGACGGCGACTACGGCCGGCAGCGGCACCAGCAGCAGTTCGTCAAGGCCATGGCGAGCCAGGCGTTCAGCGCCGACGTGGTCACCAACCCGGTCAAGCTCGACCGGGTGCTGCGGGCGGCCGGCAAGTCGCTGGTCTTCAACGGGCGCGGCAACAGCGTGGTGGACTTCGGGCTGGCGCTCAAGGACATCCGCCCCAACGCGATCGAGACGATCAAGCTGCCGGGTGGGTCGATCGGCACCGGCAGCGCGTACCGGGGTGAGGAACTGCTCGAACCGGCGGAGGACTTCTTCACCGCCCTGCGTACCGAACAGCTCGACGCTTTCCTCCTGGAGCACCCCGACTTCATTCAGAAGACCAAGTAGCCTGAGCGGGTGCGGGGCCGGGGGTGGTCCGGCTCTCACCACCCGCGTTGGGTGGGCCGCGGGGGCGCGACTAGACTTTCGGCAATCCGCCGCCGCAGCAAGGAGACAGCGTGGCAAAGCAGCTTCACGTCGAGCTCGTAGCCGTCGAGGAGAAGGTCTGGACCGGCGAGGCCGAAATGGTCGTCGCGCGGACGACCGAGGGTGAGCTCGGTGTGCTGCCGGGACACGCACCCCTGCTCGGCCAGCTCGCGGAGCCCAGCCAGGTACGCATCAAGCAGGCCGGTGGCCAGCAGGTCGTCTACGACGTACCCGGCGGCTTCCTGTCGGTGACCGGCGAGGGCGTCACGGTGCTCGCCGAGAGCGCGACCCCCGCCACCCCGGCCCGCTGAGCCGACCCGCCGATGGAGATCGTCGAAGGGTTCGGAATCGGCGTAGCGGTAATCGTCGTCGGCATTCTGATCCTCTTCATCCGGCGGGCACTGTTCACCCGTAGCGGTGGCACCATCCGGCTGAGCGTCCGCGTCTCCACGATCCTTGACGGTCGTGGCTGGTCGCCCGGGTTCGGTCGCTTCGTCGGCGACGAGCTCCGCTGGTACCGCATGTTCAGCTTCGCGCTGCGCCCCAAGCGGGTGCTCTCCCGCGAAGGGCTGGCGGTCGAGCGACGCCGGCTGCCCGAGGGCCAGGAGCGCATGTCGATGCCCGCCGAGTGGGTGATCCTGCGCTGTACCAGCCACCACGCGCCGGTCGAGATCGCCATGGCGCGTTCCACGGTCACCGGATTTCTGTCCTGGCTCGAGGCCGCCCCACCCGGGGCGGCCTCGCCGCGTCTGGCCTCCCAGGACTGGCCCGCCGCCTGACCCCGCCTCACCTCCCCGGTCGAGGGATGGTGCCAGGCGCCGTCGCTTGACGCCGATCTTGGAGTTGTGGCGCCACGAGATGCCGGGTTCGCGACGTTTCGCGAGGCACCACAACTTCAAGATCCCCGAGGCTCTCCCCGTGGCGCCCGCGATCTTGCACTTAGGTACCCCGCAAACCTCGCGAATGGGACCTCCGCAGGGCTCGAACTGCAAGATCGCGCCTGCTGCCCTCGCGGGGCCGCGCCCGGGCGAGCCAGCTCTGCCTGGGTCGCGTCGATCATGAACTTAGCGGCGCTTGGTGTCCGGTTTGCCGCCGCTAACCTCATGATCGACGCCGCAGCGGGTGCCCGGGAAGGGCTTCTTCGGGGGTGATCAAGGAGTTTGTGTCCTCGTCGGGGCCGGAAATCACCCCAAACTCCTTGATCACCGGGGCGCCGAGCGAGGTGCCCGGCTGGACTGGGTTAGGGCTCCGGTGCGATGGGGCTTTTGTGGGTGCGGTGTCCGGTTCGGGGGTGGTGGGCGGCACTCTGAGGGTGGAATCGGTGGCGGGTCGGTGGCGTTGTAACCAGGTGACCGACCGAGCAAGGCCGCACCCCCGCCGAGCAAGGCCGCGCCCCTGAGCGGAGCGGCGTCGGCTGTGGGAAACAGTCCGGGGCCAGCGCTCGTTGAGTTCGGTTCCGACGGCGTGAGCCGCAGGGAATCATCCCGCCCGGCCGGTCGTTGAGCATGGTTCCGACGACGTGAACCCCCGCGCCGCTCCCCGATGGCGTGAGGCGCCCGGGAATGATGCCGGGTGGCGGGTCGTTGGACATGCTTCCGGCACCCGCGTAGAGGCCCCCGCCCCGCGAGCAGCCGAACCCCCAAGACTTCTTGAGCGCCTGACGGTGCTCGCACCCGCACCGAAACCCCCTGTCGGTGTGGGCGTCGATCCCCCGAATGGAGCCCCCCAATGAACACGATCCTGCGGAAGAGCATCCTGGGTATTGCTGGTCTGGCCTTCACCGGTGGCGTGTTCGCCGGCCCGGTCGCCGCCCACGCCGCGGACACCACCGCCGGCGCCAAGCCGGTCACCGCGACGGTGCAGCAGGGCGACAAGCTGATCCCGCACGGCGTGCAGGGCAAGCAGTCGCGTATCGACCTCAACGACGAGCAGACCGCCAACGTGAAGGCGATCATCGCGGCGACGAAGAAGGCCGGCATGGACGAACGCGCCGCCGTCGTCTCGATCGCCACCGCGTTGCAGGAGTCGAAGCTGGAGAACCTCGGTCACCTGGGTGACCGCAACGACCACGACTCCCAGGGCCTGTTCCAGCAGCGCCCGTCCAGCGGTTGGGGCACGGTGGAGCAGATCACCGACCCCGAGTACTCCACGACCGCGTTCCTGAAGGGTCTGAAGCAGGTCGACGGCTGGCAGGACATGCCGCTGACCAAGGCCGCCCAGACCGTCCAGGTCTCCGCCTACCCCGACCACTACGCCCAGTGGGAGCAGCAGGCCGCCGACCTCGTCGCCGAACACTGGAACAAGTAAGACACAGCGAAAGGCCGGCACCCCGAACCAACGGGGTGCCGGCCTTTCACGTACCTGCGAGTTCACCGAGAAGCCGGCCCCGCGAAGGACTGGCCGCCGTCAGGCCGGGTACCCAGGCCTCCGCGTGATGCGGACGATCAGCGCTTCCCGCCCGGAACCCATAGCACGTCGCCGTCCGGATTTGCCGTTCTTGACAGGATAAAGAGCAAATCGGAGAGCCGGTTGAGATACTTTGCCGGGAGGGGACTGGTCCGATCGGGGTCGTGTGCGACCAGCGCCCATGCCGCACGCTCGGCGCGCCGGGCGGTCGTCCGTGCCACGTGCAGCAGTGCCGCGCCCGCGGTGCCGCCGGGGAGGATGAAGGAGTCGAGCTTGCTCAGGCGCGCGTTGTACTCGTCGCACCAGCCCTCGAGGCGCTCGACGTACTCCTCGGTCACCCGCAGCGGCGGGTACTTCGGGTCCGGCTCCACCGGCGTCGCCAGGTCCGCCCCGACGTCGAACATGTCGTTCTGCACGGATTCCAGCACGGCTCGCAGCTCGTCGGAGAGCTGCCCCAGGGCGAGCGCGACGCCGATCGAGGCGTTGCACTCGTCGACGTCCGCGTACGCGGCGATGCGCGGATCGGTCTTCGGCACCTGCTCGTTGTTGCTCAGCCTGGTCATGCCGGCGTCGCCGGCCTTGGTGTAGATGCGCGTGAGGTGGACGGCCATGACGCACAGCCTACGGATACCGGAACTGACGATCCCGGCCCGGCCGAGTCCGGTGGGGCCGGGGGACGCGGGAGATCCGGCCCTCAACGACGTCGACGTCATCCGGGTACGCGGTGACGCCCGGCTCGCCGGCACCGTGCACGTGGTGGGTGCGAAGAACTCCGCGTTGAAGCTGATGGCCGCCGCGTTGCTCGCGCCGGGCCGCAGCCTGATCACCAACGTGCCCCGGATCACCGACATCGCGATCATGGGCGAGGTGCTGCGGCGGCTCGGCTGCGGCGTACGCTTCGGGCCGGACGACCCGGTCGACCCGATGGTGGCCCACGGCGGTGTGGAGCGGTCCCGCTCGGTGCTCATCGACGTGCCGGAACGGCCGGGCGCGGAGGCCGACTACGACCTGGTGCGGCGGCTGCGCGCGTCGATCTGCGTGCTCGGCCCGCTGCTGGCCCGCCGGGGGTACGTCCGGGTGGCCCACCCGGGCGGTGACGCGATCGGCTCGCGCGGCCTGGACATGCACATCGCCGGGCTGGCCCGGATGGGCGCGGAGATCTCCGGTGAGCACGGCTTCGTCATCGCCGAGGCCCCGGACGGGCTGCATGGCGCCGACATCGTGCTGGACTTCCCGAGCGTGGGCGCGACCGAGAACCTGGTCATGGCGGCGGTGCTGGCCCGGGGCGCCACGACGATCGACAACGCGGCCCGGGAGCCGGAGATCGTCGACATCTGCACGATGCTGAACAACATGGGCGCCCGGATCGAAGGGGCCGGCACGTCGACGCTGCACATCGTCGGCGTACCCGAGTTGCGGCCGGTCCGGCACGCCACGGTGGGGGACCGGATCGTGGCCGGGACGTGGGCGTTCGCCGCCGCGATGACCCGCGGCGACGTGACGGTGACCGGCCTGGACCCGGCGTACCTGGAGGTCGCGCTGGACAAGCTGATCGCGGCCGGCGGCCTGGTCGAGACCCGGGGCGACGCCTTCCGGGTACGGATGGACGACCGCCCCCGGGCGGTGGACGTGGTGACGCTGCCGTACCCGGGTTTCGCCACCGACCTGCTGCCGATGGCGATCGGGCTGGCGGCGGTGAGCGAGGGCGGTTCCCTGATCACCGAGAACATCTTCGACGGGCGGTTCATGTTCGCCAACGAGATGATGCGGCTGGGCGCGGAGATCCGTACCGACGGCCACCACGCGCTGGTGTGCGGCCGGGAGCGGCTGTCCGGCGCCCCGGTACGCGCGACCGACATCCGGGCCGGCGCCGGCCTGATCATCGCCGGGCTCTGCGCGGACGGGCTGACCGAGGTCTCGCACGTGCACCACGTCGACCGGGGCTACCCGGACTTCGTGGCGGACCTGCGGGCGCTCGGCGTCGAGGTGGAGCGCGGCACCGCGCCGGAGGAACCGGACCTGGCCATCTGACAGCGGGTGCTTATCCGTCGTTAAGTAGGGTTCTGGCAGACGTTGCAGAACACGGCGAGGGAGAAGCAGATGGCGGGTCGACTCGCGGTCGTCGGTGCCGGGCTGATGGGCTCGGGCATCGCACAGGTGGCGGCGCAGGCGGGCTGGCAGGTGACGCTGCGCGACATCGACGACGCGGCCACGAAGCGGGGCGTGGACGGCATCCGGAAGTCGCTGACGAAGTTCGCCGAGAAGGGCAAGATCGAGGCGTCCGACGTCGAGGCGACGCTGGGCCGGATCACGCCGACCACCGACCTGGAGGCGGCCGCCGACGCGGACATCGTGGTCGAGGCGGTCTTCGAGAAGATCGAGATCAAGCACGAGGTGTTCCGCGCGCTGGACAAGATCTGCAAGGCGGACGCGGTGCTGGCCACCAACACCTCGGCCATCCCGGTGACCCAGATCGCCACCGCCACCGAGCGCCCGGAGTCGGTCGTGGGCACCCACTTCTTCTCGCCGGTGCCGATGATGAAGCTCTGCGAGCTGGTACGCGGCTACAAGACCAGCGACGCGACGATGGACACGGTCAAGTCGTTCGCCGAGGAGATCGGCAAGACCGTGGTGGTGGTCAACCGGGACATCGCCGGTTTCGTCACCACCCGGCTGATCTGCGCGCTGGCGATGGAGGCGGTCAAGCTCGTCGAGTCCGGCGTGATCTCCGCCGAGGACCTGGACACCGCCTGCAAGCTGGGCTTCGGCCACGCCATGGGCCCGCTGGCCACGGTCGACCTGACCGGCGTGGACGTGCTGCTCAACGCCACCCGCAACATCTACACCGACACCGCCGACGAGAAGTTCTTCCCGCCGGAGCTGCTCCAGCGCATGGCCACCGCCGGCGACCTGGGCCGCAAGACCGGCCAGGGCTTCTACTCGTACTGACCGGCCTGTCCCGCCCCCGGCCCGCGCGGCCGGGGGCGGTTCACGTCCGGGCCCGGTTCACGTCCGGGGCGGGCTGAGCGCGGCGCCGATCAGCCCGAACGCGTCCGGGATCACCGTGCCCCAGTAGCCGAAGTTGTGCCGCCCGTCGGCCCAGGCGGCGCGGACCGGCTCCTCGGGCAGCGCCCGGGCCAGAGCCCGGACGTCCTTCAGGAAGTTGTCCTGCCGTCCGCACCAGAGCCCGACCGGGGTGCCGCGCAGCTTCGCCACGCCGGTGAAGACCGCGTCGCCGGGGCTCACCGCGGGGGAGAAGGCCGCCGCCATCCGCAGCCACCTCGGGTACGTCTCGGCCAGCAGCAACGCGCCGAAGCCGCCCATCGACCAGCCCCACACGGCCAGCCGGCTGCTGTCGAAGCCGCGCCGGGCGCACCAGGTGGGCACCTCCTCGCGCACCATCCGCTGCGGGTCGTCGTCGCCCGAGGCGCGCCAGGACAGCCGCCCGCCGGTGGCTCCGGCGAGCGCGAACGGCGGGGCGCCGCGGCGTACCGCGTCGGTGAGGAAGCGGGCCAGGCCGAACCGGCCGTAGTCGCGCGGGGTGGCCGACGCGCCGTGCAGCACCAGGCAGACGGGCAGGCCGCGGCCGTCGCCGTACCCGTCGGGCACCGCCGTCCAGAAGTCCACCTCGCGGCCGCGCGCGCCGGATGCGATGCGGATCAGCCGTTCGTCGCCGGCCGGGGCGTCCGGCAGGGCCGGCGCCGGTCCCGGGCGGGGGCCGGAGAGTTGCCGGGCGGCCAGGCCGCCGACCACCGCGACGCCGGCCACGCCGGCGGCGGCGCCGAGCAGGGTACGCCGGGACAGCGTGGGTGCCATGCCGGCGAGTGTGCCACCGCCAGGCGTGCGTTAAGAAGGGGCCCTTTCTCTACCGCAGGCGTTAAGAGGGGGCCCTTCCTTGCACATCAGCCGTCGCGCTTGGTGGTCCAGCGGAACGTGGTCAGGCAGAGCACCAGGCCGATGACGCACCATGCGCCCAGCACCAGCGCGACGGTGCCCAGCTCGAACGAGCCGCCCGGCTCCCGCGCGCCGAAGCTGTCCGGCAGGAAGACCGACCGCAGCCCCTGGCACATCCACTTGAGCGGGAAGATCGCCGCGACCTGCTGCATCCAGGTGGGCAGGCTGGTGAAGACGAAGAACACGCCGGAGATGAACTGGAGCACAAGCGCGACCGGGGTGACCACTGCCGAGCCGCTGCGGGCGGTACGGGCCAGCGACGAGATGGCGATGCCGCAGAGCGTGCAGGCGGTGACGCCGAGCACGGAGACCCAGGCGAACGTCAGCCACTTGGTGGTGGTCTGCGGCAGATCCAGGTCGAACATCGCCACCGAGACGGCGAGCAGCAGCACGGTCTCGGCGATGCCGATGACCACCACCATGATCACCTTGCCGGCGAACCAGACCCACTTCGGCATCGGCGTGCCGCGGTAGCGCTTGAGCACGCCCCGGTCCCGCTCGATCGGGATCCAGATGCCGAGGTTCTGGAAGCTGACCGTCATCAGGCCGGTCGCGATCATGCCGGTGATGAAGTACTGCGTGTAGCTGACCCCCGGCGCGATCTCGTCGCTGAAGATCGCCGCGAAGATCAGGATCATGATGATCGGGAAGCCCATCGTGAACACGACGGACTCCCGGCTGCGCAGGAACTGGGTGATCTCCAGCCGCCCCTGGCGCAGCGCCAGCGCGCCGGCGCCGGGCCGCCGGGCCGCGGCGGCGGTGACCGGGGCCGCGGGGTTCGTGGTGGTGGTCATGAGTGTCCGATCATCCGCAGGTAGACGTCTTCCAGGGTCGGCCGGGTCACGGTGAGGCCCGGCACCTCGCCGCCGAAGCGCGCGGCCAGGTCGGCCACCAGCGCCGTCGGCGTCGCGGTCTCCGCCGAGGCCGGCGTTCCGTCAGGGGTACGCCAGGAGACGGTCGCCAGCGACTCCTGCCGGTTGCCCAGCGCGTTCGGCGGCGCGACCTCGATCACCCGTCCGGCGGCGATGACGCCGACCCGGTCGGCGAGCGCCTCGGCCTCGTCCAGGTAGTGGGTGGTGAGCACGATCGTGGTGCCGGCGGCGGACAGGTCCCGGATCAGCTCCCAGAACTCGCGCCGGGCCTCCGGGTCGAAGCCGGTGGTCGGCTCGTCGAGGAAGAGCAGCTCGGGGCGGCCGATGATGCCGAGCGCCACGTCCAGGCGGCGCTTCTGCCCGCCGGAGAGCGTGTGCGTACGCGCCCTGGCCTTGGCGCCCAGCCCGACCCGCTCGACCACCTTGTCCGGGTCGTCGGCGCCCGGGTAGAAGCCGGAGAAGTGGCGGACCACCTCGATGACGCTGAGTTCGTCGAACTCGCCGGTGCCCTGGAGCACGATGCCGACGCGGGAGCGCCAGCCGGCGTCGGGGTGGGCGGGGTCGGCGCCGAGCACGCGTACCTCGCCGCCGTCGCGCTGCCGGTAGCCCTCCAGGATCTCGACAGTGGTGGTCTTGCCGGCGCCGTTCGGGCCGAGCAGGGCGAACACCTCGCCCCGGTGGACGTCCAGGTCCACCCCGGCCACGGCGACGTTGTCGCCGTACGCCTTGCGCAGCCCTCGCACGGAAATCGCGAGCTCGTTCTCCATGCCGTCAAGTGTGCGTCGTGCGGTCGCCCGTTCCGCTCCCGGGTCAGCTATATACGCGAGGTATACACTCGGTGTAGTCTCTGCTCATGACGGTGCCCCTGACCCTGCTCGGGCTGCTCGAACGAGAACCGAGCCACGGCTACGACCTCAAGCGCGACTACGACACCTTCTTCGGGCGCGGCAAGCCGCTGCCGTACGGGCAGGTCTACTCGACGCTGAGCCGGCTGGCCCGCGACGGCAAGGTGATGGTCGGCGACGTCGCCCCCGGCGCGGGGCCGGACCGCAAGCGCTACGTCATCACCGACCTGGGCGCCACCGAGGTGGAGCACTGGCTGACCGAGCCGGTCGAGCCGGAACCGCACCTGCAGACCCTGCTGTTCACCAAGGTCGTGCTCGCGCTGATGCTCGACCGCCCGGCCGAGGAGTACCTGGACACCCAGCGCGCCGCCCACCTGCGCCGGATGCGCGAACTCACCGAGATCAAACGCAACGGCGAACTCGTCGACGTGATGCTCGCCGACCACGGTCTCTACCACCTGGAGGCGGACCTGCGGTGGATCGAGACGACTGGCGCCCGACTGGACGCACTGAGAAAGGCGGTTCGGCAATGAGCCCGATGATCGAGGCGCGGGACGTCACGTACGCGTTCGGCGAGACACCCGCCCTGCGCGGCGCGAGCCTCGCGGTGGCGGCCGGTGAGGTCGTCGCCGTGATGGGGCCGAGCGGCTCCGGCAAGTCGACGCTGCTGCACTGCCTGGCCGGCATCCTGCGCCCCGACTCCGGGGAGGTCTGGTTCGACGGCGCCCGGATCGACACGCTCGGCGAGGCCGACCGGAGCACGTTGCGCCGGGACACCTTCGGCTTCGTCTTCCAGTTCGGCCAGCTCGTGCCGGAACTCACCGCGGCCGAGAACGTGGCGCTTCCGCTGCTGCTGCGCGGCGTCCGCCGCACCCCGGCGCTGCGCGCCGCGCGGGGCTGGTTCGAGCGGCTCGGCCTGGCCGGCCTGGAGCACCGCCGCTCCGGCGAGTTGTCCGGCGGGCAGGCCCAGCGGGTCGCGCTGGCCCGCGGCCTGGTCGCCGAGCCGCGGGTGCTGTTCGCCGACGAGCCCACCGGCGCGCTCGACTCGCTCACCGGTGAGGAGGTGATGACGCTGCTGACGGACGCCGCCCGCGAGCGCGGCACCACTGTCGTCCTGGTCACCCACGAGGCGCGCATCGCCGCGTACGCCGACCGGGAGGTCATGGTGCGCGACGGCCGGGTCAACGCGCCCGCCGGGGTCGTCTCATGATCGGGCTGGCGCTCCGGCTCGCCGTCGCCGGTGGTCGGGAGGCGCTGTTCCGGCTGGTCGCGATCGCCGCCGCCGTCGCTGTCGGCACCGGGCTGCTGCTCACCACGCTCGCCGGTGTGCACGCCGCCGACGCCCAGCTCACCCGGTACGCGTCGATGTACCCGCAGGAGACGGCCGACGCGTCTGTCGACCCGCTGCTCTGGTCCACCCGGACCGACTACTTCCGCGGCGATCAGATCATCCGCATCGACGTCGCCGCGACCGGTCCGGACGCGCCGACCCCGGTCGGCGTTCCCCGCGTACCGGGGCCGGGCGAGTTCTACGCCTCCCCGGCGCTGCGGAAGCTGCTGGCGACCGCCCCCGCCGACCAGCTCGCCGACCGCTACCCGGGCCGGGACCTCGGCGAGGTCGGGCCGGCGGCGCTCACCTCGCCGGACACGTTGCTCGTCCTGGTCGGCGGCACCCCGGAGCAGGTGGGCGGGCTGGACCAGGTCCGGAAGGTCACCCGGCTCGACGGCAACGGCGCCCCGCTGCCGGGGGCGGCTGTCGACCTCATCCTCGGCGTGGTCGCGGGCGGGCTGCTGTTCCCCGTACTCGTCTTCATCGGCACGGCGACCCGGCTCGGCGCCGCCCGCCGGGAGCAACGATTCGCGGCCATGCGGCTGGTCGGGGCCACGCCCCGGCAGATCTCGGCGGTCGCGGCCGTGGAGGCCGCGCTCGCGGCGGCGGCCGGCGCGGCGGTGGGCTTCGCGGTGTTCTTCGCGTTGCGCGGGCAGCTCGCCGGCATCCCGTTCACCGGCATGCCGTTCTTCCCGGAGGACATGGCCCTCGGCGCGCCGGAGGCCCTTGTGGTGGCGCTCGGCGTGCCGGCGGGCGCGGCGGCCGCGGCCTGGCTCGCGCTGCGCCGGGTCCGGATCTCCCCGCTCGGCGTCACCCGCCGGGTCACGCCCCGGCCGCCCCGGGCGTACCGGCTGATCCCGCTCGCGCTCGGCCTGGCCGGGCTCGGCTTCGCCCTGGTGTACCGGCCCCCCACCTCGGACGGTCAGACCGCGTTGTTCCTGCCCGCGCTGTTGCTGGTCATGGCCGGGCTGATCACGGGCGGGCCGTGGCTGACGATGGTCGGCGCCCGGGCGATGGCCGCTCGCGCCAGCCGGCCCGCCGCGCTGATCGCCGCGCGCCGGCTCGCCGACAACCCGGCCGCCGGGTTCCGCGCGGTGGGCGGGGTGATGCTCGCGCTGTTCGTCACGACGGTGGCGGTCGCCGTGATGGGGACGATCACGTACGAGCGCGGTCCCGCGCCCCGGGGTTCCCTGGAGGCCGGCCGGTTGTCGATGGTGCTGACCGACGACCCGCCGGTGCCCGGCACGCTGCTCGCCGACCTCGCGGCGATTCCCGGGGTACGCAACCCGGTGCTCGTCCGGGAGAACCCGGTACGCGACAACGGCCGCGACCCCGGCGTGATCGCCTGCGCGGACATCCCGCCCGCGTACGGGCGGTGCGCCGCCGGGGCGATCGTCGCCGAGGTGCCGCCGGACCTGATCCCCTGGCGGGAGTCCGCCTCGGCCGACCGGATCTGGCCTGCGTCCCCGGTGGACCCGGCCGCGCTGCCCGGGCTGCCCGCCGCTTCGGTGGCGGTCGAGGCGGCGGACCCGGCCGCTGTCGAGCGGGCCCGGACGGTCCTCGAAGCCACCTTCCCCACCTTCTACGTGGCGCCGAACGTGCCCGGCGACTTCGAGGCCGAATTCGCCGACACGATGCGGGGCTGGCAGCGGCTGGCCGACCTCGTCGTGGTGACCGGTCTCGTGCTCGCCGGGTGCAGCCTGGCCGTGGCGGTGGCGGCCGGCCTCAGCGAACGGAAGCGGCCGTTCAGCCTGCTCCGGCTCAGTGGCGCCCCGGTGCGGCTGCTGCGCCGGGTGGTGGCCCTGGAGAGCGCGGTGCCGCTGCTGACCGTCGCCGTGGTGGCGGTCGGGATGGGACTGGTCGCCGCGCAGCTGTTCCTGCGCGCGCAGATGGACTACGACCTGCGCGTGCCGGGATTCGGGTTCGTCGCCGTGGTGGTCCTCGGCGTGCTGGGCTGCCTCGCGGTCGTCGCCGCCACCCTGCCGCTGCTGGAACGGATCACCGGCCCGGAGACCGCCCGCAGCGAGTGACTCGTACGGTGGGCCGGCCGCGGGCCGGCCCACCGGCGTGGGCAGCCGGTTGTGTGGTTTTCCACACTCTCTTTTACTAAACGGTAACTTAAACTCCGGCCATGGACGACGCGATGCCGGGACGGCTGCCGGAGCGGGACCGCCCGTGGGTGATGCGCACGTACGCCGGGCACTCCTCCGCCGCGGCCACCAACGCGCTCTTCCGCCGCAACCTGGCAAAGGGGCAGACCGGCCTGTCGGTCGCCTTCGACCTGCCCACCCAGACCGGGTACGACCCGGACCACGAGCTGGCCTCCGGCGAGGTGGGCCGGGTCGGCGTGCCGGTGGCGCACCTGGGCGACATGCGGGCGCTGTTCGAGGGCATCCCGCTCGCCGAGATGAACACCTCGATGACCATCAACGCCCCCGCGATGTGGCTGCTCGGCCTCTACGGCACCGTCGCCGCCGAGCAGGGCGCCGAGCTGAGCCGCTGCGCCGGCACCACGCAGAACGACATCATCAAGGAGTACCTGTCCCGGGGGACGTACATCTTCCCGCCGGCGGCGTCGCTGCGGCTGACCGCCGACGTGATCGCGTACACGCTGCGCGAGATGCCCCGGTGGAACCCGGTGAACATCTGCTCGTACCACCTCCAGGAGGCCGGCGCCACGCCGGTGCAGGAGGTCGGCTTCGCGCTGGCCACCGCCGTCGCCGTGCTGGACACCGTGCGCGACTCCGGCCAGGTGCCGCCCGAGCGGATGGGCGACGTGGTCCAGCGGATCTCGTTCTTCGTCAACGCCGGGGTGCGCTTCGTCGAGGAGATCGCCAAGATGCGCGCGTTCGGCGCGCTCTGGGACGAGATCACCCGCGACCGCTACGGCGTGACGGAGGAGAAGCAGCGCCGGTTCCGCTACGGCGTCCAGGTCAACTCGCTGGGCCTGACCGAGGCGCAGCCGGAGAACAACATCCAGCGCATCGTGCTGGAGATGCTGGGCGTCACGCTGTCCCGCGACGCCCGCGCCCGCGCCGTGCAGCTGCCCGCCTGGAACGAGGCGCTGGGCCTGCCCCGCCCGTGGGACCAGCAGTGGTCGCTGCGCATGCAGCAGGTGCTGGCGTACGAGTCGGACCTGCTGGAGTACCCGGACCTGTTCGCCGGCTCGCACGTGATGACCGCGCTGGTCGACGACATCGTCTCCGGCGCCCGCGTCGAGCTGGAGAAGGTGCTGGAGATGGGCGGCGTGGTTACCGCCGTCGAGTCCGGCTACCTCAAGAGCGCGCTGGTGGCCTCGCTCGCCGACCGGCGCCGCCGGATGGAGTCCGGCTCGGACGTGGTGGTCGGCGTCAACCGGTTCACCGAGACCGAGCCGTCCCCGCTCACCGCCGCCGGCGCCGAGGCGATCGAGCAGGTGGACCCGGCCGTCGAGGAGGCGGCCACCGCGGGCGTACGCGAATGGCGCGCCGGCCGGGACGCGGCGGCGGTGGAGGAGGCGCTGGCGAAGCTGCGCGCGGACGCCGCCACCACCGCGAACCTGATGCCGGCGACGCTCGGATGCGTGCGGGCCGGGGTCACCACCGGCGAGTGGGCGGGCGCCCTGCGCCAGGTGTACGGCGAGTACCGCGCGCCCACCGGCCTGGCCGGGGCGGTCGGGACGGCCGGTGACGCCACCCTCGCCGGGGTCCGCGAGCGGGTCGTCGCGACCGCCCGGGAGCTGGGCAGCGGCCGGCTGCGGCTGCTGGTCGGCAAGCCCGGGCTGGACGGGCACTCCAACGGCGCGGAGCAGATCGCGGTACGCGCCCGTGACGCCGGTTTCGAGGTGGTCTACCAGGGCATCCGGCTGACCGCCGGGCAGATCGTGGCGGCCGCCGTGGAGGAGGACGTCGACCTGGTCGGGCTCTCCGTGCTCTCCGGTTCGCACCTGGCCGCCGTGCCGGCGGTGCTGGACGGGCTGCGCGCGGCCGGGCGGGGCGACCTGCCGGTGGTGGTGGGCGGGATCATCCCGCCCGCCGACGCCGAGACGCTGCGGGCGGCCGGGGTGGCGCGGGTGTTCACGCCGAAGGACTTCGCGCTCACCGGCATCATCGACGAGCTGGTGACGGTGATCCGCGAGGCCAACGCCCTGGGGTGAAAGGAAGGGCCCCTTCTTAACGCCTCCGGTAGAGGAGGGGCCCCTTCTTAACAACCGCGCGCGGACGCGGCGCCCCCGCAAGCGGGCACCGCGTCCGGGCGGATCAGCGGCTCTGGTAGGTCATGCAGTCGGCCATGTCCATGTCGGGGCCGACGGTGATGGCCGGGGCGTGACACTCCAGGTCGGCGTTGTGCCGGCAGTCGGCGCGCGAGCACGCCCCCACCTGGGCGACCAGCTGGTCGAGGCCGCCGCGCACCGGCATCTCCACGAACGTGTGGCAGTGCGCGTGGTCACTGCTGCCGATCGTGATGGCGAAGGCGTGGCAGTCGTTCGTGTGGTTGTAGGCGCAGGATCGGACGGCGCACTCCTGGACCCGGGGCATTTCCAACGACGCGGTCATCTTCCCGTACCTCCTTGGGTGTCTTGCCCTGATTTTAGAGGTTTCGGGAGTCGGCGCGGGTCAGACGCGGAAGCCGGCCGCGCGGGCGGCGGCGCGCTCCCGTCGCCGCTCCCGGCGGCGGCGGAACAGCCAGGGTACGAAGAACACCAGGCCGAGCAGGAACACCAGCACCAGCACCGGCAGCAGCAGCGCCACCACGGACATGACCACGCTCGTCGCGTCCTCGGCGGTGCTGGCCACCGGCGCGCCCACCCCGGCGGTGGTCGCGTTGATCACCGGCCGGGCGGCGGCCTTGAGCAGGTGCACGCCGAGCGCGATGAGCACGCCGACCACCACCGGCACCCACTGGTGCGTGGAGAAGAACGTGTCCGGGTCGCTGACGGTGACCGTCTCCGAGCCGGCGCCCGCGCCGAACGCGAGCCCGCCGGCGGTCGGCCGGACCACCGTCTGCACCACGTCGTTGACGTGGTCGACCACCGGCACCTTGTCGGCCACCGTCTCGACCACGAGCAGGACGGCGAGGATCAGCACCACCCAGCCGTTGCCGAGCCACTGCCAGCCGCTGGGCAGCTCGACCAGGTCGGTGCAGCGGGACAGCAGACCCATCAGCAGGAGGGGGATGTAGGCGTTCAGGCCCGCCGAGGCGGCGAGGCCGGAACCGGTGAGGACTTCGAGCACGATCTCAATATGGCACCGGTACGCCAGTGGCGCTCGTCGGCGTCTGCCGAGGGCTCGGCTACCCTCGTCGGGTGCGGTTGGTGATTGCGAAGTGCTCGGTGGACTACGTCGGACGGCTCTCGGCTCACCTGCCGCCGGCCACTCGGTTGCTCATGGTGAAGGCGGACGGCTCGGTGTCGATCCATGCGGACGACCGGGCGTACAAGCCGCTGAACTGGATGAGCCCGCCCTGCCGGCTGGAGGAGGCGCCCGGCGTGTGGCGGGTGGTCAACAAGGCCGGCGAGGAGCTGCGCATCACCCTGGAGGAGATCTTCCAGGACACGTCCTACGAGCTGGGCGTGGACCCGGGCCTGCGCAAGGACGGCGTCGAGGCGCACCTGCAGGAGCTGCTGGCCGCGAACCCGGAGACGCTGGGGGAGGGCTTCACGCTGGTCCGGCGGGAGTACATGACCGCGATCGGGCCGGTCGACCTGCTCTGCCGGGACGCGACCGGCGGCGCGGTGGCGATCGAGGTGAAGCGGCGCGGCGAGATCGACGGCGTGGAGCAGCTCACCCGCTACCTGGAGCTGATGAACCGCGACCCGCTGCTCGCGCCGGTGGCCGGCGTGTTCGCCGCGCAGGAGATCAAGCCGCAGGCGCGGGTGCTCGCCACCGACCGCGGGATCCGCTGCGTGGTGGTCGACTACGACAAGCTGCGCGGCATCGAGCGCGACGAGCTGACGCTGTTCTGAGGCGCTGCCTCAGCGGCCCCGGCCGTACATCAGCTTGGCGATCTTGATGATGCGGGCGACGTCGGCCGGGGTGCGTTCGAACGTCATCGCCGGCAGCAGCGAGCGGGCCCGGCGGCGGGTGACCGACTTGGGGCGGCCGAACTCGCGGAGCCCCTCCTCGCCGTGGATGCGGCCGATGCCGGACTCGCCGACGCCGCCGAACGGCAGCGTCGACATGCCGGCGAAGGTCAGCGCCGAGTTGACCGAGGCCATCCCGGAGCGCAGGCGCCGCGCGACAGCCACCGCCCGCGCCCGGCCGAAGACCGAACCCCCGAGCCCGTACGGCAGCGCGTTGGCCCGCTCGATCGCCTCGTCCACGTCGCGGACCCGGTTCACGACGAGCGTCGGGCCGAACGTCTCCTCCCGCACGGCGGCCGAGTCCTCCGGCACGTCGACAAGCACCGTCGGGTGCACGTACGGCGGCTGGACCACCTCCGGGCCGCCGAGCACCGCCCGGCCGCCGCGGCTCAGCGCGTCGTCGATGTGCCGGCGGATGATGTCGATCTGCGACGGCATGGTGATCGGGCCGAGGTCGGTCCCGTCGGCGCCGACAGTGAGCCGCCCGGCCTTCGCCACCACCTTCTCCACGAAGGCGTCGAAGACCTGGTCGACCGCGTAGACCCGCTCGATGCCGATGCAGGTCTGGCCGGCGTTCGTCATCCCGCCCCAGACGCACGCCTCCGCCGCGGCGTCCAGGTCGGCGTCGCTGTCCACGATCATGGCGTCCTTGCCGCCGGCCTCCAGCAGCACCGGGGTGAGCGTCTCCGCGCAGGCGGCCATCACCCGCTTCGCGGTGGCGGTCGAGCCGGTGAAGGCCACCTTGCCGACACCGGAGCGGCACAGCGCCGCGCCGACCGCGCCGAAGCCGTGCACCACCTGGAACACCGGCTGCTCCGGCACCACCTCGGCGAACCGGTCGACCAGCCACTGGCCGACCGCCGGGGTGTACTCGCTCGGCTTGAACACCACGGCGTTGCCGGCCGCGAGCGCGTACGCGGCAGAGCCGATCGGGGTGAAGACCGGGTAGTTCCACGGGCCGATCACGCCCACCACGCCGTACGGCTGGTATTCCAGGTGGCCGCTGAACTCGGCGAGGACCAGGCGGGAGCGGACCCGGCGCGGTCCGAGCACCCGCTGCGCGTTGCGGGCCGCCCAGTCGATGTGCTCCAGCGCGGTGAGGATCTCCACGACGGCGTCACCGACCGGCTTGCCGCCCTCGGTGTGCATCAGGTCGGCCAGTTCCTCGATCCGCCGCGCGAGCACGCCGCGCCAGCGCTGGAGCCGGTCCCGCCGGCCGGCGAAGCCGAGCCCGGCCCACCAGTCGCCTGCTTCCCGGGCGCGCTCGACGGCGGCGCGCACGTCAGCCTCGGCCGCCAGCGGGAACCGACCGGCTTCAGCGCCGGTGGCCGGGCTGGTCGACACCAATCGACCCTCGGAAATGAGCGGGGCGCCCGGCACATGCACAGCGGTCATGGCCGAAGTCTAGACCCGAAGATTACTCGCCGGTAGGTGCGCAGGGCCCGTACGCTGCGCGGACGATCAGCCCGTCGCATCGACGGAGGTGCCGTCCGAAACGGCGAACGGGAGATGACCGGCCGGGGTCGCGGGGGTGACCGCGCGGTGGTGCAAGCCACTACGGTGAGGTGGCAGGCTGACGCCGCGGGGCGATGTGGGGTGGAGGTCGACTGTCCATGGAGGAGCATCCTGAGCTGATGCCGTTGCTGACGGTGTCCGGCGGGGCGATGCGAGGGCTCACCTTCAGGGTCGGCCGGGACGCGCAGGTGATCGGCCGTGCGCCGAGCGCCGACATCGTGCTCGCCGATCCGCACCTGAGCCGGCGGCACGCCAGCGTCCGGGCCACCCCCGAGGGGGTGCTGCTCACCGACCTCGGCTCGACGAACGGCACCTGGCTCAACGACACCCGGATCACCGGCAGCGTGCCGATCGCCGACGGGGACGTGGTCCGCCTGGGCCGCACCGACCTGCGTCTCTACGACCCGGGCGTGGCCCGCACCGACCCGGTCGGGATGAGCTTCGGCGCGCTGCGCCGCGACCAGCGCCCCACCCTGCCGTTGCCGGTCCCGGCGCCCCGCCAGCCGATCGAGGCGCAGCCGGCCGACGTCAGCTAGACCTCCGGGGCGCTCCTAGGCCCGGTCGATCATGAAGTTGGCGGCGTTCTGCGTCCGATATGTCGCCGCCAACCTCATGATCGACGCGGTAGAGGGATGGTCCGGCGCCCACCTCCGGGCGGGCCGGTGTGTCGGTGGGGCACATGGACCGAGGGCCGGTGCCCGTGCCAGCATGCGCGGATGCGCAGCGCACGGCAGACGGTCCAGGCCAACGGCATCACCCAGGCGGTCCGCGTGGCCGGTCCGCCGGACGGCGTACCGGTCCTGCTGGTGCACGGCAACGTCTCCTCCTCCGCCTTCTGGGAACCGCTGCTGGCCCGGCTGCCGGAGACGCTGCGGGTGGTCGCCCCGGACCTGCGCGGCTACGGCGAGACGGACACCGCGCCGGTCGACGCCACCCGAGGGCTCGACGACTTCGCCGACGACGTGGCCGCGCTGCTGGACACGCCGGGGCTGTTCCCGCCCGGCGCCCGGCCGGTGGTGGTCGGGCACTCGCTCGGCGGCGGGGTGGCGATGCGGCTGCTCGTCGACCACCCCGGGCGGGTGGCCGGGCTGCTGCTGGAGGCGCCAGTGTCCCCGTACGGCTTCTGCGGCACCCGGGACCTCGACGGCACCCCCACCACGCCCGACTTCGCCGGCACCGGCGCCGGCGGCGCGAACCCCGACTTCGTGGCCCGGCTCGCCGCCGATGACCGAGGCGCGGACGGCCCGACCAGCCCGCGCGCGGTGCTGCGTGCCGCGTACGTGGCCGACCCGGCCTCGCTGGGCGAACACGAGGACCTGCTGCTGGAGAGCATGCTGACCACCGCCACCGGGGACGACAACTACCCGGGCACCGCGGCCGCGTCGGAACACTGGCCGGGGACCGCCGCCGGGCGGCGCGGCGTGCTCAACGCGCTGGCCCCGGCCCACTTCCGGCTCGCCGACGAGCTGGTCGCCGTGCCGGTCAAGCCGCCGGTGACCTGGGTACGCGGAGACGCCGACGTGATCGTCTCGGACACCTCACTGTTCGACCTGGCGTACCTCGGTCAGCTCGGTGTGGTGCCCGGCTGGCCGGGTGAGCGGGAGTGCCCGCCGCAGCCGATGGTCGGGCAGACCCGCGCGGTGCTTCAGCGGTACGCGGCGGCCGGCGGGACGTACCGCGAGGTGGTGCTGCCCGGCTGCGGGCACAGCCCGCACCTGGAGCGGCCGGCGGAATTCGTCGCCGAACTGCTGGCGCTGGCGGGGGAGAACGCCACCGGCTGAGGCGCGGTGCGTGAAATATCCCACGGCGTCTCGACAACACAGCGTCACGTGGCAGACTCCGGCGCATAACCTTAGCGGCCGTTCATGTCGCGGACGGCGGAGTCGAGCCAGGGGAGGCCGGTCGTGGCGCGGGAGTTCACCAGGGTAGGCGTGGTGGGTCTGGGCACCATGGGTGCCGGCATCGTGGAGGTGTTCGCCCGCAACGGCCTCGACGTCACAGCTGTGGAGATCTCCGAGGCCGCCCTGGAACGGGGCCGGATCACGCTGACCGGCTCCACCGACCGGGCCGTCGCCAAGGGCAAGCTCGCCGAAGCCGAGCGGGACGCGCTGCTCGCGCGGGTCGACTTCCGGGTCGGGCTGGACGCGCTGCACGACGTGGACCTGGTGATCGAGGCGGTGCCCGAGCACCTCGACCTCAAGCAGCGGATCTTCGCCGAGCTGGACCGGGTCTGCAAGCCCGAGGCGATCCTGGCCACCAACACGTCCTCGCTCAGCGTCACCGAGATCTCCGTCGCCACCTCCCGGCCAAACCAGGTCATCGGCATCCACTTCTTCAACCCGGCCCCGGTGATGAAGCTGGTCGAGGTGGTCCGCACGGTGGTCACCTCCGCCGACGTGGTCGCCGACGTGGAGGCGCTCTGCGAGCGGCTCGGCAAGGTCGACGTGACGATCAGCGACCGGGCCGGCTTCATCGCCAACGCGCTGCTGTTCGGCTACCTGAACCACGCGGTCGGCATGTTCGAGGCCCGCTACGCCACCCGCGAGGACATCGACGCCGCCATGAAGCTCGGCTGCGGCCTGCCGATGGGCCCGCTGGCGCTGATGGACCTGATCGGCCTGGACACCGCGTACGAGATCCTCGACACCATGTACCGGCGCGGCGGCCGGGACCGCCGGCACGCCCCGGCCCCGCTGCTCAAGCAGATGGTCACCGCCGGGCTGCTCGGCCGGAAGTCCGGTCGCGGCTTCTACACCTACGAGCGGCCGGGCTCGCCGAAGGTCGTACCCGACGAGTACACGCCGGCGGCCGGGGACGCCGCGCTCGCCGACGGCGCCCGGGGCATCGCGAAGGTCGGCGTGGTCGGCTCCGGGACCATGGCCACCGGCATCATCGAGGTCTTCGCGAAGGCCGGCTACGAGGTCATCTCGGTGACCCGGGGCGCGGAGAAGTCCGCGAAGGTCTGCGAGGCGGTCAAGACCTCGCTCAACAAGGGTGTGGTGCGGGGCAAGCTCAGCGAGATCGACCGGGACGCCGCGCTCGGCCGGATCACCTGGTCCGCGACGCTGGACCACCTGGCCGACGTCGACCTGGTGGTCGAGGCCGTGATCGAGGAGCTGAGCGTCAAGAAGGCGCTGTTCGCCAGCCTCGACGAGATCTGCAAGCCGGGCGTCGTGCTCGCCACCACCACCTCGTCGCTGCCGGTGATCGACGTGGCGATGGCGACCCAGCGTCCGGCCGACGTGATCGGCCTGCACTTCTTCAACCCGGCGCCGATCATGCCGCTGGTGGAGATCGTGCAGACCATCCGCACCTCCGCCGAGACGTCGACCACCGCCCGCGCGGTCTGCGCGAAGCTCGGCAAGACCGGCGTGGTCTGCGGCGACCGGTCCGGTTTCATCGTCAACGCGCTGCTCTTCCCGTACCTGAACGACGCGGTGAAGATGCTGGAGGCCAGCTACTCGACCGCCGACGACATCGACTACGCGATGAAGCTCGGCTGCGGCTACCCGATGGGCCCGTTCGAGCTGCTCGACGTGGTCGGCCTGGACGTCTCGCTGGCCATCCAGCGGGAGCTGTACCTGGAGCTGCGCGAGCCGGGCTTCGCCCCGGCGCCGCTGCTGGAGCATCTGGTCACGGCCGGCTACCTGGGCCGCAAGACCGGCCGCGGCTTCCGCGACCACACCCGGCGCTGATCCCGGTCAACGCCCGGCGGCGGTGACGGCGTCTTCCGGGTGTGACATTCGAGGAGTACGTCGGCAGCCGCGGTCCGGCGCTGTTGCGCCTGGCCCGGCTGCTCACCGGCGACGCGCACCGGGCCGAGGACCTCACGCAGGACGTGCTGGCCCGCGCGTACGTGCACTGGCGGAAGATCGCCCGGGTCGACCGGCCCGACGTGTACGTGCGCCGGATGCTGGTCAACGCGAACACGTCCTGGTGGCGGCGGCGGTCCAGCCGCGAGCTGGCGGTGGACACGTTCGCCGACCGGCCCCAGCGCGGCGACCTCGGTGGCGAGGCGGCGGAGCGGGACGAGATGTGGCGGCTGATCCGCGCCCTGCCCGACCGTCAGCGCGCCGTGCTGGTGCTGCGCTACTACGAGGATCTGGACGACGCCACGATCGCCCAGATCCTCGACTGCTCCCCGGTCACCGTCCGCACCCACGCGATGCGGGCGCTCGCCCACCTCCGGGAGCGCTGCGGCGTCCCGACGACAAAGGGGAGCCGGCCGTGACCGACCTCGACGAACGGATCGCCTCGGAGCTGCGGGAGCAGGCCGAGGGGGAGATCGACACCGGACGCCTGCTGCGCGGCTCGCGCGCGCTCGGCCGGCGCCGGCAGGTACGCCGCCGGGCGACCGCCGGCACCGCGCTCGCCCTGGTCGGCGTGCTCGGCTTCACCGGCGCGGTACGCGCGGACCTGGGCGGGCTGGCCGGGCGGATGCCCTGGACTGCCGCGACCCCGGAGGCGGCGCCACCCCCGATGCCGCCGCTCGCCGACGGGGTGCCCGGGGCGCTTCAGCGTCCCGATCTGGTAGGCACCGATCCGCAGGTGCTGCACCTGGGCGTCGACACCACCCGGGCCCGCTACCTGGGCTGGTCCGTCCACAGCTCCAACCGGGTCGAGTCGATCCGGTTCAGCGTCGGTGACGGACACCCGGTCCTGCTCGAGGTCAGCCCGGTGGCGAAGGCTCTCGACAACACTTCGATCGACGGCTTCCCGACGCAGGCCGTCAGCGGCCGGCTGGCCTTCGACGGTGGCGTGCTGCGCGTCGCCGGTACGGACGGTCTGGTCACGTCGTGGCAGCCGTTCCCCGGTCTCTACGCCCGGGCGGCGACGCTCCGCGGTGACGTGGCCGCCCTGAAACGGGTCGCCGGCCTGGTGCGCTGGGACGAAGCCCGGCGATGCACCGGGCCGGTGCGGCTGACCACGTTGCCGGCGAACGCGGCGGTGACCAGTTGCTCGGTGGACGCGGCCGCCTTCCCGAAGAGCCTCACGGCTCAGCTCACCGTTTTCCGGGAACCGTCCTCGACCATGTGGATGAAGCTGATCTACGGGGCGGAGATGGGGGAGGACACGGGCCGCGCCAGCAACCGCGACCTGGGTGGCCGTCCGGGCTTCCGGTATCCGGACGGCAACCGCCTGGAACTGCTCGGCCTGCCCAAGGTGCGGTTGACAGTCGACTTCGCCTGGCCCTTCCCCGGCTACGGACCCCCGGGCCAGGTGAACTTCGCCGAGGCCGACGCGGCGACCGTGCTCGCCGGGACGCAGGTGGCACAAGACCTAACCCGCCCGCAGACCTGGCCCTGACCGACCGCGCGAGCGATCTTGGTACGGAACTGCCCCTGAGAGGGCGTACCCGTACCAAGATCGCTCGGTTTCGGGGCACCGGCGGTGGGGTGGGGAAGGGCCGTAGGCTGGGATCGTGAGCCCCCGTCGCAACCGTCCCCGCCGGGACGAGATCGCCGCAGTGGACGGCGAGCGTGCCCGCCACGGCGTGCCGACCGTGCAGCAGTGGCGCGACGGCGACTGGCAGGTACGCGCGATCAGCGGCGGCGCGTCAGCCAAGACGTACCGTTGTCCCGGCTGTGACCAGGAGATCCGTCCGGGCGTGGCGCACCTGGTGGCCTGGCCGGCCGACGACCGGGGCGACCTGACCGACCGCCGGCACTGGCACTCCGGCTGCTGGCGGGCCCGGGACCGGCGTGGCCCGAACCTCCAACGCGGCCGGGGCGCCCCGCGCTACGGCTGAGCGATCTGGATCACCCGGTTCCCGTCCCACTGGGCGGTAGAGCCGCCGACACGGGAGACTGGCAGGCGTGAGCACTCCGATTCGCGCGTCGTCGATCCTGCCCGGCCGCCGGGAGGACATCGAGCTGCACACCGCCGACGGGCTGACGCTCGTCGGTGAGCTGGCCCGGCCGCTGGAGCGCGAGCCGTCCGCCACCCTGGTCTGCCTGCACCCGCTGCCCACCCACGGCGGGATGATGGACAGCCACGTGTTCCGCAAGGCGGCCTGGCGGCTGCCCGCGCTCGCCGACCTGGCCGTGCTCCGGTTCAACACCCGGGGCACCAGCAGCGTCCGCGGCACCAGCGAGGGCGCCTTCGACGGCGCGGTGGGCGAGCGGTTCGACGTGGCTGCCGCGATCGAGTACGCCGAGTTCCACGAGCTGCCGAACATCTGGCTGGTCGGGTGGTCGTTCGGCACCGATTTGGCGTTGAAGTACGGCTGCGACCCGGCGGTGGCGGGCGCCATCCTGCTCTCCCCGCCGCTGCGCTTCTCCGCCCCGGAGGACCTGGCGGTCTGGGCCGAGTCCGGCAAGCCACTCACCGCGCTGGTCCCCGAGTTCGACGACTACCTGCGGCCGGAGGAGGCCCGGCAGCGCTTCGCCGCCGTGCCGCAGGCCGAGGTGGTCGGCGTGGACGGCGCCAAGCACCTCTGGGTCGGCGACGCGGAGAAGGCGCTGGACGAGATCGTCCGGCGGGTCGCCCCCGGCGTGCCGCTTCCGCTGCCGACGACCTGGGACGGCCCGATGGAGACCGGCGACGTCAGCGCGTACGCGGACCGCACTGTCGCCGCGTTCGCCGACACCCCGGTGCCCGGCCCGGCCCAGCAGCGCGCCGAGTAGCGGCTCAGCGGGCGTCCTGGCGGGGTAGCACCACCTCGCGCAGGATCAGCTGCAACGCGGCCACCATGGGAATCGCGATGAGCGCACCCACCACGCCGAACAGCGACACCCCGAGCAGCGCCGCGAGCAACGCGGCCACCTCGTTCACCGACACCGCCCGGCGCATGATCTTCGGGTAGATCAGATAGTTCTCCACCTGCTGGTAGATCACGAAGAACACCAGGCAGGCGATGCCCACCGGCAGATCGGTGGCGAGCCCGACGAGCGTCACCACCACCGCGCCCAGCGTCGCCCCGATCTGCGGGATCAGGTCGGTCACCGCGACCACCACGGCGAGCGCGAACGGGTACGGCAGGCCGACCGCGAGCGCGAACACGAACGTGCTGACCCCGGCCAGCACCGCGATGGCGAGCGCGCCGACCATGTACGCGCCGACCCGGGTCAGGATCTCGTCGCCGATCAGGCGGACCCGCTCCCGGCGCGAGCGCGGCGCCAGCGCGTACCCGAGTTCGCGCATCCGGTCGAAGTACGCCAGGAAGTAGATGGTGAGCACCAGCACGGTGAGCAGGCGGAAGAGCGTGCCGAAGATCAGTTGTGCCCCGCCGAGCACACCGCCCAGGGCCCGCTCGACGTTGTCCGCGTTCGCCGCCGCCTGGACCCGCTCCATCACGTCGTACCGGATCACCAGGTCGTTGACCGTCTGGTTGCGCCGCAGCTCCTCGACGTAGCCGGGCAACTGCTGGATGAACTGGCCGGACTGGGTCACCACCGGCGGCACCAGGGCCAGCAGGCCGGCGACGATCAGCAGCAGCAGGGTGAGTGTCACCACCGCCACCGCCAGCCCGCGCGGCAGGCCCCAGCGGCACAGCCGGACCACCGCCGGGTGCAGGCCGACAGCGAGGAACAGCGCGATCACCACGAGCACCAGGACGCCGGCCGCGTTCCGCACGCCCAGGAACAGCGCGTACGCCAGCAGCACGCCGAGCGCGCCGGTGAAGCCGATCAGGAAGGCGCTGCGCTTGAGCGGGCGCCCCGGCACGCCGAACCGGCCGCTCGGCTCGAACTCGCCCGGCTCGACGTCGGCGGGTCGCTCGCTGCCGGCGTCCGTGCCGGTTCGCGGGCTGCCGGCGGTGCTCGTGGCGTCGCGCGGCTCGCTGCTCGTGTCCGTGCCGGTTCGCGGGCCGCCGGCGTTGCTCGTGGCGTCGCGCGCGGGTTCCGTCTCGCCGGTGGGGTTCACGGCCGCGGCCTCGTCATCCCGGGCGGCGGAGCCCTCCTGCGACACCCGTGCCTCCCGGCTTCCGCGCTGACCGGCTCGCCCGCCGCCGCCGTCCACGGCCGACACACGGCCCTCTGCCCGCAGGGTAGTCGCCGCCGCCCGCCCAAACCATCCCACCACCACTTCCCGCCGGGCCGTCCGGGCGGGCCGCCCCGGCCCGCGCCGCCCGCCAGATCGGGGTGGTGGTGTGGTTCGGGTGGGTGGGATGCCGCCACCTCCCCGAGGTGGCGTTGGGTGCGCCAGTTCGGGGTGGTGGTGTGGTCCGGGTGGGTCGGATGCCACCACCTCCCCGAGGTGGCGCGGCGGAGGCGGGTGATCAGTCCTTGTCGACTGTCACCGTGCTGGGCTTGGCGCTGCGCTCGTCGGTGGTGGGCTTGGTCGGGCGCTTGCCGTTCTCACCGGTGCTGGTGATCTTCGTGGGGGTGGCGCCGCGCCCGCCCTCACCCGGCACGGCGGCCACCGTGGGCTCGCCGTCGACGCCCGCGCCGGCCGGGGAGTCCATGGTGGTCACCGGCTCGCCGACCGGCTTCGCCTTGCCCGCCTCGGCGGGCTCGCCGTCACCCTTGGCCGGCCCCGCGCCGTTGGGGACCGCGGTGGCGGTGCCCTTCGCGGCCACCGGCGCGCCGCTGCCGGCCGGGGTGTCGTCGGCGGTCTCCGTGCCGCTGCTGACCGGCGTGCCCTCGCCCGCCGGCTTGCCGTCGTCAGAGGACCGGCCGGTAGAGGCGGCGGTGGCGAGGTCGTCCGGATCGACCGGAGTGGCCGTGATGCCGGCCGAGCCGGCGTCGCGCCGCAGGTCCGTGAGCTGTCGCTGCAGGTCGTCGGACTCCTGCCGCGACTTCCACGTCTCGCTGCGCAGGTCGGCCAGCTCCTGCTGCGCCTTGGCGATCTCCAGCATCACACCGGCGAGCTGCTGCCGGCCGGCGGCCACCTCCTGCTGGGTCGCGGCCAGGTGCTGCTGGGTGGTGGCGAGGTGCTGCTGGGTCGTGGCCGCGTACTCCTCGAACTGGCGGCGCGAGGCCGCGACGTGCTCGTCGGCCTTGCGGCGCTGCGCGGTGGCGTCCTCCTCGGCCCGGCGCAGCAGCTCGGCGGCCTCCAGCTCGGCCTGCTGCCGCATGCTCAGCGCGTCGGCCTCGGCGGCCTGCCGGACGTCGGCGGCGGTGCGCTCGATCTCGTCGCGGCGGGTGGTGTACGCCTGCTCCAGCTCCTCCTGCCGCTTGGCGTGCTGCTTGTCCAGCTCGTCGCGGCGCTTGGCGAACTCCTGCTCGGCGGCGGCCCGGCGCTGGGCCAGCTCCTGCTCGGCGCCGTCCCGCCGCTCGGCGACCTCCTTCTCCACCCCGGCCCGCCAGGCGCCCAGCTCCTGCTGGGTCTGGGCGCGGGACTGCTGCACGTACGCCTCGGTCTCGGTGCGCATGCGCTGCACGTACGCCTCGACCTCGGCGCGGTTGCGCTTGCCCGCCTCAGCGGCCTCGGTGGTGAGCCGGTTGGCCTCCGTGCGCGCCCGGCCGCGGGTGGCCTTGGCGGCCTCCTCCGCGTCGTCCACGATCTTCTTGGCCTCGGCCAGCGCCTTGGCGTGCGAGGCCCGGCCGGCCTCGGCGGCGGCGTCGGTGAGCCGCTTGGCCTCCTGCTGACCCTTGGCGTGCACCTCCTTGGCCGCCTCGCGGAGCTGGCTCGCCTCCTGCTGGGCCTTGGCCAGCGCCTCCTTGGCCGTCTCACGCAGCCGGGCGGCCTCCTGCTGGGCCCGGGAGTGGATCTCCTTGGCGGTGTCGCGGAGCTGGGTGGCCTCCTGCTGGGCCTTCGCCAGCGCGTCCTGGGCGGTCCGGCGCAGCTTCTCGGCCTCGTCCCGGGCGGCGGCACGCATTTTCTCCGACTCGTCCTGCGCGCTCTTGCGCAGCGTCGCCGACTCGTCCTTGGCGGCCTTGAGCGTCGCCTCGGCCTCGGCCTTGCGGGCGGCGGTGTGCCGCTCCTCCTCGGCCCGGCGGGCGGCCAGCGCGATCTCGAAGTCCTTCAGCGCCTGGGCGGCCTGCTCCCGGGCCTCCTCGACGATGTGCTCGGCGGCGGCCCGGCGGGCCTCGATTTCCTCGTTGGCGGCGGCGAGGATGTCGTCGGCCTGCTCCTCGGCCATGGTGAGGATCTGCTCGACGCGCGGACCCAGGTGCCGGAACGACGCCCGGTCCACCACCGCCGCCTGCTTGCGCACCTGGGCCAGGTCGCGCTGGAGCACCTCGACCTGACCGGCCAGCTTGTGGATCTGCGTGTACGCCTGTTCCCGCTCGGTGGTCAGCGCCGCGATCTCGTGCTCCGCGCGAGCGACGTAGCGGTCGACCTGCCGTTTCTCGTACCCCCGCAGGGCGGACTCGAAGCTGGGCTCCGTCGTCACGTCCCCGCCGAGCGCGAACAGTTCCTCGCCGTGCGACATGACCCCATCCTCACACGCATCCGGTTCTGCTGGGGCGATACGGACGCCCCTTCTGGGAGCTACTTCACCCTCCTGGCGAAACGGGCCCGCACAGCATGACGGCGCGAGGCGACACCGGTCACCCGGCGTCACCCCGCGCCGTGGCTCATGCCCCCGACAGCGGGTGAATCGGTCAGCCGGCCGACTCGGCCGTCACCTTCTGCCCGGAGGCGTCGGCCTTCGGGGTCTCGCCCTTGCCGCCGGCCGGGACGCCCGGCACGATGCCGGCCAGGCCGGACAGCATCTGCCCGAGCTGCGAGGTGACCGCGTCCTTCTGGCGGGTGAGGTCCTCGACCTCGCGGCGAGCGGCCTGCGTGGTCAGCTCGGCCTCGGTGCGGGCCTCGTTGAGCACCCGCTGCGCCTCGGCACGCGCCTCGTTGAGCGTCTTGTCGGCCAGCGCCTTGGCCTTGTCGACGGTCTCGTTGGCGGTGCGCTCGGACTCGACCCGCCGGGCCTCGGCCCGCTGCTCGATCTCCTTGGCCCGCTCCTGCGCGGCGCGCGCCCGCTGCTCGGCCTCGTTCACCAGCTTCTGGGTCTGCGAGACCTGGGCGGCGTGCCGCTCCGACTCCTCGCGCTCGGCCTTCTCGCGCCGCTCGGCGAGCTGGAGCTCCAGCGCCTGCAGGTCCTTGTCGCGCTTGTCGCGCGCGTCGGTGAGCAGCTTGGTCGCCTCGGCGCGCTTCTCCTCGGCCTCCCGGGCGGCCTTGGCCCGCTGCTGGGTGATCTCCCGCTCGGCGGTGGCACGCAGCGTGGCGACCTCCCGCTCGACAGTCGACTTCAGCTCGGCCACCTCGTGCGCGGTGACCGTACGCAGCTGCTTGGTCTCCCGGTCGGCGTCGGCGCGCAGCGTGTCGGCCTCGCGGCGGGCCTGCACCCGGACCTCGGCGGCCTCGCGCTCGGCGGCGGTACGGACGCTGCCGGCCTCGCGCTCGGCGGTGGCCTTCATGGCGGCCGCCTCGGCGCGTGCCTTGTCGGTGATCTCCCGCGCCTCGAGGCGGGCGGCGGAGAGGATGCCCTCCGACTCGCGCTTGGCCTCGTTGCGGTGGTCGTTGGCCTGCTCCTCGGCCAGCCGCAGGATCTGCTCGACGCGAGTGCCCAGGCCGGACAGGGTCGGCCGGCTGTTCTCCTCGAGCTGCTTGTTGGTCTCGGTGAGCTTCTGCTCGAGCGCGCTCTGGCGCTGCTCGGCCTGCCGCAGCCGGCGCTGAGCGTCGTTCATCCGCTGCTCGGCCTCGGCGCGGGCCTGCTCGGACTGGCTCAGGGCGGCGGTGAGGCGGCCGATGAAGTCGTCGACCTGGTTGGTGTTGTAACCGCGCAGGCCCACGGTGAAATCGGGCTGTGAGTTCGCGTTATCGAAGAACGCAAGAGGGGAGGACTGCTGCTGGGGCATTGGGACATACTGGCAGACGCCCCAGGGTGGTTCGCAAGAGCGGTGGGCACCTTTCGCGTCCTGTTTACATGGTCAACTCGGTCGGCCGGTGGGACCGGACCAAGTGGCGATCTTGGCAGGTCCCGGGCGGGTCGGACGGGTCGGGCTTCTGCGGGGAAGGCGGCGCGAAAAGGGCCGCGGGTCGGAACCCGCGGCCCTTTTGTGCGTACGCCGGTCGAATGGCGCCCGGGTCGGCCGGAAAGGCAATCCGGGACGGCCGTACGGTCAGTGGCCGCGGAAGCGGTTGATCGCGCTTTCGTGCCGCGAGCGCATCTCGGTGTCGCGGACGCCGAGACCGTCGGCGGGGGCCAGGCACCGGACGCCGACCTTGCCCTGGTGCGCGTTGCGGTGCACCTCGTACGCGGCCTGGCCGGTCTGCTCCAGCGAGTAGGTCTTCGACACGGTCGGGTGCACCTTGCCGAGCGCGACCAGCCGGTTGGCCTGCCACGCCTCGTGGTAGTTGGCGAAGTGGCTGCCGACGATCCGCTTGAGGTGCATCCACAGGTAGCGGTTGTCGTACTGGTGCATGTAACCGCTGGTGGAGGCGCAGGTGACGATCGTGCCGCCCTTCTTGGCGACGTAGACGCTGGCGCCGAACGTCTCCCGGCCCGGGTGCTCGAAGACGATGTCCGGGTCCTCGCCGCCGGTCAGCTCGCGGATGCGCTCACCGAAGCGGCGCCACTCGTCCTGGTCCTGGGTCTGCTCGTCGGACCAGAACTTGAACCCCTCGGCGGTGCGGTCGATGACCAGCTCGGCGCCCATCTTGCGGCACAGCTCGGCCTTCTCGGGCGAGGAGACCACGCAGACCGGGATCGCACCGCCGTTGAGCGCCATCTGGGTGGCGTAGCCGCCGAGGCCGCCGGAGGCGCCCCAGATAAGCACCACGTCGCCCTGCTTCATGTTCGCGCCGTGGTGCGAGACGAGCTGCCGGTACGCGGTGGAGTTGACCAGCCCCGGGCTGGCCGCCTCCTCCCAGCTCAGGTGGCGCGGCTTCGGCATCAGCTGGTTGGCCTTGACGATCGCCAGCTCGGCCAGGCCGCCGAAGTTGGTCTCGAAGCCCCAGATCCGCTGCTGCGGGTCGAGCATCGTGTCGTCGTGGCCGGCGGAGTCCTCCAGCTCGACCGACAGGCAGTGCGCGACCACCTCGTCGCCGGCCTTCCACTTGGTCACGCCCGGCCCGGTACGCAGGACTACGCCCGCGGCGTCCGAGCCGACCACGTGGTACGGCAGGTCGTGGCGGCGGGTCAGCTCGGAGAGCCGGCCGTAGCGCTGGAGGAACTTGAACGTGGGCAGCGGCTCGAAGATGCTGGTCCACACCGTGTTGTAGTTGATCGCGCTCGCCATCACCGCGACCAGGGCCTCACCCGGGCCCAGCTCGGGGGTGGGCACCTCCTGGACGTGCAGCGCCTTGCGCGGGTCCTTGTCGCGGGTGGCCATGCCGTCGAACATGCGGGTGTCCTCGGCGCGCACCACCACGCCCCGGTAGCTCTCCGGCACGGGCAGGCCGGCGATCCCGGCGAGCTCCCGCTCCGGCTGCGACGAACCCTCCGCCGCCATGATCGCTTCGAGGATGTCCTGCACGGTGACCTCCCGTTAGTCCGCACCCGCACACCGCGGGCAGGGGTGCTGCCATCGTCGGCGCCGGTGCGACGGGACCGCCATGTCGGCAATCGACACATTCCGGCACCGGTCGCGCTCCTGTCCGGCGGACGTTACTTAACGGTAGCTAAAGCGGGAAGCCCTCTGTGAAAAACTGCATCGGCCGATGCGTGGAGGTGTCCGTGGGAACGTGCAAGCGCGCACTGCCGCGCGCGTTCCCACTTGTTAGGAAGGGCCCCTTCTTAACAGACGTCTGTTAAGAAGGGGCCCTTCCTTGCGTCTCAGGCGGGCTGGACCAGCTCGATCAGCACGCCGCCGGCGTCCTTCGGGTGCACGAAGTTGACCCGGGAGTTCGACGTGCCGCGCCGGGGGGCGTCGTACAGCAGCCGAACGCCGCGCTCGCGCAGCGCCGCGCAGGCCGCGTCGATGTCCGCCACCGTGTACGCGACCTGCTGGATGCCCGGGCCGCGCTTGTCCAGGAACTTGCCGATCGTGGTGTCCGGGGACAGCGGCGCGAGCAGCTGCACCATGCCGCCGGAGGCGTCCGGCCCGACCGCCAGCATCGCCTCGCGTACGCCCTGCTCGTCGTTGGTCTCGGTGTGCACACAGCGCATGCCGAACGTGCGCTGGTAGAAGTCGATCGCGGCGTCCAGGTCGCCGACGGCGATCCCGACGTGGTCGATGCGGCGCAGGCCGATGTCTGTGACAAACTCGGCAGCGGGCTCGACGGGGGAGTTCTCAGCCATGACGCTAGTCTGACCGAACAATCGTTAAGGCGTACAGGTCGGCACCCCTCGGAGGCAGGCAATGGCTTCGGTGATCGTCAGCGGCGCGCGGACCCCGATGGGGCGCCTGCTGGGCAACCTCAAGGACCTCCCCGCGACCAAACTCGGTGGCATCGCGATCAAGGCGGCCCTGGAGCGCGCCGGCGTCGCGCCCGAGCAGGTCCAGTACGTGATCATGGGGCAGGTGCTCCAGGCCGGCGCCGGCCAGATCCCGGCCCGGCAGGCCGCCGTCGAGGCCGGCATCCCGATGTCCACCCCGGCGCTGACCATCAACAAGGTCTGCCTCTCCGGGCTGGACGCGATCGCGCTGGCCGACCAGCTCATCCGGGCCGGCGAGTTCGACGTCGTGGTGGCCGGCGGCATGGAGTCGATGACCAACGCGCCGCACCTGCTGCTCGGCCAGCGCTCGGGCTACAAGTACGGCGACGTGGCGGTCAAGGACCACATGGCCCTGGACGGCCTCACCGACGCCTGGGACTGCTGCTCGATGGGCGAGTCCACCGAGCGGCACGGCGCGAAGCACGGCATCACCCGCGAGGAGCAGGACGCGTTCGCCGCGGCCAGCCACCAGCGCGCCGCCGCCGCGCAGAAGAACGGGCACTTCGCCGACGAGATCACCCCCGTGGTCATCCCGCAGCGCAAGGGCGAGCCGCTGGTGATCAGCGAGGACGAGGGCATCCGGCCGGACACCACCGCCGAGTCGCTCGGCAAGCTGCGCCCCGCCTTCACCAAGGACGGGACCATCACGGCCGGCAGCTCCTCGCCGATCTCCGACGGCGCCGCCGCGGTCGTGGTGATGAGCAAGGCCAAGGCCAAGGAGCTGGGGCTCACCTGGCTGGCCGAGATCGGCGCCCACGGCAACGTGGCCGGCCCGGACAACTCCCTGCACTCGCAGCCGTCCAACGCGATCAACCACGCCCTGAAGAAGGGCGGCCTGAGCATCGACGACCTCGACCTCATCGAGATCAACGAGGCGTTCGCGGCAGTCGGCATCCAGTCCGCCCGCGACCTCGGGGTCGGCGCCGACAAGGTGAACGTCAACGGCGGCGCGATCGCGCTCGGCCACCCGATCGGCATGTCCGGCGCCCGGCTCGTGCTCACACTGGCGATGGAGTTGAAGCGCCGGGGCGGTGGCACCGGCGCGGCGGCGCTCTGCGGCGGTGGCGGGCAGGGCGACGCGCTGATCATCCATGTGCCGAACGGCGACGAGAGCTGATAGCTGATACCTGTGAGTGACGTACAGAACGCCCCGGCGGCGGCCACCGGCCCGGTGCGCCGCAGCCGGGACGTACCCATGCTTGTCGAGCGGGCCCGCGCGGGCGACCCCCGCGCGGTGGCCCGGCTGATCACCCTGGTCGAGTCCGGTGACGAGGTGCTGCCGCAGGTCGCGGCGGCGCTCGCGCCGTACGCGGGGCAGGCGCAGGTCGTCGGCCTGACCGGCTCGCCCGGGGTGGGCAAGTCGACCACCACGAACGAGCTGGTCCGGGCGCTTCGGGCGCGCGGTCACCGGGTCGGCGTGCTGGCGATCGACCCGTCCAGCCCGTTCACCGGCGGGGCCATCCTCGGCGACCGGGTCCGGATGCAGGACCACGCCACCGACCCGGGCGTCTACATCCGCTCGATGTCCAGCCGGGGCCACCTGGGCGGGCTCTCCGCCGCCACGCCGCAGGCGGTGCGGGTGCTGGAGGGCGCGGGCTGCGACGTGGTGCTTGTCGAGACCGTCGGCGTCGGGCAGGCCGAGGTGGAGGTGGCCTCGCTGGCCGACACCACGCTGGTGCTGCTCGCGCCGGGCATGGGTGACGCGATCCAGGCCGTAAAGGCCGGCATCCTGGAGATCGCCGACGTCTTCGTGGTCAACAAGGCCGACCGGGACGGCGCCGACGCCACGGTCCGCGACATCCAGGGCATGATCGCGCTCGGCGAGCGCGGCCCGGGGGAGTGGCGTCCGCAGGTGGTGCGCTCGATCGCCGCGCGCGCCGAGGGCATCGACGACATCGCCGCCGCGATCGACAAGCACCGCGACTGGCTGGAGCGCCACGGCGAGCTGCGCCGCCGCCGGGAGACGCGGGCCGCCGCCGAGATCGAGGCGATCGCGCTGGGCGTCCTGCGCGCGCGGATCGGTTCGCTGCGCGACGGTACGCAGCTCCCGACGCTCGCCGCCAAGGTCGCCGAGGGCGCCCTGGACCCGTACGCCGCAGCCGAGGACCTGCTCGCGCAGCTCGGCTCCTGAGGCCGCGGCCGGCCGGGTCACCCGGTCGGCCTCTCAGAGTTGCGCGTCGGTGAGCGGGTTGGCGACTCCGGGCCGGCTGACCGGGGCCGCCAGCATGCCGGCGATGGCGTCGGCGAGGAAGTCGCCGACGGCCAGCCAGCGCGGGTCCTGCCCGTCCTGTTCGGCGCGCGCCTCGACTTCGGCGGTGGCGGTCATGACGATCCGGGCGATGAGCGCCGCCCGGCCGGCCACCACCCCGCGGTCGAGGTGCGCCAGGTGTGACGCCAATGACGCGCGGGCCGGCAGATCGACGAAGTCCGACTCGAACGCCTCGCGCATCAGCCCGCGCAGCGTCGGGTCGTGCAGGGCCTGGGCGAGGAAGCGGGCCCGCCAACTCGGCCGGGGCAGGCTCGCGAGCACTGCCATGGACGGCTGCACGAGACTGCGTACGTCGCCGAGGACCGAGTCGGGCTGCTCGGGCATTGCCCGGCGGGGTTCGGCCAGGGCGTCCATGTGCCGGGCGACCAGGGCCCGGAGCAGGCCCTCCCGGCCCCCGAAGTAGTAGCGCACCGCGGAGTGGTTGGTGTTGCCCGCCACCTCGGCCACCCGGCGGTCGGAGACCTGGGCGATCCCCTCCTCGGCGAACAGGTGTTCGGCCGCGTCGAGCAGCGCGACGCGGGCTGCCTCCGACCGTGCCATGACCGCACCTCACCTTGTGGACCGCGCGACTGTGGCGCAGGCCAAACCTAGTCGTTTCGTGGTCCGGCGCCGGCGTCACCTACACTGCGTAAGTCAGTTGACTTACATTCTGGCTGCCGACGCGGCCGCGAACCCCCCTCCGGAGCATGCCTGTGCCGCCCACCACCGACCCGGCGACCGCCGAGCCGAACGCCGCCGACCGCAAGGAGCGGATCATCCGCTCGGTCGCCCTCTTCGTCATGCCGTTCCTCATGGTCACGATGATGTTCGCGACCTACATGGCGACGATGCACTCGCCACACCCCCGGCAGATGCCGGTGGCGGTGGTCGGCAGCGGCGCCAAGGCGCAGGGCGTCGTGGACGCACTCAACGCCACCCCGGGAGAGCCGGTCGAGGCCCGGCTGGTGACGTCCCGGGACGCCGCGGTCGAGCTGCTGCGGGACCGGGAGATCAGCGGCGCGCTGCAACTCCCGGCCGCCGGGTCGGCCCAAGCGACGATCTTCACGGCGTCGGCGGCCGGGGCCTCTGGCGCCGCCACCGCCCAGCAGATCCTCGCCCCGGTCGCGGTGCAGCAGCAGTGGACGGCCACGACCGAGGAGGTCGCGGCGCTGCCCGACGAGGACCGGGCCGGTATCGCCGTGCTGTTCGCCGCGATGGGCATGATGCTCGCCGGCTACGTGCCGCTGAGCCTGCTCCTGATGGCGACGCCGCACCTGCTGCGCCTGCGGCGGTTCGTCCCGCTGGTCGCCGGCTGGTCCGCGCTGACCAGCACGATCGTCTGGCTGATCCTCGGTCCGGTCGTCGGCGCGGTGGACGGCCACTACCTCACGTTCCTCGGCGTCGGCATGCTCGCCACCGCCGCCGTCGGTCTCGCCCAACTGCTCTTCACGAAGCTGATGGGGCCGCTGGCGGTCCTGCTCGGGATGCTGCTCTTCGTCGTGTTCGGCATGCCCGCGTCGAACCTGGCGCTGCCGGTCGACACGATGCCCGGCTTCTTCCAGTTCCTGCACGGCGTACTGCCCCTGCCGGCGGCCGGCGAGGCGCTGCGGTCGGCGCTCTACTTCGACGGGCGGGGCATCGGCGTCCACCTGCTGACGCTCGCCGCGTGGATCGTCGCCGCCGTGGTGCTCTGCCTGCTCAAGGAGCGCGGCGGGGCGCCCATCCCGCAGGCGCCGCAGGTCGACGGCCCGGACACGCCGCTGCCCGCGCTGGCCGGCGGGCCGCCGCGGTCCAAGCGGTTCCGGTACGCGACGGTGGCAGCGTTCCCGCTGAGCATCCTGGTCGTGGTGGTGGGCCTGATGAGCTTCTCCATGCACAAGCCGGAGCCCCACGACATTCCCGTAGCCGTGGTCGCCGCCGTCCCGGAGCAGGCCGAGCGGGCCGCCGCCGGGCTGCGGGCGGGCCTGAACGGCGTTGCCGACATCTCCGTGGCCGCGTCGGTGGACGAGGCCCGCGAACGCATCCTTGCGCGCGACCTGGTCGCCGCGTACGTGCTGCCGTCCACGCCCGGTGGCGAGGCCACGCTGTACTCGTCCTCGGCCGCCGGGTTCAGCCAGCACACCATGGTGCAGACCATGTTCCGGCAGGTCGCGGCCGGGCAGCAGATGCCACTGGCGGTCACCGACGTGTCGCCGCTGAGCGAGACCGACACGATGGGCAGCAACAGCCTGTACGTCGGCATGTCCTGGATCATGTCCGGCTTCCTGATGCTGGCAGTGCTCCGCGGCGGGGCGCCGCACATCCGGCGGCTGCGCCAGTTCCTGCCGATCCTCGGCGGCTGGGCGATCGGCATGTCCACCTGGCTGTGGCTGCTGTTCGACGTGATCATCGGCGCGGTCAACGGGCACGCCCTGGAGATGATCGCCTTCGGCGCGCTCACCATCTTCGCCGTGTCGCTGGTGACCGCCGTGTTCACCCGTACCTTCGGCCTTGCCGCGATCATCCCGATGATGGTGGTCCTGATGATGGCTGGTGTGCCCGCGTCCGGCGGCGGCCTGTCGGTCTACATGGTGCCGGAGTTCTTCCGGACGCTCCAGGACGTTCTGCCGCTGCCCGCCGCTGTGGACACGGCCCGGTCGCTCGTCTACTTCGGCGGGGTCGGCGTCGGGCGGAACCTTGCCGTCGTGGCGGTCTGGGCCGCGGTCGGCCTGCTGCTCAACCTCGGCGTCGACCGGTGGTTGCGGCGCCGCGAGCAGGCAGCGGGTGACGCCGGGCCGCACCCGGCGCCGGGCGCCCCCGGCGGGCTGGACGGGATCGGCGAGCTGGAGCCGGCCGGGGCGCGCTGAACCTGGTGGCCGTCCACTGCGGACCGCTTCCGCCTAGTACGCTCGCACCGCCCCACGCCGACGCGTGGGGCGGTGCGACGGGTGGGAGAGCATGGCTGACGAGGCGACCCAGGAACTTCAGGTGACGCCGGACGCGGTGGCGGGCGGGACCACGCACGTCTCCGACGAGGTGGTGGAGAAGATCGCGGTGGCCGCCGCCCGAGGGGTGCCCGGGGTGGCGGAGTTGGGCGGTGACGTGGCCCGGTTCTTCAACGCGGTGCTCGACCGGGTCGGACTTGACCAGGTCGGCGACGCCCGGCGGGGATGCACGGCCCACGTCACCAACGGCGCTGCCGTGATCAACCTGGTCCTCGTGATCGAGGCCGGCCACCCGGTTCCGCAGGTGACCGACGAGGTACGCATCGCTGTCGCGTCCGCCGTCGAGGCGTACGGCCTGCGGGTCGACGAGATCAACATCAAGGTCGACGACGTGGCGATGGGTACGCCCACCGCCTGACGCGCGCCGCCCGGCTCAGTCGTGCGCCGGGCGGGTCAGCTCCACCTCGTCGCCCGGCAGCAACTCCACGTCGCCCTCCGGGCCGTGGATCTCGAGCACCGGTACGCCCTCGTCCAGCAGCATGTTCCGGCGCTCGGCATCGGTAAGGCATCCGCGCGACGACTCTCGCACCCGCGGCCAGCTCCACCTGCCTGCGCTGCGGCGTCTCACGGACGACGGTGCCGTGACCGCGCCTCGTGCTGACCAGGCCCTCCGATCGCAGCAGCGAGATCGCCATGCGAACGGCGTCGCGGCCGATGCCGTATTCCTGCGAGAGGCGTGCCTCGCTGGCGAGGGTCGATCCGGCCGACATCTCGCCTGACTCGATCCGTTCGCGCAGCAGGTCGGCAAGCTGCACATAGACCGGCGTGTGCGAGCGCGGATCGATGGCCATGTCTTCAGCCTTGTGCCCTCGTGGGTACCTCAACTTATGGCCGTTCTGCGGATGGGCGACGGTCGGCGCTGCCTGCTGCGGGCCGACCATGATGGCCCGTGCGCCCGCCGGCTGCTTCGGTGACCCGCCGCCCGGCCTGCGCACTCGTCGTGGCGAGCGGGGTCCGACCGTCGGGCGGGCGGATGCACCGTACCGTTGTTCTGGGCGGCGCCGTGCCGCCGCTCGTCGGGAGGTACGCCATGCCGAAGGGTGTCTCGTTCGCTCCAGTGCGCACCGTGAGGGCGTACGAGGGCATCGTCCGGCAGGTCGAGGAGCGGATCGCCGCCGGCGATCTGCGGCCGGGGGACCGGCTCCCGAGTGAGCGCGAGCTGACGACGCAGTTCGACGTCAGCAGGTCCACCGTGCGTGAGGCGCTGCGCGTCCTGGAGAGCAGCGGGCTGATCCGGTCGCGCCCCGGTGATCCGCTCGGGCCGCAGGTGATCGCGTCGACCGCCTCGGCGATGCGCAAGCTGTTCGCCCGGGTCGTGGACAGCAAGCGGCTGGGCGTGGCGGAGCTGCTCCAGTTCCGGATGATCATCGAGTCGGCCGCCGGTTCCGTCGCGGCCCGGCTGGCGTCCCCGCCCGAGCTGGACGAGCTGGAGCAGGCGCTGGCGGGGATGAGGGACGCCATGGCCGACGGTTACGAGGCCTTCAGCGCCGCGGACGTCCGCTTCCACGAGCACGTCGCCCGTCTGTCGGGGAACGAGCTGCTCGTGCTCTGCCTCGACGCGGTCCGCAGCATGGTGCTCGACCTCATCTCCACGAAGCTCGCCGAGGCACCGGACCGTGAGGCGCTGATGGAGCGCACGCTCGCCCACCACCGTCGCGTCCTCGACGCGATGCGGGCCGGCGAGGCCGACGAGGTCGCCCGGCTGACCCGGGAGGAACTGCACCGCTACTACGCCGAGTACGTGCCGGAGCCCCGGCGCTCGATGGTGGACGTATTGCTCTGAAACAGCCCGATGTGGCCTGACCTCGGATGATGCAAGATCGGCCATTAACTGGGCAGCCCTTCCCTTCAACTGGTCTGACCAGTAGCCTCCCCCACATCACCGTCGTGTACACGGGGGACTCCGCAGTTGACCAATGCCGCGACCGTCCCAAGCTGGGCGGGAGTCGCAGTGCTTCGCATGGGAGAAGCTCCATGAAGTCGTCCAGATTTGCCGCGCTCGCCGCGGCTGCCCTGGTCTGTCCGGGACTCGTGCTCGTCAGCGGGTCGCCCGCGTCGGCCAATCCCGCCGCCGGCGCGCCAGGCGCCCACAACGCCATCACCGACGTTCCCGGAATCCAGGTCGGTCAGGTCCAGTCCGACATCGCCCCGTACCTGACCGGCACCTCGGTCGTGTACATGCCGCAGATGTCGGTGGCCAGCGTGGACCAGCGTGGCGGTGCCCCCGCCACCAAGGAGACCGACCTCCTCAGCCCGCTCAACTCGAACCCGGGCGTCAACGCGATTCAGCTCGGCGGCAGCAGCATGTACGGGCTGTCCGCCACCAACGGCATCATCCGCTGGCTGGAGGACCGCGGCGAGGGCGTACGTGTCGGCGCCGGCGGCGTGGCCCCGATCGTCCCGGCCGCGGACATCTTCGACCTCGGCCGCGGCGGTGACCCGAAGGCGCGTACCTCCGCCGAGTGGGGTTACCTCGCGGCTCAGGCCACTTCGGACGGTCCGGTCCGTCAGGGCGGCGTCGGTGGCGGCACCGGCGCCCGCGGCGGCGGCCTGCGCGGCGGCGTCGGCACCGCCAGCGTTCACCTCGGTGACGGCATCTACGTCGGCGCCATGGTGATCGTCAACCCGGCTGGCTCCCCGGTCGACCCGGCCGACTGCACGCTGTACGGCGTCAAGTACGGCATCGGCGACGAGTTCGCCGGCTACAAGGCTCCCAAGAAGAAGGAGTGCAACCCGCCGAGCACCGCCGCCCAGCAGCCGGCGAACACCACGATCGCCGTGGTCGCCACCAACGCGCCGCTGGAGAAGGCCGCCGCCCAGCGGATGTCCGGCAACGCGCACGACGGCATGGCCCGCGCGATCAGCCCGATCCACACCCTGGGCGACGGTGACACCGTCTTCGCCGTCTCCACTGGCAAGGGCGAGGCGCTGCAGATCAACGACCCGGCCGACACCCGTCAGCTGAACGCCATCTTCAACGCCGGCGCCAGCACGCTGGCCCGTGCCATCGCCAAGGCCGTCCTCTCGTCCGAGAGCATCGGCAACAGCACCAGCTACTGCGACCGCTACCCCTCGGCCTGCAAGGGCATGAAGCAGCTCAAGCAGTGGCGTACCCAGGGCAACGCCCCGACCGTGACCCCGGAGACCTTCGCCCAGGCGTCGCAGGCGCTGGCGCAGACCCCGGTCCCCGCGCCGGCCGCTGCCGACAACGGCAAGCCCAAGCCCAAGCCGAAGGCTGCTCCGGCCGGCAACACCACTCAGCAGGACTCGCAGAACGGCATGGTTCTCGCCTCCGGTAACGCCGGTGGCCCCAGCGTCCCGACCGGCGTGACCACGGGCCTGCTGGCCGCGGGCATCCTGGGCGTCGGCCTGCTGGGCATGCACCTGCGGGGTCGCCGCCGGGGGCAGGCTTCCGACCGGCTCGCCTGACACGCACCCTGTCTCACCGTCGCGCCGGTAGCTAGGCGCGCGTGAACGATCGAGGCGGGTTCCGTCCACCCTGGACGGAACCCGCCTCGCTGCGTGCGCTCCGCTTCTCGCCCCCAGTGGGCGGCCCACTGGGCCGGGTCCCGCGGCTGCCGCTGTCGTCGACGGGGGGCGCAATTCGGGTGCAGGGCTGATGAGAACCGTCCAGGCGCCGCCTGCGTGGCCCCTGCAGGTCGGGTGAGCCGGTATTTGCTGCTGCACCAGAGGCAGGCCCGCTTGACGCGGTCCTCCAAGTCGAGGAATTCGCGACTGCTGCCGCCCCAGAGGCGGCTCTGCCTTACTTGGTCCAGCAGGGGACTGCTGCCGCAGAGAGGCCGTCCTGGCCAGCCGGCGCGGTTTTCCACGCGGTGTCACGTGGCCGGACGTCGCGCCCGAGGGGAAAGTGCGACCTCGCCTGACGGGCGAGCTAATGCGCCGGCTGGCCCGGCACACCCGGTGCCACCGACCCGCACTCCGGCACCACGACGGCCGGCACCCAACCCGGGCAGCGCGAGCCGCTCCCGAGCCTCATCTGTCCACAGCGGCCGTCCGCACTCGCGTGATCTTGCACTTGGTGCCCCGGCGAAAGGGGCGGATCGCTCGCGCCGAGGGCCGCAACTGCAAGATCGCGGGGTCCAAGCTGGCCCGGTCCCGTCCCAGCCCAGCCCGGCCCCGCCGAGGCCAACCCGGTCCGGCTTAGTCCGGCCCAACCCCAGCCCGGCCCGTCCCTGCCCGAGCCGAGGGCGGTCTGACCCCGGAGGGCCGAGAGCGAGCCCGAGCCGAGGGCCTGAGCTCACGGCCGAGGCGCGGGCCACGACGCGGGGACCGAAGGGAGCATGAAGAAGGACCTGGTGGGCCGGGGCCCAACCAGGTCCTTCTGTGGTGCGTGGAGCGGGATTACTTCTTCGACACCTTGGTGACGTCGAACGACTGGGTCACCGCGTCCTTCGGGTAGCCCTCGACGCCGTCACGGATCACCGCCAGGTTCGGCAGCAGGAAGAGCCAGTCGCTGGCGGCCTCCTGCGAGATGACCTTCGCGGCCTCGGCGAACTTCTTGTCCCGGGTCGCCGCGTCCAGAGCCGTGTCGGCCTCGTTCATGAGCTGCGTGACGGCCGGGTTCTTGTAGCGGTAGTAGTACTCCGGCTGGCCGTAGCGGACCAGGTCACGGGGCTCGACGTGGGCGATGATCGACAGGTCGTAGTTGGCCTTGCCGAGCACCTTGTCGAGCCACTGCGGCATCTCGACGTTGTTCTGGGTCACCTTGATGCCGACCTCGGCGAGCTGCGAGGCGACGAACTGCGCCGACGCGCGGGCGTAGCCGGGCGGCGGGACGTCCATGGTCAGGGTGAGCCCGTTGGCGTGACCGGCGTCGGCGAGCAGCTGCTTGGCCTTGGCGGGGTCGTGCGGGAAGTCGCCGGTGCGGTCCTCGTACCACGGGTCGCTCGGCGGCACCATGCTGCCGATCTTCGTCCCGTACCCGGACCAGACGGTCTTGATGAGCGCGTCGTGGTCGATCGCGTGGCGGATGGCCTGGCGCACCCGGACGTCGGCCAGCGGGCCCTTGCCGTTGTTCATCGCCAGGACGACCTCACCGGTCGTCTTGCCCTCGACCACCTCGAACTGCTTGTTGCCCTTGAACACCTCGAGCAGCTGCGGCGCCTGGATGTTCGCCACGATGTCGAGCTGACCGGAGAGCATCGCGTTGTTCAGCGCGTTGGCGTCGGTGATGTACCGGAAGACGGCGGTGCCGACCTTCGCCTTGTCACCCCAGTAGCCGTCGTTGCGCACCAGGGTGATGCTGTCGCCCCGGTTCCACTTGTCGAACTTGAACGGGCCGGTGCCGTTCGGCTTCGTGCCGAGGTCGGTGGCGTTCTCCTTGAGCACCACGCCGACGCGGCCGGCGACGTCGAACAGCCAGCTCTGGCTCGGCCGCGACAGCGTCACCTCCACCGTGGAAGCGTCCGGCGCCTCGACGGTCTTCACGACCGTCATCTGCGACTTGAACGGGTTCGTCGAGCCCTCCGCGGTCACCCGCTTGAAGCTCCACATCACGTCCTGCGCGGTGAGCTTCTGGCCGTCGTGGAACGTCACGCCGTCGCGGAGCTTGAACGTGTACTTGGTGCCGTCGTCGGACATCTTCCATTCGCTGGCCAGCAGCGGCTCCACCTCACCGGTGTCCGCGTTCTGGCGCACCAGGCCCTCGTACACGTTGTAGAGCAGGACCTGCGGGATCGCGGCGCCGGCCTCGGCGGTCAGGTCGAGGCTCACCGGCTCGAGGTAGGCACCGAGGGTGACCGTACCGTTGCCGGAGCCGCCACCGCCGGTCGTGGTCTCGGAGTCACCATCGCTACTGCACGCGGTCAGAGCCAGCGCCGTGGCGAGCAGCACGGCGGGCAGCGTTATCTTCAGCCGATTCATTCGTGTGTCCCATCGCGAAGAACGCCAAGGGCGCTCGTAGCCTGTGAGGCGGGACACTAGGAGCGTGCTACGCGATGCAAAAGGGCCAGTTCAGCGGGGTCGGCAGGTACCAATCGGCGTCTGACTACCGTGCCACCCGGAATCCGGTGTTGCCACTTGAGGAGTCAACGGTGGTCCGACTCCGTGCGGCTACGCGGTAACGGTTGCAATAAGAGTCGTGGCAGAGGTACGAACCGCCCCGGATGACGCTCTCACCTGGTGAGATGTGTCCTCGGCGGTCGCGCCAGGGTTCGGCCGTGAGTTCCCAAACGTTGCCCGCGACGTCGTACAAGCCGTAGCCGTTCGGCGGAAACGCGGTCACCGGTGAGGTGCCCACGAATCCGTCGTCCGCGGTGTTGACAGCGGGGAAGGCGCCCTGCCAGATGTTGCACCGGTGGCGCCCGTCCGGAGTCAGCTCGTCGCCCCAGGCGAAGCGCGCCTGGGACAGCCCGCCGCGTGCCGCGTACTCCCATTCGGCCTCGGCCGGCAGCCGCGTCCCGGACCATGCGCAGTACGCCTCGGCGTCCCGATGGGAGACGTGGACGACCGGATGCCGCTCGCGTCCCGACAGGCCCGAGCCGGGCCCGTCCGGGGCCGCCCAGTGCGCGCCCTCGACCGCCAGCCACCAGGGCGCCCCCGGCACCGCGGCGTCGAGCACGTACGGGCGTGCCGACGGCGCCAGCAGCAGGTGGAAGACGAAGGACCAGCCGTACCGTTCCGCGTCGGTGCGGTAGCCGGTCGACTCGACGAAGCGGGCGAACTGCCGGTTCGTCACCGGCGTCGCGGCGATCTCGAACGGGGCCACCGTCACCGGGCGGACCGGCCCCTCCAGGTCCTCCGGGAAGCCCTCCGGATCGTCGGTGCCCATGAGGAAGTCGCCGCCGGGCAGCGCGATGAGGTCGTCCGTACCCCCCGAACGGACGGCGCTCGCACCCGGCGGCGCGCCGTTGCCGGCGGCGGCGGGCGGGCGTTTCGGCGCGCAACACGGCGACGGCGGGGTGAGATCCCCGCCGTCGTCCGGTCCAGCCGATTCGGTGCTCACATCCGCGTTACGCCCGCAGGGCGTCCGCCTGGTACGCGTCCTCGCTGATGGCGGCGGCGACGGCGTCCCCGAAGTCCTCCGTCGACATGCCCATCTCCGGCCCGCGCATGGCGCCCAGGCGCGGCAGCACCGCCTTCACCCCGTCCTCCAGGCTGCGCGCGGCCTCCGGGTGGCCCAGGTGCTCCAGCATCAGCGCGGCGCTGAGGATCGAGCCGGCGGGGTTGGCCCAGCCCCGGCCCGCGATGTCGGGCGCGGAGCCGTGCACCGGCTCGAACATGCTCGGCGCCGACCCGGTCGGGTTGAGGTTGCCGCTCGCGGCCAGGCCGAGACCGCCCTGCACGGCCGCGCCGAGGTCGGTGATGATGTCGCCGAACAGGTTGTCGGTGACCACCACGTCGAACCGCTCCGGCTGGGTGACCAGGTAGAGGCACATCGCGTCGACGTGCACGTAATCCACCGCGATCTCCGGGTACTCCGCCGCGACCTCCTCGAAGGTCCGCTGCCACAGGTCGCCGGCGAACGTGAGGATGTTCGCCTTGTGCACCAGGGTCACGTGCTTGCGGCGGGTCAGCGCCAGCCGGAAACCGTGCCGGATGAGGCGTTCGACCCCCTTGCGCGTGTTGACCGACTCCTGGGTGGCGATCTCGTCCGGGCTGCCCCGGTGGATGAAGCCGCCGGCGCCGACGTAGGCGCCCTCGGTGTTCTCCCGCAGGATCACCAGGTCGCACTGCTCGGGACGCAGCCCGCCGATGGGCGAGGGCACGCCGGGCAGCAACTTGACCGGCCGCAGGTTGACGTACTGGTCGAAGGCGGTCCGCAGGTGGATGACCAGGCCGCGTTCGAGCACGCCGGGTGGCACCGACGGGTCGCCGACGGCGCCGAAGAGAATGGCGTCCGCCTTGGCCAGCTCCCGCTCCACGTCCGGCGGCACGACCTGGCCGGTGATCCGCCAGTAGTCCGCGCCGAGTTCGTAGTCTTCCCACACCAGGTCGATCCCGAACCGTTGGGCGGCGGCGTCGCACGCCTTGACCGCCTGCGCGGTGACCTCCGGTCCGATGCCGTCGCCGGGCACCAGCGCGATTCGCTGGGCGCTCATTAGTCCACCCCTGTCCGCGTGCAGGAGACCGTCACCTGCCATCGCCCGGCCAAGACTGGCGGGATCGGGCCCTCCGCAACAGGTCCAGGTCTCCGGCTAGGCTGGTACCAGCGGGACGCGAATGATGTGCACAGGAGTGCGACGACGGGACGAGGCGAGATCCCCGCGAGAGGTGGGGAGGTCGAAATGGCGGATTTCCTGCTGCCGGTCAACCCGCAGAGCACGGTTCCGCTCTACGAGCAGATCATCACGGGGCTTGAGGACGCCATCCTCGCCGGGCAGTACGACGACGGCCCGCTGCCGAGCACCCGCCGTCTGGCCGAGGCGCTGGGCGTCTCCCGGAACACGGTCCTGACCGCGTACGACCGCCTCATGGAGCAGGGCCTGATCGCGACCGTCCCCCGGCGCGGCCTCTACGTCTCCTCCGAGGCGGTGGTCCGGATGCGGGCCGCGCGACGGGCCTCCCGCTCCCCGATGCGGCCCATCGACTGGGAGTCGCGGCTGCCCGAGCCGCCGCCCACCCCCGTGCACCGGGACCCGGCGTGGTCGCGGGCGCCGTTCCCGTTCGTCGTCGGCCAGCCGGACCCCGGCATGTTCCCCACCGGCGCGTGGGAACGGGCGCAGCGTGAGGCGCTGCGGCAGGACGGGTTGTCCCGGGTGATCGGGGACGCCGGCCAGGCCGACGACCCGCAGCTCGTCCGCCAGCTCTGTGAGCACGTGCTGCCCTCGCGTGGCATCTCGGCCGAGCCGAACCAGGTGATGATCACGCTGGGCTCGACGCACGCGCTGCACCTGCTGGCGAGCGTCCTGGTCCGGCCGGGCAGCGTCGTGCTGGTGGAGGACCCGGGCTACCCCGACGCGCGGACGATCATGCAGATGGCGGGCGCCGACGTGGTGCCCGGCCGGGTGGATGAGGACGGCCTCGTCGTGGAGGACCTGCCGGCCGACCTGCACGGCGCGGAGCTGGTGTACGTCACGCCGAGCCACCAGTACCCGACCGGCGCGACGATGTCGGCGTCGCGGCGTGAGGAGCTGCTGCGCCGGGCCGGCGCGGCGGACGCCGTGGTGATCGAGGACGACTACGACCCGGAGATGACGTTCCGGGGGATGCCCGCGGTGGCGGTGCGGGCGCTGGACGACGAGGACCGCGTCGTCTACCTCGGCAGCTTCAGCAAGCTGCTGGCGCCGGGCCTGCGGCTCGGCTACGTGGTGGCGTCCCCGGCGCTGGTGGAGGCCATGCGGGCCCGCTCCCGCTACGTGCTGCGCCACCCGCCCGGGCCCATGCAACGCGCCCTCGCCCGGATGATCGCCAGCCGGGACCTCGCCCGCCACGTGCGCCGCATCCGCGCCCACTACCAGGGGCTGTACGAGGAGATGGCGGGCGCGATCGAGCGGCACGTGCGCTGGGGGCCGCAGCCGGTGCCGCGCGGCGGCCTGGCCCGGTGGATCACCGGCCCGCCGGGGCTGGACGCCGGGCAGCTCGCCGTCGACCTGCGCCGCCAGGGCGTCCTGCTCGACCCCGGCGCGCCGTACTGGACGACCCGCCCCACCCCGCGTCACCACCTGCGGCTGGGGTACCAGGTGATGCCGCTGGACCGGATCGACGAGGGGGTCCGGCGGGTCGCCGCGGCCGTAGAAGACCAGGTCCGGCCACGACTGGTACCCCCACCGGCCCGGAAACTGGACGTTCCCCTCCGGGGTCGGAGTTCGTAACCTCCGACGCCATGACGTCGGACACCCATGCCTCCCTCCGCGCCGGCCATCTCGTGGACGAGCAAGCCGTCGTGTCGCTCACCCAGGACCTGGTCCGCATCCCCTCGACCTGGGACGCCGCGCAGGGGCGTAGCGAGCAGCCCGTGGCGGAGCTCGTCGCGGAGATCATGCGGGGCTTCGGCTGGCGGCCGGAGGTCACCGAGGTCGTCCCCGGGCGGCCCAACGTCGTCGCGGTGGTGGACGGCGGCCTGCCCGGCCCGACGCTGATGTTCGAGGGGCACACCGACGTCGTCACCGAGGGCTCTCCCGAGGAGTGGACGGTCGACCCGTTCGGCGGCGACATCGTCGACGGGCGGCTGTACGGTCGCGGCTCCGCCGACATGAAGGCCGGTGTCGCCGCGATGATCCACGCGGCCCGCGCCGTCGAGCTGGCCGGGCCGTTCCCGGGCCGGATCGTGGTGGCGGCCCTGGTGGACGAGGAGGGCCAGATGCTCGGCGCGAAGCACTTCACCACCACCGCGCTGGCCCGCGAGGTGGACGCCGCGATCATCTGCGAGCCGGAGGCGGAGGAGATCTGCGCGGTCGCCAAGGGCGCGGTCCGCCTGCTGGTCACCTGCACCGGCAAGATGGCGCACGGCGCGATGCCGCAGCACGGCCGCAACCCCGTCCCCGCCGTGGCCGAGCTGGTCGCCGCGCTCGGCCGGTTCCAGAAGGAGCTCCAGGCCGACCCGGGTGAGCACGAGCACCTCGGCCTGACGTTCCTGACCCCCACCGTGCTGGACGCCGGCTCCGCCGACCAGCTCAACGTCATCCCCGGCCGCGCCGTCCTCGGCGTGGACTGCCGGACCGTCCCCGGCGTCGACCACGCCGCCCTCGCCGCGCGTGTCCGCTCCGACGCCGACGCGATCGGCGCCCGGCACGGTGTCAGCTTCGCCGTCGAGGTGGTCGACGACCGGCCGTGCGCGGTCACCCCGGAGGACCACCCGATCTCGCTCGCCGTGGCCGACGCGCACCGCGCCGTCACCGGTACCGCGCCGGTCTTCGGCGGCGTGCCCGGCGCGACCGACGGCACCATCCTGTGGCGCGACAGCGGCATCCCGAACGTGGTGTACGGCCCCGGCCCGAAGTGGATCGCCCACCAGCCCGACGAGTACGTCGAGGTCGACGACATCGTCCGCAAGACCAAGGTCTACGCCGAGGCGGCGCTGGCCTTCCTGACCGGCGCCACCGGCGCGCGGGCGGGTGAGGCGTCGTGACCGCGCAGGAGCTGCTGGCCGCGCTGCCCGCCGGACTGCCGATCGGCGCCGGCTGGGCCACCACCGCGCAGACCGCGCCGGTGCGTTTCCCGTACGACGGCAGCACCGTGACCCAGGCGCCCTGGGGTGACCCCGCCGACGCGGAAGCTGCGGTCGAGGCCGCGCACGAGGTCGCCGCGGAGATGGCCGGCCTGCCCGGCCACCGGCGGCGCGCCATCCTGACGACCGTCGCCGCCGAGATCCGCGCCCGCGCCGACGACCTCGCCGAACTGCTCGTCCTGGAGACCGGCAAGCCGCTTGTCGACTGCCGGGTCGAGGTCGCCCGCACGCTCGTCACGCTGGAGACGGCGGCCGAGGAGGTGGGGCACCTCACCGGCGAGACGGTGGCGCTGGACATGCAGCCGGCCGGCGAGGGCATGCTCGGCTTCTGGGTACGCCGCCCGGTGGGTGTCGTCGTCGGCATCACCGGGTTCAACTACCCGCTGCTGCTGGCCGCGCACAAGGTCGCGCCGTCGGTGGCGGCGGGCTGCCCGGTGATCGTCAAGCCGGCGCCGAACACGCCGCTGGCCACGCTGGTGCTGATCGACCTGTTCCGCCAGGCGGGCTGCCCGGCCGCCGGCGTGCAGCTCGTCACCGGCGGCGTCGAGGTCGGCAAGCTCCTGACCACCCACCCGCGCGTCGCCGCCGTGTCGTTCACCGGGTCCGCGCAGGTCGGCCACCAGATCGCCCGCGCCGCGGCCCCGCGCAAGGTGCTGCTGGAACTCGGGTCCAACGCGGCGCTCGTCGTCGGCCGCGACGCCGACCTCGACCGGGCCGCGGAAGCGGTCGTACGCGGCGGGTTCTACGCCTCCGGCCAGGCGTGCATCAGCGTCCAGCGGGTGATCGTCGAGGAGCCGGTCCGCGAGGCGCTGCTGGAACGCCTCCAGCCGCTGCTGGAGACGGTCACGACCGGCGATCCCCGGTCCGCCGACACCCGCGTGTCCGCCCTGGTGGACGAGGCGTCCACCGAGCGGGTCCACTCGTGGGTGGACCGCGCGGTCGCCGGCGGCGCGCGCTGCCTGGCCGGCGGTACGGCGCAGGGCCGGGTGCTGCAACCGACAGTGCTCGTCGACGTCCCCGAGGACGCCGAGTGCTGGGCGGAGGAGATCTTCGGGCCGGTGGTGTGCGTCAGGTCGGTGCCGGACATGGACGCGGCCGTCGAGCTGGTCAACCGGTCCCGCTACGGGCTCCAGGCGGCCGTCTTCACCCGCGACCTGGCGGTGGCCCTCGACGTCGTGCGCCGCCTCGACGTGGGTGGCGTGCTCGTCAACGAGGTGCCCGGCTTCCGCGCCGACAACATGCCGTACGGCGGCGTCAAGGACTCCGGCATCGGCCGGGAGGGACCGCGCTTCGCCATGGAGGAGCTGACCGTGACCAAGATGGTGATGATCAGGCCATGACTCGGAGTGGGAGCACACACGCATGGTGATCTACTTCGTCCGGCGGCTGGCCATCCTCGCGGTATCGCTGTTCGCCGCGTCGATCCTCGTCTTCACGATGCTGTCGCTGCTGCCGGGCGACCAGGCGCAGGCGATGCTCGGCGTGAACGCCACGCCGGAGGCGCTGGAGGCGCTGCGGGAGCAGTTCGGGACGAACCGGCCGTTCAGCGAGCGGTACCTGGAGTGGGCCGGCGGCCTGATCCGCGGTGACTTCGGGATCTCGCCGCTCAGCGGGGTTTCGGTCGGCTCGGAGATCTCCGACAAGCTCGGCGTGACAGTGCCGCTCATCCTGGCCGGGATGACGCTGGCGCTGCTCATCGCCGTACCGCTGGGCATCCTCGCCGCGGTGAAGAGCCGCACCGCGATCGGTACGGCGCTGTCGGCGCTGAGCCAGGTCGGCATCGCCGTTCCGTCGTTCTGGCTCGGCATCCTGCTCATCACCGTGTTCGCGGTGAAGCTGCAGTGGCTGCCCGCCGGCGGGTTCACCGGGTGGGACGACTTCGGCGGCGCCGTGCGGGCCCTGCTGATGCCGGCGCTGGTCCTCGGCGTGGCGCAGGGCGCGATCCTGATGCGCTACGTCCGGTCCGCGGTGGTCGAGGTCATGCAGGAGGACTTCATCCAGACCGCGCGGGCCAAGGGTCTGAGCCGCACGCAGGCGCTGACCCGGCACGCGCTGCGCAACGCGGCCATCCCGGTCATCACCGTCCTCGGTCTGCAACTGGCGACGCTGCTCATCGGCACCGTCGTGATCGAGAACGTCTTCGGCCTGCCCGGCCTCGGCCGGATGCTGCTGCAGGACGTCGGCAACCGCGACCTGCTGAAGGTGCAGGGCACAGTGATGGTGCTGACGGCCGCGGTGCTTCTGATCAACTTCGTCGTCGACGTGGTCTACCACGCGGTCGACCCCAGGCTGAGGAGCAAGGCATGACATCAGTCGCCGACGCCCCACCGGACGCCACCGCCGACGTCGTCGCGGCCGGCCCCGTCAAGCCGCGCCGCCGCTGGAACCTCACGCTGGTGATCGGCGCCGGCCTGGTGGGCCTGGTCGTCCTCACCGCGCTGGTGTCGTTCCTCTGGACGCCGTACGACCCGACCCGGGTCGACCCGTCGCAGACGCTGCTCTCCCCGGGCGGCGAGCACTGGCTCGGCACCGACCACTTCGGCCGGGACATCGTCAGCCAGATCCTCGTCGGCGCGCGGACCACACTGTTCGTCGGTGTGGTCGCCGTCGCGATCGCCGCGGCGGTCGGCGTACCGCTGGGTCTGCTCGCCGCCACCGGGCACCGCTGGCTCAGCGAGCCGGTGATGCGGGCGCTGGACATCGTCTTCGCCTTCCCGGCCATCCTGCTGGCGATCATCCTGGCGGCCGGCTTCGGCGCCTCCACGCTCACCGGCATGATCGCGATCGGCGTCGCCAACGTCCCGGTGTTCGGCCGCCTCACCCGGGCCGGCGCGATGCAGGTGCTGCAGAGCGACTTCGTGCTGGCCGCGCGCAGCTACGGCCGCCGGGGCGTGGTGCTCATGGTGCGGTACGTGCTGCCCAACATCGCGGCCCTGCTGATCGTCCAGGCGTCGGTGTCGTTCGCGCACGCGGTGCTCGCCGAGGCGGCGCTGTCCTACCTCGGGTACGGCACGCCGCCGCCGACCCCCACCTGGGGCCGGATGCTCCAGGAGGCCCAGAACTACTTCGTCGTGCAGCCGATGCTCGCCGTCTGGCCCGGTCTGGCCATCGCCCTGTCGGTGCTCGGTTTCAACCTCATGGGCGACGGGCTGCGCGACGCCCTCGACCCGCGGCTGAGAGGACGGTGACCGGCGTGAGCGGGCTCGTGGTGGAGGACCTCGTCGTCAAGGTCCACGACATCCAGGCCGTCAAGGGCGTCTCGTTCGAGATCGGGCGGGGACGCCGGATGGGGCTCATCGGCGAGTCCGGCTGCGGCAAGTCGCTGACCGCGCTCGCCCTGATGGGCCTGCTGCCGCACGGCGTGACGGCGTCCGGGCGGGTGCTGCTCAACGGCCGGAACCTGCTCGACCTGTCCGACAAGCAGATGTGCGCGGTCCGCGGCAACGACATCGCCATGGTGTTCCAGGAGCCGATGACGGCGCTGAACCCGCTGATGCGGGTCGGCAACCAGGTCGCCGAGTCGCTGCGGCTGCACAAGGGCATGAACCGCGCGGCGGCCTCCGCCCGCGCCGTCGAACTGCTCGAACGGGTCCAGCTGCCCGAGCCCGACCGCACCGCGCGCAAGTACCCGCACCAGCTCTCCGGGGGCCAGCGCCAGCGCGTCGTGCTGGCCATCGCGCTGGCGTGCGACCCGGCCGTGCTGGTCGCGGACGAGCCGACCACCGCGCTCGACGTCACGGTGCAGGCGGAGATGCTGCGGCTGATGGACACGCTGGTGCGGGAGGAGGGCGCGTCCCTGCTGCTGATCACGCACGACCTGCCGGTGGTCGCCAGCATCTGCCAGGAACTGCTCGTCATGTACGGCGGCTCGATCGTCGAGCACGGCGACGTGGCCACCGTCTTCGACTCGCCACGGCACCCGTACACGGCGGGCCTGCGGGCGTCCACCGTGCTGGAGAGCACCGACGGCACCGGCCGGCTGTCGACCATCCCGGGCCGGGTCCCGTCGCTCGGGTCCTTCCCGAACGGCTGCGTGTACCGCAACCGCTGCCCGCGCGCCGACGACGTCTGCCGCACCGTGCCGCTGCTGACGGCGCCGCCCGGTAGCACCCAGCGGGCCGCGTGCCACCACCCGATCGAGAGCGACCAGCCCCTAGGAAGCGGGAAGGCCAGCGCATGACCACCACCCCGTTGCTGGAAGCCGTCGACGTGGTGCGCGAGTACCGGTCGCCCCGGCGGTCCCTGCGGACGCCCGGGCAGCCGATTCGCGCGCTGGACGGCGTGAGCGTGCAGGTCCACGAGGGCGAGGCGTTCGGGATCGTGGGGGAGAGCGGCTCCGGCAAGTCCACGCTGTCGCGCATCCTCATGGCCCTCGACCAGCCGACGTCGGGCACCGCGTTCTACAACGGCCAGCGCATCAGCGGCGTACCGGAGCGACGGCTCGCGTTCCTGCGGCGCGACGTGCAGATGGTGCTCCAGGACCCGATGTCGTCGCTGAACCCGCGGATGCCCGTCGCGGACATCATCGCGGAGCCGATGCGCGCGCTGCGCCTGCCGGGCGACCACCGGGCCCGCGTGGCCGAGCTGATGCACTCCGTCGGCCTGCCCGAGGAGGCGGTGACCCGCTACCCGCACCAGTTCTCCGGCGGCCAGCGGCAGCGCATCGCGATCGCCCGCGCCCTCGCGGCGGGGCCGAAGGTCATCGTGGGCGACGAGCCGGTCAGCGCGCTCGACGTCTCGGTGCGCGCGCAGATCCTCAACCTGCTCACCGACCTGGCCGAGCAGTTCAAGCTGACCCTGATCCTGGTCTCCCACGACCTGTCCGTGGTCCGGTATCTCTGCGACCGGATCGCGGTGATGAACCAGGGCCGGATCGTCGAGACGGGTGACACCGAATCGATCTACTCCGACCCCCAGCACCCCTACACCCAGAGGCTGCTGTCCGCGGTGCCCACCCTGAGCGGCGACCTCCTGGACCGATTCAACAGGAGCAGCACATGAGGTTGGTTGACCGCGTCGCCGTCGTCACCGGAGGCGCCAGCGGCATCGGACTGGCCACCGTCGGCCGGCTCGTCGAGGAGGGCGCGCGCGTCGTCATCGCCGACCTCGACGGCGACCGCGCCGCCGAGGCGGCCGCCGGCTTCGGGTCCGCCGTCGTCGGCGTGGCCTGCGACGTCACCCGGGCCGAGGACTGCCGCGCCGCCGTCGAGACCGCCGTCGAGCGGTTCGGGCGGCTAGACCTCATGCACGCCAACGCCGGTACGCCGTTCACCGGCCCGGTCGACGAGGTGGACCAGGCGACGCTGGACCGCGTGATCGACGTCAACCTCAAGGGCGCGTTCTGGACCGCGCAGGCCGCCGCGCCCGCGCTGATCGAGGCCGGCGGCGGCTCGATCGTGTTCACCGCGTCCCTGCAGGCCGTCATCGCCCGCCCCCGGTACGCGCCGTACACCGCCGCCAAGCACGGCGTCATCGGCCTGATGAAGGCGCTGGCGCTGGAACTGGCGCCGCACGGCATCCGGGTCAACGCGATCGCCCCGGCGGCGACCGAGACGCCGATGCTCTCGGCGTTCCTGGGCGGCATGGGCGACGTGCCGGACAGCGCCCGGGAGAACTTCCGCGCGTCGATCCCGCTGGGCCGCATGGCGACGCCGCGCGACTCCGCCGACGCGGTGGTGTTCCTCGCCAGCGACGAGGCGCGGATGGTGACGGGCCACACGCTCGTCCTCGACGGCGGCACGACGGCCGGCTGAGGCGCACCGTGACCAGTTCGCTGGCGGACCCCCCGTACGAGGGCACGATCGGGCGCACCTACCACGAGTCGACGGAGCACTGGAGCGCGCCGCCGTCGGCCGCCCCGGGCACCCCGAACGTGGTGTACGTGCTGCTGGACGACGTCGGGTTCGCCGACTTCGGCTGCTTCGGCGCCGAGATCGACACTCCGACGATCGACCGGCTGGCCGCGTCCGGGCTGCGGTACACCAACTTCCACACCTCGCCGCTGTGCTCGCCGACCCGGGCCAGCGTGCTCACCGGCCGCAACCACCACAGCGTCGGCATGCGCATGCTGTCCAACTTCGACAGCGGCTTCCCCAGCGGGCGGGGCCGGATCACGCACGCCGCCGCCACCGTCGCGGAGATGCTCGCCGACGCCGGCTTCAACACCATGGCGGTCGGCAAGTGGCACGTCGCGCCGCTGGAGCACACCACGCCGTCCGGGCCGTACGACCAGTGGCCGCTGGGCCGCGGCTTCGAGCGGTACTACGGCTTCCTGGAGGCCGAGACCGACAACTTCTATCCGGAGCTGGTCCACGACAACCACCAGGTTGACCCGCCGGCCACCCCGGAGGAGGGCTACCACCTCACCGAGGACCTGACCGACCGGGCCATCGGGTTCGTCCGGGACCAGACGTCGTTCACGCCGGAGAAGCCGTTCTTCCTCTATCTGGCGTACGCCGCCGCGCACGCGCCGCACCAGGCGCCGCCGGAGTACCTGGCGAAGTACCGGGGCCGCTACGACAGGGGCTGGGACGTCGTCCGCGCGGACCGGCACCGGCGGCAGATCGGGCTGGGCATCATCCCGCCGGACGCGCCGCTGCCGCCGCACAACCCCGGCGTCGTGCCGTGGGACGACGTGCCGCCGGAGCAGCGGCGCCTGTTCGCCCGCATGCAGGAGGCGTACGCGGCGATGGTCGACCACACCGACGCCCAGCTCGGGCGCCTGGTCGACTTCCTGGAGCGGATCGGCCGCCTGGACAACACGATCTTCGTGGTCATGTCGGACAACGGGGCGAGCCCCGAGGGCACGCCGCTCGGCACGCTCAATCCCACCGCCTTCCAGAACCGGGTGCCGGAGAACCTCCAGGACAGCCTGGACCGGATCGACGAGATCGGCGGCCCGCGGGCGCAGAGCAACTATCCGCTGGGCTGGGCGCAGGTCAGCAACACCCCGTTCCGCCGCTACAAGCAGCACACCCACGAGGGCGGGGTCCGGGTGCCGTTCGTGCTGAGCTGGCCGGCCGGTGACGTGCCCGGCGGGCAGGTGCGGACGCAGTTCCAGCACAGCATCGACGTCACCGCGACGGTGCTCGACCTCGTCGGGGTGCAGCCACCCGCGGTGCGCCGGGGCGTACCGCAGATGCCGCTGCACGGCCGCAGCTTCCGCGACGGGCTGCGCGACCCGGCGGCGCCGCCGTCGCGGGACCGCCAGTACTTCGAGATGTTCGGCCACCGCGGCATCTACCACCAGGGCTGGAAGGCTGTCGCGTTCCACGAGCGCGGCACCTCGTGGGACGAGGACCGCTGGGAGCTGTACCGGATCGACGAGGACCCGACCGAGAGCCGGGACCTCGCCGCCGAGTACCCGGAGGTGCTGCGGCGTCTCGTCGAGGAGTTCTGGATCGAGGCGGCCCGCTACGACGTGCTGCCGCTGGACGACAGGGGATTCGCGATCCGGGCCCGGGTGCCACGTCCCGGGTCGGTGCGGGACCGGCTGGTCTTCACCTACCTGGCGGGCGTGCCGACGGTCTCCGGCGCGGCGGCGCCGCCGACGATGAACCGCTCGCACGCCATCACCGCGCGGCTGAGCCGCACCGACGCCGCGCAGGGCGGCGTGATCGTGGCGCTCGGCAACGTCAGCGGCGGCTACGTGCTGCACATCAAGGACAACCACCTGGTGTACGAGTACAACTATCTCGGCGACCACCACGTGCTGCGGTCCGAGGGCGAGCTGCCGCTCGGGCCGGTGGAGCTGACGTTCGAGCTGACGAAGACCGCCGACTGCCAGGGCGCCGGCCGCCTGTACGTGGACGGCGAGGCGGCGGGCGAGGCGCTGTTCCCGCGACTGCTGCCGTTCTTCCACGGGTTCGCGGGCATGGACATCGGGCGCAGCATCCACTCGCCGGTGTCGCCGAGCTACCCGGCCCGGCACGAGTTCTCCGGTGAGCTGGAGTACGTGCGGTTCCGGCTCGCCGCGTCCGAGGAGATCGGCGAGCCCATCGCGGCGGCGGACGACGTCGCGCCGCGGCCGTCGGCCGGAGTGGGGTTCGAAGTAGTGGACTGACGCGCTCGGCGCGTACGGCGACGGCGCGTGGACGGACCTCGTTGTCCGTCCACGCGCCGTCCGTCTGCCGGGGCCTCAGCGCAGGGCCAGGCCCCACAGCGGGTCCTCCAGGAACCGCCCGACGTGGGCGAGTACCCGGCTGCCCAGTTCCCCGTCCACGAGCCGGTGGTCGAAGGACAGCGACAACTGCACCGTCCACCGGGGAACGACCTGCTCGTCGACGACCCACGGCATGCGGCGCAGCGCGCCGAGGCAGAGGATCGCCGCCTCACCGGGGTTGAGGATCGGCGTGCCGGCGTCCACCCCGAACACACCGATGTTGGTGATGGTGATGGTGCCGCCGGACAGGTCGGCGGGACGGGTACGGCCCTCCCGCGCGGTGCCCGCCAGCTCGTTCAGCGCGACCGCGAGGTCCCGTACCCCCAGGTTGTGCGCGGCCTTGATGTTCGGCACCAGCAGGCCGCGCGGCGTCGCGGCGGCGATGCCGAGGTTGACGTCGGCGAACCGGACGATCTCCTGGTTCTCCTCGTCCCACCGGGCGTTGACGTCGGGGTACCGGCGGATCGCGTCCAGCACCGCCAGCGACGCCACGAGCAGCGGGCTGACCTTCACGCCCTGGAAGGCCGGGTCCTGCTTCAGCCGGTCCACGAACTCGACGGTGCCGGTCATGTCGACGGTGAGGAACTCCGTGACGTGTGGCGCGGTGAACGCGCTGGCGACCATGGCGGCCGCCGTCGCCTTGCGCACCCCGCGTACGGGCAGGCGCTCGTCCCGCCGTACCGCCTCGGTGGCCCCGGGCGCGGGCCGGGCGGTGTGGTCGAGCAGGTCCTGGCGCGTGATGAGACCGCCGGGACCGCTGCCGCGGACGTCGGCCAGCTCCACACCGAGGTCCTTCGCGAGCTTGCGCAGCGGAGGCTTGGTGAGCACCGGCGGTCGGGACGTGTGCGGCCCGCGGACCGGCTCGGCCGGGCGGACCGACGGCGTGGCGCGGCGTGGCCGGCGGGTCCGCGCCTGCGCGGACACGCCGTAGCCCACGAGCACCGCGGTCCGCTCCGCCGCCGGTTCCTCGGCGGCCGGTTCGTCCGCGGTCGGCGGCGCGGCGGCGGGCCCGTCGGCGGGCGCCGCCGGGCCGTCGCCCGCCGCCCGGATCGCGATGATCGGCGAGCCGACGTCGACGGTCTGGCCCTCCTCGGCGAGGAGGCGGTCCACCACACCGGCGTACGGGCTGGGCAGCTCGACGACGGCCTTGGCGGTCTCGATGTCCACCAGGATGTCGTTGAGGCGCACCGTGTCGCCCGGCGCGACCCGCCAGGTGACGATCTCGGCCTCGGTGAGTCCTTCGCCGACGTCGGGCAGGCGGAACTGCTGAACTGTCATTGACACCTCTCCCTTCAGGCGGCGAGGACGCGGTCGACGGCGTCGAGGATCCGGTCCAGGTCGGGCAGGTACTCCTCCTCGACCTTGGCCGGCGGGTACGGCAGGTTGAAGCCGCCGACCCGCTCGACCGGCGCCTCCAGCGAGTAGAAGCACCGGCTCGTCACCTGCGCGACGACCTCGGCGCCGAATCCGGCGAACGTGGGGGCCTCGTGGACCACCACCGCCCGCCCGGTACGGCGGACGGACTCCTCGACCGTGGCCACGTCGAGCGGGGAGATGGACCGCAGGTCGATCACCTCGATGTCACGTCCCTCCTGTGCGGCGGCCTCGGCGGCGGCGACGCAGGTGGCGACGGTGCCGCCGTACGTCAGCAGCGTCACGTCGGCGCCGGGGCGCACGACCCGGGCGCGGTCCAGCGGCAGCGGCGGCCCGGCGTTCTCGGGCGTCACCTCGCCCTTGACCCAGTAGCGGCGCTTCGGCTCGTAGAAGATCACCGGGTCGTCACCGGCGACGGCCTGCCGGATCATCCAGTGCGCGTCGTCCGGACTGGCGCAGTAGACGACGCGCAGCCCGGCGGTGTGCGCGAAGTACGCCTCGTTCGACTCGCTGTGGTGCTCCACCGCGCCGATGCCGCCACCCACCGGGATGCGCACCACCACCGGAAGGGCGGTACGGCCACCGGTGCGGGCCCGCATCTTGGCCAGCTGCGAGACGATCTGGTTGAACGCGGGGTAGACGAAGCCGTCGAACTGGATCTCGCAGACCGGGCGGTACCCGCGCAGCGCCAGGCCGATGGCGGTGCCGATGATCCCGGACTCGGCGAGGGTCGTGTCCACCACCCGGGCTTCGCCGAAGTCCTTCTGGAGGCCGTCGGTGACCCGGAAGACGCCGCCGAGGCGGCCGACGTCCTCGCCCATCAGGAGGACCTTGTCGTCGTCCTCCATGGCGCGGCGCAGGCCGCTGTTCAGTGCCTGACAGAGAGTGAGCATGAAACGAGTTCTCCGATCGGGGCGGGCGTCAGTCGAGGAAGGAGGCGCGGTAGGCGACGAACGCGTCGCGCTCCTCCCGCAGAAGCTGGGGCACGTCGGACAGCACGGTGGCGAAGGCGTCCGTCAGGTCCGGCGCCGCCAGGGCCAGGCACTCCCGGCGGGTCCGGTCGGCGAGTTCGTCCGCCTCGGCCTGGATCTGGCCGAGGAACGTCTCGTCGCTCCAGCCCTCGGCGCGCATCAGCGCCTCGACCCGGGCCAGCGGGTCCCGCGCCCGCCACGACTCCAGCTCGTCGTCGGTGCGGTACCGGGTCGGGTCGTCCGACGTGCTGTGCCCGCCCATCCGGTACGTGGTGGCCTCGACGATCGCGGGGCCGCTGCCGGTGCGGGCGTGCTCGGTCACCGCTGACGTCACCGCGTACACCGCGAGCACGTCGTTGCCGTCGACCCACTCGCTGCGCAGCCCGAACCCGGCGCCGCGGCGGTGGATCGGCGTACGGGTCTGCGAGGCCGTCGGCGTCGAGATGGCCCACTGGTTGTTCTGGCAGAAGAACACCATCGGCGCGTTGTTGACGGCGGCGATGTTCATGGCCTCGCTCGCGTCGCCCTCGCTGGCCGCGCCGTCACCGAAGTACGTCACGACGACCATGTCGCTGCCGTCGCGCTGCACGCCGAGGGCGTACCCGGTGGCGTGCAGCAGCTGGGCCGCCAGGACCAGCGTGTAGATGTGGAACGAGTACGGCTCCGGATCCCAGCCGCTGTGCGCGACGCCCCGCCACTGGCGGAGCAGGTCGGCCGGGCCGATGCCGCGCCACAGGGCCGCCGCGTGCTCGCGGTAGCTCGGGAAGACGTAGTCGTCGGCGCGTACCGCCGCGACGGAGCCGACCTGTGCGGCCTCCTGTCCGCGGCACTGCAGCCACAGGCCCAGCTCGCCCTGTCGCTGCAACGCGAACGCCTCGTCGTCGAGGCGGCGGGCGAGCCGCATCCCCCGGTACAGGTCGCGGGTGAGGCGGCCGAGGGCGTCGCGGTCGACGTCGACGTCCGGGTGCAGGCGTCCGTCCGGGGTGACGAGCTGGGTCCAGCCCTCGGCGGAGCGCGGAAGGTCGATGGTGCCGGTGAAGGGGTTGGTGACCGTCGGGTCGGCGAGATCTACGGTAGTCATTCGTCACCTTCTGGGTGCGGGGTCTCCGCGTCGCCGGGGTCGCCGGCCGTCTCGCGGATCTCGGATATGGGACCGCCCGCCGGGGTGGACCCGGCGGGCGGTGATGTTCGTCCGGCTAGACCGTGTGCCGGTCGGCGAGTGTCAGCGCCTCGTCGAGGACCGCCAAGCCCGCCTTGGCCTCCGTCTCCGACACGGTGCACGGCGGCACCACGTGGATCCGGTTGAAGTTGGCGAACACGACCAGGCCGTTGCGCTTGCACTCGGCCAGCACGTCGTTCATCTCCGGTGACGACGACCCGTACGGCGCCAGCGGTTCCCGGGTCTCGCGGTCACGGACCAGTTCCAGCGCCCAGAAGACGCCGAGCCCGCGTACCTCACCGACGCTCGGGTGCCGCTCGGCGATCTCCCGCAGCCCCGGGCCGAGCACGTCCGCGCCGATGCGGGCGGCGTTCTCGACGATGCCCTCGTCCCGCATCGCGTTGATGGTCGCGACGGCGGCGGCGGTGGCCAGCGGGTGACCGGAGTAGGTCAGCCCGCCGGGGTAGGGGCGGGTGGCGAACGTGTCGGCGACGTGGTCGGCGATCACCACACCGCCGAGCGGGACGTAACCGGAGTTCACGCCCTTGGCGAAGGTGATCAGGTCGGGCGTCACGCCGTAGTGGTCCAGGGCGAACCAGGCGCCGGTACGCCCGAACCCCGCCATCACCTCGTCGGCGATATAGAGGATGCCGTGCCTGTCACACAGCTCGCGTACGCCGGCCAGGAAGCCCGGCGGCGGCGGCATGATGCCGGCGGTGCCCGGCACCGTCTCCAGCACGATCGCGGCGATGGTGGACGGGCCCTCCATCTCCACGACCCGTTCGAGGTGGCGCAGCGCGAGGCGGCTCTCCTCCTCCTCGGTCGTCGCGCCGAACTCCGACCGGTAGAGGAACGGGCCGAAGAAGTGCACGACCCCGGCGGTGCCGTTGTCGCTGGGCCAGCGACGCGGGTCGCCGGTCAGGTTCACCGCGGTCTGGGTGCCGCCGTGGTAGCTGCGGTACTGCGACAGCACCTTCGGCCGGCCGGTGTGCAGCCGGGCCATCCGGACGGCGTGCTCGATCGCGTCCGCGCCGCCGTTGGTGAAGAACACCTTCTCCAGGCCCGCCGGGGTCCGCTCGGCGATCAGCCGGGCCGCCTCGCTGCGGGCGTCGTTGGCGTACGACGGCGCGATGGTGCACAGCTTGGCGGCCTGCTCCTGGATCGCCGCGACCACCGCCGGGTGCTGGTGGCCGATGTTGGTGTTGACGAGCTGGGAGGAGAAGTCCAGGTAGCGGTTCCCGTCGCCGTCCCAGAAGTACGAGCCCTCGGCGCGCTCGACCACCATCGGGTCGAGCAGGGACTGGGCGGACCAGGAGTGGAAGACGTGGGCGCGGTCGAGTTCGTAGGTGCGGCGTGCGCTGGTGCTCATGGTGGCCTTTCTCCGCTGCTCAGTCGTTCTCGGGGAAGCCGAGGTTGATCCCGCCGTGGCTGGGGTCGAGCCAGCGGGAGGTGACGACCTTGCCGCGGGTGAAGAAGTGCACGCCCTCGGCGCCGTGGGCGTGGGAGTCGCCGAAGAGGCTGTCCTTCCAGCCGCCGAACGAGTAGTAGGCCATCGGCACCGGGATCGGCACGTTGATGCCGACCATGCCGACCTCGACCTCGTTCTGGTACCGGCGGGCCGCGCCGCCGTCGTTGGTGAAGATCGCGGTCCCGTTGCCGTAGGGGTTGGAGTTCACCAGCGCGAGCGCCTCGTCGTAGCTGCCGACCCGCACCACTGACAGCACCGGCCCGAAGATCTCGTCGGTGTAGACGCTCATGTCCGGCGCGACCCGGTCCAGCAGGCTCGGCCCGAGCCAGAACCCGGCCTCGTCGCCGTCGACCTGCACCTGCCGGCCGTCCACCACCAGCTCGGCGCCGGCCTCGACGCCCGCGTCGAGGTACGACGCGACCCGGTCGCGGTGCTCCCTGGTGACCAGCGGCCCCATGTCGCAGGAGCGACGGCCGTCACCGATCTTCAGGCCGGCGATGCGCTCGCGGATGCGCGACACCAGGTCGTCGGCGACGGGCTCGACGACCACCAGGGCGGAGATCGCCATGCACCGCTCGCCGGCCGAGCCGAACCCGGCGTTGACGGCCGCGTCGGCGGCCAGGTCGAGGTCGGCGTCCGGCAGCACCACCATGTGGTTCTTCGCGCCGCCGAGGGCCTGTACGCGCTTGCCGTTGCGGGTGCCGGTCTCGTACACGTACCGGGCGATCGGGGTGGAGCCGACGAACGACACCGCCTTGACCTCGGGGTGCTCCAGCAGCCGGTCGACTGCCACCTTGTCGCCGTGCACCACGTTGAACACGCCGGCGGGCAGGCCGGCCTGCTCCCAGAGCCGGGCGACGAGCAGCGACGCGGACGGGTCCTTCTCGCTGGGCTTGAGCACGACGGCGTTGCCGGCCGCGATGGCGATGGGCACAAACCACATCGGGACCATCACCGGGAAGTTGAACGGGGAGATGACGGCGCACACGCCGACCGGCTGCCGGATGGAGTAGACGTCCACGTTCGTGGACACGCCCTCGGAGTGGCCGCCCTTGAGCAGGTGCGGGATGCCGCACGCGAACTCGACGACCTCCAGACCGCGGGTGACCTCACCCAGGGCGTCCGAGACGACCTTGCCGTGCTCGGCCGTGATCAGCTCGGCCAGTTCCTGCTTGTGCTGGTTCACCAGCTCCCGGAACGCGAACAGCACCTGGGTGCGCTTGGTCAGCGACGAGTTCCGCCAGGAGGCGAACGCGGCGGCGGCGGAGGCGACGGCCTGGTCCACCTCGTCGACGGAGGCCAGCGGCACCTCCGTCCGGACCGTGCCCAGCGCCGGATCGTAGACTGGGGCCGTACGCTCGGTGACGCCGGCGAACGGCTTGCCGTCGATCCAGTGGGTCACCCGCTCCAGCGGAACGGGAGCGGGCGCGGTGCCGGGTGCTGTCTGGGTCATGCCCGGATCATCTGCGCTTCCCCAGGCCCGGGCAATGGGCACTGTGTCGTTCCCGCCCTGGAGAAGCACACATACTGTGCGCCGGAGCGAGGAGGGAGACGGTCTGATGCCGATGACGGTTCGTGACGTGCTCGAACTGCCGGCGTTGCAGCAGGCCGGGCCGCGTGTCATGGCCGGGCGGGACCGTCTGGACGCTCCGGTGCGATGGGTGCACGTCGCCGAGATCCCGGAGATCGCCGACCTGCTCCGCGGTGGGGAGCTGGTGCTGACCACCGGCATCGGCCTGCCGCCGGACGACGACGGGCTGCGCCGGTGGATCGACGGCCTGGCGGCGGTCGGCGCGGCCGGGGTCGTGGTCGAGCTGGGCCGCCGGTTCGGCGGGACGCTGCCGGCCGCGCTCGTCGAGCAGGCCCGCAGCCGGAACCTGCCCCTCGTCGCGCTCCAGCGGGAGATGCGGTTCGTGGCGGTGACCGAGGTGGTCCACTCGGTGATCGTCGAGGAGCAGACGGCCGACCTGCTCGCGAAGGACGAGATCCACCGGATCTTCACCGAGCTGTCGGTGGAGGGCGCGGAGCCCCGGCAGGTGCTCCGCGAGGTAACCCGGCTGTCCCGGCGCCCCGCGGTGCTGGAGAACCTCTCCCACCAGGTGCTGGCGTACGAGACCGGCCCGCTGTCGGCCGAGGAGCTGCTCGACCGCTGGGAGACCCGTTCCCGCGCGGTCGAGGTTCCGTCCGGCACCGGCTACGAGCCGCGTTCGGGCTGGCTGGTGACCGGCGTGGAGGCCCGGGGCAACCGGTGGGGGCGGCTGGTGCTGCTGTGCGACCAGGAGCCGCCGGCCCGGACGAGCGTCCTGCTGGAGCGCGCCGCGTCCACCATCGCGCTGAACCAGCTCGTCGCCCGGGACGACTCGTCGGTCGAACGGCAGGCGCGCAGCAGCCTGCTGTGGAGCATCGTCAACCACTCCGCGCCGACCCGGGACGTGGCGCTGCGGGCACGCGGGCTCGGTGTGACGCTGGAGCAGCGGCGGCTGCTCGGGGTCGTGGTGCGCAGGCGCCGGCCGGGCCCGGGTCCCGGCGCCGAGATGAACGCGCGCCGCCGGGATCTGCTGGACGCGGTGGAGGCGGCGGTGCGCGACTGCGGGCTGGCGGCGCTGGCCGGTGACGTCGACGGGCTCGGCGGCGCGGAGGTCACAGTGCTCGTCGCCCTCGCCGAGGCCGAGTCCGACGAGGCCGTGCTGCTCGGGCTGTCCACCGCGCTCACCCGGGCGGGCCTGCGGGCCGGGTCGGACGTCGTGGTCGCCGCCGGCTCCGTGGTCAGGTCTCTGGACCTGGCGCGGCGCTCGCTGGTCGAGGCGGCGCAGGTGGCCGACGCCACGGCGCACACCGCCGAACCCCGGCCCTACTACCGGCTCCTCGACGTCCGCCTCCGGGGCCTGCTGTACCTGCTGCGCGACGACGTGCGCCTGCAGACGTTCGTCGAGCGCGAGCTGGGCCCGCTGCTCTCGTACGACGAGCGGCACGGCACGAACCACGTGGCCCTGCTCGAGGCGTACCTGGTCGAGGGGCGCAACAAGCGGCGCGCGGCGGAGGAGATGTCGCTGTCCCGGTCCGCGCTGTACCAGCGGTTGCAGTTGATCGAGCGGGTGCTCGGCGTCGACCTGGATTCGAGCGAGCGGCGCCTGTCGCTGCACGTGGCGCTGACCGCCCGGGACGTCATGCGCGGTGGCGGCGTCTCCGGTTCCGCGAGCTGACCCGTCCGGTCACCGGCCGCGACGTGCCCGCGGCCGCCGGACGGCGTCGCGCGTGGGCGCGGTGTGCATGCTGACGCTGACCACCGGCACCGCGTTCGCGACGCTCTTGCGCACCGTCTCCAGCGACGCCACGGAGGGGGAGCACTCCACGATCATCACCGCCGACTGGTTCGGGCACTGCACGTACTGGACGTGTGTGACCGCGACGCGGCGTGAGTGCAGCACGGACAGCACCTTGAGCAGGCCGCTGGTGGAGTGCCCGGGGCCGAGGTGGACCACCATCGTGCACGTGGCGGCGGGGGACTCGTCGTGCGGCGGGGCGACCGGGCCGGGCCGCTGGCGATCGACGGTGTCGGGGGTGAACGGGAACGTGGTCACGGGGGCCTCACAGTGTCGAGCCGACAGGGGTGGCTTGGCCGGCGACGCACGCGGAAGGCGTACGCCGCCTAGGTAATCGGCCCGATCGTGATGTGCATGCCCACGGCGGGAGTGTGGCATGTCCCCGGGCCGCCCGGGAGGCTCCGGCGGCAAGCCGTCCGGCACGTGAGACAGGGCCCTGACCTGCGGATCGACGATCGTGGAGGGGTTCCGCGCCCGGCGGCGCGGGGTTACCGGCCGGTACGCATGCACTTAAGGATCGTTCAGGATCTCGCTCTACACTCGGGCGTGGGACGACGACTTGAGAAGGAGCTCCGCGCATGGACGCTGACGAGATCGCCGCCGGTCGGGCCCGCTGGCAGGCCCGCTACGACGCCGCCCGCAAGCGCGACGCGGACTTCACCACGCTGTCCGGCATGAGCGTCGACCCGGTGTACGGCCCGCCGGAGGGCACCGCGTACCCGGGCTTCGACCGGATCGGCTGGCCGGGCGAGTTCCCGTACACCCGGGGTCTGCACCCGACCGGCTACCGCGGGCGGACCTGGACCATCCGGCAGTTCGCCGGCTTCGGCAACGCCCGGCAGACGAACGAGCGGTACAAGATGATCCTCGGCGCCGGTGGCGGCGGGCTCTCCGTCGCCTTCGACATGCCGACGCTGATGGGCCGCGACTCGGACGACCCGCAGTCGCTCGGCGAGGTCGGGCACTGCGGCGTCGCCGTGGACTCGGCCGCCGACATGGAGGTGCTGTTCGACGGCATCGACCTGGCCGGCGTGACCACCTCGATGACCATCTCCGGGCCGGCCGTGCCGGTCTTCTGCATGTACCTGGTCGCCGCCGAACGGCAGGGCGCGGATGTGTCCACGCTGGACGGCACGCTCCAGACGGACATCTTCAAGGAGTACATCGCGCAGAAGGAGTGGCTGTTCGACCCCGAGCCGCACCTGCGCCTCATCGGCGACCTGATGGAGTACTGCGCCCGGGAGATCCCCCGGTACAAGCCGCTGTCCGTCTCCGGCTACCACATCCGCGAGGCCGGCTCGACCGCCGCGCAGGAGCTGGCGTACACGCTGGCCGACGGGTTCGGGTACGTCGAGCTGGGCCTGTCGCGCGGGCTGGACGTGAACACGTTCGCCCCGGGCCTGAGCTTCTTCTTCGACTCCCATCTGGACTTCTTCGAGGAGATCGCCAAGTTCCGCGCCGCCCGCCGGATCTGGGCCCGCTGGCTGCGCGACGTGTACGGCGCGACCAGCGAGAAGGCACAGTGGCTGCGGTTCCACACGCAGACCGCCGGGGTGTCGCTCACCGCGCAGCAGCCGGTCAACAACGTGGTGCGTACCGCGGTGGAGGCCCTGGCCGCGGTGCTCGGCGGCACCAACTCGCTGCACACGAACGCCCTCGACGAGACGCTCGCCCTGCCCACCGACGAGTCGGCCGAGATCGCCCTGCGTACCCAGCAGGTGCTGATGGAGGAGACCGGCGTGACGAACGTGGCCGACCCGCTCGGCGGCGCCTGGTACGTCGAGGCGCTCACCGACCGGATCGAGGCCGAGGCGGAGGAGATCTTCGCCCGGATCAAGCAGCTCGGCGGCGAGGGCCCGCACGCCATCGGCCCGATGACCTCCGGCATCCTGCGCGGCATCGAGGACGGCTGGTTCACCGGGCACATCGCCGAGTCGGCCTTCGTCTACCAGCAGGCGCTGGAGAAGGGCGAGAAGAAGATCGTCGGCGTCAACTGCCACACCGGCACGGTGGCCAAGGAACTGGAGATCCTGCGCATCTCGCACGAGGTGGAGCTGGAGCAGCGCCGGGTGCTGGCCGAGCGCAAGTCGGCCCGCGTCGACGCCGCCGTCACCGCCGCCGTGGCGCGGATGGTCGAGGTCGCCCGCAGCGGCGAGAACATGATCCCCGCCATGCTCGACGCGGTCCGCGCCGAGGCCACCCTCGGCGAGATCTGCGACGCCCTCCGCACCGAGTGGGGCGTTTACCGCGAACCCGCCCGCTTCTGACCCCGCTCTGCAAGGAAGGGCCCCTTGTTAACAGCTGCTGTTAACAAGGGGCCCTTCCTCTACCGCAGGCGTTAACAGGGGGCCCTTCCTTGCGGGCGGGCTGAGCTGGGGGAGAGTGGTGACTGTCGCCGTCGCGGCTGGTCGGAGATCCGTGGCGTACGTGCGAGACTAGACAACCATGAGCGACCCACGGATCACCTCGTCGATCTTCACCCGCGGCGCGGTCGACCTCAGCGCGCTGCGCACCCCCGCACCTGCCGACACCTCCACCGCCACACCGTCTCCGAGCGGCACACCCGCCGGGCTGCCGGGCAGCCCCGCCGGCTCCGCCGCCGTGATCGACGTGACCGAGGCGAACATCCAGTCCGAGGTGCTCGAACGCTCGCTCACCACACCGGTTGTGGTCTTCTTCGGCGCCGCCGGCTACCCGGAGAGCGACCAGTTCGCCCCGGTGCTGGAGAAGCTGGCCGCCGAGGGCGGCGGAGCGTGGCTGCTGGCCCGGGTCGACGTGCAGCAGCAGCCGCGGCTCGCGCAGATGTTCCAGCTCCAGGCGCTGCCCACCACGTACGCCATCGTCGGCGGCCGCCCGATCGACGCCTTCCCCGGCCCGGTGCCGGAGTCGCAGTTGCGACAGTGGCTCCAGGCCGTGCTCAAGGCCGGTGGCGTCACGGTGGCCGAGCCGGAGGACCCGCGCCTCGACGCCGCCGACGACGCGCTGATGAGCGGCGACCTCGACGCCGCCGAGGCCGCGTACCGCAAGATCCTGGCCGAGACCCCGGCCGACGCGGCGGCGGAGGCCGGCCTGGCGCAGGTCGGGCTGGCCCGCCGGGTCGCCGGCGCGGACCCGCAGGCGGCGCTGGACGCCGCGGCCGCCGCCCCCGACGACGTGGACGCGCAGCTGCTGGCCGCCGACATCGAGGTGCTCAGCGGCCTCGCCGACCAGGCGTACAAGCGGCTCGTCGGCCTGGTCCGGCGCACCGCCGGGGACGACCGGGACCGGGTACGCCAGCACCTGCTCGGCCTGTTCACCATCGCCGGCCCGGACGACCCCGCCGTGGCGTCCGCCCGACGCGCCCTGGCCAGCGCGCTGTTCTGAGTCAACCCGCGCGGGCCGGCGCACCGCCGGCCCGCCCGACCATCGAGGACGGGAGCCCATGATGCGCCGGATCGCCGTCCTCGACGCGCCGACGAACCTCGGACTGCGCCCGCCCACAGCCAGCTCCGTGCCCGGGTGCACCAAGGCGCCGGGCGCGCTGCGCGACCACGGCCTGCTCGCCCGGCTGCGCGCCCGCGACGCCGGCTGCCTGACCCCGCCCCGGTACGACCCGGGGGACTGGCGGCCCGGCGACGGCGTCTGCCACGCGCCGGAGATCTCCACGTACTCGCTGGCGCTCGCCGACCGGATCGGCGCGATCATCGACCGGGGCGAGTTCCCGCTGGTGCTCGGCGGGGACTGCTCGGTGCTGCTCGGCTCCGGGCTGGCCATGCACCGCCTCGGCGAGGCGGTCGGCGGGCGGATCGGCCTGGTCTTCGTCGACGGCCACTCCGACTTCCGGCATCCCGGCAACGCCTCCTACGTCGGCGCGGCCGCCGGGGAGGACCTGGCGCTGGTCACCGGGCGGGGGCAGCCCGACCTGGCCGCCATCGAGGGGCGGCGGCCCTACTTCCGGGACATCGACGTGGTGGTGCTCGGCATCCGCGCGCAGGACGAGTACCGCCTCGACCTGCAGGCCGCCGGCATCACCACCCGGCCGGTGCCGGCGCTGCGCGCCGAGGGCGCCGCCCGTACCGCCCAGTGGGCGCACGAGCAGCTCGTCGACTGCGCCGGCTACTGGGTGCACATCGACGTCGACGTGCTCGACCCGGCGGTGATGCCCGCCGTGGACGCGCCCGACCCCGGTGGCATCGCCTTCGCCGAGCTGGAGATCCTGCTGGCCGGGCTGGTCGACACCCCGCACTGCCTCGGCGTCGAGCTGACCGTCTTCGACCCCGACTACGACCCGGACGGGGCGTACGCGGCCGAGATCGTCAACACGGTGGTGGCCGGGCTCGCCCCGGTCGTCGCGCCGGGCGCGGTGCCGCCCCGTCTGCTGCCGGCCGGGCCGGTCGCGCCCGCGCCCCGGGCCGCCGACAGCCGACCGGCGCCCGAGCCGCTGCCCGCCCCGGCGGCGGTACCGGCCCCGGCGGTGGCGGTGGAGCCGATCGGCCCCGACCCGACCTCCGACGGCGCCGTCGACGACCTCGGCACCGACCCGCTGGGGCCCGGCCTGCTGCGCCGGGCACCCGCCGCGGACGAGCCGGACCCGGCCCGCTCCGGCATCGACATCGCCTGACCGGTACGCGTCAGCTCGCGGCCAGGCCGCGCAGGAACTTCTCGGCGATCGGCGCCGCCACCTTCGAGCCCGCCCCGCCCTGCTCGACGAAGACGGCGAAGGCCACGTCACCCTGCCACCCGACGAACCAGGCGTGCGTGTTCGCCGGGTTGTTGTCGTACTCCGCGGTGCCGGTCTTGCCGTGCACCGGCTCGCCCGGCACGTCCGCCAGCGCGCTGCCGCTGCCCGACGTGACCACCTGGCGCATCATCGACTTCAGCGCCGTCACCGATTCCGGCTTGAGCGCCTCGCCGGCCGGCGCGGGCTTGGCCGGCGCCGGGTCGAGCAGCAGCTTGGGCTGCTCGAACTTGCCCCGGGCCACGGCCGCGGTGGCGCTCGCCATGGCCAGCGGGCTCACCAGCGTGGTGCCCTGGCCGATCGCGGCGGCGGCCTGCTCGGTGGCCGAGCCGTTGGCGGAGACCTTGCCGGTGAACGCCTCGGCGCCGAGATCCCACGCGGCCTCCAGGCCGAGCGTACGGCCGGCCTGCGCCAGCCCGTCCGGGCCGAGCTTCGGCGCCAGCGCCACGAACGCGGTGTTGCAGGACTTGGCGAAGTCGGTGGCGAACGGCACCGCACCCAGCTCGAAGTTGTCCGAATTCTTGAAGCTGCGCCCCTCGACCGTCGCCGTCTTCGGGCAGTTCACAGTGGTCTGCGGGGTCACCGCGCCCCGGTCGAGCAGGCCGAGCGCGCTGACCATCTTGAACGTCGAGCCGGGCGGCACCTGGGCGGTGAACGCCAGGTTCTCGCCGGCCGCCCCGGGACCGTTCGCGGCGGCCAGCACCGCGCCGTCGCTGATCCGCAGCGCCACCAGCGCGGAGCGGCGGGTCTGCCCGCGCAGCGCGGCGTCGGCCGCGTTCTGGGTGGCCACGTCGATGGTGGTCTTCACCGGCTGACCGGGCTTCGGGTCGGCGCGGAACAGCTCCGTGCCGGTCGGCTCCACCTTGCCCTCCGGGGTCCTCCGCTCGGTGATCACGGTGACGCCGGTGACGCCGCGCAGCCGCTCGTCGTACCGGCCCTGGAGGCCGCCGTGGCCGATTAGGTCGCCGCGCGCGTACCGCTCGGGGTGGGCCTGGAGGTCGTCGGCGGTGGCCTGGTCGACCGAGCCGAGCAGCGCCCGGGCGAACTCGCGCGTCGGGGCCAGCATGAGCTGGTCGGTCGCGAACCGGGTGCCGGGCAGCTCGTAGATGCGCGGCTTGATCTGCCGGTACGCGTCCTCACGCAGCGTCACCACCTCGACGAGCCCGTCCGGCTTCGCCTCCTTGAGCCGCTTGGGCAGGTCGCCGAGGTCAACCGGCGGGCTGAGCGCGGGCCGGATCGCCTTGAACGCGGCGTCCAGCTTCTTGACCAGGCCGGGCACGTCGGTGACCTCGCCGGGGACGACCTGCACCCGGACCACCGGGCGCGGCGCGACGATCGGCTGGCCGGCGGCGTCCAGCACGCCGGCGCGCTGCGCCGGCTCCCGCCGCAGCGCGATCCGGTCGCCGTCCTCCAGCTTCTCGTGCACCACAGCCGGTTCCCAGATCACCTGCCACTGGTCGTCGCCGCCGCGCTTGAGGCGTACCGGATTCTCGTAGGCCCAGGTGCCGCCGCCGGGCAGCGCCCAGCTCACCTTGACCCGGGCGGTGGCGACGTCGCCCTTGGTGGTGATGTCGCCGGCGCGCGCCAGCTCCGGCGGGTTGGCCGCCAGCTCACCGGCGAGCGCCTGGAGCTGCTTGGTCACCTCGCCGGCCGGCACCCGCCCGCCGGACGGCTGGATGAAGCCGACCGCCTGCAGGTCGCCGGAGCGCCAGCCGCCGAGGAACGCCTCCACGGCCCCCTCCGGGCCGTCGTCGCCGGAGCATCCGGTCAGCGCGCCCGCTGTGACCAGGGCGGCGGCCAGCCCGGCGAGGAGGCGACGGCGGGTGTGGCGACTGGGGCGGACGGGGTACGACACAGGCATGAAGCGGTCCCTCCGGTGCTCAACTGCCCTGCACGCTAGTACGGCCCGGCGTTCGCCACCGCCCCGCCACGGCCTCCGGCAGCGCGGAAAGCCCCGTGTGGCAGTGTGATGAACATCGCCAGTCGGGGTACTCCGCGGGCGGCCGACCACGGACCCGCAACGGGTGAAAGGACGAAGTCCCGATCCGGACGTCCGGCCAGTGGTCCGCCGCGGGAGGTACCGCGCGGTAGGGCCTAGGCTGGGCGGCAGAGTGACCCACAGTGTGGTGGGTCGAGGGGAGTGGCACCGATGGACCGGCGTCCGGCGATCAAACCGGGACCCGACCTCCGGCAGGCTGACACCGGCCGGGACGACGACAGCTTCGATTCGGCGACCGACGGGGACGGTTTCAGCCGTCTCGACACAGGAGTGACCGGGATGACCGGTTCCAGCATCGACACCCTCTACGACCTGGGCCTGCCCACGCAGGCACTGGCCGACGAGTCGGAGGACGCTGAGCTGGACGAGCCCGTTCCCAACGCGGAACGGCTGGTCGCCCAGGCGGTCGCGCTCGCCGGCGACGACCACGACGCGGCCACACTCGTGGACCGCTTCTGGCGGTTCGCGCCGGACGAGGAGCTGATCGGCTTCACCGCCGAGGAGATGCTGGAGGCGGCCAGGGCCCACCGGGACCTGGCCCAGCAGCGGGTTCCGGGCGAGCTGAAGCTGCGCATCCACGAGCCGGACGCCGAGCAGCACCACACGGTCGTCGAGATCGTCACCGACGACATGCCGTTCCTGGTCGACTCGGTGACCGCCCTGCTGAACTCCCGTCACCTCGACGTGCACCTGCTGGTGCACCCGCTGGTCGTGGTGCGGCGCGAGCCGCTCGGCCGGCTCACCGAGGTCTCCGCGGACGTGGAGCCGGACGACGCCATCGCCGGTGACCTGGTCGAGAGCTGGATGCGGATCGAGATCGACCCGGTCCGTGACCCGGCCGAGCGGGAGGCGCTGCGCCGCGAGTTGCAGCGGGTGCTCACCGACGTGCGCGAGGCGGTCGAGGACTGGCCCAAGATGCGGCAGCGGGCCCTGGCCCTGGCTGACGAACTGGCCGCCGCCCGGACGTCGGACAATCGCCCGCCGGTGCCGGAGAAGGACATCACGGACTCGGTGGAGCTGCTGCGCTGGCTCGCGCACGACCACTTCACGTTCCTCGGCTACCGGGAGTACCGCCTGGTCGCCGCCGACGGCGCGCGCGGCAGCGGGCAGGCCCTGGAGGCGGTGCTCGGCACCGGGCTGGGCATCCTGCGCTCCGACTCGCCGGAGGCCCGGTCGCTGAACTCGATGACGCCCGAGGCGCACGAGAAGGTGCTGGAGAAGCGCCTGCTCATCATCACCAAGGCCAACTCGCGTGCCACCGTGCACCGGTCGGCCTACCTCGACTACATCGGCTTCAAGATCTTCAACGAGGCCGGCGAGGTGGTCGGGGAGCGGCGCTTCCTCGGCCTGTTCTCCACCGCCGCGTACCGGACCAGCGTGCAGGAGCTGCCGGTGGTCCGGCGCAAGGTCGCCGAGGTGCTGGACCGCTCGGGCCTGAGCCTGCGCAGCCACTCCGGCAAGGACCTGTTGCAGATCCTGGAGACCTATCCGCGCGACGAGCTGTTCCAGATCAAGACCGACGACCTCTACCACGCGGTGATCGGCGTGCTGCGGATGGCGGGTCGCCGGCAGCTGCGGGTGTTCCTGCGCCGCGACGCGTACGGGCGGTTCATCTCCTGCCTGATCTACCTGCCGCGGGACCGGTTCACCACGCAGAACCGGCTGCGCATGCAGGACATCCTGCTGCGCGAGCTGAACGGCGTCGGCGTCGACTACACCACGCGGGTGACCGAGTCGATGCTGGCCCGGGTGCACTTCATCGTGCGTACCGACCCGAGCAACCCGCCCGGTGACATCGACGCCGACCTGCTCGCCGAGGAGTTGGCCGACGCGACCCGCCTCTGGGACGACGACTACCGGCTGGTGCTGGAGCGCAAGCTCGGCGACGAGCAGGCCAAGCACCTGTTCGCCCGGTACGCCGACGCCTTCCCGGAGGGCTACAAGGACGGGCACACGCCGTACGAGGCGATGAAGGACCTGGCGAAGCTGGAGCTGCTTGAGGAGCCCGGCCAGCTGGAGATGCACCTGTTCCGCAAGCAGGCGCCGCCGCGCCCGTACGCGGGTCGCGCCGCCGACGCCGACGAGGCGATGGACGTGCGGTTCAAGGTCTACCGGTACGGCGAGCCGATGATGCTCTCCGCCGTGCTGCCGGTGCTGCACTCGCTCGGCGTGAAGGTGGTCGACGAGCACCCGTACGAGGTGGAGCGCGTCGACGGCCGGATCTGGCTCTACGACTTCGGTCTGGAGCTGCCCGAGCGGCACCAGGACCTGGCCGAGGTGCGCCCGCACGTGGAGAACGCCTTCGCCGCCGCCTGGCGGGGCGAGGCCGAGGTGGACGGCTTCAACGAACTGGTGCTGCGCGCCGGGCTCACCTGGCGGCAGGTCGTCGTGCTGCGCGCGTACGCGAAGTACCTGCGCCAGGCCGGCACCGTGTTCTCCCAGGAGTACATGGAGCAGACGTTCATCGCGTACCCGCAGATCGCCGAACTGCTGGTGAAGCTGTTCGAGACCCGGTTCGCGCCGGGCGCGACCACGCTGGACGAGCGCCGGCAGCGCAGCGCCGAGCTGGTCGACGCGATCGGCGAGGCGCTGGACGAGGTGGCCAGCCTCGACCAGGACCGCATCCTGCGGGCGTACCTGACGCTGATCCAGGCCACGCTGCGCACCAGCTTCTACCAGAAGCCGGTGGGCGGGCGGCCCAAGGCGTACGTGGCGTTCAAGCTGGACCCGCAGGCCATCCCGGACCTGCCGGCGCCGCGACCCAAGTTCGAGATCTTCGTCTACTCGCCCCGGTTCGAGGGCGTGCACCTGCGCTACGGGCCGGTGGCCCGCGGCGGCCTGCGCTGGTCCGACCGGCGCGAGGACTTCCGGACCGAGGTGCTCGGCCTGGTCAAGGCGCAGATGGTGAAGAACGCGGTGATCGTGCCGGTCGGCGCCAAGGGCGGCTTCGTGCTCAAGCAGAAGCCGGGCGACCGGGACGAGGCGGTGGCCTGCTACAAGGAGTTCATCTCCGCGCTGCTGGACGTCACGGACAACATCGTCAGCGGCGAGATCGTGCCGCCCGAGGACGTGGTCCGGCACGACGGCGACGACCCGTACCTGGTGGTCGCAGCGGACAAGGGCACCGCGACGTTCTCCGACATCGCCAACGAGATCTCCGAGGCGCACAGCTTCTGGCTCGGCGACGCGTTCGCCTCCGGCGGCTCGGCCGGCTACGACCACAAGAAGATGGGCATCACCGCCCGGGGCGCCTGGGAGTCGGTGAAGCGGCACTTCCGGGAGCTGGGCCACGACACCCAGACGCAGGACTTCACTGTGGTCGGCGTCGGTGACATGTCCGGCGACGTGTTCGGCAACGGGATGCTGCTGTCCCAGCACATCCGGCTGGTGGCCGCGTTCGACCACCGGCACATCTTCCTCGACCCGGACCCGGACTCGGCCCGTTCCTTCCAGGAGCGCAAGCGGCTGTTCGACCTGCCCCGCTCGTCGTGGGAGGACTACGACAGCGAGCTGATCTCCGAAGGCGGCGGCGTCCACCCGCGTACCGCCAAGTCGGTGCCGATCACGCCGCAGGTCCGCGCGGTGCTCGGGCTCGACGAGGACGTCACGCAGCTCAGCCCGCAGGAGCTGATGAAGGCGATCCTCACCGCGCCGGTCGACCTGTTCTGGAACGGCGGCATCGGCACCTACGTCAAGGCGTCGAGCCAGACCAACGCCGAGGTCGGCGACAAGTCGAACGACGCCATCCGGGTGGACGGCAAGAGCCTGCGCTGCCGGGTGGTCGGCGAGGGCGGCAACCTGGGCTTCACCCAGCAGGGCCGGATCGAGTACGCGGCGACCGGCGGCCGCATCTACACCGACTTCATCGACAACGCGGCCGGTGTGGACTGCTCCGACCACGAGGTCAACATCAAGATCCTGCTCAACACGGCGGTGGCCGACGGGGAGCTGGACCGGCCGGAGCGCGACGAGCTGCTGGCCCGGATGACCGACGAGGTCGCCGAGCTGGTGCTGCGGGACAACTACGACCAGGCGCGGGCGCTCAACAACGCCCAGGCCCAGGCCGCCTCGCTGCTCCCGGTGCACCGGCGGATGATCAACGACCTGGAGCGGTCCGGCGCGCTGGACCGGGCGCTGGAGGCGCTGCCGTCGGACGAGGAACTGGCGGTCCGCACCGAGAGCGGGCTGACCCCGCCGGAGTTCGCGGTGCTGCTCGCGTACGTCAAGATCGTGTTGGAGCGCGAGATCGTCGGCGAGGGCCTGGCGGACGAGGAGTGGACGACCGACATCCTGGTCAACTACTTCCCGACGCCGCTGCGGCAGCGTTTCGCCGACCGGATGGGCCGGCACCGGCTGCGCCGGGACATCGTCACCACGGTCCTGGTCAACGAGGCGATCAACCGGGGCGGCATCTCGTTCGTCTTCCGGGTGGTCGAGGAGACGGCCGCCTCCGCGGCGGACGTGCTCCGGGCGTACGTGGTGGTCCGCGAGGTGTTCGGCCTGCGTGACCTCTGGGACGCGGTCGAGGCGCTGGACAACAAGGTCTCGCCCGAGTTGCAGACCGCCGTCTACCTGGACACCCGGCGGCTGCTCGACCGCGCGGTGCGCTGGCTGGTCACCAACCGGCGGTCGCCGATCGACGTGCCGGCGGAGATCGCCCGGCTGCGCGACGGCGTGGCCCGGCTCCTGCCGGACCTGGAGCACCGGTTCTGGGGCACCGAGCGGGAGGCCATCGCGGCGCACATCGAGTCGCTCGTCGAACGAGGGCTGCCGCGTGACCTGGCCGAGCAGGCGACCCGCCTGATGTACAGCTTCGGCCTGCTCGACATCGTCGAGACGGCGCAGGCGACCGGGCGGGACGTGGGCGAGGTGGCCTCGGTCTACTTCGTGCTCTCCGACCGGTTCCGGGTGGACGCGCTGCTGTCGAAGATCTCCCTGCTGCCGCGCGAGGACCGGTGGCAGACGCTCGCCCGGATGGCACTGCGCTACGACCTGTACGCCGCGCTGGCCGCGCTCACCGCCGAGGTGCTCGGCTCCACCCCGGACGACGTGCCGCCGGTGGAGCGGGTGCAGGAGTGGGAGCAGGCGAACGCCACCTCGATCCACCGCGCGCACCGGGCGATGGGGGAGTTCGACGAGTCCCGCGCCGACCTGTCCGCGCTGTCGGTGCTGCTGCGCCAGATCCGTACCCTGGTCCGGACCTCGGCGGCGGCCTGACCGTTCAACCGAGCGTGGCCCGGTGGTCGGTTCCCGACCACCGGGCCACCGCCGTCTGAGCCCTCACCCCGTCATCGGGGCGTAGACGACGATGTTGTTCAGGTAGCTTCCGGCCGTCTTGTCGAACACCCCGCCGCAGGTCACCACGCGCAGGGCGGGGACCGCCGACGGGCCGTAGACCTGCGCGGCGGGAAAGGCGGTCTTCGGGTACGACCCCACCTCGCGCACCGTGAACGTGGCGGCCCTGCCGTCCTGCCGGACGACCACTATCTTGTCGCCGGGAACCAGCGCGCCGAGGTTGAAGAACACCGCCGGGCCGAGCTGGGCGGAGTCGACGTGGCCCACGATCACCGCGTTGCCGGCCTCGCCGGGGCTGGCGCCGGGGGAGTACCAGCCGGCCTTCATGGCCTGGTCCAGCGGGGGCACCTGGACCGTGCCGTCCGGGTTCGTGCCGAGCGACATGATCTGCGCCTGCACCCCGATGCGGGGGATCGAGATGGTCGTCGGCGCGGACCGGGGCAGCGGGGCCGGGGCGGGACCGGTCGCGGCCGGGGTGCCCTGGCCGGGGGTCGTCGGCCCATTGCTTCCCGGCGTCGGTTGCCCCGTGGCGCCCGGTGCGGGTTGTGCGGCGGTGGCCGGCGCTGATGTCTGTTGCCCCTCGGCGCCCGGGACGGCCTGCCCTCCGGTGTCCGGATCGGCGTAGGCGCCATCCGGGTCGGTCAGCGGGTCGGTCAGCGGGTCGGTGGCGACCGGGCCCGCCTGCCCGAGCGGCTGCGGCGGGGTGGGCGACGGGACGGTCCGGACGGACGCACCGACCAGGCCCGCGCCCACCATGGCGAGCAGGACGACGACGGCCGCGCCGACGGCACGCCACGGTCTCCCGTGACGGCCGCCGGCCCGGGTCGTCGTCCGGTCAGACCAGGTCACCGGCCCGCCGCCGACGCAGCAGCACCAGGCCGCCCAGCGCCGCGGCGCCGATCATGCCCGCCCCGCCGGTGGCGAGGTTACGGTCCACACCGGTGCTCGCCATGCCACCGTCACCGCCGTCGACCCCGCCGCGCGGCAGGACCACCAGCTCGCCCTCGCCGCAGGAGCCCTTCAGCTCGTACCGGCCCGGCCGGGCGTCGTGCGAGACGGTGGCCTCGCCGTAGTAGACGAAGTCCTTCCCGTGCTCCCAGCCGTCCTTGCCGTAGTCGCCCTTGTCGTCCTTGCCGTAGTCGCGCTCGGCGTCCTTGCCGTAGTCGGCCTTGTCGTCCTGCCAGGCGCCTCCGCTCGCCTGCCAGTCGTCCTTGCCGCCCTGCCAGTCGCTCTTGTCGTCCTGCCAGTCGCTCTTGTCGTCCTGCCAGGCGCCGTGCTCGTCCTTGCCGTCCTTGCCCTTGTCGTCCGGCCGGCCGCCACGGTCGTCCTTGCCGTGCTCGTCCTTGGCGTCCTTGCCGTACCGGTCCTTGCCGTCGGGGCCGTGCGCGTCCTTGGTCCAGTCCGGCGCGCCCGGCTTCTCCTTCTCCCAGCCCGGCTTCTCCTTGTCCCAGCCCGGCTCGGCGTCCTGGCCGTACTCGTCGTGCCCCTGCCAGTCGCCCGGGTCGACGGCCGCGCCCGCGCCCGCGCCACCCGGCTGCGGCTGCCCGTCCGGCTGGCTGGCCGGCGGCTGGGGCTGGTTCGCCGGAGGCTGCGGCATGCCGTCCCCGCCCGGACCGTTCCCGCCCGGACCGTTCCCGCCGGGACCGTTCCCGCCGGGACCGTTCCCGCCGGGTCCGTTGCCACCTGGGCCGTTCCCGCCCGGGCCGTGTCCGTCCCCGCCCGGCTCGCCGCGGCCGTCCGGGCCCTTGCCGTGCTCGTCCTTGCCGTGCTCGTCCTTGCCGTCGGGGCCCTTGCCGTGGTCGTCCTTGCCGTCCGGGCCCTTGTCGTCCCAGCCCCAGTCCTGGTCGCCGCCCCGGTCGCCGCCGCGGTCGGCCCAGTCGCCGTGCTCGCCGTCCCGGGCCGGGTGCAGGTCGACCTTGCCGGTCACCTTCGACCAGACCGTGGCGTGCTTCTGCGGCTCGGAGCAGATCGCGAGCAGTTCGACGGTGTCCCCCGCCTTGACCACGTGGGGCTTGGCGATGACCTTGCCCTCGTCGTGCCCGCCCGCGAAGGCCAATCCCGGGGTGAACACGAGAAGGCCGGCCCCGCCGAGGGCGGCGCCCGCGACCACCTTCCCGAGCATCTTCTTAGCCATGACCAGCGTCTCCATCCCTGTTCGTCCTGAGCCCGACGTCAGTCGAGCTAAGGCCGACGTTAGACCTTTTCACGGCTTATTCGGGGAAACATTCGCTTTTAGGAGTTTGTCGAGATCAGGTGCTGTCCGCGCCGTCCCCGACTCCGCGCGCCGATCGGCCCGACTTCGGCAGGATCTCCCGCAATCCGTTCGGTGTCGGAGGCGGCGCACGGCCCTCGCCGGTGGGTGGAACGTCATGGGTGCCATCGGGCCGTTTTGACACCCATGACGTTCCACCGGCTGGGCGGCGGGCCGGGGTGGCCGGCCGGGCGGCCCGTCGGGTGGCCCGTCGTGCGGGTGGGCTCGGCGAGGCGGGTGGGCCTGGTGGGCGATCGCCGGTGAGCCCGGGGCTGGGCAGGTCGCCGCCGGGGGCGGGTTCGAGGTCGGCGGTAGGGTGAGGCCCGAGGCGCATCGAGGCATTGCCATGGAAGCGCTCCCATGCAAGAATCGCTGCACGCGGTTCGGGGAGCCACACCGCGAGCTCAGGCGTCGAGGGCAGCCGGTTCACCGGCCGACGTCCGGCTCCATCGGCCGGTCCTGCGGACCGGTCGGCACCACCACCCCCAACGCCCGTCCGGGTCGGGCGTCCCCCGAAGTAACCCGTGGCGCGCACGGTCGTTCCCGCAGGGCGACCGCCGCCGCCATTTGCGCCGGGCCGTTACGCGGATCCGGTCTCGCCCAAGGAGATCAGTGGCATGAATCTGTGGAGAAGGCTGTCCGGCCGGAACCGGGCGCTCGCGCTGACCAGCGCCGGCGTCCTGGTAGCCGGTGGACTGGTGACCCTCCCGGTCACCGCGGCGCAGGCCGCCACCCAGTGCAGCGTGACCTACACGACCAGCGACTGGCCCGGTGGATTCACCGGCAACGTGACCATCAGGAACATCGGTGACGCGCTCACCTCGTGGAACCTCGGCTTCACCTTCCCGAACAGCTCGCAGCGGGTGGTGAACGGCTGGTCCGCGAGATGGTCCCAGAGCGGCCAGAACGTCACCGCGCAGAACGAGTCGTACAACGGGGCGCTCGCCAGCGGCGCCAGCACCACCATCGGCTTCAACGGCTCCTGGAGCGGCAGCAACCCCAAGCCGACCCAGTTCACGCTCAACGGCACGGTCTGCAACGGCGGCACGCCGACCACCAGCACCCCGCCGACGAGCACGCCGCCGACCAGCACCCCGCCGACCAGCACGCCGCCCACGAGCACGCCGCCGACGTCGGCCCCGCCGACGTCGCAGCCGCCGCCCGGGCAGCGGGTCGACAACCCGTACGCCGGTGTGAAGGGGTACGTGAACCCCGAGTGGAAGGCCAAGGCCGAGTCGGTGTCCGGCGGCAACCGGGTGTCGAACAACCCGACCGCGGTCTGGCTCGACCGGATCGCCGCCATCAACGGCACGCCGGACAGCAGCTCCAACGGCGCGATGGGCGTCCGTGAGCACCTGGACGCCGCGCTCGCCCAGGGCGCCGGCTACATCCAGTTCGTCATCTACAACCTGCCCGGCCGTGACTGCTCGGCGCTCGCCTCCAACGGTGAGCTGGGCCCGGACGAGCTGCCCCGCTACAAGGCCGAGTACATCGACCCGATCGCCGCGATCCAGAGCGACGCGAAGTACCGGAACCTGCGCATCGTCAACATCATCGAGATCGACTCGCTGCCCAACCTGGTGACCAACACCTCGGGCAACGCTGGCGGCACCGTCATGTGTGACACGGTGAAGGCCAACGGCGCGTACGTGAACGGTGTCGGCTACGCCCTGGCGAAGCTGGGCGCGATCGGCAACGTCTACAACTACATCGACGCCGCCCACCACGGCTGGATCGGCTGGGACAGCAACTTCGGCCCGGTCGCCGACCAGCTCAAGGCCGCCGCCGTGGCGTCCGGCAGCACCGTCGCCAACGTGCAGGGCTTCATCGTCAACACGGCGAACTACTCCGCTCTCAAGGAGCCGTACGTCAAGGTCACCGACTCGGTGAACGGCCAGACGGTCCGGCAGTCCAAGTGGATCGACTGGAACCAGTACGTCGACGAGCTGTCGTTCGCCCAGGCGTTCCGCCAGAAGCTGGTCTCGGTCGGCTTCGACAGCAACATCGGCATGCTGATCGACACCTCCCGCAACGGTTGGGGCGGCACCGCCCGGCCGACCGGCCCCGGCCCGTCGACCAGCGTGGACGCCTACGTCGACGGCGGTCGGGTCGACCGGCGCTTCCACACCGGCAACTGGTGCAACCAGGCCGGCGCGGGTCTCGGCGAGCGGCCGCGGGCCAACCCGGAGACCGGGATCGACGCCTACGTCTGGGTGAAGCCCCCGGGTGAGTCGGACGGCTCCAGCAAGGAGATCCCGAACAACGAGGGCAAGGGCTTCGACCGGATGTGCGACCCGACGTACACCGGTAACGCCCGCAACGGCAACAACATGTCCGGCGCCCTGCCGGACGCGCCGATCTCCGGCGCGTGGTTCGCGGCACAGTTCCAGCAGCTGATGCAGAACGCGTACCCGCCGCTCTCCTGAGGCGCTGCCGTACCACCCGCGGCGGCGGGAGTGAGGCACCGCCTGCGCGGGTTCCCCGGGCCCCTGGTCGACGCCCACGTCGGCCAGGGGCCCCCGGGCGTCCGGGTCAGGGAACCGTGCGCTCGATCGCGGCCCGGCCCAGCTCGTGCAGGTCTCGGCGGGCCCGTTCCAGGTTCTCCGGCGTCATGTCCTGGCCCCGGGCCATCACCAGGTCCTCCGGCTCCCAGGGCTGCTCGGCGCCGGTCCGGATGCCGTCCGGGGCCGCGCCCGTGCCGGTGCCGGTCGCGCCGGTCCCGGCCGCGTACGGGTCCCCGATGATGTTCGGCGAACCGGTGTCGGGCACCGCGCCGTCGGGCTCGGTGAAGGTGGGGTTGTCCGGGTCGGTGCCGCCGGCGCGCAACTGGGGCACCGTGCTGTCGTCGTCCACCGCCGCGGCCACCTCGGGGGTCTCCTCGAGCGGCCGCTCGCCACCGCGGTCACGATCGGTCATGCTGCTGCCCTCCTGTCCCTTTCGCGTGATCCCCTGGGCGTACCCGGTGCGGGCCGCGCCATGCGGACGGTCAGGCGTCGTCGTGGCCGGGCTCCGGCGTCTCGGTCGGGCGCAGCCGCTGCCAGAGCAGCATCAGCAGGCCGAACACCAGCATCGCCGCGCCGGCCCACAGGTTGATCCGGACGCCCTGCGCCTTGTCGATCTCGGCGGACGTGTCGAAGAGCCCCATCAGGCCGACGATCAGCCCGTACGCGACGAACAGGCCGCCGATCACCCGGCGGATGTCGAACAGCCGGGCCGCCGCGGAGCGGGCCTCCCGGGCGTCCTCGGTCTCGTCGACGAGCGGGTCGTGCGCCTCCCCGCCCTGGTAGTTGCGGTCCGCGTCGTCTGCCATGGCGTGCGTCCCCTCCTTTAGAAGACCGGGATGTAGAACAGGGCGGCGAGGATCACGGCGACGACGCCGAGCAGCACCGGGGAGCGGTACCAGGCGGCGTCGCCGGCCAGCGAGTCGTCGGCGAGCGTGGTGTCGCTGAGGCCGTACACCAGCCCGGTCAGCTGGTCGTCGGTCTTCGGCCGGGTCAGCGGGGTGACGATCGCGGCCACCACCGCGACGGTGGCGAAGGCCAGGCCCGCGCCCCAGAAGCTCTCCTCCAGGTCCGAGTTGAAGCTGATCACGCCGCCCTTGTAGAGCAGGTAGGTGGCGGCGGCCACGATCGTGCCGGACAGCAGCGACCAGAAGCCGGCCAGCGGGCTCATCCGCCGCCAGAACATGCCGATGATGAAGGTGCCGAAGAGCGGGGCGTTGAAGACCGAGAAGAGCGCCTGGATGTAGTTCATGATGTTGCTGAACCCGGCGGCGATGAACGCGGTGCCGATGCCGATCACCACCGCGCCCACTGTGGCGATCCGGCCCACCTTCACGTAGTGCTCGTCCGACTCGTTGCGCCGGAAGTACGCCTGCCAGATGTCGTACGTGAAGACGGTGTTGAACCCGCTGACGTTCGCGGCCATGCCGGCCATGAACGAGGCGACCAGGCCGGTGACCGCGATGCCGAGCACGCCGTTGGGCAGCAGGTCGCGCATGAGCAGCGGGATCGCGTTGTTGTAGACCATGTCGCCCTCGTCGGCGCCGAGCCCTTTGACTGTGACCAGGGCGATCAGGCCGGGGATCACGGTGACCGCGGGGATGAGCAGCTTCGGGTACGCGGCGATGATCGGCGTACGCCGGGCGGCGCTCATGTTGCGCGCGGACAGGGCGCGCTGCACCTCGGCGAAGTTGGTGGTCCAGTAGCCGAAGGAGAGCACGAAGCCGAGACCGAACACGATGCCCAGCCAGTGCGCGCCGAGCGGGTTGGCGGTGCTGCCGGTGCCCTCCCAGGCGTGCAGGCCGGCCTCGCCGAGCTTGGAGTCGCGGACGGCGTCCATCAGGCCGCTCACGCCGCCGACCTTGACCAGGCCGATCACCGTGATCGGCACCAGACCGGCGATGATCACGAAGAACTGGAGCACCTCGTTGTAGATCGCGCCGGAGAGGCCGCCGACGGTGATGTACGCCAGCACGATCACCGCGCCGACGATGATCGCGAACCAGAGCGGCCAGCCGAGCAGCGCCTGCATGATCAGCGCCAGCGCGTAGAGGTTCACGCCCGCGATGAGCACCTGCGCGACCGCGAAGCTGATCGCGTTGAGCAGATGGGTAGGGCGGTTGAAGCGCAGCCGCAGGTACTCGGGGACGCTGCGGACCTTGGAGCCGTAGTAGAACGGCATCATCACGATGCCGAGGAAGACCATCGCCGGCACGGCGCCGATCCAGTAGTAGTGCACGGTCATGATGCCGTACTGGGCGCCGTTGGCGGCCATGCCGATGATCTCCAGCGCGCCCAGGTTCGCCGAGACGAACGCCAGGCCGGTGACCCAGGCGGGCAGCGATCGGCCGGAGAGGAAGAAGTCCACGCTGGTGCGGATCGCCCGCCGGGCGGCGAAACCGACGCCGAGCACCGTGACGAAGTAGAGCCCGAGGATCAGGTAGTCCACCGCGTTCATGTCCAGACGCAGGCCGCCGCCACCCATGCCCGTGCTCCCCTCGTGTGCACCGCTGCCCGCACGTACCCCGATTGCGAAGTTTCATGCCTGCTGTTCGGTCCGGGCACGAACGAGCCCCGGCCGGGTCGCCGGCCGGGGCTCGATGGGGTTTCTGCGGGGGGCCTCAGCGCCCCAGGACGCGGTCCAGGAAGTCGCGGTAGCCGCGCACGGCGACGCGGAGCTGCTCGGTGTCGCTGGAGCCGGACTCCTGCCAGGCGCCGAGGCTCGTGCGCTGCTCGCGCAGGGCCGTGGAGAGCGCCTCGATCGCCTCCTCGACGAGCGACTCGGCCTCGCCGACAGCGGCGCGCGGGTCGTCCACGAAGCGCAGCTGCACGTCGCGCCAGCGGTCCCGGAAGCCCTGCGCCGCCTCCGGCGCGAACAGCGTCGCGGCGTCGGCCGGTACCGCGCCCTGCGTGGGCCGGTCCGCCCCGCCCAGGCTCGTGCCGGCCGCTGCCGTGCCCGCCGCCGCGCCGGCAGCCGCCGCGGTGGCGGTGTCCGGGTCGACGCGGTCGTGGTGCCGCCCGGCGTCCTCGTCGGCCGCCGCGACCGGTTCGGCGTCGGGGTCGACCAGGCCCGGCTCGGCGCTGCCGTACCCGACCGCGCCGTCGGCCGCCGCGTCGTCCCGGACGACGCCGTCGGTCACCGTGTCGTCCCGGTCCGCGTCGTCGGCGTCCGAGTGCTCGGTGTCCCAGCGGTCCCGGTCGTGCAGGCGGTCCCCGGCCGTCGGGTCGGCCCGCTCGTCGTCCAGCGGGTCGGTCCGGCCCGGCGCGCCGTCGCCCGGCACGGCCGTGTCCTCGTCACGGGCGTCGCGCTCGTCCTGCGGACGGCCGCTCGCCAGCGCCGACGCGGCGACCGCGTCGCCCACCGTGGCCGCGCCGAACGCCGTCGGCAGCGGCGCCGGCTCGTGGAACGGGGGACGCCCGTCGTCGTCGCGCCCGTCGTCGGTACGGTCGGCCGCGTCGCTCAGCTCGCCCGAGTCGTACGCGCGGGTCTCGTCGACCTCGTCGTCGCGCCGATCGTCGGCTCCCGGGTCGCGGCGATCGTCGTCGACGGCCGGGTCGTCGAAGGTGCCCCGGTCGTCGAGCGCGTCCTCGGGCACGTCGGCCCGGTCGGCGTCGGCGTGGTCGCCCGGCTGCGGCACCGGTACCGGCGCGGACCGGACGGCCTCGGGGTGGTCCTGCGTGACCTGCTCTTCCTGGCGCATGGCGGCGGCCTCCTCAGCGGCTCGTGACGTCGTGGTCGTGGTCGGGGTGGCGCTGCTCCGGCTGCTCCGGCTGCGGCGTGGACGTGGGCACCGGGTCCTCACCGAGCAGGTCGGCGAAGAGGGCGCGGTAGTGCACGAGCGCCTGCCGGAGGTCCTCGGTGCCGGCCTCACCGCGCTCGTTGCGCTGCCGGATCTCGTGGGCGTCGCGGTAGTGGGTGAGGGTGCGGGCGTGCTCGACGGAGAGGTGGGCGATCTGGTCCGAGAAGTCCCCGGTGGGGTATCCGCGCTCGGCGATCAGGCGACTGACCAGCTCGTCCGCCTCGCCGACGGTCTCGGCGGGCGAGTCGACGAAGCGCACCTGGAGGTCCTCCCAGGCGGCGGCGTAGCGGGCTCGCGACTCCGGGCTCAGCGGGGTCAGCTCCAGTTCGGCGTGCCGGCGCTCGCGCTCACGCAGCTCACGTTCGGCGGCGCTGCGGCTGTCCTGCTCGGCGACGACCCGGTCGTACTCCGGGCCGAAGCGCTCCCGCAGCCCGCGCCGCCGGCTGGCGACCACGGCGACCGCGGCGAGCGCGGCGATGACGAGGACGACGATGACTATGACGACTACCTGGGTGGACGACATGGCTCCTCCTTCGCACGCTGGTATTCCCTCGTGCGGGTGATCGCCAATCCCGTTGCGCGGCACTTTCCGCCCCGGTCGGGAAAAAGGCGCGGTGTCGCGGTCGCCGTCCGGTGCCGGTCCGGTGTCCGACTGAGCCCGTCGTGCCCGTCTCGGACCGTAGCGAGCGCCGAGACGGCCGGTAGTGCATCCGCCCCGGATTACGTATCCTGCCCAAGGCGTCCGGGCCGGGGCCCGGCGTCGTGGCCGGCGAAACGGCGGCCGCTGCCGGCGCCACCGAGCGACACCTTCCCGGGCGAGGTCTGATTGAACACCCGTGACTGGCCGATCCGCGCCAAGCTGACCGCGCTGGTCATCGGCCCGGTGACCGGGCTGCTGGCGTTGTGGATCTTCGCCACCACGCTCACCTTCGGGCCCGCCCTCGACCTGCTCTCCGCCCGTACCCTCCTCTACGACCTCGGCCGTCCCGGCGAGAGCGTGGTGGCGGAGCTGCAGCGGGAGCGGCGGCTATCGGTGGTCCAGCTCGCCGGCGGCGGCACCCTGCCGGCGCTGGCCGAGCAGCGGGTACGCACCGACGACGCGATCGTCGAGCTGCGCCGCAAGGTCGACGGCAAGGACCTGCGCGACGTCGCCGACGAGCAGCTCGACGCCCGGCTCGACCAGCTGGTCTCGGCGCTGGACGCGCTGCCCGCCGGGCGCGCCTTCATCGACGACCGGAAGGTGGACCGGTCCGGCGCCGTCGGCCTCTACAGCGGAATGATCGGCTCGGCGTTCCAGGCGTTCGGCGCGATGGCCGCCCTGCCCGACGCCCAGCTCAACCGGGAAGCGACAGCGCTCACCGCGCTGGGCCGCTCCCGCGAGCTGCTCGGCCAGGCCGACGCGCTGCTGGCCGGCGCCGTCACCGCCGGCCGGTACGCCGAGGGCGAGCACGAGCAGCTGGTCCGGACCGTGGAGAACCACCGTTTCCTGGCGGAGACGGCGGTGGCCGACCTGCCGGCCGGGGAGCGGACCTCGTACCAGCGGTTGACCGAGGCCCCCGGGTTCGTCAAGATGCGCGCCTTCCAGGACACCCTGATCCGCTCGCCCGGGCTGCCGGCCCGGTTCGACATGGCCGGCTGGGAGGCCAGTCACGCCGAGGTGTGGCAGAGCCTGCGCGACTTCGAGCTGCGCGGCGCGGACGCCCTCGCCGAGCGGTCGGTGCCGATGGCGACGCGGATCCTCGTCCAGCTCGCCGCCGCCGGTGTGCTGGGGCTCGTCGCGATAGTGGTCTGCGTGCTCGTGGCGCTGCGGGTCGGCCGGTCGCTGGCCCGGCGGCTGACCGGCGTACGCGCCGCCGCGACCGAGGTCGCCGAGCACCGGCTGCCCGACGTGGTCGCCCGGCTGCGCCGGGGCGAGGAGGTCGACGTCGCCCGGGAGGCGCCCGAGCTGGACCACGGCGGCGACGAGATCGGCCAGGTGGCGCGCGCGTTCAACGAGGTGCGGCGCACGGCGGTGCGGGCCGCGATCGACGAAGTCACCCTGCGCCGCGGGTTCAATGAGGTGATCCTCAACCTCGCCCGGCGCAGCCAGGGCCTGGTGCACCGGCAGCTGGCGCTGCTGGACCGGCTGGAACGGCGTACCGAGGACCCGGACGAGCTGGCCGGGCTGTTCCAGGTCGACCACCTGGCGACCCGGCTCCGGCGGCACGCCGAGGACCTGGTCATCCTCGCCGGGGCCGCGCCCGGGCGGGGCTGGCGCCGGCCGGTCGCCGCGGTCGACGTGATGCGCGGCGCGATCTCCGAGGTCGAGGCGTACGACCGGGTCGACGTGGGTGAGGTAGCGTCGGCCGGGGTGCTGGGCCGGGCCGTCGGCGACGTGATCCACCTGCTCGCCGAGCTGATCGAGAACGCCACCGCGTACTCGCCGCCGGGCACCCGGGTGGACGTCACCGGCCGGACCGTCCCGGGCGGTTACACCATCGAGATCACTGACCGAGGGCTGGGCATGTCCGCGCCGGCCCTGTCCGCGGCCAACCGCAAGCTGGCCGAGCCGCCCGAGTTCGACCCGGCCGACAGCGCCCGGCTGGGGCTGTTCGTGGTGGCGCGCCTGGCCGCACGGCACGGCGTACGGGTGGAGCTGCGCCCGGCCCGCCCGGCCGGGATCGTCGCCGCGGTGTTCGTACCGTCGGACCTGATCACCGACGAGCCGCCGGTGGGCGCGGACGGCCCCGCCGGGCCGGAGCGGCGGCGCCTGGCCAAGGTCACCCGGTTGAGCACGGTGCCGCGTCCGGGGCGCCCGAACCGGCCGGGACGGGACCGGTCGGAGAGCACTGTGGTCCCGTTGCAGTCCGCGCGTGCCTCGACAGTGGAACCACCCACCGACGGCGACGGCCTGCCGCGCCGGATCCGGCGGCGCGGCGCGTCGGCGCGTCCGCGCGCGGCGGTCGTGGACGCCCCGGCGTACCGCACGCCGGAGGAGGCGCGCCGGGCCATGTCGGCGTTGCAGGCGGGCACCGCGCGGGGACGCCGGGACGGCTCCCGCGCCCAGGCGGCCGGTGACGCCGATCCGGACACGCCCGCCACCACCGAAAAGCCTGACACCGGTACGCCGCCCGCCACGCCGGGGCCGGCCGTGGAGCCCGCCCTGCCGGTGGCGGAGGACCGAACCGCGACTGAGAGGGACGCCTAGTGGTGCACACGACGCGGCAGAACGCCGATCTCGACTGGCTGCTCGACGACCTGGTGGACCGGGTGCCCGCCGCACGCCAGGCGGTGGTGCTCTCGGCGGACGGGCTCCTGCTCGGCGCCTCCGGCGACCAGGACCGCAGCGACGCGGAGCACCTGTGCGCGCTGGCGTCCGGCTTCTCCGGGCTGGCCAAGGGCGCCACCCGGCACCTCGGCGGCGGCGCGGTCCGCCAGACAGTGGTGGAGATGGAGTCCGCCTACCTCTTCGTGACCGCCGCCGGGCAGGGTGCCTGCCTGGCTGTGGCGAGCGACGCCGACGCCGACATCGGCCTGGTGGCGTACGAGATGGCGATGCTGGTGATCCGGGTCGGGGAGAATCTGGCCGCGCCGACCCGAAGCGGCGGGGGGTCGGCCGATGCGCGCTGACTCGCCGGGGCCGCAGCACGAGTGGCTGGACGCCGACGCCGGTCCGGTGGTGCGCCCGTACACGCTCACCGGAGGCCGGGTGCGCCCGCCGGTGGACGGCTTCGACCTGCTGGCCTTCGTGCTCGCCACCCCGGACGCCGATCCGGCCGGCACGCCCGGCCTCCAGCCGGAGCACCGCCGGCTGATCGAACTGGCCCGCCGGCCCAAGGCCGTGGCCGACCTCGCCGCCGACCTGGACCTCGCCGTGGGCGTGGTCCGGGTGCTGCTCGGCGACCTCCTCGCCCATGGCTTCGTCGCGGTGCACCGGCCACCGGCCACCGCGTACCTGCCCGACGACAACATCCTCAAGGCGGTGGTCAGTGGACTCCGTGCGTTATGACCAGGAGCCGGGAGCGCCCGGGGTGCCGCTGGCACTGAAGATCCTCATCGCCGGTGGGTTCGGCGCCGGCAAGACGACGCTGGTCAGCGCGTTGAGCGAGGTGCGGCCGCTGCAGACCGAGGAGGTCCTGACCGGCGCCGGGCTCGACACCGACGACGTCTCCGGGGTGGAGCAGAAGTCGACCACCACAGTGGCGATGGACTTCGGCCGGATCACCATCAACGACGATCTCCAGGTCTACCTGTTCGGTACGCCGGGTCAGGACCGGTTCTGGTTCCTCTGGGACGAGCTGGCGTTCGGCGCGCTCGGCGCGGTGGTGCTCGCCGACACCCGGCGGCTGGCCGACTGCTTTCCCTCCATCGACTACTTCGAGCAGCGGGGCATCCCGTTCGTGGTGGGCGTCAACTGCTTCGAGGGCTCCCGCCGGTTCGGCCTGGAGGCGGTACGCGACGCCCTCGACCTGGACCCGGACGTCCCGCTCGTGCTCTGCGACGCCCGGGACCGGCAGTCCGGCAAGCTGGTGCTGATCTCGCTGGTCGAGCATGTGGCGCGGCAGCGCGGCGAGCCGGTGCCGGTGGGCTGAGCCTCCCGCCGGGAATCCCGTCGGCCGTCGCGGGACTGATCGGGCGCATGACCGGGAAGCCTCTGGTTGGATCTGCGGAGACAGGACCGACGGAAGGTGGGAGCGGTGACCGGGCAGGACGAGATCGTCCACATCGGCGGCTACACGGCGGAGACGGGCGGGCGGGGCGAGGGCATCGTCGCGGCCCGGCGGGACCGGGCGAGCGGCGGGCTGACGCCGCTGGGTGTCGTGGCGGTCACCCCGTCGCCGTCGTTCCTGGTCCGGCACCCGGCGCTGCCGGTGCTGTACGCGTGCAACGAGCTGCCGGACGGCCGGGTCAGCGCGTTCCGGGTGGCGCCGGACGGGGACCTCACGCCGCTGGGCGAGCGTCCGTCCGGCGGGGCCGAGCCCTGTCACCTGGCGGTGGCCCCGGACGGGCGGCACCTGTTCGTGGCGAACTACGGCGGCGGCAGCGTGGCGGTGTTCGGCCTGGACGCCGAGGGCGTGCCGGGGGAGCGCACCGACCTGGTCCGGCACGAGGGGCACGGCCCCGACCCCGACCGGCAGGAGCACGCGCACTGCCACATGGTCTCGCCGGATCCGGCGGGCGGCCCGCTGCTCGCCGTCGACCTGGGCACCGACTCGGTCTACCGGTACGACGTCGACGCGGACACCGGCCGGTTGACGCCCCGGGAACCCCGGTTGAGCACCCCGCCCGGCACCGGGCCCCGCCATCTGGCCCGGCACCCGGACGGGCGGCGCGGCTGGCTGGTCGGCGAGCTGGACGCCACCGTCACCGCGTACGACCTGACGCCGGACGGGCCGCGGGAGCGGGCGCGCGTCGACGCCAGCGGGCGGGCCGGGCACGTCCAGCCGTCCGAGGTGAGCGTGGGACCCGGTGGGCGCTTCCTCTACGTGGGCAACCGGGGCGTCGGAACGGTGGCGGTCTTCGCGCTCGACGGCGCCGCGCCGGAGCTGGTGGCGGAGGTCGACACCGGCGGCGAGTGGCCGCGGCACTTCGCGTTCGCGGGGGACCACCTGTACGTCGCCGACGAGCGGGCCGACATGATCAGGATCTTTCGGGTCGATCCGGTCAGTGGGGTGCCCGAGGCGGTGGGGGAACCGGTTCCGGTGGCGAGCCCGACATGCTTCCTGCCGTGATCGAGCGGTCACTTAAACAACCGTCCGGAGTGGACTGATATCACCCAAAGTTGACTGATCAGTAACTTAGCGTATGGGTTAGGTGATCAACTGTTTCTGCTGCGTAACTTTCGTCCGAACGGTTGTGGTGGTAACCCCACGAGGTACGCAAGATGGTCACCGTGTCTGGCCGCCATCGCATGCGTTCCAACCTCCGTGGAGCAGGCGCCGCCGCTGTGGCGGTAGCCCTGGTCGCCGTCGTGGGCGGCTCCTGGTTCGGCTACCAGCAGCTGGCCGGCCCGAACTGTTCGGGCCGGATCGAGTTGTCGGTGGCGACCGCCCCGGAGATCGCCCCCGCGGTGCGCGGCGCCGCCGACCAGTGGGTCTCCGACGGCGCCGCGGTGGGCGGCACCTGCATCGCCGTCAACGTCTCCTCCTCCGAGTCGGTCGAGGTGGCCGCCGCGGTGGCCAGCAAGCACGGCGCCACGCTCGCCGGTGTCGGGCAGGCCAGCGGCACCGCTGTCACCCCCGACGTCTGGGTGCCCGACTCCTCGACCTGGCTGGTCCGGCTCAAGAGCGGCGGCGCCAGCGCGTTCGCGCCGACGAACGGGGCCTCGATCGCGCGCAGCCCGGTGGTCGTGGCGCTACCCGAGCCGGTGGCCTCGCGCATCGGCTGGCCGGACAAGAAACTGCGGTGGTCCGACATGCTGACCCAGGTCACCGCGAGCAAGCCGCTGCGGGCCGGGATCGTCGAGCCGACCCAGGACGCGGCCGGCCTGTCCGGGCTGCTGTCGCTCACCGCCGCTGCCAGCTCCACCGGCGATTCCGGCTCGCCGAAGGCGCAGGAGGCGATGGTCGGGGCGCTGCGGGCGCTGGCGACGAACCGCTCCTCGCTGCGGCAGGACCTCCTCGCGCGGTTCCCGCGCTCGTCGGACCCGACGGCGATCGCCAACGGACTGGGCGCGGCGGCGCTGTCCGAAGAGGACGTGATCGCCTACAACAGCACGAAGCCGCCGATCCGGCTGGCCGCGCTCTACCTGGAGCCGGTGCCGATCCCGCTGGACTACCCGTTCGCGGTGCTGCCCGGCATCGAGCCGGCCAAGGCGTCCGCCGCCCGGGTGCTCTTCGAGGTGCTGCGTACGCCGGACTTCAAGGACCGGCTGGCCTCGCAGGCGCTGCGCGCGCCGGACGGCAACTGGGGCCGCGGCTTCCAGGCCCCGACGGGCGCGCCGAGCCCGGCGAACGGCGGCGCGAGCCAGGTGCCGCCGTCCGGTCAGGGCGGCGCGGCCGACCTCGACCCGGGCGCCATCTCGACGGCGACCACCACCTGGTCGGTGGCCACGCAGTCGGGCCGGATGCTCTGCGTCATCGACGTCTCCGGCTCGATGAAGAAGCCGGTCGTGACCGCGAACGGCGCCAGCCGGGAGCAGGTCACAGTGGCGGCCGCGAGTCAGGGCCTCGGGCTGTTCGACGACTCCTGGTCGATCGGCCTCTGGACCTTCTCCACCAACCTCCAGGGCTCGCAGGACTGGAGCGAGCTGGTCGGAATAAAGCCTCTGTCCAGCAACCGGGGCGCGCTGCAGCGCGGCCTCGCCTCGATCAAGCCCTCAAGCGGCGACACCGGCCTGTACGACACCATGCTCGCGGCGTACAAGAAGGTGCAGCAGGACTGGGAGCCGGGCAAGGTCAACTCGATCGTGCTGTTCACCGACGGCAAGAACGAGGACGACAACGGTATCTCGCAGAAGGCGCTGCTGGACCAGCTGAAGAAGCTGAAGGACGACGAGCAGCCGGTCCAGGTCGTCATCATCGGCATCGGCACCGAGGTGAACCGGGCCGAGCTGGAGTCGATCACCAAGGTCACCGGCGGCGGCGCGTTCGTCACCACCGACCCCAGCAAGATCGGCGAGATCTTCCTCCGGGCGATCGCGCTACGGCCGCCCGCCCCCCGCTGACCTGGCGCTCAGCGCTACCCTTCCGCCGTACCGGGAAATCCGGTACGGCGGAAGGCTTCCCGGCTCAAGGCGTGGGATGAGAACTGACGGTAATGCGTCCGAATCAATCGGTAACCATAATTGTCCAGGCATGATGACCGGGTGCCTCGACCGCGGGCTCCACACCGGAGCCGGGCGGGGACGGGGCGGTCCTGAGCGAAGTGGGGAGGGCCGGTGACCTCGGCGACGCTGTTGACCCCTGCCACGACGTCGCGACCCGGTGGTGATCGCCCGGGCAAGACGACACGAGCGGCGGAACGGGCCTACATCCGGGTCCTGGTGGTGCTGGACACCGCGGTGCTCGCGGTGGCCATCCTGGTCGGTTACCTGGCGCGGTTCGGCGACGAGGAGCCGACCGGCTCCGAGATCCCGTACGTCGTGGTCGCCCCGGCGCTGCTGCTGGTCTGGCTCGTCTCGCTCAAGGCGATGCGGTGCTACGACGACCAGGTGCTCGGCTACGGCGCGGACGAGTACCGCCGGGTCAGCGCGGCGAGCATGCGGTTGGCCGGCGGTATCGCCATCGCCGGGTACATCGCCGACGTCGGCGTCTCCCGGGGTTTCCTGGCCATCTCCTTCGCCGTCGGCACCGTCGGCCTGGAGGTGGCGCGGTTCGCGGCCCGCAAGCGGCTGCACCGCGCCCGCGACCGGGGTGCCGGCTGGTCCCGCAAGGTGCTCGTGGTGGGCGACACGGCACACGTGCTGGAGTTGGTGCACACGCTGCGCCGGGAGCCGTACGCGGGCTACCAGGTGGTCGGCGCGTGCATCCCGGACGCGCTGCTCGCCCCGGTGCCGCAGCGGCTGGGCGACGTGCCGGTGGTCGGCTCCTTCCGGGGCATCCCGGAGGCGGCCACCGCGATCGGCGCCGACACGGTGGCGGTCACCGCCTCCGGTGAGCTGACCGCGACCCGGCTGCGCCGCCTGGGCTGGCAACTGGAGGGCACCGGCGTCGACCTGGTGGTGGCGCCGGCGCTGACCGACGTCGCCGGCCCCCGCATCCACACCCGTCCGGTCGCCGGCCTGCCGCTGATCCACGTCGAGGCGCCCGAGTTCCGCGGCGCCCGCAAGCTCGTAAAGGGCTTCGTGGACCGGTCGATCTCGCTGATCGCCCTGCTCGTGCTGGCGCCGCTGCTGACCGTGATCGCGCTCGCCATCAAGATCGACAGCCGTGGCCCGGTGCTGTTCCGCCAGACCCGCGTCGGCCAGGGCGGCGAGGAGTTCGGCGTCTTCAAGTTCCGCACCATGGTGGTCAACGCCGACGCGCTGCTCGCCGAGCTGGCCGCGCGCAACGAGACCGACGGCCTGATGTTCAAGATGCGCGACGACCCGCGGGTGACCCGGGTGGGCCGGCTGCTGCGCAAGTGGTCGCTGGACGAGCTGCCCCAGCTCGCCAACGTGCTGCTCGGCCAGATGAGCCTGGTCGGCCCGCGTCCGCCGCTGCCGTCCGAGGTGGCCCGCTACGACGGCGACGTGGCGCGACGCCTCCTGGTCAAGCCCGGCATGACCGGCCTATGGCAGGTCAGCGGGCGGTCCGACCTGAGCTGGGAGGACGGCATCCGGCTGGACCTCTACTACGTGGAGAACTGGTCGCTGGCCGCAGACCTGACCATCCTCTGGAAGACGTTCGGCGCGGTGATCAACAGCCGCGGCGCGTACTGAGCGGGCCGGGTCAGGGCTGCGGGCCCAGCCAGTCCAGGCAGACCACCACCGCGTCGTCCACCAGGTCACCGGCGACGAAGGCCCGCAGGTCGCCGATCAGCGACCGCACCGCGTCCAGCGGCTCCATCGGCCCGGTCCGGCGCAGGAACCGGTCCAGCGCCGCCTCGCCGTAGCGCACCTGCTCGGCGGTGGCGTCGATGACGCCGTCGCTCACCACGAAGAGCCGGTCACCGCGCTCCAGCTGGAACGTCTGCTCCCGGTAGTCGGTTCCCTCGAACATGCCGAGCGGGAACTGCTTGTCCAGCGCCTGCTCGCTGACCTCGCCGGCCCGCAGCCGCAGCAGACGGGGCGAGCCGGCGTCGACCACGGCCAGTGCGCCGGTAGCCAGGTCCAGCTCGACGAGCAGCACCGAGACGTGCTGCTGGCCCCGGTGCTGCGCGTAGATCGCCTGATCGGCAAGCGCGGCCTGATCGGCCAGGGAGAGCCCGGCCCGGCGCGCATTGCGCAGCGCGTACGTGGCGAGCGAGGCGAGCAGCGCGGCGGCCACCCCCTCACCGAAGCCGTTGGAGACCGCCAGCCAGAGCCGGTGGCCGTCGTCGGACCAGTCGAAGCTGTCCCCGCGCACCGCGTACGCCGGTTCCAGCTGCCCGGCCAGGCTGAACGAGGGGCGGATCCGGCTGCGCCCGGGCAGCAGCTCCCACTGCATCTCGGCGGCGAGCGTGAGGCGGCGGCTGCGCCGGGCGGTCCGGTAGATGTCGGTGGTCGCCATGACCGCGCTCAGCTCGTGCCCGAGCACCGTGGCGATGGTGTCCAGCTCGCGGCGTGCGTCCGGGTCGTCCGGCACCGGCGACACCTGGAGCACGCCCCGGCGCTCGCCGCGCATGCCGACGGGAAACCAGCCCACGCCGTCGGCGATCACCGGCTCCTGGTGGTCGAAGGCGCGCCAGGCCGGGTGACCGGGACGGGCGAGGGCCGCGCCGTCACCCAGCGGCAGCAGCTCCGCGAGCCGGTAGTCGACCTGGTAGAGCTCGGTGCGGGTGATCCCGTACGTGCGCGCCAGTTCGCCGGCGAGCCGGTCCACGATGAGATCCGTCGGCGCCTCGGTCAGGACCCGGCGCGCGCGGCCCTCCGCTCCGCTCATCTTTGCTCCTTTGCACAGGTCGCCGCGCAGATCCGGGGAGTAGTCTCGGGCCCACCATGACCGAAGAGCCTGGTCCCCAGGGACCTGACACGAGTATGTCCGCCGCCCTGGACGAGGCGGCAGGCACCTTGCTCGCCGTCTGGGAGGCTGCCCGGGAGCGCACCACCAGCCGGCTGTCCAGTGCCCAGTTACGCGCGATCATGGTCGTCGAGCAGTATGACGGCATCAACCTGCGCCGGCTCGCCACCCTCACCGACATGCTGCTCTCCTCCGCCAGCCGGCTCTGCGACCGGCTGGTGGCGGCCGGAATGCTGGAACGCGAGCCGGGTCGCTACGACCGGCGGGAGATCTCCCTGCACCTCACGCCGGCGGCCCTGCGGCTCCTCGCCGAACTGCGCACCGACCGGCGGCGCCGGCTGGAGCGGATCCTCACCGGAATGAGCGCCGAGGGCCGGCGCGCGCTGCTGCGCGGCATGCGCGAGTTCGACGAGGTCGGCCGGCACGGGGAGTCGACAGTGGCCGAGGGCTGGCCGGTGCTGCAGCCGTCGGGCGAGTGGATCGGCGACCCGGCCCGTCCGTCCGGCGAGCCGCCGGTGGCCCGTACCGCCTGACTCACCCGGCCCGCTGACTCACCCGGCCCTGCCGACGGCCCGCAGCCGCGCCGCCACCCGGGGATGCTCGATCAGCGCCCGCTCCAGCGTGCCGAGGACGTCGTCCAGCAGCGTCCGCCCGCCCCGGGACGTCAGCGCCTCCGCCTGCCACTCGACGAAGTCCCGCAGCAGCCGGTCGTCGTCCACCCGCACGGCCGCGATCAGCGCGTCCACCAGGTGCGCGATGCCGGTGGCGACGTCGTCGGCGGTCTCCTCGGGCGGGTCCACCGCGGCCAGCGCGACCCGGACCAGCTCCCGCCGCCGGTGCAGCACTGCGACGTACGAGTCGTCGGGCGGCGGTGGCGGCGCGCCGGTGTGCGCGCCGGCCGGCAGCGGCCGGTCCAGCAGCGCGACGGCGTCCCGGGCGCTGGCGCCCCAGGCCGCCGCGCCGATGACTGTGGCCCACCGGCCCTCCGGCCCGAAGCCGGGGCCGCCCGCCAGCACCGGCACCCCGGCCGCGCGGCTCGCCTCCACCATCCGCGCCGCCCGGACCAACCGGTTTGGCTGCACGCAGCTCAGCAGCACCGCGTCCGGGCCGGTCTGGTGCAGGTAGGAGACCAGGTGCCGGGCCGGCACGCTTGCGCCCAGGAACGTCACCCGCCAGCCGGCCGCCCGGACCACCTCGGCGACGATCCGGGCGGCCAGCGCGTGCCACTCGCCCTCGACGCAGGCCATCACCACGTGCCCGCGTCGCGGTGGGCCGATCGTCGCGCCCACCGCGCCGACCACGAGCTCGCTGACATGGGTGGCGGCGTGCTCCTGGGCGACGCTCCAGGAACCGGTGAGCCAGCGGCGGCCGATCTCCCGCTGCGCCACCGCTACGAGGTCCACCAGGACGTCCGCGACCGGGACGCCCGCGGCGAGCAGCTCCTGCGCCAGCGCGATCGCGCCGGCCCGGTCGGCCCGGTCCAGGTGATCGAGGTACGCGGCGAGTGTCTCCGGCCCGATCCGGCGCTCCGGGCTCACACGGCGGCCAGGGCCAGCATGGCGATGTCGTCGTGCGGCTGCCCGTCCAGCCACTCGTCGACGAGCTGGAGCACCCGCTCCACGAGCGCGGCCGGCGGAAGTCCGGCGCCGGAGGCGACCGCCTGGCGCAACCGGTCCTCGCCGAACATGGCCAGCTCGGTCGGGCCGCCCCGGGCCTCGGTCACCCCGTCGGTGTACGCCAGCAGCAGGTCGCCCGGCGCCAGCCGTACCTCGGTGTCGGCGAACCGCGCGGCGGTGAGCGCGCCCACCGGCATGCCGCCCACCCGGACCGTCTCGATCCCGCCGTCGGCGCGGACGACGAGCGGGGCGGGGTGCCCGCCACCGGCCACCCGGACCAGCAGCCCGCCGCCCGGCTCGCGGCGCACGGCGCCGAGCAGGAGCGTCGTGAACTGGGCCCGGCGGGCCGCGTCCGGCGCGTCCAGCAGCGCCCGGTTGAGCAGCTCCAGCAGTTCCCGGGGACGCTGCTCGACGAGGCGCAACGTCTGCAGCGACTGGCGTACCCGGCCGGTCAGCACGGCCGCGCCGACGCCCTTGCCGCAGACGTCGCCGAGCGCGAGGAGACCGCCCTCGCCGGTGGGGAACACGTCGTAGAAGTCCCCGCCGATGCGCAGGCTGTCCCCGGCCGCGCGGTAACCGCCGGCCAGCGTCATCCCCGGCAGGCGCGGCAGCTCCGGCGGGAGCAGGCTGTTCTGCAGCACCCGCGCCAGATGGGCCTGCTCGCCGTACAGCTCGGCGGCGGCCAGCGCGGCGCCGGCCCGCCCGGCGAACTCCCGGGCCAGCGCGATCTCCCGCTGGTCGAAGCCGGACCGTTCGGGACGGCGGGCCAGCACCAGCGCGCCGGCCGGTCCGCCGGCGCTGGGCATCGGGCTGATCAACACGGTGCCCGGCCGGCCGAAGCCGGTGGGCAGCACCTCGGCCAGGTCGGCCAGCTCGGCGTCGAGCCAGGGGCTGGGCTCGGTGCGGTCGCCGTCGAGCGCCTCGACCAGCCCGGGGACGGACTCCACGGTGCGCCAGCCGGTCACGCCGGTGACCGGACCGGACTCGCCGGTGGCGTACCGGATCCAGTGCGGCTGGTCCTCGGCGGGCGGGGCCGGGCGGTGCACCACCACGGCGACGTCGGCCAGGTAGGGCACCGGCAGCGTCACCGTGGCGCGCAATGTCTGGTCCCGGTGCAGGGACAGCCCGAGCCGGCTGCCGGCCTGGGCGAGGAACGCGGTCCGGGACCGTTCGGCGAGCAGCGCGTCGGTGCGCGCGTGCTCCTCCGTGACGTCGCGGACGTACCAGGCACTGCGCTCGGCGGCCAGCGGGCGCCGCAGCCCGCGCAACCGCCGGCCGTGGTGCTCGGTCTCGAACGTGTCCGCTCCGGCGCGCGCCGCCTCGGCCAGCGCCGGCACCCGGCACCCGGCCAGGTCGACGCCGGGGGCAAGCTCCGGGAGCAGGTCGGTGGCCATCGCGTTGACCAGGGCCACCACGCCGGCGGGATCGACTGTCACGACCGCCTCGGCGAGCCCGTCCAGCAGCTCCTGGGCGAGCCGGTCGTCAGCCGGGAGCCCGACCCCGGCCACCCGCCGGGGTCGCTTCCTCCAGGCGTGCCCACCGCCGCTGACCGGCCCCGCGACACCGCCCCGGCGCGCGGCGGTCACCTCAGGTGGCCGGGCGCTTCGGTCAGTCGACCCCTGCGCATGCTGTCGGTGCACTCCTCGCTCGGCGGACAGGTTGCCTGGCGGCAAGAGTACCGAGCGCAGGCACGGAATGCCCGTCCAGGACGGCCCGGATCAGGCGCTTCGGGCCAGCCAGCCCACCGGGCGGTCGACGATTCGGCGAACCACCGAGCCGGCCCCGCCGACCGCGGCGGACTGTGCTCCGAGCACGGCCGGGCGCACCTCGACCGGCGCCCAGGCGGCGGTCAGCACCCGCCGGGAGATCTCCGCCACCACCGGTGGCCGCAGCCAGGGCGCGAGCGGGGCGTATCCGCCGCCGAGCACCACCGTGTCCAGGTCGAGCAGGTTCACCACGCCCGCCACGGCGACGCCGAGGGCGGCGCCGGCGTCGGCCAGGGCGGCGAGCGTGGCCGGGTCGCCTCCGCCGGCCAGGTCGGCGAGGCGGGTGGCGGCGGTGTCGGCGGGCAGCTCCGCGCCGGGCAGCCCGGCCGCGGCCAGGATCGCCTCCTGGCCCGCGTACCGCTCCAGGCAACCCTGGCCGCCACAGCGGCACGGCCGCCCCTGCGGCTGGACCGGGAAGTGACCGATCTCGCCGCTCCATCCGCGCGCGCCCCGGTAGAGCGAGCCGTCCAGCACGATCCCGGCGCCGATGCCGATCTCACCGGTGATGTGCAGGAAGCTGCGGGGCCCGGCCGGTCGCGCGTACAGCTCGCCGAGCGCCGCCAGGTTCGCCTCGTTGTCGACCACGAGCGGTGGCACCCCGCCGACCGGCTCGGCCAGCCGGTGCCCGGCGAGCAGCGCCGGCACGTCCACGTCGCGCCAGCCGAGGTTCGGCGCGAGCCGGACCAGGCCGCCCTCACCGACCAGGCCGGGCACCGCAAGCGCCGCCCCGGCCAGGGTCAGGCCGTCGCGTACGGCGGCGGCGCGCGCCTCGGCGGCCAGTGCGGCGAGCCGGGCGAGCGCGTCGGCGGGGGAGACCGGGCGCAGGTCGGCGCGGCGGACCAGGTGGTGCCGGACCGTGCCGGTCAGGTCGACGACGCAGGCGGCCAGGTAGTCGACGTTCACCTCCAGGCCGAGCCCGGCCGGGCCGTCGGAGGCGAGCACCAGGCCCCGGGCCGGCCTTCCCGCCCCGGTACGCGGCTCCGGCTCCGCCTCGACGACCAGCCGGCCGGCGATCAGGTCGTCCACGACCGCCGAAACGGTGGCCCGGGTCAGGCCGGTGCCGGCGGCGATCCCGGCCCGGGAGGGTGGCCGGTCGGCGGCGGCGATCCGCCGGAGCACGACGGCGAGGTTCAACTCGCGCAGGCTGCCCTGCCGGACCGCCCCGGCGGTGCTGGCGCTTGTCACCTCTTGACACTGCCACATCGCCGCCATTTAATTCAACCGCTGAACAAATCGCGGACGACACCACCACCTGGAGGTCTGCCATGGCACCCCGTCCCACCCCCGCGGACAAGTTCTCCTTCGGCCTCTGGACGGTGGGCTGGCCGGCCCGTGACCCGTTCGGCGACGCCACCCGTCCCGAACTGGACGCCGTCGAGGCGGTGCACCGGCTCGCCGAGCTGGGCGCGTACGGCATCACCTTCCACGACGACGACCTGGTGCCGTTCGGCGCGGACGCGGCCACCCGCGACGCCCGGCTGAGCCGCTTCCGCAAGGCCCTCGACGAGACCGGCCTGGTCGTGCCGATGGTCACCACCAACCTGTTCAACCACCCGGTGTTCAAGGACGGCGGCTTCACCAGCAACGACCGCGACGTACGCCGGTACGCGCTGCGCAAGGTGCTGCGCAACATCGACCTGGCCGCCGAGATGGGCGCGAAGACGTTCGTCATGTGGGGCGGCCGGGAAGGCGCCGAGTACGACGTCGCGAAGGACGTCCAGGCCGCGCTGGACCGCTACCGCGAAGCGGTCGACCTGCTCTGCGAGTACGTCGTCGACAACGGCTACGACCTGCGCTTCGCCCTGGAGCCCAAGCCGAACGAGCCGCGTGGCGACATCCTGCTGCCCACCGTCGGCCACGCGCTCGGCTTCATCTCCACGCTGGCCCGCCCGGAGATGGTCGGGCTCAACCCGGAGGTCGGGCACGAGCAGATGGCCGGGCTGAACTTCGCCCACGGCATCGCCCAGGCGCTCTGGCAGGGCAAGCTGTTCCACATCGACCTCAACGGCCAGCGCGGCATCAAGTACGACCAGGACCTGGTCTTCGGTCACGGCGACCTGCTCAACGCGTTCGCCCTGGTCGACCTGCTGGAGCACGGCGGCCCGAACGGCGGCCCGGCGTACGACGGCCCGCGTCACTTCGACTACAAGCCGTCCCGCACCGAGGACATCGCCGGCGTGTGGGCCTCCGCCGAGGCGAACATGCGGACGTACCTGCTGCTCAAGGAGCGGGCCGCGGCGTTCCGCGCCGACCCGGAGGTGGTCGAGGCGCTCGCCGCCGCCCGGGTGGCCGAGCTGGCTACCCCGACGCTCAACGCCGGTGAGGGCTACCGCGAGCTGCTGGCCGACCGGACCGCGTTCGAGGACTTCGACCCGGATTCGGTCGGCGCCAAGGGCTTCGGCTTCGTCCGGCTCAACCAGCTCGCCGTCGAGCACGTGCTCGACGCGCGCTGAGGCGGGCCGCCATGCCGCTCGTCGCGGGGGTCGACTCGTCGACCCAGTCCTGCAAGGTGGTGGTCCGGGACGCGGAGACCGGCGCGCTGGTCCGGCAGGGCCGCGCGCCGCACCCGCCCGGCACCGAGGTCGACCCGCACGCCTGGTGGGAGGCCCTGCGGGCGGCGGTCGCCGAGGCCGGCGGCCTGTCCGACGTGGCAGCCGTCTCGGTCGGCGGCCAGCAGCACGGCATGGTCTGCCTGGACGAGTCCGGGAAGGTGGTCCGCCCGGCGCTGCTCTGGAACGACACCCGGTCCGCCGACGCGGCCGGGGAACTGGTCGAGGAGGCCGGCGGCGGGGAGACCGGCCGCCGGTTCTGGGCCGACGCGACCGGCGCGGTGCCGGTGGCCAGCTTCACCGCCACCAAGCTGCGCTGGCTGGCCCGGCACGAGCCGGACAACGCCGACCGGGTGGCCGCCGTGTGCCTGCCGCACGACTGGCTGACCTGGCGGCTGGCCGGCGCTCCCGGCCTGGACGCGCTGCGCACCGACCGGGGCGACGCCAGCGGCACCGGCTACTGGTCGCCGCGCACCGGCGAATACCGGCTGGACCTGCTGGAACAGGCGCTCGGGCGGCGCCCGAAGGTGCCGGTCGTGCTCGGCCCGGCCGAGGCGGCCGGACACCTCGACCCGGCGGTGCTCGACGGCGACCCGGGCACGGCGGGGCGGATCCTGCTCGGGCCCGGCACCGGGGACAACGCGGCGGCGGCGCTCGGTGTCGGCGCCGGACCGGGCGACGTGCTCGTCTCGATCGGCACCTCCGGCACCGTCTTCGCGGTCGCGGACACCCCGGCCGCCGACCCGAGCGGCGCGGTGGCCGGGTTCGCCGACGCCACCGGCCGGTTCCTGCCGCTGGTGTGCACGCTGAACGCGGCCCGGGTGCTCGACGCCACCGCGACCCTGCTCGGCGTGGACCTCGACACGCTCGGCGAACTGGCCCTGTCCGCCCCGCCCGGCGCCGGCGGGCTGGTCCTGGTGCCGTACCTGGAAGGGGAACGGACACCGGACCGGCCGCTGGCCACCGGCGCCCTGCACGGCCTCACGCTCGGCACCTCGACCCCGGCGCACCTGGCCCGGGCCGCGGTCGAGGGGATGCTCTGCGGGCTGGCCGACGGTCTCGACGCGCTGCTCGCCCAAGGTGCCCGAGCCGACCGGATCATCCTGGTCGGGGGCGGCGCCCGGTCCGCCGCGGTACGGCGGATCGCGCCGCAGGTCTTCGGCCGCCCGGTGGTGGTGCCGCCGCCCGGCGAGTACGTGGCCGACGGCGCGGCCCGGCAGGCCGCCTGGGTCGCGCTGGGTGGCGACACCCCGCCCACCTGGTCGGTCGGGGACACCGAGGAGTACGCGGCAGAGGCCGTGCCGGCCATCCGCGAGCGCTACTCCCGGGCCTGCGAGCAGGTGCTCGACCGGGTGGCGTAAAACCTGGTGCCGGGTGGCGTCGTGCCGGGGATCATCGGGCCGTGTCTCCGACCCTCCCCGCGGACGGCGCCGCCCGGCGCACCCCGCTGCCCGTCTTCCAGTACGACGACGTCGACAGTCCCGGCGACGCCATCGACACCCTGCTGCTCACCGATTTCGTCACCGGCCGCCAGCCCTGGGCCCGGACGGTCCGCATGGCGAAGGTCCGGCGAGGGGTGTCGCTGGTGCCGGAGCGGGCGACCGTCACCCGGACCGCTGTCGAGCGCAACCGCGCCGCCCGCCTCGCCACCGGGGACGGCTGGACGTTGCGGGTGGTCACCTGGCGAGGGCGGGGCGCCGAGGTCACCGTCACCGCCGTCGACGAGGCGACCGGGACGGCAGTGCTGGACGAGATCGTCACGACCGGCGCCGAGCCGGTCCGGCCGGGCACCGCGCCGATCGGATTCTGGCACCAGGACCCGCGGCGGGGCGCCCAGCGGGACAACCGCCGGATCGACACGCCGGTCTGGTCGGCGATCCGGCCGAACTATCCGGCCCAGGCGGCGGCCGCGCTCGACGCGCTGATGACCACCACCGCAGAGACGGTCACCGGGCGGCTGCTGCTGATGCACGGGCCGCCCGGCACCGGGAAGACCACCGCCTTGCGCGCGCTGGCCCACGAGTGGCGGCAGTGGTGCCAGGTGGACAGCGTGCTCGACCCCGAAGCGCTCTTCGGCGACCCCGCCTACCTCGCCGAGGTGGCAGTGGGGGAGGACGACGACGGAGAGGACGGCGAGGAGCGGACGCGCTGGCGGCTGCTGATCCTGGAGGACTGCGACACGCTGATCCGGGGCGACGCCCGGGAGATCGCCGGGCAGGCGCTGTCCCGCCTGCTCAACCTCACCGACGGGCTGCTGGGACAGGGACGCCGGGTGCTGGTGGCGGTGACCACAAACGAGGACCTGTCCCGGTTGCACCCGGCGGTGACCCGTCCCGGTCGCTGCCTGGCCCGCGTCGAGGTCGGGCCGCTGTCGCACGCCGAGGCGGTCGACTGGCTCGGCGCCGGGGCCGGCGTCCCCGCGCAGGGCGCCACCCTCGCCGAGTTGTACGCGTTGCGGGCCGGCACCGCCACGGCCGGCGCGGTGCCCGTCGAGATCGGTGGTTACCTCTGATCGGCGGGTCCGTGTTCGCGACGTGACCCGCACCTGATTTGCTGCCGGGCATGAGCAGCACGAAGATCCCCCGGCGCGGGAACGCGGCACACCGGTTCTACAGCGTCGTGGTCTTCGTGGTGCTCGCCTCGCTGGACAACGTGGCGATCGGCCTGGTGCCCCCGCTGTACGGGCCGATCTCCACCGCGCTCGACGTACCCGCCCGGATGCTCGGCCTGGTCACCGCCGTCAGCTTCCTGGTCAGCGCGGTGGCGGCGGTCGGCTGGGCGTACGTCGGGGACCGCACCAACCGCAAGCCGCTGCTCATGGTCGGCACGCTGCTCTGGGCCGCCGGCACCGGGGGCAGCGCGCTCGCCGACGGGTACGCGACGTTCCTGGCCGCGCAGTTCGTCGGCGCGGTCGGGCTGGGCGCTGTGGGCTCGGTCGGCTTCTCGGTGGTCACCGACCTGATCTCACCGCGCCGACGGGGCCTGGTGATGAGCTTCTGGGGGCTGTCCCAGGGCGTCGGCACGCTTGCCGGGACGCTGCTCGGCGGCGTGCTCGGGTCGACCGACTGGCGGCGGCCGTTCCTGCTGCTGACCGGCGTGGGTCTGGCCGCGACGCTGGCGTACCTGTTCACCTACGACATCCGGCGCGGGCAGAGCGAACCGGAGCTGGCCGGGGCGATCGACGCCGGGAGCGAGTACGACTACCGGATCAGCCGCGCCGACCTGCCCCGGATCCTCGCTCGCCGGACCAACCGCTGGCTGATCCTGCAAGGGCTGACCGCCCAGGCCGCGTTCGGCTCACTGGTCTGGTTGCCGGTGCTGTTCAGCCAGCGGGCCGAGGCGCAGGGCTACTCACCGGCCACGGCAGTGGTGGTGGGCAGCGTCTTCGCCACGCTGTTCCAGCTCGGCGGTGTGCTCTCGATCGTGGGCGGTCTGGTCGGCGACGCGCTGCAACGGCGTACGCCGAGCGGCCGGGCCATTGTCGCGGCCGTCGGCATCCTCGCGGCGCTGCCGTTCTACCTGGTCCTGTTCTTCGTGCCGATCCGCATCGACGTGCCCGACGGCGCCGGGGCGGGCGCGGTGGTGACGGCGGTGCTGTCCAGCGTGCTGACCGAGCCGACGGTGGGGCTGAGCCTGCTCACCGCCGTGGTGGCGCTGGCGCTGACGTCGGCGAACTCGCCGAACTGGTTCGCGCTGATCGCCGACGTGAACCCGCCCGAGCACCGGGGCACCGTCTACAGCCTGGGCAACCTGGTGAACGGCGTCGGGCGGGCGGCCGGCAACGGGCTGGTCGGGGTGGCGTTCGCCGCGCTTCGTACGGCCTTCCCGCCGCCGTTGAACTACGCGGTCGGGCTGGCCGCGTTCCAGCTCTTCTTCATCCCGACCGGGATCATGTACTGGCTCGCGGCCCGCACCTCACCCCGGGACATCGCGCAGGTGCACGACCTGCTGCACGCCCGAGCCGACCGCCTGGAAGGAAGGGCCCCTTCTTAACAGGTGGTGTTAAGAAGGGGCCCTTCCTCTACCGGAGGCGCTAATAAGGGGCCCTTCCTTACACCCGGAACCAGACGGTGACGTCCGTGGGGACGGTGGCGTTGTCGAGCGGGGCGCTCGACACCAGCACCTGCGCGCCGGCCGGCAGCGGCACCGGCTCGGCGCCGAAGTTCGTCAGCACGGTGAGGCCGCCGTTGGTGAACGTGAGCACCTCGTCGCCGGAGGACAGGAACCGCAGCGGGCCCCGGGCCAGCGCGTGCTCGCGGCGCAGCCGCAGCGCGGTCCGGTACAGCTCGTACGTCGAGCCGGCCACGCCACGCTGCCGGTCCAGCGCGTACTCGGCCCACGTCGACGGCTGGGGCAGCCAGCTCGCGTCGGTCGGCCCGAAGCCGTACGACGGGGCGTCGGCCTCCCACGGGATCGGCACCCGGCAGCCGTCCCGGCCGCGCTCGGTGTGCCCGCTGCGCGCCCAGGTCGGGTCCTGCCGGGCCTCGTCGGGCAGCGTGGTGTGCTCCGGCAGCCCCAGTTCCTCACCCTGGTAGAGGTAGGCGGAGCCGGGCAGCGCGAGCATCAGCAGGCTGGCCGCCCGGGCCCGGCGCAGGCCCAGCGCGGCGTCCGGCTGCGGGTCGTCCACGCCGACGCCGTTGGCCCGGCCACCGGCGGTGCCGAGCCCGAGCCGGGAGGCGTGCCGGACCACGTCGTGGTTGGACAGCACCCAGGTGGTGGGCGCGCCGACCGAGTCGGTGGCCTCCAGCGACCGGGTGATCACCGCGTACTGGGCCGGCGCGGTCCACGCGGCCATCAGGTACTCGAAGTTGAACGCCTGGTGCATCTCGTCGGGGCGCACGTACCGGGCCAGCCGCTCGGCCGGCTCCACCCACGCCTCGGCGACGAGGACCCGCTCACCGGGGTACGAGTCGAGTACCCGCCGCCACTCCCGGTAGATCTCGTGCACGCCGTCCTGGTCCCACATCGGCGGGCGCGGCTTGTCCACGTCGCTGCCGGAGAGGATCTCCTGCGGCTCCTGCCAGTCGGCCAGGTCGGCCTGCTTGATCAGGCCGTGCGCCACGTCCACCCGGAAGCCGTCCACGCCGCGGTCCAGCCAGAAGCGCAGCACGTCGAGGAACTCCGCGCGCACCTCCGGGTTGTCCCAGTTGAGGTCGGGCTGGCCGGAGTCGAACAGGTGCAGGTACCACTGCCCGTCGGGCAGCCGCGTCCAGGCCGGGCCTCCGAAGACGCTCACCCAGTCGTTCGGCGGCTCGGCGCCGTCCGGGCCCTTGCCGTCGCGGAAGACGTAGCGCTGCCGCTCCGGGCTGCCCGGGGCGGCCGCCACCGCCGCTTCGAACCAGCGGTGCGCGGACGAGGTGTGGTTGGGCACCAGGTCGACGATCACCCGCAGCCCGCGCGCCTTCGCCTCGGTGATCAGCTTGTCGGCGTCGGCGAGCGTGCCGAACAGCGGGTCGACGTCGCGGTAGTCGGCCACGTCGTACCCGGCGTCGGCCTGCGGGGACGGATAGAACGGGGACAGCCAGAGCGCGTCGACTCCCAGCTCGGCGAGGTGGTCGAGCCGGGAGGTGATGCCCGGCAGGTCACCGATCCCGTCGCCGTCGGAGTCGGCGAACGAGCGCGGGTAGACCTGGTAGATGACCGCCTCGGTCCACCATCCGGTGCCCGGGGCCTGCTGCGTCGCGTGGGTGTTCAGGGCCTTACTCCTGTCTGGGTGGTGCGGGACGAGCAAGTTGGTTCAGTGTGCCCGGGGCGGCGCTGTCGATTCGCGCACCACCAGGCGAGTGGGGAGCATCACCGGGGTCGGCGTCCGGTCGTCGGTGTCGGCGCCGCGCGGCGCGGGCACCGGGCCGGGGTACGGCGCGGCGGCCCGTACGCCCAGCGGGTCGAGCAGGATGCGGGCGGCCAGCAGCCCCTGCTCGGCGGCGGGCTGGGCGATGGTGCTCAGGCCGAGCACACCCGCGAGGTCGTGGTCGTCGATGCCGATCACGCTCACGTCCTGCGGCACCCGCAGCCCGGCGTCGCGCAGCGCGGTGATCGCGCCCATCGCCATCTCGTCGCACGCGGCGAAGATGGCGGTCGGCGGCTCGCCCCGGGCCAGCAGCTCGGCGGTGGCCCGGGTGCCGCCGTCGATGGTGAAGCGGGACTCGACGTCGAGGCTCGGATCGAGGGCGATGCCGGCGGCCCGTAACGCCTCCTGGTAGCCGCGCCGCCGGTCCAGGTGCGTGGTGAAGGCCAGTTCGTCGTCCGGGTCGCCGGAGATGTGCGCGATCCGGGTGTGGCCGAGGTCGAGCAGGTGGCGGGTGGCGGTCCGGGCGGCGGCCACGTCGTCGATCCGGACGCAGGGCCAGCCGGGGACCTTGGTGCCGGAGCTGATCGTCACGCCCGGCAGCTCCAGTTTCGTCAGCGCGTGCACGTCGGCCGCCCGCAGCGGGGTGGCGACCAGGATGATCGCGTCCACGCGCTTGTGCAGGCTCGCCGTGTGCAACACCCGCTGGCGGGTCCGCTCCCGGCCGCCGAGGTTGTAGAGCAGCAGGTCGTACCCGCTGTCCTGGAGGAACTCCTCGACCGATTCGACAACTGTGCCGAAGAACCATCTGGTGATCCGGGGAACGACCACCGCGACCGTGCCGGTCCGGCCGCCGGCCAGCCGGCTGGCGCTGGGCGACACCGCGTACTGGAGTTGTTCGGCGGCGGCGAGCACCCGGCGGCGGGTCGCGGCCGAGACCGTCGGCAGGCCCCGCAGCGCCCGGGAGACGGTGGCCGTGGAGACTCCGGCCAGCCGGGCGACGTCGTCAATTCTGGTCATCGTGGGCTCCCCGCTGTGACCCGGGCCCGCCGCCGGCCGTGCCGGCGGCGGGACGCCGGATCAACCCTTGACGCTGCCGGCGAGCAGACCTCGCACGAAGAAGCGCTGGAGGGACAGGAACACGATCAGCGGTACGACGATCGACACGAACGCGCCGGCCGTCAGCCGCTGCCACTCGTTGCCCCGGGTGCCGGCCAGCTCCGCGAGCCGGACCGTGAGCGGAGCGGTCTCGTCGCCGCCACCGGCGAAGATCAGCGCGACCAGCAGGTCGTTCCAGACCCAGAGGAACTGGAAGATGCCGAACGCGGCCAGCGCGGGCATGATCAGCGGCAGCACGATGGTGCGGAAGATCTTCGGGTGGGTGGCCCCGTCGACCCGGGCCGCCTCCATCAGGTCGCCGGGGAGCTGCGAGATGAAGTTGTGCAGCAGGAACACGGCGAACGGAAGCGCGAAACAGGTGTGCGCGAACCACACCTGGGCGAACTTCTGCTCGTCGACCAGGTCCCACGCGGGGAGGATCTGCACCCCGGCGACCGTGACGCCGGTGGAGAAGAACCGCAGCAGCGGCACCAGGGCCATCTGCAGCGGCACGATCTGGAGCGCGAAGATGCCGATGTAGACCCAGTCCCGCCCCTTGAAGTTCATCCACGCCAGCGCGTACGCGGCGAGCGACGCGAAGGCCAGGGGGAAGAGCACCGAGGGGATGGTGATCGCCAGCGAGTTGATGAAGTAGCTGGCCAGCTGCCCGGACGAGCCGGAGCTGAACAGCACCTCCTGGTAGTTCTCCAGCGTGATCTGCGGGTCGGTGAAGAACGTCCACCACCCGGTGGTCTTGATCTCGTTCTCCGGCCGGAGCGAGGAGATGAACAGGCCGAAGGTCGGGATCGTCCAGAGCATCGCGATGACGATCGACACGAGCGTGGCGGTACGGCTGTTCAGGCGCTTGCGGACCCGGGCGCCCCGGGTGGTCGGCTCGGTGGCCTGGGCGCCGACTCCGACGGTGGGCGTGGTGGTGGTCATCTCAGCCCTCCCGCTGCTTGCGCAGGTTGCGGATCTGGTAGATCACGATCGGGATCACCAGGACGAACAGGAACACCGCCAGCGCCGAGCCCTGGCCGTTCTCCTGGTAGCGGAAGGCCTGGTTGTACATCTCGGTCGCGATCACGTTCGTGTCGTAGTTGCCGTTGGTGGCGGTCCGGACGATGTCGAAGACCTTGAGCGTGGCGATGGAGATCGTCACCACCACGACGATCAGCGCCGGCCGGATGCTCGGAATGGTGATCCGCCAGAACATCTGCCACGCGGTGGTCCCGTCGAGCCGGGCCGCCTCGACGATGTCGGCCGGGATGGCCTTGATCGCGGCGGAGAGCACCACCATCGCGAAACCGGCCTGGATCCACACCATGATCACGATGAGCAGGAACGTGTTCAGCGGCGAGTCCAGCAGCCACTGCTTCGGCTCGCCGCCGAGGCTCACCACGATCTGGTTGAGCAGGCCGATCTGGTCGCCCTCGCCCCGGTAGGCGTAGACGAAGCGCCAGATGATGGAGGCGCCGACGAACGAGATCGCCATCGGCAGGAAGATCAGGGACTTGGCCACGGCCTCGAACCGGGCCTTGTCCACCAGGACCGCGTAGATGAGGCCGAACGCGGTGGCCACCAGCGGCACCAGCAGTACCCAGATCAGCGTGTTGATCAGGACCCGGACGATCGAGTCCTCGGCGAACATCCAGCGGTAGTTGTCCAGTCCCACCCAGTTGCTGCTGCTGGAGTCCATGAAGGAGAGCAGCGTGGTGCGGATGGCCGGCACCACCAGTCCGACGGCGAGCAGCAGCAGTGTCGGCAACAGGAAGAAGAACGCGAACGCGCCCTCGCGCTGCTTGGGCCGGCGGGGCAGCGGCGTGCCGCTCACCGAGGCGGCGACCAGTTGCGCCTCCCGGCGCCGGGCGAAGTACGACGGCACCACGTCGAGGAGCAGGAGCAGCCCGCCCACCACCGCGACGAAGGCGATCAGCCCGTACATCAGCATGAGGAACTTCGGCTGCTCCGCCGCGAAGTCGAACTCCATCGACCCTCCTTCAAGGGCTCGGTTACCAGAGGTGGCCCGGTCCGCGTGCGCGGACCGGGCCACCTGCTAGATCACTTCCAGCTTCCCTCGATGTCGTTCAGGACGGAGTTGGTGTCCTTGCCGTTGATCCAGGCCACCATGCCCTTCCAGAAGGTGCCGGCGCCGACCGCGGCCGGCATCAGGTCCGAGCCGTCGAAGCGGAAGACCGTCTTCTCGTCCTGGAGGATGCCCACGGAGAGCTTGTCCACCGGGTTCGGCACGTTGTTGATGTCCAGCTTCTTGTTCGCGGACACCCAGTCACCGATCTTGGCGCGGCTGTTGGCGTACTCGCCGGAGGCCAGGTAGGTCTGCACCGCCTGGACCTCGGGACGGTCGGCGAACGCGCCGACGAACTCGCCGCCACCCAGCACCGGCTTGCCCTTGGCCGGGTCGATGGCCGGGAAGTAGAACGCGAAGACGTCGCCGTCCTCGGCCACCTTGGTGCCCTCGGGCCACTGGTTGGCGTAGAAGGACGCCTGGCGGTGCATCGCGCACTTGCCGGTGGTGATCGGCGTGCCGCCCTCCTGGAAGGCGGTGGTGGAGATGCTCTTGACGCCGCCGAAGCCGCCGTTCATGTACTTCTCGTTCTTCAGGATGGTGCCGGCCCGGTTGAGCGCGTCAGCCACCTGCGGGTCGTTGAACGGGATCTGGTGGGTGGTCCACCTGTCGTAGACCTCCGGGCCGCCGGTACGCAGCAGCACGTCCTCGATCCAGTCGGTGGCCGGCCAGCCGGTGGCGTCACCGGACTCGATGCCGGCGCACCACGGCTTGGTGCCGCTGCCCGCGATCTGGTCGGAGAGCTTGATCAGGTCGTCCCACGTGGTGGGGACGGTCCAGCCCTTCTCCTTGAAGGTCTTCGGCGAGTACCACACGAAGGACTTCACGTTCGAGCCGAGCGGGGCGCCGTAGAGCTGGCCGTTGACGGTGCTGTACTTCAGCCAGTCGGGGGAGTAGTTCTGCTCGGCCATCGCCTTGGTGTCGGCGCCGACCGGCTTGAGCTTGCCCGAGTCGACGAAGCGCTTCAGCAGGCCCGGCTGCGGGATGAAGGCGAGGTCGGGGGCGTTGCCGCCGTCGACCCGGACGGGGAGCTGCGCCTCGAACTCGGCGTTGCCCTCGTGGTCGATCTCGATGCCGGTGCAGTCCTCGAACTGCTTCCAGGACTCGTTGAGGCGGTCGGCCTCGATCTCCCGGATGGAGGAGTAGATGGTCACCTTCTTGCCGTCGTGACCTTCGTACTTCTCGTATGCGGCGCATTCGGCCGATCCGGCCTTGTCGCTCTTCTTGTCATCGCCGGTGCCGCAGGCGGCGACACCGAGCGCCAGCCCCAGGACGCCGGCGACCGCGAGCGTCTGGCGCGATCTGGCAAACGCCATGCCGATCTCCTTCCTTGCCGGCGCGTGGGGGGATCGAACCCGCGCCGGTCCGATGGTCGTCCTCACATGTAAGCGCTTGCATCGTGTCGGGTCCACCCCTGGTCGGACACGGCCCGGTAACAATCCCGAAACCCTGGCCAGCGGCTGTGGGTGCGCTCCCACGAATCTTCCCGAGAACGGAACTTTCTGTCAGGATGTCCACATCATATTGAAGACTTTCAACATTGGAGGCAGTGGATGCGCAAGCGATGGCTCGCCCTCGGGGCGAGTGTGGCTGTCCTGGCGGCGACCCTCGTGCCGGCCGCGCCGGCGATGGCCGCCCCGACGTTCAAGGTCCCGTTCCCCTGCAACCAGTCCTGGTCCGGCCAGACCCGGACCAACCACAGCCCGGCGAACGCCATCGACTTCAACCGCACCGACGACGCCGGCGACCCGGTGGTCGCCAGCGCGCCCGGCACCGTCGACGTGGTCACCAACCTCGGCGACACCAGCTACGGCAAGTACGTCCGGATCAACCACGGCGGCGGCCACACCACCTACTACGCCCACCTCAGCGCCTTCAACGTCTCCGTCGGGCAGACCGTCGGCTACGGCCGGGTGATCGGGTACGTCGGCACTACCGGCGGCTCCACCGGCCCGCACCTGCACTACGAGCAGCGCATCGACGGCAGCTCCGTGAAGATCAAGTTCAACGGCGTCCAGGCGCTCTACTGGGGCACCAAGACCTACACCAGCGACAACGGCTGCGGCGGGACGAACACCGGCGAGGGCACCGTGAACACGGCCGGGTCCCCGCTGACGGTCCGCTCCGGCCCCGGCACCGGCTACAGCTCGGTCGGCACGGTCGCCGACGGGGCGAAGGTGACCATCCAGTGCCAGACCAGCGGCACCAGCGTCAGCGGCACCTACGGCACCAGCTCGATCTGGGACCGGATCGGCTCCGGCCGGTTCATCTCCGACGCCTACGTCTACACCGGCTACGACGGCTACATCCCCGGCGTACCCCGCTGCTGAGCCCGGCGGGCGCGGGGGCGACCGGCCTCCGCGCCCGTACCGGTCAGGAGTCCCGTACCGGTCAGGAGTTCAGCCGCCACACCGCGAAGTTCAGCGCGGACGCGAACGTCACCCACGCCCAGTACGGCAGCATCAGCAGCGTGGCGGGCCGGGAGACGCGCCGGAACAGCGCCACCGTCACGCCGATCGCCAGCCACATCAGCACGATCTCGGCGAACGCCAGCCCGTACGCCCCGGCGCCGAAGAACAGCGGGGTCCAGATCGCGTTCAGCACGAGCTGCACCACCCAGGCCCACAGCGCGGGGCCGAAACCGGCCCGGCGCCAGACCAGCCAGCCGGCGATCGCGATCAGCGCGTAGAGGACCGTCCAGACCGGGCCGAACAGCCACGACGGCGGCGCCCAGGCGGGCTGCTCCAGGCTCTGGTACTCGGTGGAGGTGCCCTGGACACCCAGCCCGCCGATGGCGGCCGCGGCGAAGGTGGCGGCGCCGAAGCCGAGCAGCGCCCACCACTTCCGGGCGCCGGCCGTCCGCCGGGTGACACTCTGCGACATCTCCATGGTCGAGATGTTTCCGCTCAGCGGGGCGGGCAAACGTCGGTGGACATCCGGCCCCGGACACGGAGACGCCGGAGTCCTCGGGTGCCGACGTTCCGATCCGCAAGGAGGGAACGCCTGGGCCCGAGGACTCCGGCGCGTCGCGCTTCGGTACGGGTTAGGTGTTGAAGATGCTGACGCCGCCCGGGCCGACCAGCAGGCCGACGACGATGAGGACGATGCCCCAGAGGATCTGCCGGCGGAACAGGGCGAGAATTCCGGCGACCACCAATACGACTGCGAGAATCCAGAGAATCAGCTCCATGGCGGCTGAATACCCGTACGCCCGATCCCGGAAACCTCCCGCTCAGTCGAGCTGATCACCGCCCAGGTGGAAGACGCTGTACGCCTGCTTGATCACCGGGTGCGCCACGTTGCGGACCCGTACTCCGCCCGGCGTGGTGCCGCGCTCGGTGCCGTGGTGGGCGTGCCCGTGCAGCGCCAGCGCGGTGGGCGCGGCGTCGATCGCCTGCCCGAGCTGGTAGCACCCGAGGAACGGATAGATCTCCAGCGGCTCGCCGGCGAGCGTGTCCGGCACGGGGGAGTAGTGGGTGAGCGCGACGAGCGCATCGCAGTCGAGCGAGAGCAGCGCGTCGGCCAGCGCGTCGGCGCTCTCCCGGGTGGTCCGCACGAACGCCTTCATCTCCGGCTCCCCGAAGTCGCTGGCGCACCGCCCGGCGAACCCGCCGCCGAACCCCTTCACGCCGGCCACCCCGAGCCGCCCGCCGGGGGTGTCCACCACGGTGCCGGTGCCCTCCAGCACGGTGATCCCGGCGTCCTCCAGCACCTTCACCACCTGCGGCACCTGGTCGCACTGGTGGTCGTGGTTGCCGAGCACGGTGATCACCGGTACGCCGACATCGCCGAACTCCTGGGCCACGCAGCGCGCCTCGGCCTCGGTGCCGTGCCGGGTCAGGTCACCGGCGAGCAGCAGCGCGTCGGCGCTGCCGGGCAGCTCCTCCAGCGCCGGCCGGAACCGGCCCACCACGTCCTCGTCCAGATGCACGTCGCCGACGGCGGCGATCCGGATCACCATCGAACCTCCCTCACGGCAGTTCCTCGACCTGGGTGGGCGCCTCGGTGCGGATCACCCCGATGTCACTGGTGACCGGGGTGTCCGGGAAGCGCTCGGCGACCCGCCGCAGGATCTCCTCGCGCCGGTGCGGGCTCTCCACCTCGCCGTAGAGCACCAGCCCGCTCTCCCGGCGCACCACTGTGATGCCCTGCTCGGCCACCGAGGGGTCCTCGGCGAGCATGCTCTGGATCTCCGCCTCGACGTACTCGTCGGGTGGAACGTCGTGCGACTGTCCGGTCACAGGGTCTCCCTTCCGCCGGGCACGCCGCCGGGCAGCACGTCCAGCCGGTCGAGCAGCACCAGGAACGCCTCCGCGTACGGCGAGTGCTGCGTCTCCTTCCGTACCCGTTCCCAGTCGATCTGTTCCCGCAGCGAGCGGGCCAGCGGCAGGGCGCGGGCGAAGTCGCAGTAGTGCTGCGAGAAGCTCAGCAGCTTGTGCACCATGAGCTGGCTGGCCGAGAGCACCGGCATGTGGATGGCGTCGACCGGACGCACGATCGTGTCGGCGAACGTCTCCTCCGTCACCGGCGTCTCGACCGGCCGGTGGATCAGGTCCACCATCCGGTCCTCGTCGTAGACCTTGACCAGCCAGTCCTCCGGCGGGCGCTCGGCGGTGAAGCCGGCCTCGACGAGCGCCTCCAGTGCCCGGTCGACGTCCGCCTCCCGGAGCAGGAAGTCCACGTCGTGGTCGCTGGAGTGGCCGCCGTGCGCGTACACCGCGAAGCTGCCACCCAGCGCGAACGGGATCTCGGACTGTTTGAGCACGGCGGCGACCTTCTTCAGCGTGTGCACCAGGGTCTCGTCCCCGCGCTCGGCCATCTGCGGCTCCCTCGTCGTCATGGGCGTTGGGATCACGATGCGTACCCGGCTGGCGCTTTGGTCACACCTGTAGCGGCGCGGTCCGTCCGCTCGGGCAGGAAAGCGACAAATCGGCGATGGTGAGCGTCGATCGGATAACCTCGACAAGGTGGCCAGCTCCCGGCGAGCGCGGCGCGGCAGGGCCCGACTGCGCGCCGTAGCCCTGATCGGCATCGACGGCTCGGGCAAGACCACCCAGGCGCACCGGCTCGCCCAGGCCCTGACCGCCGCCGGCCACCCCGCGACCTATCACCGCAACGCCGGTGGCCGCCGCTGGCTGGGCCGCATCGCCCAACGGGTCGGCCGTGCGGACGCGCAGCGGCTCGTCGGGCGCGACGGCCTGCTCGTCGTCGAGTCGGCGCTGCGGTGGCTGGCGATCGCGCTCGCGCTGCTCAGCTGCCTGGTCACCGGCCGTACCGCGGTGATGGACCGCTGGTCCTACTGCCAGTACGCGAGCATCCGGGCGCACGGCGGGCAGCGGTGGGAACGGCTGGCCCGGGCCGGGTACCGGGTCTTCCCGGCGCCCGAGGTGACGTTCCTGCTCACCGTCGACCCGGCCGAGGCGTACCGCCGGATCGAGCGGCGCGGCACCGACCACGAGAGCATGGAATGGCTGACCGACGCGGACGCCGCCTACCGGGGGCTGCCGGAGTACGGCGGATTCGTGGTGGTGGACGGCAACGGTCCGCCGGAGGAGGTGGCCCGCCGGATCCGGGCGCATCTGAGCGAGTGGCTGCCCGACGATCCGTCCGCCGGTCCCGGTCCGGCTCCGGGCGGCCCGCCGCGTCCGGCCGGCGGCGCGGGCCGCGACGGCCCGGTGCCGGCTCAGGCCCGGCCGTAGACCGGGATGCCGGCGCCGCTCGTGGGCGCCGACTCGGTGGAGGCCAGGAACCGGATAACGGCGGCGATCTCCGCCGGGGGCACCCAGCGCCGGTGGTCGGCGTCGGGCTGGGCGGCCCGGTTGGCCGGGGTGTCGATGACGCTCGGCAGCACCGTGTTGCACCGCACACCGCGCTGCCGGTACTCGACAGCGACCGCGTCGGCGAACGCCCGCACCGCGGCCTTGGCGGTGACGTAGCCCGAGGCGCCCGGGAACGGCGACACCGCCGCCCGCGCGGAGACGCACACCACGGCGCCGTCGCCGGTCGCCGACAGGTGCGGCAGCGCCGCCCGGGTCACCAGGTAGGTCGGGCGCAGGTTGATCCGCAGCATCCGCTCGAACTCCTCGACCGGGGTCTCGTGCACCAGGCCGCCGGCGGCGTACCCGCCGACCAGGTTGACCAGCGCGCGCAGCGGCGCGGCGGGTTCGGCGGTGGCGACCTCGACCGCCCGCGCGGCCCCCTCGGGGGTCAGCAGGTCCGCCTCGACGCGGACCGGGCCGCCGCCGTCCGTCCCGGGCTCCCGCTGGGGTACGACCACCCGCCAGCCGGCCTCCAGGAAGGCGTCGGTGACCGCGCCGCCCAGTCCGCCCGTACCTCCGGTCACCAGCACCGTGCGTTCCGTCATGGACACACGCTAACCAACGGCCCCACCGGCCGTCCGGCGGCCCGGCGGCGGCCGTCCGGCCTGCCTGGTCGAGGCCGTCCAGCCAGGCGGGCGCGCGCGACGGCGGACCGGCACGTCGCCCGGCGGGACGGACTCGGCCGGACCGGATGAAGCGGCCGGGCTGCGAGAATGGGATCCTTGGCTCGGGTGGCGGGCACGGAAGACGGTAAATTTCCCGATACGCGGTGTCATGGTTGACGCTCACGCCCTCTGAAAGTAAGTTTCATCCGTGGCGAAGAGTCCGAAGATTTCTGCGAGTCACGAGCCCGGTGGACTGATCGTCCACATCAGCGGCCTGCTGCCCTCGCTGTCCCCGGCCGAACAGCGGGTGGCCCGGCTGGTCGTCGCCGATCCGGCGGACGCGGCCCGGCGCACGATCACCGACCTCGCCACCGCCGCCGAGACATCCGAGGCGACCGTGATCCGCTTCTGCCGCTCGGTCGGCATGGACGGCTATCCCCAGCTGCGGATCCGCCTCGCCGCCGAGGCCGCCCGCCGGATCGAGCCGCCGGACGCGCGGGTCGTCGGTGGCGACATCCCGCCGGGCGCGGACCTGGCCCAGATCATCGCCACCATCGCCTTCAACGACGCCCGGGCCGTCGAGGAGACCGCCGAGCAGCTCGACCCGGCGGTCTGCGAGCAGGTCGTCGAGGCGATCGGCGCCGCCGGCCGGATCGACGTCTACGGCGCGGGCGCCAGCGGCTTCGTCGCCTCCGACTTCCAGCAGAAGCTGCACCGCATCGGCCGCATCGCGTTCTACTTCCCGGACGTGCACACCGCGCTCACCTCCGCCGCCCTGCTCGGGCGCGGCGACGTCGCGGTCGGCATCTCGCACACCGGCACCACGTCCGACGTCATCGAGGTGCTGGAGCAGGCGCGGGCCCGCGGAGCCACCACCGTGGCGCTCACCAACTTCCCGCGCTCGCCGATCACCGACGTCGCCGACCACGTGCTCACCACCGCCGCCCGGGAGACGACCTACCGCTCCGGCGCGACGGCCAGCCGGCTGGCCCAGCTCACCGTCGTCGACTGCCTCTTCGTCGGGGTGGCCGCGCGCAGCCGCGCCCGGACCAAGAAGGCGCTCGAAGCCACCGCCGAGGCGGTCAAGTCGCGCCGGGTCGGTCCCGGGCGGAGGCGGGGATGACGGCGGGCCGGGTGGAACGCGACGGCGTGGCGGCGATCCAGCCGGTGGTGCGTGTCGGCGCGCCGACCGAGCGTCGCAACCCGCACAGCTTCGACCTCGACCTGATGTCCACCCGGGACGTGCTCACCGTGATCAACGAGGCCGACCGGAGGGTGCCGGCCGCCGTCGCCGCCGTGCTGGACGAGATCGCCGAGACCGTCGACCTGGCGGTGGCCGCGCTGCGTGACGGACACCGCGTGCACTACTTCGGCGCCGGCACCTCCGGCCGCCTCGGCGTGCTGGACGCGGCCGAGCTGGCCCCCACGTTCAACTCGCCCCGGCACTGGTTCTGCTCGCACCTCGCCGGTGGCCCGGACGCCATGTGGCGGGCGGTCGAGGACGCCGAGGACGACGAGCGCGGCGGCGCCGCCGAAGCCGCCGAGTGCGTACGCCCGGGCGACCTGGTGGTGGGCCTGGCGGCCAGCGGACGCACCCCGTACGTCCTCGGGGCGCTCGCCGCGTCCCGGGAGCTGGGGGCCGCTACGGTGCTGCTCTGCGCGAATCCGGAGGCCCCGGCCGCCGCGTCGGTGGACGTCTTCATCGGCGTGGACACCGGGCCGGAGGTGGTCACCGGGTCGACCCGGATGAAGGCCGGCACCGCGCAGAAGCTGGTGCTCAACACGTTTTCCACGGCCGTCATGGTGCGTCTGGGCCGTGTCTACTCGAACCTGATGATCGACATGGTGGCCACGAACGCCAAACTGCGCGGCCGCATGATCTCGATCCTCATGGAGGCCACCGGCTGCGCCGAGGAGGTCTGCCGGGCCGCCCTGCGGGAGGCCGACGGCGACCTGAAGACCGCGCTCGTCGCGCTCGTCTCCGGCGCCGAGGTGCCGGCCGCCCGGGCCGCGCTGGCCCGCTCCGCCCACCAGGTACGCGGCGCGCTCGCCCTGCTCGCCTCCTGACCGCTCCCGCTCACCCGTTCTCCCGCCGATCCACCCGCCCGGGCGCATCCGTCCGGGGGGTGCGACGCGTATCACGTGCGGGAGGGGGACGTTCCCGCCCGCACGGATTGTTCAACGAGGCGGAGGGTAATCCTGAGCGTGGCTGAACCGACCGGTCCGCGAGCGCGTATCTCGCAGTGACCAGGATCGCAACGACCCGGTGACGCGGCTCGCTGTGTTCATGGAACAGGCAATGGTGCCATTCCATGGGCGAATAGCGATTCAGCAGCTCCGGCAGGCGTCAAAAGCCGTGTCCGGAACCCGTCCGAACCGGGCCGGTAACAGGAAACATGGACCGGGCTCTCAGCTAGTACTCAGGCATTCGTGACAGTTTCGACTCACGGCATGGAATCCCCGACGCGTCACATCTGTTGTGTAGGTGTCAGCACCTACGGGCACAGCGGAGGTTACGGGGAGGGCTGATGAACGTGGGGATGGCAAGGAACCGGGCAACCGGCGCGAGCGAGGGGACCGTGGCAATCGTGGACAAGAACATCGGCATGCGTACCGACGAGGTCGCCGAGGAGCGGGACCTGGTCGGCGTCTACCTGCACGAGATCTCCCGGACGCCGCTGCTCGACGCCGCCCGGGAGGTCGACCTCTCCAAGACGATCGAGGCGGGCCTCTACGCCGAGCACCTGCTCGACTCGGAGCGCATTCCCGACGGCGTCGACCGGGAGGACCTGGAGCAGCTGGTCGTCGAGGGTGAGCGCGCGAAGGACCTGTTCATCCGCGCGAACCTGCGGCTGGTCGTGTCGATCGCCCGGCGCTACGTGCGCTCCGGCATGCCCATGCTGGACCTGATCCAGGAGGGCAACACCGGCCTGGTCCGGGCGGTCGAGAAGTTCGACTACGAGCGTGGCTTCAAGTTCTCCACCTACGCGACGTGGTGGATCCGCCAGGCCATCAGCCGGGCGATCGCCCAGCAGGAGCGGACCGTACGGCTGCCCGTGCACCTGGTGGAGGACGTCAACCGGATGCGCAACGTGGCCCGGCAGCTCACCCGTGAGCTGGGCGGCGACCCGGAGCCGGAGCAGATCGCGACCGCACTCGGCGTGACCGTCGAGCGGGTCAACGAGCTGGTCCGCTGGTCGCAGGACACCGTCTCGCTGGACACGCCGGTCGGTGACGACGGCGACACCAACCTCGGTGACCTGGTCGCCGACAGCGACGCGCCGTCGCCCGAGGAGATCGTGCTCACCGGCCTGGAGCGGCAGCGGATCGAGGGTCTGCTCAACCACCTCGACGACCGGTCCGCCGGCATCATGCGGGCCCGGTACGGCCTGGAGGACGGGCGCGAGCACTCGCTGACCGAGGTCGCGTCGCGGTTCTCGCTCTCCCGGGAGCGGATCCGCCAGCTGGAGATCCAGGCCCTCGGCCGGCTGCGTGAGCTGGCTCGCGCGGAGGGGCTGCAGGCGGCCTGACCTGGTAGTAATTGAGACAACGAACGGCCGGCGTCCGACAGGGGGACGCCGGCCGTTCGCCGTCCGCGTCGATCAGACCCGGCCGTAGCCGGCGATCGACATGATGTTCATACCGCGTTTGCTGACGTTGCGTCCGGCGCTCGGCGCGTCGATGATCTGGCCGTTGCCGACGTAGAGCGCCACGTGCCCGAGCCCGGAGTAGAACACCAGGTCGCCCGGTTGCAGCTCGCTGCGGCTGATCCGCTTGGTGGCGCTCCACTGTCGCGCCGCGCTGTGCGGCAGCGACTTCCCGGCCACCCGCCACGCCGCGAGCGTGAGACCCGAGCAGTCGTAACTGCCGGGGCCGTCCTGGCCGTAGCCGTAGGGCTTGCCGACCGCGCCGTAGGCGTACCGGACGGCCTTGCCGGCGTCACCGGAGACGGCCGGGGGCTTGCCCGCCGAGCCGGCGTTGCCGGGCGCCTCGGTGGCCCGCCCGTACGCCCTGCGCCGCATCTCGTAGAGGTCGGCCAGGTCGCCCTCGATCCGCGTCTTCGCGGTCTTGAGCTGCTTGGCCTGCGCCGCCTCGCGGGCGAGCGTGGCGTCCAGCCGGGTCTTCTGGTCGATCAGCCGCTGCTGGTCGGCGGTGAAGCTGGAGAGGGTGCGCTGGCGCTGGCGGGTGAGCTGGTCCAGCGTGCCCAGCCGCTCCGGCAGCGTGGCCTGGCCGCCCGGGTCCAGCAGGGCCGCGGTGGTACGCATGCCGCCGGTCTTGTACGCCGTCGCCGCCAGCACGCCCACCTCGGCGCGGCTGCGCTCGGCCTGTTCCTGCAACGGCCCGATCCGGGCCTCCAACTTGGCCGCGGTGGCCTTGTTGGCCTTGATGTCCTCGTTGAGCTTGTTGTAGGACTCGACGATTCGCTCCAGCTCAGTCGAGGACTTCTCGATCTGCTTCGTCAGCTCGGCGGGGGTGGGCTCGGCCCGAGCCACCTGCGCCGGGGCGAGCAGCGCGGCCGAGAGGCCGGCCACCGCCAGCGAGCGGAGCAGCATCCGTAAGGACGACAAGAGCGGAAAGCTCCTCTCCCACCGGTCGCCGGGCGCGTTCGCGACCCGGCGACACCGGCCCGGGGCCATCCGGGCGGATGGCTGTCGACCGGGCCGACCTGCACAACCTAACCCGTGATCGGAGTGGCCGGGAGTTCAAGCAGGGGCGAAAGTTGGCAAAGTGGCGGAAAGTGACGATGATGCGCCTGACCGTCCGTGCCCGCCTCACCGACCGGCCGTACCCGGGTTCGGGGCGTCTGCGTAGATGGTGTGGCTCGCCCCATTGGTCGTTCTGGGCGGATGTCGTCAGCCACCGCCACGCAAAGTCACGACAAAGGTGGAAATCGCTCTCTCTTTCCGGCGGGCCGCCCGGGGCAGCCCCGGCGGTCGACAGCCGAAAACCCGAGGTCAGGTGGCGGACCCGCAACACAATGAAGCCCGGAACCGGGATTCCCGCACGGGATCCGCGTCCCCGGGAGGCCGCCGTGCAGACCGACCGCTCCGCCACCCAGCCGCCCCGACCCGCCACACCCAAGCTGCTCTACGCCCGGCCCGGCATCGTCGTCACCGCCGAGCGCTTCACCGTCGGCCGCAACACCTGGCCGGTGGCCGAGATCACCCAGGTGCGGACCGACCGCGGCCCGCACGACCGGCTCGCGATCCGCGCTGTCGTCGTGTCCGCCGCGATGATCGCCGCGGTCGGGGTGCTGCTCGGCTTCACCGGCGGCCTGCACCGGCTCACCGCCGGGGCGTACCTCATGCTCGGCGGGGTCGGGCTGGTGCCGCTGCTGCTCGTGCTGATCGGCGACCGCTGGCGGCCCCCCGCGCACGAGCTGTGGGGCCGCGTCCGCGGCACCGAGGTGCTGCTGTTCAGCAGCGACGACGAACGGCAGTTCGGTCAGGTCAGCCGGGCGCTGCGCCGAGCCCGTGAGGCGGCGCGCATGGGCGGCTGGGCCGACCCGCCGCCGGCCGAGCCGTGGCGGCCGCCGCGGTGAGCGGCGCTCAGCCCGCGACCGGCTCCGGGGTACGCGGCCGCTGCTCGGCGGCCACCCACTGGCTCACCCGCCGCTCGGCGTAGAACGAGACGAACGGCACGGTGCCGGCGAGCATCACCAGCAGCATCCGCTTCAGCGGCCAGTTCGCCCGGCGGGACAGGTCGAACGTGAGCGCCAGATAGAGCATGTACAGCCAGCCGTGCGCCACCCCGACCACGCCCACCACGCTCGGGTTGTCGAAGCCGTACTTCAGCGGCATGCCGATCAGGACCAGCACCACGAGCGCCACGCCCACGATCCAGGCGATCACGCGGTACCGGGTAAGGGCTCCGCCCACCGTCGTCCGTCCTTCCGCACCGGCCTCAGCCGGGATAGTCGCCGGGCCGGGCGCCCGGATTGGCGTTCAACCAGGATAGATAGCGGTTGTACGCGGCCAGTTCGGCGTCGTCCGCCCCGTCGGCCGGGGCGGCCGGCGTCCGCACGACGCGCACCGGACGGCGTACCGCCGGGGTGGTGCCCGCCGCCTCGGCGCCGGCGGCCGCCGACGGCGCCGGATCGCCCGGCGGCTGCGCGTCGCCCGCCGGACCGGCCCGCAGCGCCTGCCGGACCTCACGCCACCAGACGAAGATCACGAAACCGGCGAAGACCGGCCACTCGATCGCGTAACCGAAGCTGATCGCGTTCCCCCCGGCGGCGCGGGTGACCTGCCACCAGCCCATCCCGAGGCAACCTGCCACCAGCACGACCATGGCCACGTGGCGGACGATCCACGCCGGTGTCCAGAGCCGTTCCATGCCCACGAGAGTACCGGGACGGCCGGGGTGTCTCCGACACGGCGTCGTAGTCCGGGCGGTGGTTTGGTGACACGCCCGCTGGGCATCCGAACAGGTGCCAACCCGAACGAGACGAGGGGGCGACGATGACCGAATCGGTACGCCGGGACGCGAGCCCGGAACAGCGGGTCGCGGAGTGGGACGGCGACCACGCCCGCGCCGTCGACGGAGAGCAGCTCGGGGTGGACCCGGTGGAGCTGGGCGACGAGGACCTGGTCCGGGAGATGCAGAGCCTGCACCGCACCCGGCTGGACACGCTGCGCCACGCCACCGACTCGGCGCTCGCCAACCACCTGCGGCGCACCGCCGAACTGGAGACTGAGTACCTGGCCCGGCACCCCGGCCGGGAGGTCGACCCGAGCCGGTTGCGGGACGCCTGATGGCCAGCCACGCCGAACGCGGCATGTCCGCGCCCCCGGAGGTGGTCTTCAACACCGCTACCGACCCGGACCGCTCCTCGGCCTGGCTGCCGGAGCGGCTGCGCAACTCCGGCACGTGCCGGGTCGAGGTCGTCGACGCCGACGACATGCGGGCCCGGTGGAGCGCCGCGGACTGGTCCGCCGAGATCGACGTGGAGCCGGCCGACGCGGGCGGCGCCCGGGTGCGGCTCGACCTGGCCGGCCCCGACCACGACCTGGCCGACGAGATCCTGGCCAACCTCGACCGCGAGGTGGCCGACAACCTGACCGCCGGATGAGCCCGGCCCGCACGACGAGCACGAGGAGGCCGGGTTGACCGGGAGTGGCCTGAAGCAGAAGGTGGCGCGCCTGCGCCAGGCGTACGCGCCGCACGAGCACCGGCCGCTGGAGGGCTATCTGAAGGCGATGGGCACTTACGCGGGCGTGACCGCCGCGCTCGTCGGCCTGGTCCGGGCGACCGGCCGGCCGGTGCCCGAGCGGCCCACGCCCGCGGACGTGGTGCTGCTCTCGATCGCCACGCACAAGCTCAGCCGGCTGCTGTCCAAGGACGCGATCACCAGCCCGCTGCGGGCGCCGTTCACCCGCTACGACCACCCGATCGGCAGCGGCGAGGTGATGGAGCAGGTCCGCGACGAGGGCAGCCCCACCCGGCACGCGCTCGGCGAGCTGGTCAGCTGCCCGTTCTGCCTGGCGGTCTGGGTGGCGACCGGGCTCACCGGCGGCCTGGTGCTGGCGCCCCGGCTGACCCGGCTGGTCGCCACCGCGCTGACCGCGGTGGCCGCCTCCGACTTCCTCCAGATGGGGTACGCGGTCGCCCAGCAGGCGGCCGAGGGCGGTCGCCACGAGGAGTGACCCACGGACACGAAAGGGGGCCGGCGAGCCGGCCCCCTTTTCCGTGTCTTCCCACCGTCAGGTGGGGGTGGTGCCGTGGTCCTCGCCAGCCCAGCCGCGCGACGCCTCCGGCTCCCGCTCGTCCTCGTCCTCGCCGGTGACGACCTCCCGGTCCACAGCGGTCCGGTCGTGCTCGTTGGCGAAGTCCGGCTCCGGGAGCGTGTCGACGCCCTCCGGGGGCTGGCCGAGCGCCGCCAGGTGCTCGTGGTCGGGGTTGCGGTCGGTCATGTTCGCGTCCTCTCGTCGGCGGGGGCTCAGGCGACCGTGCCGCCCAGCAGATCGGCCGCCTCGTCCGCCGCGTACTCGCCCTGGGGGAGCGCGGCGATCCGGGTGAGCAGCTCCGCGGGGAGTTCGGCGGCCACCGCCCGGCGGTAGATGTCCGCCTGAGTGATCCGCTCCTGGCCGTGGTAGATGTCGTCGAGCAGGTCGTCGAGCGGCCGGGTGTCGGGCTGCTCGGTCACGGGCGCGTCATCGGTCACGCCGACCACCTACCCGGCGCCGAACCGGTCAAACTCGCCCCAACCCCGCTCAGGCCCGTGCCGGGAGCGTGGCCCGGCGGGCCCGGACGGCCTGCGCCAGGTGATCCAGGACCTCGTCCGTGGTGTCCCAGCCGATGCAGGCGTCGGTGACCGACTGGCCGTACGCCAGCTCCCGGGTCGGGTCCAGGTCCTGCCGGCCGGGCGCCAGGAAGCTCTCCAGCATGATGCCGACGATCCCGCGCTGACCGGCGGCGAGCTGGGCCGCCACGTCCGCCGCGACAAGCGGCTGGTTGCGGTGGTCCTTGCCGCTGTTGGCGTGACTGGCGTCGACCACCACCCGCTCCGGCAGGCCCGCGGCCCGCAGCAGCTCCAGCGCCCCGGCCACCGACTCCGCGTCGTAGTTCGGCCGGCCGCCCCCGCCGCGCAGCACCAGGTGCCCGTCCGCGTTGCCCCGGGTGTGCATGATCGCCGGGGTGCCGGAGACGTCGATGCCGGGGAAGACGTGCGGCACACCGGCCGCCCGGATCGCGTCCACGGCGGTGGCGATGCTGCCGTCGGGGCGGTTCTTCATGCCGATCGGCATGGACAGCCCGGAGGCGAGCTGCCGGTGCACCTGGCTCTCCACCGTCCGCGCGCCGATCGCGCCCCAGGCCACCGTGTCGGCGATGTACTGCGGGGTGATCGGGTCGAGGAACTCGCAGCCCACCGGCAGGCCCAGGCGCAGCACGTCGAGCAGGAGCGCCCGCGCGGTACGCAGGCCGGTGTTCACGTCGCCGGAGCCGTCCAGCGCCGGGTCGTTGATCAGGCCCTTCCAGCCCACCGTCGAGCGCGGCTTCTCGAAGTAGACGCGCATCACCACGAGCAGGTCGTCGGCGACCCGCGCGGCGGCCTCGCGCAGGCGGCCCGCGTACTCCAGGGCGGCGGCCGGGTCGTGCACGGAGCAGGGGCCGACGACGACGAGCAGCCGGTCGTCGGCGCGGTCCAGCACCCGGCCGACGGCACGCCGGCCCGCCACGACGGCCTCGGCCAGCGGGGTGTCCAGTGGCAGGTGGTGGTGCAGCAGGGCCGGGGTGGTCAGCGGCACCACACGGTCGATGCGCTGGTCGATGACCCGATGGGCGTCCTGGGACGTGGTCACGGTGGGGTTTCCTTCCGCCGACCGTGCCCCCGTGCCGGGTCCGGGGGATCGAGCCGGCTGCTCGCATACGAAAGGGCAGGGAAAAGGATCCCTGCCCGGCCGGCTCGAAGAGGTGGTGACGTCAGCTCATGGTCGACTCACCGGCTCCTCCAGCCGGCTGCGTAAACCATCGATACGACATCGTCACGTCGGCCAGCGTACCCGACGCCCGCCGAAAAGCCCGCTGTCGTTCCGAAGTGCGGAACACGGGGTATGTGATCGCCATGACCACGAGCCACGACCCGACTGACCAGGAACGGATCGAATCCCGAGCGCACCTGCTGCCGGAGGAGGCGGCGGCGGGCAGCGACGACGCCGAGGCGCAGGCCGACGCGATCCTCACCGAATCCGACATCCGCGAGGCCGACCAGAACGCCGCCCCCGACACGGTGCTTGAGCACCGCACCTCCGAGCAGACCGTCACCCCCGTCGAGCCGCCCGACTGAGCGTCGCGCCCCGGGCCCGGCGGGAACCCCGGTAACTGTCGTCCCGCAACCGGGCCAGCGGGCCGGCCAGACGCAACCCCGGCGGCACGTTGCCGATCGGATCGAAGGCGAGCGCGGCGTCCTCGGCGGCGCCGCGCTCGTCGTCGAGGCGTACCTCGCCGAACGGCCGCCACCGGCCCACCGCCGAGGCCGCCGCCAGCACCAGCCGGGGCTCGTCGCCGGCCACCGCCGCGCCGGCCTCGGCCAGGCCCCGGCCCAGGTCGGGCGACTCCGGGTCGGCCAGCACGGCCAGGAACAGCCGCCGTCCGCCGGCCCGGAACGGCATGATTGACGTGTACGTCCCGGTGAAGCGCCGCCGGGGCAGCGGCACGTTCCGCAGCACCGGCGCGGCGGCGCTGGAACTGAACAGCAGGTCCACCGGCGGCTCCGGGTCGCGGTGCAGCCGTACCGCCACACCCAGCACGTCCGGCCAGCGGCCCGGCGTCGGCACGCCCTTGGAGAGGCGGATCGTGGCCGGCCACCGGTCGGGTGAGTCGAGCAGCGGAACCCCGGCCGGCGGTCCCGGCGTACCCCAGATCCGGGCCTCGCCGCCGAACGTGCGCCCGGCCGGGTGCAGCAGCCGGGCGTGCCGGAGCCGGGCCAGCGCGGCGGCGGCGCGTTCGACGGCGGACGATGTGGTGGCGGCCATGCCCGCACGGGTACCCCGGCGCGCACCGACGATGCTCCGGCGCGCGTGTCACCTTTCCGCCTCCGAGATCGGATAGCGTCGGTGCCATGCCCGACAGCGGTTTCCCCTGGCCGATCGAGACGACCCGACTGGACAACGGCCTGCGCGTGGTGGTGAGCGAGGACCGCACCGCCCCGGCCGTGGCGGTCAACCTCTGGTACGACGTGGGCTCCCGCCACGAGCCGGCGGGACAGACCGGCTTCGCCCACCTCTTCGAGCACCTCATGTTCGAGGGTTCGGTGAACGTGGCGAAGACCGAGCACATGAAGCTCATCCAGGGCGCGGGCGGCTCGCTCAACGCGACCACCAACCCGGACCGGACCAACTACTTCGAGACGGTCCCGGCCGAGCACTTGGAGCTGGCGCTGTGGCTGGAGGCCGACCGGATGGGCGGGCTGGTGCCGGCGCTGACCCAGGACACGCTCGACAACCAGCGTGACGTGGTGAAGAACGAACGGCGGCAGCGGTACGAGAACGTGCCGTACGGCGACGCCTGGCTTCGGCTGCTGCCGCTGCTCTACCCGCCGGGGCACCCGTACCACCACGCGACGATCGGGTCGATGGCCGACCTGAACGCCGCCGACCTGGCCACCTTCCAGGAGTTCCACAGCACGTACTACGCGCCGAACAACGCCGTCCTCACGGTGGTCGGCGACACCACCGCCGCCGAGGTGTTCGCGCTCGCCGACAAGTACTTCGGTGGCCTCGCCGCGCGCGCCGACATCCCGTCCGCGCCGGACGGCCGCGCCGTGCCGGCCACCGGCCGCCCGGCGGTGGAGACGGTCACCGCCGACGTGCCCGCCCCCCGCGTCTACGTCGCGCACCGCACCCACCCGTTCGGCACCGAGGGGTACGACGTGACCACGGTGCTGGCGACGGTGCTCGGCAGCGGCCGGGGCAGCCGCCTCTACCAGCGGCTCGCCGACGGTGAGCGGATCGCCCAGCCGGACCTGGTCGGCGCGTACGGGGTGGATCTGGCGCACGCGCCCGCCCCGCTGATCGCCACCGCCACGGCCCGCCCCGGGGTGAGCGCCGAGCGGCTGCGCGACGGGCTCGCCCAGGTGGTCGACGAGCTGGCCTCGGTGCCGGTGACCGCCGCCGAGCTGGACCGGGCCAAGGCGCTGCTGAGCACCATGTGGTGGCGGCAGATGTCCACCGTGGACGGGCGGGCGGACACGCTCGGCCGCTACGCCACCCAGTTCGGCGACCCGGCCCGCGCGGCCGACCGGCTGCCGGCCTGGCTCGCGGTGACCGCGGAGCAGATCGCCGAGCAGGCCGCCGAGCTGCTCGGCGCCGCCGACCGGGTGATCCTGACCTACCTGCCCGAGGAGAAGTGATGTCGCTGATCGCCACCCGCCCCGGCCCCGGCGCCGCCCGCGCGTACCGGTTCCCGCAGGTGGTCCGGCGGACGGCGGCCGGCGGCCAGGTGGTCGCCGCGCACCTGCCCGGGCAGAACCTCGCCGTCGCGTTGCTGCTGCTCGACGGCGGCGCGGGCCGGGAGCCGGTCGGCAAGGAAGGGCTCGGCGCGGTGCTGGCCAAGGCGCTGGAGGAGGGCACCGCGCAGCGGGACGCCACCGCGTACGCGCTGGCCATCGAGGCGCTCGGCACCGAGCTGGCGACCGGGCTCGACTGGGACTCGTTCCAGGTGAGCGTGCAGGTGCCGGTGGACCGGCTGACCGCCGCCGTGGAGCTGCTGGCCGAGGCGGTCCGGACGCCCCGGCTCGACCCGGCCGACGTGCTGCGCGTACGCGACGACGAGGCGACCGCACTGCGGATGGACTGGGCCAATCCCGGCCCGCGCGCCGACGCGGTGCTGCGGGCCGAGCTGTTCGGCGCGCAGCACCGGTGGGGCCGCCCGCTCTACGGCGACCCGGGCAGCGTGGCCGCGCTGGAGGTGGACGACGTCACGGTCTTCCACTCCGAGTGGTTCATCCGCCCCGGCACGCTCGTCGTCGCCGGTGACCTGGAACGGATCGACCTGGACGCGCTCGCCGCCACCGCGTTCGCGGGCGCCGGCGGGGGCCCGGTGGAACGCGGCGGCCCGATCGACGTGCCGCTGGCCGGGCAGCGCCGGATCATCCTGGTGGACCGGCCCGGCTCGGTGCAGTCCACGCTGCGGCTCGGTCACCCGTCCCCGCACCGCGCCCACCCGGACCACGTGCCGATGACGCTCGCCGGCACCGTGCTGGGCGGCGCGTTCACGTCCCGGCTCAACCACCTGATCCGCGAGGTACGCGGCTACACGTACGGGATCCGGGGCGACTTCGCCTCGTCCCGGCGCTTCGGGCGGTTCGCGGTCAGCTCCGGCGTGCAGACCGCGGTGACCGCGCCGGCGCTCGTCGAGTCGGTGGGCGAGATCTCGCGTACCCAGCTGACCGGGGTGACCGAGGAGGAACTGGAGGTGGCGCGTTCCTGGCGGGCCGGGCAGCTCTCGGTCGAGTTGCAGAGCCCGCGGGCGATCGCCGCGGCCCTGACCACGCTGGTCGTGCACGACCTGCCGGACGACTACCACGCGCGGCTGCGGGAGCAACTGCTCGCGGCGACAGTCGAGGACGTCTCCGCCGCTGCGGCGACGTACCTGCACCCCGAGTCGCTGACCATGGTGATCGAGGGGGACGCGGCGGTCATCCGGGACGAGCTGGTCGCCAGCGGTCTCGGCGAGGTGGTCGACCACACGTGACCCGGCGGGGCGACGGGCCTGTGATTCCCGTCGCCCCGCATCCGCGCGGTGGGAAACGTTTCCCATCGTCGCCGTCCGGCTGGGTAGCCTCGCGGGCATGAGGATCGGCATTGTGGGAGCCACCGGTCAGGTCGGTGGCGTCATGCGGCAGGTGCTGGCGGAGCGCGAGTTCCCGGCGGAGCAGGTGCGCCTGTTCGCCTCGGCCCGGTCGGCCGGGCGCACGCTGCCCTGGCGCGACGGCGAGGTCACCGTGGAGGACGCGGCCACCGCGGACTACCGCGGCCTGGACATCGTGCTCTTCTCGGCGGGCAAAGCCACCGCGAAGGAGCTGGCTCCCCGGGTCGCCGAGACCGGCGCCGTGGTGATCGACAACTCGTCGGCGTTCCGGATGGACCCGCAGGTGCCGCTGGTGGTCGCCGAGGTCAACCCGCACGCGATCGCCGACCGCCCGAAGGGCATCGTGGCGAACCCGAACTGCACCACGATGGCCGCGATGCCGGTGCTGCGCCCGCTGCACGCCGAGGCCGAGCTGGTCAGCCTGGTGGTCGCCACCTACCAGGCGGTGTCCGGCGCGGGCCTGGCCGGCGTGGCGGAGCTGGACGAGCAGGTCCGCAAGGTGGCCGAGGACGCCACCGGGCTCGCGTTCGACGGCTCGTCCGTCGAGTTCCCGGCGCCGCGCTCGTTCGCCCGCCCGATCGCCTTCAACGTGCTCCCGCTGGCCGGCTCGATCGTCGACGACGGCTCCTTCGAGACCGACGAGGAGCAGAAGCTGCGCAACGAGAGCCGCAAGATCCTGGAGATCCCCGGGCTGAAGGTCTCCGGCACCTGCGTGCGGGTGCCCGTGTTCACCGGCCACTCGTTGCAGATCAACGCCCGGTTCGCCCGCCCGATCGACCCGGCCCGGGCCCGCGAGCTGCTCGACGGCGCGCCCGGTGTGGCGCTGCGCGACGTGCCCACCCCGCTGGAGGCGGCCGGCCAGGACCCGACGTACGTCGGGCGGATCCGCGCCGACGAGACCGTCGAGCACGGGCTCGCGCTGTTCTGCGCGAACGACAACCTGCGCAAGGGCGCGGCGCTGAACGCCGTGCAGCTCGCCGAGCTGGTCGCCGCCGAGCGCTGACCCGCCGGGCGTCCGTGCCGGGCCACCCGGCACGGACGCCCGCGCAGCGGGTATGCCCGCCAGGTCGCCGGCCGCCCCGCGCCGGCAGGGCGGGGGTGCCGATGACGGCCGGACGGGACACCGGGGACGCCGCGGCTGACGGGACGCGCCCGGACACGAACCGGGCCATCGGGTTCAGCGACGCGGTCTTCGCCATCGTCATCACGCTGCTGGTGCTCGACCTGCGGGTGCCCGAGACGGCCCCGGGCGGGATGCTGCGCGAGCTGCTCGACCAGTGGCCGGTGTACCTCGCCTACGTCACGTCCTACCTGTACGTGGCCGTCAACTGGCTGAACCACAAGGGGACGTTCCACCGGGTCCGCAGCACCGACCGGGGTCTGCACTGGGCGAACCTCGGTGTGCTGTTCAGCGTGGCGCTGCTGCCGTTCGTGACCGGCCTCGTCTCCCGCGCGGTCGAGGAGGGCGACACCTTCGACGAGCGGGTCGCGGTGTCCGCGTATGCGCTGGTCGGCGTGCTCCTCTCGGTCACCTGGCTGTGGCTCTACCACTACCTGAGCCGGCACCGGGAACTGCTGGAGCCGCACGTCAGCGCCGGCTTCTTCGAGGCCGAACGTGTCCGGGCCCTGCTCGGCGTCCTCGCGTACGCGATCGCCGGTCTGGTGGGCGTGGCGCTGAGCGTACCGGCGGCGCTCGTGGTGCTCCTGCTGCTGCCGATCTTCTACGGGTTGTCCAGCAACGGCTCCTACGACCTGCGCCGTCGGCTGCGCCACGGGCGGTGAGCGTTACCCCGCCCCCGGCGGCGGGTAGACCGCCGTGCCGACACCGAGAGGGGAGCACCATGACAACGGTCGGAGAGTTCATGACGACCCGGTTGGTGACGATGGACGGCAACGACACGCTCATCGCCGCGGCGCAGGAGATGCGCGACAGCGCCATCGGCGACGTGGTGGTGACCGACGACGGCGACGTGGTCGGAATCGTCACGGACCGGGACATCACGGTGCGGGGCGTGGCCGAGGACATGGACCCCACCGCCACCCGGCTCAACCAGATCACCAGCAAGGACGTGGTGACGGTGAGCCAGTACGACGACGTGGTGGCCGCCGCCGACCTGATGCGCACGTACGCGGTCCGCCGGCTCCCGGTGGTCGACGACGGCCGGCTGGTCGGCCTGATCTCCATGGGTGACCTGGCGGTCGAGCGGGAACCCCAGTCGGTGCTCGCGGACATCAGCGCCGACGACCCCAACAACTGACCTGTCCGACGCGGTGACGCCGGCTCCCGGTTCGGGGGCCGGCGTCTCGCGTCACGCCCGCGCCGCCGCGCTCACCCGGATCGGGCGAGGTTGACCGGGGAACGGGTGGGCACACCGCATCTCGGACGGAAGACCGCAGATAGCGGGAGGAGTCGCCCGGATGGTGGACATGGCCACAAGATTCTTCGAGGACCTGGACCGGCGGGGGTTCGAGCCCTTGTTGGTCAAGACATCCGGAACGCTTCGCTTCGACCTGCACGAGGGCCCGCACACCACGCACTGGCTGCTGGAGATCGACCGGGGCAACCTGCGGGTCCGGCAGGAGGACGGCGAGGCGGACACCGTGGTCGGCACCGAGCCCCGCCTCTTCGCCGAGCTGGTCGGCGGCGAGGAGAACGCCATCGCGGCGCTGCTGCGCGGCGACATGACGGTCGTCGGCGACCTGCGGCTGGTGTTGCAGGTCGAGCGGGTCTTCCCCGGTCCGCCGGATTCCCGGGGACCACGTCACACGTTCAGTGGGAGGGACGCCTGATGCCCGGGGCCAACACCGTCCGCATCCTGGACGGCAACACCTTCGTGGTCAGCGAGGACACCGGCGACATCGAGGCCACGCCGAACGAGCCGACGGGTCTCTTCTCGCTCGACACGCGCTACCTGTCGAAGTGGGTGCTCACCGTCAACGGCGAGCGGCTCAACGCGCTGTCCTACGACGACCTGCAGTACTACGAGGCCCGGTTCTTCCTGGTGCCCGGCATGGCCACGCACTACATCGACGCGAAGCTGTCGGTGATCCGGGAGCGTGCGGTGGGCGGCAGCTTCCGGGAGACGCTGACCATCCTCAACCACGACGAGAAGGCCGTCGACCTGGAGATCCGGATGGACGCCGGCTCCGACTTCGCCGACCTCTTCCAGATCAAGGACGAGATCCTCAACAAGAAGGGCGAGCTGTACGCCGAGGCCGAGCCGGACCGGCTGCGCCTGGGCTACCGGCGGGGCAACTTCCGGCGCGAGACAGTCGTCTCCGCCAACCAGCCGGCCCGCTACGACAAGCGCGGTTTCGCCTGGAGCCTGCGGCTGGAACCCAACGAGCAGTGGGACGCCGTCATCGACGTGCAGACGTTCGCCATCGGCCCCGGCGGCCGGGACCTGCGGATCGGGCTGCGCGCGCACGGCGTCGAGCGGCTCGCGCTCCAGCAGGACCTGGAGGAGTGGATCAGCCGGGCGCCGAAGCTGAACAGCGAGCACGAAGAGCTCGCCTCGACCTACCGGCGGAGCCTGGTCGACCTCGCGGCGCTGCGCTTCTCGCCGCTGTCGCTCGGCGGGCAGACGCTGCCGGCCGCCGGCCTGCCGTGGTTCATGACGATGTTCGGGCGCGACAGCATCCTCACCTGTCTGCAGGTGCTGCCGTTCGCGCCGGAGCTGTCGAAGACCACGCTGCGGATCCTCGCCGCGCTCCAGGGCACCCGGTTCGACGACTTCCGGGACGAGGACCCCGGCCGGATCCTGCACGAGATGCGCTACGGCGAGACCGCCGCGTTCGAGGAGCAGCCGCACTCGCCGTACTACGGCTCGGTGGACGCGACCCCGCTGTTCCTGGTGCTGCTCGACGAGTACGAGCGGTGGAGCGGCGACGGCGCGCTGGTCAAGGAACTGGAAGTGGAGTGCCGGGCCGCGCTGAAGTGGATCGACAAGTACGCCGACCTGGTCGGCAGCGGCTACATCTGGTACGAGCGGCGCAACACCGACACCGGCCTGGAAAACCAGTGCTGGAAGGACTCGTGGGACTCCATCTCGTACGCCGACGGCACGCTGCCGCCGTTTCCCCGGGCCACCTGTGAGGTGCAGGGGTACGCGTACGACGCGAAGATGCGCGCCGCCCGCCTGGCCCGGGAGTTCTGGGGCGACCACACGTACGCCGATCAGCTCGAACGCGAGGCCGCGGAGCTGAAGCGGCGCTTCAACCAGGACTGGTGGGTCGCCGATCGCGGCTTCTACGCGCTCGCGCTGGACCCGGACGGGCGCCAGTGCGACGTGCTCAGCTCCAACATCGGCCACCTGCTGTGGAGCGGGATCGTCGACGAGGAACGGGCGCCGCAGATCGCCGAGCATCTGGTGGGGCCCCGGCTCTGGTCCGGCTGGGGGGTGCGGACGCTGGCCGAGGGCGAGGTCCGCTACAACCCGATCGGCTACCACAACGGCACGATCTGGCCGTTCGACAACTCGTTCGTCGCGTGGGGCCTGCGCCGGTACGGCTTCAACGAGGAGGCGGCCACCGTGGCCAACGGCATCCTCGACGCGGCCACCTACTTCGACGGCCGCCTGCCGGAGGCGTTCGGGGGCTACCAGCGGGAGCTGACGAAGTTCCCGGTGGAGTACCCGACCGCGTGCAGTCCGCAGGCCTGGTCCACCGGCGCCCCGCTGTTGCTGATCCGCACCATGCTGGGCCTGGAGCCGCACGAGGGGCACCTGGCGGTGGATCCGCGCCTGCCGGTGGGCATGGGACGCATCGAGTTGCTGGACATCCCGGGCCGCTGGGGCCGGCTGGACGCGTTCGCCCGGGGCCGCCTCGACCTCGACGAGCCGGCCGACTGAGTCAGTGCCCGGGCGGCGGCGCGCTGTGCGCCTCGTTCGGCGGCAGCAGGCAGAATTCGTTGCCCTCCGGGTCGGCCAGCACGGTCCAGCGCGGCAGTTCGCGTACGACTGTCGCGCCCGCCTCCAGCACGGCGGCCCGCTCCTCGGCGTCGCCGACCAGGTCGAGGTGGATCCGGCCGGGCGCCGGCAGCTCGGCGGCGGGGCTGATCCACAGGTCTGGCCGCCGGCCGTGCGGGTCGCGCAGCAGCACCGCCTCGGCCGGGGCGAGCGTGCCCTCGGCGAGCTTGACCCGGTCCGCCTCGACCACCGGCAGCCCGGTGACCGCGCTCCAGAACGGCGCGAGCAGGTAGGGGTCGCGGCAGTGGATGACGATCGCGGCGAGGTCGGGCATGCCTCGAACCTAGTCGTCCGCGACGGCGGGCAGGACGCTGTCCAGGAACGCGGCGGCCACCGCGCGCAGGTCGGGCCGGTCCAGGTCGAGCGCGTGACCGCCGTCGGTGAGCCACAGGTGCGCCGGGTGGCCGGCGGCGAGCAGCCGGGCGGTCAGCTCGACCGGCTGGGCGGCCGGCACCGCCTCGTCGTCGCGGCCCTGGACCAGCAGCACCGGCACGCCGGAGCCGAGATGGGTGGCGACTGTCGCGTCGGTGGTGGCCGGGTCTCCCGCGGCCGGCGGGTGGCCCAGCAGGTCGGTCCACGGGTCGTCGCCGGGAGCGCGCCGGCGGCGCTGCTGCGGGTCGAGCGGGTCGACGGGCGCCCAGTACGCGAGCACGCCCGCCACGTCGCCGGGCCGGTCCACCCCGCGCAGGGCGAGCTGAAGGGCCAGCATGCCGCCCGCCGAGTCGCCGCCCACCAGCAGCGGCCGGCCGCCCGCCGCGGCCCGGGCGGTCCGTGCCGCGGCGCGTACGTCGTCGAGCTGGGCCGGCCAGCGCGCCTGGTGCGAGAAGCGGTAGGTGGCGGCCACCACGCGCAGTCCGAGCGACGCGAGCGCGGCGCCGTCCTCCGAGGCGCGGGCCCGCCAGCCTCCGCCGTGGATCCAGAGCAGCACGCCGCGTTCGGTCATGCCGCCATCGTGGCCGCGTACGCGGCGGCACGCGACCCCGGTCTGCCGAGGGCAGATCGGCCCTACGGTCGCGTAACCTACTCGGGGTAAAGTTGCGCCATGTCGGAACTCGTGTACCCACCTGTGATCACCGCCGCCAAGACGATGTTCCGGCTCCTCGACCTGCGCCTGGACGTGTCGGGCAGCGACCACGTGCCGCCCACCGGCGGCGCCGTGCTCGCGTCCAACCACGTGAGCTACCTCGACTTCATCTTCTGCGGCTACGGCGCGCACCCGGCCAAGCGGCTGGTCCGCTTCATGGCCAAGGACAGCGTCTTCCGGCACCGCGTGTCCGGTCCGCTGATGCGCGGCATGAAGCACATCCCGGTCAACCGCTCCGCGGGCGCCGGCTCGTACGCCAGCGCTGTCGGCGCGCTGCGCCGCGGCGAGGTGGTCGGCGTCTTCCCGGAGGCGACGATCAGCCGCTCCTTCACCGTCAAGGACCTCAAGAACGGCGCGGCCCGGATGTCGCAGGAGGCCGGCGTGCCGCTGCTGCCGGTGGCGCTCTGGGGCACCCAGCGACTGTGGACCAAGGGGCGCCCGCGCACGCTCACCCGCCGGCACACGCCGATCACCATCATCGTCGGCGAGCCGATGGACCCGGCCGCCTACCCGGACGCCACTGTCATGACCGCCGACCTGCGTACCCGCCTGTCGGCGCTGGTCGACCGGGCCCAGCGGGAGTACCCGGACAAGCCGGCCGGCCCGGACGACACCTGGTGGCAGCCGGCCCACCTGGGCGGCAGCGCGCCCACCCCGGAGGAGGCCGTCGAGCTGGACCGCTCCGAGCGCCGTACCCGCAGCGCCTCCTGACACCGCCGGCGACCTGACTCCGCCTGCGACGGGGGAGCGTCAGCAGGCGGAGCCGGGCCGGTCGCGGGCCGGGACGTCCGACCGTGCCCACGGCGACGCCTCGGCCACCGGCGGACGGTAGTAGTCGTCGCGGGACAGGAACTCCACCGGCAGCGAGCCCGGCAGCGTCACCGTGCCGAGCATCGGGCCGGGGGAGGCGGCGACCCGGGTGGCGAGCACGTCCCGCTCCGGCGGCGAGAGGTCGACCAGATCGGGGTTGGCCAGGCGGTAGCCGGCCACCGAGCGGCGTACCTGCCGGGCCAGGCCGGCGACCGGCCCGACCGGGCCGCCCAGTGCCAGCGCCGGCTGCCGGATGGTACGCAGGGCGTCGCAGACCACGCGCAGCTCGGCCGTGCCGTCGCCGAGGTCGGCCAGTTCCAGCCGGGACGGCCACTGCCAGCGGATCTGACCGCTGACCAGGCGGGACAGCCGGACCGGGCGCCGGTGCCGGGCACCCGTCCGGCTGTCCCGCCCGGGGACCACTGACAACTCGGAGCCGCTGCAGACGTACACCAGGCGGCGGTCGGTCACGGTGATCGTCGCCGGCGTGGGCAGCGCCCAGCAGCGGGCGTCCTCGGTGGGACCCAGCAGGTGACCGGCGACCCGCAGCAGGTGGTGCCCGAGCAGGCGCTCACCCGGCTCGGGCACCAGCGCGTAACGCCGGTCGAGCACGGGACGGGTGGGGTCGGCGTCGGCGTCGAACCGATGCGGCCCGACGAAGAATGGTGCGGCGTCCTCCGGCACGGTACGACCTCCCGGTGACGGTTGGCGGTATCAGGGAGCCTGCCGGATTCGTAGGGTGATTGTCATGACACCTGTTAGGGGGTCGGCCGGTCGGCCGACGCCTGCGACCGGTAGATGCCGATATCTTCCGGTCGGACGAGTCCGTCCTCGATCGCCCGGGCGAGCAGAGCCGCCTTCGTGGCGGCCGGACGCCCCGCTCGGGTGTACTTGATCCGCGCTCGGTCGACGTACTGCTTCACTGTGTGCTCGCTGATCTGCATCCGGCGCGCCACCGACGCCTTCGACATCGACTGGAACCACAACAGCAGCGCCTCACGCTCCTTGTCCGACAGGGCCGGACGATCCGGACGGGCGTCGCCGACCATCGCGCCGGCCAGCGCGGGCGGAACGTACGGCCGGTCGTGCGCCGCCGCCAGCACGGTCGCCACACAGTGCTCGCGTCCCTCGTGCTTGGCCAGGAACGCCACCGCGCCCGCATCCAGCGCGGCCAGCATGGTCGGCGGGTCGCTGTGTTCGGAGTAGACCACCACCCGGCGCCCGGCAGTGCTCAGCTCGGCCAGCTTGTCCAGCACCATCCGGCCGTGCAGGCGCAGGTCGAGCAGCACCACCTCGGCGTCGGGCGCGGCCCGCAGCACCTCGTCCGGGTCGTCGCCGGTGGCCACCACCCGCAACCGCGGCTCGCCGGCCAGCCAGGCACGCACCCCGTCGATCACCACCGGATGGTCGTCCACGATCGCCACCCCGATCGGCCACCCGGCGTTCACGTCCGCCGCCAGCGGGTTTGCGTCCATCTGATCTCCCCGTCCCGCTCGTGCAGGTGTTCCACCGGCCCACCGCCACCGGTCGTTGTCTCGTCCGGGCCGTCGTGGTCCGGTGTCACCAGGCTGACCACCACCTCGTCCGGTCCCGCCACCACCGTCAGCCGGGCCCAGCCCTCGGCGGCGGAGAGCGCCGCCGTCAGCGGGTCGGCCAGCCCGCGCCGGATCTCCACCGGCAGCTCCGGTGGCGTGCCGACCGCCACCAGATCGATCGGCAGCCCGTTGCGCTCGGCCAGGTCGGCCGCCGCGCGCAGCTCGTGCAGCAGCGCGTCGGGCACGTCGTCCGACTCGGCGATGAGCCGGCGTAGCCGGGCGGCGGCCAGCACCGCCCGCCGCCGCACCGCCGGGTCGGCCGGGTCGGCGTCGCCCGCCGCCAGCTCGGCCAGCACCTCCTCGGCGGTGCCACTGACCAAAGCCAGCCGTTCCTGGCGCTCGGTGCGGGCCCGCTCGGCCGCCTCCCGCTCCGCGGCCACGGCCAGCGCCGCCGCCGCGGTGGCCGCCCGGTCGCGGGCCTGCGCGGTGATCGCCGCCGCGCCGACGAAGACCGCCACCGGCAGGGTGGAGGTGCCGTAAACGTACATCGTGGCCCGGCTCAGATCGGCCGGCGCGGTCGCGCCGTACAGCACCACAGCCGTCAATGCGATCGCGCCGTGCGCGGTGAGCATGACCAGCAGCCAGCGCACCGGCCGCTGCCAGAGCGCCAGCAGGAAGAACCAGGCCAGGCCGCCCCACACCCAGTTGGCGGTGCTGAACAGGAAACGCTCGCCGGCACCCGCGACGACCGCCGCGTCGACCACCAGCAGCGCCACGGCCAGGCTCCGGGCCGGGGGCAGCCCGCCGCGCAGCAGCCGTACGCCGGCCCCGACCCCGACCAGCGCGGTCACCAGCCAGCCCACCGCCACCACTGTGGGCGCCGCCATGCCCTGTCCCGCCCGCAACACCCCCGGCAGCGCGACCCCCAGGTGCCAGGCCGCCGCGATGACGATCACCGCGACCCGAGCGCCCCCGTCGGACGCGTCGGCTACCGCGTGCGCCTCCGGCGGGGCCGTGGCCGGCGCCGGGCGCGTCGCCACCCGCGGCCGGGGCAGTGGGCGCAGCACGGAGTCGGCGGTCACCGCCGTGCCCGACTCAGTCGCCATCGGACCACTCCAGCCGAATCCGGGTGCCCGCGCCAGGGGCAGAAGTCACCACGGCACGTCCGCCCACAGTGGCCATCCGCCCGTGGATCGACTCGCGCAGCCCGTACCGGTGGGCCGGGACCGTGGCGGGATCGAAGCCCGGTCCGTCGTCGGCCACCTCGACCACGACGGCGGAGCCCTCGCGGGCCAGGCGCAGCGAGGTGGCCGCGCCCGGCGCGTGCCGCGCCACGTTCGCGAGCGCGGCGGCGGCGCTGTCCGCGAGCGCCGTGGCGACCTCCGCCGGCAGCCGGCATGGCGCAAGCGTCGCGGTCACCGCCGGTCCGGGCATCCCGGCGAGCACCTCGCGCAGCCGTTCGTCCAGGTCGGCCTCGTCGGCCGCGCTCGCGGACCGTGCGCCGGCCAGGGCGGTGAGGGTACGCAGATCGTGCGCGCACCGCTCCCGCAGCGTCGTCGAGTCGGGGACCGCGCCGAGACCGACCATGGTCAGCGTGCCCAGCACCGTGTCGTGCAGGTCGCGGTTGTGTCGCCGTTCGGCCTCGCGGGCGGCGCGCGCCACCACCGCCTCGTGGGACAACCGCTGGAAGTCGGCGAACGCGGCGTCGGCGCGGCCGATCCGGCGGCGCATCACCGCGGTCATCACCGCCGTGCTGCCCGTCTGCACCAGCAGCGTGCCGGCGTGCGCCCGGGCCTCGACCGGGTTGCCAGCCATCGTGGCGCCGGTGACGTACGCGGCGGTGACCAGCAGCCCGGCCGGCACCGACCAGCGGGCCGGGGCGGTGGCCTGCGCGTTGATGACTGTCGAGCTGGCCAGCACCGCGATCCAGCTCGCCTCGCCCGGCAGCACCTCCGGCGCGACCAGCCACGGCACGGCGAGCGCGGCGGCGGTGGTCAGCGCGACGTCGCCGGTCACCAGCGGGCCGTCGATGCCGTGCCGGAACGCCCGCCAGGCGTACCAGACCGACCAGGCGGTGAGCACGACGACCGCGGGGATCAGCAACGCCACCCGCACCGGCGGCGTCCGCACCGACAGCGCGACCACCGCGCTGACCAGGCCGCAGGTGAGCCGCAACAGCGCCGGCGTGGTGGTGAAGATCAGGCCGAACGCGTCACCCGCCGGGCGGGCCGGCGAGGGCCGTGACAGGGGCATGGCGGCAGCGACCGGCATCGGGGAGATGTCCTTCCGGCAGCGACCCGGCCGGGTCCGCGCGGCATAGATTGACGCCGGAGAATAACACGGTTTGTCGGTACTGGTCACCCTTGGTGCTTGACGAGTTTCGCTCCGGCGTAAAGCAAGCATCCGATTCTGCGGTTGCTCACGTTTCCTACCCTGCGGGGTATGGCATACCAGCCGGCCATGGTGCCGCCGAAGAAGTCCAAGCGAACCCTGTTCATCGTGCTCGGCGTGGTGCTGGCGATCTGTTGCTCCGGCGGTGTGCTCGGCGGCTTCTTCCTCTTCCGGGTCGTGCAGGAAGCCACCGGCCCGGCCCGAACCACGGCGAAGACCTACGCCGAGGCGATCGTCGACCGCGACTACCCCGCCGCGTACCGGCAGCTCTGCTCGCGCGTACGCGACCGGGTCAGCGAGGCCGACTTCGCCCAGCAGCAGTCCTCCCAGCCGGAGTTCACCGGCTACGACATCACCGGGGTCAACGTGTCGAACAACAACGGACGGGTGAGCGGGTCGACCAGCATTCGCTTCACCCCGGCGGTCGGCACCAACGTGAACCAGACGTTCCCGATGGTCAAAGAGGACGGGGAGTGGCGGATCTGCGAGTGAGCCGGTCGCGCGCCTCCGCGCGGCGCCTGATCCACTTGTCGGATGACCTCACCTTCCACCGCACCGCTCCCGCCGGCCGTCGAGGACCGGCTCGCCCGCGAGCGCAACGTCTGGCTCTGCACGCTGCGCCGTGACGGCTCACCGCACGTCACTCCCGTGTGGTTCGTCTACGCCGACGGCGTCTGGTGGATCGGCTGCGAGGGGCGCAGCGTCAAGGCCCGCAACGTGTCGGCCGACCCCCGCGTCTCGCTCGCCCTGGAGGACGGCGTCCACCCGGTCGTCGCCGAAGGCGAGGCGCGCGTGCACCGCGCCGGCTTCCCGCCCGCGGTCGTCGCGGCGTTCGCGGACAAGTACGGGGGATGGGACATCCGGCAGCCGGTCACGACGGACGGGGACCGGGTGCTGCTGGAGGTGCCCGTCCGGCGGTGGCTGCTCGCCGGAACGGCACGCTGAGCCTAGTCCCCGGAGAACCCCCAGAAGTAGATCTCGTTCGGGGCACCCGCCTCGTCGTGCAGCACGGCGTACCGGCCGAACCAACGCTGCTCGGCCAGCGGCGCGAGCGCGTCGACGTGAGCGCGCGTCGGCCGGGCGACGCCCGCGCGGGCGAGCACCTCCGCCTCGGTCACCCGCTGGAACGTCCCGAAGTCGGGCTCGTCGCCGTCGGCCAGCACCCGCGTCATGTCCAGGATGGAGTGCGTGCCGGACTCCTGCACCCGCTCGTCCGCCCACAGCGCCTCCTCGCTGCGGGGACGGTCCGGGAAGTCGGCGGCGGACGCGCCGAACTCGCCCGGCGCCGCCCACCAGTAGTCGCCTGCCTCGAAGACCTGCCGGCGCAGTTCGTCCAACGCGGCCTGCGCATCCGGCTGATACGCCACGAAGTAGTTCCAGCCCGATGCGCCCACGCTGCCTCCCGGTGATCCCGCTCGTCGACCGCCGCCGTCCGACGGCGCACGCGATCATGCCCGAGACCACCGACGAAACCGGCGGGTCATCGCGGCCCGGATTCCTGTGCCACTCTCTGCGCCATGCGCTTGTCGGCGGGTCTGCGAGTCGCCGCGGTCGTGGCCGGCCTGCTGTCGGCCGGGGCGGCACTGCTCGCCATGCGGGAGGCGTCGCTTCTGTGGGCAGTGGTCACGCTGGCGGCGCTGTGCGGCCACGCGCTCACCGCCTCCGGTTCTCCCCGGGTGAAATGGGGCGTCGCCGTCGGTGCCGGGCTGTTCGCCCTGGTGACGGTGGCGAACCTGCGCTGGTACGGGGAACAGGCCGCGGACGCGGGCGAGCCGGCACGGGGACAGTCCGCCGCGCGGGCGTACCTGCTGGAGAGCTGGCAGGACGGCATGGACCGGCAGCGGCTGACAGCCGGGGGCCTGGCTCTCGGCGTACTCCTGCTTGGCGCTGCCGTGTCGGCGCGGCCGGCGGCGGGGTGTGGTGACGACGGCCCTGGCGGCGGCCGTGCTCGTCTGGTGCGTGGCGCGCGTGGCGCTGACGCCCGGCGAGCCACCGCTGCCCGGCCTGTTCGCGGCGGTGTGGCCGGCGTTGCTCGCCGCGCTCGTGACCGCCGGGGCGCTCGCGTGGTCCGGACGGCGGGGCGACCGACACGGGCTTCTCCCGGCGGGGATGGTCCTGCTGTCGCTTGTGGCCGTGCGGATCTGCGCAAACCTGGCCGCCACGTGGGCGAGCTGGTGGAGCCTGGCCGAGCCGGCCGGGGACGCCTTCCTGCAACCGGGAATCATGGTGAGCGTGGGCGCTTCGGCGGGAGGCGCCCTGCAGGTGTCGTCGGCCGTGGAGACGGCTGTCGCACTCGGCGGCGTGGGGCTGGCGGTCGTCGGCGCGCTGCGCGCCCACCGCGAGGCCGAGGGCCGGCAGCCGCTCTAGGCCCGCGGCCGCCGCCTACGGGTGGTTGTCGGTGATCGCGATGACCTCGTCGAGGCGCTCCAGGGCGGCCCGGAGGTCGTCGACCTTAGCCTGGATGCGCTCGCGTTCGGCGCGCAGCATGGCGCGCTGCCCGGGGTCGGTGTGTCCGGAGTCCCAGCACGGCAGGAGTTCCGCGATCCTGCTGCTGGTGAGGCCGGCCGCGTACATCTGCTGGATGAAGCGGACCAGCGTGACCGTGTCCGGTCGGTAGAGGCGCTGGCCGGACGGGCTGCGCCCGGGGACGAGAAGCCCTTGCTCCTCGTAGTAGCGCACGGCGCGCACCGAGACACCGGCGCCGCGCGCCACTTCGCCGATGCGGATCAGCTGCTCGGGCACGGTGACTCCTCTCACCCCGGCTCGGGCGCTCAGCACTTGCCTCTGACGTCAACGTCAGGTTTTAGCGTACCGGGCATGGACATCACCAACTCGGTAGCCCTCGTCACCGGAGCCAACCGCGGCCTGGGCCGCGCCTTCGCCCAGCGCCTGCTCGAACGCGGCGCCCGCAAGGTCTACGCGACCGCCCGCCGGCCGGAGACCGTCGACCTGCCCGGCGTCGAGGTGCTGCCGCTCGACATCACCGCCGCCGCATCCGTACGCGCCGTCGCCGAGGCCGCCCCGGACGTCACGCTGCTCGTCAACAACGCCGGCATCCAGACCGGAACCGACCTGGTGGGCGGTTCGCTGGAGGCGGTCCGGCACGAGGTGGAGACCAACGTGCTCGGCCACCTGACCATGATCCGGGCGTTCGCGCCGGCGCTGGCCCGCAACGGCGGAGGCGCGATCGTCAACGTCCTCTCCGCCATGTCGTGGTTCGGGACCAGGGGCGCCGGCGCGTACCACCTGACCAAGGCCGCCGCCTGGGCCATGACGAACGGCGTACGCCTGGAACTCGCCGAGCAGGGCACGCTGGTGACGGCGGTACACCTCGGCCTGGCCGACACCGACATGTCAGCGGGCTGGCCCGTCGACAAGATCGCGCCGTCGGATCTGGCCGACGCGGCGCTCGACGGCGTCGAGACGGGCTCCGCCGAGGTCCTCGCCGACCAGTGGAGCCGCGACGTCAAGTCCCGGCTGACGCTGAAGCCGGAGGAGTTCAACGCCGCGATGGACCGGGCGCTGGCGGCGCTGGCGGCCTGATCGGGCCTGGCTGTACCGTCCCGGTCGTGGCCGCGTTCGACGCGGAGGCCGATCTCAGCGCAGACGTGGGCTTCCGCCTCCTGAGCAACACACCGGTGACCCTCTTCTGGCGCATGGCGGTCCTCGGCCGGACGACCGAGTGGTTGCGCGATCACGGCTACCAGGTCACCCACCTGGACGCCTCGGGCTGGACGACCGAGGAGGCCATGCACCGGGACGTGGCGGCCGTGCTCGGGTTCCCCGGCTACTACGGGCACAACCTCGACGCCCTCAACGACTGCATGCGTGACGTGGTGCGCCAGGAGTACGGCTGGCCGCCCGAGGCAACCGGGCTCGCCCTCGTGCTCACCGGCTACGACACGTTCGCCACGCACTGCCCGAGGTCCGCCGAGATCGTGCTGGACACCATGGCACGTCACTCCCGCCGGGCCGGCCTGTTCGGCCGGCGCCTGATGTGTCTCGTGCAGAGCAACGACCCGCAGATCCGGTTCCAGCCGGTCGGTGCAGTACCCGCGACCTGGAACGACGCGGAGTGGGCGGGCGCCGACCGCCGACCGGACGAGCCCGGAACGGCCGGTCGGGTCGGCGGTCGGCGTGGGCGAGTGGTCCGGGCCGTACGGCGAGCACTTCACCGGATCCGTCCCAGCCGGTAGGCCCCGGAGCGCGGCGCCTCACCGGCCGGGCGGATGGACTCCGGCAGCGGTGTACGCGTGGCGCTTCCGACCAGCTTGATGCAGGATGCAGCGGTGGCCTCGATCTATCGAACCGCTGCGGGCCGGGACCGCATCCGCCAGTGGTGCGAGGAACAGCTGAGCGCATGGCCGGTCCAGCACGATCGACGCGTGATCCGCGCCCAGGCCGAAGACACTCACGTCGTCTCCGTCGGCGAAGGCCCGGTCACGGTCGTCTTCGTCGCTGGTGACCGCTTCAGCACGGCCGCCTACCTGCCGCTGCTCACTGCCTTGGCTCAGCGCTACCGGGTGGTCGCCGCCGACATTCCGGGCCAGCCAGGGCTGAGCGCCGGTGAAGCGGGCACCGCCGGCGGCCGGCTCACGTGGTACGGCTCATGGCTGGGCGAGGTCGTCGAGAAGGCCACCGCCGGGCCGGTCGTGGTGTTCGGGCATTCGTTCGGCGGCGCTGTCGCGCTCGCCGCGGACCATCCCCGGATTCGGGGAAAGGTCGCCGTGTCTCCAGCCGGGTTGTGCCGGCTCCGGATCACACCGCGCGTCCTGCTGGCGTTCCTCGCATGGCTGGTGCGGCCACGAGCTGCTTCGAGCCGTCGGCTGCTACGCATCCTGTCTGCCCCCGGCCGAGGGCCCCGCGCCGAACTGGTGGAGTGGATGACGCTGGTCGCCCGGAACGCCCGTCCGGTGAGTTCCGACGACCTCGTACCGGCGGCCGCTCACCCGACGCCGGTCGTGATCGCGAGCGGACACCACGACGTGTTCCTGCCCCCGCACCGACTGCGTGCAGGAGCACGACAGCGGATCCATGCCGACGCCGACATCATTCCCGCCGCCGGCCATCTCGTCACCGATGAGCACCCCGACCTACTCGCCGCGCTGGTTGCCCGGCTGGTCGACTAGCGCCGCAAGGCGGCCCGTCAGCTCCGTGCGCGGGTCGATGGAATACGTGTGCGCTCTGGGGCGATGTGCAGGAGGATCGTCTGGCCGGCGTGGGCTCGGGGGCGCTGGCTGCACCCGCGCGGGCATGGCTGGAGGATCAGTGGCGCTGAACAAGCGAGGCAGCCGGCGCATCGTCGTCGACGGCAACCGCTACCGCTGGCTCGTCCGCCGGAAGCCGACATACAGCCAAGGCATGACCTGGTCGCCGCTGAGCTTCGCCGTCGAGCGGGCGGATCTGGCTAACTGCGCCACCCTTGTCGTCCGACTCGCATCACCACGACCCGACAACTGGATGAGCGCCCCGGCCTCGCCGGTGCTCCCCTCGGTGGTCGCAGGCGCCGTCCAGCAGGCGCTTGAGCGGGGATGGCAGCCGGAGCGCCCCGGCTCCCCGTTCATGCTGGACCTCGGTGCCGATGAGCAGGGCTGTCACCTCGCCAGTCCCTGAAAGTGGGCACGAAGATCGGCGACGAGCGACGTCAGTTGTTCCCCCGCCTCGACGTGGCCGGCGGATCTCTGCGGGCCGATGGGTCAGGCGACGGTCACGACGACTTTCCCGAGGGCCCGGCCCTCTCCGACGTGAGCCAACGCCTCGGGCACCTCGTCAAGGGTGAAGGACCGGTCGATGTGGACGGTGAGGTCACCCGTGGCGCAGAGGTCGGCCACCGGTTCGAAATGCGCCGGTCCTTCCTTGACGGCGAGCACACCCAGGCGGCGGTGGGTGAGCCGGCCGGCCGCGGCACCGATCGTCAGTACGCGAAGCAGCGTCGGGACCGATCCGCCGACGCACCGGTAACGGCCGCCGGGGGCCAGTGCCCGGCGGTAGCCGAACACCGACCGGTGCGCCACCAGGTCGAGGATGAGGTCGTACGGGCCGCTGCGGGTGAAGTCCTGGCTGCGGTAGTCGATCACCTTGTCCACGCCGACCGATCGCATGAAGTCGAGCTTGCCGGCGTTGTCGACACCCGTCACCTCGGCGCCGAGCCGCTTGGCGATCTGAACGGCGAATGAGCCCGATCCTCCGCCGGCACCGTTGATCAGGACCCGTTTCCCGGCTGCGGCGCCTTGAGTCCCTTGCCATGCGATGGCCCCTGCCTGCGGGATCGTTGAGGCCTCGGCAAAGGTCAGTGCGGCCGGCTTGCGGGCCAGAACCGACTCTTCAGCGATCGCGTACTCGGCGAAGCCGCCCTTGAGCATGAGGTTGTCGCCGTACACTTCGTCACCTGGCCGGAATTGGGTGACCTCCGGGCCGACCGCGTCGACCCGGCCTGCGATGTCCGAACCGAGTGTCCGGCGCGCCGGGGAGCGCAGCCCACCGATGCGCGAATACACGGGCGAGCCGCGCAGGGTCTCCCAATCGCTGAGGTTGACCGACGTCGCTGCGACCTTGACGAGCACCTGTTGCCCAGTGGGAGACGGCTTGGCGACGTCCTCGATCCGCAACACATCCGGCGGCCCGTACCGGTCGTAGACCATCGCTCTCATCCGCGCACCCCTAGCCCTTCGCCAAGGCGCTCCGACCGCAGTACGCGCAGGGCCGGCAGGCAACCGGCTTCTTGGTAGCACACCGAGACGAGGAACCGGGCGCCCAGCCGGAAACGCGGTTCTCCCGATCGGCGTTCGCTCCGTAGGATCTCCGGCGATCAAGGGAGATGAGAACGGTGGGCGATTTCCAGCAGTTCGTGACGGACGTGACCTCGCGTCTGTCCACCATGTCCAAAGGCGAGTTGTACGTCGTCGGCGACGGCCTCGACCGGGACTCGCTCTGGCTCACCTTCCTCGAATCCTTCCCCGCCGGCACCAATCCACGATTCCGTGAGCGGGCCGAGTACGACTGCTCGACCTGCCGCCGTTTCATCAAGCACTTCGGCAACGTCGTCGAGATCCACGCCGGGCGGGTCCGTACCGTCTGGTCCGGGGTCTCGGCCTCCGACCCGGTCTTCTCCGTCGTCGCCGCCGCTCTGGACGAGTTCGTTCTTTCGCTGCCGTTGTCCACCGTCTTCCGGTCCAGCCAGGCGCAGTACGGCACGAAGACCACCCGATCGCTGCGCGACGGCCAGGTCGAGGTGTGGCACCACCTGCACGGCCGGGTGGAGAATCGGCATCGTGCCGAAGACGTCGGCGCGGCACAGAGCAACTTCGGCGCCGCGGTGCAGGTCCTCCAGCGCGGCCTGGCCGAGCTGACCCGGAACGCTCTGGACACCGTCGTCGACCTCATCGACGACAACGCCCTCTACCGCGGTACGGAGCATCGCCGGGCGGTGACCGAGTTCCGGTCGCTGCAGAACCAGTGGACGAAGGCGACCGACAGACGGGCCTTCGTCTTCGCCAACGCCATGAACCCGGCGGCACGCCTTCGCAACACGGTGATCGGCACCCTCGTCCAGGATCTCTCCGCGGGCGTCGACCTGGAGCAGGCGGTCCGGTCGTTCGAGACGAAGGTGGCGCCGCAGAACTATCAACGCCCCACGGCGTTGATCACCCCGGCCATGGTCAAGGCCGCCATGAAGACCATTGACGAGTTGGGCATCGAGGAGTCGTTGCAGCGACGGTTCGCCCGGCTGTCCGACGTGTCGGTCAACAACGTGCTCTGGGTCGACAACGACACACAGCCGCGGATGAAGGACGGCATCGAAGGGCTGCTCATGCAGGCGGCCACCACGAAGTCGACAGGCGCGCGCCTTCGTGACGCGAAGCCGGAGGAGATTCCCGTGGTCTCCTTCATGAAGGACATCCTGCCCGGCGCCGCCACCATCGACCTGTGGGTAGCCAACACCCACGAGCCGCACTTCGTCAGCCTCACGACCGGCCGGCACCCCACTGCTCCGCGGTTGTTCAGGTGGGACAACGATTTCGCCTGGTCGTACGGCGGCAACGTCACCGACTCGATCAGGGAGAAGGTCAAGCGGGCCGGCGGCAACGTCACCGGCAAGCTGCGCGTGAGCCTGTCCTGGTTCAACCACGACGACCTCGACCTGCACGTGTTCGAGCCAAACGGCGATCACATCTGGTACCAGGAGAAGCGCGACAAGCTGGACGTTGACATGAACGCCAGCGGGCCGCTCTCCCGCGAGCCGGTGGAGAACGTCACCTGGACCGACCATGTCCCCGACGGGGAGTACCGGATCGAGGTGAACCAGTACCGCAAGCGGGACAGCGCCCAGGTCGGCTTCGTGATCGAGACCGAGAGCGACGGGAAGATCGAACACTACAGCCACGAGCGCGCGGTCGGCCACAAGGAGACCGTCGAGGTGGGGCGGATGACGGTCACCGGCGGTGTGATCACCGCTTTCCGGCCGGGTAAGGACGTGCAGCCGGGCAGTGCGGGCAAGGAGCTGTGGGGCATCACCACCGAACAGTTCGTACCGGTGTCCACGATCATGTACTCGCCGAACTACTTCGACGACAACGAGGTCGGCAACCGGCACTACTTCTTCATCCTGAAGGGGTGCGTGAACGACCAGCCGACGCGCGGGATCTACAACGAGTTCCTCCGCGGCGACCTGCAACCGCACCGCAAGGTGTTCGAGGTTCTCGGCGACCGCACCAAGTGCGAGCCGTCTCCGGATCAGCTTTCCGGCCTCGGCTTCAGCTCCACGGTCCGCAACTCCGTGGTCGCCAAGGTGACCATGACCGGCGGCCGGCGCCGCCTCGTCAGCATCCAGTTCTGATTCCCTGCCCAGAAATCGGAGAGAGGTCGTCGTGACCATTTTTGAGAAGGCCACGCGGGAGAAGTTCCGCTATCCGTCTGCCAAGGGACTGCTGACCACGGAACAGTTGTGGGAGCTTCCGCTGACCGCCAAGTCCGGCTTCAGCCTCGACGACGTCGCCAAGGCGGTCAACGCCGAACTCAAGGCCGTCGACACCGAGTCGTTCGTGGCCACCGAGGCCAATCCGGCCAAGGCGACCTTGGAAACCAAGTTGGAGGTCGTCAAGCACGTCATCGCCGTACGCCTCTCCGAGGACCAGGCGGCGAAGGCGGCGGCGGCCAAGAAGCTGGAGAAGGAGAAGCTGCTGGCGGTCCTGGGCCGCAAGCAGGACGCGGTCCTGGAAAACCTGACCGAGGCGGAGCTGCTGGCCCGAATCAACAACCTGTAGCTCGCCTACGTGCAGGTCTGCCCTGGCCGGGAAGTGCGGGGCCGGGCGCACCGAGCCGCTGAACTGCGGTGGTGAAGGTGCGCCCGGCAGGATTCGAACCTGCGGCCTTGGGATTAGAAGTCCCCTGCTCTATCCGCTGAGCTACGGGCGCGCGCCGACGGTCGTCGCGCCAAGAGGGTACCGCCGGTCCCGGCCCGCCCGGGGGTACGGGTCGGCGCGTCCGTTCCGCCCCTCAGCGTCCCACGCCGGGCCCCGGACCGGCACCACAGTTCCGGCGGGTCCCGCGCGGGCCGGGCGGGACGCGATCCGTACCCTCGTCGGATGCTGCTCGACCAGGAAACCGAGAACGAGATCGTCTTCGAGCTGTGTCAGCTCCTCGGACGGGCGATCCTGCCTCTCACCGGCTCGGACGGGCCGGGCGCGCCGGCCGGCGTCCTCGGCACCGCCTTCTTCTACAGCGAACTGGTCGGCGCCACAGACGACGGGGAGGTCGCGCACGAGTGGCTGCTCACCGCCGACGCGCTGACCGAGCGGGCGTACGGGGAGATCGGGTTGCGGCCGAGCGTCACCGAGCCGGCCGAGGGGGCGGACGAGCCGATCGAGCTGCCCGGCTTCGCCGACTACTGGCTGCACCTGCCGGAGCTGGGGCTCGCCGCGATGCCGACCGGTGGCCTGCACGGCTGGGCCGACGACCGGGGCTGGCGCTGGCGTACCCAGCAGGTGACCGAGGCGGTGGCCGCGTCGGCCGACTCGGTCGCCCGGATCGGCGCGGCACCCGCCTCGGCGTTCGTGCTTGCGCTGGGCGCGGGCGAGGACGGGTCGCGGCCGCTGGAAGCGGTGGTCGAGCGGGTCGCCCGGGACGGCGGCGAGGTGCGGGTCACCACGGAGCTGCCCGCCGGGTACGTGGGCGCGCCGGTGTTCGCGGTGGAGGCCGGACCGGACGGCGGGCCGGCGTTGCGCTGCCTGGGCGTGCTGCTGCCGCCGCGTGAGGGCGGGCACCCGGTCGCCACGTTCGACCGGATCCGCGCCGCGCTCGCGGCGGTCGTCACCGACTGAGCCGACCGCCCGGCGCCGGCGATCAGGCCGCCGACCGAGCCTGGCCGTCGGCCGGGAGCCGACCGGGGAGGCCGATCGAATCAGCCCTCGGCGGTCGCGTCGGCCGGTCGCCGCGGTGACGGCGGCGTCGTGGGCTCCGGTTCGGTCGGCCCGGCGCGGAGGAACCCCTCCGCCCACCGCCCGACCTCTGCGAAGACCTTCTCGCGTACGCCCGGACTGGACAGCGTGAGGTCGTGCAGCCCGCCGTCGAAGCGGGCCAGCGTGACGTGGTGGCCGAGGCGGGGCGCCCAGCGCACCATGTGCTCGACGTCGAGGACGGCGTCGGCGCCGGTGGCGCTGTCGTGCCACTTGGTGCCCCGGAAGCTGCGCGTGGAGCAGGCGAGCAGCACCGGCACCGGGATGTCCAGGCCGGCCCGCAGGCGACGCTGACCGGCCCGGATCGCGCTGATCCAGCCGGCCCGCACCGGGAACCCGGCCAGCGGCTTCCAGGCCAGGTCGTACCGCCATTCGCCCCGGTGGTCGGCGTGCAGGCTCTCGCCGTACACCGTGCCCAGGCCGAACGGCAGGACACGCTGCGGCGCCCTGCGGCCCAGGCGGGAGACGGCGGCCGCGAGGGGCCGGCGGACCATCCAGGGCGCGTTGATGTCGAAGAAGGGGCTGTTGAGCACGATCCCGTCGACCAGGCCGGCGTCGCGGCGGTCGTGCGCCCAGAGCGAGATGATCAGGCCGCCGGTCGAGTGGCCCATGGCGAGCAGGGTGTCGTGTCCCTCCTCGGCGCGGATGATCTCTGCGGCGGCGTCCAGCTCGGGGAAGTAGTCGCTCAGGTCACGGCAGAAGTTCGGGGTCTGGTGCGCCAGCAGGCTGCGGCCGTACTTGCGCAGGTCGAGCGCGTAGAAATCCCAGCCACGCTCGGCGAAGAAGTCAGCCACGTGGGTCTGGAAGAAGTAGTCGACGAAGCCGTGCACGTAGAGCACGGCGCGGCCGGTCGGGCGGTCGGCCCGTCGCCGCACCAGGGTCGCGACGACCGGCCCTTCGTCGTCGGTGCCCAGCTCGATCGTCCGCCGCTCGTAGGGGGCGCCCAGCACGTCCGGTTCCACGACCGCGACGGTACGCCGCCGCGCTACCCGGCGGTAGGGGTTGTAAGGAGGGGCCCCTTGTTAACGCCTCCGGTAGAGGAAGGGCCCCTTGTTAACAACGCCGCAGCGCAGGGACGGCCCGCCCGCCGGCACCGTGCGGGCGGGCCGTGCCGGAATTCAGGCGGTCTCGGCGTCCTCGCGCTCGGCGTCCTGCAACGGGGCGGCCTCGGGCTGGTCGACGGCGCGCAGGTGCTTGTTGTTGCGCGGCTCCTGCCGGGTCTTCGCGTCGTTGAGCTTGCGGCGCAGGTCGTCCCGGACGTCGTTGAGCGCGGCGTGCAGATCCTCCTCGGTCGAGGTGGTGACGATCTTCTGCCGCCCGGCGATCCAGCACTCCAAGGTCACCTTCTGGCCTCGGGCCTCGCGATCCTTGACGGTGACCTCCAGCTCGGTGGCGTCGGCGTGGAAGCCGGCGAGCCGGGTGTCCAGGGTCGCGAACTGCTCGGCGATCCAGTTGCGGTCGCCCTGGGAGAACCCGGCGCCGACCCGCAGGCATTCGGCCACGGTCGCGGGGTTCGCCACGGCGCTCATCGCGCTGCCTCGCGGACGTCTCGGAGAAGCATGGGAGCTCCCTTTCTCTCGGTTGATCAATCACTTACCCAACCGGCGTGATTCCGGAACGCCTGCTTGCCGGCTCCACTCGATCGTGCGTCGCCGCAGGTCAGACGCGTAGGGCCGGTTGGCCTAGCAGATCGGGACCTTGATCAGGGGGTTGTCCACAGGCGGTCCGTCGTCCACAGGCAAGGGGTGGGCGGGTGGTCCGGGCGAGCCATCCGGACGACGCTCACCGGGACAAGTCGATCCCTGGGAGGGGCGATGTTCGATACGTACGTCACGATCGTCGGCAATGTGCTGACCGCGCCGGAGTGGCGCCGGACCACCCAGAGCGGAACGCTGGTGGCCAACTTCAAGGTCGCCTCGACCGCCCGCCGGCTCGACCGCGACAGCGGCCGCTGGGTCGACGGCAACAGCCTGCGGGTACGGGTGAACTGCTGGCGCCGTCTGGCCGAGGGAGTCGCGTCCTCGGTCGCGGTCGGCGACCCGGTGATCGTCGCCGGCCGTCTCTACACCCGGGACTGGACCGACGAGTCCGGCACCCACCGCACGCTCTACGAGCTGGAGGCGGTCGCCGTCGGGCACGACCTGTGCCGCGGCCGGGCCCGGTTCCTGCGCAACCAGCCCCGTGCGGCCACCAGCACGGTCGAGGACGCGGAGGCCGAGCAGCGGGTGCACGGCGAGACGACCGAGCCGGTGCCCGACGGGCAGGCCCCGGCCACCTTCGACGACCGGCCCTTCGACGACGACTTCCCGCCCCCGGAGTACGGCGGGGGCCGGGTCGGGCTGGTCGGCACCGTCGAGCGGGTGGGTGAGCCCGACCCGTTCGACGACCGGCCCGGCGTGCGGCAGGCCACCGGCTTCGAGCCCGGTTCGGGTGGCCCGGCAGGGGAGGACGAGCTGGGCGACGTGGCGGACGACGGGCCGGCCACGGCCGAGGACGACGAACTGGGCGAGGTCGCACCGCCGGAGGTCGGCGGACCGGGTGGTTCCGGGCCGGGTGCGGGCGAGCCGGGCGGCGCGAGCACGGGCGGCACCGCGTCGGGGCGCCGGAGCAGGCGGCGCACCCCGGTGCCCGCCTGAGCCTTCGTCCGACGGGGGCGCGGGGTGGTGACATCGGCGTCACCACCCCGCGGTACGACTAGGCTGGCCCGCCGGAGGTGGTGACGGGTGCGGCAGGCGACCGCCATGGCGAACGCGACCGGACTGGTGGCGGGCTACGCGCTCGACGCGCTGCTCGGTGACCCCCGCCGGTGGCATCCGGTGGCCGGCTTCGGCCGGGCGGCCGGTGCCCTGGAACAGCGGCTCTACCGCCCCGACCGGTCGGCCGGCGCCGCGTTCACGGCGCTGGCGGTCGGCGCGCCGGTCCTGCTCGGCGCCGCCGCCGCGCTGGCCACCCGCCGTCATCCGGTGGCCCGGGCCGCGCTGGTCGCCGCCGGCACCTGGACGGTGCTGGGTGGGCGCACACTGCGGCACGAGTCCCGGGTGATGGCACGGGCGCTGGGCCGCGCCGACCTGCCCGCCGCCCGGGCCCGCCTCGGCAACCTCTGCGGACGGGACCCATCCGCGCTGGACGAGCCCGAACTCGCCCGCGCCACCGTCGAGTCGGTCGCCGAGAACACCTCGGACGCCGTGGTCGCCCCGCTGGTCTGGGGCGCGGTCGCGGGCCTGCCCGGCCTGCTCGGCTACCGGGCGGCCAACACGCTCGACGCGATGGTCGGCCACCGCTCGCCCCGGTACGCGCGCTTCGGCACCCCGGCGGCCCGGCTGGACGACGTGCTGAACCTGGTGCCGTCCCGGCTGACCGGGTTGCTCACGGTGGCGGTCGCACCGGCCGCGCACGGGGACCGCGCCGTCGCGTGGCAGGTGTGGCGGCGGGACCGGGCCGACCACCCGAGCCCGAACGCCGGTCAGTGCGAGGCAGCCATGGCGGGCGCGCTCGGCGTCCGGCTCGGCGGGCGCAATGTCTACTTCGGCCGAGCCGAGACCCGGCCGTTCCTCGGTGACGGCCCTCGCCCCGAGGCGCGGCACCTGAAGCGGGCCGCCCGGATCTCCGGCGCGGTCGGCGTGGCCGCGCTCGGCCTGGCCGCGCTCTACCCGGTGACCGTCGGGCGCCTGGCCGGGGCGGCTGGGCGGGCTGCGCTGGGCGCCCTCACCCGGGCAGCCCGCGACCCCGCTCGTGCGGCTCGCGTCCGGGGCCGCGCGGCCGAGGCGGGGAGCGGGCACCAGGGGAGCGGGGCCACGGAGAGCGGGCGGTGAGCGGCGGGCTGCTTGTCGCCGGCACCACCTCCGACGCCGGCAAGAGCGTGCTCACCGCGGGCATCTGCCGCTGGCTGCGCCGCCGGGGCGTCCGGGTCGCCCCGTTCAAGGCGCAGAACATGTCGAACAACTCCGCCGTCGTGGTCGGGCCGGACGGGCGCGGTGGAGAGCTGGGCCGGGCCCAGGCGATGCAGGCCGCAGCCTGCGGGCTCGACGCCGACCTGCGGTTCAATCCGGTGCTGCTCAAGCCGGGCAGTGACCACGCCAGCCAGGTGGTGCTGCTCGGCGAGGCTGTCGATACGGTCACCGCCGGCAACTACCACGAGGTGCGGTCCCGGCTCGCCACCACCGCGTACGCAGCGCTGGCCGAGCTGCGCGAGGAGTACGACGTGGTGATCTGCGAGGGCGCGGGCAGCCCCGCCGAGATCAACCTGCGCGAGGGCGACTACGTCAACATGGGGCTGGCGCGTCAGGCCGGGCTGCCGACGATCGTGGTCGGCGACATCGACCGGGGTGGCGTGTTCGCCTCGATGTTCGGCACCGTCGCCCTGCTCGACGCGGTCGACCAGGCGCTGGTGGCCGGGTTCGTGGTGAACAAGTTCCGGGGCGACCGCGGGCTGCTCCAGCCGGGGCTGGACATGCTGCGCCGGGTCACCGGCCGCCCCACGTACGGGGTGGTGCCCTGGGCGCTGGACCTGTGGCTGGACGCGGAGGACTCGCTCGCGTACGGGCGGGTGCTCGGCCGCCCGCCCGCGCCCCGGGGCACCGACTGGCTCGACGTCGCAGTGGTGCGGCTACCCCGGATCAGCAACGCCACCGACGTCGAGGCCCTCGCCACCGAGCCGGGGGTGCGGGTACGCCTGACCGTCGAGCCGGCCGAACTGGCCGCCGCCGACCTCGTGGTGCTCCCCGGCACCAAGTCGACTGTCGCCGACCTGGCCTGGCTGCGGGAGACCGGCCTGGCCGACGCGGTACTGGCGCACGCCGCCGCCGGGCGGCCACTGCTCGGCATCTGCGGCGGCTTCCAGATGCTCGGCCGGGCGATCCACGATGCGGTGGAGAGCCGCGCGGGCACCGTGCCCGGCCTCGGACTGCTGCCCGTCGAGATCACCTTCGAGCCGCGCAAGACGGTCCGCCGCGCCGAGGGCACCGCCGCCGGAGACGTGCCGGTGCACGGCTACGAGATCCACCACGGCCGCGTCTCGGCCGCCGACCCGGGCCTCGCGCCGCTGCTGCGCTACGCCGACGGCGCCGGCGAGGGCGCGCGCCTCGGCAACGTGTACGGCACGCACTGGCACGGCGCCTTCTCCTCGGACGCGTTCCGCCGCCGGTTCCTGACCGACGTCGCGGCGGCGGCCGGACGCGCCGGCTTCAAGGTCGCGCCGGACACGTCCTTCGCGGCGGCCCGGGAGCGGACGCTCGACCTGCTCGGCGACCTGGTCGAGGAACACCTCGACACGGACGCGCTGTGGCGGCTGATCGAGTCCGGCCCGCCGCCCGGACTGCCGTTCGTGCCACCCGGAGCGCCACCGGCATAGGCCGTCGCCGCGCCCGGCGGCCCGGATCGTGCCACCCGGCGCGCCGCCGGCACAGGACGACGCTGCGCTGGCGGCCCGGGGCGCCCTCGACATAGGCCGTCGCTGCGCCCGGCCGCCCGGGACCGCGCGACCCAGGCCGGCGGCCCGCGGCTCAGCCGTGCGCCGTTGCCGTCCGGCCAAGGAGCCTGCGACGGCGCGATCGGCTGTGAGCTCAGTAGCGCACGTCGGCCGGGCGGTCGGACATCGGCAGCCCGGCCTCCCGCCAGCCCTGCACGCCGCCGATCATGTCGGTGGCCTGCCGCAGCCCGAGCGTCTGAAGGCTGGCGGCGGCCAGACTTGAGCTGTACCCCTCCCGGCACACCACGACGATCTCGCGGTCGTACCCGGTGGCCTCGGGGATGCGCCAGTCGCTGGCCGGGTCGAGCCGCCACTCCAGCACGGTGCGGTCGATGACGATCGCGCCGGGCAGCTCACCCTCCTCGCGGCGCTGCGCCTCGGTACGCGTGTCGATAAGCAGCGCGCCGCCTCGGACCGCCTCGACGGTCTCGTGCGGAGTCAGCCGGCGGAGACCGGCGCGGGCCTGTTCCAGGAGGGCGTCGACGCCCGGACACATCACGTCATGGAGCACCCCCCGATGATGCCCAGCGGCCCGCGCCGCCGCTCGGTGAAACGGTCCGCCCGGGTCGCAGGTTCCAGCGGACGGGGGAACGTTAGCGTCGGTCGGGTGAACGTGGCCCTGATCGAGGCGTACGCCGGGTTGGCCCGCCGGGTGCTGGCCGGTCCGGCGCGGTTGGGGCGTACCCGGCTGGTTGCCGTCGACGGGCCCAGCGGCGCGGGCAAGAGTCTGTTCGCGACGCGCCTCGCGGCCGCGCTCTCGGCGCAGGCGGGCGGCGTCCGCCCGCCGCTGGTGCACACCGACGACCTGCTCGACGGCTGGGACGACCAGCTCACGTTCTGGACCCGGCTGGAGGAGCAGGTGCTCGCCCCGGTGCGGGCCGGCCGGGCGGGCGGCTACCGCCGCTACAGCTGGGTGCGCCGCCGGTTCCTGGACCGGGTGGTGCCGGTGCCGGCCGGGCCGGTGCTGATCGTCGAGGGGGTGAGCGCGGCACGCGCCGCGGTGCGGCCCGAGCTGACGCTGTCGGTGCTGGTCACCGCGCCGGCCGAGCTGCGGTTGCGCCGGGCGGTGGCCCGCGACGGGGAGCAGATCCTGCCGGAGCTGCGCCGCTGGCACGCGGGGGAGCGGGCGCACTTCGCCGCCGACGGCACGGCGGCGGCGGTGGACCTGGTCGTCGACGGCGCCCCGGACCTGCCGCACGACGCGGACCGCTACTACGTGCGGGTGGGGCGGCGATCGGGCTCGAGCGACGTGGCGGGGTAAGGCCAGCATACGATTCCGCTCATGACCACTCCGATCCTCTCCGAGTCCGAGGTGCGGGCCGCCGTCGAGCGGGAACTGCCCGGCGTCCGTGCCGACCTCGAGCGACTCGTCCGCATCCCGGGCATCGCCTTCGAGGGCTTCGACCACTCGCACGTGGAGCGTTCCGCCGAGGCGGTGGCGGAGCTGCTGCGCGGCTGCGGCCTCGACACGCGGATCGTCCGGTCCGGCGGCCAGCCGGCCGTGATCGGCACGAAGGCGGCCCCGCCCGGCGCGCCCACCGTGCTCATGTACGCGCACCACGACGTGCAGCCGGTCGGCGACCTGTCGCTGTGGGAGTCGGACCCGTTCGAGCCGGTGGAGCGCGACGGCCGCCTCTACGGCCGGGGCGCCGCCGACGACAAGGCCGGCATCATGGCGCACGTCGCCGCGCTGCGCGCGTTCGGCGACCGGCTCCCGGTCGGCGTGGTGCTGTTCATCGAGGGCGAGGAGGAGTACGGCTCGGACTCGTTGGAGCGGCTGCTCGCCGAGCACCGCGACGACCTGGCCTCGGACGTCATCGTCATCGCCGACTCCACCAACTGGGACGTCGGCGTGCCGGCGCTCACCACCTCGCTGCGCGGCGTCGTGAACTGCTTCGTGGAGGTGCGCACGCTCGACCACGCGGTGCACAGCGGCATGTTCGGCGGCGCCGTGCCGGACGCGCTCACCGCGCTGGTGAAGCTGCTCGCCACGCTGCACGACGAGGCCGGTGACGTCGCGGTGGATGGGCTGGTCGGCCGCGACGGCGCCAGCGTCGACTACCCGGAGGACCGGTTCCGCGCCGAGGCCGGCCTGGTCGACGGCGCGGAGCTGTTCGGCACCGGCCGGATCACCGACCGGCTCTGGACCAAGCCGGCGCTGGCCATCCTGGGCGTGGACGCGCCGGCCACCGGCGAGGCGCCGAACGCGCTGGTGCCGTCGGCGAAGGCGAAGCTGAGCGTACGGCTGGCGCCGGGCGACGACCCGAAGAAGGCGTACGCGGCGCTGGCCGCGCATCTGGAGCGGCACGCGCCGTGGGGTGCGCAGGTGACGCTGACGCTGGAGCACGACGGCGCGCCCTGCGTCATCGACGCCTCCGGCCCGATGTTCGACGCGGCCCGGTCGGCGTTCAAGGCGGCCTGGGACGGCACCGACCCGGTCGACATCGGGGTGGGCGGGTCGATCCCGTTCATCGCCACGTTCCAGGAGATGTTCCCGCAGGCCGCGATCCTGGTCACCGGCGTGGAGGACCCGCACGCGCGGGCGCACGGGCCGAACGAGAGCCTGCACCTGGGCGAGTTCGCGCGCGTCTGCCTGGCCGAGGCGCTGCTGCTGGCCCGGGTGGCGGAGGCCGGAAACCGCGTCTGAGGTGTCGAAACCGTAACTTCGGGGCCGATGTCGGAGTTTGTGGTGTGTCGACGGGCGGGGTGTTATAGCCTTTCGAACATGCGTACGAACGACGAGATGGAGCGGCTTCAGGCCGCCGTCCGTGCTCTGGGGGACGTCGACGTCTCCGCGTGGTCCGAGGACACGCTCAACGAACAGATCGGCGAGCTTTCCGCCGCGCTGGTCACGCTCGACGCGCTGCTCACCCGGGTCGCCGAGGGCGTGCGGGGCCGCGGCCTGCGGATCGAGGAACCGGTCTCGGCCTGACCGGCCGCCGGTGACCCGGCCACCCTTGTGGTGTGCCGGGTCGCCGGATCCGCCCCGGTGTCGCAGGTGACTGGCAGGATATGGGCGTGCGTTTCGCGGAGCTGGCGGCCACCTCGGCCGCGGTCGGCGCCACCAGTGGCAGACGGGCCAAGGTGGAGCTGCTGGCCGCTGCGCTGCGGGGGTTGGAGCCGGGCGAGATCCCGGCCGGCGCCGGCTATCTCGCCGGTGAGCTGCGCCAGCGGCAGACCGGTGTCGGCTGGGCGGGCCTGCGTGACCTGCCTCCGCCGGCCGCCGAGCCGACGCTCACCGTCGCCGCCGTGGACATGGCCGTCGAGGAGATCTCCCGCGTCGCCGGGGCCGGTTCGCAGGCCCGGCGGCGGGACCTCGTCGGCCGTCTCTTCGCCGCCGCGACCGCCGACGAGCAGCGTCTGCTGACCGGGCTGTTCCGGGGCGAGCTGCGTCAGGGCGCGCAGGCCGGGCTGCTGACCGACGCGGTGGCCCGCGCCGCCGACGTACCGGTCGCGGCCGTCCGGCGTGCCCTGCTGCTCGCCGGTGACCTGCGGGCGGTGGCGGTCGCGGCGCTCACCGGCGGCGCTCCGGCGCTGGCCGGGTTCGGGCTCCAGGTGGGCCGGCCGTTGGCGCCGATGCTGGCGCAGAGCGCGCCCTCGGTCGACGAGGCGCTCACCGCCACCGGCGCGCCGGCGATGGTCGACGTGAAGCTCGACGGCATCCGCATCCAGGTGCACCGCTCCGGCGCGGACATCGCCGTGTTCACCCGCAGCCTGGACGAGATCACCGGCCGGCTGCCCCAGGTGGTGGCCGCCGTCCGCGCGCTGCCCGCCCGCGAGCTGGTGCTCGACGGTGAGGCGATCGGGCTGGACGCGGCGGGCCGGCCGCTGCCGTTCCAGGAGACGTCAAGCCGGGCGGCCCGGCGCGCCACGCCCAGCACCACCGGGCAGGCGCCGGTCGCGCCAGCAGTGCTGGCCGCCGCCGAGCGCACCGGCGAGCCGGTGCTCACGCCGTACTTCTTCGACCTGCTGCACCTCGACGGCGCCGACCTGATCGACGCTCCCGGCCGGGAGCGGTGGGCGGCTCTGGCCGGCGCGGTCGACGCGTCGCTGCTCGTCGACCGGGTCGAGGTGGACGACGCGGAGCAGGCGGCCACGGCGTTCGCCGCGGCTGTCGACGCCGGTCAGGAAGGCGTGGTCGTGAAGGATCCGGCCGCGCCCTACGACGCCGGCCGGCGTGGCTCGGCCTGGGTGAAGGTCAAGCCGCGGCACACGCTCGACCTGGTGGTGCTCGCGGTCGAGTGGGGCAGCGGCCGGCGGGAGGGGTGGTTGTCGAACCTGCACCTCGGCGCCCGCGACCCGCGAACCGGCGAGTTCGTCATGCTCGGCAAGACGTTCAAGGGGCTCACCGACGAGCTGCTGCGCTGGCAGACCGAACGGTTCCTGTCGCTCGCGGTGGAGAAGGGCGACTGGGAGGTGCGGGTCCGGCCGGTGCAGGTGGTCGAGATCGCGTTCGACGGGGTGCAGACCAGCAGCCGCTACCCGGGCGGGATGGCGTTGCGTTTCGCCCGCGTGCTGCGTTATCGCCACGACAAGACGGCCGCCGAGGCGGACACCATCGACGCGGTCCGCGCCATCCACGCCGGCCGGGTCACCGGCTGACCGGTCCGGTTCAGGCGGACGTGGGGGCGGCCGGCTCGGCGGCCCGGTCCACCGGCTCGCCCGGCTTGTCCAGCCCGGCGAGTCGCCGGGCCTCGCGGCGCGCCACCCAGCCGTAGCCGAACAGGCTCATCACCGCGAAGATCCACCACTGCCACACGTAGCCGAAGTTCTGCCAGTTGTTCGTGTGCCCGATCTGCACCGCCTGGAAGGCCGGGTCGGCGGCCGGCGTCTGCCCGTCGAGCAGCACGTACCCGCCGGTCACCGGATAGGGGAGCTGCTCGGCCAGCCGGGGGATGTCGATGCGCCGGGCCTCCAAAGTCCCGTCGCGCCGGCCGACCCCGCCCCCGCCGCTCTCGCTGGCGACGACCCGGCCGGTCACCGTGACCTCGCCGTCCGGCGCCGCCGGCACCTGCGGCTGGACCATCGCGCCGGCCCCCGGGGCGGGCGGAATCCAGCCCCGGTCGACGAGCACAGCGCTGCCGTCGGCGAGTACCAGCGGGGTCAGCACCTCGAAGCCGACCGTCCGGTCGACGGTCCGGCCGCGGATCAGGACGGTGTTCGTGCTGTCGTACCGGCCGGTGGCGGTGACCCGGCTCCAGGTCAGCTGCTCGGCCGGAGCGGGACCGACGGAACCGGCGCCGCCGGAGGGCGCGGGCAGCGCGTCGCGCAGCGGCGCGGGCGTCATGGTGGCCCCGGCGTCGATCCGGTCGTTGATCGCCGTGCGGCCCCGGTAGCGGTCCAGCTGCCAGTTGCCCAGGAACACCATCACCGTCGCGGCGACGAGCGTCAGCGCGAGGTAGCCGAGCCAGCGCGGGGTCAGCAGGAACCGGTACACGTTGGCCAAGGCTACCCGTATGAGCGATGCCACTCGCCGTCGCCGGGCAGAAACGGCGGTACGCGCGGACCTCGCGGGCCGGGCGGGGCGGGGTATGGTCACGCGGGCGGAAACCACCCACATCAGGAGTCGATGATGACCGACGTGCCGCGCGTCGTGCTGAGTGCGCCCTCCTCGGGGCACGGCACGGGCGCCGTCTCTCTCGGCCTGCTGGCGGCCCTCGCCGACCGGGATCTCCGGGTGGCCGGTTTCAAGGTCGGGCCGGACCAGGTGGACGCGGCGTACCTCGGGCTCGCCGCCGGCCGTCCCGGGCGCACGCTCGACCCGAGGCTGGTCGGCCCGGAGCGGATCGTGCCGCTCTTCGCGCACGGCGCGGCCGGGGCCGGGTTCGCCCTGGTGCAGGGAACGATGGGCCTCTACGACTCGGTGGCCGGGCGGCCGGAGAGCGAATCGACGGCGGCGGTGGCCACCGCGCTGCGCAGCCCGGTGGTGCTGGTGGTGGACGTGGCCGCGATGGGCCAGTCGGTGGCCGCGCTGGTGCACGGCTTCCGGGCGTACGACGACGAACTCTGGCTGGGTGGCGTGATCCTCAACCGGGTGGCCTCGCCCCGGCACGAGGCGCTGCTGCGCGAGGCGCTCGACGACGTCGGCGTTCCGGTCTACGGCGCGCTGCGCAGGCACGAACTGCCCCCGGTGCTGCCCGCCCGGCGGCACGGCACCGGTCCGGTGGTGCGCGGCGACGCCGACGCCGAACGCGGCGTGCGCCGGCTCGGGGAGGCGGTGGCCGCCACCGTCGACCTGGACCGGCTGCTGGTGCTGGCCCGGTCCGCTCCGGAGCTCACCGTTGAGGCGTGGTCTCCGGAGCCGGCCGACGCCCCGCCGGCGTCGGCGGAGCGCCCGGTGGTCGCGCTGGCCGGCGGCCCGGCCGGCGCGTACAGCCACCCGGAGGTCGCCGAGCTGCTGCGCGCCGCCGGCGCCGAGGTGGTCACGCTCGACCCGCTGCGCGACGAGGCGCTGCCCGCCGGGACGCGGGCGCTCGTCGTCGGCGGCGGGTTGCCCGAGACGTACGCGGAGCAGCTCTCCGCCAACCGCCGCCTCTGCATCGCGGTGGCCGAGCTGGCCCGCTCGGGCCGCCCGGTGATCGCCGAGGGGGCCGGGCTGCTCTGGCTGGCCCGGGAGCTGGACGGCCTGCCGATGTGCGGCGTGCTGGACGCGGTCGGCACGGTCCGGGACGGCCTGGTGGTCGGCTACCGCACGGCCACGGCGGTCACGGACAGCGTGGTGGCGCCGGCCGGTACGACAGTGACCGGGCACAAGCAGCACGCGGCCGTGCTGACGCCGCGTGCCGGTGAGCGGCCGGCCTGGCGCTGGGAGGGCGGCAACCCGGAGGGTTTCGTCCGGCAGGCCGTGCACGCCTCGCAGCTCGTGCCGCACTGGGCCGCGCACCCGGGCGTCGCGGCTCGCCTGGTGGCCGCCGCGCTGGCGCCCGTGCCCGCGCCCGCCTGACCGGGCGGCCGGCGGCCTGTCCCCGCCGCAACGTCGATCAAGGAGCTCGCGTCGGCGGATCAGGCGATCCGGACGCAAACTCCTTGATCGACTACCCGGGCGCACCCCCGGGCGGATCAGGGCGGGTCAGCCGACTATCTGGTCAGAGGGTGGCGTGAACTGGCGGGTCGGCTGGCCCTTCAGGGAATCCCGAAGCGTCTGCGCCACCGCGTTCACCGGGATCTGCGACTGCCCGTCGCCCACCGCGTTGAACGGATTGTCCGGGTCGGCGATGAAGCTCGCCGCCGCCAGCTCCGGCGTGTAGCCGACGAACCAGGCCGACCGGGTGCTGTCCGTCGTACCCGTCTTGCCGGCGACCGGGCGGCCCACGGTGCCGCGGACGCTGTCGGCTGTCGACCAGCCGCCGCAACTCCCCTTGGCCGGGGTGTCGCCGGTCGGGCAGCGTGCCGCGTCCGTGGCGGCCCGGGCCGCGTCCGCGTTCACCACCTGCCGGCACCGGGGCTTGGCCACCTCCCGCTGCACCCCGCCCGGTGTGGTGTACGTGGCGGGCGAGCCGTCCCGGTTCATGATCGAGTTGACCGGGATCGCCTCGCAGTAGCGCCCGTCGGCGGCGATCGCGGCGTAGGCGTTCGCCATCTCCAGCGGGGTGGCGTCGGAGACGCCGAGCGTGAACGCGCCCCACTTCTTCACCTTGGCCGGCGAAGCCTGGTCCCGGTCCACGTCGGTACGCCAGCGCAGCCCCAGCTGCTCGGCCAGGCGTACCCCGGCGTCCGCGCCGATCTTCTCCTCCAGCTGGACGAAGTACGTGTTCACCGACTTGCCGAAGCCGGACCACATGGTCTGCCGCCCGGTCATCGCCCCGCTGGCGTTGGACGGGGCCCACCCGTCGTAGACGGCCGACTTGTACGTGTACGGGGAGTCGTACGCGGTGGACAGCGGCATCCCGGCGTTGAGCGCGGCCAGCATCGGGAACATCTTGAACGTCGAACCGGCCTGGTAGCCCGGTAGCGTCCCGCCGCCGAGCAGCGGCGCCACCGTGTTCGGATAGTTCGCCTTGACCTTCGGCCCGGCCTCCGGGTTCGAGCTGTTCGGGTTCTCGGCCAGGTCGAGCGAGTAGTTCCGGTTCACCGCCATCGCCTTGATCCGCCCGGTGCCGGGCTCGGCGACCACGATGCCGTTGGCGAACGGGCTGCCGGTGTTGTCCTTGGCCCCGACGTTCTTCTCCGCCGCCGCCTGGGTCTTCGGGTCGAGCGCGAGCACGATCCGGTAGCCGCCGCGGCGCAGCTTGTCCATCCGTTCCAGCCGGTTCTCGCCGAACGCGGGCTGGGAGCTCCACCAGTTCTTCAGGTAGTCGCAGTAGAAGCCCCAGGAGCGGTGCCCGCCGTCGATCGCGGCGCAGTCGTTCGGCGGGTCGGTCAGCTTCAGCTTGATCGGCTGGCCCTTGGCCGCCGCGGCGGCGTCAGGTGACAGGTAGCCGAGGCGGGACATGTTGTCCAGCACGTAGTTGCGCCGGGCGGTGGCGTCCTTCTGGTCGGAGGTGATCGGGTCGTACTCCGACGGTGACTTCACCAGCCCGGCCAGCGTGGCCGCCTCGACCGGGGTGAGCGTCGCCGGGGTCTTGGAGAAGAAGATCTGCGAGGCGGCGTAGATCCCGTAGGCGCGGTGACCGAAGTAGGCCGAGTTGAGGTAGCGCTCCAGGATGTGTTCCTTGCTCAGGTGCTTCTCGATGTCCATCGCCATGCGCATCTCCTTGACCTTGCGCAGGCTGGTCTGCTGAGTCGCCTCCTGGACCTCCCTGGGCGTGGTCGCGCTGTCCCGCAGCGCCATCCGCACGTACTGCATGGTGATCGTCGAGGCGCCCTGGGAGACGCCGCCGGATCGGGCGTTGGAGACGAAGGCACGCGCCACGCCCTTCGGGTCGACGCCGTGGTGCTGGTAGAAGCGGTTGTCCTCGGCGGCGACGATCGCCTGCTGGATGTTCGGCGACATGCTCTCGATCTTGGTGTACTGCCGGTACTCCTCGTAGAACATGGTCAGCACGGTCTTGCCGTCCGGCGCGTAGACGTACGAGGTCTCGGCCGGCAGCGCGGTCTTGAGGATGTTCGTCTTCTGTTCCATCGCGTGCGCGGTGGCCTTGGCCCCGAGGCCGGTGACGGCGACCAGCGGGTACAACGCGGCGGCGACGACGATGCCGGCGATCAGCCCGGCGCGGAGGAGAGGAACGAGACGGCCAGCGGAAGCAAGGGGACGATTGCTCACGGGGTCAAGCTATGACATTTCCGATTCGGAAATGAGAAGAACTCATAAACCGGCGGACCGTGACGCGACCCACGCCGGGATGCGCTGTCCCGGGCGGCGGCTTCCCGGCAGGATCGCGGACATGCCCGCACCACCGACCGGGAGCGCCGCCGCGCTCGACGAGCCCGACCTGGGCCACCACGGAGACGTCGAGGCCACGCCCGGCCTGGTCGACCTGGCGGTGAACGTGCGCCGCGCCCCGATGCCGGACTGGCTGGCCGACCCGGTCACCGCCGCGCTGGGCGACCTGGCCGCGTACCCGGACCCGGCGCCGGCCCGCGCCGCCGTCGCTCACCGGCACGGGCGACCCCCGGAGGAGGTACTTCTCACCGCCGGGGCCGCCGAGGGCTTCGTGCTGATCGCCCGTGCGCTGTCCGGCGCCCGCCGCCCGGTGGTGGTGCACCCGCAGTTCACCGAGCCGGAAGCGGCGCTGCGGGCCGCCGGGCACCGGGTGGACCGCGTGCTGCTCGACCCGGCCGACGGCTTCCGCCTGGACCCGGCCCGCGTCCCGGACGACGCCGACCTGGTCATGATCGGCAACCCCACGAACCCGACCTCGGTCCTGCACCCGGCGGGCACGATCGCCGCGCTGGCCCGTCCCGGCCGGGTACTCGTGGTCGACGAGGCGTTCGCCGACACCACCGCCGCGCCCGGCGTCGACGGCGAGCCCGAGTCCCTCGCCGCGCGCCGCGACCTGCCCGGCCTCGTGGTGGTGCGCAGCCTCACCAAGACCTGGGGCCTGGCCGGGCTGCGGATCGGCTACCTGCTCGGCGACGCCGCGCTGCTGGCCCGGTTCGCCGCCGCGCAGCCGCTCTGGGCGGTCTCCACCCCGGCGCTCGCCGCCGCCACCGCCTGCGCCACGCCGGCCGCCGTCGCCGCCGAACGCGCCATCGCCGCCGAACTCGCCGCCGACCGCGACCACCTGGTGGCCCGCCTGTCCGGCCTGCCAGGGGTACGCGTGGCGGGGCGCCCGGCCAGCGCCTTCGTGCTGATCCACCTCGCCGGGGCCGCCGAGGTGCGGGAGCGGCTGCGCGCGCTGGGCTGGGCGGTACGCCGGGGCGACACGTTCCCCGGGCTCGGCCCGGACTGGCTCCGGATCGCGGTACGCGACCCGGGCACCACTGATGCGTTCATCAGGACGCTGGCAGGGATCCTGGAGGCATGATGCTGGAGTCCACAGTCGCGGCGATCCGGCCGCTGGACGAGGCCGCCATGGCGGCGGCGCGCGAGTTGCAGGGCCGGCTGACCAAGCCCGCCGGGTCGCTCGGCGCCCTGGAGCCGCTCTCGGTACGCCTCGCCGGGCTGGCCGGCACCTGCCCGCCGCCGCTGCCCGAACCGGCCGCGGTGGCGATCTTCGCCGGTGACCACGGCGTGCACGCCCAGGGCGTGACCCCGTGGCCGCAGGAGGTCACCGCGCAGATGATCGCCAACTTCCTGGCCGGCGGCGCCGTGGTGAACGCGTTCGCCCGCCAGGCCGGTGCCTCGGTCACAGTGGTGGACGTCGGCGTGGCCACCCCGATCCCCGGCGCCGAAGCCGACGAGCCCGGTGACCCGGCCGGACCGCGCCTGGTGGCCGCGAACGTACGCCCCGGCACCCGGGACATGACTGTCACCGCCGCGCTCACCCGGGACGAGGCGCGTACGGCCGTCGAGACCGGCATCCGGGTCGCCGGCGAGCTGATCGACGCCGGAGCGGGCATCCTGCTCACCGGCGACATGGGCATCGGCAACACCACCCCGTCGGCCACGCTCATCGCCGCGTTCGCGCGCGTGGACGCCGAGGCGGCCACCGGCCGGGGCACTGGGGTCGACGACGAGACGTACGCCCGCAAGGTGGCGGTGGTGCGCGCCGCGCTGGCCCGGCACGAGCCCGACCCGGCCGACCCGCTGGGCGTCCTCGCGGCGGTCGGCGGTCTGGAGCACGCCGCGCTGACCGGCCTGATCCTGGGCGCCGCCGCCCGCCAGGTGCCGGTGCTGCTCGACGGCGTGATCGCGGTCAGCGCCGCGCTCGCCGCCGCCGCGTTCGCGCCGGACGCGGTGGGCGCCATGGTCGCCGGGCACCGCAGCGCCGAGCCGGGCGCCACGGCGGCGCTGCGGCACCTCGGCCTGGAGCCGCTGATCGACCTGGGACTGCGGCTCGGCGAGGGCACCGGGGCGCTGCTCGCCCTGCCTGTGGTCACCGGCGCGGTCCGGGTCCTGCACGAGGTCGCGACGTTCGACTCCGCCGGGGTGGCGGAGAAGTGACCGGACCGACGTCGCCCAGCCCGTACCCCCTGGGGTTGCGGCTGGACGGGCGGCGCGTGGTCGTCGTGGGCGGGGGAGCGGTCGCCACCCGGCGGGTGCCCGCGCTGCTCGACGCCGGCGCGGACGTCCTGCTGGTGTCGCCCGAGCTGACCCCGGCCCTGCGCGCCCACGTCGACGCCGGGCGGCTGCACTGGGAGCCGCGCCGGTTCGTCCCCGGCGACCTCGACGGCGCCTGGCTGGTCCAGGTGGCGGTGGACGACCGGGCCGCCGCCGCGGCGGTCAGCGCCGCCGCGGCCGAGCGACGGATCTTCTGCGTCCGCGCCGACGACAGGTCGGCGGCGAGCGCGTGGACCCCGGCGGTGACCCGGCACGGCCCGGTCACGGTGGCGGTCCTCGGCGGCGGCGACCCCCGCCGCGCGATGGCCGTCCGCGACGCCGTCCGCGGCTTGCTGAGCGCAAGGAAGGGCCCCCCGTTAACGCCTCAGGTAGAGGAAGGGACCCCTGTTAACACCGGCGGCCGCGTCGCGCTTGTCGGCGCCGGGCCGGGTGACCCGGAGCTGATCACCGTGAAGGGATGGCGGCTGCTCACCGAGGCCGAGGTGGTCGTCGCCGACCGGCTCGTGCCCGGACTGCTCCTGGACGAGCTGCGCCCGGACGTCGAACTGGTCGACGCGTCCAAGATCCCGTACGGGCCGTCGCGCGCCCAGGAGGAGATCAACCGGATCCTGGTGGACCGGGCCCGGGCCGGCAAGGTGGTGGTGCGGCTCAAGGGCGGCGACCCGTACGTCTTCGGCCGGGGCGGCGAGGAACTGCTCGCCTGCGCCGAGGCGGGCGTGCCGGTGACAGTGGTGCCGGGGGTGACGAGCGCGGTTGCGGTGCCCGAGGTGGCGGGCGTGCCGGTGACCCACCGGGGCGTGGCGCACGAGTTCACAGTGGTCTCCGGGCACGTCGCGCCCGACTCGCCCACGTCGCTGGTGCGCTGGGAGGCGCTGGCCGGGCTGCGCGGCACGCTCGTGATCCTGATGGGGCTGAAGAACCTCGCCGCGATCAGCGCCACACTGGTCGCGCACGGCAAGCCGGCGCAGACCCCGGCCGCGGTGATCCAGGAGGGCACCACAGCGGGCCAGCGGACACTGCGCTCCACGCTCGCCGCTGTCGCCGCCGACGTCGAGGCCGCCGCGCTGCGCCCACCCGCGATCGTCGTGATCGGCGACGTCGTGCACGCCCTGACTCCCGACGCCCCCGCCTGACCCGCCCGCGCGCCCTCGTCCGACCCGCGCGCCCTCGCCCGACCCGCGCTCCCTCGTCCGACCCCGCCCCGCCGATCTTGCACTTGGTGCCCGCTCGGTGCCCGTTATAGCCCTTTTGCCGGGGCGGCAAGTGCAAGATCGCCGGGGTGGGCCGGGTCGGGCGGGCCGGGCCGGGGCGGGCGGGTGGAACGCGGACGGCGGCGGGGGACCCGGAGGGTCTCCCGCCGCCGTCGTACGGGCGCTACTGCTTGAGCATGTTGTCCAGGAGCAGGGCGCAGCGGATCAGGCCCAGGTGGCTGTACGCCTGCGGGTGGTTGCCCAGCCCGCGTTCGGCCAGCGGGTCGTACTGCTCGGGGAGCAGCCCGGTCGGCCCAGCCGTGTCGAGCATCTGGGTGAACAGCTCCTCGGCGTCGCTGCGGCGGCCGGTGCGCAGGTACGCCTCGATCAGCCACGACGTGCAGATGTGGAAGCCGCCCTCGCGGCCGGGCAGCCCGTCGTCCCAGTGGTACCGGTAGACGACCGGACCGCTGCGCAGCTCCGCCTCGATCTTGAGCACGGTGGAGAGGAAGCGCGGGTCGTCTCCGGCGAGCAGCCCGGAGATGCCGATCCACAGCGACGAGGCGTCCATCTCCTCGTACCCGTAGGCGACGCTGTACGCCTCGGCCTCCGGGTGCCAGCCGTGCTCCAGCACGTTCGAGGCGATCCGGTCGCGCAGCTCGACCCACTCGGGCCGGTCCTCGCCGCCGTGCTGCCGCACCACGTGCAGCGCCCGGTCCACAGTCATCCAGAGCATGACCTTGGAGAAGACGTGGTGCCGCGGTGGGAGGCGGGCCTCCCAGATGCCGTGGTCGGGTTCGTGCCAGCGGCGGCGTACCGCCTCGACCATGTTCTCCAGCACCCGCCACTCGTCGTCGCGGATGGAGCCCCGGGCGTCGGCCACGGCCGCGATCAGGTCCGCGACCGGGCCGAACACGTCGAGCTGGAGCTGGTGGTTGGCGAGGTTGCCGACGCGTACCGGCCGGGAGCCAGCGTAGCCGGGCAGCGTGTCGATGACCGCCTCGGCGCCCAGTTCGAAGCCGTCCACCGTGTAGAGCGGGTGCAGGCGCTCCGGGTGCCCGCCGGTGCGCTCGACCACGCCGTCGATCCAGCGCAGCAGCCCTTCGGCCTCCTCGGTGGAGCCGAGGTCGACCAGGGCGCGGGCGGTCATCGCGGCGTCGCGCAGCCAGCAGTAGCGGTAGTCCCAGTTGCGGACACCGCCCAGCTCCTCCGGCAGCGAGGTGGTGGCCGCGGCGAGGATCGAGCCGGTCGGCTCGTGGCAGAGCCCGCGCAGCGTCAGCGCGCTGCGGGCGACCAGGTCCCGGGCGGTGGCTGGTAGCCGCAGCGAGGCCACCCAGTCCTTCCAGGGCTGCTCGGCGGCGGCCTGCCGCTCGTGCACCGGCAGCCGGTGCGGCTCCAGGCTCTGCGTGCCGAAGCGCAGCTCCAGCACCACCTGGCCGCCGGCCGCCGACAGGTCGACCACCGCCTTCGCGGTTTCGTACCCGGCGTCGTTCGTGACCTCCCACTCGACGCCGGGGGAGTGCAGCGCGACCGGCTCGTTGGAGCCGAGCACCAGCAGGCCGTCGTCGAGCGGCTGGAGCTGCACCGCGACCTGACCGAACTCGGGGCGCGGCGCGAACTCGACGCGGGCCCGTCCGGTGCCGCTGAGCACCCGGACCAGTGTCGAGTCACCGCTGACCACGGCCGGGTCGTCCGGCGTGGTCTGCCGTACCGGAAGGTCGAGCCAGTCGGTCACGGTCAGGCCGGACCAGCGGGTCTCCACGGTCATCGTGTTGCTGCGGTAGCGCTGGCCGAGCGGTATGCCGCCACGCTCCGGTCCGACCGTGAAGTGCCCGGCCGGGCTGCCGCCGACCAGGTCGGCGAAGATCGCCGCCGAGTCGGGCTTCGGGTGGCACAGCCAGGTGATCTTGGCTTCGGGGGTGACGAGCGCGACGGTACGGCCGTTGGCGAGCATCGAGTGCCGCTCGATCGGCACGGCCCGCTCGCCGAAGAGCCAGTGCCGCCGCGTCTCCAGCAGCAGCCCGAGTGCGCGGGCCGCCTCGATCGGCTCGGACACCCGGTAGTCGGCGCGGGTCTCCCCGGGACCGATCTTGATGCCGACGTCCGGCCCGGTCAGGTTGCCGAACGCGTTCTCGTCGGTGACGTCGTCGCCGATGAACAGCACCGCGCTGGCCGCGAGCTGGGTACGGAGCTGGTCGACGGCGGTGCCCTTGTTGGTGACCACCACCGACAGCTCGATGACTTCCTTGCCCTGGGTGACCGTCACGCCGTCCCAGGTCGCGGGGCCGTTGCGGACCGCTTCGACGGCCCGGGCGGCGACGTGCGGGTCGACGCCGCGGGTGTGCACGGCGACGCTCGCGGGCTTGCGCTCCAGGCGGATGCCCGGGTGCGCGGCGGCGATCTCCCGCAGCGCCTCGCGGAGCCGGTGCCGGACCGCGATCAGCTCGGGGGTGAGGCGCTCGACGAAGCCGATGTCGAACTCCGAGCCGTGGCTGCCGACGAGGTGCACCTCGCTGGGCAGCCGGGAGAGCGTGGCCAGGTCGCGCAGCGCCCGGCCGGAGACGACCGCGACGCTGGTCTGCGGCAGCGCGGCGAGCGCGCGTACCGCGGCCACCGACTCCGGCAGCGGTACGGCCTTGCTCGGGTCCTCGACGATCGGCGCCAGCGTGCCGTCGTAGTCGCAGGCGACCAGAAGCTGCGGAACCCGGGCGATGCGGCCGATCGCGGCACGCAGTTCGGGATCCAGCACGCCGCCGTGGGCGGCGGCGAGGGCGGGCGAGGTCACGCAGCCTCCGTATCGGGCACGCCGAGCTCGCTGAGGAACGACTTGGCCCAGTGGCCCACGTCGTGGCTGCGCAGATGGCGCTGCATGACGCGCATCCGGCGGCGGGCTTCGGGCTTTTCGACATGCACGGCCCGCAGCAACGCGTCCTTCACCGCGTCCGGGTCGTGCGGATTACACAGGAACGCCTGGCGCAGCTCCGTGGCAGCGCCGGCGAACTCACTGAGCACGAGCGCGCCGCCCTGGTCGGCGCGCGATGCGACGTACTCCTTGGCCACCAGATTCATTCCGTCTCGCAGCGGGGTCACCATCATGACGTCGGCCGCGACGTACATCGCGGCCAGTTCGGAGCGACTGTACGACTGATGCAGATAATGCACTGCAGGCACGCCGACCCGGCCGAATTCACCATTGATCCGGCCAACCTCGCGTTCCACCTTCACCCGAAGTGCCTGGTAGTGCTCCACACGCTCGCGGCTGGGCGTGGCGACCTGCACCATAACCGCGTCGGGAACTGTCAACTTTCCGTCAGCAAGGAGTTCGCGGAAGGCCTTCAGGCGGAGTTCGATGCCCTTGGTGTAGTCGAGCCGGTCGACGCCCAGGATGATGGTCTTCGGGTTGCCCAGCTCCTCACGGATCTGCTTGGCGCGGGCCTGGATCGCCGGGTCCTCGGCCAGCCGCTCCATCTCCTTGGTGTCGATCGAGATGGGGAACGCGCCGGCCTTCACCTGCCGGCCGTCGACCTGGATCATCTGGCCCTCGTAGCGCAGGCCGAGCAGGTGCCGGGCCAGGCGGACGAAGTTCTGCGCCGCCAGCCGCTGCTGGAAGCCGACGAGGTCCGCGCCGAGCAGGCCGCGCAGGATCTCGGTGCGGAACGGCATCTGCATGAACAGCTCGATCGGCGGGAACGGAATGTGCAGGAAGAAGCCGATCCGCAGGTCCGGCCGCAGCTCGCGGAGCATCGCCGGCACCAGCTGGAGCTGGTAGTCCTGAACCCAGACCGTGGCGCCCTCGGCCGCCACGTCGGCGGCGGCCTCCGCGAACCGGGCGTTGACCAACCGGTACGCCTCGCGCCAGCGCCGCTTGTAGGCGGGCGTCTCCACCGCGTCGTGGTAGAGCGGCCAGATCGTCGCGTTGGACTGGCCCTCGTAGTAGCGCTCCAGTTCCTCGGCGCTCAACGGCACGGGGTGCAGCCGGATGCCCTCCAGGTCGAACGGCTCGGGCGCGGCGCCGGTGCCGCCGGCCCACCCCACCCAGGTGCCCTGGTGCTCGGCCAGCACCGGGTGCAGCGCGGTGACCAGCCCGCCCGGGCTGCGCCGCCACTGCCGCCCCTCGGGTGTGCTCACCTCGTCGACCGGCAGGCGGTTGGCCACTACGACAAAGGAGCTACGGACGGTCACGATCGGCCACCTCCGGGTACTGACGGGTCCACCGCGATGAGCGTACTGAGCGTAGCTGCGGCCTCTGTTGCCCCGTGCCGGAGTTACCTACCCGTCCCAGAACCGCCGAACCCACCGCGTGATCTTGTCGACACCGGTGGCTCAGAGGTCGATGATCGGCCACTCCTTGGGCAGCACCTCACCGAGCAGTTCCCGCCGGTCGCTCATGATTGGCGTGGTAGCCCGTGCGGCCTCCAGTGCCACCTGGGCGAGGTCCATGCTCAGGAGCGTGCGCGACCAGCCGCCGAGGAACATGCACATGTCGTGCGCAACAGGGGTGACGACCACGTGGTCGAGATCGCCGAGGATGTCCAGCAGGCGCCAGCCGTCCACGGCCACCTGCCGGTACGCCTCGGCGAGACACAGCGCCGGCACGATCACCGTCTGCCCCCGGTCCGCGACCGACGCGATCTGCTCCCCGACCGCCTCGGTGCCGTCCGAGTAGGCCAGCAGGCAGGCGGTGTCGAGCACCAGTCCGGGGTCAGTCACGGGTCAGCCGTCCACGTGACGACTCGCTCAGCAACTCGGCCGCCCGGGCGCGCAGTTCCGGGGTGATCTTCGCCTGGGCCTCGTCGAGCGCCTGGCCCGCGTCGGCGAGCCCGCCGTCGGACAGCCGGAAGCCGACCTGCCGGAGCGCGCGCCTGGTGCGCTCTCCCGCCATCCGTTGCCGCACGCTCTCGGTGACGAACGCGGAGACGTTCTGCTCCTGGGCCAGTCGTTCGGCCACGTCGTCGGGGACGCTGATGGCGATCTTCTTGGTCATACTGTCGACGGTAACGAGTAGTACCGGGGGTGGCAACGAGGCGCGCCGCCGTACCCCTGGGGTGGGGTGATGTGGGCGTGGTGGTCCGTACCTGTCAGGATTGACGGCGGCGTGCGTGCGGCCGGCTCCCGGCCGGCGGCGGCGGGCGGAGATCGACGCCCGCGCCCCGCACCCGACAAGCCCGCGATCGCAACCGACGGAGGTAGCCCGCACCGTGGCCCAGTTCATCTACGTCCTGGACAAGGCGCGCAAGGCGCACGGCGACAAGGTCGTGCTCGACAACGTGACGCTGAACTTCCTGCCGGGTGTCAAGATCGGGGTGGTCGGTCCGAACGGCGCCGGTAAGTCCAGCCTCCTCAAGATCATGGCAGGGCTGGACCGGCCGAGCAACGGCGAGGCCCGGCTCATGCCCGGCTACTCCGTCGGCATGCTCGCGCAGGAGCCGCCGCTCAACGACGCCAAGACGGTCCTCGGCAACGTCGAGGAGGCGGTCGCCGAGACCAAGGCCAAGCTGGAGCGGTTCAACAAGATCGCCGAGCAGATGGCCACCGACTACTCCGACGAGCTGATGGAGGAGATGGGCAAGCTCCAGGAGGATCTGGACGCCGCCGACGCGTGGGACATCGACTCCAAGCTCGAACTCGCAATGGACGCGCTGCGCTGCCCGCCGCCGGACGCCGACGTCACCACGCTCTCCGGTGGTGAGCGCCGCCGGGTGGCGCTGTGCAAGCTGCTGCTGGAGGCGCCGGACCTGCTGCTGCTCGACGAGCCCACCAACCACCTGGACGCGGAGAGCGTGCAGTGGCTGGAGCAGCACCTGGCCAAGTACGCGGGCACCGTCCTGGCGATCACCCACGACCGGTACTTCCTGGACAACGTGGCCAACTGGATCCTGGAGCTGGACCGCGGCCGGGCCTACCCGTACGAGGGCAACTACTCCACCTACCTGGAGAAGAAGGCCGCCCGGCTCTCCGTCGAGGGGCGTCGCGACGCCAAGATGAAGAAGCGCCTCTCCGAGGAGCTGGAGTGGGTCCGCTCGAACGCCAAGGCGCGGCAGACCAAGTCCAAGGCCCGCCTGGACCGCTACGACGAGATGGCCGCCGAGGCGGAGAAGACCCGGAAGCTGGACTTCGAGGAGATCCAGATCCCGCCGGGCCCGCGCCTGGGCAACACCGTCATCGAGGCGCAGAACCTGACCAAGGCGTTCGGCGACCGGGTGCTGATCGACAACCTGTCGTTCTCGCTGCCCCGCAACGGCATCGTCGGCATCATCGGCCCGAACGGCGTCGGCAAGACCACGCTGTTCAAGACGATCGTCGGGCTGGAGCAGCCGACCAGCGGCTCGGTCCGGGTCGGCGAGACCGTCTCGCTGTCGTACGTCGACCAGAACCGCCAGGGCCTGGACGGCGACAAGACGGTCTGGGAGGTCGTCTCCGACGGGCTGGACCACCTCATGGTGGGCAAGGTCGAGATGCCGTCCCGCGCGTACATCGCGGCGTTCGGCTTCAAGGGGCCGGACCAGCAGAAGCCGACGAAGGTGCTCTCCGGCGGCGAGCGCAACCGGCTGAACCTGGCGCTGACGCTGAAGATCGGCGGCAACGTCATCCTGCTCGACGAGCCGACGAACGACCTGGACGTGGAGACGCTGTCCAGCCTGGAGAACGCGCTGCTGGAGTTCCCCGGCTGCGCCGTGGTCATCTCCCACGACCGGATGTTCCTGGACCGGGTCGCCACGCACATCCTGGCCTGGGAGGGCGACGACCAGGACCCGGCGAAGTGGTTCTGGTTCGAGGGCAACTTCGAGGCGTACGAGAAGAACAAGATCGACCGCCTCGGGGCCGAGGCCGCCCGGCCGCACCGGGTGACCTACCGCAAGCTCACCCGTGACTGACCGCTTCGTCTACCACTGCGCGTTGCGCTGGTCCGACCTGGACGCGTACGGCCACGTCAACAACGCCCGCTTCCTCACGCTCTACGAGGAGGCCCGGGTGGCGATGATGTTCGCCGGCGGCCGGGCGTGGGGAGTGGGCTCGTTCGCCGACGGGGTGGTCATCCGCCGGCACGAGGTCGACTACCTGCGCCCGGTCGACTACGCGCTCGGCCGGGCCAGCGCGGAGGCGGCCCCGAGCGTGCGGATCGAGCTGTGGGTGGACCAGATCCGCAACGCCTCGTTCTCGGTCGCCTACGAGCTGTACGACGGCGACACGCTGGCCAGCACCGCCCGGTCGGTGCTGGTGCCGTTCGACCTCGCCGCCCAGCGGCCACGCCGGATCACGCCGGACGAGCGCGCGTTCCTGCTCCGCTACGCGCCGGGGCTGACCGGATGACGACCGGGCACGGGCTGACCGGGGTGGCCGACGCGGGCGCCTTCCTGGCGCGGCTGGTCCGGTTCGACCCGGCCACCCTGGTCCGCCTGCGGCCGGTGCCCGGCGCCGGACGTACGGCCCTCTGGGCGCGGCTGCCCTGGGGGGTGCTCGTGGTCCGTACCGTGCCCGGCGACGCCCCCGGTGACGTCACCGTCGGGGCGGGGGAGCTGCTCGCCGAACTCACCGCCGGGGGCGCGGCGCTGCCGGTGCGCCGCGACGACGGCTGGCGCTGGCAGTTGCCGCCGGGCGCGAGCCGGGCGGTGGAGTCGCTGCCCGGCGCGGAGCTGCGCCGGATCGCGGAGGCGGCGGCCGGGACGCTGCGCGAGGCGGCCACGCACGGGGTGGCCGGCCGCGCGGTCGGCCAGCGGGTGCTGCGGGACGCGCTGCTGGACCACGTCGCGGTGGTGGTGACGCCGGACGAGGACCCGCGCACGCCGGTGGAGGTGTCGCAGCGGCTGGTGCAGGGCCTGGTCCGGATGGGTTTCGCCGGCAGCGGCGAGGACGACGTTCAGGTGCGGGCCGCGGGCCGGTGGGTCGGGCTCGTCGGTCCGTTCGGGGCGGTCTGGTCGCGTACTGTCGCCGATCTTGCACTCAGGCCGACGCCGGGTCGTCCGAACGTATGACCCGTCATCGTCCTTCCGGTTTGGGGCGGTCGTTGGGGGGATGCCTCACGCCGTCTATCCGGGTACCGTCCTTCCTCGGATCCAACGCACCGTAGGCGATTGGATCCGCTGGGGAGTGAGGTGCGCGAGCGATGCCGTGGTGGTCATGGCGCCCTGGTCCCGCCGCTGGCGGCGAACCGGAGACTCGAAGCGGAGTCACAGTGGATGACACCATCCGGGTCGGACCACCGACCCCGCGCCAGCCGGGAGACGACGCGCCGGTGCCCGAGCGCCCGGCCCTGGCCGACATGCCGGCCACCGTCGCCCCGGTCACCCTGAGCCGGGTCTGTGACGCGCTCGACCTGCTGGACGTGCGCTACCTGGCCGACGGCGACGGCAACCTGCTGGCCATGTGGGAGCGGCACGCCGTGCTCGTCGCGCTGGAGGGCCCGGAGGACGAGATCCTGGTGATGCGGGCCCGCCCGCACGCGACGGTCCCGCCGGACTGGGCCGACCGGGCGTACCGGGTGGTCAACGAGTGGAACCACACCCGCCGCTTCTGCAAGGCGTACATCGGCGACCCGACCGAGCGCGGCCAGCTCCCGATCTACGCCGAACTCCAGGTCCCGCTCGGCGCCGGCGCCCACGACGCGCTGCTCGTCGAGATGCTCGACTGCGGCGCCGCGGTCGCCACCACGTTCGTCGACTGGCTGCACGACGAGGGCGCGCTGCTCTGAGAGCCCGGCGGCTCAGCCGGCCGCCGGGTCCTCCATCACGTTCACCATGAAGTAGGCGGCCCGCTCCAGGTAGTCCCAGAGCGCGGCGGCGAGCTGCGGCGGCAGGTCCAGCGCGTCCACCGCCCGGCGCATGTGCAGCAGCCAGGCGTCCCGCTCGGCGGCGCCGATCCGGAACGGGGCGTGCCGCATCCGCAGCCGGGGGTGCCCGCGCTGCTCGGAATAGGTGTGCGGGCCACCCCAGTACTGGATGAGGAAGAGGGTCAGCCGGTCCGCCGCCGGGCCCAGATCCTCCTCCGGGTACATCGGCCGCAGCACCGGGTCCTCGGCGACGCCGGCGTAGAACTCGTCCACCAGTTTGCGGAAGGTCGGTTCACCGCCGATCGCCTCGAAGAGGGTCATCGACTCGCCTGGGGAAGTCACGCTTCCATCCTGCCAGGTGCTGCCCCGCAGCCGCGCCCGCCCGCGGGGCGGCGCGGATCACGTCACCGCGTGCCGGCGCCGCCCGTGCTCGCGGCCCCGGTCGCCCGCCGCCGGGCCCCGCGCGCTGTGCGCGGGCGCGAGGGCGTCCGGGGAGGACTCGGCGCGGGCGGCCGCGATCGCCGCGTCGATGGTGCTCGGCCGGGGCCAGGCGAACGCCGCGACGAGCATGAGCAGCACGCCCGCCGCGCTCCACGTGCCGACCACCGACGGGACGGAGAACCGTTCGGCGAGAGCGCCGGTGGCCAGCACCGCGGCGCCCTGGATGACCTGGGTGCCGGTGGCCATCACGCCGAACGCCCGGGCGCGGTAGCCGTCCGGCAGGGCCTGCACGAACAGCCCGTTGGCGACCGGCACCAGCCCGGCGACCGCGAAGCCGCACGCGGCGGCGAGCAACGCCACCACCGACGGGGTCGGGTCGAGGAGCGCGGGCACGAGCACCGCGGGCGCGATGACCATCAGCGGCCGCATCAGCGCCAGACGGCGCGCCGGGGCGATCAGCCGCCCGATGATCAGCCCGCCGAGGACGTACCCGACCGGACCGGCGGCCATGATGACCGCCTGGGCGGTGCCGGCGTCCATCGCGCCGTCGGTGCGTTCGGCGGCCCAGCCGGCGGCCAGCCCTTCCGGGACGATCGAGAACAGCATCGCGCTGAACACCAGCATCGCGATGGCCCGCAGCACCGGCCGCTCGAAGACGATCCGGAAGCCCTGGCCGGTCTCCCGCAGCAGGTGGCTGCGGTGCATCGCGGTCATCGTCGACGGCCGGTCGCGTACGCCGATGCGGACCAGCAGGGCCGACAGGGCGAAGGTCGCCGCGTTGACGAGCAGCGCGGCGTTCGGGTTCAGCGCGGCGATGGTCGCGCCGATCAGGTAGCCGACGACCTGGGCGGCCTGGGACGCGCTGGTGAACGCGGACAGGCCCACCACCAGCCGGTCGCCGGCGAGGATCTGCGGCATCACCGCCGAGCGCGCCGCCTGGCTCGGTGGATTGGCGAGCGTGGCCAGGAAGATCAGCGCGAGGACCGACCAGGCCGGCATGAACGGCATGGCGACGAGCACCATCAGCGCCATCCGGATCAGGTCGCAGATCACCATGACCCGCCGGTAGCGGTGCCGCTCGGCGAGCGCCGAGAGCAACGGGCCGCCGAGCAGCCAGGGCAGATAGCTGACCGCGAAGGCGGCGGCGGAGAGCGCCACCGATTCGGTCTCGCGCAGCACGAGCACGGTGACCGCGGCCTTGGCGAGATAGTCGCCGACCCAGGAGAGGATGTTGGCGGCGAACAGCGCCCGGAACTCCGGCTGACCGAACACGTCGCGGAAGGTGGCCGGGCCCTCCTGGGCGGGTCGCTCGTCGGACACCGTCGCCTCCATCGTTCCTGGTCGACCACTTGTGATGGCCCGACCGGGAACCGTCGTCAGATCAACCGATCAGCGAGGACACGAGCACGCTCCCCGGTGGAGCGTGTTCACCGGATTCTGCCCGATCGTCTGACAACTGGCTAGGGCGAACGGATTGATCGTCGCATCTCCGACTGAACCGAACGGACGATACCCGAGGGGCCGCGCGGAGCGCGACCCCCGGAAATAGTCCGGCTTGTCCGGCGACTCAGGTGGGTCCGCTGGTACCTGTGCCCTCAGCCGCGGACGGCGTCGGCGTCTGCGGCGGCAGCCCGGGAAAGAGCCGGGCCGCCGCGATCCGCGCGGTGATACCGGAGTTCTCCAGCGCCTCGGCGAGGCGGCGGCGCAGCTCCCGGCCCACCGCGAACTGCCCGTCCGCGGTGGTCTTGACGACGGTACGGATCACCGCGCCGTCCACGGTGATCTGCTCGACGCCGAGGACCTCCGGCTCCTCGACGATCTTCGGCGCCAGCTCCGGGTCCAGCGCCACCGACGCCGCAGCGGTACGCAGCACGGCGGTGGCCTCCTCGGTGCCGGCGAAGCCGATCGGCAGGTCGACCACGACCAGGGCCCAGCCCTGGCTCTTGTTGCCGACGCGGACGATCTCCCCGTTGCGGATGTACCAGAGCACCCCGCGGCCGTCACGGACCGTGGTCACCCGCAGTCCCACCGCCTCCACCACGCCTGTCGCCTCGCCGAGGTCGACCGTGTCGCCGACGCCGTACTGGTCCTCGATCAACATGAACAGGCCGGCGATCAGGTCCTTGACCAGGCTCTGCGCGCCGAAGCCGAGCGCCACACCGGCGATGCCCGCGCTGGCGAGCAGCGGGGCCAGGTCGAAGCTGAACTCCTTGAGCACCATCAGCAACGCGATGCCGAACACGAACGCGGTGACCATGCTGCGCAGCACCGACCCGATCGCCTCGGCCCGCTGCCGCCGCCGCTCCGGCACGAACTGGTCCGGGTCCGGCGTGGCGCTGGGAATCCGCTCCCGCAGCGGGCGGAGCATCGTCGGCACCGCGCCGTCGGTGGTGGTCCGCACCAGCCGGTTGATGGTCCGGTGCACCGCCCAGCGGGCGGCCACCGCGAGCAGCAGGATCAGCGCCACCCGCAGCGGCTTGAACAGGATCCAGTAGCTGCTCTCGGCGAACCAGGCGGAGTCGGTGACCCGGTACACCCACTCGCAGGAGCTGCTGCCCTGGCAGTCCGGCCGCCGGTCGGAGACGGCGGACAGCAGGGCGGAGATCAGGTCGGAGAGATTCACAGTGCTTTCGTACCGCACGCGCGGCGCCCGTCCGGCGCGGACCCACCGTCGGACCGGCCGCCGGCGGCTCGCCGGCCGAGCAACCCGCCTTCCGTCCTGCTCCGTTGTACCGGGGGGCGGCAAAAACGCCCCGGCCCGCACGGGGGCCCCGCGACTGGCCGTCCAGCGCGCAGCTGGGCGGAGCAAGGGGAGAAGCGACATGACGGAGGAGCTCTTAGGCGCCCGTCGATCCTGGTCCCGTCGTCAGGTGCTGACGGTGGTGGCGGCGGCGGCCGGCGCCGCGCCGCTGGTGGCGACCGGCGCGGCGAGGTGGTCGGCCGAAACGCCGGTCAAGTTCCGCAGCGACCCGTTCGAGATCCGCGACCTGCCGCAGGGGCAGCGGCCCTACTACAGCGGCGTCCGGCTGCCGATCGTCGACACGGGCACGCACGACAAGCACGGCGTACGCATGGCGCTGCTCACCGGGAAGCTCTACGACCATCCCGTCGCCCAGGCCCAGTACGGCATCAACCTGCTGGAGAGTTTCCGGGTCACCGGCGAGCAGGTGTGCCTGAAGCGGGCGATGACGCAGGCGCAGCGCCTGATCGACCGGCGGGTCGTCCGCGGGGACGGCTGGTTCTACCCGTACCGGTTCCGGCACGCCATGCACCGCGGCACCGACGTCTACCAGACGCCGTGGTACTCGATGATGGCCCAGGGCCAGGCGATGAGCCTGTTCGTCCGGCTGGCGCAGATCGTCGGCGACCGCACCCACTGGCGGCAGGCGGCCGACGCGACGTTCGCGTCCTACCTGCTCCCGCCGGTGGGCGGCCAGCCGTGGGGGGTGTACGTCAAGGACGGCCTGCTCTGGCTGGAGGAGTACGCCCACCCGACGCGGGTGCGCGGCGACCAGACCTACAACGGGCACATCTTCTCGGCCTTCGGACTCTGGGACTACTGGAGCCTGAGCCGCGACGCCCAAGCCAAGCAGATGCTCCAGGGGGCGATCACCACCGCCCGGGACGCCCACCGCCTCGTCCGCACCCGCCAGTGGCGGAGCAGGTACTGCCTCACCCACCGCAAGGACGCGGGCATGTACCACTCGACGCACATCATCCAGCACGCCGTGCTGCACGCGATCACCGGCGACCCGACCTTCGCCGGGATCATGGACCTGTTCTACTCCGACCACCCCATGCACGGGGTGTCCGGAACGATCCGGCTCGCCGCCGGGGACCACGTCGGCTACAAGTTCGACGCGGCCGGCACGGTTCTGGAGCGCAAGCGGATCTCCCTGACCAGGCCCGCCGAAGCGGCCTCCACGGAACGGCACAAGGTGATGCGGCAGACCGGCATCTGGTACGACATCAGCGAGGGGAGCCTCAGCGGTTACCTGGTCAAGGAGATCCCCGGCCGGTCGTACCAGGTCGGCAGAGCGGCCCCGATCGGCTACCGCATCCCGCGCTCGGTAGTGGTCGTCGCCGCGCCCGGCAAGGCGTACTCCCTGGACGACGCCGGGAAGGTGACGGCGGTGACCGCCGGCCTCGCCGTCGGCGACACCGTGACAGTGAATCTGCGCGCCGCCCTCGACGGCGTCCAGCACTACCGCCTGGCCTCCGGCCCGCACGAGGGCCAGTGGGTCCGGCTCGACACGCTGCGTGGCGTCGGCACGGCGTAGCGCGAGGGCGCGAACCGCCCCGATGCGGGTGATCCGGCGGGCCGCTTGCAGATTCGTGCGTGCAATCGAGGGCGCGATCAGGGACTATTGGCGCAACGGACGTCGGTGATCCCGGCCGGCGTCGGAGTCGTTCCGCGCTGTTCGCGGACGGTTCCGGCGCACAGGCGGCGGGAGCGGCTGGACCGGGAGGGTGAACGCGATGCCTGACATACGACCCACGGCGGGCTCCGGTGCGCTCGTTCTCAACGCCACCTACGAACCCCTGTGCGTCGTGTCCGTGCGTCGTGCCGCGATCCTCGTCCTCTCCGCCAAGGCGATCTGCGTCGCCGACGGCGAGGGCATCCTGCACAGCGCGCGCAACGCGTTACCGGTGCCCTCGGTGGTGCGCCTGACCCGCTACGTCCGGGTGCCCTACCGCACCCACGTCGGGCTGTCCCGGCGGGCCTTGTTCGCCCGCGACGGGTGGCGGTGCGCGTACTGCCGGGGGCCGGCGGAGACCATCGACCACGTCTTCCCGCGCAGCCGGGGCGGCCGGCACGCCTGGGAGAACGTGGTCGCCGCCTGCGCGCGGTGCAACCACACCAAAGGCGACAAGACGCCGGCCGAGCTGGGCTGGCGGCTGCACCACCTGCCGGCCCCGCCGAAAGGGACGGCCTGGCGGGTCCTCGGGCACCGCGCGCCCGACCCGCGCTGGGCGGACTGGCTCGACCTGCGCGAGCCCGAGTCCGAGGCGGCCTGACCGGCGCGCTCAGCGCGCCTTGACCAGCGCGGCGTAGACGACCAGGTTGTCCGCGTACCCGGTCTCCCCGCCCACCCAGCGCCCACCGCAGGTGATCAGGCGCAGGTTGGGCCGGCTGAAGTCGCCGTAGACGTCCTCCACCGGCAGCTTCTCCTTGCCGTACCGCTCGATCGAGGTCACCTCGAACACCGCCACCGAGCGGTCCTCGCGGGTCACCTCGATCCGGTCGCCGTCGTCGAGGTTCTTCAGCCCGTGGAAGACGGCCGGCCCGGTGGTGGTGTCGACGTGCCCGACGAGCACGGCCGGGCCGTACTGGCCGGGGGTGGGGCCCTGGTCGTACCAGCCGACCTCGCCGGCCCGGTCCACGTCCGGCACGTCGATGCTCCCGTCCGGCGCGATGCCGACGCGGTGCACCGGCGCGCGCAGGTCGAGCTTGCCGATGCTCAGGTCGGTCGGCGGGCTGGCCGGCAGCACCGGGAACTTCTTCGGCGGCGGGCGCAGGCCGGCGACGATCCGGTCCGGCAGCACGCTGACCCCGGTCACCCGTTCCAGCCCGAGCATGGCCACGATCAGCGCCATCACGCTCGCCACCACGAGCACCGGCACGCCCGGGTGGCGGCTCGGCGCGTACCGGCGGGTGGTGGTCGTGCCGGGGCGGGCCGGGACCGGCCCGGACCGCGGGTCGGCGGTGGTGACACTGACCGTGAAGGCGTGCCCGGCGACGTGGGCGAACCGGCGTGCGGCCCGGGACGTCAGCCGCAGCGCGGCCCGGAGCCGTCCGGCGCGCTCCGGCGACCGGCGGCCGGCGGCGCGACGGCGGGTGCGGTCCGCCGCCGGGCCGGCGCGGTCCCGGCGGCGCGATGAGCGGGCCATGTCGGCGCCTCGTCAGACGCGGTTACCGGGCTTGCGGCGGGCGCTCACGCCGGCCACCACGGCCACCGCCACCAGGCCGCCGACCAGCAGCAGCGAGCCCGTGCCCCGGCCGCCCGCGGCGCCCCCACCGCCGGTCGCCGGTCCCTTGCTCGGCTGCGCCATGTTCAGCACCGTGAGCATGGTCGAGGCGGTGTTGCCGTTGGAGCAGTCCAGGTTCACCGGGTAGTCGCCGGGCGCCTTGTTGCCGGGCACGGTGACCGAGCCGGTGAGGAAGCCGTTGTCGGGCCGCAGCGTCACCCGCCCGAAGGCGTCCGAGGTGACCTGGGCCTGGCGGTTGTTGCTGTTGTCGCAGCCGGCCCGCAGGTTCACCCGGGAACCGGCCTGGACGCTGTTCGGCGTCACCTCGATGAACACGCTCTCCCCGGCCCGCGCCGGTGGCGCGGTGGCCAGGACGAACGCCGCGACCAGGCCGAACAGACCCAGTACGGACGACAGCACGCGGTGTGACAGGAGCCCTCGCATGGTTCCCCCCTCCCGGCGCGACGGTGCGCCGGACCCACTGACGGGCAGCGGCGCCTGCTTTCCCGGGGGGCAGGGGAAGCTAACGAGGCGCCTTCACCACGGGATGCCAGGCCAGCGGCGTGGAGAGCACCATCGTGCTGGACGGCTGGCCGTACGGGGCGAGCCGGTCGATGACCTCCTCGAACTCGCCCATGTTCGTGGCCGCGACCTTGAGCATGCTGCACGCGTCGCCGGTGATCCGGTGGATCTCCATGATCTCCGGCCAGCCGGAGACCTCGGGGTCGTTGAGGATGCAGCGCGCGCCGTAGCAGGACATCCGGATCAGGGCGAGCACCGTGCGGCCGGCCCGGGTCAGGTCGACGTGGGCGTGGTAGCCGGTGATCACGCCGGACTCCTCCAGCCGACGTACCCGTTCGGCGACAGCGGGCGGGGAGAGGTGGACCCGGCGGGACAACTCGCTGTACGAGAGCCGGGCGTCGGCCTGGAGTTCACGCAGCAACGCCCAGTCCATGTCGTCCACGCGGGGACCTTCCTTCCGTAAAGGGAACGACGCGAGATGGTTTCGGTTCGCGAGGTGAGACCACCATACCGCCGTTGAACAGGCATTCCATTCGGCCGTCCACCAGCGGGATCATGACATCTACCCCGCGCACGGACGGAGAACGACTGTGGAACAGACGACGGCAGTGCGCCCGGTAACCCCCCAGGAACGGGCGGCTCGGGCGGCACGCAACGGCGGCGAGCCGACGCTGGAATTCGCCGAGCGCGTGCCGTACGACGCCTACGTACGGGCCAGCACCCTGCACCGGCTCCAGGAGCCGCTCAGCGACGACCCGGGCGAAATGTCCTTCCTGATGGTCAGCCAGATCATGGAGCTGTACTTCGGGCTGACCTGCCACGAGCTGCGGCACGCCAAGCGTGAGCTGCGCGAGGACCGGATCTGGGAGGCGCTGGCCCCGCTGCGCCGGGCCGCCCTGCACCTGGAGGGCCTCAACGCCGCCTGGCACGGCCTGCGCTGGATGAGCCCGGCCGACTTCAACCGCTTCCGCGACCGGCTCGGCGAGGGCTCCGGCTTCCAGTCCGCGATGTACCGGCAGCTCGAATTCCTGCTCGGCCTGCGCGACCGGGCGCTCATCCGCCCGTTCCGCCGGCAGACCGACGTGTACGACGAGCTGACCGCCGCGCTGGCCACGCCGAGCCTCTGGGACGAGGTGGTGGCGCTGCTGGCCCGCAAGGGCTTCGACGTGCCGGCCGAGCTGCTGGAGCGGGACGTGAACGGCGAGCACGAGGCGCACCCTGCGATCGAGGCGGCCTGGGTCCAGATCTACGGCGACAGCGGCCCGGAGAACCACCTGCGGCTGCTCGGCGACGCGCTGACCGAGATCGCCGAGGAGTTCGGCGACTGGCGCTGGAACCACGTCAAGGCCGTGCAGCGCACCATGGGCGCCAAGGTCGGCAGCGGCGGTTCCGCCGGACTGGCATGGTTGCAGCGCAGCATGGCCCGGGTGGTCTTCCCGGAGCTGTGGTCGGCCCGCACCGCGATGTGACGAGAGAGAACAGCATGCACACCCCCGAGAACGAAGCCCTCCGCCGCGACGACGCCGACCCCGGCCACCGGCACCTGTTCCACATCCCGCCCGCCGACGCCGGCCGCTACCCCGACACGGCGTACCTGGCCGGCAACTCGCTCGGTCTCCAGCCGCGCGCCACCCGGGACGAGCTCCTCGCCGACCTGGACGCCTGGCAGCGCCTGGGCGTGGAGGGGCACCTGGAGTCGGAGCGGCCCTGGCTGCCGTACCACGAGCTGCTGACCGCGCCGGCCGCCCGCCTGGTCGGCGCGCTGCCCGCCGAGACCGTGGTGATGAACTCCCTCACCGTCAACCTGCACCTGCTGATGGTCAGCTTCTACCGGCCGGCCGGCGAGCGCACCCGCATCGTCATCGAGGACAGCGCATTCCCCTCGGACAGCTACGCCGTGCGCAGCCAGGCCCGCTTCCACGGCCTGGACCCGGACACCACAGTCGTACGCCTCAAGCCGCGCCCCGGCTCCGACACGCTCGGCACCGAGGACGTGCTGGACTTCCTGGCCCGCGAAGGCCACACCGTGGCGCTGCTGATGCTCGGCGGCGTGAACTACCTGACCGGCGAGCTGATGGACATCCCCGCCATCACCGCCGCCGGCCGGGCCGCGGGCGCGGTGGTCGGCTGGGACCTGGCGCACGCCGCCGGCAACGTCCCGCTGGCGCTGCACGACTGGGACGTCGACTTCGCCGCCTGGTGCTCCTACAAGTACCTCAACTCCGGCCCGGGCGCGCTGGGCGGCGTCTTCGTCCACGAGCGGCACCTCGGCGACCCGACCATCCAGCGCTTCGAGGGCTGGTGGAGCACCGAGGCGGCCACCCGGTTCGAGATGACCCCGGTGTCCCGGCCGCCGGCCACCGTCGAGGCGTGGCAGATCTCCAACCCGCCGATCTTCGCGATGGGCCCGGTGCGTACCTCGCTGGAGCTGTTCGACTCCGTCGGCATGCCGGCGCTGCGTGAGCGCAGCCTGCGGCTCACCGCATGGCTGGAGCAGCTGCTCGACGAGGTCACGCCCGGCCGGCCGCTGAGCGTGGTCACCCCGCGCGACCCGGCCCGGCGCGGTTGCCAGCTCTCCGTGCGGATCGGGGTGGGCAGCGCGAACGAGCTGACCAAGCGGCTGCGGCACGAGCACGGCGTGGTCGCCGACGCCCGGGAGCCGGACATCGTCCGGTTCGCCCCGGTGCCGCTCTACTCGACGTACCACGACTGCTGGCGGGTCGCCGAGGCGCTGGCGGCAACGTTTGAGAAGGAGGGCTCGTGAGAGAGCGCGACGAGATCGCTGTGGTCGGCGCCGGACTGGCCGGCTGCCTGCTGGCCTGCTACCTGGCGCGGCGCGGCTACCCGGTGGCCCTCTACGAGCGGCGGCCCGACCCGCGTACCGGCACCGTCGAGCGGGGCCGCTCGATCAACCTGGCGCTGTCCGAGCGCGGGCTGGACGCGCTGCGCCGCATCGGCCTGGAGGACGAGGTGATGGCGGACGCGCTGCCGATGCGCGGCCGCATGATCCACCCGGTCGAGGGTGAGCCGGAGTTCCAGTCCTACAGCGGCACCGGGGACCGGGCGATCAACTCGATCAGCCGGGGCGCGCTGAACAACGCGCTGCTCGACGCCGCCGCCGCGCTGCCGAACGTGCGCGTCGCGTTCGACCACCGGCTGGTCGGCCTCGACCCGCTCGGCGGCGAGATGACGTTCGAGACCCCGCAGGGCAAGGTCACCGCCACCGCCTCGGTCATCCTCGGCTCCGACGGCGCCGGCTCCGCGGTGCGCGGGCAGCTGCTCGCGTACGGGGGCCTGACCGAGAGCCTGGACTTCCTCGACTACGGCTACAAGGAGCTGACCATCCCGCCGCTGGGCGGGGAGTTCGCGCTCGACCCGGGCGCGCTGCACATCTGGCCGCGCGGTACCTCGATGATGATCGCGCTGCCGAACCCGGACCGCTCCTTCACCTGCACGCTGTTCTGGCCCACCCACGGCACCCGCAGCTTCGCCTCTCTCAGCAGCCCGGCGGCGATCGAGCAGTTCTTCGCCACCCACTACCCGGACCTGGTGCCGATGGCCCCGAACCTGGTCGACGACTACCAGCACAACCCGATCGGCCTGCTCGGCACGGTGCGCTGCACGCCGTGGCAGGTCGCCGGGAAGGTCGGCCTGATCGGCGACGCCGCCCACGCCATCGTGCCGTTCTACGGCCAGGGCGCGAACTGCGCGTTCGAGGACGTGGTCGAGCTGGACCGCTGCCTGGACGAGTGCGACGACGAGTGGGCCGCCGCGCTGTCGCTCTACCAGCACCGCCGGCAGGACAACGCGGAGGCGATCGCCCGGATGGCGCTGGCGAACTTCGTGGAGATGCGGGACAAGGTCGCCTCCCCGGTGTTCCGTACCCGCAAGCAGGTCGAGCACGCGCTGGAGCGCGCGCTGCCCGGCCGCTACGTCTCCCAGTACGAGCTGGTCTCCTTCTCCACCACCCCGTACGCGCAGGTGCGCCGCCGGGTGCGCGCGCAGTACGCGGTCGTCGGCGCGGTAGCGGCCGGCGCGGTGGCGCTGCTCGCCGGTGGGGTCCGCGCGGCGCTGGGGCGGCGGCGATGACGCTCTGGGATCCCCGGCTGATGGCCGGGCACGCGCCGGACGGCCCCGGCCTGCTGCGCAACTTCGTCGGCGGCGAGTTCGTCGACGCCGGCTCCCGGTTCACCAAGCGCAGCCCGGTCACCGGCGAGCCGGTGTTCGAGGTGGTCGAGGCGTCGCAGTCCACGGTGGACGACGCGGTCGCCGCGGCCCGGGCGGCGCTGCGCGGCCCGTGGGGCCGGATGGGGGAGCGGGAACGGGCCGAGGTGCTGCGCCGGGTCGCCGACGAGCTGGAACGGCGCTTCGACGACCTGGTGGCCGCCGAGGTGGCGGACACCGGCAAGGCCATCTCGCAGGCCCGGACGCTCGACATCCCGCGCGGCGCGGCGAACTTCCGCGCGTTCGCCGAGATCGTCGCGACCGCGCCCACCGAGTCGTTCACCACTGTCACCCCGACCGGTGGCCGGGCGCTGAACTACGCGGTCCGTAAGCCGGTCGGCGTGGTCGCGGTGATCGTGCCGTGGAACCTGCCGCTGCTGCTGCTCACCTGGAAGGTCGCCCCGGCCCTGGCCTGCGGCAACGCCGTGGTGGTCAAGCCCAGCGAGGAGACCCCCGCCTCCGCCACGCTGCTGGCCGAGGTGATGGCCGCGGCCGGCGTGCCCGACGGCGTGTTCAACCTGGTGCACGGCTTCGGCCCGGGCTCGGCCGGCGAGCACCTGACCCGCCACCCGGGCGTGGACGCGATCACGTTCACCGGCGAGTCGGCCACCGGCAGCGCGATCATGCGCGCCGCCGCCGACGGGGTGAAGGCGGTCAGCTTCGAGCTGGGCGGCAAGAACGCCGGCCTGGTCTTCGCCGACGCCGACCTGGACGCGGCGATCGCCGGTTCGGTGCGGTCCAGCTTCACCAACGGCGGCCAGGTCTGTCTCTGCACCGAACGCATCTACGTGCAGCGGCCGGTGTTCGAGGAGTTCACCGCGCGGCTGGCCAAGCGGGCCGACGAGCTGGCGTACGGCTGGCCGGACGACGAGGCGACGGCGAACATGCCGCTGATCTCGCACGGGCACCGGGACAAGGTGCTCGGCCACTACGCGCTGGCCCGCACCGAGGGCGCCGAGGTCCGCGCGGGAGGCGGCACGCCGCGCTTCGGCGACGGCCGCGACGGCGGGGCGTACGTGCAGCCGACGGTGCTCACCGGGCTGGGCGCGGACGCCCGCACCAACCAGGAGGAGATCTTCGGCCCGGTGGTGCACGTCGCGCCGTTCGACGACGAGGACGAGGCGTTCGCGCTGGCCAACGGCACCGACTACGGCCTGGCCGCGACGGTGTGGACGCGGGACGTGGGCCGGGCGCACCGGGCCGGCGCCCGGCTCGACGCGGGCATCGTCTGGGTGAACACCTGGTTCCTGCGCGACCTGCGCACCCCGTTCGGCGGGGTGAAGGCGTCGGGTGTCGGCCGTGAGGGCGGCGTGCACTCGCTCGACTTCTATTCGGAACTGACGAACGTCTGTGTGGACCTGTCATGAGCGCGAAGACTGGCGCGGGCGCGCGCGGTGGGCAGAATGGCCGGAATCCCCAGCGACGTAAGCGAGGAACCGCCATGACCGTGGACATCGAGGCCGCCAACCGGGAACTCGCGGTGGCCCGGCAGGAGGGCAAACCCTGCCCGCCGCTGCGCGGCCGGCTGCTGCCCGAGGGCGACGTCGAGGCCGCGTACCAGGTGCAGCAGGTCTACACCCGGCAGCGGCTGGGCAAGGGGCACCGCCGCGTCGGCGCGAAGATCGGCCTGACGTCGCGGACCGTGCAGGAGAGCTTCGGCGTCTTCCAGCCCGACTTCGGGGTGCTCTTCGACGACATGGCCGTCGGCGACGGCGTCGAGGTGCCGATCGGCCGGCTGCTCCAGCCGCGCGTGGAGGCGGAGATCGCCTTCGTGCTCGGCGCCGACCTGCCGGACGAGCGGGTCACCACTGTCGACCTGATCCGGGCGGTGGACCACGTGCTGCCGGCCATCGAGATCGTCGACTCGCGGATCGCCGACTGGGACATCTCCATCGTGGACACGGTGGCGGACAACGCCTCCAGCGGACTGTTCGTGCTCGGCACCACGCCCCGGCGGCTCGCCGACGTGGACCTGCGGCTGTGCGGCATGGTGCTGGAGCACGCCGGTGAGCCGGTCTCGGTCGGCGCGGGCGCGGCGTGCCTCGGCAATCCGCTGCACGCGTTGCAGTGGCTGGCCGGGACGATGGCCCGCGCCGGTGACCCGCTGCGCGCGGGCGACGTGGTGCTGTCCGGCGCGCTCGGGCCGATGGTGCCGGTCACGCCCGGCGCCGCGTACGAGGCGCGCATCTCCGGGCTCGGCTCGGTGCGTACCTGTTTCTCGACGGAGGAAACCGCATGAGCGAGCGCCAGCGAGCGAATCATCGATACAGGGCCGTCGAGCCTCATGGCGGCACGCAGCGCAGCGGAGGGCCGGCATGAGCGTCGGAGTGGCGGTGCTCGGGTCGGGCAACATCGGCACCGACCTGATGATCAAGGTGCTGCGGCTCAGTGAGAGCCTGCACATGGTGGCGATGGCCGGCATCGACCCGGCCTCGGACGGTCTGGCCCGGGCCGGGCGGCTCGGCGTGACCACCACCGCCGAGGGCGTCGACGGGCTGGTCGCGCTGCCCGAGTTCGCGGACGTCCAGCTCGTCTTCGACGCCACCTCCGCGGGCGCGCACAAGCGTCACGACGAGGTGCTGCGGGCGCACGGGCGCACCGTCGTCGACCTGACGCCCGCCGCGATCGGCCCGTACGTGGTGCCGCCGGTGAACCTCGACGAGCACCTGGGCGAGCCGAACGTCAACATGGTGACCTGTGGCGGGCAGGCGACGGTGCCGATCGTGCACGCGGTCGGCCGGGTCACCCCCGTCGCGTACGGGGAGATCGTCGCCTCGATCGCCTCGAAGTCGGCCGGCCCGGGCACCCGGGCCAACATCGACGAGTTCACCGAGACCACCGCGCGGGCGATCGAGGTGGTCGGCGGCGCCGAACGCGGCAAGGCCATCATCGTGCTGAACCCGGCCGACCCGCCGCTGCTGATGCGCGACACGGTCTACTGCCTGTGCCCGGACGCCGACGCCGACCGGGGCGCGATCGCCGCCTCGGTGGCCGACATGGTCAAGGCCGTGCAGGAGTACGTGCCCGGGTACCGGCTGAAGCAGGACGTGCAGTTCGACCGGGTCGACACGTACGCGCCGGTGCTCGGCCGGCACTTCACCGGCCTTCAGGTCTCGGTGTTCCTGGAGGTCTCCGGCGCCGGGCACTACCTGCCCGCGTACGCCGGGAACCTCGACATCATGACGTCGGCCGCGCTGCGCACCGCGGAGCGGCTGGTGGCGCTGCGCGCGACGGAGGTGAGTGCGCGATGACCGACCTCTACATCCAGGACGTGACGCTGCGCGACGGCATGCACGCCATCGGGCACCGCTACACGGTCGACCAGGTGCGTACCATCGCCGCCGCGCTCGACGCGGCCGGCGTGGCAGCGGTCGAGGTGGCGCACGGCGACGGCCTGGCCGGCTCCAGCGTCAACTACGGGCACGGCGCCGCCGCCGACGCGGACTGGATCGCCGCCGCCGCCGAGGTGCTCACCACCGCGCGGCTCACCACGCTGCTGCTGCCCGGCATCGGCACCATCGCCGACCTGAAGGCGGCGAAGGCGCTCGGCGTGACAAGCGTCCGGATCGCCACGCACTGCACCGAGGCGGACATCTCGGCCCAGCACATCGCCTGGGCCCGGGAGAACGACATGGACGTCTCCGGGTTCCTGATGATGTCGCACCTCAACGACCCGGCCGGACTGGCCGCGCAGGCCAAGCTCATGGAGTCCTACGGCGCGCACTGCGTCTACGTCACCGACTCCGGCGGGCGGCTGCTGATGTCGGACGTGGCGCAGCGCGTCGACGCGTACCGGCAGGTGCTGGAACCGGAGACGCAGATCGGCATCCACGCGCACCACAACCTGTCCCTGGGCGTGGCGAACAGCGTGCTGGCGGTCGAGCACGGCCGGATCCTCGGCGACGGCCCGCTCGGTTCGCCGTCCGGGCGGACCGTCCGGGTGGACGCGTCGCTCGCCGGCATGGGCGCGGGCGCGGGCAACGCGCCGCTGGAGGTCTTCGTCGCGGTCGCCGAGCTGCACGGCTGGAAGCACGGCTGCGACGTGTTCGCGCTGATGGACGCGGCCGACGACCTCGTCCGCCCTTTGCAGGACCGCCCGGTCCAGGTGGACCGGGAGACGCTCTCCCTGGGGTACGCGGGTGTCTACTCCAGCTTCCTGCGTCACGCCGAACGCGCCTCGGCCAAGTACGGCGTGGACGTCCGCTCGATCCTGGTCGAGCTGGGTCGTCGCCGGATGGTCGGCGGCCAGGAGGACATGATCGTGGACGTGGCACTGGACCTGGCCGGTAAGGAGAACTCATGATCGGGCCGGACACCGCCGGCATCGCGGAGAAGCTGGGCGCGGCGGCCGACACCGCCACCGCGATCCCGCAGCTCGCCGCCGAGACGGGCCTCGACGTGGACGCCGCGTACGCGGTGCAGACCGCGCTGGTGCGACGCCGCCTCGACCGGGGCGAGCGGCTTGTCGGCCTGAAGATGGGGCTGACCAGCAAGGCCAAGATGGCCCAGGTCGGCGTGGACGAGGTGATCTGGGGCCGGCTGACCGACGTGATGCGGGTGCCCGACGGCGGGACCGTCGACGTCGGCGGCTTCATCCACCCGCGCGTCGAGCCGGAGGTGGCGTTCCTGCTGGACCGGCTGCCCGACCCGGGCGAACCGGTCGGCTCGTTCACCCGGGCGGTACGCGCGGTCGCCCCGGCGATCGAGCTGATCGACTCCCGGTACGCGAACTTCACCTTCTCCCTGCCGGACGTGATCGCCGACAACACCTCGGCCGCCGCGTTCGTGGTCGGGCCGTGGTCGCCGGTGCCGGACGGGCTGGACAACCTCGGCGTGCTGCTGGAGATCGACGGACGGGTGGCGCAGGTCGGCTCGACCGCCGCCATCCTCGGCGACCCGCGTCGTGCCCTGGACGAGGGTCTGCGGCTGGCCGGCCGGCACGGCGTCCGGCTGCGCAAGGGCTGGGTGTTCCTGGCCGGCGCGGCGACCGCCGCGGTGCCGCTGCGGCCGGGCGCGCACGTGCGCGCCACAGTGGAGAAGCTCGGTTCCGCCACCCTGAAGGCCCTCTCGTGAGCGCGAGTAGTGAGCCGGGTTTGCGAGCCCCGCAGTCGCGAACGGAAAGCGGCCCGGCCACGGCCCGCGTGGTGACCGGGAAGGCCGTGCCGCGGGGCGCGTTCCCGCACGTCAAGGTGGCCGGCGGATTCGTCTACGTGTCCGGCACGTCGTCGCGCCGGCCGGACAACACGTTCGCCGGGGTGTCGGTGGACGAGCTCGGCACCACGGACCTCGACATCCGGGAGCAGACCCGGGCCGTGATCGAGAACATCCGGGACCTGCTGCGCTCGGTCGGCGCCGACCTGACCGACCTGGTGCAGGTCACCAGCTACCTGGTCAACATGAACGACTTCGGTGGCTACAACCAGGTGTGGGCCGAGTTCTTCGACGCCACCGGCCCGACCCGGACCACTGTGGCCGTGCACCAGCTTCCGCACCCGCATCTGCTGATCGAGATGCAGGCCGTCGCCCTACTTCCGTCGGGAGGTTCCCATGAGTGAGATCGCCGAGCCGTTCAGCTTCTCCGGCTGGATCGGCGACAACCAGCACCTGCTCAAGCCCCCGGTGGGCAACAAGGAGATGCTGCCCGGCAGCGACGACTTCATCGTCATGGTGGTGGGCGGCCCGAACCAGCGCACGGACTTCCACGTCGACCCGTACGAGGAGTTCTTCTACCAGGTCAAGGGCAACATGCACGTCAACCTGATGCTCCCCGAGGGGCCGCGTACGGTGCACGTGCGCGAGGGGCAGATGTGGATGCTGCCGCGCAACACCCCGCACTCGCCGCAGCGTCCCGAGGCCGGCTCGATCGGCATGGTGATCGAGCGGGTCCGCGAGGAGGGCACGCTGGAGAAGTTCCAGTGGTACTGCGCCGAGTGCCACCACAAGGTGCACGAGGTGGAGTTGCAGGTCCGCGACATCGCCGCCGACCTGCCCCCGGTCTTCGCCGCGTTCTACGCCGACGAGAAGGCCCGCACCTGCGACAACTGCGGCGCGCTGCACCCGGGCAAGGGCTGACGCCGGTGTCGATGCCGGTCGTGGACGTGCACACGCACGTCGTGCCGAAGGGGTGGCCGGACCTCGCCGCGGCGTGCGGCGGGTCCGGCTGGCCCTGGCTGCGGGTGGACTCCGAGCGCGCCGCCATGATCATGGTGGGGGAGACGGAGTTCCGGCCGATCGGCGCGCCCTGCTGGGACGCGCCGACCCGGCTCGCCGACATGTCCGCCGACGGCGTGGACGTGCAGGTCGTCTCGCCCACGCCGGTCTTCTTCAGCTACGACCGCCCGGCCGACCAGGCGGTCAAGGTGGCCCGGATCTTCAACGACCTCACGCTGGAGGTCACCGCGGCCGGCGGCGACCGCCTGGTGCCGTTCTGCCAGGTGCCGTTGCAGGACGCGGACGCGGCCTGCGCCGAACTGGACCGCTGCCTCGCGGCCGGGCACGCCGGGGTGGAGATCGGCAACCACGTCGGCGACCGCGACCTGGACGACGCGGGCATCGTGCAGTTCCTCACCCACTGCGCCGAGGTCGGCGCGCCGGTCTTCGTGCACCCGTGGGACATGCCCGGCGGTCCTCGCCTGGACCGGTGGATGGCCCGGTGGCTGACCGGGATGCCGGCCGAGACGCACCTGTCGGTGCTGGCGCTGATCCTCGGTGGCGTGTTCGACCGGGTGCCGGAGACGCTGCGGATCTGCTTCGCGCACGGCGGCGGCAGTTTCCCGTTCTGGCTGGGCCGCGCCGACAACGCCTGGCACCGCCGCGGCGACCTGGTACGCGGCGCGTCGAGCGCGCCGCCCAGCTCCTACGTGGACCGGTTCCACGTCGACTCGGTGGTCTTCGAGCCGGCCGCGCTGCGGCTGCTCGTGGACACCATGGGCGCCGAGCGGGTGCTGCTCGGCAGCGACTACCCGTACCCGCTGGGGGAGCGGCCGGTGGGCCAGGTGGTGCACCGGGCGGACTTCCTCACCGACGAGCAGCGGGCCGCGCTGCTCGGCGGCAACGCGCTGCGTTTCCTCGGCCGCTGAGAGCCTGCGGGTGCGTCTGTCCTCGGCTGAGGCGACGACAGACGCACCCGTAGCCGTTCAGGAGTGCGGGCAGGTGTCCCGGTACTCCTCGATCGCGGTGCCCCGGGGCGCCGGGCACAGGAACTGCTCGTAGCGGGTGTCGTCATCGACGAACCGCTTGAGCCAGGAGATGCTGTACTTCGCCACCGTCACGTTCGGCGAGGTCGGCGCCGAGTGGCTCGCGGCGTTCAGCTCCAGGTACGCCTTGTCCAGCGTGGCCGGCAGGCTGGTGTAGAACGGCTCCGAGTGCGACGACACCGGGGCCACCGAGTCGTTCTCCGCGCCGATGACGAGCGTCGGCACGCGCACCGACGACCAGTTCTTCGTCGAGTGCCAGCCGGTCAGCGGGATCGCCGCCTGCAGCGCCGGCCGGGCGTTCGCCGCCGAGAGGCTGCCGCCGCCGCCCATCGAGTGCCCCATCACCGCCAGCCGGTTGCGGTCGATCCGGGTACGGACCGCGCTGGTGCCGGTCAGGTAGTCGAGCGCGGCCAGGAGCTGGGTGCCGCGGCTGGCCGGCTGGTCGTAGACGGAGAGGGTGTCGATGGTGATGACCACGAAGCCCTGGGAGGCCAGCCGGGGCCCGAGCCACGCCACGGCGGACTGGCCGGCGGTGAAGCCGGGGGAGATGGCGACCGCGCCGAACGTGCCCTCGGCGGTGCTGGTCGGGTAGTAGATCGTGCCGCCCCGGAAGCCGCTGACGCTCGATGCGGAGACGCTGGTCTGGGCGAATGCGAACGGCCCACGGGTGGCCTCGATGGAGGCGGTGGTGGGCGCGGGACCGCGCTCGTAGGGGTTCGCAGCCAGCGCGGCTGCCGGCCCGCCGTCGCCGGCCCCGGCCGGCGTCACCGGCAGGGCGGCGAGGCCGGCGGCGGTCAGGGCGAGGGCGAGCAGGGGGCGCAGGGCGCGCGGAAGCCGGGACGGACGGGCCGGTGTGCCGGGTGCGTGGTGCACGGCGTGCTCCTCGGGGTGGTGGGGGCGGCCTTCGATCGAGTTGCGTCGATCTGCACATCCTGCGTGTCCCGCCCGCCCGGCGGACCATCCCGAACCGGTCATGTCACCCGGATATGGACCGCCGCACCGGCCGTGTCGCCCGGCCTCCCGGCCACCGGCCCGGCAGGATGGACGGCATGGCCGAGCCGCACGACCTGACCGCGCTGGAGCAGGCCGCCGCGATCCGCCGGGGCGAGCTGTCCAGCCTGGAACTGGTCGAACACCACCTGCGCCGGGTCGAGGCGCTCGGCGACACCGTCGGCGCGTTCGTCACCGTCACCGCCGAGCGCGCGCGGGCGGCGGCCCGGGCGGCCGACACGGTCCCGGCGGCGGACCGGCACCCCCTGCACGGAGTACCGACCGCGATCAAGGACCTGACACTCACCGCCGGGGTACGCACCACCTTCGGCTCGGCCGCCTTCGCCGACTTCGTCCCGCCCGTCGACGCCGACGTGGTCCGCCTCCTGGCCGAAGCCGGCCTGGTCAGCGTCGGCAAGACCACCACCTCCGAACTCGGCTGCTCGCTCTACTCCGAAGGGCTGGTCGCGCCGCCCGCCCGCAACCCGTGGGACCTCGCGTACACCGCGGGCGGGTCCAGCGGCGGCGCGGCCGCCGCGGTCGCCGCCGGGCTCGTGCCGGTGGCCCAGGGCTCCGACGGCGGCGGCTCGCTGCGCATCCCGGCCGCGCTCTGCGGCCTGATCGGCTACAAGCCGAGCCGGGGCATGGTCTCCGGCGGGCCACTCGGCTTCGGCGGCTTCGGGCTGCCCGTGAACGGGCCGATCGGCCGTACCGTCGCCGACGTGGCCGCGATGCTCGACGTGCTGGCGCGACCGGTGCCCGGCGAGCCGTACCTGCCTCCGGCCGCACCCACCGGTGGCTACCTCGGCGTCGCCCGGTCCGCGCGCGCCACCGGACCCGGCCGGCTGCGCGTCGGCCGCTTCACCACGCCGATGCTCGCCGATGAGCCGGTCCACCCGGACTGCGTCGCCGCCGTCGACCGGGCCGCCGCGCTGCTCGCCGACGCCGGGCACGAGGTGGTCGACGTCCCCGCGCCGCTCGGCCCCCAGGCGTGGCCGCTGTTCGAAACCGTCTGGTACGCGCTGGCGGTCACCCCGATCCCGCCCGACCGGGAGGGCGAGCTGCTGCCGCTGACCCGGTTCCTGCGCGAGCGCGGCGCGGCGCTGGGCGTCCCCGCGCTGATGGCCGCGCTCGGCGAGCTGCAGGCGCAGGTACGCCTCGGCGTGCGCCGTACCGCCGGGGTTGACCTGCTGCTCTGCCCGACGCTCGCGGCCCCGCGCATGCCGGTGGGCGCGCTCGCCGCCCTCGAACCGGCGGAGGATTTCGACAGGCAGCGGCGCTTCTCGCCGTACTGCGCGGTCTTCAACGTCACCGGCGATCCGTCCGTTTCGCTGCCGCTCGGACGGACCGCCGACGGACTGCCGGTCGGGGTGCTGCTCACCGGCCGGTACGGCGACGACGCGACGTTGGTCGCCACTGCCGCGCAACTTGAGGACTGGAGTGGCGGATGGGATCAGCACCCCGCAATCTGGCTGGCCACCGACTCCGCTAACGTGAACATCACAAGTGAGGTGGGGCGCGGCCGGTCCTGACCGGTCACCCGACCCGAACCATTCCTGGTCTCTCTTTCCGCCTGGGGGCGTTGGGATTGTCTGTTACCGAGACGTTGGTGGTCTTCGTCGGCATCCCGGCCGCCGTGGTGCTGCTGATCGCCGCCCTCGCGGCCGTCGGCAGCCGTGGCAACGGTGGCGGCGCCAAGCGCTACCGGCCGGGCCGGCCCTTCGACTTCACTCCGGTCTGGTTCCTGAGCCGTCCGGAGCAGCTGGCCGACTCGGCCGGCACGGCGCTGTCCGCCGGGGCGCAGGCGCCGGCGTTGACCAGCCGCAAGCAGGAGCAGGCCGGCCGGGAGGCGCCGGCCGGTGGAACCGGAGGCGCAAGTGACCGTTGGTGAAGCGCGGCCCACGACCGGGACGGACAACCCGCCCGACGTGCTGGACGGACCGTTCTCGACCCGTCAGCTGCTCCGCATCGACGAGGCGCTGCGCCTCGCCGACCAGGGCACCGGCCTGGTCTTCTCGGTCTATGTCGGCGGGCTCGACGAGCCGATCCGGGAGCACGCCGAGCGGCTGCACCGCCAGCTCGCCGAGCCCGACCGCTCGGTGCTGATCGCGGTGTCGCCCAACCAGCGGCAGCTGGAGGTCGTCACCGGCCGGTACGCGCGCAAGCGCATCCCGGACACGTACACGAAGCTGGCCGCGCTCTCCATGGTGGCCGCCTTCGGCGGCGGCGACCTGGCCGGCGGCATCATCCAGGGCCTCGACCAGCTCGCCAGTCACGCCGGCAAGGGCTGACCCGCCCCGCACACGACGAAGCCCGGCCCGCGCACCGCGCGGGCCGGGCTTTTCCGTGTCCTCAGCCGGCGCCGGCGTGGGCTCCCACCCACGCCGGCCCCGTACCCCTGCTCAGGCGGTGCGGGCGTCGCGCTCGCGGGCCTTCAGCGCGCGGACCACGCCGTCGCGGCCCTCGGCCACCAGCCGCCGCAGCGACGCCGGCCGCCCGTCCTGGGCCAGCCACGCGTCGGTGGCCGCGACGGTGTCCTCCTCGACCAGGTACGCCGGGTAGGCGAGCTGCACGAACTCCTGCGCCGGCTCGCTGTCGCGCTGCGCCCACACCTGGTCCACCGTGGCGAAGTACCGCTCCCGGTAGGGCGCGGTCAGCTCGACCTGCGCCGGGTGGGTGAAGCCCTGCAGCAGCGCCCGGTTGCGCCAGTTGGGCAGCGCGTCCGGGCCGGTGAGCAGCGCCCACACGGATGCCTTGTTCTCCTCGGTCGGCACCAGCGCGTGCGCGTACGCGGCCTCCCGCTCACCGCTGGCGGTACGGTCGGCGGCCAGTTCCGCGTCCACGTCGGCGGCGCCGGCCGCGCCGTTGGCCACGAGCGACTGGAGCACGGTCCAGCGCAGCTCGGTGTCGACGGTCAGCCCCTCCGGCACCCCGTTGCCGTCCAGCCAGCCGCGCAGCACGGCCAGGTCCTCCCCGGAGCGGGCCGACGAGGCGTACGCGCGGGCCCAGGCGAGCTGGAAGCCGCTGCCCGGCTCGGCGGCGGCCAGCGCGGTCCGGGCGGTCCGGGCCAGGTCCGCCCAGCCGGTCGGCGCCCACGCCGGGTCCGCGTAGAACGTCAGCGCGGTGCTCGCCTGCCGCAGCGTGGCGGTGACCAGGTTGATGTCGGTCTCGGCGGTCAGCCCGGCCAGCACCAGCGCCACGTAGTCGCGGGCCGACAGCTCCGCGTCGCGGGTCATGTCCCAGGCGGCCGTCCAGCACAACGCCCGGGCCAGCGACGAGTCGAAGCCGGCGATGTGCTGCACCACGGTGGCCATGGACCGCTCGTCCAGCCGCAGCTTGGCGTACGTGAGGTCCTCGTCGTTGAGCAGCAGCACGTCCGCGGCCGGCTTGCCGTGCAGCGCGGACAGCTCGGTCAGCTCGCCCGTCACGTCCGTCTCGACCAGCTCCCGGCGCACCAGCCGGCCGTCGGCGAGGTCGTACAGGCCCACGCCGATGCGGTGGGTACGCAGCGTCGGGAAGCCCGACGGCGCCTCCTGCCGGACCACCACCCGCTCGTACGTGCCGTCGGCGCCGATGGTCACCTCCGGGCGCAGCGTGTTGACCTGCGCGGTCTCCAGCCACTGCGCGGCGAACTTGCGCAGCTCGCGGCCCGAGGCCGTCTCCAGCTCGGACAGCAGGTCGTCGAAGGTGGCGTTGCCCCAGGCGTACTTGCCGAAGTAGGCGCGCAGGCCGGCCAGGAACGGCTCCTCGCCGACGTACGCGACGAGCTGCTTGAGCACGCTCGCGCCCTTGGCGTACGTGATGCCGTCGAAGTTGACCTCGACCGCCTCCAGGTCCGGCATCTCGCAGTAGACCGGGTGGGTGGAGGAGAGCTGGTCCTGCCGGTAACCCCAGTTCTTGCGGATCGACAGGAACGTGGTCCAGGCGTCGGTGAAGCGGGTGGCGTGCGTGTTGCACCAGTGGCTCGCCCACTCGGCGAACGACTCGTTGAGCCACAGGTCGTTCCACCAGCGCATGGTGACCAGGTCACCGAACCACATGTGCGCCAGCTCGTGCAGGATCGTGTTGGCGCGCTGCTCGTACTCGAAGTCGGTGACCTGCGAGCGGAAGATGTAGTGCGACTCGGCGTGCGTGACGCAGCCGAAGTTCTCCATCGCGCCGGCGTTGAAGTCCGGCACCCAGAGCTGGTCGTACTTGGGCAGCGGGTAACGCACGCCGAACTTCTCCTGGAAGAAGTCGAAGCCCTGCGTGGTGATCAGGTGCAGGTCGTCGGCGTCCATGTGCGGGGCCATGCTGGCCCGGCAGAAGTAGCCCATGTCGATGCCGTCGTGGCTGCGGCGCACCTCGTGGTACGGCCCGGCGCACAGTGCGGTGATGTACGTGCTCATCCGCTCCGAGACGGTGAAGTGCACCGTCTTCAGCCCTTCACCGGCCGCCTCCTCGCGGGCCACCGGCATGTTCGACACGACCCGCCAGTGGTCCGGCACCGTGGCGTGCCAGGTGTAGACGCTCTTCAGGTCGGGCTGGTCGAAGCAGGCGTAGACCTTCTGCGCGTCGGCGGTCTCGAACTGGCTGTACAGGTAGGTCTCGCCGTCCACCGGGTCGACGGTGCGGTGCAGACCCTGCCCGCTGTTGGAGTAGCCGAAGTCGGCGTCGACCACGAGCACGTTCTCGGCGGCCAGGCCGGTCAGCGTGAGACCCTTCTCGGCGGACCAGCCGGACAGGTCGACCGGCTCGCCGTTGAGCGTGGCGGAGCGCACCGACTCGGCGGCCGCCTCGATGAAGGTGGTGGCCCCCGGCTCGGCGCAGCGGAACCGGACCTCGGTCACCGAGCGGAACGTGCGACCGGTGGGCTGCACCGCGGTCGACAGGTCAAGGCTGATGTCGTACCCGGTCACCTCGAGCAGGCGGGCCCGCTCGGTCGCCTCGACCTGGGTCAGGTTGCGCACTCCCGGCACTGTTCGTCTCCATCCCACTCGTCTCGCCGCGCCCCGCGGCACCGGTCTTTCCCGGGCCGCTCGTGACGGTCCGCTGAGAACCGAGTCTTCCATGCACGGACCGCTCTCGGTGGTCGAGGTCACGCTCTCATTCCGGTACCGGTCGATACGGCAGGGGGTGGAGGATCGGGGGTGACCGTGCCGGGTCCCCGGCGCGGACGAAGTCGTGAAGGGATGACACCGTGACCGAACGTGTCACCGCGGACATGTGGTTCGACCCGCTGTGCCCGTGGGCCTGGATCACCTCCCGCTGGCTGCTCGAGGTCGAGCAGGTCCGGGACGTGGACATCCGGTTCCACGTGATGAGCCTGTCCGTGCTCAACGAGGGGCGGGACCTGCCGGAGGAGTACCAGGACCTGATGGTCAAGGGCTGGGGCCCGGTGCGGGTGTGCATCGCCGTCGAGCAGGCGCACGGCGCCGAGGCGCTGGCGAAGCTCTACACCGCGATGGGCACCCGGATCCACCTCGGCAAGGAGGAGCTGGGCCGGGACGTGCTGGTGGGCGCGCTCACCGACGTCGGCCTGGACCCGGCGCTCGCCGACGCCGCCGAGTCCACCCAGTACGACGACGCGCTGCGGGCCAGCCACGAGGCGGGCATGCGGCCGGTCGGCACCGAGGTGGGCACGCCGGTGATCCACGCGCCGGGCCCGGACGGCGGGCAGGTCGCCTTCTTCGGCCCGGTGATCACGCCGGCGCCCAAGGGTGAGGCCGCCGGCCGCCTCTGGGACGGCGTACTGCTGGTCTCCGCCACCCCCGGGTTCTACGAGCTGAAGCGCACCCGCGAGCAGGGCCCCATCTTCGACTGATGCGGTGCAAGGAAGGGCCCCCTCTTAACGCCTCCGGTAGAGGAAGGGGCCCTTCTTAACACCCCGGGCCCTCGCGACGCCGCGCCCCGAGCCCCGCGCCGCCCGTCACCGGGCCGGTGCGGGGCTCGTTTCACCGGGTGTCCCAGCCGACGGCCCGCGCGGGGCCGCACCACGGCAGCTCCTGGAGGCGTTCCCATGGCTAAGCACCGCCGCATGTCCGACGACGCGCCGCAGCAGGCGACCGAGGACTCCGGTGCGACGTACTGGTCGGTGACCGAGAGCGACTGGCCGGCCGGCCCGGCCGAGGTGGCCGACCTGCTGGCCCCGCCGATCGTGGTCGGCGTGGCCCGGGTGGTGGCCACCTCGCGGATGACGCCGCCGGCCGAGACCGTCCGGCCCGCCCGGGCGCCGTCGCGGACCGGCGCCGCGGCCCACCCGGCCGTCGCGGGTGCGACGACGGTACGCCTCAACGCCGGCTCCCGCCCCGCCGCGCCGGCCCGCCGTCCGACTCCGGGCCGGCACCGTAACCCCACCGCCTGAGTCGCCCTTCCCGGTGTTAAGAAGGGGCCCCTCCTCTACCGGAGGCGTTAACAGGGGGCCCTTCCTTTCACCTGGTGGTAAGCGGGTGAGTCCGGCGGCGGGGGCGATCGGGGCCCGGGTAGCGTCAGCGGACATGACGGTCGTGCATCCGATCGCCCGGGCCTGGATCACCACTGGCGGCACCGGCGCGCAGAACTACGACGAGTTCGCCGACGACGCGGAGATCACCTCCATCGTCGAGGCGAATCCGCACAGCGCTCTGGGCATCGAGATGCCCCACCGGGCGCCCGGCAGCCTCGGGAAGTCATTCCTCGACGCGCTGCCGGACGCGGTGGCCCGCCTGGCCGAGGCGAAGGCGGACGGCAGCTACACCCCGGCCGAGCAGGTCGTGGTGCTCTACCGGATCAGCGCGCCGGGCGAGGAGAACGCGTACGGGCTGTGGGCGATGGTCGACACCGACCAGATCTCCACCCGCGCCGACGAGCCGGGCCTGGTGATCCGCAACGAGGACGTGTTCATCGCCAAGGTGCGCGAGCGCGTCGCGCTGGCCGAGGCGATCGGTCACCTGCTCTCGCCCGTACTCCTGCTCCAGACCGGCAAGGGCGACGAGCTGCACGCCGCGCTCGCGGCGGCGACCGAGGCGGCCGGCGCGCCCGCCGCGACCGACGTCGACCAGTCCGGTCGCACGCACGCCATCTGGCTGCTCGGCCCGGGCCCGGCGCAGGACGAGCTGACCGCGCTCGCCGGCGGCGGGGACCTGGTGGTGGCGGACGGCAACCACCGCAGCCTGGCCGCGCAGACCGGCGGGTTCCCGCGCTTCCTGGCGGTGGTCACCACGCCCGCGTCGGTCGCCATCCAGCCCTACAACCGGCTGGTCAGTGAGCTGACCACCACGCCCGACGAGCTGCTCGACCGGCTGCGCGCCGCGGGCGCGGAGATCACCCCGGTGGACGGGACGGTGGACGTGCCGGACACCGGCGGCGTCGTGCGCCTCTACCTCGGCGGCCGGGGGTACGCGGTGACGCTGCCGCACGTCGGCGCCGGCCGGCTGGAGAACCTCGACCACGCGCTCGTCGAGCGCCTGCTGCTGCGCGACGCGCTGGGCCTCGACCCGGGCGACAAGCGGATCACGTACGTGGGCGGCGACTACCTGGCGAGCTGGCTCGTCGGCGAGGTCGACGCCGGCCGGGCCGAGCTGGCGGTGCTCGTCGCGCCGGTGACCGTGGACGACTTCGTCGCGGTGAACCTGGCCCGGGAGAAGATGCCCCGCAAGAGCACCTGGTTCACCCCGAAGGCGCGGGCCGGCCTGGTCGTGGCCGAGCTGCCGCACTGACCGTGTGACGAAAACGCCTCCGGGTCGCCGCCGGTGCACCGGCCCGGAGGCGGGCCTGTCAGACTGCGCGGTATGCGCGTCTACCTGGGATCCGACCACGCCGGTTTCGAGTTGAAGGTGCACCTGGCCAACCACCTGGCCAAGCAGGGCTACGAGGTGGTGGACGTGGGTCCGCACGCCTTCGACCCGGACGACGACTACCCGGCGTTCTGCCTGCACACCGGCGACCGGGTGGTCGGTGACCCGGGCAGCCTCGGCGTGGTGATCGGCGGCTCCGGCAACGGCGAGCAGATCGCCTCGAACAAGGTCTCCGGCGTGCGGGCGGCGCTGGCCTGGAACGTGGAGACCGCCCAGCTGGCCCGCGAGCACAACGACGCCAACATCGTCGCGATCGGTGCCCGCCAGCACACGCTGGACGAGGCGACGGCGCTCGTGGAGGCGTTCCTCACCACGCCGTTCTCCGGCAACCCCCGGCACAGCCGGCGCATCGAGCAGGTGGCCGCCTACGAGCAGAGCCGCAAACTGCCCGAGCTGCCCGCCTGACCGGACACCGATTCTCGGCGATCCGGTCACCGGGTCCGCACCGTCGCCGCGGTACCGGCCCCGGCGGGCTCAGCGCCCGTTGCGGGGCAGGTCCTCGCGCGGCACCCAGTTGCGGCGGATGAGCACCACCCGCTGTTCGGCTTCGGCGAGATCGTCGTCGGTGGGGCGGGCGGCGTCCCGTGCCCGCAGCGCGGCGGTCACGCTCACCTGCGACGAGCCGGAGCCGACCAGTCCGCGCAGCCCGCGCTCGCCCTCCTCGGCGGGCGCGGCGCGGCGCGCGCGGGGCTCCGGCTCGCCCGGCCGGCCGCCGCGCGGGGACCGGGGCGTCACGTCGTCGTGTACGGGGGCGGTGCTGGCGGTGGTGCCGTCGGCGCTGCTGCCGTCGGTGTCGGCGGGGATGGCAGCCTCGCCGTGATGCCGCAGCCGTCGTCGCCGTCGCTCCGCCTCACCCATGCCCCGACCGTACCGTCCCCACGGCCACCCGCGCGCCGATCGCACCCCGCGCTTTCGCACGCGCTCCGCCCCGCACCCCGCGCTACCGCCCGCACGGCTCGCGGGCCGAGCTCCCGCGCGATCATGAAGTTAGCCGGGACAAACCGGACGGTTTGCGCCGCTAACTTCATGATCGCCGCGCCGCGCCGCGCCGCGCCGGGGCCGGGCCGGGCCGGGCCGGGGCCGGGGGCGGGCCGGGGCGGGGCGAGCGGGTGGGCGGTCAGAAGACCTCCATGGGGGAGGGGGCCCGGTGCCAGCTGAACGCGGGGGTGAGCGCGGTCAGGGTGTGCGGGACCAGCTCCCGGACGTGCCCGGCGGCGGCCAGCGCGGGCGGGTTCGCGCCGCCGAGGTACATCTCGCCGAGAGCGCGTACGTCGCAGGTCAGCGCGGCCGGGGCGGTGGTGGCCGTGCACTGCGCGCCGTCGGGCCCGCCGACCAGCCGCCAGCGGCCGGTGTTCTCCTTCAGCAGTTCGTCGGTGACCTCGATCACCACGTCGACGTCGGTGGCGTAGCGCCGGGCGGCGAGCGCGGCCGGCACGTCCACCACGCGTACCCAGAGCGCGTCGGCGAGCTGCGGGGAGAGCTGGCGGGGCTCGTCCACCAGCCGCAGCAGCGGCTCGTCCAGGGCCGCGATCGGGTACGACAGCCGCCGGGTCAGGTCGACCGAGAGCAGCAGCCGCCACAGGGCCCGGTACGCCTCCGGAGTGAGCGCCACCACCTCGCCGACATGCGTCTCGGCCTGCGGGCCGGTGGCCGAGGAGTTGTCCTTCGTCCGGTAGAGCGCGTACCCGTCGAGCCCGCCGGGCCCTTCGTGCAGCAGCACCCGGCGTTCGGTGGCGCCGCCCCGGTGGGCCTTCAGGTCCGCCAGCAGGTACGTCCACCAGCGCTCGTCGCGGCGGGACCAGCCGGGACGGTCGGCGCGTGCCTGCTCGTACAGCCGGGCCAGCTCGTCCCGGTGCGCGTCCGGACGGTCCAGTCGCAGCGTGCCCTCGGCGGACGTCGGGGCGGGCAGGCGCAGCCCGGTGGTGTCGACGGACAGCAGGTACCGCGGGGCCGCCGACCCGTAGCCGAACCGGGGGTAGATGCGTCCCTCGCTGGCCCAGAGCACCGCGATCGGTTCCCGGCCGGCGTCGTGGACCTCCCGCAGCTGGCGGCGCATCAGCGTGGTGAGCAGGCCACGGCGCCGGTGCGTCGGCGCGACCCCGACCATCGTCACGTGCGCGGCCGGCACGTACGCGCCGGGTACGGCCAGCTCGCGGCTGAACGCGGCGGCGTGTGCCACAGCCGTCCCGCCGTCGCGGACCAGCAGCGACCGGTCCGGCTCGAAGATCGGGCGTTCGAGCGCCTGCACGTCGGGGTCGAGATCGCCGTGGAAGGCCAGCGCCAGCAGCGCCGCGATGTCGTCGAAGTCCTCAGCCCGGGATACCAGCACGTCGGTCACGGCACGTGTGTATCGCACCGCGATGGGGGTCGGCACCCTATTTGCGGGCTGGCTACCCTCGGAACCGAGGCCGGAGTCGGTCGAGGGGGAGGACGAAGATGGCGGACCAGACACAGCCGTGGGCCGAGCGCACCGTGGAGGTGCCGCCCCAGCCGGGGGTGGTGCCCCCGCAGCGGGACGCGTTCCAGCGCGGGGTGGCGGCGGTCGGTCAGCCGCGCACGCCGCGTACGCCCCGCACCGAGCAGTTCCCGACTGTCGAGCAGCACGGCGACTGGGCCGGTGAGCCGGCGCCGCGCCGGCCGATGAGCTGGCACCTCGCCCAGGCCCGCAAGGGTGGGGAGCTGAGCGCAGCCGGGGCCCTGTTCGCGTTCGTCTGCTGGGGCATCTGGGCGATCTCCGGGCGCGGCAATCTGATCGCGCCGCTGCTCACGTTCGTGCTCAGCCTGCTCACCGCGGTCGGCCTGTTCGCGCTGGCCCGGCTGCTCGGGCGGCTGATCCTGGAGCGGCAGTTCGGGCGGGTGCGCCGCAGCGCCCGGGGCGCCCATCTGGTCACCGCGCTGTTCCTGGTCGGCGTGGGGGTGGCATACCTGCAGCAGACCGAGTGGGTGGTCTCCGCCTGGAACTGGGTGACCGGCGTCTAGTTGACGGTCGTCCGTCCGGCGCGCGCCGGACGGACGACCCGGGTCGTCGGCGTCAGAAGGTGGTCGGCGCGCCGGCCGTCCGGCAGGCGGCGTTGATGTCCTTGCTGGCCTTCTCCATGGCGGGGTTGTCGGCGGCGGTGCCCGGGTCGGCGGCCGAGCCCGCCTTGCCGGCCTCCGCGGCGAACTCCTTCAGGGCGGTGGCCGCCTTGCCGTCGCCGGCGGTTCCGGCGAGCTGGGCCACCCGGTCACCGAGTTCGGTCAGGATCGCGCCGGTCTGCTTCGTCAGGTCGCCGCCCGCCTGCACGGCGGTCATGAGCTTCGCCCGCATGTCCTTGTTGATCTTCTCGGCGGCGGTGCAGAGTTCCTTGTCGCTCACGGCGGCCGCCGACGGCGAGGGCGCCGCTGAGGAGGGGGCCGCCGAGGAGGGGACGGCGGAGGCCGAGGTGGCCGCCGGCCCGGCCGTGGTCGAGGGCTTCTCGTCGCCGCACGCGGTGAGCCCCAGCACGGCACAGGTCAGGAGGATCGGCAAGATCCGATTGGTCTTCACGCCTGCGCACGCTAGCCGACAGCCGTCGTCGATCAAACTCGGTTTGCCCCGGGATGCGCGGGCGGGCGGCATTCGCGCCGCCCGCCCGCGTGCCCGGCCGCGGTACGCCGCGACACCGGTCGTCGCTCCACCAGGACCGTGCGGGCTTACCCAGCCCCACGGGCTTCATCCGTCGCCCGTTGGGCTGAGCGGTCACCCCTGCTCGTCGGCCTTCGGCGAGGAGACCCGCGCCGCGGGGTCCTCGACGCCCGGCTCGCCGCCGCCCGGCGCCACCATGCCGTCGTAGTTGTAGACCACGCCGTCGTCGTGCGCCTTGGTGGTCCGGATGTAGCGGTGGATCATCCCGTCGATCTCGATCTCCAGCAGGGCCTGCTCATCCACGTCCTGGCTGCTGCCGTCGCGCGGCCCGCCCACCAGGTACGCCTTCGTGTTCGTCTCCATGTGCCCGCCCTACCCCGGTCCCGGCCGGCGGAAACGACGATCGCGCCGCCGGCCGGGACCGCCGGGTCAGCGCCGGACCGGGTTGCGGGCCGCGTAGTCGCTGGCCACCCGGACCAGCTCCACCAGGCCGCCGGCGTACTCCTGTGCCTCGCCGTGCGCCTCGTCGAACGGCGGCTGGAAGCCGACGCCCTCCCACTGGCCGGTGGCCTCGTTCCACCTGTCGTTGCCGACCTCGAAGTCCCAGGCGAAGATGCCCAGCTCGTAGTAGAGCTGGTCGGCCGAGTTGCCGGCCGCCGAGTAGAGCACGTCGGCGACCGGGCCGGTCTGCGACGGCCAGGTGACGGTGCCGCGCTCGGCCGCGATGGCGCCGACGATGCGCCGGGCGCTGGCCAGGAACAGCGTCGACTCGTCGATCGACGGGCGCGGCAGCGTCACCCGCCCGTCGGCCTTGTACGCCCCGGGCGGCCACATGAAGTAGCCGCCGTAGGAGTGCACGTTCATCGCGAACTTGATGTTCGGGTGGGCCTTGGCCAGGTCGATCACGTTGCGGCTCTCCGGCTCGGACAGCTCCGCCGTACCCGCGTAGTTGCCCGCGAGGCAGTTCGCGCTCGCGCCCACGTACCCGTCGAACAGGGATCCGACGGTGTAGTTGCGGTTGAGGTCGACGCCCCACATGGTGCGGTACTTCGGGTCGCGCGCCTCGCCGGCGCAGTGGTTGACCAGGTTCTTGCGTTGGAAGTTGTAGTCGTGGAACGAGTAGTTCGCGCCGTCCGGGTTCACCGTCGGGATGACGAACACGTCCACCTGCTCCAGCAGCTTTCGGGTCGCCGCGTCGGTCCGGGCGTTGGCGAGCAGCCGCTCGGCGAACTCCAGCGTGACCAGCGGGGTGGCCCACTCGCGGGCGTGCTCCTGCGAGTACGCCAGCACGCCGATCCGGGAGCCGTCACGGTGCTTGCCGATCCGCAGCGCCTGCACCGTCCACGGCCGGGCCGGCACCTCGGTGCCCTGCAACCCGTCGTCGAGGCGTACCGGCCCGGTCACCGGCATCGGCAGCCCGGCCGAGCCCTCCTCCACGGTGGCCCGGAAGCGGGCGCCCTGCGGGGCGTTGATCAGGGCGGCGACGTCGTCGGTGGTGCTCGTCACCTTGCCCGCCCGGTCGGTGGCCAGCGAGATGGTCAGCACCCGGTCCCGGTAGCGCATGCTCAGCGGCCGGTTCGGCCGGCCCGGGTCGACGGTGCGTACCTGCACGCCGTTCATGCCCTGGTCGCCGAAGCGGACCGATTCCACCACCACGGCGGCGGCCGCCGGGTCACCCAGGTACGCGGCCGCGGTCCGGCGGTAGCCCTGGGTCTTGTTCGGCAGGTCGATCACGTCGACCAGGTCGCGGTACTGGCGGCCGAGCCGGGCGATGCGCGCCTTGATGTCCACCGGCGTCAGGTACGCGTCGATGAAGTCCTTCTGGTAGCCGGCCGGCTGCGGCGGCGGGGAGGCGTTCGGCCAGAGCGACGGGGTCACCGGCCGGCTCGTCCCGCCGAGGCTGGAGGTGGCGGTGAACTGCACGGGCCGGCTGGGCACCGGCTGCGGCAGCGCGTAGTGGTACTGGTACTCGCCCGCGTCCTCGAAGCGGTACAGCGGGAACGAGCCGGTGGCGCCGTCGGCCGTACGCCAGGTGACGGTGATCTCCACGTCCGGGTCGTCGCTGGCGGTGGTGGCGACCTGGGCCTGGAGGAACGTCCGCCCGCCGGTGGTCCACCAGTACGCCTGGAGGAACTGGAGCGTGTCGACAGCGGCGGCGCCGCTCGCACGCAGCCCGGCGCGGGTGCGCTCCTGGGCGGCGCGGCGGCTCTCGGCGATCCGCCGGGTGCCGTCGTCGGCCCGCTGCACGACCTGCAGTGCGGTCGCGCCCTGCCGGGTGAGGTCGGTGAGCTGGCGGCCGGTGAGGACCAGGTCGGCGATGAGTTTGCCGTCCCGCGAGCGGGGACGGTTGGCCAGGTCCGCGCCGCCGGCGACCAGGCGGTCGAGTTGCGCCCGGTCGGCCAGTTGGACGCGCACCAGGGCGGTCTCGGTGGGGGCGAGGGTGAGCGCGGGGGCGGCCGGCGCGGCGGCGCCGGCGCCGGGATGGGACAGGACAGCGGCGATCAGGATGCTTGTGGTGGCGAGCGCGGTCCACCGTCGTCGGACGAACACGGGGCCTCCTGACGAACGTCGATCTCTCTGCCGTTCACACCAGTCGAGGCATCGATCGCTGTCAAGCTCACTTCCGGTCAGCCGGCGAACCGGTACAACCGGAACTCCTTCTCCGCGCCGCACACCAGCATCTGGGTGTTCCACGAGCAGGACTCGCTGCGGATCTGCTTCAGCTGCCCCATCTCGACCGGCTTGCCGTCCACCGCCATCCCGGCGAGGACCCGGTCGTCCTCGAAGCCGCTCGGCGCCTCGGAGAAGACCAGCAGGTTGCCGGCGTCCAGCCGGACCGCGAACCCGTCCCGGTCACGCAGCACCGCGGCGCCGTCCGGCGCGAACAGCGTCACCACGTCCGGCGAGCCCTGCCCGGCGAGCACGTGTTCACCGACCGGCACCAGCGACTCGGCGCGCGGGGCCGGCCACTGCCGGGTGCCCGCGCCCTCGGTCGCCGCCACCACCCGGGTGTCGTCGGCGCCGCTGCCGGGCGTCTCCAGCAGGCATACGCGACGTTCCCCGCAGGTGACCAGATCCTTCACCCGGCCGCCCTGCTCCGGCGCCTCGTACAGCACGCTGGGCGTGCCGAGGCTGCCCAGGTCGTAGGAGATCAGCCGCAGGCCACGATCGTCCTCCGCCACGTACAGCCGGTCGTCGCGGGCGGCCATCGGATCGTCGAGGCCGGCCACGTTGCCCCGGTCCTTGAGGATCTTCCCGCTGCGCATGTCCAGGACCCGCACCGAGCGGTCCGCGCCGACCTGCACCAGCCGGTCCGCCTTCCCCGCCCACGGAACGAGCGGCGAGCCCTCGGCGCTCCCGGGCCCGTCCAGCGCCGCGCCGGTCCCGACCGGCAGCACCTTCGTGCGCGCGTCGCCGTACTCGGTGCGCGGGTTGCGCCGTTCCCACCGCTGCCGGCCGTCGTCCAGCCGCAGACCGACCAGGCGCTCGCCGCCCCGGTCCACCCGGACCACAGTGTCGGGCCCGAAGAACAGCGCGTCGTCGCGGCCGATCTCGGTCCGCCAGCGCTGCGTGCCGGAATCACCGTCGAGCACCGCCACCACCCGCGGGGTGCTGCCGGTGGCGTCGCCGAGGACGAGCAGCCCGTCGGGCAGCGCCCGGATCGCCGCCCACCGCTGCGTGGCCGCGTCGGTCCGCTTCTCCCAGACCGTCTCTCCGGTGGCCGCCTCGACGGCCGTCACGTGCAGGTGTTCGTCGGGCAGCGACCGGGCCAGGTAGGCGCGGTCACCGAGCGTCGCGGTGAACATCTGGCCCGGCCGGGTGTCACCGGCGGGCACCGTCTTCACCAGCTCGGCGGTGTGGAAGTCCAGCGCCGGGTGCCGGTCCCGGAACACCCAGAGCAGCACCGCCGCCGCCACGGCGACGACGACGAGACCCGCGCCGAGCGCGATCCACCGGCCGCGCGGTGGCCGGCCGCCGCCGGGCCGGACACCGTTCGGCGCGGGGGAGAAGGGCGCCCCGGGTACGCCGGGCGGCCGGCCGCCGCCGGGCGGGGGAGCTGCCGACCCGGGTACGCCGTAGCCCGCGGCCGGGTGCGGCGGAACATGACCGGGGGCGGCCGGCATGTGGTCGTACCTCGTGGGCTGGAGCGGCACCGGGCCGGCGAGCGGCGTGCCGTCGTACCTGGTGGCGGGAGTTTGTGGGACGGGGCCGTCGGCGACCAGCGTGCCGTGCGGTCCGGCGGGCGCTGCGTCCGCTCCGCCGAGGGGCGCGGTCGGGCTCGTCCTCGTCGCACCGGCCGGGACCGTGGCGGCGTCCACCTCGCCCGGTGCGGGCTGGGTCGGCGCGACCTGGGCGGGCGCGGCGGGGCGCCCGGAGCGCCGGGGCAGCGGCAGGTCGGTGAGCGCGCCCTCGGCGACCGGCATCTCCGGCTGCTCCAGCACCGTCGGCGCGATGCCCAGCTCGGCGTGCAGCAGCCGGGCCACCAGCGGCACCCGGGTCGACCCGCCCACCAGGAACAGGCCGCTGAGCTGTTCCGGGCGCACCCCGGCGGCGGCGGTCACCTCCCGGGTCTCCGTCACCGCCCGGGCCAGCAGCGGCGCGGCCAGGCGTTCGAAGTCCTCCCGGGTCAGCGGCACCGCCGCCTCCACCCCCGGTACGGCCACCGGCGCCACCATGGCCCGGGACAGCATCTCCTTGGCGCCGCGCACGTTGTCCCAGAGCTGCTGGCGGTCCCGCCGCTCGGCGGTCGTCGTCGGGTCGGTCAGCCGGGCCCACTCGCGCGGGTGGGCCGCGCCGACCAGCTCGCCGAGGCGTCCGAGCAGGGCCGCGTCCAGGTCCAGCCCGCCGAGGTCGGGGATACCGCCGGTGGCGATCAGCTGGAAGCCGGAGTCGCCCCACGGATCGGCGCCCTCGTTGCGCAGCACCGCCACGTCGAGCGTGCCGCCGCCGAAGTCGAACACCGCCACCGAACCGCCCACCGGCACCGGCCGGCGCAGCACCTGCGTGAAGTAACGCGCCGCGGCCACCGGCTCGCGCAGCAGGCGGGTGCCGGGCGCGATCGGCCCGGCGAGCGTGTGCTCGGCCGCGGCCGGCCAGCCGGCGAGCTCCAGCGCGTCGTGCAGCACCTGACGGCGGGCCGGCGTCCAGGCCGCCGGGTGGGTGACCACCGCCGGGGGCAGCATCCCGACCGCCGCCACCGCCGCGTCCGCGACCGCGCGCAACGTCGCGGCCAGCAGCTCCGCCGGCCGGTACGCCCGCCCGCCCAGCTCCACTGTCTCCTCGTCGACCCGGCGCTTCGGGTTCGGCTCGTAGGCGGCCGGGTCGGCCTGGGCCAGGCGCTGCGCGTCCCGCCCGACGTGCAGGTGACCGGCCGCGTCGGCGTACACGCCGGACGGCAGGATCGGATGGCCGTCGACGAGCACCGGCCGGGTCCGCCCGTCCGGCCAGCGCAGCACCGCCACCGTGTTCGAGGTGCCGAGGTCCACGCCGAGGGCGAAACCGTCCTGCTGGCCTGCCATCCGCGGCTACCTCCACCACCCGACGAGGATGTCCGGCCCGCATCGTACGCAGGTCACGCCGCCTCGCCGTTCACCCGGCCCGAGGGAATGGACTGGCCCGTCCGGCCCTTGGCCGCATACCGTCGCCGTCATGAGGGTGATCTCCGTCAACGTGGGCCGACCGCAACCGAACCCGTGGAAGGGCATCGGGGCCACCGGCATCGACAAGCGGCCCGTGGACGGGCGGGTCGCCGTCACCGCGCCCGGACCGAAGGGCACCGGCGCGGTCGGGCTGGCCGGCGACCGGGTCTACGACGTGGCCCATCACGGCGGTACCGACCAGGCGGTCTACGCGTACGCGCGGGAGGACCTCGACCACTGGGAGGCCGAGCTGGGCCGCCCGCTCGCCGACGGCAGCTTCGGGGAGAACCTGACCACCACCGGGCTGGACGTCAACGGCGCGCTGATCGGCGAGCGGTGGCGGATCGGCCCGGACCTGGTGCTGGAGGTCACCTGCCCGCGCATCCCCTGCGGCACGTTCCAGGGATGGCTGGGTGAGCGCGGCTGGATCAAGCGGTTCACCCAGGCGGCGCGGCCCGGGGCGTACCTGCGGGTGATCACGCCGGGCAGCGTCGGCGCCGGGGACCCGGTCGAGGTCGTGCACCGGCCCGACCACGACGTGACTGTGGCGCTGGTGTTCCGGGCCACGACGCTGGAGTCGGAACTGCTGCCCCGGGTGCTGGTGGCCGACGCGCTGCCCGAGGAGGACAAGGCGCAGATCCGCCGCCGCCTGTCCTGACCGGCCGTCAGGGCTGTTCGCGTCCGGTCCGCCGCCGGGCCGCCACCACCAGCCCGGCGGCGGCGAGCACCACCACCGTCGCGCCGCCGACGATCCACCGGGCAGGCGCTCCCGCGGCACGCGTCCGCTGCGCCGAGGTCGCCGACGGCACGGTGGCCGACGCCGGGCCCGCCGGCTCGCGGATGCCGGCGCACACGCCGGTGGCGCCACCCGACGAGTTGACCCGGTATCGGACTCCCGCCCGGAAGTCGTAGCCGCACGAGGCCTCGCCGGGCGAGACGCGCAACCCGAGGCTGCTCCCGACCTGGGCGCCGCCCTTCTCGACGGACTCGACGGTGAGCCGGACCGAGCGATCGGTCACCTGCGACACTGTGCCGACGACGATGCTGTCGGCGCTGTCGTCCTGTTCGATGGTGGACCCGACGCACGAGCACGCCCACGCGGGTTCCGGGGGTGACATGACCACGACGAGGCCGAGAGCTGCCAGGGCGACGACAAGCAGGCCACGAAGTCTCATGGCGCTTCGACGTCCTCCGATCCGCGCGGGTTCCGCGTCCGCTTGACGTCAACCGGACTTCAGGTCGGACGCTTCCGGGTGTGCCGAACTCTGTTCTCGACGAGGCGTACGAGCGGGTACGCCACACCGGTCCCGAGCGCGACGGGTGGCTGTCCAACCACGTGCCGATGGCCGCGGAGGCGCTGGTGCGCCACGGCCATGGGCGGGCGGTGCACCGCTGGATCGACACGTACGCCGACCGGCTGGACGACCGTCCACGTGGCATCCGGCGCATCGCCGCCGACGAGTGGCGCGACCCGCTCGGCGACCCGGTGCGTACCGGCGACTGGCTCGACCTCTTCGACCGCGAGCTGGCCGGCGAACCGTGGCGCGACGTGCTGGCCCGCTGGTGGCCACGACTGCTGCCGGACATCGCCGCCGGGGCCACCCACGGCGTCATCCGGGTCGGCCACGCCGTACGCGCCCTGCTGGACGCCGAGACCGGACCGCGTGTCGCCGAACTCGGCCACGGGCTCGCCTACTGGGCCGCCCGCTGGCAGCCGCTCGCGCCGCCGGGCGCCGGGCCGTACCCCGCGACCGACGCGCGGTCCGCGCTCGACGCGGTTCCCCGCGTACCCGATCAGCGGTTCGGCATCCGGTCCCGCCTGGCGCAACTGGCCGACGTGACCCGGTGGCCGGCGGTGGCGGCGGCGGTGCCCGGCGACCCGGCCGACGACGCGCCCACCCGGCTCGCGGCGGTCGTCGACGCCGCCGTGCGCCGGCACGGCACCCACGGGTACGCCGCCCCGGTCATGCTCGTGCACGCGGCGACCGCGCCGAACGCCGTGCTGCGTGCCCTGCCGGCCCTGCCGCCGACGCTGTGGCAGCCGAGTCTCGCCGCCGCATGGGCGGCGACCGCCGCCGTCACTGCCGCCTACGCCCCGGCCGGGGCCCGTGCCCTCCCACCGGCCGCCGGGCCGGAACTCGGCGAGGTCATGGCGCGGGCGCTGGACACCGGGGACGCGCACGCGATCAAATTCACCGACACCCTGAGCGACGCGTACGCCCGCAGCGGCGACCCGGTCCTGCTCGCCGTCGCCGCCCGATCCGTCGAGCAGATCGCCGCCGACTGACCACCTGGAGAGCCGATGAACCCCGACGACGAAGCGTTCCTGCGCCGCGCCGTGGCACTCGCCGACCGGGCCGGCGCGTCCGGCGAGCGGCCGTTCGCGTCGCTGCTGGTCGGCGCGGACGGCACCGTCCTGATCGAGGACCACAACACGGTGGTCTCCGACCGGGACGTCACCGCGCACCCGGAGCTGAAGCTGGCCCGCTGGGCCGCCCGGCAGCTCGCCCCCGAGGCGGCGGTCGCCACCACCATGTACACCAGCTGCCAGCCCTGCCCGATGTGCACTGTGGCGATCAACGCGTCCGGCCTCGGCCGGGTCGTGTACGCGCTGTCCACCGAGCAGTTCAACGAGGTCAAGCCGGCCACCCCGGCGCCGCGCCCGGTGCGGTACGACGGACCGGCGCTGTTCGACGAGGCGCGCCGGCCGATCGAGGACCACTACTAGGACGCGCGTCCCGTCCTCGCGCCGGGCATCGAGGATGGCGCGCGCTGGCTACGCTGAGCCGCACGACTTCGGGGGGTGGGCCGGTGCGGCATCGGCTGCGGTACATCGCGGTGGTCCTGCTCGGCGCCGTGCTGCTCGGCACTGTCGGCCTCGCCGCCGGTTCCTGGTACGGCGGCCGGGGCGCCGCCCCGGTCAGCATCGACAAGGCGCTGAGCGTGGCTCAGGAACTGCTCCCCGGGACCGAGCCGATCGGCTCGCTCACCGCGCTCGGCTACCGGTACGGCGTCGCGCTGGCTCCCGACGACGTCGGCGGGAGTCAGGTCGCACTCCAGTACGGCGGCGGTGCGGACTGCGCGCTGTCCGAGCGGCTGCGGGTGGCCGCCCAGACTCGGGGGTGGCAGGAGTTCCGGGACGTGCCGGGTTCCCCGTGTGACGGCTGGCGGGCCGAGCGAGACGGAACGTCGCTCACGCTCACCTACCGGGCGCACGGGCCGAGGCTCAGCATGGAACCGTCCGCGCCCCGCGGGTTCCTCGCCGCCACCATCACCGGCACCCTGCTCGGCGCCGCCGTCGGCGCGGCCTTGTTCTGGCTGCTGGCGCGGCGACGGCCGCGCGTACCCCGGCTGGTGGGCGTGCTGGTGACGGTCGCCCTGCTCCCGGGCGCCGCGATGACCTGGCTGGACCTGACCACGAACGGGCTCGCCGAGCCGGTGTGGCCCCTCTGGCAGTCCTTGGCGCCCGTGCTGGTGCCGGCGTTGCTCGTGCTCCTTCTGGTGGTCGGGATCGTTCTCGCGAAGCGACCGAAGCCGGCCGAGCCCGCCGCCGACGCGACGCCCGCCGCGCGGGCGGGTACCCCGAGTGCCGGCTGACGGCGCCGCCGGGCCGGTATCGTCCCGCGCGTGACGAGCGCCGACTGGTCCGACGTACGCGAGCGGCTGGCACAGGTGGCCGCCGCGCCCGGCGCTCGTGAGGTCTTCGGCGCCGCCAGTCACAGCTGGCGGCTCGAACCGCCGCTGCGCGCCGAGGAACTGGCCGAAGTCGAGACCCAACTCGGAGTGGAGCTGCCCGGCGAGTACCGGTCCTTCCTGCTGGAGGCGGGGCGGGGCGAGGCGGCGCGGGGCCCGCGTACGGGCTCTTTCCGATGCGCCGCCTCGACGGACTGTGGCAGTGGGAGGGCGACGGCGCCGACCTCACCGACCGCAGCACGCTCGGCCGGCCCTTTCCGCATGTCGAGCCGTTCAACCCGGCCGACGGACTGCCCGGCCCGCCGGACGAGGACGACTACTCCTCGGAGGACGAGTTCAACGCGGCCGAGGACGCCTACTGGGAACAGCACGACGCCGTCGTCTTCGCGCCGGAACACTCGGTCGGCCTGCTGCACCTGTGTCACCTCGGCTGCGCGCTGCGGGAGGCGCTTGTCGTGACCGGCCCGGCACGGGGTCAGATGTGGGCGGACGACACCGCCGCGGACGACGGTTTCCGGCCGCTGCACGACCACGACGGCACGCCGCTTCGGTTCGCCCGCTGGTACCGGCGGTGGCTGGAGCAGGCCGAGGACCAGGTGAGCGGTAGCCGCTCACCTCGGCAGACTGCTCCGCGCTGAGCCGCCGTCCGGCTAGTCGAACCAGACCACCAGGCGCACACCGTCGTCGCCGAAACGCTGGCCGAGCGCGCGCATGACGGCGAAGACGTGCTCCCATCCGGTGCCCGGCCCGAGCACGTCGTGCCGGGTCACCAACGGTCCGTACTCGACGGTGACCCCGCCCGCCTCCCAGCGACCCGGCGCCGCCTCGGTGGGGGATGCGCCAACCGGGGGAACGCCGTACTTCTCGACGAACTCGCCGGGCCATTCGTCGTCCACCCGGAACCTGCGCAGCAGCGGCGGATCCTCCACTCGCAGCAGCCCGCGAGCAGCAGGTACGACTGACATGTCGAGGTCGCGCAACTCGGCCCAGGACACCCAGCTCGCGCCGTGGACGGCGGGATCCAGTCGGCCGTCCCTGTCATAGCTGCCACGTACCGCACCCGACACGTCCGCCGGGAGACCACGCTCAGCCGCGACCGGCTCCCAGCGCAGCCAGTTCCGCACCCCGAACAGGCAACCGAAGGCATCGTCGTCGTCGCTCAGATAGAGCGGGGAGATCGGCATCAGACACACCCACGGCTCCCACTCGTACCAGTCCTCATCCGCGAAGGGGTGCCGGACCTCGACGAAGCCATAGATGTCGGTTCCCACGGGCGACAGGCTAATGGATGCGGCCCAGGCCGGAATTCGCCTCTGACCTGGGCCGGAGGCCGTTGGAGCGGGCGACGGGAATCGAACCCGCGTAGTCAGTTTGGAAGACTGAAGCTCTACCATTGAGCTACGCCCGCGAGCGCCCCACCACAGCAGGGCGCGTCGACAGCGTACCCAATCACCACCGCCACCGCGCAGCGCGTACCCCGGAGGTTCCCGCCGACCGTCAAGATCCACACCATTTCGGCGAGGTGGTGCCTTCCCGCGTAGCCGGACCCAGCCATTTCCCCGAGCTGGCGTGCGGCCCGCCCGACCGCGCGCCGCCGCGCCGCGCCCCGGTCACCCGCGTGGGGGACCGGACGGCATACACTCTTCGTCGCCACGGGGTGTGGCGCAGCTTGGTAGCGCACTCGCTTTGGGAGCGAGGGGCCGTGGGTTCAAATCCCGCCACCCCGACTGTCGTTCGCGACCGGATCGTCCCGGGAACCGCCGGTTTTTCCGCGCGGTGCCCGGGCCCTGCCGATGCCGTCGGCCGGCTCGCCTACACTCGATGCGCGCAATCACGCCCCAGAACTGACACCCAGATCCGTCAAGGAGTACGCCTGTGAAGAGCACCGTCGAGACTCTGAGCCCGACGCGCGTGCGGCTCGCCATCGAGGTGCCGTTCGTCGAGCTCGAGCCGAGCCTCAAGAAGGCGTACCGGGAGATCGGCCAGCAGGTCCAGGTTCCCGGCTTCCGCCGGGGCAAGGTTCCCAGCGCGGTGATCGACCAGCGGGTGGGCCGGGGGACCGTCCTCAACGAGGCGATCCAGGAGGCCATCCCGCAGAACATCCTCGCCGCGGTCCGGGAGCACGACCTGAAGACGCTGGGCCGTCCCGAGGTCGACATCACGGAGTTCAACGACGGTGACTCGCTCAACTTCACCGCCGAGGTGGACGTCCGGCCGGAGATCACCCTGCCGGACCCGGCCACCATCGAGGTGACCGTCGACGAGATCGAGATCGCCGACAGCGAGATCGACGAGCAGATCAACAGCCTGCGCGAGCGCTTCGCGACGCTGAAGACCGTCGAGCGGGCCGCCCAGGAGGGCGACTTCGTGCAGATCGACCTGAACGCCACCGTCGACGGCGAAGAGGTCCCGGGCGGCTCGGCGAGCAACATCTCGCACGAGGTGGGCAGCAAGCAGCTCCTGCCGGGTCTGGACGAGGCGCTGGTCGGCCTGGCCGCCGGCGACGACACCACCTTCACCACGCAGCTCGTCGGCGGCGACTACGCCGGCCGCGACGCCGACGTGGCGGTGACCGTCCGCACGGTAAAGGAGAAGGAGCTCCCCGAGCTCAACGACGACTTCGCTCAGATGGCCAGCGAGTTCGACACCATCGACGAGCTGCGCGCCGACCTGCGTGAGCGGGTGACCCGGAACAAGCAGGTCGAGCAGATCTACGCCGCCCGCGACAAGGCCCTGGAGCAGATGGTGGCCGCCGCCGAGGTGCCGGCGCCCGAGGGCGTCGTCAAGGAGGAGGTCGAGAGCCGCAAGGCCGCGATGGTCGACCAGCTCGAGCGCATCGGCGCCTCCCTGGAGGAGTACCTCGCGGCGGAGGAGAAGACCGAGGAGCAGATCGACACCGAGCTGACCGAGGCGGCCACCGACGGCGTCAAGATCCAGCTCCTGCTGGACACCCTCGCCGACGCCGAGGACGTGCAGGTCTCCGATGACGAGTTCGGTCACGAGATCGTGCACCGTGCGCAGCGCGCCGGCATGGCCCCGCAGCAGTACTACGACCAGCTGGTCCGCTCCGGCGCCGCCGCGGCCGTCTTCGGCGACGTCCGCCGGGGCAAGGCGCTCGCCGCGGTGATGGAGAAGATCAAGATCAAGGACTCGGCGGGCAACGAGGTCTCCCTCGACGCGCTGCGGGCCCAGAACGAGGCCGAGCACGACCACCAGCACTGACCGTCGGGGGTGTCGGCCGCCGTCCCGCGCTGCGCGCCGGGAGGCGGCCGAAACCCTTTCCGGGGTACGCCATGCGGGTGACTGCGCTGAGAGCGAACAGTGCCCCGACCGGGAGTACGCCTCCCGGCTGAGCGGTTAGTGTCGGGTAGGACGGTACGGAGAGCGAAGGGCTGCCATGACCGACATGCACATCCCCAAGAAGTCGCTCCGGGTGAACGAGGCCCGCGGTGGCGACTCCATTGGCAACCTCGACGACTCGGTCTACAACCGGTTGCTCAAGGAGCGGATCATCTTCCTGGGCAGCGAGGTGAACGACCAGGTGGCCAACCGCATCTGCGCGCAGTTGCTGCTGCTCGCCGCGGAGGACCCGGACCGCGACATCTTCCTCTGGATCAACTCGCCGGGTGGCTCGGTCTACTCCGGCATGGCGATCTACGACACGATGCAGTACATCGACAACGACGTCTCGACCGTCGCGATGGGCATGGCGGCCTCCATGGGCCAGCTGCTGCTCTGCGCCGGCACCAAGGGCAAGCGGTACGCCCTGCCGCACGCGCGGATCATGATGCACCAGCCGTCGGGTGGCCTCGGCGGCACCGCGTCGGACATCGCGATCCAGGCCGAGCAGATGCTCTACACCAAGCGGATGTTCCAGGAGCGGGTCGCGTACCACACCGGCCAGTCCCAGGCGCAGATCGAGGCGGACTCGGACCGTGACCGCTGGTTCACCGCCCAGGAGGCCATGGACTACGGCTTCATCGACAAGGTGATCATCGGGGCCGCCCAGGTTCCGGATGGCGCCGGGACCCTGAGCTGACCGAGGAGCTGACGATGACCGACCTGAGCCTGCCGCCCCAGTTCGCGGCCGTGCACAACCGCTACGTTCTGCCGTCGTTCGTCGAGCGCACGTCGTACGGGATGAAGGAGTCCAACCCGTACAACAAGCTCTTCGAGGACCGGATCATCTTCCTCGGCGTCCAGGTGGACGACGCGTCGGCCAACGACGTGATGGCCCAGCTGCTGACGCTGGAGGGCACCGACCCGGACCGCGACATCATCATGTACATCAACTCGCCCGGTGGCTCCTTCACCGCCATGACGGCGATCTACGACACCATGCAGTACGTCCGCCCGGACATCCAGACCGTCTGCCTCGGGCAGGCGGCGAGCGCGGCGGCGGTGCTGCTCTCCGCGGGCACGCCGGGCAAGCGGATGGCGCTGCCCAACTCCCGGATCATCATCCACCAGCCGGCCACCGAGGGCGGCTACGGCCAGGGCTCGGACATCGAGATCCAGGCGCGGGAGATCCTGCGGATGCGTACGCAGCTGGAGGACATGCTGTCCCGGCACTGCAACCGCCCGATCGAGCAGGTCCGCAAGGACATCGACCGTGACAAGATCATGACGGCCGAGGAGTCCAAGGAGTACGGGCTGGTCGACACGATCCTGACCAGCCGTAAGAAGGGTCTGCTGGCGTCGCACGCCGCGGGCTGAGCCACGTGTGGTCGGAGGTCGGTCGGGGTATCGTTCCCGGTCGACCTCTGACACACCGGTTTTGGGGGTCGGAGAAAACCCGGCCACCGGGTAACGTCGGGTCTGTACCGCTCCGCCGGTCGGATCGGGGGATCCGACAGCATGGTGGAACGACAGGACGGACGGGCGCTCCGGCGTCCGCAGGTCAGGGCCGGCGTTCCGGCCGATGAGTGCAGGGAGAACGTAGGTGGCACGGATCGGTGACGGCGGCGACCTACTGAAATGCTCGTTCTGCGGTAAGTCGCAGAAGCAGGTCAAGAAGCTCATCGCGGGCCCTGGCGTCTACATCTGCGACGAGTGCATCGATCTCTGCAACGAGATCATCGAAGAGGAGCTGGCCGAGTCCGGCGAGGTGAAGTGGGAAGAGCTTCCCAAGCCGATGGAGATCTGCCAGTTCCTCGACAACTACGTCGTCGGTCAGGAGCAGGCCAAGAAGGCGCTCGCCGTCGCGGTCTACAACCACTACAAGCGGATCCAGGCCGAGGCCGCCGGCGCCCCGGGCTCCGGCACCGACGGGGTGGAGCTGGCCAAGTCCAACATCCTGCTGCTCGGCCCGACCGGCTGCGGCAAGACCCACCTGGCGCAGACGCTCGCCCGGATGCTCAACGTCCCGTTCGCGATCGCGGACGCCACCGCGCTCACCGAGGCGGGCTACGTCGGCGAGGACGTCGAGAACATCCTGCTGAAGCTGATCCAGGCCGCGGACTACGACATCAAGCGCGCCGAGACGGGCATCATCTACATCGACGAGGTCGACAAGATCGCCCGTAAGTCGGAGAACCCCTCGATCACCCGTGACGTCTCCGGGGAGGGCGTGCAGCAGGCGCTGCTGAAGATGCTCGAAGGCACTGTCGCCAACGTGCCGCCGCAGGGCGGGCGCAAGCACCCGCACCAGGAGTTCATCCAGATCGACACCACGAACGTGCTGTTCATCTGCGGTGGCGCGTTCGCCGGGCTGGATCAGATCATCGAGGCCCGCACCGGCTCCGGCGGCACCGGCTTCGGCGCCCGGCTCCGGTCGGTCTCCGAGCGGTCGACCGACGACATCTTCAGCCAGGTCATGCCGGAGGACATGCTGAAGTTCGGGCTGATCCCCGAGTTCATCGGCCGGCTTCCGGTGATCACCAACGTGCGCAGCCTCGACCGCAGCGCTCTGGTGCGGATCCTGACCGAGCCGCGCAACGCGCTGGTCCGGCAGTACCAGCGCCTGTTCGAGCTGGACGGCGTCGAGCTGGAGTTCGAGCCGCCCGCGCTGGAGGCCATCGCCGACCAGGCCATGCTCCGGGGCACCGGCGCCCGTGGCCTGCGGGCGATCATGGAAGAGGTTCTCCTCTCCGTGATGTACGAGGTGCCGAGCAACCCCGACGCCGCACGGGTGCTGATCACCCGTGAGGTCGTGCTGGAGAACGTCAACCCGACGATCGTGCCCCGCGAGTTCACCGGCCGGCGCCGGCGGGACCGCGAGGAGAAGTCGGCCTGACCGCTGTTCGCGACCGCGCCCGGGTCAGCTCGGGCGCGGTTCGCGTGAGCGGGTCCGCCGGTCCCATTCGCCCGACGGGGTGACCACCACCATCATCAGGCGCACCGGCTCGTCGCCGGCCGTGCGGTAGCCGTGCTCCCGGTCGGCGTGGAACTCGACGGTCTCGCCGGCGCGTACCTCGTGGTCGACGCCGTCGACGGTGACTGTCGCGGCGCCGTCGAGCACGTGCAGGATTTCCCGGGTGCCGTGGGCGTGGTCGGGGGAGCGCAGCACCTCGCCGGGTTCCATCCGCCAGTCCCACAGCTCGACCAGGTCGGGTTCGCCGAGACCACTGAGCAGCCGCGCCAGGCCGCCGTGCGGGCCGCGCCACAGCACCGGCGCGTCGTCGGCCGCGCTGATCCGTACCGTGCTCTCCTCGGCCGGCTCCAGGAGCCGGGCGATGCTGACGCCGAACGCGTCGGCGACCCGGCAGAGCGTGCCGATGCTCGGGTTGGTGCGGGCGCCCTCGATCTGCACGAGCATGCCCTTGCTGACGCCGGACCGGCCGGCCAGTTCCTCGAACGACCAGCTGCGGGCGGCTCGCAACTCACGTACCTGGCGGGCGACCGCTGAGGTCACCGCGCCGACCCGGTCGCTTGCGTCGGTCATCACACTGTCCTTCACGGTCACTATTGTGGTACGACTGCGGGGTGCTCCCCATTGTCCTCGCCGCCGTCTCGGCGCTCGCCTTCGGCACTGCCGACTTCTCCGGCGGCAAGGCGTCCCGATGGGCCGATCCGATCGCCGTCACCGTCGTGTCGCAGATCCTCAGCATTCCGCTGCTTGTCGGGCTCGTACTCGTCGTGCCCGGCACCCCGAGCGCGCTCGACCTGGGCTGGGGACTGCTGGCCGGGGTGGCGGGCGCGGGCGGCGTCATGCTGCTCTACCGGGCGCTGGCCACCGGCGTCATGGCCGTCGTCGCGCCGGTCACCGCGATCACCGCGGCGATCGTGCCGATCGTCGCCGGCCTGGTCCTCGCCCACTCCCCGGGCGCCGTGGCGCTGGGCGGCGCGGGGCTCGCCGTGGTCGCCATCGCGCTGGTCAGCCTGGGGGAGCGCGGCGCCGCGCGCCGCGTCTCCGGCCGCGTCCTGGCCATGGCGCTCGCCGCGGGACTGCTCTTCGGCGTCTTCTTCGCCCTGCTCGGCCAGGCCGACGAGAGCGCCGGCATGTGGCCAGTGCTGGCGGTACGCGTCAGCTCCGTCGCGTTCGGCCTCGCCCTCGCCGCGCGTACCGGCACCCGCCTGCGCCTCGGGCGGCGGGTGCTCGGCTGGGCCGCGGCCGCCGGCCTGCTCGACTCGGCAGCGAACGCGCTCTTCCTCGCCGCCGCCGGGCGCGGTCACCTGAGCGTGGTCGCCGCCATCGCCTCGCTCTACCCGGCGAGCACCGTCCTGCTCGCGCTCGCCGTCGACCGGGAACGGCTCCGGCCGGTGCAACTGGCCGGGCTCGGCTTCGCCGCCGCAGCGCTCGTGCTGTCCAGCGTCTGAGCCCTGTCGTCCGCCCGCTTCCGCCCCGTACCCTCGGGTCATGCGCGTCGCCGTCTGCCAGCTCAACGCCCGCGACAACCGGGCGGCGAACCTCGCCGCCGCCGAGGCCCTGCTGGTCAGGGCCGCGGCGGCCGGCGCCGATCTCGCCCTCCTCCCGGAGTACGTCGACTACCTCGGTCCCGACGACCGGATGCCCCCGGCGGAGCCGGTCGACGGCGAGGTGGGGCGGTTCTTCGCCGAGGTCGCCCGGCGGCTCGGCATGTGGGTGATCGCCGGCTCGTTCCACGAGGCCGGGCCGGACGCGGCGCACACCTGGAACACCTCGCTGGTCTTCGACCGCGAGGGCGCGCTCGCCGCCACCTACCGCAAGATCCATCTGTACGACGTGGAGATCCCCGGCCGCGTCTCCTACCGGGAGTCGGCAACCGTCGCGCCCGGCGAGAAGCCTGTGGTTGTCGACGTCGAGGGACTCCGGGTGGGCCTGTCCATCTGTTACGACCTGCGATTCCCCGAGTTGTACCGGCAGCTCGCGACCGACGGCGGCGCCGAACTGCTCGTCGTGCCGGCGGCGTTCATGATGCACACCGGGCGGGACCACTGGGAGGTGCTGCTGCGGGCGCGGGCGATCGAGAACCAGTGCTTCGTGGCGGCGGCGGGTCAGACCGGCGACCACGACCCGGGCCGGACGTGCTTCGGCCGGAGCATGGTGGTGGATCCGTGGGGGACGGTGCTGAGCCAGGTCGCCGACGGCCCGGGACTGACGGTCACCGACATCGACCTGGAGCGGCTGCGGACCATCCGCGCCGAGCTGCCCAGCCTGGCCAACCGCCGGCTCTGACCGCGGTCAGCCCCCGAAGAGCAGGCCCAGGGCCGCGATTCCGGCGATCGCCGCCGCCGTGACCAGCAGGGCGGTGGTCATCCGGGAGGGGCCGCGCCGGGCCAGGCGCTTGACCGATAGCAGTAGGACGGCGAGCACGCAGGCCCCGATCACCAGCTGCCAGAACGGCAGCAGGAGGCCGAGCACAGCCTCCTCGGCGAGTGCCGGGAACCGGGACGGATCATCCATGCGGACCACTCTGACACGGGACCACCGCCGGGGGATCCCTTCCCCGGGTGCTTTCCGGCCGGCTTCGGCTCTGCTCGCTCCGCTCGGCCAATGACGATCATTGATTTGCCTTCCAGGGCCGGTCCGCGTAACTTTCTCTCTGCACGCGGGAGGCCGGGCAAACCGGCCGAGAACGGGCGCCAGGCTGGTGGCGGCAACGCCGAGCCAGACTGAGATTCGGGCGGTGCTCGACACTCCGGGCACGGAGTTGCGAAGGCGAAGCCGACCGGGTAGAGTTCGAAAGCCGGCAGGGAGCCGGGCGGGTGGTCGCGAGAGCGACGCCGGCCGGTCCGCCGAAACCCACGAGAGCCACGAACGCCGGAAACGGCGAGCGTCAGCGTGGGTCTGGTCGAACCAAGTTGATCACCTCAAACACGAGGTTGACGACGAACGTGAGACCGAGTAGGTTGGAGAGGTTGCCCCAAACGGGGGCTCCGCGGTGCGGGGTTTCTGGTTGGTGTGTGGTTGTTCTTTGAGAACTCAACAGGGTGCTTGTAAAGCCAGTGCCAAATTGTTTATACCCCGGACTGGTGGCTGTTCTTTTTGAGGATGGTTGCTGGTTGGGATTCCTTTGGCAACACTTTTTGTTGCCAGGTTGATTGCTGTTCGACAAGTTTTTGTTGGAGAGTTTGATCCTGGCTCAGGACGAACGCTGGCGGCGTGCTTAACACATGCAAGTCGAGCGGAAAGGCCCTTCGGGGTACTCGAGCGGCGAACGGGTGAGTAACACGTGAGCAACCTGCCCCAGGCTTTGGGATAACCCCGGGAAACCGGGGCTAATACCGAATATGACCTTGCACCGCATGGTGTTTGGTGGAAAGTTTTTCGGCTTGGGATGGGCTCGCGGCCTATCAGCTTGTTGGTGGGGTGATGGCCTACCAAGGCGACGACGGGTAGCCGGCCTGAGAGGGCGACCGGCCACACTGGGACTGAGACACGGCCCAGACTCCTACGGGAGGCAGCAGTGGGGAATATTGCACAATGGGCGGAAGCCTGATGCAGCGACGCCGCGTGAGGGATGACGGCCTTCGGGTTGTAAACCTCTTTCAGCAGGGACGAAGCGTAAGTGACGGTACCTGCAGAAGAAGCGCCGGCCAACTACGTGCCAGCAGCCGCGGTAAGACGTAGGGCGCGAGCGTTGTCCGGATTTATTGGGCGTAAAGAGCTCGTAGGCGGCTTGTCGCGTCGACCGTGAAAACTTGGGGCTCAACCCCAAGCCTGCGGTCGATACGGGCAGGCTAGAGTTCGGTAGGGGAGACTGGAATTCCTGGTGTAGCGGTGAAATGCGCAGATATCAGGAGGAACACCGGTGGCGAAGGCGGGTCTCTGGGCCGATACTGACGCTGAGGAGCGAAAGCGTGGGGAGCGAACAGGATTAGATACCCTGGTAGTCCACGCTGTAAACGTTGGGCGCTAGGTGTGGGGGGCCTCTCCGGTTCCCTGTGCCGCAGCTAACGCATTAAGCGCCCCGCCTGGGGAGTACGGCCGCAAGGCTAAAACTCAAAGGAATTGACGGGGGCCCGCACAAGCGGCGGAGCATGCGGATTAATTCGATGCAACGCGAAGAACCTTACCTGGGTTTGACATGGCCGCAAAACTGTCAGAGATGGCAGGTCCTTCGGGGGCGGTCACAGGTGGTGCATGGCTGTCGTCAGCTCGTGTCGTGAGATGTTGGGTTAAGTCCCGCAACGAGCGCAACCCTCGTTCGATGTTGCCAGCGCGTTATGGCGGGGACTCATCGAAGACTGCCGGGGTCAACTCGGAGGAAGGTGGGGATGACGTCAAGTCATCATGCCCCTTATGTCCAGGGCTTCACGCATGCTACAATGGCCGGTACAATGGGCTGCGATACCGTGAGGTGGAGCGAATCCCAAAAAGCCGGTCTCAGTTCGGATCGGGGTCTGCAACTCGACCCCGTGAAGTCGGAGTCGCTAGTAATCGCAGATCAGCAACGCTGCGGTGAATACGTTCCCGGGCCTTGTACACACCGCCCGTCACGTCACGAAAGTCGGCAACACCCGAAGCCGGTGGCCCAACCCTTGTGGAGGGAGCCGTCGAAGGTGGGGCTGGCGATTGGGACGAAGTCGTAACAAGGTAGCCGTACCGGAAGGTGCGGCTGGATCACCTCCTTTCTAAGGAGCACCATCCACCGAAAGGTGGTATGGAGCCCGCACCGCCCGAATGTGGTGGTGGGGTGCTCAATGGCGGAGACACTGGCAAGTTCGGCGCCGGCAACGGCCTGGTTCCTCTAGTACAGCTGCTCTTCGGGGTGGTGGGAACGAGAACCTGGTGCGGCTGGTGAAGGATGTAAGCACCCTGTTGGGTCCTGAAGGAACAACCCGAGTGGTTGTTGTTTCAGAGCCTTGAGATGCCCCTGGTGGACGATGGTCCCGGGGGCGGAGGCGCCAGGCATGGCCTGGTCTCGCAAACCGTGACCACGTGGTGGTTGTAGGTGTGGGGCTGTGGGTTGTGGGTTGGTTGTTTGTTGAGAATTGCACAGTGGACGCGAGCATCTTTGTGGTCAAGTTGTCAAGGGCGAACGGTGGATGCCTTGGCACCAGGAGCCGATGAAGGACGTGGGAGGCCGCGATAGGCCTGGGGGAGCTGTCAACCAAGCTGTGATCCCAGGGTGTCCGAATGGGGAAACCCGGCATCAGTCATGTGATGTCACCCGCACCTGAACACATAGGGTGTGTGGGGGGAACGCGGGGAAGTGAAACATCTCAGTACCCGTAGGAAGAGAAAACAAATAGTGATTCCGTGAGTAGTGGCGAGCGAAAGCGGATTGAGGCTAAACCGGCTGCGTGTGATACCTGTCAGGGGTTGCGTGGTCGGGGTTGTGGGACCCTGCTGAGTGTGCTGACACGCATTCGAGGAGTTACAAAGCTAGTGGCTAGTCGAACAGTCTGGAATGGCTGACCGTAGACGGTGATAGTCCGGTAGGTGAAAGCTGCTGGTCTTCTGTGGGTGTTCCCGAGTAGCGGCGGACTCCTGAAATCTGCCGTGAATCTGCCAGGACCACCTGGTAAGCCTAAATACTTCCTGGTGACCGATAGCGGACAAGTACCGTGAGGGAATGGTGAAAAGTACCCCGGGAGGGGAGTGAAATAGTACCTGAAACCGTTCGCCTACAATCCGTCGGAGCCTTGCGGGGTGACGGCGTGCCTTTTGAAGAATGAGCCTGCGAGTTAGTGGCATGTGGCGAGGTTAACCCGTGTGGGGGAGCCGTAGCGAAAGCGAGTCTGAATAGGGCGTTTTTAGTCGCATGCTCTAGACCCGAAGCGGAGTGATCTAGCCATGGGCAGGCTGAAGCGCGGGTAAGACCGCGTGGAGGGCCGAACCCACCAACGTTGAAAAGTTGGGGGATGACCTGTGGTTAGGGGTGAAAGGCCAATCAAACTCCGTGATAGCTGGTTCTCCCCGAAATGCATTTAGGTGCAGCGTCGCGTGTTTCTTGCCGGAGGTAGAGCACTGGATGGTCTAGGGGGCCCACAAGCTTACCGAAATCAGCCAAACTCCGAATGCCGGTAAGTGAGAGCGCGGCAGTGAGACTGCGGGGGATAAGCTTCGTAGTCGAGAGGGAAACAGCCCAGATCACCAGCTAAGGCCCCTAAGCGTGTGCTAAGTGGAAAAGGATGTGGGGTCGCATAGACAACCAGGAGGTTGGCTTAGAAGCAGCCACCCTTTAAAGAGTGCGTAATAGCTCACTGGTCAAGTGGTTCCGCGCCGACAATGTAGCGGGGCTCAAGCACACCGCCGAAGCTGTGGCATTCACATTTTAACTTCGTGCCTCCTTGATGGGGTATGCAGGTGTGTGGATGGGTAGGGGAGCGTCGTGCCGGGGGTGAAGCAGCGGGGTGACCCAGTTGTGGACGCGGCACGAGTGAGAATGCAGGCATGAGTAGCGAAAGAAGGGTGAGAAACCCTTCCGCCGGATGACCAAGGGTTCCAGGGCCAGGCTAATCCGCCCTGGGTGAGTCGGGACCTAAGGCGAGGCCGAGAGGCGTAGTCGATGGACAACGGGTTGATATTCCCGTACCCGCGAAAGAGCGACCCTGACGAACCTCGTTGTGCTAACCACCCGAACTGCCGGCGGTCTTCGGACCAATGGTGGGGAGCGTGGGAACCTGGCGGGTAGTAGTCAAGCGATGGGGTGACGCAGGAAGGTAGCTGAGCCCGGCCGGTGGTTGTGCCGGGGTAAGCGTGTAGGCCGTGTCGTAGGCAAATCCGCGACACATGGAGGCTGAGACGTGATGCCGAGCCGATTCAGGTGAAGTCAGTGATCCTATGCTGCCGAGAAAAGCCTCTAGCGAGTTCTTAGCGGCCCGTACCCCAAACCGACACAGGTGGTCAGGTAGAGAATACCGAGGCGATCGGGCGAACTGTGGTTAAGGAACTCGGCAAATTGCCCCCGTAACTTAGGGAGAAGGGGGGCCGGAGACGTGAAGCCCCACGCGGGTGGAGCGTTGTATGGCCGCAGAGAGCAGGGGGAAGCGACTGTTTACTAAAAACACAGGTCCATGCGAAGAAGTAATTCGATGTATATGGACTGACGCCTGCCCGGTGCTGGAACGTTAAGGGGACCTGTTAGCTCTTCGGGGCGAAGCGGAGAACTTAAGCGCCAGTAAACGGCGGTGGTAACTATAACCATCCTAAGGTAGCGAAATTCCTTGTCGGGTAAGTTCCGACCTGCACGAATGGCGTAACGACTTCCCCACTGTCTCAACCACAGGCCCGGCGAAATTGCATTACGAGTAAAGATGCTCGTTACGCGCGGCAGGACGGAAAGACCCCGGGACCTTTACTATAGCTTGACATTGGTATCTGAATTAGCTTGTGTAGGATAGGTGGGAGCCGGTGAAGTCCATACGCCAGTATGGGTGGAGGCAATCTTGAAATACCACTCTGGTTGATTTGGGTATCTAACTTCGGACCGTTATCCGGTTCAGGGACAGTGTCTGGTGGGTAGTTTAACTGGGGCGGTTGCCTCCTAAAGGGTAACGGAGGCGCCCAAAGGTTCCCTCAGCCTGGTTGGCAATCAGGTGTTGAGTGCAAGTGCACAAGGGAGCTTGACTGTGAGACTGACAGGTCGAGCAGGGACGAAAGTCGGGACTAGTGATCCGGCACTGGCATGTGGAAGCGGTGTCGCTCAACGGATAAAAGGTACCCCGGGGATAACAGGCTGATCTTCCCCAAGAGTCCATATCGACGGGATGGTTTGGCACCTCGATGTCGGCTCGTCGCATCCTGGGGCTGTAGCAGGTCCCAAGGGTTGGGCTGTTCGCCCATTAAAGCGGTACGCGAGCTGGGTTTAGAACGTCGTGAGACAGTTCGGTCCCTATCCGCCGTGCGCGTAGGATACTTGAGAAGGGCTGTCCCTAGTACGAGAGGACCGGGACGGACGAACCTCTGGTGTGCCAGTTGTCCCGCCAGGGGCACGGCTGGTTAGCTACGTTCGGAAGGGATAACCGCTGAAAGCATCTAAGCGGGAAGCTCGCTTCAAGATGAGGTATCCCACCCACATTTGTGGGGTAAGGCCCCCAGCTAGACGACTGGGTTGATAGGCCGGAAATGTAAGCCCGGTAACGGGTTCAGTTGACCGGTACTAATAGGCCGAGGACTTGACTACTAAGCTGCTACGCGTCCACTGTGCAACTCTGAACAAACACCACCCATGTTGCGGGTTGGTTGACATGTTCATAGAGTTACGGCGGTCATGGCGGAGGGGAAACGCCCGGTAACATTCCGAACCCGGAAGCTAAGCCCTCCAGCGCCGATGGTACTGCACTCGGGAGGGTGTGGGAGAGTAGGACACCGCCGGACAATCATTCGTTTCAGGGCCACCCCACACCGGGGTGGCCCTGAAACGCATTCCCCCCAAAAGACCGGCCACCCAACCCTTCCTGGACGCCGGCCCCACCAGTTCTCTGACGTGGCGGCATTCAGAGTTCGGCATCAGAGTGCCCCGGATGCAACCACCTCCCCGAACTGGCGGGTCGATCGCTACTACGCCGAAGTGGTTGCAACGACGTGCTGCCAACCCAGCCACTTCCCCGAACTGACGGACCGGCCACCAGTTCCCCGAAATGGTGGCAACGGAGTGCACCGGTCCACCGCCACTTCGCCGAACTGCCGGACCGGGCCGCCACCCCCTGGAGTAGCGGCAACAGAGTGGCCCGGTCCTAGCCACCTCCCCGAGCTGGCGAGCTGGTCACCAGTTCCCCGAAGTGGTGGCATCGGAGTGCCCCGGTCCTAGCCACTTCGCCGAGTTGGCGAGCCAGTGGCCAGTTCGCCGAAGTGGTGGCAACGGCGTGCACCGGTCCACTGCCACTTCGCCGAGCTGGCGAACCCGTCACCAGTTGCCCGAAGTGGCGGCATCGGAGTGCCTCGGATCCAGCCACCTCCCCGAGCTGGCGAACCGGTCACCAGTTGCCCGAAGTGGCGGCATCGGAGTGCCTCGGATCCAGCCACCTCCCCGAACTGGCGAATCAGTCACCAGTTCCCCGACGTGGCGGCAACGGAGTGCCCCGGTCCTCGCCACTTCCCCGAGATGGTGGGCCGGTCGCCACTACGCCGGAGCGGTGGCAGCGGAGTGCCTGGACCCGCCACTTCGCCGAACTGGCGAACCGGGCCACCACCACGGCGAAGTGGCGGCAACGGAGTGCCCGGAATGTAGCCACCTCCCCGAACTGGCGGGCCGGGCCGCCATTGCCCGCCATTGCCCGCCATTGGCCGCCAGCGGTCTCGAGGGAGGGGGACAGGTGACGCCACTACGGCGATGTGGCGGGGACGGGGGCAAGGCGGACGCGATCCACCTTGCCGTACCGGCGCGGACGGGCAGCCGGCAAGGTTGCGGCTCAGCGGGTCTGGACGGACTCTCGGATCTCGCGGAACAGGGCCGCGGCGGCGTCGACCGTCCGGCCGGGGAACATGCCCATCACCACGCTGCCGTGGTCGGCCCACCCGCACACCGCGAAGTCACCGCCGTCGCCGCTTGTCGTACCGCACTTCATCACGCCACCCAGGCGGCCGGCGTCCACCTCGCGCAGGCCCGCCACCCGGCCGGTCTCGTCGGCCATCAGGCCGAACAGGGTGTCCAGGTCGCGTTCGGGCTGCCAGAGCAGCGTCGTGCCGCCGAACAGCAGCACCGAGCGCTTGGCGTCCGCGCGGTCGGAGTAGACGGCGCCGTAGCCGCGGTCCAGCTCGATGTCGGCTGCGAGCCCGTCGCGCAGGTAGTCGGCGGTGCTGCGGGCCCGATCGCTGTCGTCCCGTACCAGCCCGGCCACCTCGGCCGGCTGGCCGAGAGTGGTGTCCTTCTGCTGGAGCACGCGCCACCCGCCCAGCCCGAGCATGCCGGCGCCGGCCAGGCCGGCCACGAGCAGCGCGGCCAGGATGATCTTCCGGCGCCGCGAGACAGGGCGGCGTTCGGGCTCCTGCGCGGGGTCGCGGCGGCTCAGCTCGATCGGCTCTTCGGTCAGCTCGACCGGATCGGAACCCCCGTCGACCGGGCGCTCGGTGAGATGCGCGTCGGACATGACCGCCACCGTACGCGAATCACCGGTGGCGCACGTCAGGTCCTCGAAAGCGCTCCGTAGACTTTCAGGGTGACCGAGAGACTGGATGCCCGACGCCCCGACGCCCCGACCCTCGCCGGCCAGTACCAGCCCGGCGAGGTAGAGCAGCGACGGTACGAGCAGTGGGTAGCCGGCGGCCACTTCCGGGCGTCGGCGGACAGCGACAAGCCGCCGTTCACCATCGTCATCCCGCCGCCCAACGTCACCGGCTCGCTGCACATGGGGCACGCGTTCGAGCACACGCTCATGGACGCGCTCACCCGGCGCAAGAAGATGCAGGGGTACGAGGCGCTGTGGCTGCCGGGCATGGACCACGCCGGCATCGCCACCCAGAACCTGGTCGAGCGGCAGCTCGCCGGTGAAGGGTTGTCCCGCCACGACCTCGGCCGGGAGAAGTTCGTCGAGCGGGTCTGGCAGTGGAAGGCCGAGTCCGGCGGCGCGATCCTGGGCCAGATGCGCCGGCTGGGCGACGCGGTCGACTGGGACCGCGAGCGTTTCACCATGGACGAGGGCCTGTCCCGGGCCGTGCAGACCATGTTCAAGAAGCTCTTCGACGACGGGCTCATCTACCGGGCCAACCGGATCATCAACTGGTGCCCGCGCTGCCTCACCGCGCTGTCCGACATCGAGGTGGAGCACACCGACGACGAGGGTGAGCTGGTCTCGATCCGCTACGGCGACGAGGTGGTGGTGGCCACCACGCGCGCCGAGACGATGCTCGGTGATACCGCGGTGGCCGTGCACCCGGACGACGAGCGGTACCGGCACCTCATCGGCACCGAGGTGGAGCTGCCGCTGACCGACCGGCGGATCCCGATCGTCGCCGACGAGCACGTGGACCCGAGCTTCGGCACCGGCATGGTCAAGGTGACCCCGGCGCACGACCCGAACGACTTCGAGATCGGCCAGCGGCACGACCTGCCGTCGCTGACGATCATGGACGAGCGCGGAATCATCACGGCGCCCGGCCCGTTCGAGGGCCTGGACCGGTACGAGGCCCGCCCGGCGATCGTCGCGGCGCTGCGCGAGCAGGGCCGGATCGTGGCCGAGAAGCGGCCGTACCTGCATGCGGTGGGGCACTGCTCGCGCTGCAAGACGACTGTCGAGCCGCGGCTGTCGCTGCAGTGGTTCGTGAACACCGGGCCGCTCGCGAAGGCCGCCGGCGACGCGGTGCGCGACGGCCGGGTGGCGATCGAGCCGGCCGAGCTGGCCAAGCGCTACTTCGCCTGGGTCGACAACATGCACGACTGGTGCATCTCCCGCCAGCTGTGGTGGGGCCACCGCATCCCCGTCTGGTACGGCCCGGACGGCGAGATCGTCTGCGTCGGCCCGGACGAGGAGCCGCCGTCCGGCGAGGGCTGGCGGCAGGACGAGGACGTGCTGGACACCTGGTTCTCCAGCGGCCTGTGGCCGTTCTCCACGCTCGGCTGGCCGGAGCGCACCCCGGACCTGGCGAAGTTCTACCCGACCAGCGTGCTGGTCACCGGCTACGACATCCTGTTCTTCTGGGTCGCCCGGATGATGATGTTCGGCCTGTACGCGATGGACGGCGTGCAGCCGTTCGACGTGGTGGCGCTGCACGGCATGGTCCGCGACGAGCACGGCAAGAAGATGTCGAAGTCGTTCGGCAACGTGGTGGACCCGCTGGACTGGATCGACCGCTTCGGCGCCGACGCGACCCGGTTCACGCTGGCCCGGGGCGCGAACCCCGGTCAGGACGTGCCGGTCAGCGAGGAGTGGTGTCAGGGCTCCCGCAACTTCTGCAACAAGCTCTGGAACGCCACCCGGTTCGCGCTGCTCAACGGCGCGCACACCGGCGGCCCGCTGCCGGACGCCGCCGACCTCTCCACTGTCGACAGGTGGATCCTGTCCCGGCTGGCGCACGTCACCGCCGAGGTGGACGAGCAGTTCGAGGCGTACGAGTTCGCCAAGGTCTGTGACCTGCTCTACCACTTCGCCTGGGACGACGTCTGCGACTGGTACGTGGAGCTGAGCAAGTCGGTGCTCGCCGAGGGCGGGCCGGCTGCCGACGCCACCCGTCGGGTGCTCGGACACGTGCTGGACCAGCTCCTGCGGCTGCTGCACCCGGTCATCCCGTTCGTCACCGACGAGCTGTGGTCCGCGCTCAGCGGCGGCGAGACCGTGCTGACGGCGTCCTGGCCGGTCGCCGACCGTACCCTGATCGACGACGCCGCGGAGGGCGAGGTCGCCACGCTTCAGCGCGTGGTGACCGAGGTCCGGCGGTTCCGCTCGGACCAGGGGCTGCGGCCGACCCAGCGGGTCGCCGCCCGGCTCGACGGGCTGGCCGGCGCGGGCATCGCGGCGCACGAGCCGCTGGTCCGCTCGCTGGCCCGGCTCGACGCGCCCGGCGACGACTTCCAGGCCAGCGCCACGCTGGCCATGCCCGGCGCGGTGAGCGTCGCGCTGGACACCCGTGGCTCGATCGACGTGGCCGCCGAGCGCGCCCGGCTCACCAAGGACCGGGCGGCGGCCGAGAAGGAGGCCACCCAGGCGCGGGCGAAGCTGGACAATCCGGCGTTCGTCGGCAAGGCGCCCGAGCCGGTGGTGGCGAAGATCCGCGAACGGCTGGCGGTGGCCGAGGCGGACCTGGTCCGCATCGACGCCGCCCTGGAGGCGCTTCCCTCGTGAGTGACCGCACCGACCGCACCGACCGCACCGCGTTCGCCGAGGTGGAGGCCGCGCTCAACGCGCGCGGCTTCACCCGGATGCACTTCGAGCTGGAGAAGATCGAGACCCTGCTCGACCTGCTCGGCAGCCCGCAGCGGGCGTACCCGTCGATCCACCTGACCGGCACCAACGGCAAGACCTCGACGGCCCGGATGATCGACTCGCTGCTGCGGGCGTTCGGGCTGCACACCGGCCGCTACACCAGCCCGCACCTGGACACCGTGCGGGAGCGGATCAGCCTGGACGGCGAGGCGGTGGGCGAGGAACGGTTCGTGGCCACGTACCGCGAGATCGCGCCGCTGGCCGAGCTGGTCGACCAGCGGTTCGCCGAGCCGCTGACGTACTTCGACATGACCACGGCGCTGGCGTTCGCCACGTTCGCCGACGCCCCTGTCGACGTGGCCGTGGTGGAGGTCGGTCTCGGCGGCGCGGAGGACGCGACGAACGTGCTCCAGGCCGGCGTCGCCGTGATCACCCCGATCGGGCTGGACCACACCGAGTGGCTCGGCGACACCATCGAGGACATCGCGCTGCACAAAGCGGGCATCATCCACCCCGGCGCCACGGTGATCGCCGCGGCGCAGGAGGAAGAGGCGGCCCGCCCGATCCTGGAGCGCTGCGCCGAGGTCAACGCCACGGTCGCACGCGAGGGCGCCGAGTTCGGCGTACTCCGCCGGGCGGTCGCCGTCGGCGGCCAGATGCTGACCATCCAGGGCCTGGGCGGAGTGTACGAGGAGATCTTCGTCCCGCTGCACGGCGCGCACCAGGCGCAGAACGCCGCGGTGGCGCTGGCCGCCGTGGAGGCGTTCCTCGGCGCCGGGGCCCGGCGGCAGCTCGACATCGAGGCGGTCCGCGAGGGCTTCGCCGCGACCAGCTCCCCGGGTCGGCTGGAGCGGGTGCGTAGCGCCCCGACGGTGCTGCTCGACGGCGCGCACAACCCGCACGGCATGGCCGCGACAGTGGCCGCGGTGCAGGAGGAGTTCGCGTTCAGCAAGCTCGTCGGTGTGCTGGCGGTGCTCGGCGACAAGGACGCGGCGAGCCTGCTCGAACTGCTCGAACCGGTCCTCGACTCGATCGTGGTGGCGGAGAACAGCTCGGCCCGGGCGATGCCGGTGGACGAGCTGGCCGCGCTGGCGCGGGAGATCTTCGGGCCGGAACGGGTGCAGGCGACCCGGGAGATGCCCGACGCCATCGAGGCGGCGGTGGCGGAGGCCGAGTCCGACGTGCCGGGCGAGCTGGCCGGGGTGGGCGTACTGATCACCGGATCGGTGGTGACAGTGGCCGACGCCCGCCGGCTGCTCAAGCGATGACCGGCCCGCAGCAGGGTCCGGACGCCCAGTCGGCCGGCCCGCAGCAGGCAGCCGGCGCTGAGCGGTCCGCCGGCGCTGAGCACGCCGCGGGCGCTGAACCGGCGGCCGGCGACGCGTCGGAGGGCCAGGCACCGACCGGCGTGCGCCGGTCCGGCCTGCGGAATCCGGACAAGGCGGTACGCGGGCTGGGCGCCGGCACTATGGCGCTGGAGGCGCTGGTGCTGCTGCTGGCCATCCAGCCGATCCGGGTCGTCGGCGGTGACCTGAGCGGCGCGGCGATCGGCGCGATCGTGGCGCTGGCGGTCGCCTGCGTGGTGCTGGCCGGAATGATGCGCCGCCCGTGGGCGTGGCACGCCGGCACCGTGCTCCAGGGTCTGCTGCTGCTCTCCGGGCTGCTGCACTGGTCGTTGTTCGCGCTCGGGGTGATGTTCGCGCTGGTGTGGGCGTACGCGCTGCACGTGCGGCGGGTCATCCTCGGCTGAGCGCTGCGCCTCGGCGCGGCGCGGTTCCGCGTGTTAAGAAGGGCCCCTTCCTCTACCTGAGGCGTTAATAGGGGGCCCTTCCTTACACCTCAGGCGTCGGCGAGGGAGCGCCACTGGGTCAGGGCTACGCCGTGGCCGTCGGGGTCGCGGAAGGCCGCCGCCCACACCTCCAGCTTGGTGCCCCGGTTGACCACGCGCGGCGCGTACGTGAACCGGACGCCGGATTCGCGCAGCCGCTCGTACGCGCCCTGGATGTCGTCCACCTCCAGGTTGACGTGCACCAGGCGGCGGCTGATCGGGGCGGCGCCGGTGACCCGGCGCAGCACCAGCCGGGTCGGCCCGGAGGAGAGCACCGCGTTGCCCTCGCCCCGGTCCAGCTCGTCGAAGCCGAGTTCGCGGTAGAAGCCGAGGGACCGGTCCAGGTCGGTGACGAGCAGGGTGATGCCGACGCCGCTGATCGGGCTGCCCAGCTCGTCCGGCTCGGCCGCGTCTGGCGTCCCGGACGAGCCGGCCGGGCCGAAGATGGCCTCGTCCAGTTCCTCGGCGGTGGGCGGAGTGTCGGAGCGCCGGGGCGCGTCGGAGGGGTCGTCCAGCGGCACGTCGATCGGGTCGGACACGGTCTCCACGGGCACGGTGTCGGCGGCGCGCGTGCTGTCGGGTTCCGGGGCGCCGATCGGCTCCTCGGCCGGGGCGCGGGGTGCCGGGGCGCGGCGGGGGAGCGGGCCGGCGGTGGCCGGTTCGACAAGTTGCCCTTCCAGCACCATCCGGCCACTGGGGCTCTGGTGGAGCACCACCGGCTCGCGCTCCTCGGCCCGGGGCGGGACGTCGTCCAGGTACTCCTCCGGCGCGGGCGGGTAGTCGTCGCGGAAGTCGTCCTCGGGCGCGCGCCCGGCCCACGGCGGCGCCTCCTGCGCGATCAGCGGCTCGTCCAGCGGGTCCGGGGTGTCGTACTCGGGCGGCAGGTCGGCCACCGCGGCGGCGGTCTCGGCGTGGGTGGGCACCTCGTCCCAGAGGACGCGTACGTGCCGCTGGTCGTCAAGCGCCACCCGGACCGGCAGCGCCTGACCCAGCGAGGGCCACTTCGCGACCGGCACCCGAGGCTCGATGATCTTCTTGGAGCGGGGCGGCAGGCCGGGAGCGTCGATCACCAGCTGCAGCTCGCAGCGGCCGAACGCGTACTGGGTGGGTGGTTCGGAGGCGCTGTGCACGTGGCCCAGCCCGATCACCCAGGTACGGCCGCCGCCGCGTACCGTGGCCAGCGCGATCGCCAGCACCAGCAGCGCGACGCCGAGCGCCACGATGGCCCAGCTGGTCATGCCCAGCCCGAACACCGTCACGAAGGTGGCGACGGTGCCCAGCACCACGCCGATCAGTTTGCGTACCGGCGCGATCGTGCGGTTCCCGCCATTCGCCACAGTGGACCTCCCAGGGGTTCCAGGGCCAGGCTAGGCCGCCACGGCGGGCCAGGGAAGACGCAGCCGCCGCACCGGCGCCGGGACCGGGTCGCTACGCTGACCGTACCCAGCTGACCCCGTTTGAGTGCGCAGGAGGAAACCAGCGTGTCCAGCAGCAGCCCGGACGAGCGGACGCTCGTACTGATCAAGCCCGACGCGGTGCGCCGCGGTCTGGTGGGCGAGATCCTGTCCCGTTTCGAGCGCAAGGGCCTGCGGATCGACGCGATGGTGAGCCGGAGCATGGACGGCGACTTCGCCGACCAGCACTACGCCGAGCACGTCGACAAGCCGTTCTACCCGCCGCTGAAGACGTTCATGACCAGCGGCCCGCTGGTGGCGCTGGTGCTCTCCGGCGACCAGGTGATCGAGGTGGTGCGCGCGATGATCGGCAGCACCGACGGTCGCAAGGCCGCCGCCGGCACGATCCGGGGCGACCTGTCGCTGTCGAACCGGGAGAACCTGGTGCACGCCTCCGACTCGGCGGACAGCGCCAAGCGCGAGATCGCGCTCTGGTTCCCCGAGCTGGCCTGAGCGGTTCCGGCGGCGGCCGGCGGGCCGCCGCCGGCTCGTCACACCCCGGGCGTCGGCGCGGCCGGCAGCGCGCCGAGCTCCCGCACGATCCGCTCCGCCAGGGCCACCGCCCGGGTACGCGCCTCCGCGGCGACCGCCTTCCGGTCATCGGGGCGGGCCGGGCGGGCGCACAGCACACTCGCCTCGACCAGGTAGCCCCGGTGCCGGACGATCACCCGGGCGTGGCCCATCAACGGGTACCAGCCGCCGGACTGCAGGCGGTCGCTCTCGGCGGTCAGCGTGGCGAGGACACCTGTCGTGCCGGCCACCCGCACCGGGGCGCTGGCGCCCTGGTAGCCGACCACCACGAGGTGCGGTTCGCCGAGCAGGTGCGTGGCGCCGCCGGTGCACTTCGTCCCGCGTACGGTCTCGAATGCCTGCTCGACCAGCGGCGGCGTCGCGTCGGGCTCCCGGGCCGCGACCACCCGGACCTTGGCGATCGCCTCCCCGCGCTGCCCGCCGGCCCGGTAGGCGACGGGCCTGGTCTCGGCGCGGACGGTGAAGAAGGAGCCGACGGTCACCGGGTTTCCGTAGCCGCCGACCATCGGTATCGGCTTGTCGCACAGGCCGAGCAGCACGCTCGCGTTCTCCGTCGACTCGGCGCGTTTGACCGGGCCGAGACGCCCGACGGCGCGGCGTACCGAGGCCAGGACCGCCGGACCCTCGTGTTCCGGTCCGGGTGTCGCGCTGGGCGACGGTGACGGCGACCCCGTCGCGGGCGTGACCGGCGCCTCGGCGCCGCAACCGGCGAGCAGGGCCGCCGCCACCAGGGCAGCAGGCATCAGTCGGGCACGCACGTTTCCTCCCCCGTCGGCGTGTCACCGGCGACTGTAGAGGAACCGGCCCGTGCCCGGGGGGCGCGCGTTACCGGGTCGGCGGCTGCGTCCGGCAGGTCACCGCGACCCGGTTCCACACGTTGATGGTGGCGATCGCCACCACCAGGTCGGCCAGCTCCTTCTCCGACCACACCTTCGCCGCGGCGTCCCACACGTCGTCCGGCACGCCGTGCTCGCCGAGGCGGGTCACCGCGTCGGTGAGGGCCAGCGCGGCCCGCTCCCGCTCGTCGAAGAACGGCGCCTCGCGCCACGCCGCGACCGCGAACAGCCGGCGGCTGTCCTCCCCGGCCCCCAGCGCCTCCCGGCTGTGCATGTCCACGCAGAACGCGCAGCCGTTGAGCATCGACGCCCGTAGCTTCACCAGCTCCAGCACGGTGTGGTCCACGTTCGCCCGGACGTACTTCTCCAGGCCCAGCACGGCCTGGTACGCCTCCGGGGCCACCGCCGCCATGTCCATCCGGCTCATCGCCGCCTCCTCGTTGGTTCGGGTACGCGCACAGGACGGGGCAGGGCGGGCGCGGCGTGACGCGCGGGCGGTGTGACGGTGGTCATGGCCGGGCCGACAACAGTCGTTGACGTTCCGGTCATCTCGACCGGAGTTCCCGGCCACCTGCGGCCGGTAGACCGGGCTGGCGACATTGCCGACACCGGGAGAACCCATGACGCACATCGATCGACGTACCCTGCTCCGCGCCGGCCTGGTCGCCGGCGCCGGAGTCGCCGGCGGCGCGCTGCTCGGCGCGCCCGGCGCGCCCGCCGCGCCCGGCCTGCGGCCGAACGGCCGGCCGCTGCTCACCCACGGCGTGCAGAGCGGCGACGTGACCGCCGACTCGGCGCTGGTCTGGACCCGCGCGGACCGGCCCGGCCGGATGCTGGTCGAGGTGAGCCGGCGGCCGGACCTGCGCGGCGCCCGCCTGGTGCGCGGACCGGTGGTCGACCCCACCGGCGACTTCACCGGCAAGGTCCGCCTGCGCGGCCTGCCCGCGGGGGAGCGGCTGCACTACCGGGTACGGGTGGAGAGCCTGGACCGGCACGGCCTGTGCAGCGAGCCGCTGACCGGTTCGTTCGCCACCGCCCCCGGGCGGCAGCAGCGGCGTGACGTGCGGTTCGTGTGGACCGGCGACATCGTCGGGCAGGGCTGGGGGATCAGCCCGGACTTCGACGGCCTGGCGATCTTCCGGGCCATGCGGGAGCGCCGCCCGGACTTCTTCCTGTGCAGCGGCGACACCGTGTACGCCGACGGCCCGCTGACCGAGAGCGTCGTCCTGCCGGACGGCCGGATCTGGCGCAACCTGGTGACGCCGGAGAAGAGCAAGGTGGCCGAGACGCTGGCCGAGTACCGGGGGCAGTTCGCGTACAACCTGCTCGACGAGCACCTGCGGGCGTTCGCCGCCCAGGTGCCGCAGATCAACCAGTGGGACGACCACGAGGTGGTGAACAACTGGTACCCGGGGGAGATCCTGACCGACGACCGGTACGGCGAGAAGCGCGTGGACGTGCTCGCCGCCCGGGCCCGGCAGGCGTTCCACGAGTGGCTGCCGGTGCCGTCGGGCGGGCCGATGTACCGCAAGCTGTCGTACGGGCCGCTGCTGGACGTGTTCGTGCTGGACATGCGCACCTACAAGGACCCGAACGACGGCAACACGTACGCCGACCGCAACCGCGGGCTGCTCGGCAGGGCGCAGCGGGAGTGGCTGATCCGGGAGCTGCGCTCGTCCCGCGCCACCTGGAAGGTGATCGCCAACGACCTGCCGATCGGTGTGGTGGTGCCGGACGGGTCCGCCGCGCAGGAGGGCGTCGCGCAGGGCGACCACGGCGCGCCGGCCGGCCGGGAGCTGGAGTTCGCCGAGGTGCTGCGCGCCTCGCACCGGGCCGGGGTGACCGGGCTGGTGTTCCTCACCGCCGACGTGCACTACACCGCCGCCCACCACTACGACCCGGCGCGCGCGGCGGTGCGGGACTTCAGCCCGTTCTGGGAGTTCGTCTCCGGCCCGGCGCACGCCGGCGCGTTCGGTCCGAACGCGCTGGACGGCACGTTCGGCCCGGAGGCGGTCTTCGTGCACGCCCCGCCGCGCGCCAACACCTCACCGGCCGAGGGTTTCCAGCACTTCGGCGAGGTGACCATCGACGGCCCGTCGGCGGCCCTGACGGTCCACCTGCGTGACCGCTCCGGCGCCTCCCTCTGGACCACCACCCTCCCGGCCCCGTCCCACCGCTGACCCCCGGCCCGACCGTCTGCTTGCGTTGATCATGAAGTTGGCGGCGATGTGGATCTCCGATTTCGCCGTCAACTTCATGATCGCCGGGGGAGAGGCGGGGCGGGAGATACTCGGCGGCGCGGCGGGCGGGGGGTCGAGTACGCTTGAACGCACAGGCGACGACCCGGCCATCACCGGTGAGCCTCCGGAAGAACAGCCGGGTGACCGGCCCAGTAGAACCGGACGGGACGGCCCGTCACAGCCGGCCAACGAGCGGGCGGTCGCACCTCGACCGCCAAGCGGGGTGGTACCGCGGGCCACGCCCGGGCGCCGGTCACGGCGTACCGGCTTCGGCTCGTCCTCGCAGACCACAGACGAGTGAGCTGCTGAGGGAGAGCGACAGGCGATGGCCTATCCGTTGCACGACCCGACCGGCGCCGGTGTCCCGGCGAGCCCGGACCTGCCCGCGGTCGAGCGCCGGGTGCTGGAGCACTGGACGGCCGACAAGACCTTCGAGGCGTCAGTCGAGGCCCGCGACGCCGGCCGCGACGGCGAGAACGAGTACGTCTTCTACGACGGCCCGCCGTTCGCCAACGGCCTGCCGCACTACGGCCACCTGTTCACCGGCTACGTCAAGGACGTGGTGCCGCGCTACCAGACCATGCGCGGGCGGCGCGTCGAGCGCCGGTTCGGCTGGGACTGCCACGGCCTGCCGGCCGAGGTGGTGGCCGAGAAGCAGCTCGGCATCACCAGCAAGGCGGAGATCCTCGACCTCGGCGTGGCCCGGTTCAACGACGCCTGCCGCGCCTCCGTGCTGGAGTTCACCCACGACTGGGAGCGGTACGTCACCCGGCAGGCCCGCTGGGTCGACTTCGCCAACGACTACAAGACGCTCGACCTGGACTACATGGAAAGCGTCATGTGGGCCTTCAAGACCCTGCACGACAAGGGCCTGGTCTACGAGGGCTTCCGGGTGCTGGCGTACTGCTGGCGGTGCGAGACCCCGCTGTCGAACACCGAGACCCGGATGGACGACGTCTACCGGGACCGGCACGACCCGACGCTCACCGTCTGGTTCGGGCTGACCGCCGACGAGAACGCGCCGGAGCTGCTGCGCGGGCCGGTCAAGCTGGGCGTCTGGACCACCACGCCGTGGACGCTGCCGTCGAACCTGGCGCTCGCCGTCGGCCCCGACATCGAGTACGCCGTGCTGGAACGCGACGGCGAGCGCTACGTCGTCGGCGCGGCGCGCCTCGGCGCGTACGCCAAGGAGCTGGAGGGGTACGAGCAGGTCGGCACCGTGTGCGGTCGCGACCTGGCCGGACGCCGCTACACGCCACTGTTCGACTTCCTGGTCGAGCCGGCCGGGGAGAACGCCTACCAGGTGCTCGCCGCGGACTTCGTCACCACCGAGGACGGCACCGGGATCGTCCACCTCGCCCCGGCGTTCGGTGAGGACGACCAGAACGTCTGCAACGCCGCCGGCATCCCCACCATCGTGACCGTGGACGACCACACCCGGTTCACCGCGCTGGTGCCGCCGTACCAGGGCGAGCAGGTCTTCGACGTGAACAAGCCGGTGATCCGGGAACTGAAGGAGCGGGGGGTGGTGCTGCGGCAGGACACGTACACCCACTCGTACCCGCACTGCTGGCGCTGCGACACCCCGCTGGTCTACAAGGCGGTGTCGTCGTGGTTCGTCGCGGTGACGAAGTTCAAGGACCGGATGGTCGAGCTGAACCAGCAGATCAACTGGACGCCCGGGCACATCAAGGACGGCTCGTTCGGCAAGTGGCTGGCGAACGCCCGCGACTGGTCGATCAGCCGGAACCGGTTCTGGGGCTCGCCGATCCCGGTGTGGCGCTCCGACGACCCGAACTACCCGCGGGTGGACGTGTACGGGTCGCTCGCCGACATCGAGCGTGACTTCGGCGTACGCCTGACCGACCTGCACCGGCCGGCGGTGGACGACCTGGTCCGCCCCAACCCGGACGACCCGACGGGCAGGTCGATGATGCGCCGGGTGCCGGAGGTGCTGGACTGCTGGTTCGAGTCCGGCTCGATGCCGTTCGCCCAGGTGCACTACCCGTTCGAGAACCGCGAGTGGTTCGAGCACCACTACCCGGGTGACTTCATCGTCGAGTACATCGGGCAGACCCGCGGCTGGTTCTACACCATGCACGTGCTGGCCACCGCGCTGTTCGACAGGCCGGCGTTCCGCAACTGCCTCAGCCACGGCATCCTGCTCGGCTCGGACGGACGCAAGATGTCCAAGAGCCTGCGCAACTACCCGGACGTCTACCACGTGTTCGACTCCTACGGGTCGGACGCGATGCGGTGGATGCTGATGTCCTCGCCGGTGCTGCGCGGCGGCGACATGGCGGTCACCGAGACGCTGATCCGGGACGCGGTACGCCAGGTGCTGCTGCCGTTGTGGAACGTCTGGTACTTCTTCTCGCTCTACGCCAACGCCGACGGCTACACCGCGCGTCGCCGTACCGACTCCACGCACGTGCTCGACCGGTACGTGCTGGCGAAGACGAACGAGCTGGTGGCGACCGTCGGCGCGCAGATGGACGCGTACGACATCTCCGGCGCGTGCGCCACCGTGCGGTCCTACCTGGACGCGCTGACCAACTGGTACGTGCGCCGGTCCCGGGACCGGTTCTGGGCCGGCGACGCGGACGCGTTCGACACGCTCTCGACGGTGCTGGAGACGCTGTGCCGGGTGGTGGCGCCGCTGGTGCCGCTGACCGCCGAGGAGATCTGGCGCGGGCTGACCGGTGAGCGGTCGGTGCACCTGACCGACTGGCCGGACGCGGCGGAGTTCCCGGCCGACCACGAGCTGGTCTCCGCGATGGACAACGTCCGGGCGGTCGCCTCGGCGGCGCTGTCCCTGCGCAAGGCCAAGGGCCTGCGGGTACGGCTGCCGCTGGCGAAGCTCACCGTGGCCTCGCCCGTCGCGGCCCAGCTGCGGCCCTTCGCCGACCTGGTCGCCGACGAGGTCAACGTGAAGGAGGTCGTGCTCAGCGACGAGGTGTCCGCGTACTGCCAGCAGGTCCTCACGGTGGTGCCGCGGGCGCTCGGCCCGCGCGTCGGCAAGGCCGTCCAGCAGGTGATCAAGGCGGTCAAGGCGGGGGAGTGGGAGCTGCGCGACGGCGCCCCGGTCGCCGCCGGGGTCACGCTCGCCGAGGGCGAGTACGAGCTGCGCCTGGTCGCCGCCGACGCGGAGCACTCCGCGCCGCTGCCCGGCGGTGAGGGCGTGGTCGTGCTGGACACCGAGGTCACGCCGGAGCTGGCCGCCGAAGGGCTGGCCCGGGACGTGGTCCGGGTGGTGCAGCAGGCCCGCCGCGACGCCGACCTGGACGTCTCGGACCGGATCACGGTGGCCGTCTCCGCCTCCGAGGAGGTACGCGCGGCGGTCGCCGCGTACACCGATTTCGTGGCCCGGGAGGTGCTGGCCGACAGCATCGACTTCGCCCAGGGTCTCGACGGCTTCGCCGGCGAGGCCGGCGACGGCGAGCGCGTGACGGTGACCGTCCGCAAGGTGTGAATGTAAGGCGGGGGCCCTTCTTAACGCCTCAGGTAGAGGAAGGGCCCCTGCTTGACACCCGCACCCAGCGAGTGGACTGCGGGCCACCCGCTCGGTGGCGGACGGCCGCGTCGGCTACCGTGACAGCGCCTGTTTCACGTACGACCGCCGGAGGACCCGTGCCCCTGCTCTACACCATCGGCAAGCTCACCGTGGCGCCCGCGCTCCGGTTGGCCTTCCGTCCGCACGTGGAGGGGTTGGAGCACATCCCGGCGACCGGCGGCGCGATCTTCGCCAGCAACCACCTCTCCGTCGCCGACGAGCTGCTGCTCGGCACCGTGGTGCCCCGCCACCTGGCGTTCTGGGCCAAGTCGGAGTACTTCAACGGCACCGGGCTCAAGGGCGGCTTCTCCAAGTTCGTGCTCACCGGGCTGGGCGCGATCCCGGTCGAGCGGGCCGGCGGGCGGGCCGCGCTCACCGCGTTCGACGCGGCGATCCCGGTGCTCAAGGCCGGTGACCTCGTCGCCGTCTACCCGGAGGGCACGCGCTCGCCGGACGGGCGGCTCTACCGTGGGCGTACCGGCACGGTCCGGCTGGCGATCGCCGCCGGCGTGCCGGTCATCCCGGTCGGCGTGACCGGCACCGACAAGGCCCAGCCGATCGGGACGCGGGTGCCGCGACCCGGACGCGCCAAGATCACGATGAAGTTCGGCAAGCCGCTGGACTTCACCGGCCGTCCCGACGACCGCACGTCGCTGCGCGCGATGACCGACGAGATGATGGCCGAGATCCAGAAGCTCAGCGGCCAGGAGTACGTCCCGCGTTACGCGCCGAAGCGCGCCGACCAGGCCGCCGGTGAGCAGACCGCCTGAGCGGTCAGGACTTCGGCATCACCACGCGCTGACGCAGATCGTTCAGTAGCCGCCCGCTGTCGTCCACGGACAGCCGGGTGAACACCCCCGTGGTCAGACTGCCGTGATCGGCCGAGGTGCAGACCACCACCGAGTCACCGTCCGCCCGGCCGACCGCGCAGCGCGCGTACCGGCCCCGGACGCCGGTCTCCACGCTCACCGACTCCTTCAGGGCGTACTCCCCGGCGAGGCGGTCGATCTCCGCCTTGGCATCCGACTCCGGGCTGAACCGCAGGCCAGTGCTGCCGAACAACGTCACCCGCTTGCCGTCGTTCGTCGTGTAGATGCCGGCGAACGTGTCCTCGGCGAGCAGGTTCGACTCGCGTACCTGGTTCTTCAGATCCTCGGCGGTGGCCTGGCTGCGCGCGTCCTGGCGCAGCCGCATCGAGTCGATCTGGTCCGGGAGGCTGGCGCGGGCCGGGTACTGGCTGGAGATCGGCTGGAACCACCAGAGCGGCAGGCCGCAGCAGCACGCGATGCTGAGCAGCAGCACCCAGGGCCAGCGGCGCCGGCGGCGGGTCCGCTTGGGCGGCTGCTGCCAGCCCGGTGGCGGTGCGACCGGCGGCCCGGCCTTGCCCCGGCGCTGCTTCGGCGGCTTCACCGGCCGGGGCGGGGCGGGAGGCGGCGCCGGAGGCAGGGGACGAGCTGCCGGCGCGGCGGGGTACGACGGGGCGTGCGGCGGCGGCGACACCGGCCGGGCCGGGCCGGCCGGGTGGTACGGCGGCGGCGAGACCGGCCGCGCGGCCGGAGCGGCGGGATGCGCCGGGTGGTGCGGCGGCGTGGAGACCGGCCGGGCGGCGGGCGGCGCGGGGTGAGGCTGCTGTGGGTGGGGCGGCGCCGGGTGCGCCGGGTGGGGGTTCGGCGTCGACCAGGGCGCGGTGTACGGCATCGTCGGCGTCAGGGGCGGCAGCTCCGGCGCGTGCAGCTCCCAGCCGGTGGTGTCCACCCCCTCCCACGGGTCGACCGGTGTGGCGTGCTCGGGCGAGTTCAGCGGCGGCACCGGCGTGGGCTCGGCGGACGCGCCCCAGCGGGGCCGGCTCGGCAGCGGTGGCGGGACGGCGGCGGAGCCGCTCCAGCGCGGCGCCTCGACCCGGGTGGCGTTCGGGGCGTTCTCCACCCGGGTCGGGTCCGGCGTGGTGGCCGCGGGTGGCTGCGGGGCGGCGTCGATCCGCGTCGGGTCTGGCGTGGTGGTGGCCGGAGGTGGCTGCGGGGCCGCGTCGATCCGGGTGGGGTCCGGCGTGGTGGTGGCCGCAGCTGGCTGCGGGGCCGCGTCGATCCGGGTCGGGTCCGGCTTGCTGGCGGTCCGGGGGGTGGGGACGGGTGTGGTCCGGCCCGGCACCGGGGCCGAACCCCGGGCCCGCGGGACCGGCACTTGCGGGACGGTGTCGGTCCCACCGGCTGTCGCGGCGGTCTCGGCCGGCGCGCCTGGGGTCTCAACCGGCGTTCCGGCTGGCGCTCCGGCGGTTTCGGTCGGCGTTCCAGCGGTCTCGGCCGGCGTTTCGGCGGTCTCGGCCGGGGGTGTGCCGACAACTGTGGCTGGGGCGTCAGCGCTGTCGGCGGGCGGCGCAGTCCCGGTGGCGGGCGTCTCAGCCCTGTCCGTGGGCGACTCGGTCTCGGTGGCTTCGACCTTGTCGGTAGGTGCCTCGGCCTCGGTGGCTTCGGCCTTGGCCGTGGGGGTCTCGGCCCCGGTGGGCTCGACCGTGTCGGTGGGCGTCTCGGTCGCGGCGGGCTCCACCTTCTCCGTGGGGGGTGTCCCGGCCTCGGTGGCTTCGACCCTGGCCGTGGGCGTCTCGGTCGCGGTGGTCCCCGGCTGGGGGGCCGCGTCGTCCAGAGGCGCGGCGGCGGGCTCGGCGGTCGCCTGCGCGTCGGCGGACGCGCCGGTCGGCTGGTCCCCGGCTTCGGCGGCGGCCCCCGGCGCGGCGGACGGCGACGCCGGAGCGGAGGCGCCGGTGGCGTCCTCGGTGTCGACGGCGGTGGCCGGCTCGGTGACGGTCGGCTCCTCGGCCCCGTCGGCCGGCCGGCCCGCCCCCGGCTGCGGCTGCGGCATCGCGGCAATCTCCTCTCGCGCCCGTTGCGAGGTTAGTACCGCCCCGCCACCCGGGACTAATCCCGCCCGCTCGCCGGCCCCCACTCCGGTGATCAAGGAGTTCGTGTCCGGTGGGAGCGCCCGACAGTCCGCAAACTCCTTGATCAACGCGGTGGACACGGGCGCGGGCGCGGGGGAGGGCGGGGGCACCGCGTACGCTTGGGCATCATGAGTGCCCCGTCCACTACTCCGCGCCCCGCCGCCGCCAACTCGGTCTGGCCCCGGCTGGAGCCGTTGCTGCCGCAGGTGACCAAACCCATCCAGTACGTGGGTGGAGAGCTGGGCGCGGTGGTCAAGGACTGGGACGCCGCCACCGTCCGGTGGGCGCTGATGTACCCGGACGCGTACGAGGTGGGCCTGCCCAACCAGGGCGTGCAGATCCTGTACGAAGTGCTCAACGAGCTGCCCGACGTGCTGGCCGAGCGGACGTACGCGGTCTGGCCGGACCTGGAGAAGTTGATGCGCGCCCACGGCGTGCCGCAGTTCACCGTCGACGCCCACCGTCCGGTGCGTGACTTCGACGTGTTCGGCGTCTCGTTCTCCACCGAGCTGGGCTACACCAACCTGCTCACCGCGATCGACCTGGCCGGCATCCCGCTGCTCGCCGCCGACCGCACCGACGCCGACCCGGTGATCGTGGCCGGCGGGCACGCCGCGTTCAACCCGGAGCCGATCGCCGACTTCGTCGACGCCGCGGTGCTCGGCGACGGCGAGGAGGCGGTGCTGGAGATCACCGCCATCGTGCGGGAGTGGAAGGCCGAGGGCTCCCCGGGCGGCCGGGACGAGCTGCTGCTGCGGCTGGCCCGTACGGAGAGCGTCTACGTGCCGCGCTTCTACGACGTCGACTACCTGCCCGACGGCCGGATCCAGCGAGTCGTGCCGAACCGCCCGGACGTGCCGTTCCGCGTGCACAAGCGCACGACCATGGACCTGGACGCCTGGCCGTACCCGAAGAAGCCCCTGGTTCCGCTCGCCGAGACGGTCCACGAGCGGTACGCAGTGGAGATCTTCCGGGGCTGCACCCGGGGCTGCCGCTTCTGCCAGGCCGGCATGATCACCCGCCCGGTGCGGGAGCGTTCGATCACCACGGTCGGCCAGATGGTCAAGGAAGGGCTGGAGTTCTCCGGCTTCCACGAGGTTGGCCTGCTGTCGCTGTCGTCGGCCGACCACTCGGAGATCGGCGACATGTGCTCCGGCCTGGCCGAGCAGTACGCGGGCACGAACGTCTCGCTGTCGCTGCCGTCGACCCGGGTGGACGCGTTCAACATCGACCTGGCGCAGGAGCTGTCCCGCAACGGGCGGCGCACCGGTCTGACGTTCGCCCCGGAGGGCGGGTCGGAGCGGATCCGCAAGGTGATCAACAAGATGGTGTCGAAGGAAGACCTCATCCGTACGGTGGTCACCGCGTACTCCAGCGGCTGGCGGCAGGTGAAGCTCTACTTCATGTGCGGCCTGCCCACCGAGACCGACGAGGACGTCCTGGAGATCGCCGACATGGCGCACGAGGTGATCCGGGCCGGCCGCGCGGCCACCGGGTCCAAGGACATCCGCTGCACCGTCTCCATCGGCGGTTTCGTGCCCAAGCCGCACACCCCGTTCCAGTGGGCCTCGATGGCCACCCCGGAGGTCATCGACAGCCGGCTCAAGCTGCTCAAGCAGGCCATCAACAGCGACCGGTCGCTCGGCCGGGCGATCGGCTTCCGCTACCACGACGGCGAGCCGTCGCTGATCGAGGGCCTGCTGTCCCGCGGTGACCGCCGCGTCGGCGCGGTGATCCGCAAGGTCTGGGAGAACGGCGGCCGGTTCGACGGCTGGAGCGAGCACTTCTCGTACCAGCGCTGGGTGGACGCCGCCGCCGAGGTGCTGCCGGCGTACGGGGTGGACCTCGACTGGTACACCACCCGTGAGCGCGAGGAGCTGGAGGTCCTGCCCTGGGACCACCTCGACTCCGGCCTGGACAAGGACTGGCTCTGGCAGGACTGGCAGGACTCGCTGTCGGAGTACGAGCAGGACGACTGCCGCTGGACGCCGTGCTTCGACTGCGGCGTGTGCCCGTCCATGGACACCGAGATCCAGATCGGCCCGACCGGCCGCAAGCTGCTGCCGCTCACCCCGGTCAATGGCCTGAAGCTGCCCGCCGCCGCCCAGGGCTGAGACCCGGACCGTACCGGAGCGCGGGAACCCGACCGGGTTCCCGCGCTCCGTCGTCTTTCCGAGGCGACCGCGCCCGTACGCGGGGTGGGGGTGCCCCGACTGGTGCATCCTCGATACGCTGCGTCCGTAATGGACCGGCCGGGGCCGGTAGCGGGGAGGACAGCAGACATGGGCATCAATCCGCCGGACACCGGCGATCTGCACGTCAGCGTCGAGGACCTGGACGCCGCGGCGGAGTACGTCGAGCGCCTCAAGCAGTACGTCGACGACACCATCGGCTACGAGATGGAACGCATCAAGGAGCGGATGAAGGGCGACAGCGGCAACGCGCAGACGGTGCCCAACGGCACCCCGTTCGGCGCGTACGAGGACGCCCGGATGCAGTGGGCGGCGCTGACCAGGTCCACGGCCAGCATGGAGGCCCACCTGAAGGCCATCTCCATGAAGCTGGCCGGCCTGAAGCAGGGCACGCAGGACATCGCCAAGGCGTTCCGCGACGCCGAGGCCCGTAACGCCGCGAACGGCAAGGACATCGAGCGGCTGCTGGAGACCGCGGCCCCGCCGCCGGACGCCGGGCAGCAGCCCACCTACCCGTACACGGCCTGAGGGGGAGACGGTCATGGCAGGAGGAACCTGGGAGCGGTGCGTCCGTGAGGTGACGCTCTCGGCGGATCCGGAGACCGTGGGGTCGGTCGGCGCGGGCTGGCGCAACCTGTCCACCGCGCTCGGTCATCTGCGTGACTCGCTGGTCGGCCGCTCGTTCGTCGGCCCGATCGCGGCCGGCCAGGAGCGCCCGCACACCGGCGGTCTGCCCGGGCTGCTCGCCGGCTGGCAGGGCAGCGGCGGCGACGCGTACCGCGAGCACCTGGGCGAGATCGGCAAGGAGATCGAGGATCTCATCACGCACGCCAGCAACGTCAGTGGCGCGCTGTCGCGGATCGAGGGCGACATCCGTACGGCGGTGGCGAGCATCCCGATCCCGCTGATGGACAACTTCGGCTGGAACGAGTGGAGCCTGCCCGGCGGCACCGAACTGGACGACGCCCGCGACGGCGAGAGCCAGTCCGGCTTCCTCGCCGCGCTGCGCGGCGACTACCAGTCCAACCAGGCGCTCTACGCCGACGGCGCGTTCCGCGACAAGGCCGACGACCTCGAAGCCACCATGAAGATCGACGGCAACGCCAACGACCAGAAGCGCGGCGGCTGGTGGGACACCAAGTCCCACCTGGACAACTGGTACCGCGACAACCAGCAGGCGGCCAACAGGGCGATGTCGCCGCTGCCCGCCGCGGTCGAGGCCGAGCGCCCCAAGCTGGTCGTACCCCAGCCCGACGGCCGGCTCGACGACGGCTACCGCGCGGATCCCCGCGTACCCCCGTCCGGAGTGCCCGGTGGCGGGCTGCCCGGCGGCGGTGGTGGCGGTGCCGGCGGTGGTGGCGGGATGCCCTCGCTCGGTAGCACCGGCATCGGCGGCGGCGGTGCCGGCGTACCGGGCGGCAGCTCGTTCACGCCCCCGCCGACCACCGGCGTGCCCGGGACGGGCGGCGTTCCCGGCGGCTCGTACACCCCGCCCGGCACCGGCGTGCCCGGTACGGGCGTGCCCGGCGCCGGCGCCCCGGGTTCCGGCAGTCCTGAGTACGGCACCGGCCTGGCCGGCGCGGGCGGGCCGGGCACGATCAACGCGGGCGGCCCGGGCAGCACCTTCGGCAGTGGCGCCGGGTTGAGCACCAGCAGCGCCGGCTTCGGCGGCGGTGGCGGTGGCGCCGGGCTGGGGTCGGCGAGCGGCATCGGCGGCGGTGGCCTCGGCGCGGCCGGTGGCATGGGCATGGGCGCGCTGCCCGGCATGGTCGGCGGCGGCAACGGCAAGGTGCCCCCGCTGACCAGCGCGGCCGGCGCGCTCCGTGCGGCGGCGGGCGCGGGGCCGGGCGGCGCCGGCGCGCGTGGCGGCCTGGCCGGCGCGGGCATGGCGGGCGGCGGAATGATGGGTGGCGGGATGATGGGCGGCCACGGCGGCGCCGGGCATGGCGGCGGCGCTGGCGACCATTCGTCGTGGTTGACTGAGGACGACGATCCGTGGGGCACCGGTGACGGTGCGTCCCCGGGCATCCTGCGATGAGGACGGACGGATGAGGGTGCACGTCGGCGCGCTCCGGCCGGTGGCGGCCGCGCTGCTGGCCGGGCTGATGGTGCTGGGGGCCGCACAGCCGGCGGTCGGCGCTCCCCGCCGGGCCGAGCAGTGGTACCTCGATGAGCTGCGGATCGACCGGGCGCACCAGATCTCCACCGGGCGGGGCGTCGTGGTCGGAGTGGTCGACAGCGGCGCCGACGCCAACCACCCGGACCTGCGCGGCCGGCTCCTGGCGGGGCGCAGCACGTTCGACTCCGGCGACGGCCGGCGCGACCCGGACGGCCATGGCACCCACATGGCCGGGATCATCGCGGCGAACGGGACCGGCGTGGTCGGCGTCGCGCCGGACGCCCGGATCCTGCCGATCCGCACGCCGTCGGGCGACAAGGGCGCCGACGCGGGCAACTCCGCGACGGGCATCCGGATGGCGGTGGACGGCGGCGCGAAGGTGCTCAACCTGTCCTACGGGCACGCCGGCGCCGTCGACGAGGGCGAAGAGGCGGCGATCCGGTACGCGCTGGACCGCGACGTGGTCGTGGTGGCCGCCGCCGGCAACGTCCGTAAGCTCGGCCCGGACATCGCCTCACCCGCGAAGATTCCCGGCGTGATCGCGGTGACCGGCACGACCCGCGGCGGCGGCTTCTGGCCCGGCTCGGCCCAGGGCCCGGAGGCGGTGGTCGCCGCGCCGGGGGACGAGGTCTACAACATCGGACCCGACCGGGGGTACGGCTGGGGCGACGGCACGTCCGACTCCACAGCCATCGTGGCCGGTGTGGCGGCGCTGATCCGGTCGAAGTTTCCCCGGCTCGCCGCGCCCGACGTGATCAACCGGATCATCCGTACCGCCCGGGACGCCGGTCCGCCCGGCCGCGACCCGCAGTTCGGCTTCGGCCGGATCGACCCGGTGGCGGCGCTCACCGCCGACGTGCCGTCGGTGTCGGCGAACCCGCTGCTCGGCGCCGCTCCGGCCAGCGCGTCCGCGCCGCCGGCCGCCGCCGAGGACGAAGACTTCGACGTGACCGACTACGGCGACCGGGGCGGCCCCACCGACCAGCAGGTCATGGTGATCGGCATCGGCATCGCCGTGGCGCTGGTGGTGCTGCTGGCGCTCGTGGTGTTCCTGATCTGGAACCGCCGCCGGCACCGGCGCGAGCTGGCCCGGGCCGCCGACATCCCGGACGAGGCGCTGGACCGGATGAACGGCCAGGGCCCGCCGGTCCCGGCCGGCCATCACGCCGGCCCGCCTCCCGGCTACGGCCCGCCCGGCGGCCCTCCGCCACCCGGCGCCTACGCCCGACCGAGCGCGTCACCGCACCCCGGCGCCCCCTCCCATCCGGGCGGCCACCCGACGCAGGGCGGTTACCCCCAGCCCGGCGCGGGCGCCTACCCACCCCCCGCTCAGCCCACCCCACCCCACGACAACCGCACCTGACCCCACCCCACCTCTCCCGGCCCTTCGGCCAACCCTGTCGATCATGAAGTTGACGGCGATGTCGATCTCCAATCCGGCCGCCAACCTCATGATCACCGGGTCCGGCCCGGCCGGGGTGGGGGAGCGGGCGGGGGTTTGGGTGGGTTTGGGGTGGGTGGGGTAGCCCCGGGTGTGGGGCGCGGCGAGCACTGCGCCAGGATGGGGCGGATACGCAGGCACAGCCGAGGAGCTCACGATCGCCAGAAAGCCTCAACCCGAGGGCGGCCAGGCGCCCGTCGTCCAGCGGGTCCGCATCCGGTACGCCAAGCGGGGACCGCTGCGCTTCACCTCGCACCGCGACTTCGCCCGGGCCTTCGAGCGCGCGTTGCGCCGGGCCGGCGTGCCGATCGCGTTCTCCCAGGGCTTCACCCCACACCCCAAGATCTCGTACGCCTCGGCGGCGCCCACGGGTGTAGCAAGCGAGGCGGAGTACCTGGAGATCGGGCTGCGTGAGCCGGTCGACCCGGCGCGACTGCGCGAGGCTCTCGACGCCGCGCTCTCGCCCGGGCTCGACGTGCTCGACGCGGTGGAGGCGACCGGCGGCAGCCTCGCCGACCGGATCGAGGCGTCGTACTGGCGGATCGAGCTGCCCGAGGTTGACCCGAAGGTGCTGGCGGAGGCCGTGGCGGCCTTCACCGCCGCCGACGAGATCCTGGTCGAGCGGATGACCAAGCAGGGGCGGCGGACGTTCGACGCTCGCGCGGCAGTGGCGTCCATCGATGTGATGTCTCCGTCTGAGACGCCTTCCGAGGCGGCGGCCGTACCGTGTGCGATACTCGAACTGGTCGTGCGGCAGGTCACCCCGTCCGTTCGGCCCGATGACGTCCTGTCCGGCCTCCGCGCGGTGGCCGCTCTGGAGCCGCCGGTCACCCCGAAGGTGATTCGGCTGGCGCAGGGCACGTTGACCGCGCAGGGCGAGATCGTCGATCCGTTGGACGCGGATCGCGACGGGGCAACCATCGGAGAGCGCTGACCGTCGGTCAGCGTTCTGGCAGGCAGACTTCGGCGGTCGCGCGTTTGCGCGCCCGGCGGAAACACCTTTGCGGCAACCCTGCGTGGCAGCGCTCACCCGCGCCCGGGGCAGCCAGAACTGGAGAACGTCCATGCTCGAGAACGAGCCCGAGGGCGGCGAACGGACCGGCGCAGAGCCGGCCGGGACGACCGCCGACAGTGCCGCCATCGCCTCCGGCAGCGCCGACGTCGCCACCTCCGGCAGCGCGGAGGGCGTCGCCGAGACCAAGCCGCCGGCCCGTAAGCGGGCCAGCCGCCGCAAGGCCGCGCCGCTGAACCAGCCGGAGCAGACCGACGCGCCGGTGGAGGCGTCCACGACCGTGACCGGCAGCGGCGAGTCGCCGCAGGCCGAGGTGCTCGCCCCGATCGCGGGCGAGTTGGACACCGCGCCCAAGACCATCCGGCGCCGCCGTAAGGCGACTCCGGCGAAGGCGGCCGAGGAGCCGGTGGCCGCGGCCGAAGTGGAGGCCGCCTCGGACGAGGTCGTGCCGCCGGTGAAGGTGACCCGGACCCGTCGCCGCAAGGCCACCCCGCCCGCCGCCGAGACCGTGGCGCCGGACGAGACCGCCGCCGCGGTGCAGGAGTCCGAGGACGGCGTTATCGACGGGCCGGTCTCCGCGCCCGGGGGCGACCTGATCGCCGAGGGGCGCGCAGACATCGACGGCGGCGAGGCCACCGCGCCGGGCGGGGCCGGCACCGCGGAGACCACGGGTACCGCAGGGCGGTCCCGCACCCGTCGGCGCGCCGCCGGCGGCGACCGGGCCGCCACCGGGGCCGGGACCACCGCCACCGGCGACAGCGCCGCCACCGCCGACAGGGCCGCCACCGGGGACAGTGCCGCCACCGGCGGGAGCAGGGCCACCACCGGTGACAAGACGAGCACCGGCGACGCGACCGGCGTCGGTGAGACGGTCGTCGAGGACGTCGAGGACGTCGAGGACGAGGACGTCGAGGGCGGCACCGTCGAGGACGCGAGCGCCGCGGGTACGCGTACCCGCGAGGTCGACCTGGCCCGCAGCGGCGGCCCGGCGGACACGACGGGCGTCGTGTCGACGGGCGCTGCCGTGCCGCGCGCCGCCGAGGAGCCGGCCGAGACGCCGCCCACCACCACCCGACGGCGTCGTGCCGCGCTCTCCGCGCCGACCGTCCTGTTCATGGCCCCGCAGCCCGACGAGGCCCCCGCCGTCCAGGTCACGTACCCGGCCGCGGAGGAACCGATCGAGGAAGCGGTCGAGACCGTCCGGCGCCGCCGTCGCGGTCGCCGGGAGGTCGAGCCGGTCGAGGCCGAGGTCGAGCCGGAGGTCGTTGAGGAGGAGCCGGCCGCCGAGGCCGAGGAGTCCGCCGAGATCGACGAGGACGACGAGACGGCCGCCGCCCGGCGTCGCCGCCGCCGGGGTCGCCGGGGCCGGGGCCGGGGCCGGGGTGGCGCCGACGAGGCCGACGACGAAGAAGCCGAGGAGTCCGGCACGGCCGAGGCCGCCGAGGAGGATGCCGAGGAGCCCGCCGAGGACGAGGAGCCCGACGGCGAGGGGATGACCCGCCGCCGTCGCCGTCGTCGCCGCCGGGGCGCCGGGGAGGCGGACACCGCCGCCGAGGACGGCGTGCCCACCGTCGTCAAGATCCGTGAGCCGCGCAAGCCGGTCGACGAGGTGCAGGGTGTCTCCGGCTCGACCCGGCTGGAGGCCAAGCGGCAGCGCCGCCGGGACGGCCGCGAGCAGCGGCGCACCCGCCCGCCGATCCTGAGCGAGTCGGAGTTCCTGGCCCGCCGGGAGGCTGTCGACCGGGTGATGGTGGTCCGCCAGCGCGGCGACCGCACCCAGATCGCGGTGCTCGAGGACGGCGTGCTGGTCGAGCACTACGTGACCCGCAACTCGTCCGCCACCATGGCCGGCAACGTCTACCTGGGCAAGGTCCAGAACGTGCTGCCGAGCATGGAGGCCGCCTTCGTCGACATCGGGCGCGGGCGCAACGCGGTGCTGTACGCCGGCGAGGTCAACTGGGACGCCACCGGCCTGGAGGGCCGGGCGCGCTCGATCGAGCAGGCGCTGCGCTCCGGCGACTCGGTGCTGGTGCAGGTGACCAAGGACCCGATCGGGCACAAGGGCGCGCGGCTGACCAGTCACATCGCGCTCTCCGGCCGGCACCTGGTCTACGTGCCCAACGGCAACGCCTCCGGGATCAGCCGCAAGCTGCCGGACACCGAGCGCAAGCGTCTGCGGGACGCGCTGAAGAAGCTGGTGCCGGACGGCGCCGGGGTGATCGTCCGGACCGCGGCCGAGGGCGCCAGCGAGGACGAACTGGCGCGCGACGTCAAGCGGCTGCAGGCGCAGTGGGAGGACATCCAGGCCAAGGCCACCGAGGGCGGCGCCCCCGTGCTGCTCTACGAGGAGCCGGACCTGGTGATCCGCGTGGTCCGGGACCTCTTCAACGAGGACTTCCGCGAGCTGGTCATCGAGGGCGAGTCCGCGTACGGCATGGTCGAGTCGTACCTGTCGCACGTCTCCCCGGACCTGGTGGAGCGGCTGCGCCGGCACGCCGGGGTGGTGGACGTGTTCGCCGAGTACCGGATCGACGAGCAGATCCTCAAGGGGCTGGACCGGAAGGTCTTCCTCCCCTCCGGCGGCTCGCTGGTGATCGACCGCACCGAGGCGATGACTGTCGTCGACGTCAACACCGGCAAGTACACCGGCTCCGGGGGCAACCTGGAGGAGACGGTCACCCGCAACAACCTTGAGGCGGCCGAGGAGATCGTGCGCCAGCTGCGGCTGCGCGACATCGGCGGCATCGTGGTGATCGACTTCATCGACATGGTGCTGGAGTCGAACCGGGAGCTGGTGCTGCGCCGGCTCACCGAGTGCCTCGGCCGGGACCGCACCAAGCACCAGGTCACCGAGATCACCTCGCTCGGCCTGGTGCAGATGACCCGTAAGCGCATCGGCGCGGGCCTGCTGGAGGCGTTCAGCGAGACCTGCGAGTGCTGCAAGGGCCGGGGCGTGATCATTCACACCGAGCCGGTGCCGGAGAAGCCGCGCAGCGGCGGCGCGGCGGAGAAGGTCAAGGCGGTCGCCTCGGCGGTCGCCGCGCCGGCCGAGGAGAAGGGCCGTCGCCGGGGCCGTAAGGCCGCGGCGGAGAAGCCGGCCGTGGAGTCCGCGCCGGAGCAGCAGGCCGCGCAGGCGCCTGCCGCGACCGAGCCGCCCGCGGCCGTCGCGCCCCCGGAGCGGACCGTCGCCGAGGTGGTCGAGACCGACGACGACTACTACGACACCCAGGGCTACGACCTGTCCCGGTTCGAGTCGGACACCCCGGCCGCCCCGGCGGTCGCGGACAGCCAGGAGGGCGACTCGGCCCGGCTGGCCGCCGCCGACGACCCGGACGCGATCGGTGACGGCGACAGCGACGACGACGGCGGTTCCCCGCGCCGGCGGGCGCGCCGTGGCGGCGCCCGGCGGCGTACCCGGCCGTGAGGCGCTGAACTGCGCGAACAGGGCCCCCGTTCCACGCCTGGCGTGTGGATCCGGGGGCTCTGTCGTGCCGGCCGGGGCGCCTACCGGCAGCCCGGTTTGGGGGGCGGGCCGGGTATGGCGTACGCTTGCCTGCGGCGCACTTTGGTGTGCTGAGTTCCCGCGTGCCCGCTCCGCCGGTGTCACGGCTCCCGGCGAGACGCCGTGGGAACGACCGCCGCCGGTGTGACAACCGGCAGCGGTGGAATAGACGCCAGCAGCCTCAACGACAGGGAGTCCGCCTCCGATGTACGCGATCGTCAAGACCGGCGGCAAGCAGTACAAGGTCGCCGAGGGCGACGTGATCGAGGTCGAGAAGCTCGCCGGTGCCCCCGGCGACGCGGTGAAGCTCACCGCGGTGCTCCTCGTCGACGGTGACGACCTGGTGACCGACGCGGCGAAGCTCGCCAAGGTCGCGGTGTCCGGCGAGATCGCCGCGCACACCAAGGGCCCGAAGATCCGGATCCACAAGTTCAAGAACAAGACCGGCTACCACAAGCGCCAGGGTCACCGCCAGCCGCTGACCCAGGTCAAGGTGACCGGCATCTCCAGCGGGAAGTAGGTCGTCCTCCAATGGCTCACAAAAAGGGTGCGTCCAGCTCGCGTAACGGCCGTGACTCCGCGGCCCAGCGACTCGGCGTGAAGCGCTTCGGTGGTCAGGTCGTCAGCGCGGGTGAGATCCTCATCCGTCAGCGTGGCACCAAGTTCCACCCCGGTGACCTGGTCGGCCGTGGCGGCGACGACACGCTGTTCGCGCTGGCCGCCGGCTCGGTGCAGTTCGGCACCAAGCGCGGTCGCAAGACCGTCAGCATCGTGCCTCAGCAGTAGTTCTCAAGCGAAGCGGGCCGCGGACCTCGAGTCCCGGCCCGCTTCGCTTTTCCACGTGCGGGGCGGACCCCGCTGGAAGGATTGGCGTCGTGACGACGTTCGTTGACCGGGTCGTCCTGCACATGCAGGCCGGCGACGGCGGGCACGGCTGTGTCTCGATCCACCGGGAGAAGTTCAAGCCGTTCGGCGGGCCGGACGGCGGCAACGGCGGGCACGGCGGCAGCGTGTCCCTGGTGGTCGACGCGCAGGTCACCACGCTGCTCGACTTCCACTTCCGGCCCCACCTGAAGGCCGAGAACGGCAAGGGCGGGGCCGGCTCGAACCGGGACGGCGCCAACGGCCGCGACCTGGTCATCAAGGTGCCGAACGGCACCGTCGTGCAGAGCCTCGACGGCGAGGTCCTGGCCGACCTGGTCGGCGTGGGCACCACGTTCGAGGCGGCCCGGGGCGGCCGGGGCGGGCGCGGCAACGCCTCGCTGGCGAACGCCCGCCGCAAGGCGCCCGGCTTCGCCGAGCTGGGTGAGCCCGGCGACCGGCTGGACGTGGTGCTGGAGCTCAAGAGCGTCGCCGACGTGGGCCTGGTCGGCTTCCCGTCGGCCGGCAAGTCGTCGCTGATCTCGGTGATCTCCGCGGCCAAGCCGAAGATCGCCGACTACCCGTTCACCACGCTGGTGCCGAACCTGGGCGTGGTCCGCGTGGACAACCACACCTTCACCGTCGCCGACGTGCCGGGCCTGATCCCCGGCGCGGCCAGCGGCAAGGGCCTGGGCCTGGAGTTCCTCCGCCACGTCGAGCGCTGCGCCGTGCTGGTGCACGTGATCGACACCGCGACGCTGGAGCCCGGCCGCGACCCGCTCGCCGACATCGACGCCATCGAGTCGGAGCTGTCCCAGTACGGCGGTCTCGCCGACCGGCCCCGGCTGGTCGCGCTCAACAAGGTCGACGTGCCCGACGGCAAGGACCTCGCCGACATCGTCCGCCCCGACCTGGAGGCGCGCGGCCTGCGGGTGTTCGACGTCTCCACCGCCACCCGTGAGGGCCTGCGCGAGCTGACGTACGCGATGGCGGAACTGGTCGACGAGGGTCGCCGCGCCGCGCCGCCGGCCGAGCCGACCCGGATCGTGATCCGCCCGAAGGCGGTCGACGACGCCGGCTTCACCATCGAGGCCGAGGACGACGGCTCGTACACGGTGCGCGGCAGCCGGCCGGAGCGCTGGGTGAAGCAGACCAACTTCGACAACGACGAGGCAGTGGGTTACCTGGCCGACCGGCTGGCCCGCCTCGGCGTCGAGGAGAAGCTCGCGAAGGCCGGCGCGCAGGCCGGCGACCTGGTACGCATCGGCGACCGGGAGTTCGACTGGCAGCCGACGCTCTACGCCGGTGCCGACTTCGTGCCCGGTAACCGGGGCACCGACGTACGGCTGGAGGAGAAGTCGAACCGCCCGTCGGCGTCCGACCGGCTGGCGGCCCGCAAGGCCCGCCGGGTCCGGCCGGAGGACGAGATCGAGGCCGCGCCGGCGGCGGAGGCGGACGCCGAGTAGCCGTTTGCGGGACGGTGGCGGGAAACCTGCGCGAAATCCGGCGGATCTAGCGTACGGGCATGTTGATCGAGTCCCGTCCCGCCACCGACCCGGAGATCGCCGCGCTCGTCGTCGCCCAGCAGCGGGAGCTGCGCGACGCGGACGGCGGGCTGGACGGCCAGGTGACAGTCGTGCACACCGACATCCACTACCTGGCCGCTGTGGTCGGTGGCCGGGCGGTCGGCTGCGGTGGGCTCCAGGCGCTCGACGCCGACACCGGTGAGCTGAAGCGGATGTACGTGCGACCGGCGTTCCGGGGACGGGGCATCGCCCGGCAGTTGCTCGTCGCGCTGGAGGAACTGGCGTTCCGGGCGGGCCACCGGACGGTGTGCCTGGAGACGGGCACGTACCTGCCGGCCGCGATCTCGCTCTACCGGTCCAGCGGCTACGAGCCGATCCCGGTCTACGGCGAGTACGTGGACAACCCGTACAGCGTCTGTTTCGCCAAGCGGCTGCCGGTCGCGGCCTGACGCTCAGGCGCTGGTCTGCGCGTGCGGCGCGGTGACCGGCTTGGACTCGGGGCTGGCGTGCTGGCGCAGCACGATGCTGAGCAGGATCAGCACGCCGACGGCGAGGAACTCGCTCTGCCAGTTCTGCATGGACTGGAACCAGAAGTCGCTGGCGCCGAGGAACTGCCAGGCGCTGATCGGGGCCGCGCCGCTCTCCAGTGCCTGCTCCTGGTTGTAGGCGGCCACGCCGCCGAACAGGTGCCCCAGGAACGAGCCACCGAAGATCATCAGAAGCGCGACGGCGAGGCTGTTGCGGTAGATGACCAGCGGCAGCCCGCCGACGCGTACCGGCCAGGGCGAGTCGGGGCGGGCGTGGTCCCGGTTGTCCTCCGGGCGGTCCGTCTGGCCCTGCGGCTTCGACTCGGCCGAGCCCTTCTGCACCAGGTACGCGGTGAGCAGCACGTAGCCGCCCATCTGGAGGAACTCCGACTCCCAGTTCTCGAACACCGCCTCGGCGAAGTGCCCGGTGCCCAGGTAGGCCCACCAGCTCAGCGGCTCGACGCCGTACCGGGTCAACTCCTCGTTGTGCACCTGCCAGCCGAAGAAGCTCTGCAGCAGCAGGAAGACCAGGAACGCGCCGAGCATCGCCACCGAGAGCATGTTGTCGCGCAACCACCGTGGCATCGTCGGACCTCCTCGCCGCGTTCGCGGTTGCCCTCCTGCCCGGCGTAGGGCCCGGACAAACGCCTGCCCGGCGTGTCGCGCCTGGTCAGGGCCGGTCGAACGGGGCCTTCACCGGGGTGCCGGTGCCCAGGTTGTTGTTGAGCAGCAGGCCGGCGGCGAGCATGCCGAAACCGAGGAACAGATGCAGCCAGTTGTCGGCGTCGTTCACCGGCACGAAGTTGACAGCGGTGTCCCGGTCGATGGCGAAGCCGTACAGCCACAGCACCAGGTAGAGCGCGCCGCCGCCGGCCAGGAACAACCGCGCCCCGGCCAGCCGCCGGGCCATCACCAGACCGACCAGGCCGAACAGCAGGTGCACCAGGTTGTGCAGCACCGAGATCTGGAACACCCCGAGCAGCTTCGCCTCGGAGTGGTGCCCGGCGAACGTCATCTCGCCGTAGTGCGTGGTGATGCCGGGCACGAAGCCGAGCACGCCGATCAGCGCGAAGACGGCTGCCGCCGCGAGGGCGACCTTCTGCACCGCAGGCCGCGCGGGCGCGTGTTCGCGCACGTCACGTGCCATCCCTGTCACCCCCGTGGACTCGCCGCCGCCCGAGCGGGCAGGCATTCCATTCTCTGACCGGAGCGGGTCGCTCCCGCAGAGAAATCACGAATGAGGCATGGACCGGTCGGCCTGGGGTAGGGCGATTGTCAAGCGGAAACAAATCCGCGTGACCCCCCGAGAACACCCGCTGGAAACACACGAGCGGAAGGGACATCATGACTCAGGATCTTTCCCCGACTTCGGCCACGTACCAGTCGACGAACGGCGGCGGCGTGCGTGACCAGGCCCGCCAGGTCGGCTCCGACGCCGCGAGCGCCGGTGGCGCGGTCGCCCAGACCGCCAAGGAGCAGGGCCAGGAGGTGGTGGGCGAGGCCAAGCGACAGGCCCGCGACCTCTACAGCGAGACCCGCACCCAGGTCACCGCGCAGGCCGGTCAGCAGCAGCAGCGCGCCGCCAGTGGCCTGCGGTCGCTGGCCGACGAGATGCGCACCATGGCGCAGCAGGGTGGCGGCTCCGGGCCGGTCACCGAGCTGGCCCACCAGGCGGCCGAGCGGGTGCACGGCGTGGCCGGCTGGCTGGAGCAGCGTGAGCCGGGCGACCTGCTCAACGAGGTGAAGAGCTACGCCCGCCGCAACCCCGGCACGTTCCTCGTCGGCGCCGCGCTGCTCGGCGTGGTCGCCGGACGGCTCACCCGCAACATCGCCGCCATCGGCGACGACAGCGGGGCGCGGCCGGCGTACGACCCGGACCGCACCGCCGTGATCCCGACCGCGCGCGAGGTGCCGGACCAGGTGCCGCCGGGCGGCTACCTCGACCCGACGCCGGGCAGCTACGCCGAGCCGGACCCGGGCTACTCCGCGCCGGGCGCGACCTACCCGGGTGGCGGCGCCCCGAACACCTGGGCCGACCCGGCTGGTGGCACCGGTCAGCCGCTGCCGCCGCCGGAGCGCACCGACCCTCTGCCGGGCGTCCCGTCCACCGGCGCTCCCCGCCCGTGACCCGCCGCACTGGCAGAAGGGAGGCGACGGCATGACCGTACCCACGCAGGACCCCGGCTATCAGGCGGCCGGCGCGCCGCACCACGCCGACGAGGTGCGCGGCAGCTCGCTCGGTGACCTGATGCGTCAGGTCACCACCGACCTGTCCACGCTGATGCGGCAGGAGGTGGAGCTGGCCAAGGCCGAGATCCGCCAGGAGGGCAAGAAGGCGGGCAAGGCCGCCGGCCTGTTCGGCGGCGCCGGCTTCGGCGGCTACATGGTGGCGCTCTTCGTCTCCATCGCGATCTGGCAGTTCCTCGACAACGTCATGGACTCCGGGCTGGCCGCGCTGATCGTGGCAGTGGTCTGGGCCGCGGTCGCCGCGGTCCTGTACTCGATGGGCAAGAAGAACGCTGAGCGGATCCGCGGCCTGAAGCAGACGAACGACAGCGTGCAGCGCATCCCCGACGCGCTCAAGCCGCACCCGGAGGGAGTCACCCGATGAGCACCGACCCCGAGCAGATCCGCCGCGAGATCGAAGCCACCCGTAACAACCTCAGCTCGGACGTGGACGCCCTGGCGTACAAGGTCAGCCCGAGCCGCATCGTCGACGACCGCAAGCAGCGCGTACGCAGTGCGCTGACCAACGTGAAGGACAAGGTGATGGGAACCGCATCGGACCTCGGCCACAGCACCGGCCACGCCGCCCACTCGGTGGGCGACCACGCCTCCTCGATGGCCTCGACTGTGGGCGACAAGGCGCACTCGGCCGCCTCGACCGTCGGTGACGCCGCCCAGCGCGCTCCGCAGGTGCTGCGGCGCAAGTCCGAGGGCAACCCGATCGCCGCCGGCGTGATCGCCTTCGGCGTCGGCATGCTGGTCTCCTCGCTGATTCCGGCCACCCGCCGCGAGCAGCAGGTCGCCGCGCAGGTCAAGGAGAAGGCGGCCGAGCACGGTGGCGTGGTCAAGGAGAAGCTCGGCGAGGTCGCCGGTGAGCTGAAGGAGGAGCTGCGCGAGCCCGCGCAGCACGCCGCCGAGTCGGTGAAGGCGACCGCGCAGGACGCCGCGCACGCGGTCAAGGACGACGGCCGCGCCGCCGCGCAGGACGTGCGGCACAGCGCCGAGCAGGTGCGGTCCTGAACGTCCGCGCCCTCGGTTAGGAAGGGCCCCTTCTTATCGCCAGGCGATAAGAAGGGGCCCCTCCTTTCACCTCGGCGGGCGCCGCGCCGGTCTCCACCCAGAGCACCAGCTCGTCGGGGCGGCGACGGCTCATCCGCCGGCGCAGCGCACCTGTGGAGTTGGCCGCCACCCGCAGCCGGGCGCCCGCGTAGGGCACCCCGCCGCGCAGCCGCCGGCCCAGCGCCAGCCACGCGCACAGCCCGCGCTCCAGCGCCCAGACGGGCGCGGCCAGGCTGGTGTGCGCCGGGAACACCTTCGCGCCGCCGGCCCGTCGCCGGCCCAGCTCCGCAACCGCAACTGTCGCCAGTCCGGCGCGCAGCAGCAGTCCGGGCCGGCGGGTGGCGAGCGCGACAGCCGTCGCCGGCAGCACCGCCAGCGCGGCCAGCAGCCACGCCGGCCGGGCCGTCTCGTCGTACGCCTGGCGAACGCGCTGCCCGAGGAAGTGCGCTGCGGTGGGCGGGATCCGCCGCACGTACAGCCACGCCGGGGTGGCCGTGCTGCCGCCGTACGCGCGCACGGTCCGGACCAGCTCCAGGTTCTCGAAGAGCACGTCCGGGTCGTAGCCGCCCATCGCCAGGAACGTGCCCCGCCGCACCGCGAGGGTGCCCGGCCAGTCCCCGCCGAGCGCGCGGGCGAGCAACGTCCGGCCGGTGTCCCACCAGGCGTGCCAGGGCAGCGGCTCGAAGTGGTTCTGCGGCCGGACCAGGTCCACCCCGTCCAGCATCTGGTGCACCGCGCACAGGGCCGGCAGGTCGTACCGGACGTCGTCGTCGGCGATCACCACGTGCTCGTGGCGGGCCAGCGCGACGCCGGTGAGCACCCCGAGCACCTTGCCGTTGCGTCCGCGCAGCGCCGGGTCCGGCGGCACGTGCCGGGCCAGCCCGCGCCAGGCGTCGGCGTGCCGGGCGAACAGTTCCGGCGGCGACGCGTCGACCACGACCACGTCGACCCAGCGGTTCAGCTCGCGCAGGTACCCGGTCAGCTCGTCCAGGCCATCGTCGTCGTGGGCGCGCAGCGGCAGCACGTACGCCATCGGGAGCCGGACCGGCGCGGACGCGGCGGTCTCGTCACACACGTGCGCGGCGGTCGGTCTGGTCACGTCGCCTCCCCTCGTGTCGGATCACGCGACTTGCCCGGAATGCGGCTGCTGAAACCGTTTCGGACGTCCCGCGTCGGGTAGCGCAGCCGGATACGGACGGTCCGAGTCGTTCGAGGCGGAGGAGACGTGATGAGCAGGAACGCGACCAGGTGGGCGCTGGCCGGCGCCGCCACGGTGACCGCGCTCGGGATCACCCGGACGGTGGCCCGGCGGCGGCACCGGCACCAACCCGACCGCGAGGACGGCTGGTACGTGGTGCGCCGCGGCATCACCGTGGACCGGCCGGTCGACGCGGTGATCGGGTTCTGGACCGACCGGGAACGGCTCGACCGCGGCCTGGCCGAGTGGGCGACGCTGGAGCAGCTCGACGCGAACCGGTGGCGCTGCGTGGCGGCCGACCCGGCCGGCGGCGGCGCCGAGTGGCGGGCCGAGATCACCGTCGACGGCCCGGGCCGGTTGAGCTGGCGGGTCACCGACGGGCCGGTGGCCCAGCGCGGCCGGGTCGAGCTGGTGACCGCGCCGCAGGACCGGGGCACCGAGATCCGGGCCGAGCTGCGCTGGCGTTCCGGACCGATCCGGCGCGCGGTCGGGCTGGCCGGTGGAACCGACCCGGACCTGGGGCTGCGCACCACGCTGCGCCGGATCAAGTCGCTGATCGAGACGGGGCAGGTGCTGGACACCCGGCACGACCCGTCCGGGCGCAGCCCGCGCCAGGAGCGGGCGACGGACAAGGTACGCGAGAAGCTGATGGTGGGAGGACGACCGTGAGGGCGCTGTGCTGGGAGGGTGTCGGGAAGCTGGCCGTGCGGGACGTGCCGGAGCCGACCATCAGGTCGGCCGGCGACATCATCGTCAAGGTGCGCGCGAGCAGCGTGTGCGGCTCCGACCTGCACCTGATCAACGGCTACCTGCCGGCGATGCGTGAGGGGGACGTCCTCGGCCACGAGTTCATGGGCGAGGTGGTCGAGACCGGCCCGGACGTGCGGCGCATCTCCGTCGGCGACCGGGTCGTGGTCGGGTCCGTGGTGGCCTGCGGCTCGTGCTGGTACTGCCGCACCGAGCAGTTCTCGCTCTGCGACAACTCCAACCCGCAGCCGGTCTTCACCGAGAAGCTGTGGGGCCACTCGCCGGCGGGCATCCTCGGCTACTCGCACGCGGCCGGCGGCTACTCGGGCAGCCACGCCGAGTACATCCGGGTGCCGTTCGGCGACGTCGGCGCGTTCACCGTGCCGGACGGGGTCCCGGACGACTCGGTGGTGTTCGCCTCCGACGCGATGCCGACGGGCTGGATGGCGGCCGACTTCTGCAGCCTCAAGGGCGGCGAGGTGGTGGCGGTCTGGGGCGCCGGTGGGGTCGGGCAGATGGCGGCCCGGTCCGCGCAGATCCTCGGCGCCGAGCGGGTCGTGGTCATCGACCGGCTGCCGGAACGGCTCGACACCGCGGCGCAGCGCCTCGGCGTGGAGACCATCAACTACGCCGAGACCGACGTGCTGGAGGCGCTGCGGGAGATGACCGCCGGGCGCGGCCCGGACGCCTGCATCGAGGCCGTCGGCATGGAGTCGCACGACGTCGGCCCGGCGTACGCGTACGACAAGGCCAAGCAGACGGTACGCGCGCAGACCGACCGGCCCACCTCGGTCCGGCAGGCCATCATGGCGGCTCGTAAGGGCGGCACGGTGAGCATCGTCGGCGTGTACGGCGGACTGGTGGACAAGTTCCCGCTCGGCGCGGCCATGAACAAGGCCCTGGTGCTGCGGATGGGGCAGATGCACGCCCAGCGCTACATCCCGATGCTGCTGGACCGGGTCGCGGCCGGTGAGATCGACCCCGGCTACCTGGCCACCCACCCGATGTCGCTGGAGCAGGGCGCCCGGGGTTACGAGATCTTCGAGAAGAAGGAGGACGGCTGCCTGCGTACCGTGCTGCACCCGCAGGCCGCCTGACCGACGAAGGGTGTGCGCCCGTTCAGCGCAGCGGGCGCACCCCGTCGGCCCGATGTGCCCCGTCGACCGGGCGTACGCCGTCGAGCACCAGTCCGCTGGGCGGCAGCGCCGGCATGGCGCCCAGGTCGAGCGCCAGGTCCTGCGGCGGTACGCGGTAGTCCATCGCGCCGGTCAGGTTCGTCACGGCCCGTTTCATCAGCTCGATGGTGATCCACTCACCGGCGCAGCGGTGGCCGGTGAAGTGGTCGCCGCCGCCCTGCGGGATCAGGCCGAACGGGTCGTCGCGCCACCCGGTGAAGCGCTCCGGACGGAACCGCTCCGGCTCCGGCCACAGGTCGGGGTGGTGGTTGGTGCCGTACAGGTCGAGCAGCACCCGCCGGCCCTGCGGGAACGTGTGTCCCCGCCACTGGAACGAGCGGCGTACCCGGGCCGCGGTGACCGGGAAGAACGGGTAGTAGCGGCGTACCTCCTGCACGAACCGCTCGGTCGCGGCGTCGTCGCCGGGCAGCCGGTCCCGCCAGTGCGGGTGGTCGTGCAGTGCCAGCGCGGCGAAGACCACGTACCGGTCCACCGCGACGGTGGGGCGCAGCACGTTGAGCAGCTCCACAGCGGCGATCCGGCGGGGCAGCGGCCGTCCCCGCTCGTCCCGGTGCCCGGCGACGACCGCCAGCGCGCTGCCCTCCGGGGCGGGCACCGTGCCCGCGCGTACCCCTTCGATCAGGTCACCGGCCCAGCGTTGCGCGCGGCGGCGGGCGAGCCGTCCGCGCCAGTGCCGGGGGCCCAGCGCGGCCGGGGCCTCGATCATCGCGTGCATCTCGGCGGTGCGGCGCGGCACGTCGGCCTCGGCCAGCGGCACCCCGGCCCAGGCCCAGACGGTACGGGTAAGGATCTCGCCCACCTCGTCGTAGAGCACCACCGGTCCGGTGCGGGACCACGCCGGGATTCGGGCCCGCCACTGCTCGTCGAAGATCTCCCCGAGGCGGCGGATCGCGGCCTGCGTCATGATCGACATGAACATCGCCTTGCGGACCCGGTGCGCCTGGCCGTCGAGGCCCTGCACGCCGCCCACACCGGTGAGCGTGCGCTGTCCGCGCATCGGCATGGCGCCGTGCCGTACGAACCGTTCCTCGTCGTAGAACAGCTCGGCGGCGTCCCGGCCGCGCAGGCAGATCGTCGGTCTCAGCAGCAGCCGGGTCTGGAAGATGTCGGTACCGAGGCGGTCGCAGCGGGAACCGATGAAGCGGTATCCCTCCCGGATGAAGGCGAGTGTGCTGTCCGGGCTCCGGTCGCTCGGCGTGGTGCTCATGTCGACTGCTCCTGACGCGGTTCGGCGGCGCTGCCTACCTACCCCGGGCAGCGCTGCCGAACCCTCTATCTCAGCAGCTCAGGCCGTATGGGGGAGGGGCCAGGCGGGCGGGCGGACGCTGGCCCCTCCCCGGGGCCGGAAAAGCTGGTTCCCTCGGTGTACGCGGACCGGCGGCGACCGGTCCGGCACCCGCCGGCGTGGTGTCCGGCGGTGGTCACCGGCGACGGGGGAGGGCACGGATGCGTGACGACAGGGCGGTGCGGCGGCACCGCGAGGCGTTGGCCGGGCTACGCGGCGACGGCCGCGACGGCACGCTGATCGGCGGTCCCCGGCGCGCCGGGGCCCGCCCACCGCGGTACTTCACCGTGCACCTGGGCTTCACCGCCACCGATCCCGCCGTCGCGCGCGAGCAGGCGGTGGCGTACGCGGAAGCGCTCGGCCTGCTCCGCCCGGAGCTGGCGCTCGGCGCGGCGGCCCTGTCCCCGGCGGACGCCTGGCACCGGGCCGAGCGGTTGTTTTGCGACGCCGTCGGGCCCGACGGCGAGCGCTGCGCGGACGTGGCCGGCCATCCGGGCTTCCACCACGCGCCCGGTCCGGGCGGGCTCGGCTGGGGCGACGGTGACTGAGCCGCGCTCAGTCCAGGTCGAACTCGCCGTCCTGGGCGCCCGCCACGAAGGCGTCCCACTCGGCCTGGGTGAAGACCAGCACCGGGCCGTCCGGCTCGGCGGAGTTGCGCATGCCGATCAGGTCGTCCACGAAGGCCACCTCGACCGCGCCCTCGGAGGTGTCCCCCTCCGCCCGTTGCCAGACCGCCCGGGAACTGTCGAAATCGCCCTTGGGGTGCTGACCCATCGCTGCTCCTTCATCGCCTTGCGTAACGAGAGGGTCCCGAGCGGACCTCATCGGGCAGGATAAGCGGATGCCGAGCCTCACCCGTGCAGAGGCGACCGCGCGCCGCGCGTCGATCGATGTCGAGTCCTATCACGTGGACCTCGACCTGACCGGCGACGCCGAGCGGTTCCGCTCCGCCGTCACCATCCGGTTCCGGGCCACCCCCGGCGCCGAGACCTTCGTCGACGTCAAGCCCCGCCGACTCCTCACCGCCCGCCTCAACGGCAGCGACCTCGACCCGGCCCTGCTCGCCGGCGATCGGCTGCCGCTGACCGGCCTGGCCGCCACGAACACGCTCACCGTCGAGGCCGAGATGGCCTACTCCAACACCGGCGAAGGGCTGCACCGCTTCGTCGACCCGGCCGACGGCGAGACCTACCTCTACGCGATGTCCTTCCTGGACGACGGTCCGCGCATCTTCGCCGCGTTCGACCAGCCCGACCTGAAGGCGCCGGTGACGCTGACCGTCACCGCCCCGCCGGAGTGGACGGTGGCCGCCAACGGGCCGCTCGCCGACCGGCCCGAGCCGGGGCGCTGGGAGTTCGCCGCCACCGAGCCGCTCGCCACCTACTTCGTCACGCTGATCGCCGGGCCGTGGCACGTGCTGCGCGCCGAGCACGACGGCATCCCGCTCGGCCTCTACTGCCGGCGCTCGCTCGCCGCCCACCTGGACGCCGACGCCGACGAGATCTTCACCGTCACCCGCCAGTGCCTCGACCGCTTCCACGAGCTGTTCGCCGAGCGTTACCCGTTCGGCAAGTACGACCAGGCGTTCGTGCCCGAGTTCAACGCCGGCGCGATGGAGAACCCGGGCCTGGTCACGATCCGCGACGACTACGTCTTCCGCTCGGCGGTCACCGACACCCAACGGGAGCTGCGCGCCACCACCATCGCCCACGAGATGGCGCACATGTGGTTCGGCGACCTGGTCACCATGAGCTGGTGGGACGACCTCTGGCTCAACGAGTCGTTCGCCGACTACCTCGGCACCCGGGTCACCGCCGAGGCGACCCGCTTCGACCGGGCGTGGACCACGTTCGCCAGCCGCCGCAAGGCCTGGGGCTACACCGCCGACCAGCGCCCCTCCACCCACCCGGTCGCGCCGGAGGAGGTCGCCGACGCCGCCCAGGCGCTGCTCAACTTCGACGGCATCTCGTACGCCAAGGGCGCCAGCGTGCTGCGCCAGCTCGTCGCCTGGCTCGGCGACGACGCGTTCCTGGCCGGGCTGAACGCGCACTTCGCCGCGCACCGGTTCGGCAACGCCACGCTCGCCGACCTGCTGTCCAGCCTGGGCGCCGCGAGCGGCCGCGACCTGGACGGCTGGGCCGAGCGCTGGCTGCGCCGCGCGCAGGTGAACACGCTGCGGATCGACACCGCTGTGGACACCGACGGGCGGTGGACCGACGTGGCGATCGTGCAGACCGCCCCGGCGAGCCATCCGGTCCTGCGGCCGCACCGCATCGGCGTGGCCCACCACACCGCCGACGGCCCGGCCCGCCGGTACGACGTCGACCTCGACCCGGACGCCGACGGCGGCCGTACGCCGCTGCCCGAGCTGGTCGGGCAGCCCGCCACCGGGCTGCTGCTGCCGAACGCCGGTGACCTGACGTTCGCCAAGATCCGGCTCGATCCGGCCTCGGCGGACGCGGTGCCGACGCTGCTGCCCGGGCTCGCCGACCCGCTGGCCCGGGCGCTGCTCTGGGGCGAGGCGCTGGACGCGGTCACCGACGGGGAGCGTCCGGCGGGCGCGCTGGCCGCGCTGATCGGCGCGGCGCTGCCCGCCGAGACCGAGGTGACGATCGTCGAGGACGTGCTGCTGCTCAGTCGCCGGCTGATCGACCGCTACCTGGACCCGCTCGCCCGGGACGCGGCGCTGTTGCGGGTGGCGACCGCCTGCGCGGCGCTGCTCGACTCGGCTTCCACGGGCGGCTCGTTGCAGCTCGCCGCGGCGCGGGGCCTGATCGCCGCCACCACCGACACCGCGTTGCTCACCGGCTGGCTGGCCGGCAAGGAGGTGCCGCCGGGGCTGGCCGTGGACACCGACCTGCGCTGGGCGGTGCTGCGCCGGCTGGTGGTGCTCGGCGCGGCCGGTACGCCGCAGATCGACGCCGAGGCCGACGCCGACCGCAGCGCCACCGGCGCCGAGCAGGCCGCCGCGTGCCGGGCGGCGCTGCCCGACGCCGACGCGAAGCGGGCCGCCTGGGAGATCGTCACCCGCAGCACCGAACCGTCCAACCGCCTGGTCGAGGCGGCCGCCGAGGGCTTCTGGCAGCCCGAGCAGGCCGAGCTGACCGCCGGGTACGTGCAGCGCTACTTCACCGACATGCCGGCGGCGGCGCGCCTGCGTACCCCGTGGGTGGCCGACGCGGTCACGGTGGCCGCCTATCCCCGCTACGCCGTGGCACAGACCACCCGGGAGCTGGCCGTGGCGCTGCTGGCCCGCGACGACCTGACGCCCGGCCTGCGGCGGTGGGTGACCGACCTGGACGACGACATGCGCCGGGCGCTCGTGGCGCGGACGGCGGTGGCCGCCGCGTCGGCCTGAGCAGGGAGCGCGCCGGGTGGGGGACCGCCCGGCGCGCTCGACCGCGGACCCCGCCCAGGGCTGTCGGGCGGGCGGCCTACGATCGCTGGGTGGAGGAAGACATCCGGCGGGTCGGCATCATGGGCGGCACGTTCGACCCGATCCACCACGGGCACCTGGTGGCGGCGAGCGAGGTGGCCGACCGGTTCGGTCTGGACGAGGTGGTCTTCGTGCCGACCGGACAGCCGTGGCAGAAGGCGGAGGAAGCGGTCACCCCGGCCGAGGACCGTTATCTGATGACGGTGATCGCCACCGCCTCCAACCCGCGTTTCCAGGTGAGCCGGGTCGACATCGACCGCGGTGGCCCCACCTACACCGTCGACACGCTGCGCGACCTGCACGCCGAGTACGGCGCGAAGGCGCAGCTGTTCTTCATCACCGGCGCGGACGCGTTGGAGCGCATCCTCTCCTGGAAGGACCTGGACGAGGCGCTCGAACTGGCCCACTTCATCGGCGTGACCCGGCCCGGCTTCGAACTCACGGACAAGCACCTGCCGGCCGACTCGGTAAGCCTGGTGCAGGTGCCCGCGATGGCGATCTCCTCGACCGACTGCCGCGCGCGCGTCGCCCGGGGCGAACCGGTGTGGTACCTGGTGCCCGACGGTGTGGTGCAGTACATCGCGAAACGGCGGCTCTATCAGCGGTGATTCCGCCCTTTATGTTCCCGTTCATGCCTGAAATCGACCAGAACTGACAAGTCGCCGCACCGCCGGGTGTGAGAGGCTTGGAGAGTCGCACGGTTGATCGAAGGAGAACGGTGACAGTTTCCGAGCGCGCGCACGAGCTGGCGATTGCCGCCGCCCAGGCCGCGGCCGACAAGAAGGCACAGGACATCGTCATCATCGACGTGGGCGACCAGCTCGCGATCACCGACGCGTTCCTGCTGGCCGCCGCTCCGAACGAGCGTCAGGTGCTCGCCATCGTCGACGCCATCGAGGAGCGCCTGCTGGAGCTGCCGGAGAAGGCCAAGCCGGTACGCCGCGAAGGCGAGCGGGGCGGCCGCTGGGTGCTGCTCGACTACGTCGACATCGTGGTCCACGTCCAGCACACCGAGGAGCGCGAGTTCTACGCGCTCGACCGGCTCTGGAAGGACTGCCCGCAGATCCCGTTCACCGATCGCGACCTGGCCGACTCGGCCGCCGGCACCGCCACCGCCGAATGACCCGTCTGATCATCTGGCGGCACGGCAACACCGACTGGAACGCCGCGAGCCGCGTCCAGGGCCAGACCGACGTGCCCCTCAACGACCTCGGTCGCGAGCAGGCCCACGCGGCCGCCCCGGTGCTCGCCGCGCTGCGCCCCGACGCGATCGTCGCCAGCGACCTGCGCCGGGCCGCCGACACCGCCGCCGCGCTCGCGGCGCTGACCGGGCTGCCGGTCCGCACTGACGCCCGGCTGCGGGAACGGCACTTCGGCCAGTGGCAGGGCCTCACCCTGACCGAGGCCGCCGAGCGGTTCCCCGACGAGTACGCCCGCTGGCGGGCCGGCGACCCCGACCCCGGCGCCGGCATCGAGAGCCTGCACGACCTGGGCGAACGGCTCGGCGCCGCGTTCCGGGACGCCGCCGGCCTGGCCACCGGCGGCACGGTCGTGGTGACCACGCACGGCGGCGGCGCCCGGCAGGGCGTCGGGCACCTGCTCGGCTGGGACCACACGGTGCTGCGCAGCCTCGGCTCGCTGGCGAACTGCCACTGGACCGAACTGCGCCACAACGACGTCCGGGGCTGGCACCTGCGGGCGCACAACGTCGGTCTGGTGACCCAGGCGGCGCTCACCGACGCGGTCTGACACCTCCGGCCCCGGCGCGTCACAGCGCCATCGGCTAGCGTGCCGGTCATGCCCGTCGCGGTCGTCACCGACTCCACCGCCTATCTGCCCTCCGACCTGGCCCGCGCACGCGGGCTCACAGTCGTCCCGCTGACCGTCGTCCTCAACGGCGCCGAAGGGCTGGAGGGCGTCGAGACCTCACCCGCCGACGCCACCCGCGCGCTGAGCGGCCGGCGGGTCTCGGTGAGCACGTCCCGGCCCGCGCCGGAACAGTTCGCGCAGGTCTACCGCACGCTGCTCGCCGAGGGCGCCGACGGCGTGGTGTCGGTGCACCTGTCCGCCGAACTGTCCGGCACCGTCGAGGCCGCCCGGCTGGCCGCCGCCGAGGTCGGCGACGACCGCGTCACCGTCGTGGACAGCCGATCCACCGGCATGGGCCTCGGCTTCCCGGCGCTCGCCGCCGCCGCGGCCGCCGCGGCGGGCGCCGACCTGACCGGGGTACGCGACGCGGCGCTGGACGCGGTCGCCCGGACCACCATCTACTTCTACGTCGACACGCTGGAGTTCCTGCGCCGGGGCGGCCGGATCAACGCGGCCGAGGCGCTGCTCGGCACCGCCCTGTCGGTGAAGCCCATCATGCACATGCCGGACGGCGCGATCGTGGTGAAGGACAAGGTCCGTACCGCCAGCCGGGGAGTCGCGCGTCTGGTCGACCTCGCCGTCGAGGCAGCCGGCGACGCCCAGGTGGACGTCGCGGTGCACCACCTCGCCGCGCCGCAGCGGGCCGAGCAGTTGCTGACGGCGCTGACCGAGCGGCTGGGCGACCGGCTGCACGACACGTACGTCACCGAGGCCGGAGCGGTGGTCGCGGCGCACGCCGGGCCCGGGCTCGCGTGTGTGGTGGTCCACCGCCGGCCCTGACCGCGCTGCTTCTGCTGATGCCGCCACCTCCCCGCATCGGCGTGGATCTTTGTAGGGTGGTCTGATGAGCCCACTGTCGTACGTCGTCACCGGCGGCGGGCGCGGCGTCGGACGGGCCATCGTCGAACGTTTGGCCGCCGACGGCGGCACAGTGGTGGTGGTCGAGCGGGACACCAGCGCGCTGGACTGGCTGGCCGGGCATCCGCTCGCCGACCGGCTGCACGCCGTGACCGGGGACGCCGGCGACGAGACGGTCACCGGCCGGGCCGCCGACCGCGCCGAGGCGTACGCGCCGCTGGCCGGCTGGGTCAACAACGCCGCCGTCTTCCGCGACGCCGACCTGCACCGCGCACCCGCGAGCGAGGTGGTCGACCTGATCGCGCTCAACCTGCGGCCCGCCGTGGCCGGGTCCGGCACCGCCGTACGCCGGTTCCTGGCCGCCCGGACCGGCGGCGCGATCGTCAACGTCTCCTCCCACCAGGCCCGCCGGGCGGTGCGGGGCGCGCTGCCGTACGCCACCGCCAAGGCCGCTGTGGAGGGGCTGACCCGGGCGCTCGCCGTCGACTACGGCCCCCACGGGATCCGCGCCAACGCGGTGGCGCTCGGCTCCGTCCACACCGAACGGCACGCCGCCTACCTGGCCGGACTCGAACCGGCCGAGGTGGCGCACGTCGACGCGGAGATGGCCCGGCTGCACCCGCTCGGCCGGATCGGGCGCACCGACGAGGTGGCCGAGGTGGTCGCGTTCCTGCTCTCCGACCGCGCGTCGTTCGTCAACGGCGCGGTCGTGCCGGTGGACGGGGGACGGGCCGCGCTCGGCCTGGACCCGGAGGCGCGCTGACCCCGCCTGCTCGTTCTCGGCCGCCTAGCACAGCCACTGCTTGATCGGGTGTCTGTCCACAGTCATCCGGTTGTCCACAGGTGAACGGTCACCGGCCGACGCGGGGCGAGTTGCCGCCGTAGCGTCCCGAGCCGTGCCAGACGACGAGGAGACGACGGTACGGCGGCGGCTCGCCCGGCTGTTCGGGTCCGCGCAAGCCGCTGCCGTCCCGCCGATCCCCGCCGACCGCGTGGGCGAGCCCGGCCGGGCGGCGGGATCCTCGCGGCGCTCCCTGCCCGGGCCGGACCACGAGCACGGGCCAGTCTTCAGCGGCGGGTCCGGCGCGGGGGAGGCCGCGTCGCCCGCAGCGCGGCCGGCTGAGCCGGCGGGTCCAGAGCATGCCGCTCGTGAAGCTGGGCCGGGTTTGCCGGGCCGGCTCGGTTCGGCTTTCGGGCCTGGGCTCGGATCGTCGGGCCGGCTCGGTTCGGCTTTCGGGCCTGGGCTGGGCTTGCCGGATCGGCTGGGTACGGCTTTCGGGGCTGGGCCCCGTGAGGCCGAGCCGGGTCTCGGGCTGCGTCCCGGTTCCCCGGAGCGCGACGGCGGGCGGGAGCACCCGCTCCGGGCGAACCCGTGGTCCGCCGAGCCGGACGCCGACGACGGCCCGCCCAACGATGCCCCGGCGGTCGCGCGCGGCCTGGCGTCCCGGCTGCCCGGACCCGGTGCGTTCGACCCGGGCCGTCGGGGTGTCCGTGCGCTCGCGGCGGTGGCGGCAGTGGTGGTCGTGGTGGCCGCCGTCTGGGCCTGGCGCTCGCGTCCGAGCACCGAACCCGTCCCGCCGGCGGCGGCGTCCTCCGAGGCGCCGGTGGGTGCCGTGACCGACGAGGTCACCGGAGTGCCCGCGTCAGGCGGCTCACCCGGTCAGGTGGTCGTCGCGGTGGCCGGCAAGGTCCGCCGCCCCGGCCTGGTCCGGCTGCCGGCCGGGGCCCGGCTGGCCGACGCCGTCGAGGCGGCAGGCGGCGCTCTGCCCGGCGTCGACGTGGCGCTGCTCAACCCCGCCCGCAAGGTCACCGACGGCGAGCTGATCCTGGTCGGCGTGACCGCCCCACCGGGACCGGCCGGGCCCGCCGCGGCGGGTGCCGGCGGCGCGCCGGATGGTCCGGCGGCGCCGGCCGGGCCGGTCAACCTGAACACCGCGACGCTCGCCCAGCTCGACGCGCTGCCGGGCGTGGGTCCAGTGCTCGCCCAGCGGATCCTCGACCACCGGGACCAGCACGGCGGCTTCCGGTCCGTGTCCGACCTGCGCCAGGTCGACGGCATCGGCGACGCCAGGTACGAGCAGCTCAAGGAACTGGTGACGGTGTGAACGCCCGGCGTGCCGCTGCCTCGCCCGTCCCCGACAGTGGCCCTGCGCCAGTCCACGACGTGCCCGACCTGCGGCTGGCCGGATTGGCGGTGGCCACATGGCTCGCCGCGCTGGCCGGACTGCACCTCACCGTCCGGGCGACCGTGTGGGTGGCCGCCGTCGCCGCCGCGCTCGCGCTTCTGGCGGGCCTGCGCCTGTACGGCGTGCTTGGTCGGCCGGGGGAACCGGCCCGCCGTTACGGCTGGATCGTGGTCGCCGTGCTGCTGGGGGTGGTCTGTGGGGCGGCCGCCACCGGCGCCCGGCTCGCGATCCGCGACGCCACAGCGGTACGCGCGCTGGTCACCGAAGGCGCAGTGGTCACCGCCGATCTGGTGCTGCGGGACGATCCGCGTCCGATACGCGGCGCACCCGGCCGGCCACCGATGCTGCTGATCCGAGTCGACCTGGTCCGCGCCACCGGAGGCGACGGCGCGCGGGTCACCGGCCCGGTACGCGCGCTGGTGCTGGCCACCGACCCGGCCTGGCGGCCACTGCTGCCGGGTCAGCGGGTCACCACCCAGGGGCGGCTTTCCGCCCCACGCGGCGGTGACCTGACAGCCGCCGTGCTCTCCGCCGCCGACCCGCCCACGCTGCGGGGCAGCGCGTCCTGGCCGCAGCGGGCGGCCGGTGTGCTGCGGTCGGGCCTCCAACGCGCCTGTGAGCCGCTGCCGGACGCGCCGGGCGGGCTGCTGCCCGGACTCGTGGTGGGGGACACCAGCCGGCTGCTGCCCGAGGTGGAGGAGGACTTCCGGGCCACCGGGATGACGCACCTCAACGCGGTGTCCGGCTCCAACGTGGCGATTGTCGTCGGTGCGGTGCTGCTGCTGGCCCGCTGGGCGCGCGCCGGTCCGCGTACCGCCGCCACGCTGTGTGTGCTCGCCCTGGTCGGGTTCGTCATCCTGGTACGGCCCTCGCCGAGCGTGGTGCGCGCCGCCGCGATGGGTGCGATCGGGCTCGCCGCGCTGGCGGCCGGGCGGTCCCGGTCGGCGCTGCCCGCGCTCGCCGCGGCGGTCACCGGGCTGATCCTGAACGACCCGGACCTCGCGGGCGACCCGGGGTTCGCGTTGTCGGTCTGTGCCACCGGGGGACTGCTGCTGCTCGCGCCGGGATGGCGGGACGCGCTGCGCCGCCGGGGCGTACCGCCCGGGCTGGCCGAGGCGCTCGCGGTGCCGGCCGCCGCGCAGCTCGCCTGCGGCCCGGTGATCGCCGGACTGTCCGCGACGGTGAGTCTGGTGGCGGTGCCGGCGAACCTGCTGGCGGTGCCGGCCGTCGCGCCGGCCACTGTGCTCGGCGTGCTGGCGGCGGTGCTGTCGCCGGTGTGGCCGGGCGGTGCGGAGTTCCTGGCCTGGCTGGCGAGTTGGCCGGCGCGCTGGCTGGTGGCGGTCGCCGGGTACGGGGCGGACCTGCCGGCCGGGAACCTGCCCTGGGCGGGCGGGGTGGCCGGCGCTCTGCTGCTGGCGGCGGTGAGCGTGGCGCTGCTGCTCGCCTTTCGCCGACGTAGGGCCCGGCGGCTGATCGTGGTCGTCACGGTGGCGGTGGTGCTCGGCGCGGCGCCGATCCGGTTGCTGGCCTCCGGCTGGCCGCCGCGCGGCTGGGTGGTGGTGGCGTGCGCGGTGGGGCAGGGGGACGCGGTGGTGCTGCCGGTCGCGGCCGGCCGGGCCGTGGTGGTGGACGCCGGACCGGACCCGTCCGGCGTGGACGCCTGCCTGCGCCGCCTTCGCGTACGTGAGGTGTCGCTGCTGGTGGTCAGTCACTTCCACGTCGACCACATCGGTGGCGTGGCCGGGGTGTTCCGGGGACGGCGGGTGGGCGCGGTGGTGGGTCCGTCCTGGTCCGAGCCGCCCTACGGGGTCGCCCAGGTCCGCGAGGCGGCCCGCCGCGCCGGTGCGCCGCTCGCTGCCGCGCAGGCGGGCTGGCGATGGCGGGCGGGAGCGGTGGACCTGGTCGCGACCGGGCCGCCGTACCCGCTGCGGGGCAGCCGGTCGGATCCGAACAACAACTCGCTGGTCGTGACCGCCACCGTGGCCGGGGTACGGATCCTGCTCGCCGGTGACGCCGAGACGGAGGAGCAGCGGGCGATGCTGGAGACGATGCCGGCCGCCGCGATCAGGGCCGACGTGCTGAAGGTGGCCCACCACGGCTCGGCGTACCAGGATCCGGAGTTCCTCGCCGCGGTGCGGCCGGCGGTGGCGCTCGTGTGCGTGGGCGCCGACAACGACTACGGGCATCCGAACGCGGGGCTGCTGGACCGGTTGGCCCGGGGCGGCGCGCGGGTGCTGCGTACCGACACCGGCGGTGACCTGGCCGCTGTTCGCGTCGGCGCCGGCCTCGCCGTGGTGACGCGCGGCCCCGATCCGGTACGACAGCGATGAGCCGGCGAATCTTGTTGGGGTAAATGAGGGATCAAGGCAAATGTCTGGATTTGCGCTGAGTGCGGGCTGCGCCGTCACGGTCCCCGATGAGCAGGCCCGATCGGGTCGGAGGGCGTGCGAGTATGGGCGACGTGACCCCCGCCGACCTGCCCCCTATTGTGCTCGTCCTCGGCGACGAGGAGCTGCTCGCCACGCGAGCGGTCACCGAAGCCGTCGCCCGGGCCCGCGAGGTGGACCCCGACGTGGACGTGCGGGAATACCAGGCCGGCACGCTGACCGTCGGCGAGATCGCCGAGATGCTCAGCCCGTCGCTGTTCGGCGGCCGCCGGGTGCTGGTGCTCCGCTCCGGCCAGGACGCCCGCAAGGACCTGTCCGCCGCGCTGCTGGCGTACGCGAAGAATCCCGACCCGGACGTGCAGCTCGTGGTGCTGCACCTGGGCGGGGCCAAGGGCAAGGCGTTCGCCGACGGGCTGCGGGCGGCCGGCGCCACAGTGGTGCCGGCGATGAAGCTCAAGGGCGACCGGGAACGGGCCGCCTTCGTGCGGGACGAGATCCGCCGCAACGGTGGCAAGTGCACGCCGGACGCGGCCGACGCCCTGGTCGCGGCGGTCGGCAACGACATGCGTGAGCTGGCCGCCGCCTGCTCGCAGCTGCTCGCCGACACGGACGGGCGGATCGGCGCGGACACGGTGGCCCGCTACTACCGGGGACGGGCCGAGGTGACCGGCTTCACGGTGGCCGACGCGACGATGATCGGCGACGTGCCCGGCGCGCTGGAGGCGCTGCGGTGGGCGTTGCACGTCGGCGTCGATCCGGTGCCGATCGCCGACGCGCTGGCCGACGGCGTACGGACCGTCGCCCGCGTCGCCGCCGCCGGGCGGGGAAGCGCGTTCCAGCTGGCCAAGACGCTGGGCATGCCGACCTGGAAGATCGAGAAGGCGCAGGTGCGTGCCCGGGGCTGGACGCCGGAGGGCCTGGTCGAGGCGATGCGGGTCGCAGCCGAGTGCAACGCGGCGGTCAAGGGCGGCGCCGACGACCGGGCGTACGCGCTGGAGCGAGCCGTGTTCTCGGTCGCCGCGGCCCGGCAGGGCGGCGCCCGGTGACCCGATCGTGGTCGACGGTGGCCACGGACGAGGAGCGGTACCGCCCGCTCTACGCCCGGGTGCTGGGCCTGCGCTTCGTCAACCCGGGCGGGGTGCTCTGCTTCCTGTTCTTCGAGGGCGCCATGGCGCTCGCCGTGCTGCTCGCGCTCGCCGAACTGGTGAGCTGGTGGGCGGTGCTGGTGCTGCCGATCGCGGTGGCCGCGATGGTCAAGCTCAACGACGTGGTCGCCGAGATGGTCGTCCGCACTGCGGCGCTGGTGCCGGAGCAGGAGCGGGACCGCTTCCGCAGGCAGATGGAGCCGGTTGTCGGCCGGGCCCGGGTGCCCGCGAGCGCTCGCGCGTTGCCGGGCGGCATGACCACCGACTCGCGGGGCGTCCGCTACCACCATCCGCAACGCGCGACGTTCGACCGCCCAGGCGAGCGCTAGCAGCGCCTCCCGCTGCCCACGGGGCCCTGCGCCGCGTCGTGCGGAGATCTTGGTGCGGAACCGCCCCTCCGAGGGCCATTTCATACCAAGATCGGCGACGTCATCGGAGTGTGGACAGGCGGAAGCCCCGGAGCTCGATGGCCCCGGGGCTTCCGGTCGTATCTGCGGTGCCGGTCAGGCAGAGAACGAGGCGACGCGCTTGGCGATCGCCGACTTCCGGTTTGCCGCCTGGTTGGCGTGGATGACACCCTTGCTGGCCGCCTTGTCCAGCTTCCGGGTGGCCTCACGCATCAGTACGGTGGCCTTCTCGGCGTCGCCCGCCTCGGCAGCCTCGTGGAACTTCCGGATGGCGGTCTTCAGCGACGACTTGACCGACTTGTTACGCAGCCGGCGCTTCTCGTTCTGCCGGTTGCGCTTGATCTGGGACTTGATGTTCGCCACGCGACAGCCTCGTCTTGATAGCTCGGGTTGGTCTGCATTCGCGCACGACGAGCATGCGTCATCGCCGCGCGAAAAGCCAGGCTACCAGGTCGGTCCCGGACGAGCCAAAACGCCTCCGGCCGGGCCCACCGATCCCGCCCTCAACATGCCGTGGCAACCGGGGCAAACGCCAGGCCGACCGGCCTTCCAAGGCTGGTCGAGCGGCGCCACCTCGGGGAGGTGGCGTGGTCAGCGCCCGTGCGATACCGCCACTTCCCCGTACTGGTGTGGATCGAGGCGAGAGGGTCGGTGGGGTGGGGTCGGGGCCGGGGTGATGCCACCACTTCCCCGTGCTGGTGTGGATCAAGGGGTGAGGGGTCCGGTTTGGGGGTGTGGGTGGTCCGAGCGGAGCACCACTTCGGGGAGGTGGTGGGGTCAGGGCCCGTGTGATGCCGCCACTTCCCCGTACTGGTGTGGATCAAGGGCGAGCGGTCAGGTGGAGTGCTTCGCCAGTTCGGGGAGGTGGGGGTCAAACGGCTGTGTGATCTGGCCACCTCCCCGAACTGGTGTGGATCAAGGGTTGAGGGGCCGGTTCGCGGGGTGGAGGCGGCTTGACCGGGTCGGGTGGGCCACCACTTCGGGGAGGTGGTGTGGTCAGGGCCGGTGTGATGCCACCACCTCCCCGTACTGGTGTCGATCAAGGGGAAGGGGCGGGGCGCGTCCAGGACCAGCCTCGCCGCTCGGCCAGCCAGCCGAGTGCCTGCTCGCCGCTCCAGCGCTGGTGGGCGCGCAGGTGCGGGGACGCCGTCGACGGTCCGGCAGCGGCTCCGGTCAGGTAGTAGCCGGCCAGCGCGGCCAGCGTCACGTCCAGCGCGTCCCTGGGTGCGCCCGCCGCGGCCGGGTGCCCGGCGAACGCGGCGTCCGCGTCCAGGCCGCTGGCATACGCGGTGAGCAGCAGCCCGGCCAGGTCGAACCAGCCCGGCCCGTGGCAGAGCCACGGCCAGTCGCAGAGCCAGGCGCGCCCGTCCGCGTCGATCAGGAGGTTGTCCACCCGCAGGTCGCCGTGGGCGAGCCCGGGGGCCGCGTCGGCGTACCCGGGCAGGCGCGACTCCAGCGCCACCAGCTCGGCCAGCGGGGCGCCGGCCGCCGGCTCGGGCAGCGGCTCACGCCCGGCGGCCACCTCGCCCCACCAGAGGATGTCGTCGCGGGCCAGGTCCGCGAGGCGGGGCAGCGGGAGCGCGGCCAGCTCCGCGGGCGGTTCGGCGAGGGCGGCGGCCACCTCGGCGTACGTGGCCAGGGCGGCGTCCAGCTCGGCCGGCGCCCAGGGCAGCCGGGGGGTGTGTCCGTCGATCGCGTCGAGCGCGAGCGCGTACCAGCCGGACTCGGTGAGCGCCCAGCGCGGCCGGGGCACCGCCAGGCCGGCCGGGAGACGGGCCAGGATCGCCGCCTCGTGGGCGTACCAGTCGACCAGGTGCCGCTGCCCGTCCAGCGCCGCCGCCTTGACGAACACGCGCTCACCGGCGGGACCGGTCAGTACGGCGGCGAAGCCGCTGGTGAACCCGCCGGCTGCCAACCGGACCGCAGCCGGCGGGCCGCCGAGCCGGGCGGCCAGCGCGTCCCGCAGCCCGGCCGGCAGGTCGGCCCAGCCTGGCCGCACGGCCGTCGACCCGTACGGAACCGGCGGGAGTGAGATCGCGCGCACCGCACCATGCTGCCGCACGCGGGGCCGTGCCCGGCGCACCGAACGCGCACCGCGGACCACTCGTCGGAGGGCTCTGCCAGACTGCCCACCATGAGGACCGACGAGTTCTGGCAGCTGATCGACGAGGCCCGCGCCGGGGCCGGGGGAGAGCCCGACGCCGTCGCCGCCCGGGCGGTCGCGCTGCTGGCCGCGCGCGACCCGGAGGAGATCGTCGGGTACGCCCACCACCAGCGGCGGGTGCTCGCCGCCTCCTACCGGGTCGACCTCTGGGGCGCGGCGTACCTGATCAACGGGGGCGCGTCCGACGACGGCTTCGAGTATTTCCGGGGCTGGCTGATGACCCAGGGCCGGGCGGTGTTCGCCAAGGCGGTCGGCGACCCGGACTCGCTCGCCGAGCTGCCGCAGGTTCGGTCGGCGGCGCTCAGCGGCGAGGAGTTCGAGTGCGAGCAGATGCTGGCGGTGCCGTGGGACGCGTACCGGAAGGCCACCGCGACCGATCTGCCGGCCGAGCGTGACCCGGTGCCGGTGCCCGACCTGAACGACTTCTGGGACTTCGACGACGAGGACGAGGCCCGTCGCCGGCTGCCGAGGCTGGCCACCCTCTTCGTCGAGCCACCCGTCGAATAGCCCTGGAGTAAAGGGGGAGTCCGGGCGCGCCCCGGACGACGTGGGACCATGGAGGGGGCCGGCGGCGCGCCGGCCCGCTCACGTCAGCCGACCAGAACGGACCGCTGTGCCACCGACGCTCGATCCCGGCGCGAACGCTCCTGGTGCCACCGACCCGGCGCGCATCCGGAACTTCTGCATCATCGCCCACATCGACCACGGGAAGTCGACCCTGGCCGACCGGATGTTGCAGCTCACCGGTGTGGTCGACCCACGGCAGATGCGCGCGCAGTATCTGGACCGAATGGACATCGAGCGCGAGCGCGGCATCACCATCAAGAGCCAGGCCGTGCGGATGCCGTGGACGATCCGCGAGGGCGACCGGGCTGGTGAGACCGCCGTGCTCAACATGATCGACACTCCGGGCCACGTGGACTTCACCTACGAGGTGTCCCGTTCGCTGGCCGCCTGTGAGGGCGCGATCCTGCTCGTCGACGCGGCGCAGGGCATCGAGGCGCAGACGCTCGCCAACCTCTACCTGGCGCTCGAGAACGACCTGCACATCATCCCGGTGCTCAACAAGATCGACCTGCCGGCTGCCCAGCCGGAGAAGTACGCCGAGGAGCTGGCGCACCTGATCGGCGGCGACCCGGCGGACTGCATCAGGGTCTCCGGCAAGACCGGTGAGGGCGTGCCCTACCTGCTGGACGAGATCGTCCGGCAGTTCGTGCCGCCGGTGGGTGAGGCCCAGTCGCCGGCCCGCGCGATGATCTTCGACTCGGTGTACGACGTCTACCGGGGCGTGGTCACGTACGTCCGGGTGATCGACGGCCGGATCTCGGCCCGGGACCGGATCAAGATGATGTCCACCGGCGCCGTGCACGAGCTGCTGGAGATCGGCGTCATCTCGCCGGAGATGGTCAAGGCCGACGCGCTCGGCGTCGGCGAGGTGGGTTACCTGATCACCGGCGTGAAGGACGTGCGCCAGTCCCGGGTCGGTGACACGGTCACCATCAACGGCAATCCGGCCAAGGAGGCGCTCGGCGGCTACAAGGACCCGAAGCCGATGGTCTACTCGGGTCTCTATCCGATCGACGGCTCGGACTACCCGAACCTGCGCGAGGCGCTGGACAAGCTCAAGCTCAACGACGCCGCGCTGGTCTACGAGCCGGAGACCTCCGGCGCGCTGGGCTTCGGCTTCCGCTGCGGCTTCCTCGGCCTGCTGCACCTGGAGATCATCCGGGAGCGGCTGGAGCGGGAGTTCAACCTCGACCTGATCTCCACCGCGCCGAACGTGGTGTACCGCGCCATCCAGGAGGACGGCGAGGAGATCGTGGTGACCAATCCGAGCGAGTACCCGACCGGCAAGATCGCCGAGGTGTACGAGCCGACGGTGCGGGCGACGGTGCTGACCCCGAACGACTACGTCGGCGCGGTGATGGAGCTGTGCCAGGGTCGCCGGGGCAGCCTGCTCGGCATGGACTACCTCTCCGCCGACCGGGTGGAGCTGCGCTACACGCTGCCGCTGGCCGAGATCATCTTCGACTTCTTCGACCAGCTCAAGAGCCGCACCAAGGGTTACGCCTCGCTCGACTACGAGCCCTCCGGCGAGCAGGCGTCCGACCTGGTGAAGGTCGACATCCTGCTGCACGGCGAGCCGGTCGACGCGTTCAGCGCGATCGTGCACAAGGACAAGGCGTACACGTACGGCACGACGATCGCGGCGAAGCTGCGCTCGCTGATCCCGCGCCAGCAGTTCGAGGTGCCGATCCAGGCGGCGATCGGCAGCCGGGTGATCGCCCGGGAGACGATCCGCGCGATCCGCAAGGACGTGCTCGCCAAGTGCTACGGCGGTGACATCAGCCGTAAGCGCAAGCTGCTGGAGAAGCAGAAGGAGGGCAAGAAGCGGATGAAGATGGTGGGCCGGGTGGAGGTCCCCCAGGAGGCGTTCATCGCCGCGCTCTCGTCCGACTCCGGCGACGGCAAGCCCGCCGGCAAGAAGTAACCAGTCAGGCTCCACGAACCGGCCGGCGTCCTCTTCAGGGCGCCGGCCGGTTCGCGTACCCAGGAATTTTCAGGCGGTGGCAGCGCTCCCACCTGCGGGTTCGCCCTGGCCGGGGGAGTGGCGGTCGATGCGGCCGGTTTCGGTTTTCGATGCGTCGGGCACTTAGCGGGCACGACAGCAACCGCACAGAACGTGCGAAATCGCTTTAGGAGGACCGACCGTGGAGTTCACCGTCTGGGGCATCATCACCGCGCTGGTCGTGGGTCTGATCGTCGGCGCGCTGGGTCGGCTGGTCGTGCCGGGCCGCCAGAACATGCCGATGTGGCTGCACATGGTGATCGGTGTCGGCGCCGCCCTGCTGGGTACCGTCCTGGCCCGCGCGCTCGGCATCGCGACGCAGACCGCCGGCATCGACTGGGCCGAGCTGGCCGTGCAGGTCGTGCTCGCCGCCATCGCCGTGGCCCTGGTGGCCGGCGTCGGCCGCCGCCGCAGCGTCTCGCGTTACTGATCGACGCACCACGCGCCTCGACGGGCGCCCGGCCGATGAGGCCGGGCGCCCGTCGGCGTATTCGGCGCATTGAACCCCGTCGGTGCGCAGGCTCCGCCCGCCGCGCCGGGTTTCGGGGAGAAGCAGCAGGTCAGGGTACGTCTGAACAATTCGTCATCGGAGTCGGTTTGGATTTCGAGGCGGTCGGGAACTTAGCGATCACGACAGTAACCACACGAAATGTGTGACCCGATCTTAAGGAGGAGGGCGACCATGGAGCTCACCGTTTGGGGCATCATCACGGCGCTGGTCGTTGGTCTGATCGTCGGCGCGCTGGGCCGGCTGGTCGTGCCGGGCCGGCAGAACATGCCGATTTGGCTGCACATGCTGATCGGCGTCGGCGCCGCGCTTCTGGGCACGATCGTGGCCCGGGCCTCCGGCTTCGCCGAGACCGCCGGTATCGACTGGCGCGAGCTGATGCTGCAGGTGCTCTTCGCTGCGATCGCCGTGGCCCTGGTGGCCGGCGTCGGCCGTCGCCGCGGCGTCTCGCGCTACTGACCCCGCACCACGCGCCTCGACGGGCGCCCGGCCTCATCGGCCGGGCGCCCGTCGGCGTTCGTGGGCTCCGAACTGCCCGGACGGCATCGATGTCGGCCGGGCCCTCGGCTGCGATACGGTCGCCTCTGCCCTCCGTCGCGAACACCCCCTGTTGTAAAGGAAATTTTCCTACTAAGGTGCGGCGGAGAAGGTTAGTGCCAAACGGCCCTGAGGGAGATATGGCGTGAACAGGTGGAAGCGGCTGGCTCCGGTCACCGCCATCGTGGCGTCGGCCGCGTTGGTGCTGACCGCGTGCGGTGGCTCCGGCGACGACGACAAGGCCGCCGACAACAGCAAGCTCACTGTGTGGATGATGGGTGAGGGCGGCGACGCCCAGACCGCGTTCCTCGACGGCGTCGAGGCGGAATTCAAGAAGAAGCACCCCGAGACCGACGTCGTGGTGCAGTACATCCCCTGGCTCGAGGCGCCGAAGAAGTTCCAGGCCGCGCTCGCCGGTGGGGAGGGCCCGGACGTCACCGAGCTCGGCAACACCGAGACTCAGGGCTGGGCCGCGCAGGAGGCCCTCGCCGACGTCACGGACAAGTTCAACGGCTGGTCCGAGGGCAAGGACATCCTGCCCGACCTGGTCAAGAACGCCCAGCTCGACGGCAAGCAGTACGGCGTGCCGTGGTACGCCGGCGTGCGGGCCGTCTACTACCGGACCGACTGGTTCGCCGAGGCCGGCGTGAAGCCGCCGACGACCTGGGACGAGATGGTCGCCGCCGCGAAGGCCGTGCAGGCCAAGAAGCCCGGCACCTACGGCATCGCCCTGCCCGGCAACTCCGAGCTGCCGTTCTACTCCTTCCTCTGGGGTGCCGGCGCGGAGATCGCCACCAAGGAGGGCGACGCCTGGAAGTCCGGCTACAACACCCCCGAGGCGCAGAAGGCGGTCAAGTTCTGGACCGACCTGGTGACCGTGCACAAGGTCGCCCCGCCGGCCGCCGCCGCGTGGAACGAGGTCGACGCCCGTACCCAGTTCGCCACGGGCAAGGCCGCGATGGCGTTCGCCGGCAGCTGGCAGGGCGGCGCGATGAAGAAGGACAACCCGGACATCGAGAAGGTCTGGGGCACGTTCCCGATTCCCGGCCCGGACGGCAAGGCCGCCCCGGCGTTCGCCGGTGGCTCCGACATCGCCATCTGGAAGGACAGCGAGCGGCAGTCGCTGGCCTGGGACTACATGACTGTGCTGCTGAGCAAGCAGAAGGACAAGGAGTTCGCGAGCAGCCTCGGCTTCTTCCCGGTCTACAAGGACCTGGTCAGCAGCGGCGACTACGCCAACGACAAGGTGATGGCCGCGTTCGCCACCGCCATCCAGAACACCAAGCTGACCCCGCTCACCCCGAAGTGGGTCGAGGTCAGCCGGACCAAGACGGTGACCCAGGCGATGAACAGCTCGGTCATCAAGGGCCAGAAGACGGTCGAGAAGGCCACCGCCGACGCGGCCACCGAGATGGAAAGCATTCTCAACGCCAAGTGACCACGCTGACCGAGGCCACCGGCGAGGCCGCCGCGCGGGAGACCCCCGCGCGGCGGCGCCGTCGCCGGGTGGACCACCTTCCGTACCTGCTGCTCCTGCCCTGCCTGGCGATCATCGCCGTGCTGCTGCTCTGGCCGCTCGGCCAGGTCGTGTGGATGTCCTTCCACAAGCTGGACAGCGTCCGGCAGCTGCGCGGCGACCGCGAGTGGCCCTGGGTCGGCCTGGCCAACTACGCGCAGATCCTCGGCGACCCGTTCTTCCGTACGGTGCTGCGCAACACCGTGCTGTTCGCGGTCGCCAACGTGGCGCTCACGATGATCCTCGGCACCCTGGTCGGGCTGCTGCTCAACCGCCTGGGCAGGAAGATGGCCACGTTCGTGGCGAGCTGCGTGATGCTCGCCTGGGCCACCCCGGCGCTGACCGGCACCATCGTCTGGAAATGGATCTTCGACGACACGAGCGGCCTGGTCACGTGGTTGTTCAACAAGCTCCCCGACGGGCTCTCCACGGCCCTGTTCGGGCGCAGCGACTGGACCGGGTACGGCTGGTTCAACGACCCGCTGATGTTCTTCGCGATCCTGACGCTCGTGGTGGTCTGGCACTCTTTCCCGTTCATCGCGGTGAGCGTGCTGGCCGGGCTCAAGAGCGTGCCGACGGAGTTGCAGGAAGCGGCCCGGGTCGACGGCGCCGGTCCGTGGAAGGTCTTCTGGTCGGTGACCTTCCCGATCCTGCGGCCGGTCTTCGGCATCCTCGTGGTGCTCTCCACGATCTGGGACTTCAAGGTCTTCACCCAGCAGTTCGTGCTGGCCGGCGGCACCCAGGACCGGTCGACGTTCATGCTGTCGATCTACTCGTACGCGGAGGCGTTCTCGCCACCGCCCAAGTACGGCCTCGGCTCCGCCATCGCGGTGATCCTCACCGTGATCCTGCTCGCGGTGACCGCCCTGTACGTCCGCATGGTGCTGCGGCAGGAGGACGAATGATGAAGAAGATCGCCCTCAACGGCGCGGGCCTGCTGGTCGCGCTCTTCGCCGCGTTCCCGGTCTACTGGATGGTGGCGACGTCGCTGAAGCCCAACCGGGAAATCTTCTCGTCCACGCCCCGGCCGGTGCCGGCGGAGCCGACGCTGGAGCACTACCGGGAGATCCTCACCGGCAACCTGATCCCGGGCGTGACGTTCACCGACTTCTTCCTCAACAGCGCGCTGGTCGCGCTGGCGACGGTGCTGCTGAGCGGGCTGGTCGCGCTGCTGGCCGCGACAGCGGTGGCCCGGTTCCGGTTCAAGCTGCGCACCACGTTCCTGATCATGCTGCTGGTGGTGCAGATGATCCCGCTGGAGGCGCTGGTCATCCCGCTGTTCCTGATGATCCAGCGGCTCGGCCTCTACAACACGCTGCCCAGCCTGATCCTCACGTACCTCGGCTTCTCGCTGCCGTTCGCGGTCTGGATGCTGCGGGGCTTCGTCGCCGCGGTGCCGAAGGAGCTGGAGGAGGCCGCCGCCATCGACGGGGCCAGCCGGGCCCAGACGTTCCGCAAGGTGCTGTTCCCGCTTGTCGCGCCCGGGCTGGTCGCCACCAGCATCTTCTCGTTCATCACCGCCTGGAACGAGCTGATCTTCGCGCTGACGTTCATCAACGACCAGCAGAAGTACACGCTGCCGGTGGCGATGACGTTCTTCTTCGGCCGCGACGACACCGCGTGGGGCTCGGTCATGGCCGCGTCCACGCTGTTCACCCTGCCGGTGATCATCTTCTTCCTGCTGGTGCAGCGCCGGATGGTCTCCGGCCTGGTCGCCGGAGCCGTGAAGGGCTGAGGAGGCGGGCCGGTCAGGCCGCCGCGAACACCTCGGCGCGTACCTCGGTGGCCGGATCGCCCTTCACCCGGGCCCAGGAGCCCTGCTCGGCCGTCCACTCCAGGTTGCCGAAGCGGACCTTCTTCACGCCGTGGTCGTCGGCGTGCGACACCAGCCAGTGCGCGTACCGCCAGCCGTTACGGTCGTCGCCAGCCGGCACGGTGAGCGCGGTCAGGTCCGTCGCCGTGGCCAGCCGGGGCAGCCCCCAGTCCAGCGACAGGCTCTCCAGCACGGCGCTGGCGGCGGCCGGCCCGCGCATCGTCGGCGGCGAACTCACCGTGCAGGCCACCGCGCCGGTCGCGTGGCCGAGCAACGCGCGGGTCAGGACCTCCGACTCGTCGGCCCACTTCTCGTACGCCTCGGGGAACGCCGACCGCTGCACCCGCTGGGCGGCGTCGGTGACCCGCATCCGCTCCCAGCCCTTGACCTTCTTCAGCGCGGCGTAGAACTTGTTCGCCGCGTACCGCGGGTCCTGGACCTGTTCCGGGGTGCCCCAGCCCTGGCTCGGGCGCTGCTGGAACAGGCCGAGCGAGTCACGGTCGCCGTGCGCGATGTTGCGCAGGTGCGACTCCTGGTACGCGGTGGCCAGCGCCACCACCACCGCCCGCTCGGGCATCCGGCGCTGCATCCCGATGGCCGCGATCGTCGCCGCGTTGGCCATCTGGTCGGCGCCGAGCACCACCTCGCCGTCGGCCTGCACCGTGCAGGTCCGGCTGGCCAGGGGAAGCCGCAGGTGCTCGCCGAACTGCTTGGTCACGACGTAGACCGCGAGCAGGGCCAGTACGCACACCGCAACACCAGTTGCCACGATCGCCGCTCGCGTCCGCACCCGCACCCCCTGTCCCGACAGTCCGCCAAGCGTACGTCGGCCCCGCGCCCGCGCCTCTCGTCCGAGTGGCCGTCCCGTCACCGCGTGACCGGCCACGCCGCGCCGCCGGGCGGGGCCCGCCGCCACCGAAGGCGTCGAGCCGGGCCCGCCGCGCGCCTCAGTCCCCGGCGGGCACCCAGGCGGCGGGCCGCTTCTCCCGGAACGCCATGACGCCCTCACGCCCCTCGTCGGAGAGGAAGTACCCGGTGGACAGCGCCGCCAACTCCGCGATCTCGGCCCGCAGGTCCGTGGCGGCGGGGCGGCGCAGCAACTCCTTCGCCCCGGCCAGCGCCCCCGGCGCGCCCTTGACCAGCGAGCCGCAGTAGCGCTCGACGGCGGCGTCCAGCTCGTCGGCCGGCACCGCGGCGGTGACCAGGCCGACCTCGGCGGCGCGACGGCCGTCGAAGGTGTCGCCGGTCAGGTACAGCTCGGCGGCGGCCCGCTGGCCCAGCCGGGGCAGCACGGTCGCCGAGATCACCGCCGGGATCACCCCGATCCGCACCTCGGTGAACGCGAACGTCGCCTCCTGCGCGCAGACCGCCAGGTCGGCGGCGGCGATCAGGCCCAGCCCACCGGCCCGGGCCGGCCCGGCCACCTTGGCCAGCACCGGCTTCGGGCACTCCCGCACCGCGACCAGCACGTCGCCGAGCATCCCGGCGGGCACCGTCCCGCTGGCGTACGCGGCGGCGGTCTCCTTCAGGTCGGCGCCGGAGCAGAAGACCGGGCCGGTGTGGTCGAGCACGATCGCGCGTACCGCGTCGTCGGCGACCGCGTCGGCCAGCCCGGCCAGCAGCTGGGTCATCAGGGGCGTGGAGAGCGCGTTGCGGTTGTGCGGGCTGTCCAGGGTGAGGGTGGTCACCCCACGGGCCGTGGCGACTCGCACGAGAGCGTCCGGAGAGGTCATGCCGGGCACACTAGTGGCCATGCCCGGCGTCCTTCCAGAAGGCGAACCCGTCCCGCGCGACGGATCGCTCCCAGCCACCGCCCGTCGCACCGTCGGCGCGCGCGGCTTCGGCGTGTACGTGCACGTCCCGTTCTGTGCCTCCCGGTGCGGTTACTGCGACTTCAACACGTACACCGCCGCCGAGCTGGGCGGCGGGGCGAGCCGGGAGACGTACGCCGACTCCGTGCTGGCCGAGCTGGCGCTCGCCGCCCGGGTGCTGGGCGACTCGCCGCCGCCCCGGGTCGACACCGTGTTCGTCGGCGGCGGCACGCCGACCCTGCTGCCCGCCGACGACCTGGCCCGGATCCTCGACGGCATCGACCGCGTCTGGGGGCTGGCCGCCGACGCCGAGGTGACCACCGAGGCCAACCCCGAGTCGGTGACCCCGGAGTCGCTCAAGACGCTGCGGGCCGCCGGGTACACCCGGATCTCGCTGGGCATGCAGTCGGCCGCGCCAGGGGTGCTCGCGGTGCTCGACCGTCGGCACAGCGCGGGCCGGGCCACCGCCGCCGCGCTGGAGGCGCGCGACGCCGGGTTCGACCACGTGAACCTGGACCTGATCTACGGCACGCCGGGCGAGACGGCCGACGACTTCGCCGCCTCGCTGGCCCAGGTGGTCGAGGCGGGCGTGGACCACGTCAGCGCGTACGCCCTGATCGTGGAGGACGGCACCCGGCTGGCCGCGCGGATGCGCCGGGGCGAGCTGCCGTACCCCTCCGACGACGTGGCGGCGGACCGCTACCTGGCCGCGGAGGCGGCGCTCGGCGCGGCCGGCTTCTCCTGGTACGAGGTGTCGAACTGGGCCCGCTCGGCGGCGGCCCGGTGCCGGCACAACCTGCTCTACTGGACCGGCGCCGACTGGTGGGGCCTGGGCCCGGGGGCGCACAGCCACGTCGGCGGCGTGCGCTGGTGGAACGTCAAGCACCCGAGCGCGTACGCGGCGCGGCTGGCCGAGGGCGCCTCGCCGGCGCTGGCCCGGGAAGTGCTCAGCCCGGACGAGCAGCACATGGAGGACGTGATGCTGCGGGTGCGGCTCGCCTCCGGGCTGCCGCTGGACGTGCTGGACGAGCCCGGCCGGGCGGGCGCCGAGCGGGCCCGGGACGCCGGGCTGCTCGACGCCGGGGCGTACGCGCGCGGGCTCGTGGTGCTGACGCTGCGCGGACGGCTGCTGGCCGACGCGGTGGTCCGTGACCTGCTGCCGTGACCGGCACCGGCCGGCCGCCCCCGCGGCCGGCCGGCGGTGTCACTTGATGAAGTTGTAGGTCATCGGGTAGCGGTAGAGCACACCCTCGTTGGCCTTGACCCCGCCGATGATCCCGAAGATCAGCGGCACCAGCCAGACCAGCATCGGGATGAAGAACAGGATCCCGCAGGTGACGACCGTGATCACCCAGGCGAGCACGCTGGCGATGGTCCAGGTGATCTGGAAGTTCAGCGCCGCGACCGCGTGGGCGCGCACGGTCGGCGACTGCTGACCGCGGGTCATCATCGCGATCAGCGGGGCGACCCAGCCGAGCAGACCGCCACCGACGATGACGCCCGCGGCGCCACCGAAGTGCGCCACCAGGGCCCAGGTCTTCTCGTCGTTGTTGGCGTACCCGGCCGGGCCGTAGCCGCCACCACCGGGAAAGCCGCCACCGGCGGGGTAGCCGGCGCCGTAGCCCGGCGTGCCGCCCGGCGGGGGGTAACCGCCCGGGGGCGGGTAGTCGCCCGGCGGAGGTTGCCCGCCCGGAGGCGGGTAGCCGCCCGGGGGCGGATAGTCACCGGGCGGGGGATACCCGCCCGCGCCCGGCGCGCCGGACAGTGGAGCGGTGGGCGGCTCGCCGGAGCCGTAGGGCGCCGACGGGTCGGGCTGGGGGCCGGAGTCCCCTGCTCCGGGAGGGCGAGGAGGTTCAGTCATGCACGTCACGGTAGGGCCACCGGGCAAGTGGCACCAGAGCGACACAGACCCAGCGTGACCGGCTGTTCGGCCCTGGTGTGCCGGGCGGTGTGGCGGGCCGCACCGCAGGTCCGTCAGGCGATCATCGCGTCGGCGGGGGTGCCGACGTAGACTGGCACTCGCTACAGTCGAGTGCCAGCCGCCCGGCGGATGCCGCGTGCCGGCCCGGCCGAGGTGTGTCAGGAGGTGGGGACATGGGTCTCGACGACCGCAAACTCGCCGTGCTGCGCGCGATCGTCGAGGACTACGTCGCCACGCAGGAGCCGGTGGGCAGCAAGGCCCTGGTCGAGCGGCACCAGCTCGGCGTCTCCCCGGCGACGGTGCGCAACGACATGGCGGTGCTGGAGGAGGAGGGCTACATCCGGCAGCCGCACACCAGTGCCGGCCGGGTGCCCACCGACCGCGGCTACCGCCTCTTCGTGGACCGTCTCTCCCGGGTCAAGCCGCTCAGCCCGGCCGAGCGCCGCGCCATCGAGCGCTTCCTGGTCGGCGCGGTCGACCTCGACGACGTGGTGCACCGTACGGTCCGGCTGCTCGCCCAGCTCACCCGGCAGGTCGCCGTGGTGCAGTACCCGAGCCTCGCCCGGTCCAAGGTGCGTCACCTGGAGTTGGTGCCGATCTCCACCACCCGGCTGATGGTCGTCATGATCGCCGACACCGGCCGGGTCGAGCAGCGGCTCGTCGAGCTGCCCGCCCCGGTGCCCGCCGACGACGTGACCGACCTGCGCCGGCTGGTGAACGAGAAGCTGGTCGGCAGTCAGCTCTCCGAGACGCCGCCGCTGGTGGAGGCCCTGGTGGACGAGTCCGCGCCGCATCTGCGCCCGGCCATGACCACGCTCTCCACCGTGCTGCTGGAGACGCTCGTGGAACGCCACGAGGAGCGCCTCGCGCTGGCCGGGCAGGCCAACCTCACCCGGGGCGGCCTGCTCGACTTCCAGGGCTCGCTGCGGCCGATCCTGGAGGCGCTCGAAGAAGAGGTCGTGCTGCTCAAACTGATCGGCGAGACGGAGCCGAGCACCACCCGCGTGCTGATCGGCGACGAGAACGAGTTCGACAACCTGCGGGCCGCCTCGGTGGTCAGCACCGGCTACGGACCGGGCAGCACCATCGTCGGTGGGCTCGGCGTGCTCGGCCCGACCCGGATGGACTACCCCGGCAATATCGCCATGGTGAGAGCCGTGGCACGCTACGTGGGCGAACTTCTGGCCCAGAACTGACCAGTCAGGGCCGACGGCCGGTTGCGGCCGACGACCGGAGCGACGCGAGACGAACATGAGGACACCTAACGCAGTGGCCAGGGACTACTACGGCATTCTCGGCGTGAGCCGGGACGCCTCCGACGACGAGATCAAGCGTGCCTACCGCAAGCTGGCGCGGCAGTACCACCCGGACGTCAATCCGGACCCGGAGGCCCAGGAGAAGTTCAAGGACATCAACGCCGCGTACGAGGTCCTCTCGGACGACCGGAAACGGCAGATCGTCGACCTCGGCGGCGACCCGCTCGCCCCCGGCGGCGGTGGCATGGGCGGCCCGGGCGGGCCCGGCGGCGCCGGTCCGTTCGTCGGCTTCCAGGACATCATGGACGCGTTCTTCGGCGGCGCGGCGGGCGGCAGCCGGGGTCCCCGGCCGCGCACCCGCCCCGGCGCGGACGCGATCCTGCGCCTGGAACTGGACCTCAACGAGACCGCGTTCGGCGTCGAGGCGCCGATCACCGTCGACACCGCGGTGCTCTGCACCACCTGCTCCGGCGCCGGCACCGCCGCCGGCACCCACCTGGCCACCTGCGAGGCGTGCGGCGGCCGGGGCGAGGTGCAGTCGGTGCAGCGCACCTTCCTCGGCCAGGTGGTCTCCGCCCGACCGTGCACCGTCTGCCAGGGCTACGGCACCACCATCCCGCACCCCTGCCCGACCTGCGCCGGTGAGGGCCGGGTGCGTACCCGCCGCTCGCTGACCGTCAAGATCCCGGCCGGCGTCGAGGACGGCATGCGGATCCGCCTCGCCCAGCAGGGCGAGGTCGGCCCGGGCGGCGGCACCGCCGGCGACCTCTACGTGGAGATCCACGAGCGGCCGCACGACGTCTACTCCCGCAAGGGCGACGACCTGCACTGCCGGGTGACGGTCCCGATGACCGCCGCCGCGCTCGGCACCCGGCTGACCATCAAGACGCTCGACAGCGAGGAAGCCGTCGACGTCAAGCCCGGCACCCAGCCCGGCAGCACGCTGCGGCTGCGCGCCCGGGGCGTACCGCACCTGCGCGGCACCGGCCGGGGCGACCTCTACGTGCACCTGGACGTGCGTACCCCGACCAAGCTCGACGCCGACCAGGAGCGGATGCTGCGCGACTTCGCCAAGACCCGCGGCGAGGAGGTCGCCGAGCTGAGCAAGCAGGGCGGCTTCTTCTCCCGGATGCGCGACGCGTTCAACGGGCACGCCTGAGGTGTCCGCCCCGCTGTTCCTGGTCGAGGCGCTGCCCACCGGTGACACGCTGACGCTGGACGGCCCGGAGGGCCATCACGCGGCGACCGTGCAGCGGCTGCGCGCCGGCGAGGAACTGCTGCTCGCCGACGGCCGGGGCGGCACCGCCGCCGCGGTGGTCACCGCCGTCGGCCGGGGCACGCTCGACCTGCGCGTCACCAGCCGGGGGTACGCGGACGCGCCCGTGCCCCGGCTCGTCGTGGTGCAGGGCATCGCCAAGGGCGACCGGGGTGAACTGGCCGTGCAGGCGATGACCGAGGTCGGGGTGGACGAGATCGTGCCCTGGGCGGCGTCCCGCTCGGTGGCGCAGTGGCGCGGCGACCGGGGCGTACGGGCCCGGCAGAAGTGGGTGGCCACCGCCCGGGAGGCCGCCAAGCAGGCCCGCCGCCCGTGGCTGCCGGTGGTGGCCGGCGCCCCCGACGAGTCCACCGCGACGGTGGCCCGCCGGATCGCGGGCGCGGCAGCCGCGTTCGTGCTGCACGAGGGCGCGCAGGACCGCCTGACCGCAGTCGACCTGCCGACGGCCGGGGAGATCGTCCTGGTGGTGGGCCCGGAGGGCGGCATCGCCGACCACGAGCTGGCCACGTTCGCCGAGGCGGGAGCGCGCACGGTCCGCCTGGGCCCGTCGGTGCTGCGCACGTCCACAGCAGGCGTGGCAGCCCTGACAGTCCTGGCAACCCGCCTGACCCACTGGTAACCCGCGCTCCTCCTTTTTCCCGGCGCGTCGATCTTGCAGTTTCGGCCCGTATCGCGCCCCTTTTGCGGTGCTCTGCCGGGGCCGAAAGTGCAAGATCGCGGGGGACGGGAGGGAGGGGGGTCAGGAGCGGAGGTAGGAGGCGCCGTTCAGGTCGATGATGGTGCCTGACGCCCACTCGGCCTCGGGACTGGCCAGCCAGTGCACCGCCGCCGCGATCTCCTCCGGCCGCGCCACCCGGTGGAACGGGGACTGTGCGCGTACCGCCTCGCCCCGCTCGCTCTTCAGGTGCTCGTTTGTCATGTCGGTCTCGACGAACCCGGGCGCCACGCACGCCACGGCGATGCCGTACGGGGCCAGGGCCACCGCGAGCGACTGCGCCATCGCGTTCATCCCGGCCTTGCTGGCCCCGTACGCCGGGTTTCCCGGCTCGCCCCGGAATGCGCCCCGGGACGAGACGTTGACGATCCGGCCCCCGCGTTCCCGCATGTGCTGCGCGGCGCACCAGGCGGCGTTCGCCGCGCCGACCAGGTTGGTGTCGAGCACCTCCCGCCACTGCGCCCGCCACTGCTCGTAGCTGCTCTCGAAGACCGGGTGCGGGGGATCGGCCGGCCCGAACACGCCGGCGTTGTTGACCAGCACGTCGAGACCGCCGAGCCGCTGGGCCGCCTCGTCCACCATGGCGCGTACCGCGTCGGGGTCGGCCAGGTCGGCGCGGACCACGACGTGCCCGTCGCCGGGCAGCTCGGCGCGGAGCTGTTCGGCCAGCCCGGCCGAGTCCCGGTGGTGGATCGCCACCCGGTCTCCACCTGCGGCGAACGCCCGCGCCACCGCCCGCCCGATGCCCCGCGAGGCCCCCGTCACCAGCACTGCCCGTCCCGACATGGCGGCCATTCTGCCGCACCGGCCCGGGGTGTTAAGAAGGGCCCCTTCCCCTACCGGAGGCGTTAAGCGGGGGCCCCTCCTTACACTGCTGCGATGGACTGCCTGTTCTGCCGGATCGTCGCCGGGGAGATCCCGGCCACCATCGTCCGCGAGACCGCCACCACCCTCGCCTTCCGGGACATCGACCCGAAGGCGCCCACCCACGTGCTGGTGATCCCGAAGGAGCACTACGTGGACGTGGCCACGCTGGCCCAGGGCGCGCCCGAACTGGCCGGTGAGGTGCTCCAGACCGCCGCCGTGGTGGCCGAGGAGGAGGGCCTGACCGTCGACGGGTTCCGGCTGATGTTCAACACCGGCCCGTACGGCGGGCAGGAGGTCTTCCACGTGCACGCCCACCTGCTCGGCGGCGCGCCGCTCGGCCCGATGCTCTGCCGATGACCGACGTCCCGGACCGGCTCGGCCGGATGGTGCGCCAGGCGCAGGCCACCGGGCGCATCCCGGCGGTGTCGGCCGCCCTGCACCGCGCCGACCGGCCGCTCTGGACCTGCGCCGTGGGCGACACCGGCAACGACACCGCGCTCGGGCCGGACACGGTGTTCCGGATCGGCTCGGTCACCAAGACGTTCACGGCGGCGCTGGTCATGCAGTGCCGCGACGACGGCCTGCTCGACCTGGACGACCCGGTCGGGCGGCACCTCGACCTGCCGGCGCACGGCGAGCTGACCGTACGCCGGCTGCTGTCGCACACCGCCGGTCTGCAACGCGAGCCCCACGGCGACGTGTGGGACAGCCTGCGCGCCCCGGCCGTCGAGGAGCTGCTGGCCGACCTGGCCCGGGTCGAGCGGGTGCTGCCCACCGGGCGGCGCTTCCACTACTCCAACCTCGGCATGGCGCTCCTGGGCGAGACGGTCGCCCGGCTCCGGGGCGGCACCTGGGCCGAGGTGCTGGCCGACCGGGTGCTCGCCCCGCTCGGGCTGACCGCCACCGGCCCGGCCCCGACCGAGCGTGCCGCGACCGGGTTCCTGGTCGACGCGTACTCCGACGAGGCCCGCCCGGAGCCACCCGCCGACTTCGGCGCGGTGGCGCCGGCGGCGCAGCTGTGGAGCACGGCGCCGGACATGGCCCGCTGGGCCGCGTTCCTGGCCGACCCGGCGGCGCTCGACCCGGACGGCGCGGTGCTCGCCGCGGCCACCGTCGAGGAGATGCGCTGGCCGCTGACCACCACCGACGAGTCGCTCTGGGCCGCCGGTTTCGGCCTCGGGCTGATCCTGGTGCCGCAGCCGGAGCGGGTGACCCACGTCGGGCACGACGGCGCGATGCCCGGATTCCTGGCCGCCGTCTACGGGCGGCGCGGCGGGCAGGGCACCGCCGGGGCGATGGGCGCCGCGGTGCTCGGCTCGTCCGGCACCGGCGTGGACGTGTTCGACCTGGCGCACCGGCTGCTCGCCGCTTCCGCCGAGCACGACCCGGCGGAGATCGAGCCGTGGCGTCCCGGCCCGCCCGCGCCGGCGCACCTGCGCGGCATGCTGGGCCGCTGGTGGGGCGAGGGTTTCGAGTACGTCTTCTCCTGGCACGACGGGACCCTGCGGGCCCGTGGCGCGGACGACCCGGCCGGGAAGCCGCCCGCGGTGTTCGCGCCGCTGCCGGACCGGCCGGACGTGTTCCGTACGGTCTCCGGCCGCGAGGTGGGGGAGCTGCTGCGGCTGACGCGCGACGAGCACGGCGTGGTGGTCCGGATGCACTGGGCGACCTACCGCTTCACCCGCCGCCAGGAGACCTTCGACGGGTACGACTTCCGCGCCGGTGACTGATCGCCGAGCGCCGGAAATGGGCGCGGTGTGCGCGGGGCCGACCCGATACGATGGGAGGCAGACGCACGCCGCGCCAGCAGGGCCCGGCGCCCGAGAAGCGGAGAGCAGGTGGCGCAGGGCCTGACGGCCCGACCTATGACCGGCACCCCACCTCCCGGCACGCCGCGCGTGCAGACCAGGATCACGGTCGGAGACCCGAAGATCATGGTGAACCTGCTCGGCGCGGGCGACGAGATCCTGCGACTCGTCGAGCGCTCGGTCAACAGCGACGTCCACGTGCGCGGCAACGAGATCACCATCACCGGCGCGCCCGCCGACAACGCCCTCGCCGAGCGTCTCTTCAGTGAGCTGCTCGAACTGATCGAGAAAGGCGAGACCCTGACCACAGACGCCGTACGGCGTACCGTCGGCATGCTCGAGCAGGGCGGCGCCGAGCGGCCCGCCGAGGTCCTGACGCTCAACATCCTCTCCCGGCGCGGCCGCACCATCCGTCCCAAGACGCTCGGGCAGAAGAAGTACGTCGACGCGATCGACGCGCACACCATCGTCTTCGGCATCGGCCCGGCCGGTACCGGTAAGACCTACCTGGCCATGGCGAAGGCCGTCCAGGCGCTCCAGGCCAAGCAGGTCAACCGGATCATCCTGACCCGTCCGGCGGTCGAGGCGGGGGAGCGGCTGGGCTTCCTGCCCGGCACCCTCAACGAGAAGATCGACCCGTACCTGCGCCCGCTGTACGACGCGCTGCACGACATGCTCGACCCGGAGACCATCCCGAAACTGATGGCCGCCGGCACGATCGAGGTGGCGCCGCTGGCATACATGAGGGGGCGCACGCTCAACGACGCGTTCATCATCCTGGACGAGGCGCAGAACACCACGCCCGAGCAGATGAAGATGTTCCTCACCCGGCTCGGCTTCGGCTCCAAGATCGTCGTCACCGGTGACGTCACCCAGGTGGACCTTCCCGGCGGGACGACGAGCGGCCTGCGGGTGGTCCGGGAGATCCTGAACAACGTCGAGGACGTGCACTTCGCCCAGCTCTCCAGCTCCGACGTGGTCCGCCACACGCTGGTGGGTGAGATCGTCGACGCGTACGCCCGCTGGGACGCCGAGCGGGAGACCCAGCAGGCCCAGAGCGTGCATGCCGTACCCGGGCGGACCGCCCAGGGCGGCCGGGCCGGCCGGCGCCGCTGACCACCGGCGCAAGCCGTCACACCACCAGAGGAAGACAGTTGTCCATCGAGATCGCCAACGAGTCGGGTGTCGAGGTCGACACCGACGCCGTGCTCGCCGTCGCGCGGCACGCCCTCGACGAGATGGGGGTCAACCCCCTCGCCGAGCTGTCCGTGCTGCTCGTCGACATCGAGTACATGTCGGAGCTGAACCACCGCTGGATGGGCGGCGACGGCCCGACCGACGTGCTCGCCTTCCCCATGGACGAGGGCAGCGTCGACCACGGGCCGGGCGAGAGCGCCCCGGCCGGTGGTGAGCCGGCCCTGCTCGGCGACATCGTGCTCTGCCCGGAGGTGGCGGCCAAGCAGGCCGCCGTGGCCGGCCACTCGGCGGCCGACGAGCTGCACCTGCTCACCGTGCACGGCGTGCTGCACCTGCTCGGCTACGACCACGCCGAGCCCGAGGAGGAGCGGGAGATGTTCGGTCTCCAGGCCCGGCTGCTGGCCAGCTGGCGGTCGACCCGGTCGCGGTGATGGACGCCTTGGCGGTGGTCCGCGCGCCCGCCGGCCTGCCCGATCTTCAACTCCTGGTCTTCGCCGCCGGGCTGGTGGTGCTCGCCGGCCTGATCGCGATGACCGAGGCGGCGCTCGCGGCTGTCTCCCCGGCCCGCGCCGCGGAGCTGACCCGGGACGGGGCGCGCGGCGGGCGGGCCCTGCAGGTGGTCGCCGGTGACGTGGTTCGCCACCTGAACCTGCTGCTCCTGCTGCGCCTGCTGGCCGAGCTGACCGCCACCACGCTCGTCGCGCTGGTGGCTGTTGACACGTTCGGCGCGGGCTGGCGGGCGGCGCTGGTGACCGCCGGCGCGATGACAGTGGTGAGCTTCGTGGTGGTCGGGGTCGGGCCGCGCACGATCGGCCGCCAGCACGCGTACGCGGTCGGCCGTGCGGTCGCGCCGCTGGTGCGCTGGCTGGGCCGCGCGCTCAACCCGCTGGCGTCGCTGCTGATCCTGATCGGCAACGCGGTCACTCCGGGCAAGGGCTTCCGGGAGGGCCCGTTCGCGACCCAGGTGGAGCTGCGTGAACTGGTCGACCTGGCCGAGCAGCGCGGTGTCGTGGAGCACGGCGAACGCCAGATGATCCACTCGGTCTTCGCGCTCGGCGACACCATCGCCCGGGAGGTGATGGTGCCGCGTACCGAGATGGTGTGGATCGAGGAGCGCAAGACGCTCGCGCAGGCGCTGGCGCTGTTCCTGCGCTCCGGGTTCAGCCGCATCCCGGTGATCGGCGAGAACGTCGACGACGTGCTCGGTGTGCTCTATCTCAAGGATCTGATCCGGCGGGTCCAGGGCGACCAGGCGGCCCGGCAGATGCCGGTGGCCGAGCTGATGCGCCCGGCCACGTTCGTGCCGGAGTCCAAGCCGGTGGACGATCTGCTCTCGGAGATGCAGGCGGCCCGCAACCACCTGGTCATCGTCGTCGACGAGTACGGCGGCACCGGCGGGCTGGTCACCATCGAGGACATCCTGGAGGAGATCGTCGGGGAGATCACCGACGAGTACGATGTCGAGCGCCCGCCGGTCGAGCACCTGGCGGACGGGGCCGTGCGGGTGACCGCGCGGCTGCCGGTGGAGAATCTGGGCGAGCTGTTCGACACCGAGCTGCCCACCGACGAGGTGGAGACGGTCGGTGGCCTGCTGGCCCAGGCGCTCGGCCGGGTGCCCATCCCGGGCGCCGAGGCCGAGGTGGCCGGCCTGCGGCTGATGGCCGAGGGCACCACCGGCCGGCGCAACCGGATCGACACGGTTCTGGTGAGCCGGGTCGACCGGGGCGACGCGCCGGAGGGCACGAACCGACACGACCCGCCCGATTCCCGTGGCGACAACAACCGTTCCGAGGAGAGGCAATCCGCCGATGCCTGAGTCACCCGCAGTGCCCGCCGCCCTGCCCACCCCCGCCGATCCGGCCGAGCTGAGCGCCGAGGACGCCAAGCTCGTCGTGCTGGCCCGGGGCGCGCGGGGCCGGGTGGCCGCAGTGGAGGGCGCCGCGGTTCGCGACCAGGACGGCCGGACGTACGCGGCGGCGAGCGTGGCGCTGCCGTCGTTGACGCTCACCGCGCTCCAGCTGGCGGTCGCCTCCGCGGTGGCGGCCGGCGCGAACCGGCTGGAGGCCGCTGTGGTGGTGACCGAGGCGTCGACGCTGGACGGGGCGGGGCACGCGGCGGTACGCGACCTGTCCGCCGACGCGCCGATCCACGTGGCCGCGCCGGACGGCGCCGTCCTCGGCACGGTGGTCGAGTGACCACGCCCGAGGCGCGTCCCTACCGGGCCGGCTTCGCCTGTTTCGTGGGGCGGCCGAACGCCGGCAAGTCGACGCTGACGAACGCGATCGTCGGCACCAAGATCGCGATCACCTCGAACAAGCCGCAGACCACCCGGCACATCATCCGGGCGGTGCTGCACCGGCCGGACTCGCAGCTCGTGCTCGTGGACACCCCGGGCCTGCACCGCCCCCGCACGCTGCTCGGCGAACGCCTCAACGACCTGGTCCGGGAGACCTGGAGCGAGGTCGACGTGATCGGCCTGTGTGTGCCGGCGAACGAGCCGGTCGGCCGGGGCGACCGTTTCATCACCGGCGAGCTGGCCAGCCTGAAGGCCACAGTGCTGGCGGTGGTCACCAAGACCGACCTGGTCGACAAGAAGCGGCTGGCCGAGCAGTTGCTCGCGGTGAGCGAGCTGGGCGAGTTCGCCGCGGTGGTGCCGGTCAGCGCCGTCTCCGGGCACCAGGTCGACACGCTCGTCGACGTGATGACCGGTTATCTGCCGGAATCGCCGCAGCTCTACCCGGACGACATGCTCACCGACGACCCGGAGCAGGTGCTCGTGGCGGAGCTGGTCCGCGAGGCGGCGCTGGAGGGCGTACGCGACGAGCTGCCGCACTCCATCGCGGTGGTGGTCGAGGAGATGATCCCGGAGGGCAACCTCACCAAGATCTACGCCGACGTGTACGTCGAGCGGTCGAGCCAGAAGGCCATCGTCATCGGCCACCGGGGCAGCCGCCTCAAGCACGTCGGCACGACCGCCCGCCGGCAGATCGAGGAGCTGCTCGGCACCCGGGTCTATCTCGACCTGCACGTGCGCGTGGCGAAGGACTGGCAGCGCGACCCGAAGCAGCTGCGCAAGCTCGGTTTCTGAGCCGCGGCCGGGGCCCTCCGGCGACGGGTGATCAGGATCAGTCAGGCCTATGGGACATCTCACTTTCCATAGGCGTCTGTGGTTGTTTGGCGTCGTCCAGGAGCAGGGTAGGGACCATTGTCTCTGCCCCCGGACCCCGCCGCGAGCTGATGCGAAACCGCTATCTCGACCTGCTGCGCTTCCTGGCCATCCTCCGCGTCGTCACGTACCACGTCACCGGTTACGCCACGCTCACGCTGGTGTTCCCGGCGATGTCGGTGATGTTCGCCCTGGCCGGGTCGTTGATGGCCGCGTCGCTGGACCGCACCGGGGTGCGCTCGGTCGGGCGGCGGCTGCGCCGGCTGCTGCCGTCGCTGTGGGTGGTCGCCGCCGTCTTCGTGCCGGCCATGCTGCTCACCGGGCTGCCGTTCAGCCCGAAGGTGCTGCTCTGGCTCTTCCCGATCAGTGACCCGCCGGCCAACTACTGGGGCGGCCTGGCGCTCAGCCCGATCTGGTATCTGCGGGACTACCTGTGGTTCGTGCTCGCCTCGCCGTTCGTGCTGTGGCTGTTCCGCCGGGCGCCGCTGCCCACGCTCGCCGCCCCGTACGTGCTCCTGGTCGCCATCGAGGCCGGCATCCTGGCGAACCCGCCGACGGTGCTGCGCGAGTTCGGCCTCTACTTCGGCGCCTGGCTGCTCGGCTTCGCCCACCACGACGGGCTGCTGCGCCGGATGCGCAACCGGGTGCTGCTGCCGGTGGCCGCCGTCGTCGGCGCCGCCGGCCTGGCCTGGATCGTCACGCATCCCGGCCCCCGGGGGTACGACATCAACGACATCCCGCTGGGAAACGCGCTCTGGTCGGCCGCGTTCATCCTGGTGGCGATCGGCCGGGCCCCGGTGGGGGTGACCTGGGTCGACCGCGTGCCGGCGCTCGGCCGCGCGGTGACAGTGGTGAACCGGCGCGCGCTGACCATCTACCTCTGGCACATGCCGTTCGTGGTGGCGCTCACCCCGCTCGTCGGCCTGGTCGGCTGGTCGCCGCGCGACCCGGTCGGCCTGTGGCTGCGGGTGGGGCTGGTCTTCGCGCTGGTCGGCGTGGTGACGCTGATGGTCGGCTGGGTCGAGGACGTGGCCGCCCGGCGTACCCCGGAACTGCTCCCCGGCAGGCCACGGCGGACCGTGGCCGAGCGGGCGGCGGCCGCCCCGGCCAGTCCGGCTCCCGCCGGGGCGGAGGATGCGCTGGTGAGCATCGGAGCGCGGGTGCCTGCACCGCGCCGCGCGGCCGAGGACCTCGGCGGGGACGACGGCGCACCGGCGAACCGGCGGGACGCGCCCGGCGCCGGCTGAGCGACCACCGGGCGCGGCCCGCTCAGCGGGTGCTGACCGTGACGTTGCCGCTCGTGGTGGACGCTTCGAGCTGCACCGACGCGGTCGGGTCGTCGGTGACGCGGACGTCCTTGTCGCCGGACGTGGCGGTGGCGCGCACCCGGTAACGCCCGGCCGGTACGGCCAGGTCGACGTCTCCGCTCGTGGCGTGCACCCGGGCCGGAGCCGGCTGGTCCAGCTCGACGACGATGCTGCCGGAGGTGGTCTCCGCGTCGACGGCGGAGGCGAGCCGGCGGGCCTCGATGTCGCCCGAGCGGGCCCGCAGCCGCACCGGGCCGGCCGCCTCGACCACCCGGATGTTGCCCGACGTGGTGGACGCGCGGACCTCGCCGGTGACGCCCCGGATGGTCAGGTCGCCGGAGCTGAGCGTGAACTCCACCGCCCCGACGTCGGTGAGGTCGACGTTGCCCGAGGCGGTCCCGCCCTTCACCGCCACGCCGGGCGGCGCGGTCACCTCCCAGGAGATGCTGCACCGGTGGCCGCAGTCGGTGGGCAGGACGAGTTCGTCGCCCTTGATCTCGTACCGGCTGGTCGGCTCGTCGCCCTGGTAGCGGACGACGCGCTTGATCCGTACCTGGTCGGCCGGGCCGTTGGCCCGGACCACGACGTCCCCGGCGCCGTCTTCCGTCACGCTGATCCGGGTGATCTTCGCCTGCTCGGTGTGGTCGTAGTCGAGCCGGCGGAACGAGAGGGTGTCACACCCGGAGAGAACGATGAGCGTGGCGGCAGCGGTCGCGGCCACCGCGGTACGGAGCGAAGCCATGGCCAGCACAGTAGGGCCGGCCGGGCCGCCGGCACATCGGGGATCGCCCGACGGTCCACCCCGAGCCGACCCTGAGATCGCCCCCGGAGGGAGAATGGCCTGATGGCCGGGTACCGCCGACAGCTCTACCGCGACGACGCGGTGGTGCTGCGTGTGCAGAAGCTGGGCGAGTCCGACCGGATCATCACGCTGTTCACCCGCCGGCACGGCCGGTTGCGCGCGGTGGCCCGGGGCGTGCGGCGCACCATGAGCCGGTTCGGCGCCCGGCTGGAGCCGTTCGGGCACGTCGACCTCCAGCTCGCCGGTGACCCCAAGGGCAACCAGGGCAGCTCGCTGCACACCGTCAGCCAGGTCGAGGCGATCGAGCTGTACGGCAAACGGTTCCTCGGCGACTACCCGCGCTACACGGCGGCCAGCGCGATCGCCGAGACCGCCGAGCGGCTCACCCCGGTCGAGCGCGAGCCGTCGCTGCGGCTGTTCCAGCTCACCCTCGGCGCGATGAAGTCGCTGGCCCGCGGCGAACACGCCACCACGCTGGTGCTCGACGCGTACCTGCTGCGGGGCATGGCGTTCGCCGGCTGGGCGCCGGCGCTCGCCGCCTGCGCGGTCTGCGGCGAGCCGGGCCGGCACCGCGCGTTCTCCGTACCGGCCGGCGGCGCGGTCTGCCCGGACTGCCGGCCCCCCGGCGCCGCCCACCCCGCGCCCGCCACGCTGGAGCTGATGTCCGCGCTGACCTCCGGCGACTGGGGGTACGCCGACGCCGCCGAGACCGGTGTACGCCGCGAGTGCAGCGGGCTGGTCGCGGCGCACCTCCAGTGGCATCTGGAACGCGCGCTACGCTCGCTGCCGCTGGTCGACCGGGGCGCCCCGGCGTCCGGCGCGGTCCCGTCGCCCGGCGGCGCGGGGCCGGATGTGGTCCCGCCGCGCTCCGGCGCCGGGCCCGTCGCCGGTGTGAACAGGGAGATGACCGAGTGATCCGATCGACGAGGGCGACCCGCCGCGAGCCGGTGCCGCCGACCCCGCACCCCTCCGGCGCCCGTCCGCCGGCGCTGCCGCCCGCCGCGGTGCCCCGGCACGTCGCCATCGTGATGGACGGCAACGGCCGCTGGGCCAAGGAACGCGGCCTGCCCCGCACCAAGGGGCACGAGCAGGGCGAGCACAGCCTCTTCGACACCGTCGAGGGCGCCATCGAGATGGGGATTCCCTACCTGTCGGCGTACGCGTTCTCCACCGAGAACTGGCGGCGTTCGCCGGACGAGGTCCGCTTTCTGATGGGCTTCAACCGCGACGTCATCCGCCGCCGCCGCGACCAGCTCGTCGACCTGGGCGTCCGGGTGGTCTGGTCGGGCCGCGCGGGCCGGCTGTGGAAGAGCGTCATCTCCGAGCTGCAGACCGCCGAGGAGATGTCGCGCGGCAACTCGACGCTGACGCTGCAGTTCTGCGTCAACTACGGCGGCCAGGCGGAGATCGCCGACGCCGCCGCCGGGATCGCCCGCGACGTCGCCGCCGGCAAGCTCGACCCGGCCAAGGTGAACGAGAAGACCGTGGCGCGGTACCTCTACCACCCCGAGGTGCCCGAGGTCGACATGTTCCTGCGCCCCTCCGGCGAGCAGCGCATCTCCAACTTCCTGCTCTGGCAGACCGCGTACGCCGAGCTGGTCTACCTGGACACGCTCTGGCCCGACTTCGACCGCCGCCACCTCTGGTACGCCTGCGAGCTGTACGCCCAGCGCGACCGCCGCTTCGGCGGGGCCCTGCCCAACCCGGTGGCCCCGGGGGCCTGAGGTCAGGCTTACCGACGCGCCGCGCTGGGTACGGATACCGGTAGACGACAAACGCGGAGGTGAACCACATGATTCAGAAGCGGATCGCGCAGTGGGCGGTCATGGCGGTCGCCGTGCCGCTGGCGGCGGCCGGCGCGCGCCGGCTCAGCCACACCCTGGAGGCCCGTCGCGGCCCGTCCGGGGTGAGCCGTCTGCTGACCAAGGGCGCCGACCTGGTCCGGCCGCAGAAGGCCAAGCGCCGCCGGTTCTTCTGACCGGCGACGTCCGGCCCCATCGGTACGCCCCGCATCCGGCTTTCCGGCCGGGCGCGGGGCGTTCCGCTCTACGATCGGCGCAGGGCGTGCCGCCGGGTGTGCGCCCGCCACGGGGGTGGAGGATGCGCGAGCTCCGGTACGAGATGACTGCTGCCCTGGCCGCCGCCGACCTGGTGGAACCGGACCGCCGGGACGCGGTCGCCGGGTTGTGCGCCGAGGTGGCGCAGCGGTGGTGCGCCGAGCTGGGGCACACCCCGGCGGTCCGTTCCGGCGAGATCGGCGAACTGGCGGCGGGCGAGCCGGCGGCCGGCTGGGCCCCCGACCCGCACGCCCAGCGGGCCTGGTGAGCGCGGCGTTTATGCCTCCACTTCGGAGCGGTCGCCCGCCCAGAGCGTGTGGAACGAGCCGTCCCGGTCCACCCGGTGATAGGTGTGCGCGCCGAAGTTGTCCCGCAGGCCCTGGATCAGCGCGGCCGGCAGCCGCTGTGCCCGCAGCGCGTCGAAGTAGGCCAGCGACGACCCGAAGGCCGGTGCCGGCACGCCCGCCCGGGCCGCGTCGGCCACCACCCGTCGCCAGGCCGGTACGCCGGCGCTGACCCGCTCGGCGAACCACGGCGCGACGAGCAGCGTCGCCAGGTCCGGCTCGGCGTCGTACGCCTCCCGGATCCGGTCCAGGAAACCGGCCCGGATGATGCAGCCGCCCCGCCAGATGGTGGCCGTGCCGCCCAGGTCGATGTTCCAGTCGTACTCCCGGCTGCCGGCGCGGATGTGGTCGAACCCCTGCGCGTACGCGACGATCTTGCTGGCCAGCAGCGCGCGGCGCACGTCCTCGACGAACGCGTCCCGGTCCTCCACCTGCCACTTGTCGCCCGCGTCGGCGAACACCCGGCGGGCGGCCTCACGCTGGTCGGCGTGGCCGGACAGCGACCGGGCGAACGTGGCCTCGGCGATGCCGGTGATCGGGATGCCCAGGTCGAGCGCGCTCTGCACGGTCCAGCGGCCGGTGCCCTTCTGCTCGGCCTGGTCGAGCACCACGTCCACGAACGCCTGGCCGGTGGCCGCGTCGGTGTGGCCGAGCACGTCGGCGGTGATCTCGATGAGGAACGACCCCAGCTCGCCGCCGTTCCACTCCCGGAAGATCTCCGCGATCTCCGCCGGGCTCGCCGACAGCCCGGCCCGCAACAGGTCGTACGCCTCGGCGATGAGCTGCATGTCGGCGTACTCGATGCCGTTGTGCACCATCTTCACGAAGTGGCCCGCGCCGTCCGGCCCGACGTGCCGGCAGCAGGGCTCGCCGTCCACGTGCGCGGAGATCTTGGAGAAGATCGGCCCCAGCTTGCGGTACGACTCGGCCGAGCCGCCCGGCATGATGCTCGGGCCGAGCAGCGCGCCCTCCTCGCCGCCGGACACGCCGGTGCCGACGAAGTGCAGCCCGTGCTCGCGCAGCGCCTCCTCGCGGCGGCGGGTGTCGGCGAAGTGCGCGTTGCCGCAGTCGACGACGATGTCGCCCTCCTCCAGCAGCGGGACCAGCTCGTCGATGACCGCGTCGGTGGGCGCGCCGGCCTTCACCATCACGATCACCGCGCGGGGCCGCTCCAGCGAGCCGACGAAGTCCGCGAGCGACTCCGACGGCACGAACGTGCCCTCGTCGCCGTGTTCGGCGACCAGGCTGCGGGTACGTTCCGGCGATCGGTTGTGCACCGCCACGGCGAAGCCGTTGCGGGCCAGGTTCCGGGCCAGGTTGCGGCCCATCACCGCCAGACCGGTGACCCCGATCTGCGCCGTCGCCTGCTCTGCCATGCGTACCGCCACCTCTCGTCCGTACTGCCGTGCTGCGACCGTATCGCGGTCGTCGGGAAAGTGGGCCACCGTGTCCACAGGGTGTGACCGGTGGGTGGCCGTACGTCCCACGGGATGTTCTCGCGTAATTCGGGTGCGGGGCGTGCCGGTTGCGGGATAGCGTTGCCGCATGCGTATCTGACGCCCCACCTCCGAGCCCGGTCCACCGCCGCCAGTGCCGTGGACCCGTCCTGCTCCGGGCGTCCGCATCCCTTTCCCGCCGCCGTCGGCCGCGGTGTCTGTCGTGATCGGAACGCACCGGAGCCCTCGCTCGGCGCGTCCCGGTCGGCGCGCCCGCACGACAGGAGGCCCGCGAATGCCCGCGAAGCGCAATCCGAAGAAGTCCCGCAAGCAGTCCTCGCCACAGGGGATCCCGCCGAACCTCGACGCGCTCGCGGTGAGGCCGCCCGCGGTGGTGCTCCCCACGGAGCCGGTGGCGCCCGCCGTCGCCTCCGGGGCGTCCGCCGAGGCCGCGGGGCCGGTGTCGCTCCCGGAGACGCCGGTTCTGCCCGGCGCATCCGCGACGCCGCCCCGGTCGGGCCCACCGGCAGGGCGTCAGGCGCGGCTCGGTGGACGTAGCCAGCGTGCCGGCCAGACCCGGTTCTACGCGTTCCGCCGGAGCTGACCGGCAGAGGCGTTCCCGCGACCGTTCGGGAAGGAGTGAGCCCGCCCTGCCGTCACCGGCAGGGCGGGCTCACGGGGTGAGGCAGGATCAGCAGGTGCCGATCCCGTTCCGGGCGGTGCAGTCGCAGCGCCGGATGCCGTTCACGCAGCGGCAGTACAGGTAGTAGGGCTTCCCGGACCGGCAGTCGCAGTAGGCACCCCAGCCCGGCGTGCAGGCTGTCGCCGCAGCGGCAGCCGTGGTCTTCGGGACGACCAGGCTGAGCACCCGGTCGCCCAGTGATTCGATCAGTCGGATCATCGGGCTCCTCCTTATCGATGTTTCCCGCCGGTAGGCAGGACTTCGATGATCATACATGTTTATGACGCTCGATGACCCGCTGAAGCGACCTCGCGTTTCACCACGCCGAGCACATCCGAGTGAGCGAAGTAGCCAAGCTGCCGCGAATCGTGACTTGCCGCCCGGTTGTCGCCGATCAGCACCAGCAGTCCCGGCGGCACGGTCGCCGGCGGGCCGTCCTCGACCGCGCCGGGCAGGTCCGGTGGCGCCGGATCGCCCGGCAGGGCCGCGATCCGCTTGATCAGCCAACCCTCGTCCACCACCGGCCGGCCCCTGCGGGACCGCCGAGGGGGCGCCTGCCGCTCACCCGGCCATCCGGCGACCACGACCTGGCCGGTACGCAGAGCCGAGGGCGGCACCCGCCGCACCAGCACCCGATCCCCGGGGCGGTACGTCGGGAGCATGCTCTCACCGTGGACGGTGACCAGCACGTACCGCTCACGCAGCCACCACACCACCGCGACCGGCGCCGCCACGGCTGCGACGAGCGCGGCGACCACCGCGATCGGCCGGGTCACCGTGCCTCCTCCGGTACCGGATCGAGCTGGTAGCCGTCGGCCTGACGACGGAACAGCTCGGCGTACGCGCCGCCGGCCGCCAGCAGCTCGGTGTGCGTCCCCTGCTCGGCCACCCGCCCGTCGGCGAGCACCACGATCCGGTCGGCGTCGCGGATCGAGCCGAGCCGGTGCGAGACGAGGACACTGGTACGGCCGGACCGGTGGGCACGCAGCGCGGTGTGCACCTCGTACTCGGCGTCCGGGTCGAGGCCTGAGCTGGGCTCGTCGAGGATCATCAGGTCGTGTTCCTCCCGCAGGTAGGCGCGGGCCAGCGCGATCCGCTGCCACTGCCCGCCGGAGAGGCGCACCCCGGTCTGCAGGTCACCCTGGTCCGACTCGCCGAAGAAGATCCGGGTGAGCAGGGTGTCGTAGCCGTACGGCAGCGCCTCGACCACCGGATGCACCCCGGCCTTGCGGGCCGCCCGGACCAGCCGGTCCCGCTCGTCGGACACCGGGAGGTTGCCGACCCCGATGTTCTCCGCCGCGCTCAGGTCGTAGGCCATGTAGTCCTGGAAGACCGCGCCGATCCGGCGGCGGAGCTGCGCCACGTCGAGGTCGCGCAGGTCGACGCCGTCCCAGAGGATCGCCCCCCGGCTCGGGTCGTAGAAGCGGCAGAGCAGCTTGACGATCGTGCTCTTGCCCGCGCCGTTGAGCCCGACCAGTCCCACCGCCTGACCCGCCGGCAGGAACAGGTCGACGCCGCGCAGCACCCAGGGCAGCTCGTCGCTGTAGCGGAACCAGACGTCGCGCAGCTCGATGCCCCGGCGCAGTGGCCGCACCGGCGCCGGATCGACGGCGAGCGGAAGATCCACCGGACCGGTGGCGATCACCGCGAAGTGGTCGAAGAGCAGCAGTTGCTCGTGTCCACTGGCGACGGCACGCACCAGCGCGTTGAGCCCGGTCTGCACGCCCGCGAGCGCGGCGATCACGATCGAGACGTCGCCGACGGTCAGCTCGCCCGCGTACGCCGCCCGTACCGCCCAGAGCAGCCCGGCCCCGCCGACCACCGCCGCGAGCACCCCCAGCCCGCCCTGGATGAGCAGCTCCCGCCGATCGACCCGGCGCAGTGCCTGGTTGGCCCGGCGTCGCTCCCGCAACATCCGCCCGCGCAGGAAGTCCTCCAGGCCGAACAGCCGGATCTCCTTCGCCGCCTGCACGTCCTGGAGCAGGCCCCGGTAGACGATCTCGGTGCGTTCCCACGGGCCGACCTGCCACTGCACGCGCGCCCGCCGCCGGGCGAGGGCCAGCTCGGCCAGGAACACGGGTACGGCGGCCAGCAGGACCAGCCCGGTGAGGGCCGGACTGAGCAGGGCGAGCGATCCGACGAAGCCGCCGACCAGCAGCACCCCGCGCACCAGGCCGAAGGCCGCCTCCACCAGTTGGACCGGCATGGCCGCGGCGTCCTGGGCCAACCGTAGCCGGTCCAGGAAGACCGGGTCCTCCAGCCGCGCCAACCCGACCTGGCGTCCCACCGAACGGTAGAGCTCGTCGTCGGCGACGAGGGCGACGTTCCGTCCGATCTCGCCGGTCAGATACGCGCCGAGCTGCGGCAGCAGGGCGGTGCCGAGCCCGGCGACGGCCAGCCCGGCCCCGGCGCCGAGCACGGTGCCCCAGGCCGCCCCGCTGCCGACCGCGTCCAGGACGACCTTGAGCAGCCAGGCGGTGACGATCGGCAGTACCCCGCTCGCCAACGTGACAAGGCCGTAGGCGGTGGTGGCCAGGAGCGCCCCGCGCCGGACCAGGCGGGCGCCCATGACGGCTGCGGCCAGCAGCGGCCACCGCCGCCGATCGGCCGCCTCAGGCGCACTGCCCGGTGGGGTCATCCGGCCACGGGGGCCGAGAGGTCTTCGATCAGGGAGCCGCTGGCGACGACGACGCCGGATTCGTCGATCAGGCCGATCGCCGGGAAGCCCTGCACCCCGAAGGCGGTGCAGAGTGGCCCTCCGTCGGATTCGACGACGACCCGGGCCACCGGGGTCAGCGCGGCGACGTACTCGTCGGCGGCGTCCCGGCCGCTCGCCACGATCCCGACGACGTGGTCCCGGCCGCCGGGGTGCTCGGCCGCGTACCGGATGAACTGCGGCATGCGCTCCCGGCAGGGGGTGCAGTCCGGGGAGAAGAACCCGACGAGGGTGCGCCCGGTCAGCCCGTCCCGGGTGACTGTCACGCCGTCCTCGGTGACCGCCTGGAATGGCGCGACGGTGCTCCCGGCCCCGAGCATGATCTGGTCGCTGTGCCCGTGCCCGGCCTCGAGAGCGGTGAGCCGTACGGTGTGCTCGCGGAGCCGCCTGATCACTCCGACGGCGAGGATCAGGTTCAGCAGGCCGATGATGCCGACGACGATGACGGCAGCGGCGAGATACGCCATGGGGTTGCTCCTTCGTGCTTGTCGGAGTGCTCGACTACCTCGGGGTCACTGGTCCACCGGCGCCTCTGTCGGGCACGCCACGGCGTCCGGTGCCGGGCCCGGCAGGCTGGCCGACGAAGAGGTCGGTGATGTCGTCGAACCACACGAAGAGCAGCCCGCCCACCGCGCCGGCCACCGCGGCCACGGCGACGCCCGCCGGGGGCACTTCGCCGGTGGGGCCGGCGGCTGCCACTCCCAGCAGCGCGGCGGTGATCAGCAGGCCGTTGCGGAGCAGGTGTCGCCGGCCGAGCGGTGCGCCCGTAGCGCCGAAGCAGCGGCACGCAACCCGTTGCCGGCGGCCCAGCGTGACGGCGATCCCGATGCTGAAGGCGACCAGGAGCAGGGCCGCGAGCACGTGGCCGAGCCGACGGGTCGGCGGCACCAGCAGCAGGACCGGGACGGCGGCTTCGGCCAGGCCGACCAGACCGGCGACGGCGGGGACGAGCCGCGTCGGCACCACCCGCATGGCGGCGAGCGAGGCGACGAACTCGCGCCAGGACGCGCGGCTGCGGACCTTGCCGAACGTCGCGGCCAGGAAGACCACGCCGATCAGGCAACGCAGCGCGATGTCCAGGTGATCAAGCACCGGGCCAGGCTAACAATATTGACCACGATCACGAAAGGAGATCGTCGATCTCCTGATCGGCGGGGGGTCAGCCGATCAGCGGGCGGAACGTGCCGAGCAGCACGCTGAGCGTCAGTGCCGCGCCGGCGATCAGCGCCGCCCCGATGATCAACAGCGTGTCGGCGAGGACGAAGCGCTGACGGCGGGCGACCGAGCGCGGAGTACCCGCGTCGAAGCCCCGGGCGTCCATCGCCACCGCGAGCCGGGTACCCCGCCGGATCGCGCCCACCAGCAGCGTGAACGCGGTGGACCCGAACAGCCGCAGCTTGGCCACCGGGTTGCGGCCGGCGTCCACGCCGCGGGCCCGCCGGGCCATGCTGATCATCCGCCACTCCTGCTCCAGCAGCGGCACCATCCGGAACGCGGCCAGCGCCCCGATGGCGAACCGGGCGGGCGCCTTCGCGTTCTGGATCAGCGCGTCGGCCAGGTCGGTCGGGTCGGTGGTGGCGAACACGACGACGCCGGGCAGCGCCACCGCCAGCATCCGGAGCACCAGACCCAGCGCCATGACCAGCACACCTTCGGTGACCAGCACCGGGCCGGCCTGGAGCAGCACCGGGCCGGAGCGGTCGGCGGCGAAGAGCACCAGCGTGACGAGGATGCCGACGGCACCGGCGAGCAGCGGCCAGGCCCGGCGGGCCAGCACCCGGTAGCGGACGCCGAACAGCGGCAGCACCGCCAGCTCGACGGCGATGGCGACAGCCGGGGCCACCGGATCGAGCGTCGCCACCAGGATCAGCGTGAAGACCATCGCGGCGGCCAGCTTCGCCACCGGGTTGCGCCGGGCCAGCGGGGCGCCGGGCGCGGCGACCGGTTCGACGTTGATCACGAGGACGCCCCGGCGGGGGAGCGGTCCAGGACGAACGTCCGGTCGGCCAGCGCGGCGACGAAGTCCTCGTCGTGGGTCACCGTGACCACGCCGTGCCCCGCGTCGCGCAGCTCGGCCAGCAGGTCGACCAGCTCCAGCCAGGTGCGCCGGTCCTGGCCGAACGTGGGCTCGTCGCAGATCAGCAGGCGGGGCGCGGTGGCCAGCGCCGTCGCCACGCTCAGCCGCCGCGCCTCGCCGCCGGAGAGGGTGTACGGGTTGGCGCCGGCCAGCCGGTCCAGCCGCAGCCGTTCCAGCAACGCGTCCACGGTGGCGGTCACCGCTGCCTCGGGCTGACCGGTGCGGCGCGGGCCGAGTGCCAGCTCGTCGCGGACCGTGGCGGTGACGAACTGGTGCTCCGGGTCCTGGAACACCGAACCGATCCGGCGCACCAGCGCGGGCGCCCGCCAGCGGTGCGGGGGAGTGCGCGCGTCCCGCCCCGCCAGCTCCGCCGACGCGGTGACGGTCCCCGTCGCGGGTGGCAGCAGGCCGCCCAGGAGCAGCGCCAGCGTGGACTTGCCGGCCCCGTTGGGGCCGAGGACGGCGAGCGCCTCGCCGGCGCGTACCCGGAGGTCGGTGGAGGCCAGCCGGGGTGGCAGGCCGAGCCGCTGCGCGGTGAGCAGCACGTCGCCGGGCGCCGTGGTGGCGTGCCGGGGTGGCGCGACGTGGCCGGGTACCCAGACCCCGGCGGCGGCCAGCGCGTCGCCGTGCGCGGCGAAGACCGCATCGGGCGGCCCGTCGGCGCGCACCCCGCCGCCGGGTTCCAGCACCACCACGCGGTCGACCAGCGGCAGCGCCTCGGTGACCCGGTGCTCGACCAGGATCATCGTGGTGTCCGGGTCGAGCGCGTTCGCGACGGACCGGCGGATCAGCGCGGCGCCGGCCGGGTCGAGGTTGGCGGTGGGCTCGTCGAGCAGCAGCAGCCCGGGGCGCAGCGCGATCGTGCCGGCCAGCGCCAGCCGTTGCTGCTCACCGCCGCTGAGCGCGGCGGTCGGGCGGTCCCGGAGGTACGGGAAGCCGACCCGGTGCAGCGCCTCGTCGACGCGGGGCCAGATCTCGTCGGCCGGCACGCCCCGGTTCTCCAGCCCGAACGCGACGTCGTCGCCGGAGCGGGCCATGACGAGCTGGGTCTGCGGGTCCTGGAACAGGATGCCGACGCGCTCGCGGGCCTTGCGCGGGTTTAGCCCGTCGATCTCGACGGTGCCCTCCTGCTCGCCGGAGTCCTCCGGCAGCAGCCCGGCCAGCGCCGCCAGCAGCGTGCTCTTACCGGCCCCGGAGGGTCCGAGCAGCAGCACCCGCTCGCCGCTCTCCACGCGCAGATCCACCCCGCGCAGAGCCCAGCGTTTCCGTCCCCCGTGCCGCCACCCGAACCCCCGCAGCACCACCCCGCTCACCGCCCACCCACCCCCTCTCCTCCGTCGATCATGAGGTTGACGGCGATGACGGGTGCCGAAACGGCCGCCAACTTCATGATCAACACGATGGAGGGCGTCAGACCAGGGCTCGGTCGCGGCCGGCGGGGAAGCGGTCCAGCACGCCGGTGTTCGCCAGCGCGCGGGTGAGGACGTGCGCGCCCAGACCGGCGACGATCGTGGCGCTGACGATCGTGATCAGCGCGTACGGGAGGCGGTAGGAGGCGAAGTCGTACGCCTCGTTCCAGTAGACGAAGTCGAAGATCGCCGCGCCGAGGCCCGTCATCGCGCCGGCCAGCACCGCCACCGGCAGCTTGAACGAGCGGTACCGGAACGCCGCGAACGCCAGCTCGGCGCCGATGCCCTGCATCAGGCCCTGGAGGATCACGATGCCCGCCCACTGGCTGCCCAGCAGGGCGGAGATGATCGCGGCCACCGTCTCGCAGTACAGCGCGGCGCCCGGCTTGCGGATGATCAGGCCGGCGAGCACCGCCGGGATCAGCCACACGCCGTAGAGCACGGCCTGCGCCGGTGGGAAGAACGCGAACGCCGCGTCGGTGGCGCTCCAGAGCAGGCCCCAGGCCCAGAACACGACGCCGAAGGTGACGGCGATGATCGAGGCGACGACGATGTCGACGGTACGCCAGCGGTTGCTGTCGGTGTGGTTCACGGTTGGCTCCCAGTTCGTCGAGGTGAACCAGGAGAAGACGCACGCCGCGCCCGGTGGTCACCGGACGTCGACGCGGCTGGAGGTCGACCGAACTCCCTGCGCTGGCATTACCCAGATCAGGTTCGAGGGTCTGCGGGCACCGGCCCGCACTCTCAGCGCTGTGCGCTCCCCTGTCGGATGTGAAGTTGTCTCGTCGCAGACGCTAGCACCGACCACGGGCCCCGGCCCAGCAGGGCGAGTGTCGGTATGGTGGCGATCATGCTGGTGGATGCGCGGGGACTGACGTTCGAGGTACGCGCCGGCGGCCCCGAGGGCGGTGACCCGGTCCTGCTGCTGCACGGCTTCCCGCAGCACTCCGGCGAGTGGGACGCGGTCACGCCCGCGCTGCACGCTGCCGGGCTGCGCACGTACGCGCTCGACCAGCGCGGCTACTCGCCCGGCGCGCGGCCGGCGGACGTCGGGGCGTACCGGATTCCGGAGCTGGTGGCCGACGCGGCCGGCGTGCTGGACGCGCTCGGGGTGACCCGCGCGCACCTGGTCGGCCACGACTGGGGCGCGATCGTGGCCTGGGGCCTGGCGGCGGCGCATCCGGAGCGGGTACTGACGCTGACCGCGGTGTCGGTGCCGCACCCGGCCGCGATGGGGCACGCGCTCGCCACCGACCCGCGGCAGAAGATCAAGTCCGCCTACATCACGTTGTTCCGCAAGCCCGGTACGGCGGAGCGGGTGCTGCTGGCGCTGAACGCCGCCGCGTTGCGCCGGATGCTCAGCGGTGTGGGCGACGCCGGCACGATGGCCCGGTACGCCGAGCCGATGCGCGAGCCGGGCGCGTTGACGGCGGCGCTGAACTGGTACCGCGCGATGACCGGCGCGGACATGAAGGCTGTCGCCCCGGTCGGGGTGCCGACCACGTTCGTGTGGAGCGACAAGGACGTGGCGATCGGCCGGACCGCCGCGCAGGCGTGCGCCGCGCACGTCACCGGCGAATACCGGTTCGTGACGCTGCCTGGCATCAGCCACTGGATCCCGGACGAGGCGCCGGGCCCGCTGGCCGAGGCGATCCTCGCCCGGTGCGCAGGAACGGAGGAGGCATGACGGTGAGCGCCGAGGCGTACCTGGCGGTGGTGACGGAGACGATCGGCCGGGTGGCCGCCGAGCAGCGGCGCAACGTGGCCGACGCGGCCGACCTGATCGCGGCGGCGCTGCGCGCCGACGCTGTGGTGCACGCGTTCGGCACCGGGCACTCCGAGGCGCTGGCCATGGAGATCGCCGGGCGGGCCGGCGGCCTGGTGCCCACCAACCGGATCGCGCTGCGTGACCTGGTGCTGGTCGGCGGCGACCCGGCCGGCGTGCTCGGCCCGAAGCTGGAACGCGACCCGGAGGTGGCGCACCGCCTCTACGAGCTGGCGCCGATCCGCCCGCAGGACGTGTTCGTGCTGGCCTCGAACTCGGGCGTGAACGGCGCGATGGTCGAGTTCGCGTCCATCGTGAAGGAACGCGGGCACGGGCTGGTGGCGATCACCTCGGCGCAGCACTCGGCGCGGATGACGTCGCGGCACCCGTCCGGCCGCAAGCTCGCCGACTTCGCGGACGTGGTGCTGGACAACGGCGCGCCGTACGGCGACGCGACGCTGCCGCTGCCGGGCGGCGGCGCGGTGGGGGCGGTCTCGTCGATCACCGCGGCGCTGCTGGCCCAGCAGATCGTCGCCGAGGTGGTGGCCCGGCTGGTCGCGGCGGGGGAGCGTCCGCCGGTCTACCTGTCCGCGAACATCACCGGCGGCGACGAGCACAACGCCGAGCTGGAGGCACGATACGCGGGGCGTATCCGCCGCGGCTCCTGAGCCGGTTTCGCGATCGCCCGAACCGGGCACAGGCGGTGCGCCGGTGGGCGTTTTCCCGCCGGCCGTGCCGTCTCCCGGGGAGGTCCGCGAGTGTCGAAGGAATCCGAGAAGCAGCGCTGGCAGCGCAACTTCGCCGATCTGTTGCAGGAGCTGCGGGTCGCGCAGACCGGCGTGCAGATCCTGTTCGCCTTCCTGCTGACGCTGCCGTTCAGCGCCGGGTTCGACCGGACCACCGAGTTCCAGCGTGACATCTACATTCTGGCGCTGCTGACCGCCGCCGCGTCCGCCGCGATGATCATTTCTCCGGTGGCGTTCCACCGGGCGCTGTTCCGCCAGGGACGCAAGCCGGAACTGGTCCGCTTCGCCCACCGGATGGCCACCGGCGGCCTGTTCTTCATGCTGATCGCGATGGTCAGCTCGGTCCTGCTGGTCACCGACTTCGTACTGGATCGGCCGATCGCGTTCCTGCTCAGCGCGCTCACCGGCCTCTGGTTCCTGATCTTCTGGGCGATCCTGCCGTTCAGCCGGCGCAACTGGGGTGAGGACGACATCGACGACGAGGACGACGCCCCGCAGTCGCTCACCGACTGACCGTCCGCCAATCGGACGTGCACACGGCGCTACCCCTGGGTAACACCCGGGGGTAGCGTCGTTTTCGTCGAGCGCGTCGACGCAGCCGGACCGACGAGGAGGCAGCCGTGACCACGACACAGAACAGCCGGCCCGAGTCCCCCGACGGCGCGGGGCCGCTGCCCACGGAGGCGGGCCAGGTCACCGAGAAGGAGGCCCGCCAGGTCGCCGAGGCGGCCCGCGAGTCGGCCTGGGACCGGCCCAGCTTCGGCAAGGAGTTGTTCCTCGGCCGTTTCCGCCTCGACCTGATCGACCCGTGGCCCCGGCCCGACCCGGGCGAGGTGGCCCGCGCCGACGAGTTCCTCGGCGCGCTGCGCGCATACCTGGGGTCCGAGGTGGACGGCGAGGCGATCGAGCGGGACGCGCGCATCCCCGACGAGGTGTTCCACGGCCTGGCCGGGCTCGGCGTGTTCGGCATGAAGATCGACCGGAAGTACGGCGGGCTCGGGCTGAGCAACCTGCACTACTGCCGCGCGCTGATGCTGGTCGGCTCGGTGAACCCGGCCGTGAGCGCGCTGCTCTCCGCGCACCAGTCGATCGGCGTGCCGCAGCCGCTGAAGATGTTCGGCACGCCCGAGCAGAAGGAACGCTTCCTGCCCCGGCTCGCCGCCGGTGAGGTCTCCGCGTTCCTGCTCACCGAGCCGGACGTCGGCTCCGACCCGGCCCGGCTCGCCACCACCGCCGAGCCCACCGCCGACGGCACCGGCTACCGGCTCAACGGGGTGAAGCTGTGGGCCACGAACGGCACGCTCGCCACCCTGCTCGTGGTGATGGCCCGGGTGCCGGCCGGCGACGGGCGGCGCGGCGGCATCACCGCGTTCGTGGTGGAGGGCGACAGCGACGGCATCACCGTCGAGCGGCGCAACTCCTTCGTCGGGCTGCGCGGCCTGGAGAACAGCCTCACCCGCTTCCACGACGTCTTCGTGCCGAAGGAGAACGTGATCGGCGGCGAGGGCAAGGGCCTGAAGATCGCGCTGACCACGTTGAACACCGGCCGGCTCTCGCTGCCGGCGATGTGCGTCGGCGCCGGGAAGTGGGCGCTGAACGTGGCCCGGGACTGGGCGGCGGACCGGGTCCAGTGGGGCCGACCGGTGGCCGAGCACGAGGCGGTGGCGAAGAAGCTGTCCTTCATCGCCGCCACCACGTACGGCATGGAGTCCATGCTCGACCTGTCCTGCATGCTTGCCGACGACGACCGCAACGACATCCGGATCGAGGCGGCGCTGGTCAAGCTCTACGCCAGCGAGATGGCCTGGCGGATCGCCGACGAGCTGATCCAGATCCGCGGTGGCCGCGGGTACGAGACGGCCGACTCGCTCGCCGCCCGGGGCGAACGGCCCGCCGCCGTCGAGCAACTGCTGCGCGACCTGCGGATCAACCGGATCTTCGAGGGCTCCACCGAGATCATGCACCTGCTGATCGCCCGGGAGGCGGTCGACGCGCACCTGTCCGTCGCGGGCGACATCATCGACCCCGACGCCGGGCTGGGCCGCAAGGCCAAGGCGGGCGCGCGGGCCGGCGCCTTCTACGCGAAGTGGCTGCCCACGCTCGCCGTCGGCAAGGGGCAGGCGCCCGGGGCGTACCAGGAGTTCGGGCCGCTGGCCGGGCACCTGCGCCACGTCGAGCGGACCTCCCGCAAGCTGGCCCGGTCGACGTTCTACGCCATGTCGCGGTGGCAGGGGAAGATGGAGCGCAAGCAGGCGTTCCTCGGCCGGGTGGTGGACATCGGCGCGGAGCTGTTCGCGATGAGCGCGGTCTGCGTCCGGGCCCACGCCGAGCGGGACGCGCACCCGGAGAACGTCGAACTGGCCGACCTGTTCTGCCGCCAGGCCCGGCTGCGCGTCGACGAGCTGTTCACCGGCCTGTGGTCGAACACCGATTCGGTCGACGTGGCGGCCGCCAAGCGGATCGTCGCCGGCCGGTACGCCTCGGTGGAGGACGGCGTCCTCACGCCGCCCGCCGACCTGCCCTGGGTGGCGCGCTGGGAACCCGGAGCGTCCACCGCCGAGGACGTCCGACGCCGCATCCCGCCGGCCGGCTGACCAACCGCTACGCCCGCACCGGCGGTCGTCGTCCGCCGGTGCGGTGCCGGGTTCCGGCGTGCTGTGCCTGCGGACGGCGTCGTCCGTCGGTCCACGCGGAGTCCGGCGACTGCCCGGCGGCGCAGGAATTTCGGCCGCGCCCCACCGGTCTCGTTCCCGAACCGGGGGAGCGGGCTGGTGTCGCGGCGTGGCCCGGGCCCGTGGCCATGGTGCCGGACCTGCGGCGTGCCGTCGGACCGGCGGTCCTCAGGCGGCCCAGCGACCCGTTACGCAGTGTCACGTGGCGCCAGAGGAAGGACTCTGTTCTCGGCGTTATGACTCTCAGTCATAGTTATGACTGAGAGTCATAACGCCGAGAAGTGCATCATCTTCTTCCGGAGCCCGGAGCCCGGAGCCCGGAGCCCGGAGCCCGGAGCCCGGAGCCCGGAGCCCGGAGCCCGGAGCCCGGAGCCCGGAGCCCGGAGCCCGGAGCCCGGAGCCCGGAGCCCGGAGCCGGTCCGTCAGCGGCCGCCGCGCAGCCCCAGCCCGCGCAGCTCCAGCGCGGCGAGCGCGTCGACTGTCGCGTCGTCGCCGCGCCGCCACGCCTCGGCGACGTCCGGCGCGATCCGGTTCAGCTTCGACAGCGGCTGACCGGCCAGCGCGCGCAGCGCCAGCAGGTCCCGGCCGGCCGGCACGCCGGCCAGGGCCTTCGCCGCGCCGGCCCGGCGCATCCAGCGCACCCGCAGCGGCAGCCAGCCGAACAGCACCAGGCCGAGCGGGAACACCAGCACCGCGATGGTCAGCCCGAGCGCCAGCTGCCCGACCAGCTCCTGCTGGTCGCGGCCGGCCTCGGCGACCGCGCGGGCGGCGTCGGCGGCCCGGGTGAACGGCGCGGTCAGCTCGTCGCCGACGATCGGCACCCGGCCGACCTTGCCGCCGGCGTCGGCCAGGTTGTCGGCGAGTCCACCGCCGGCCCCCTCCAGCTTCTGCCCGGGTACGGCGAGCTTCTCGACCACGTCGTGCAGCCACATCGCGAAGCGGATCGCCGCGTACACCCAGGCGACCACGAGCAGGTCGGTGAGGAACTGGCGGACGGCGGTGGGAAAACGGTCGGCGTAAATCTTCACGCCGGACAGCCTGCCACGGCTCGGCCGCCCCGGCACGAGACGGATTCGCGCCTCAGGACGGCCCTTCACCGGCGTGGCTGACCGCGTCCGCCACGATGTGCGCGACGTGGTCGTCCACCAGGGCGTACGCGATCTCCCGGCCGCGCCGCGACCCGCGTACCACCCCGGCGCCGCGCAGCACGCGCAGATGCTGGGAGACCAGCGGCTGCGGCGCGCCGAGCTTCTCGACCAGTTCGTGCACGCAGCGCTCGCCCTCGGCCAGTTCGCTCACGATCGCGAGCCGGATCGGGGCCGAGAGCGCGCGCAGCAGGTCACCCGCACCCTCGAAGGCGTCGTACCCGTTCGTGCCGGTCACCCTGTAACGGTAACCAATCCCAGCTGCGTCAGCCGGTAGGGCCTCATCCGAGCAGCACCTCGTGCTCGGCGGGCTCGGCCGGTGGCACGGCCCGGTCGTTCCCGGCCCGGCGCCGCAACGCCCGCACACCGCCCGCGGCGAGCGCGACCAGCAGGAACGAGCCGATCGCCACCAGCACCACCGACGCGCCGGGCGCGGTGTCCGCGGTGGCCGCCACCCAGACCCCGGCGCCGGCGGCGAACAGCCCGAGCGCCATGGCCGCGGTCATGGTGGACCGGAAGCCCCGGGTCACCTGCTGCGCGGTGGCCACCGGCACCACCATCAGCGCGCTGATCAGCAGCACCCCGACCGCCCGCATGGCGATGGTCACCGTGATCGCGGTGCCGACCGCGATGATCAGGTTCAGTGCGCGTACCGGCAGGCCGGAGACGCGCGCGTACTCCTCGTCGTGGCAGACCGCGAACAGCGCCGGGCGCAGCACCAGCATGGTCACCAGCAGCACCGCGCCGAGCACCCCGATGGTGACCAGGTCGCCCTGCGAGGTGGTGGTCAGCGACCCGAACAGGTACGCGTTGAGCGCCCCGCTGCTGGCGTCGGAGAGCCCGACCAGCACCACGCCACCGGCGATGCCGCCGTAGAACAGCAGCGCCAGCGCCAGGTCGCCGGAGGTGCGCCCGTACGCCCGGACCAGCTCGATGACGATCGCGCCGAGCGTCGCGGCGATCACCGCCACCAGCACGGGGGAGCGGTTGAGCAGCAGGCCCGCGCCGACACCGGTGAGCGCCACGTGCCCGATCCCGTCGCCGATCAACGCCAGCCGCCGCTGCACCAGGTAGATGCCGAGCGCGGGCGCGGCCAACCCGATGATCAGCGCGCCGACCAGCGCGCGGAGCATGAAGTCGTACTGGAAGAGGTCCATCTCAGATGCCTGTCCAGAGCCGGGCGGGCTCCTCGTCGCAGTGCGGGTGCACGTGCTCGTGGTCGGGGTCGGCGTGGTGGCCGGCCGGTTCCGGCACGGCGCCGTCGTGGGCGATGCCGCCCTGGTGCACCACCACGGCCCGGCTGATCAGCGGGCGCAGCGGGCCCAGCTCGTGCGCGACGAGCAGCACCGTGCCGCCGCCGTCGCGGAACGCGCGCAGCGCCCCGGCGAACGCCTCCTGGCTGGCCGCGTCCACCCCGGCGGTCGGCTCGTCGAGCACCAGCAGCTCCGGCCCGCCGGCGAGCGCGCGGGCGATCAGGGTGCGCTGCTGCTGGCCGCCGGAGAGCGTGGACACCGGGTCACCGGCCCGGTCGGCGAGCCCGACCGCGTCCAGCGCCGCCGCCACCGCCTCCCGGTCCGCCCGTCCGGCGGGCCGCAGCACGCCGCGGCGGGCCAGTCGCCCGGACGCCACCACCTCGCGCACGGTGGCTGGTACTCCGCTGCCCGCGCCGAGCCGCTGCGGCACGTACCCGATGCGGTGCCACTGCCGGAAGCGGCGCAGCGGCGTGCCGAACAGAGCGACCGACCCGGCGCCGACCGGCACCAGGCCGAGCGCGGCGCGCACGAGCGTCGACTTGCCGGAGCCGTTGGCGCCGAGCACGGCGACCACCTCGCCGGCGGTCACTGTCAGCGAGACGTCACGCAGCACCGGGCGGCCGTCGTAGCCGACTGTGGCGTGCGCGATCTCGATCACGGGTGAGGTCATGAACAGTCCAGGGCGGTTCGCAGGGTCTGCAGGTTGGCGCGCATCGCGGAGAGGTAGTCGCCGTCGGTGGGCGGGCCCTCCAGCGGGTCCAGCACCGCCGTCTTCGCGCCCACCTCGCGCGCGATCGTCTCGGCAACCTTCGGGCTGACCAGCGTCTCGAAGAAGATCGTGCCGGCCTGGTGCTCGCGGGCCTCCTCGGCGACCTCGGCGAGGCGCTGCGGGGACGGCTCGGACTCCGGGGTGAGCCCGCTGATGCCGATCTGCTCCAGCTGGTAGCGCTCGGTGAGGTAGCCGAACGCGGCGTGGCTGGTCACGATCTCCCGGCGCGCGCAGGTGCGCAGCCCGTCGGTGAACTCGGTGTCCAGCTTCGTCAGCTCGGCGCGCAGCGCGCCGGCGCGGGCGGTGTAGTCGGCGGCGTGGTCCGGGTCGGCCTTGCCGAGGCGCTCGGCGAGCTTGTCGCCGATGGTGGCCAGCCGCGTCGGGTCGAGCCAGACGTGCGGGTCCTTGCCGCCGCCCTCGTCGGAGTGCCCGGCCTCGCCCTCGTGGTCGTGGTCGTGGCCACCGGCGGCGGCGTCCCGCAGCGGCGTGACGCCCGCCACGTCGAACGCGCGGTCGCCGCCGTTCTGCTCCACCGCCTCGTCCACCGCCGGCTGGAAGCCGCTGAGATAGACGACCACGTCGGCGTCGACCACCTGGCCGACCTGCCGGGGGTTGAGTTCCAGGTCGTGCGGCTCCGCGCCGGGCTTGGTCAGGTTGCTGACCGTGACCGTGTCGCCGCCGATGCGCTCGGACAGGAACTGCAGCGGGTAGAACGCGGCCACCACGCCGACCTTGCCCGGTTCGCTCGCGGCGCCCGTGCCGTCCGCGCAGGCGGTCAGGCCGGCGGCGGCGAGCAGGGCGGTGGCTGCGGCGGTCAGGATACGGCGAGGTGCACGAACGGTCATGGGCTCAACTGTCCGCGACAACGAAAACTATTGTCAAAAACGCATGATTGCATGTCAGCGCAGGTCAGCTCGGCTCTGCTGCCCAGCGTCAGCCGACCATGAGCTTCGCCAGCGCCACCGCGATCAACACGGTGAGCATCACCAGCCGGATCATCCGGGTCGCCGGGGCCTGCACCGGCCAGGTGACCGACATCAGCCAGACCAGGCCGCCGGCCAGCGCCAGCAGCAGGACGCCGCCCGCCGGGCCGGGCGCGAAGAGGCCGACCAGCATCAGGGCCAGTACGGCGAGGAACACCGCCGTCGGGTTGAGCCGTGCCATCCGGGACAGCACGGGACTCTGCGTACGCTGCATGCCACAAACTCTACGAGGAGGAACGCCGTGCTGGTCACCAACCGGTTCGTGGTGGAAGCCGAAACGGTGGACGAGTTCACCCGGGAGGCGCACGCCGCGCTCGCCGCGCTCGCCGCCCGCCCCGGCTACCTGCGCGGTGAGCTGCTGCGGGCGCTCGACGACCCGGACCACTGGTGCCTGCTCACCGAGTGGGAGTCGGTCGGCGCCTACCGGCGGGCGCTCGGCGGCTTCGACGTCAAGGTCACCGCCGTGCCGCTGCTCGCCCGATCGGTGGACGAGCCGTCGGCGTACGAGACGCTCGCCAGCGCCGCCCCCGAGGGGGAGATCGTCGTCGTCGCCAGCGATCGGGCCGCAGGTCCTTACCGGTGAGTGCCGGGGCACTACCCTGGCGCGTATGACCGCTCCCGGACCGGCCGCACCACCCCCGTCGTCTGTGCCGCCCGCGCCGCCGGCGGACCCGGGGACACCCGCGCCGCCGCCCGGTCCCGGCGCCGCGCCGCCGTTCGCCGCCCCGCCCACCGAGGGCGGGCGGACCCGACTCTGGCTCGGCCTCGGCGCCGGCGCGCTGGCCGTCCTGATCTGCTGCGGCGGAGGCGGCGCGGCGGTGGTCGGCCTGGCCGTGAGCAACGCCCAGGCGATCGGCGAGCAGGGCCGGGCCGTCACCAGCGACTACTACCAGGCGCTCGTGGCCCGCGAGTGGTCCAAGGCGTACGACACGCTCTGCGACGACCTCCGCCGACGCGAGCCCCGGCGGGAGTTCGAGCGGCGGGTGGCCACCGAGCCGCAGATCTCCGGCTACCGGGTCGGCGAGGTCGACATCACCACGCTCACCGTGCCGGTGGACGTCACGCTGGCCGGCGGCCGGCGGGAGGCGCAGACCGTGACGCTGGCCCCGGACCAGCAGACGGGCGGCGTGGAGGTCTGCGGGGTGAGCTGACCGGCCCCCGGTATTCTGCTGGGCTCGGGACGAACGCGGTCGTACCGTTGTCCCGAACAGCCCGGTTTTATCCATCTCAACCGCGCCGACCGCCAGCCGGCGTAGGAGGAAACATGCCAGCCGACCGTATCGACGCCGTCACCAGCCTCGCCAAGCGCCGGGGCTTCGTCTTTCCCTCCAGCGAGATCTACGGGGGCACCCGGTCGGCCTGGGACTACGGTCCGCTCGGCGTCGAACTGAAGGAGAACGTCCGCCGGCAGTGGTGGCGGACCATGGTGCAGCAGCGCGACGACGTCGTCGGCCTCGACTCGGCGGTCATCCTGGCCCGCAAGGTGTGGGAGGCCAGCGGCCACATCGCCGAGTTCGTCGACCCGCTCACCGAGTGCCAGTCCTGCCACAAGCGGTTCCGGGCCGACCACCTGGAAGAGGCGTACGAGGCCAAGCACGGCAAGCCGCTGACCTCGCTGACTGAGCTGAACTGCCCCAACTGCGGCAACAAGGGCACCTTCACCGAGCCGAAGATGTTCAACGGCCTGATGAAGACCTACCTGGGCCCGGTGGAGAGCGACGAGGGCATGCACTACCTGCGCCCGGAGACCGCCCAGGGCATCTTCGTCAACTACAAGAACGTCGAGACGGTCGCCCGCAAGAAGCCGCCGTTCGGCATCGCGCAGACCGGCAAGTCGTTCCGCAACGAGATCACCCCCGGCAACTTCATCTTCCGGACGCGTGAGTTCGAGCAGATGGAGATGGAGTTCTTCGTCGAGCCCGGCACCGACGAGCAGTGGCACGAGTACTGGCTCTCCGAGCGCTGGAACTGGTACCTCGACCTCGGCCTGTCCGAGGAGAACCTGCGCTTCTACGAGCACCCCAAGGAGAAGCTCTCCCACTACTCGAAGCGCACCGTCGACATCGAGTACCGGTTCCGGTTCGGCGGCAGCGAGTTCGCCGAGCTGGAGGGCATCGCCAACCGCACCGACTTCGACCTGTCCACGCACAGCAAGCACTCCGGCGTCGACCTGTCGTACTTCGACCAGGGCAAGGGCGAGCGCTGGATGCCGTACGTGATCGAGCCGGCCGCCGGTCTCACCCGCGCGGTGCTGGCGTTCCTGCTGGAGGCGTACGACGAGGACGAGGCGCCGAACACCAAGGGCGGCGTGGACAAGCGCACCGTCATGCGCTTCGACCCGCGGCTCGCCCCGGTCAAGGTCGCCGTGCTGCCGCTGTCGCGCAACGAGGCGCTGTCGCCGAAGGCCAAGCAGCTCGCCACCGATCTGCGTAAGCGCTGGGTGGTCGAGTTCGACGACTCGCAGGCGATCGGCCGCCGCTACCGCCGGCAGGACGAGATCGGCACGCCGTTCTGCGTGACTGTCGACTTCGACACGCTCGACGACAACGCGGTCACGGTCCGGAACCGGGACACGATGGCCCAGGAGCGCGTCTCGCTGGACCAGGTCGAGCGCTACCTGATCGAGCGTCTCCCCGGCTGCTGATTGTTGTGTAAGGAAGGGCCCCTTCTTAACGCCTCGCGTAGAGAAGGGGCCCCTTCTTAACACCCGTCACCCGGGGGTGATCGGCTCCGCCCGTACACCGGTCCCGGCGCCCACGCCCCGCCGGGCCGCGTACGCGTCCTCCACCGTGCGCCGCACACGGCCCGGCTCCCGGCGGATCTGCGCCGGCGTGAAGTGCAGGACGAGCACCCCGTGCCGGCTCAGCTCGTTGTGCCGGTCCAGCGTCCGCGCCCAGTCGGCCGGGCTTAGGTGGTACTCCCGCGAGTCGACCTCCAGCGCCACCGCGCATTCGGCGAGGTAGCCGTCCGGCGTCGGCAGCCGGGCGCCGTCGGCCGCCGACAGCCGCGGATTCCACAGGATCCCGGTGAGCACGCGGCTGCCGCCCAGGCACTCCCGCAGCTCCGTCTCCGGCGCCGAGCGGACCCCGTCGGTGATCTCCGCGAACGCCTTCCGGATCAGGGCGGTGCGGCTGCGCCGGGCCCGCCGGATCTCCGCGTCCAGGCTGGCCAGGTCCGTGAAACCGCGCTGCACCGCCTCGGCCACCGTCGCCCGTACCGGCCGCAGGTGGCGCAGGTCGCGGGCCGCGTCCACCACCGCCCGCGCGGGCGAGCACACCGGGTACAGCGCGGTCCGCCGGGCCCGCGGATCAAGCTCCAGGGCCCGCGCGATCACCGCGTGACCGGCCGAGCGGCTGCCGCACGTGGTGCGGCAGGATCAGGTGTACGTCAGCGGTGCGCGGGCTGTGCCGGAAGCCGTACCAGATGAGGGCGGCCAGGCCGGTGAGCTGCGCGTCGGCGCCCGCGTAGAGCGCCGCGGAGATGCGTCGTTGCTCGTCGGTGAGGGTGCCGCTGACGAGCGCGTACGTCGCCGGCAAGACCCGCTGCCACAGGCCGCGCCGGGTCTGCCGGTACAGGTACATGTCGTCGTATCCGACGCCGAGAAGCTGCGTCCGCGTGACGATTTGCTGCTGGCGTTCCGCCAGGTCGCTGAGTTCGGGTGGCTGTTCAGGCATGCCCGGCAGCGTGCGGGCTCGACCGCTGCTCTTCCGGCCCGTCCGCGCGGCCTGTGGACACCGGGCCCTGGTGTGGAGAACGTCCGCGCGGCGGGCCGGCTGTGATATGTGCCCCTGTTAACAAGGGGCCCCTGCTCTACCGGAGACGTTAAGAAGGGGCCCTTCCTTACACTTGGGCGGTGACTGCCCCGACGCTGCCCGCGCTGACCATCGGCCCGCACCAGGTGTGGCCGCCGGTGGTGCTCGCGCCGATGGCCGGGATCACCAACGTCGGCTTCCGCCGGCTCTGCCGCGAGCAGGGCGGCGGCATCTACGTCTGCGAGATGATCACCACCCGGGCGCTCGTCGAGCGGAACCCGAAGACGCTCCGCATGATCGCCTTCGGCGCCGAGGAGCAGCCCCGCAGCCTCCAGCTCTACGGCACCGACCCGGAGATCACCGCGGCCGCCGTGCGGATCGTGGTCGAGCGCGACCTCGCCGACCACATCGACCTGAACTTCGGCTGCCCGGTGCCCAAGGTGACCCGCAAGGGCGGCGGCTCGGCCCTGCCGTGGCGCCGCCGGCTGTTCGCCCGGCTGGTCAAGGCCGCGGTGGGCGCCGCGTCGCCCGCCGGGGTGCCGGTCACCGTCAAGATGCGCAAGGGCATCGACGACGACCACCTGACGTACGTCGAGGCGGGGCTGGCCGCGCAGGACGCGGGCGTCGCGGCGGTCGCCCTGCACGGGCGTACGGCCGCGCAGCGCTACTCCGGCACCGCTGACTGGGACGCGATCGCCACGCTCAAGGCGGCCCTCGACGTGCCGGTGCTCGGCAACGGTGACATCTGGGAGGCCGACGACGCGCTGCGGATGGTCGCGCACACCGGCGTCGACGGCGTGGTGATCGGGCGCGGCTGCCTGGGCCGGCCGTGGCTCTTCGCCGACCTGGAGGCCGCGTTCAACGGCAGCCCCGAACGGCGGCTACCAAGCCTCGGCGAGGTGGCGGTGACCATGCGCCGGCACGCCGAGCTGCTGGTGGAGCAGTTCGTGGCCGGCGCCCGCAACCCGGCCCGGGGCGAGCGGGACGGCTGCACCGACTTCCGCAAGCACGTCGCCTGGTACCTCAAGGGCTTCCCGATCGGCAGCGAGCTGCGCCGCTCGCTCGCCATGATCGAGAGCCTGGCGCAGCTCGACGACCTGCTCGGCAAGCTCGATCCGGCCGTACCGTTCCCGGTGGAGAACCTCGGCCAGCCGCGCGGCCGCACCAACTCCCCGGGCAAGGTGTTCCTGCCCGACGGGTGGCTGGCCAGCCGCGACGACGACACCCCGCCGGACGGCGCCGAGCTGGACGACTCCGGCGGCTGAGACCCGGGTACGCGAAAGGGCCCGACCCCTGTGGTGGGGTCGGGCCCTTCGTCATGGTGGTTGGGTCAGGAGCTGTAGCCGCGGCTGGCGATCCAGCGGGCGAGCTCGTCGACGTCCATGCGGTAGGAGGCCTGGTTCGGGTTGGCCGAGTCGGCGATCGTGACGATCTTGCCGTCGTCGCGGTAGCCGACCACGCTGATGTAGTGGCCGCCCTCGAAGGAGTGGGCGTTGCCGTCGGTGTCGGTCGCGGTGCCGGCGATGTTGGCCACCACGGCGCGGCCGTCGTCGACGGTGGTGACCACGTCGGCGCGCAGCTTGTCGACCTTGTCGCGGTCGCGGGCCTTGTCCACGGGGATCTCGGTGGACTTGTAGACGTCCTTACCGGTCTCCTTGTTCAGCACCGGGGTGATGTCGTTGATGGAGTTGGTGCCGGCCTCGGTGGTGCCCATCTCCTGGGCCATGGCGTGCACGTCGATGTTCTTGCCCTGCACGCTCAGGGCGTTACGGGCGGCGGCGGGGCCGCAGAAGTAGAAGTTGGGCTGGGCTTCGTAGCGCACGTCCAGCTCCCGCTCACCGTGGCCCTTACGGTCGGTGGTGACCTGGGCGGCGGCGCGCTCGGCCGGGGTGGCCTGGGCGGCGATGGCGGGGCCGGCGATGCCACCGGCGGTGGCGGCGATGCCGGCAGCGGTCAGAACGGTCTTGCGCAGCAGAGTGGTAGCCATGATCAGTTGCCTCTCTGTCGGGGGTACGCGGCGATGGGGGATGCCGCGAAAGGGGGGAAAGTCTTGGGGGGTGCCCGTCGGTAAGAGGGCTGACACGCGGGCGGCCCGTGGGGGCCTGCTCCTGCGCGGCTCGGGGGATGTAACGACTTGCGGGCCGGGGTCATTCCCGGCGGGCGTCGCCCGGTCTGGCGGCCTGCTCGACAGGCGCTGTCGGCCTGCTCGGCGGCCCGGGGATGTAACGACCGGCGTTCCGACCTGATTCCCTGCCCGCCGGGGGCGGGGCGAGGTGGTCGGCGGGGGGCGGCGCGGTCTGCCATGTACAACGCCCCGCACCCCGCCCCGATTCCAGCCCAGGCGTGGCGCCCACCACGCGCCAACCGGACAATCCGCCCAACGCTGGCCTGGCCAGCGTTGATCAAGGAGTTTGTGTCAGCCGGAGCGCCCAGAACGGACACAAACCCCTTGATCACCGACCCGGGTGGGGTGCTTGTGTGGCGTCGGGTAACCGCACGCCGCGGTGATCAAGGAGTTGGTGGCCGTCGGAACGCCCCGAACGGCCACAAACTCCTTGGTCAACGCGTGCTTGGTGAGTGGCGTTCACGGCCCTGGTAGGCGTGGCCTCATCGTTTCCCCGGCGCACTGCCCCCCGCTCGGCATGATCAACTCCAGCTCGCCGAAGTGGTGGTGTCGCGGGGCCTCTGATGACACCACCTCGGCGAGGTTGAGTTGATCATGGACGATGATGCCGCCACTTCGGGGAAGTGGAGTCGATCAAGCCACGGTGAGCGCCCTGTTGTCCGAGTTGTCCGCCTCAGGGCTGGGTGCTGTTGAGGATCTTGGAAGGTTCGGGGCCCTCGGGGGCGGGTTCGTGCCAAGACCCTGTGCCGCCGACGGGGTGATCATGAGGTTGGCGGCGCTTCGTGTCCGGATTGTCGCCGTCAACTTCATGATCAACGCGGGCTGTTCTCCCGGTGAGGGCGAGGGGTGGGGATGGAGGGAGGCCAGGGGATCTCGGGGGAGGAGTGGAAAGTGATTCCGGCGGTGCTCCAGCGCGGGCCGTGGCCGGCGAGCCGCTCCCGGAACCCGGACCAGTCGTGCGTGGCGCGCGGTGACCAGGCCAGTTCCGCGACGGCGGGCAGGCGGGGGAAGAGCATGAACTCGACCTCGGCCCGCGTACTCACCGACTCGGTCCAGAGCGGCGCCTCCACGCCCAGCACGGCCTCGGCCGGTACGCCCCGCACGTGGGTGCCCGGATCCCACTCGTACGCCCGGCGTACGTCGATCAGACCGGCCCAGTCGTGCCCGATCGGGGTGTCCGGGGCGTACTTCATGTCCAGGTACGCATGGTTGGCGGGGGAGAGGATGACGCGGGCGCCCCGGCGTACCGCGTCGGCGGTCTCCGGGTCGTCGCCGTTCGTGCCCCACCACTGCAGGACGCGCCCGTCGACGTGCTCGGCCGGGGCGAGCTGGTGCCAGCCGACGACTGTCTTGCCGGTGGCGGCGACCAGCCGCTGCGCCCGGTTCACGAAGGTGCGGTAGCTGTCGGCCGGCACCTTGAACGCCTCGTCGCCGCCGAGGTGCAGCCACGGTCCGGGCGTCAGCGCGGCCACCTCGCCGACCACGTCCGCGACGAAGTCGTACGTGCGCTCGTCATCGGGGTCGACGTAGCTGAACCCCACCTCGGTGCCGGTGTACGGCGGCGGCGCGATCTTGCCGGGGGCCAGCTCGGGGTACGCGACGAGCGCCGCGTTGGTGTGGCCGGGCAGGTCGATCTCGGGCACCACTGTCACGTGGCGGCGGGCGGCGTACGCGACGATGCGCCGGTAGTCGTCCCGGGAGTACCAGCCGCCCGGGCCGCCCCCGACCTCGGTCGCGCCGCCGACCTCGGTGAGCCGGGGCCAGGAGTCGACGGCGATGCGCCAGCCCTGGTCGTCGGTGAGGTGCAGGTGCAGGTGGTTGAGCTTGTAGCGGGCCAGGTGGTCGACCACCCGCAGCACGTCCTCGACGGCGAAGAAGTGGCGGGCGACGTCGAGCATGGCGCCCCGGTAGGGGAAGCGCGGACGGTCGACGATCGTCCCGCCGGGCACGGCCCAGCGCGCGGCGACAGCGGTCGGGCTCTCGATCGGCGCGGGTAGCAGTTGCCGCAGCGTCTGCGCGCCGTGGAACAGTCCGGCCGGGGTGGCGGCGTTGATCCGCACGCCGTCGGTGGTCACGTCGAGCCGGTAGCCCTCGTCCCCGAGCCCGTCGCCGACGGACCCGGCGGAGCCGTCGTCGGTCGCCCGGGTCGCGGGAGCAGCGGCAGCGCCCGGAGCGGACGGCGACAGCGTGAGCGTCAGCGGGCCGTCCTCGGCGGCGGGGGCGTCGGCGACCGGCAGCGGGAAGCCGGTGGCCGGGCGCAGCCAGCCGGCGAGCTGTTCGGCCACGTCCAGGCCGGCGGGACTGACCCGCAGCACCGCGTCCGCGTTCAGCGTGAAGTCACCCGTCGGGTCGGGGCGCACCTGCTCGGGCGCCGGGACCACGTCGTCGAGCCGGACCGGCGCCGGCCCGGCGAGCGCCTCGGCGGCCCGGCCCGCGGCGACACGCGCCAGCTCGGCGGCAGGCGTCGGCACACCGGGCAGCACCGCGCCCGCGGCTGCGGCACCGGACAACCCTTCACCCGCAGCCACGGCGGCGGGCCGCACCGCACCGCCGGACGCCACCACGTCGGCCGCCGCCGTACCAGGCGACGGCACCGCGCCAGGCGACGGCACCGCGCCGGACGGCGGGGCCTGGTCGGGGGCGGGCGTGCTGGTGGGACGGGTGCGGGACGGCTCCGGCCCGGTCTCCGGGGCGGCGGGTGTGGTCGGCACGGCGGCGGCTCCGAGGGGTGTATTCGCGCGGGATATGGCAAAGGTGAGGATCCGCGAGACGCAGTGAGTCAAGAGTACGAGAGGAACCGGAATTGCGTGATCGTGCTCATGGAAGCGTTCCCAACAACCCGTACGAACGCGCATAGTGGCGACCGTTGTGCCGAAAGTCACCGAACGCTCCCAGGTTTCGTGAAACTGGCCTAGCCTTCGGCCCACCGACGCTGACGAGCCGGATTACCGGTGGTCACTCCCGGGGTATGTCCGAACTAAACCTTCGTTAAGTGTCAATGGCGCGCGTTGGAGGCTCTGGTGGAAGCGCAGGAATCGGGCGAGCACAAGTACGTGTACGACTTCGCCGAGGGCAACAGGGATCTGAAGGATCTGCTCGGCGGCAAGGGGGCCAACCTGGCCGAGATGACCAACCTCGGCCTGCCGGTTCCGCCCGGCTTCACGATCACCACCGAGGCGTGCAAGGCGTACCTGACGACCGGGCGTGAGCCCGACGGCCTGGCCGCGCAGATCGAGGCGCACCTGGAGTCCCTGGAGCGCGAGATGGGCCGCCGCCTCGGCGACCCGGACGACCCGCTGCTGGTCTCGGTACGCTCCGGCGCCAAGTTCTCCATGCCCGGCATGATGGAGACCGTCCTCAACGTGGGCCTCAACGACCGCAGCGTCGAAGGACTCGCACGTCAGGCCGGCGGCAGTGCTGACCGGGCCGCCTCCGGCGGCGCAGACCGGTTCGCCTGGGACTCCTACCGCCGGCTGATCCAGATGTTCGGCAAGACCGTCTGCGAGGTGCCGGGCGAGGAGTTCGAGCACGCGCTCGACGAGATCAAGAGCGCCAAGGGTACGCACAACGACCTCGACCTGGACGCCGACGACCTGCGCGGTCTGGTCGACGCGTACAAGAAGATCTTCGCCAAGCACACCGGCCGCGAGTTCCCGCAGGAGCCGCGCGAGCAGCTCGACCTCGCCATCCGCGCGGTCTTCGACTCGTGGAACGCGGAGCGGGCGATCCTCTACCGCCGCCAGGAGCGCATCCCGGCCGACCTGGGCACCGCCGTCAACGTGGTGGCGATGGTCTTCGGCAACCTCGGTCCGGACTCCGGTACCGGTGTCGCGTTCACCCGCGACCCGGGCAGCGGCGCGCAGGGCATCTACGGCGACTACCTCGCCAACGCCCAGGGCGAGGACGTGGTCGCCGGCATCCGCAACACCGTGCCGTTGCAGGAGCTGGAGCAGCTCGACAAGACCTCCTACGACCAGCTGCTCGGCATCATGGCCCGGCTGGAGGAGCACTACAAGGACCTCTGCGACATCGAGTTCACCATCGAGCGCGGCAAGCTCTGGATGCTCCAGACCCGGGTGGGCAAGCGCACCGCCGCCGCCGCGTTCGTCATCGCCGGGCAGCTCGTCGACGAGGGCCTGATCGACCTGGACGAGGCGCTGCACCGGGTCAACGGCGCGCAGCTCGTGCAGCTGATGTTCCCGCGCTTCCAGCTCGACCACGAGTTCGAGCCGGTGGCCAAGGGCATCGGCGCCTCTCCGGGCGCCGCGTCCGGCAAGGTCGTCTTCACCTCGGCCCGCGCGGTCGAGCTGGCCGCCGAGGGCGAGGCGGTGATCCTGGTCCGCCGGGAGACCAACCCGGACGACCTCAACGGCATGATCGCCGCCAAGGGCATCCTCACCTCCCGGGGCGGCAAGACCAGCCACGCCGCGGTGGTGGCCCGCGGCATGGGCAAGACCTGTGTCTCCGGCGCGGACGAGCTGGAGGTCAACGTGCCGGCGAAGAAGTTCACAGTGGGCGGGCACGTGGTGAACGAGGGCGACGTCGTCTCGATCGACGGCACCACCGGCAAGGTGTACCTCGGTGAGGTGCCGGTCATGCCGTCGGAGGTGGTGCAGTACTTCGAGGGCGAACTCGACCCGGAGACCATCGACGACGCGCTGGTCCGCGCCGTACACCGGATCATGACGCACGCCGACGCGGCGCGGCGGCTGCGGGTGCGCACGAACGCCGACACCGGCGCGGACGCGGCCCGGGCCCGGCGCTTCGGCGCCGAGGGCATCGGCCTGTGCCGCACCGAGCACATGTTCCTCGGCGACCGGCGCGAGCTGGTCGAGCGGCTCATCCTGGCCTCCGGCGAGCGGGAGCGGGAGGACGCGCTCGCGGCGCTGCTGCCGCTGCAGCGGGCCGACTTCATCGAGATCTTCCGGGAGATGGACGGCCTGCCGGTCACCGTGCGGCTGATCGACCCGCCGCTGCACGAGTTCCTGCCCCCGCTGGAGCAGCTCGCGGTGAACGTCGCGGTGGCCCAGGAGCGCGGCGAGGACGTCGCGAAGGAGGAGGCGCTGCTCGCCGCCGTGCGGCGGATGCACGAGGAGAACCCGATGCTGGGCCTGCGCGGCGTCCGGCTCGGCCTGGTCATCCCGGGCCTGTTCGCCATGCAGGTCCGCGCGATCACCGAGGCCGCCGTGGCGGTCGTCCGTGACGGCGGCAAGGCCTGCCCGGAGATCATGGTGCCGCTGGTCGGGGCCGTGCAGGAGCTGGAGACGGTACGCGCCGAGGCCGAGCGGATCATCGCCGAGGTGGTCGGGGACAGCGGCGTCGAGGTGCTGATCGGCACGATGATCGAGGTGCCCCGGGCGGCGCTGACCGCCGGGCAGATCGCCGAGGCGGCCGAGTTCTTCTCCTTCGGCACCAACGACCTGACCCAGATGGGCTGGGGCTTCTCCCGCGACGACGTGGAGGGCGCGTTCTTCTGGCGCTACCTGGAGCTGGGCATCTTCGGCATCTCGCCGTTCGAGTCGATCGACACCGACGGCGTCGGCCGGCTGATCCGCATCGCCGCCGAGGAGGGCCGGGCGGCCCGCCCCGGCCTGAAGCTCGGCGTCTGCGGCGAGCACGGCGGCGACCCGGACTCGGTGCACTTCTTCCACTCCGTCGGGCTGGACTACGTCTCCTGCTCGCCGTTCCGGGTGCCGGTGGCGCGCCTGGAGGCCGGACGGGCCGCGATCACCACCGCCGGCTCCGACTCCCGCTGACGCCGGCGCGGGGCCGCCGGTGTCCATCGACGGCCCCGCGTACCGCCCGGCGCGCCTTTCCGGCCACCTCGGCGTAACCTGAGCTTCCGCCGCGTGTCGATCAGGAGGGGTGTCCACATGACCGCCGTCTGGGAGAACCTGGTAGTCGACGCCCGGGACCCGTCCCGGCTCGCCAGTTGGTGGGCGGAGGCGCTCGGTTATCAGGTGATCACCGACAAGCCGGACGAGGTGGAGATCCGCCGCACCCCCGACACGCTGCCCGGTCTCGTCTTCGTCCCGGTCGCCGGGGCGAAGGAGGGGAAGAACCGGCTGCACATCGACCTGCGCCCGGCCGACATGGAGGCCGAGGTCGAGCGCCTCGTCGACATGGGCGCGCGGCACGTCGACATCGGCCAGGGAGACGTGGAGTGGACGGTGCTCGCCGACCCGGAGGGCAACGAGTTCTGCGTTTTGCGCCAACGCGGCAACGGTGACCGGGGCTGACGCGGCGCGGCTGGTCGACGAGGCGCCGAAGGACACCGGGTACGGCCGGTCGCCGTTCGAGCGGGACCGCGCCCGGGTGCTGCACTCGGCGGCGTTCCGGCGGCTCGCCGCGAAGACGCAGGTGCACACCGCCGGCACGAACGACTTCCTGCGTACCCGGCTGACCCACTCGCTGGAGGTCGCGCAGATCGCCCGCGAGATGGGCGCCCGGCTCGGCTGCGACCCCGACGTGGTGGACACCGCCGGACTGGCCCACGATCTGGGTCACCCGCCGTTCGGGCACAACGGCGAGTACGCGCTGGACGAGCTGGCCGCCGCCTGCGGCGGGTTCGAGGGCAACGCGCAGACGCTGCGGGTGCTCACCCGGCTGGAGGCCAAGGTGCTCACCCCGGACGGGCGTTCGGTCGGGCTGAACCTGACCCGGGCCGCGCTGGACGCGGTGAGCAAGTACCCGTGGCCGCGCCGCCCCGGCGAGCGCAAGTTCGGCGTGTACGCCGACGACCGCCCGGTCTTCGACTGGCTGCGCGAGGGCGCCCCGCCCGGTGCCCGGCGCTGCCTGGAGGCCCAGGTGATGGACTGGGCCGACGACGTGGCGTACTCGGTGCACGACGTCGAGGACGGCATCCACGGCGGGTACGTGGACCTGCGCCCGCTGCTGGCCGACGCGGACGAGCGGCGGGCGCTCTGCGCCGACGTGGCCGCCACCTACTCGGGTGAGGCGCCGGAGGATCTGGGCGAGGTGCTGGCCGACCTGCTCGCCGATCCGGTGCTCGCCCCGCTGGCCGCGTACGACGGCAGCCACCAGGCCCTGGCCGCGCTGAAGGCCACCACGAGCGTGCTCACCGGCCGGTTCGTCTCCCGCGTGGTGGCCGCCACGCAGCAGCGCCACGGTCCCGGCCCGCACCGCCGTTACGCCGCCGACCTGGTGGTGCCGCGCCGTACCCGGGCGCAGTGCGCGCTGCTCAAGGGCATCGCCCTGCGGTACGTGATGCGCCGCCCCGGGGCGGAGGGCCGGTACGCGCGGCAGCGCGACGTCCTCGCCGGGCTGGTGACGGCGCTGCTGGACCGGGCGCCGGACGTGCTCGACCCGGTGTTCGCGCCGCTGTGGCGGGACGCGGCGGACGACGCCGAGCGGCTGCGGGTGGTGATCGACCAGGTCGCCTCGCTCACCGATCCGGCCGCGCTGGCCTGGCACGCCCGCCTGGTGTCGGCGGGCTGACCGCACCGCCCCGGGGGCGCACGCGCGAACTTAGGTTAGCCTAAGCAGTATGACGGACCGCCCGAAGAACCTCACCGCCGCCACCGTCGTCCGGACCACGCGGCCCACCCCGCACCTGATCCGGCTCGTGCTGGGCGGTCCGGAGCTGGCCGGGCTGCCGGTCGGCGCGTACACCGACCACTACCTGAAGTTCGTCTTCCCGCCGGACGGCGTCACCTACCCGCACCCGGTCGACCTGGCCACCATCAAGCGGGAGTTCCCGGCGCACCAGTGGCCGCGGCTGCGCGCGTACACGGTGCGGGCCTGGGACGCCGCGGCCGGTGAGATGACCGTGGACGTGGTGCACCACGGCGACGAAGGGCTGGCCGGGCCGTGGGCGGCCGCGCTGCGTCCCGGCGACCGCGTGCTGTTCACCGGGCCGGGCGGCGCGTACGCGCCGGACCCGGCGGCCGACTGGCACCTGCTGGCCGGCGACGAGAGCGCGCTGCCGGCCATCGCCGCCGCACTGGAGCGGTTGCCCGCCGGGGCGCGCGCGACTGTGTACGTCGAGGTGGGCGGCCCGGCCGACGAGCTGCCGCTGACCAGCGCCGCCACCGTCGACCTGCGCTGGCTGCACCGGGGCGGGCGCCGCTACGGCGAGCCGCTGGTCGAGGCGGTCCGGGCGCTGGAGTTCCCGCCCGGCCGGGTGCACGCGTTCGTGCACGGCGAGGCCGGCGCGGTCAAGGAGCTGCGGCGGCTGCTGCGGGTCGAGCGGGGCGTGCCCCGGGGCGATCTGTCCATCTCCGGCTACTGGCGGCAGGGCCTGGACGACGAGGGCTGGCGCGCCACCAAGCCGGCGTGGAACGCCGCCGTCGAGGCCGAGGAGGCCTCCGCCGTCCCGGCCTGACCGGCCCTCGCCCCCGCTCCCTCCCCCGTCCCGCTCCCGACGTGGACCTCCATGATCGACGGTACGGGGTGGGGCGTTTCGTCCCACCCCGGCACCCGCTCTGCCCAGGATGGGGACATGGGGGAAGAGGCGGGGGAGCGGGCCGGGGCGCAGCCGGTCGACCGGGTGGTGCTCGGGCTCGGTGTGGCCGGCGTGCTGGCCGTGGTGGCCTGGGGCGTGTTCGCCCGAGGCTCACTGGCCCGGTTCGGCGAGTCCGGCCTGGCCTGGACCGTGAGCACGTTCGGCTGGTTCTTCGTGGTCGCGGCGGACGCCTTCCTGGTGCTCGCGGTCGTCGTGGCCGCCTCCCGGTTCGGCCGGATCCGGCTGGGCGCCGACGACGACGAGCCGGAGTTCGACACGCTGGCCTGGGTCGCCATGATGTTCAGCGCCGGCATGGGCATCGGCCTGGTGTTCTTCGCCGTCGCCGAACCGATCCAGCACTACGCCACGCCGCCGCCGGCCTCCGGGGTCGCGCCGCAGACCGGGGCCGCCGCCGCGACCGCCATGCAGTACACGCTCTTCCACTGGACGCTGCACCCGTGGGGCATCTACGCGATCGCGGCGCTGGCTTTGGCGTACTCGGCGTTCCGCAAGGGGCGGGGCAACCGCATCTCGTCCGCGTTCGCACCGCTGCTCGGCGACCGGACCGACGGTCCGCTCGGCCGCGCGATCGACCTGCTCGCCGTCTTCGCTACCGTGTTCGGGTCCGCGACCAGTCTCGGGCTGGGCGCGCTCCAGGTGGCGGCCGGCCTCGACCTGGTGGCCGGCGTGCCGGACAGCCGGGTCGTCGAGTTGACGATCATCGGCGCGCTCACGCTCGCGTTCGTCGTGTCCGCCTTCTCCGGCCTGCACCGGGGCGTCAAGTGGCTGTCCACCACGAACGTGCTGATCGCGGTCGTGCTGATGCTGTTCGTGTTCGTGGTCGGTCCGACCGTCTACACGCTGGAGGTGCTGCCGGCCTCGGTCGGTGACTACCTGAGCGGCCTGGTGCGCATGTCGACGCGTACCGGGGCGTTCTCCGACCCGGCCTGGCTGGGCTCGTGGACCATCTTCTACTGGGCGTGGTGGATCTCCTGGGCGCCGTTCGTGGGCACGTTCATCGCCCGTATCTCGCGCGGCCGAACGGTCCGCCAGTTCCTGATCGGGGTGCTGCTGATACCCAGCGGCGCGAGCACCGTCTGGTTCGCGGTGATGGGCGGGACCGCCCTGCGTACGCAGACCACCGGCACCCGGGACCTGGTGGCCGACGTCGAAGCCGGGTCCGAGCAGGCGCTGTTCGGGCTGCTCGACGCGCTGCCGCTGGCCACGCTGACGAGCGTGCTCGCCATGGTGCTGATCGGTCTCTACTTCGTCACCAGCGCGGACTCGGCGTCGCTGGTGCTCGGCTCGCTCAGCTCGCGCGGCGCGCTGCGGCCGCACCGCGGGGTGGTGGTGCTGTGGGGCGTGCTGATCGGCGCGGTCGCGGCGGCGTTGCTGCTGGCCGGCGGCCTGGCCGCGCTGCAACAGGCGACCATCCTGGTCGCGTTGCCGTTCGTCGTGGTGATGCTGGGCCTGGCCGTCGCGGTGCTCCGGGAAATGGCAGCCGATCCGATGCTGCGCGCCGGGCCCCGGCCCCGCCGTTCCGGCCTGGCCGCCGCGGTGAACGCGGCCCGGTCGTACGAGGAGGAGGAGCCGGCCCCCGTCACGCGCTGGTTCCACAGTCGTCGCCGTTGAGCGGGGTACCTCGGAATGTAGTAGAGGTGCTACATTCCGAGGCATGACTGCGGTCGAACTTCCCGGGGCCGTCGCGTCCCCCCGACCTCCCGACGAGGATCTCGTCCTCGACGTGCGGGATCTGCGCATGCGCTACGGCGCCGTCGACGTGCTGCACGGCGTCGACCTCACCGCCCGGCGGGGCGAGGTGCTGGCGCTGCTCGGGCCCAACGGCGCGGGCAAGACCACCACCATCGAGATCCTCGAAGGCTTCCGGCTGCCCTCGGCCGGCACGGTGCGCGTGCTCGGCGCCGACCCCGCCCGCGCCGACGAGCGGTGGCGCGCCCGGCTGGGCGTGGTGCTCCAGTCCTGGCGTGACCACGGCAAGTGGCGGGTGCGGGACCTGCTCGCCCACCTCGGCGACTTCTACGCGCCGTACGCCACCGACCGGTTCCCGCGCCCGTGGCCGGTGGACGACCTGCTGGACACCGTCGGGCTGAGCGCGCACGCCGGCAGCCGGGTCGCCCGGCTCTCCGGTGGCCAGCGCCGCCGCCTCGACGTCGCGGTCGGCATCGTCGGCCGCCCGGAACTGCTCTTCCTGGACGAGCCGACTGTCGGCTTCGACCCGGCCGCGCGGCGCGAGTTCCACGAGCTGGTGCACCGCCTGGCCGACCTGGACGAGACCACGATCATGCTGACCACGCACGACCTGGCCGAGGCGGAGAAGCTGGCCGACCGCATCCTCATCCTGGCCGGCGGCCGGATCATCGCCGAGGGCTCACCCGACCAGCTCGCCCGGCGCGTCGCGGGCGACGCCGAGGTGCGCTGGACCCGCGACGGCGAGCGGTACGTGCACGCGACCGCCGACGCCACCGCGTTCCTGCGCGACCTGTTCCGGGAGCACGGCGACCGGATACGCGAGCTGGAGGTGCGCCGGGCCAGCCTGGAGGACGCGTACCTGACGCTGGTGCACGAGGAGGAGACCGGCATCCGTACCGGCCGGGCCGAGCGGGTGTGGCAGCAGGAGGCGAACCGATGAACCCCACCACCAACGCGCTGCGGGCCGGGCTGCGGCGCGGCGTGATCGAGCTGCGCGCGACGTTCACCAACGGCCAGGATCTCTGGACCTACTTCTTCCCCACTGTGGTGCTGCTGGTCGCCGTGTTCTGGATGCGCGGCTCGACGGTCCCCGGCACCGACTTCTCGCTCGGCGCCCGTACGCTGCCCAGCGCGCTCGGCATGGGCCTGCTCTTCGGCGGCCTGCTCGGGCTGGCCAACCAGCTCGTCATCGACCGGGAGGACGGCACGCTGCTGCGCGCCAAGGCCATCCCGGACGGCATGCTCGGCTACCTGGTCGGCAAGATCGTGCTGGTCTCGGCGGTCGCGCTGATCGGCGTGGTCATCCAGCTCACCCCCGGGCTGTTCTTCCTCGACGGGCTGCGGCTCGGCGACCCCGGCGCCTGGCTCACGCTGGCCTGGGTGGTGCCGCTCGGGCTGGTGGCGACGCTGCCGCTGGGCGCGGTGATCGGCTCGCTGATCGAGAACCCGCGCAACATGGGCCTGGTGGTGATGCCGATCTTCGGTCTGATCGCGCTGTCCGGCATCTTCTATCCGATCAACGGCCTGCCCGGCTGGCTCCAGGGCGTCGCCCAGGTGTTCCCGCTCTACTGGCTAGGCTTGGGCATGCGCTCGGCGCTGCTCCCGGGCGACCTGGCGGCCGTCGAACTCGGCGGCTCCTGGCGCCACCTGGAGACGGTCGGCGTGCTCGGCGCCTGGGCGGTGCTCGGGCTCGTGCTGGCCCCGGTGGTGCTGCGCCGGATGGCCCGCCGGGAGTCCGGCTCGCGGGTCGCGGCCCGGCGGGAGCGGGCCATGCAGCGGGTCGGATGAGAGGGCGTCGATGAGCGAGACCGTGCACAACCGGATCGCGGTGCTGCGCGCCGAACGGGGCATCTCCCGGCGGCAGCTCGCCGACGCGCTCGGTGTGCACTACCAGACCGTCGGTTACCTGGAGCGCGGCGAGTTCCGGCCCAGCCTGCACCTGGCGCTGCGCATCGCCGCGTACTTCGAGGTGCCGGTCGAGGTGGTCTTCTCCATCGAGCCGTTCCCGCGCATCGGCGACCCCGCCGCGGCCCGCTCGGCCTGAGCCGGCGGGGGCGGGCGAGGCCGGCCACACGCCCGTCCCCCCGGCCGCCGGAACGTCGGTCCGGCAGGGCAGGATGTACGCCGAGGGGGTGGCGGTCATGGCGGGGCGGATCCGGGACGAGGACATCGCGCTGGTCCGCGAGCGCACCTCCATCGCGGACGTCATCTCCGAGGTGGTGACGCTCAAGTCGGCCGGCGGCGGCAACCTCAAGGGGCTCTGCCCGTTCCACGACGAGAAGAGCCCGTCGTTCAACGTCTCGCCCGCCCGCAACGTCTTCTACTGCTTCGGCTGCGGGGTCGGCGGTGACGCCATCAAGTTCCTGATGGACGCCGAGCACCTCAGCTTCGTCGAGTCCGTCGAGCGGCTGGCCGCCCGCGCCGGCATCCAGTTGCGTTACGTCGAGGACGACCGGTCCGCGCCGCGTAACCGCCCGCAGCAGGGGCAGCGGCAGCGCCTGATCGCGGCGCACGCCGCCGCCGTCGACTTCTACCGGGCCCAGCTCACCACCGCCGGCGCGCGTCCGGCCCGCGAGTTCCTCGCCGGGCGCGGCTTCGACCGGGCCGCCGCCGAGCGGTACGGCTGCGGCTTCGCCCCCGACGGCTGGGACCTGCTCACCAAGCACCTGCGTCAGCAGGGCTTCACCCACGACGAGCTGGTGACTGCCGGTCTGTCCCGGCCGGCCCGCTCCGGTTCGCTGATCGACCGGTTCCGCCGCCGCCTGATGTGGCCGATCCGGGACATCACCGGTGACGTGATCGGCTTCGGCGCCCGCAAGCTCTTCGACGACGACGACGGCCCGAAATACCTGAACACCCCCGAGACGCCGATCTACAAGAAGTCGCACGTGCTCTACGGCATCGACCAGGCCAAGCGGGAGATCGCCAAGCAGGGCAAGGTGGTGGTGGTCGAGGGCTACACCGACGTGATGGCCTGTCACCTCGCCGACGTGCCGACAGCGGTGGCGACGTGCGGCACCGCGTTCGGCGGCGACCACATCTCGGTGCTGCGCCGGGTGCTGTTCGACAGCGACGAGCGGGCCGGCGAGATCATCTTCACCTTCGACGGTGACGCCGCCGGGCAGAAGGCCGCGCTGCGTGCCTTCGAGGACGACCAGCGCTTCGTCGGGCGTACCTTCATCGCGGTCAGCCCCGACAACATGGACCCGTGCGAGCTGCGCCTCGCAAAGGGCGACCTGGCCGTACGCGACCTGGTGGCCCGCCGCGAACCGCTCGTGGACTTCGCCCTCCGGCACGTGATCAGCCGGTTCGACCTGGACACCGTCGACGGCCGGGTCGAGGCCATGCGCCGCGCCGCGCCTCTGGTGGCGAAGATCAAGGACCGGGAGAAGCGCCCGGAGTACGTCCGCAAGCTCGCCGGTGACCTCGGCATGGAGATCGAGCCGGTGCAGCGCGCGGTGCTCGGCGCGGCGAACGGGCAACCGGCGCCCGGGACGCCCGCCGCGTCGGCGCGCCCCGGCCGGGCCGCGCCCGCTGTGGACAGCCCTCGGTCCATGGTGGAGCGGGAGGCGCTGAAGCTCGCGTTGCAGGAGCCGGTGCTGGCCGGTCCGATGTTCGACGCGGTCGAGGCGACCGACTACCAGCACCCGGTGCACGTCTCGGTACGCGCGGCCGTCGCCGCGGCTGGCGGCGCGTCCGCCGCCACCGGCGGCGCGGTCTGGATCGAGCGGGTCCGCGACGCCTGCGACGACCTGGCCGGGCAGGCGCTCATCGGTGAGCTGGCGGTGGAGCCGCTGCGCATCGACGGCGAGCCGGACCCGAGGTACGTCTCGATCACCATGGCGCGGCTCCAGTGGAGTTCGGTCACCGGCCGCATCCGTGACCTCAAGTCGAAGATCCAGCGGATCAACCCGGTGAGCAACAAGGACGAGTACTTCGCCCTGTTCGGGGAACTGCTCTCGCTGGAACAGCACGCACGGGCACTGCGCGAGCAGGCCGCCGGAGGATTGTGATGGGACTGTTCAACCGCCGGCCGAAACTCCCGTCGGCAGACCGGCCGCCGCTGGCCGCCGACGAGCGGGTGCTCGCCTGGGCCGCCGCCGGCACCGGCGAGGGCGGCAACGACGGCGTGCTGGTCGCCAGCAACCGCGGGCTCTGGCTGCCCGGCCGGGTCGACCGCCTCGGCTGGCACGACATCCTCAAGGCGGTCTGGTCCGGCCGGGAGCTCACAGTCACCCCGGCCGAGTCGGTCGCCGAGCGCGACGGATACCTGGTGGTGGCGGACAGCCACCCCGAGACGTACCTGCTCGTCGACCCGGGTGACCTGCCGCACCAGGTCCGGGATCGGGTCACCGGCTCGGTGGCGTACACCTCGCACCACGAGATGCCCGGCGGCTCCGGCCGGATCGCGGCCCGGCGGGTGTCCGGGGTCGACGGCCTGACCTGGACGGTCCGCTACGACCCGGGGACGCCCACCGACGACGAGGACGTGGTCGCCGAGACCGCCCGGCTGGTCGCGGCGGCGCGGGCCGCCACCACCCCCGCCGACGTCTGAGATCGCGGGCCACGCCGGGTCAGGCGGGGCCGGAGCCACGTGGGCGGGCGCCGTCGAGGAAGAGCGCGACAACCCGGGCGGGTCCGGTCTCGTCGGTGAGGTCGGCCGCGCGGGCCAGGTGCAGGAACGCGTTCATCAGGAACTCCGGTTCGCCGGTGACGGCGCCTTCGGCGCGGGCGTCGGCGAAGAACCGCGTCACCGGCGCCAGCATCAGGGCGACGTAGAGACCCGAGACGTGCTCGCTGGTCTCGGCGGAGACGAGCGGCAGCGTGTCGTAGATGCGCTGCTCGAAGGTGACCGCGTCGCCGTGCTGCCCGGCGGCGACGGTGGCGAGCGCGTGCAGCCGGTGCGTCACGTCGCCGGGGCCGGCCAGCGCCGCGGAGATCCGGGCGCCGACGTCGCGGATGTACCGCTCCGCCACCGCGATGTAGAGATCCTCCTTGCCGCCCGGGAAGTGGTGGTAGATGGACGGCTTCTGGATGCCGACGCTGCGGCCCACGGCTACCAGGGAGATGCCCTGGTAGCCGGTCGCGGCGAGCTGATCGGCGAAGGCGTCCATGATCTGGGTGCGGGTGTCGCTCATCGGTTCTTCCTGGCGTGGTGGAGGGCGAGGGCGCAGGCGGCGGTTCCGGCGACGGCGAGGGCGGCGAGGGCCGCGACGCCGATCGGGGCCGCGGTGAGCGGCGTGCCGCCGCCGAGCTGCCGGGCCGTGTCGACGATATAGGTGAGCGGGTTGACAGTGGCGATCACCCGCATCCACCCGGCGAGTTCGTCGACCGGCGCGAACACGCCGGTGAAGAACGACAGGCCGAACACGACGAGCGTGACCAGGTTGGTGGTGGACGCCGAGCCGGACCGGATGGCGAGCGCCGTGCTCAGCAGCGCCACACCGAGTCCCAGCGCGAGCATCAGCAGCAGCATCCCGGCGACGCCGGACCAGCTCGCCGGCCGGTAGCCGATCGCGGTGGCCCCGGCCACTGTCACAGCCATCTGGAGCACGACCGCGATCAGCGCGGCGACGACCGGGCCGACGAGGAACGGCGTCGTGGTCCCGTGCGCGAGCCGGAGGCGGTCCAGGTATCCGCTGGTGATGTCGCCCAGCACGAGCGTGCCGGCCGCGCCCGCGCCGGTGGCGACGCCGGTGAGCAGGATCAGCGGCAGCAGGAACGCGATGAAGCTCGTCCCGCCGAGGTAGGTGCTGCCCACGGCGTCGAGCTGGCCGGCGTAGACGAGCAGGAAGAACAGGGACTGGGCGACCGGGGCCACGAGCAGCGCCGGGGTACGGAGCACGGCCCAGGTCGAGCGTCTGATCGCCGCGAGGACGACCGGGGCCGGGGATCGGCGGGGCGGGGTGAGCGCGAGCGGGAGCACGGTGTCGGGCCTTTCGGGGTGCGGTGGGTCACGCCTCAGCGGGCGGCGAGGGCGACGAAGACGTCGTCGAGGGAGGGCTCGGCAAGGTGGAGCCGGGTGATGTCGGCGGCGATCGCCCCGGCTTCGTGCAGGGCGGCGGTCAGCGCGCGCGGGTCGTCCGGGACGCTGAGGCGTACCCGGCCCGGACGGTCGGGGTCGGCGCGGAAGCCGGCCTCGGACGCGGCGGCGAGAGCGGTCGCGGCGGCGGCGTCGGACAGGTCGAGCGTCAGCGTGCGGACGCCCACGCGCCCCTTGAGCGACGCCGGTGAGCCCTGGGCGACCACCCGGCCCTCCCGGAGCACCGCGATCTCGGTGGCCAGCACGTCCGCCTCGTGCAGGTCCTGGGTCGAGATGAGCAGGGAGGTGCCGGCCTGGTTGAGGCGGGTCAGCTCGGTCCAGAAGTCGATGCGCGCGAGCGGGTCCAGGGCGGTGGTCGGCTCGTCCAGGATCACCACCGCCGGCTCGGCGACGAGCGCCACTGCCAGGTCCAGCTTGCGGCGGGTGCCGCCGGAGAGCTTGGCCACCCGGGAGGACCGGTGCTCGCCCAGCTCGAACAGGTCGACGAGTTCCCGGGCCCGGTGTGCTCGCTGCCGGCGTCCGAGCCCGAGCGCCACGCCGTGGAAGTCGAGCACCTCTGCCGGGCTGGCGAGGGGGTCCAGCGCGTTCGACTGCGGTGCCAGGCCGATCAGGCGCCGCGCGTCCCGCGCCTGCGTCACGGTGTCGAAGCCGCCGACGCTGACCGAGCCTGACGTCGGCGTGCGCAGGGTGGCGATGATCTCCAGCAGCGTCGACTTGCCGGCGCCGTTGTGGCCGAGCACGACGAACCGGCTGCCCGGCGCGACGGCGAGGTCGAGCGCGCGCAGGGCGTCACGCGTCCCGTAGGTCCTGGTCAGAGCGGAGGCGAGCACGAGCGGGGTCATGCCACCCACCCTACCGACCGGTCGGTAGGGTGGCCAAATCCGGTTGTCCACCCACCCGTACGCGGTTAGCGTCGCGGAATGTTCGCCACCGAGCGCGTACGGCTGCGCCCGCCCACCCCCGACGACGCGCCGGCCATGTTCCGCCTGGACAGCGATCCGGAACTGCACCTGGTCACCGACGACGAGCCGTTCCTGCCGCAGCACGTGGGCCAGGTCCGGGCCCGGCTGGAGAAGCGCGCCGGCGAGCAGCCGGACGTCCGGTCCTCGGTGTCGCTGCTGGCCGAGACCGTCGCCGACGGCACGTTCCTCGGCGTCGGCACGCTGTGGGGGATCAACGCGTTCAACGGGCTCGCCCACCTCGGCATCACGCTGGTGCCCGAGGCGCGCGGCCAGGGTTACGGCACCGAGGTGATCCAGCTGCTCTGCCGGTACGGCTTCCGCAACCGCAACCTGCGCCGCCTGGAGATCGAGACGCTCGCCGGCAACACGGCGATGCGGCGTACCGCCGAGCGGTGCGGCTTCGTCCACGAGGGCACCCAGCGGGAACGCGGGTACGACGGCGACGGCTTCGCCGACATGGCGATCTACGGCCTGCTGCGGCGCGACTGGACCCGGTAGGGGACCGCCACGCTCAGCCGCCGTCGCGGTAGAACCGGGCCGCGCCCGGGTGCAACGGGATCGGGCCGGTCGCGGCCGCGCTCGCCCGGTTGAAGTTCGCTGCCTCCGGGTGCACCTGGATCAGATCGCCCTGCCAGGTGAAGAGCACCCGGGTCAGGTCGTACGCGAGCTGCTCCGGCATGTCCGCCGCCACCAGGATCACGTTCGCCACCGTGATGGTGGGCGTCGGCGCCGGGGTGTTGTAGACCTCCTTCGGCAGCGTGGCGGTGGTGTAGACGCCGCCGAACCGGGCGCTCAACGGCTCGATCAGCTCGTTCAGCGGCAGCAGCCGGAACTTCCCCGGCGCCGAGGAGAGCAGGTCCTTCACGCCGGGCGTGGGCAGGCCGCCGGAGAAGAACATGGCGTCCAGGGTGTTAGCCCGCATCCGCTTGACCGTCTCCGGCAACGACAGGGTGAGCCGCTGGATGCCGGTGTTCGGGTCGATGCCGCCGGCGGTGAGCAGACGCCCGGCGATGATGTCGGTCCCGGACTTCGGCGAACCGGTCGAGACGCGCTTGCCGCGCAGGTCGGCGAAGCTCTCGATCTTGCCGTCGGTACGGACGATCACGTGCGTGTAGTTGCTGTAGACGCGGGCCAGCGCACGCACCGGCTGCGGCTGCTTGTCGAACGCGCCGCGACCGTCGACCGCGTCCGCCGCCGTGTCGGCCAGGCTGAACGCGATCTCCATGTCGCCGCTGGCCACCCGGGTGATGTTCTCCACCGACGCGCCGGTCGGCTCCGCGCGCGCCTCGTACCCGGGCACGTGCCGGGTGATCAGGTCGGCGTACCCGCCGCCGAGCTGGTAGTAGACCCCTGTGGTGTTGCCGGTGGCCAGGAAGATCCGCCCCCCGTGCCACGCCTGCGGAGTGGTGTCCTCGGCGCCGCAGCCGGCCACCAGCACCGTCGCCAGCAGCGCCGCCACCAGCCGCACCGGGCGGCGGCTCACCGGCGGACCGCCGGTTCCAGCGCCTCCGCCACCCGCTGCACCAGCGTCGCCGTCTCGTAACCGATCTGGCCCAGGTCGCAGCCGGGCGCGGCCAGCACGCCGAGCAGCGCCCGTTCGCCGACCGCCATCACCAGCATCACACCGCCGTCCATGTCGACGATCTGCTGGCGCACGCGGCCGGCGGACATCAGCCGGGCCGCGCCCACCGTCAGGCTCGCCAGGCCGCTGATCACCGCCGAGAGCTGGTCGACCTGGTCCGTGGAGAGATCCGGCGACGACGCCAACCGCAGCCCGTCCTCGGAGACCGCGAGCGCGTGCGAGACGTCCGGCACCTGCTCGGCGAAGTTCGCCAGCAGCCAGTCGAGCCCGGTGGAAGCGGGTGGGTTCATGGTCTTCTCCCGTTGGGTGGTGTGGTGTTCGGGGCACGGCGCGTCGCGCTGGCCACCCCCTCGGCGAGGGCGGACAGCCGGGCGCGTACCACTTCGGGGTCGAGCAGGTCGGTCGCGGGCGGCGGCGCGGCGGCGGACGGCATCGCCCCCGGCAGATGCCCGCCCAGCGGTCGCCGGGGCAGCCCGGCGGCGGTGGTCGACACCGGCGCCGGGGGCACGCTCACCGGCCGGATCCGCGCCGTGCTCGGCGCCAGCAGCGCGCCACCCGGCGGCCGTACCGTGGCGACGCCGCGCACCGGCCCCCCGGCCGCCGGGGCGCTGGTGACCAGGTCGCGGGAACCGGCCTGCGGCCGCAGGACAGGCGCGTTCTTGAACCACGGCGCGCCGCGCCCGTGCGGGCGCCGCTCCGCCGGCGGCCGGGACGCCACCGCCTCGACCCGGGTCAGCACCGACTCCGGTACGTCCACCTGCGCCACCGTGCCTGCGCCGGGGTTGTGCAGCTGCACCCGGATCCCGTGCCGGGCCGCCAGGTGCGCCACCACGTGCAGGCCCATGCTGCCGGCGGCGGCGCTGGACAGCGTCGCCGGCGCGGCGAGCCGTTCGTTGATCTCGGCCAGCCGGCTCTCGCTGATGCCGATGCCCTGATCGTGCACGCGCAGCACCAGCCCGTCGACGGTGCGCCGGCCGTCCACCAGCACCCGTGCCTCCGGCGGCGAGTAGACGGTGGCGTTCTCCAGCAACTCGGCCAGCAGGTGCACCAGGTTGCCGGCCGCCGCGCCGTGCACCGCCGCGGTCGGCACGTCGATCTCCACCCGCGGATAGTCCTCGATCTCGGAGGCCGCCGCCCGCGCCACGTCGTCCAGCAGCAACGCGCCCTCGTGCCCCCGGCCCGGCTCGCCACCGGCGAGGACCAGCAGGTTCTCCCCGTTACGCCGCAGCCGTGCGGCCAGGTGGTCCAGCGCGAAGAGCCGGGCCAGCGCGTCCGGGTCGGTCTCCTCGCGTTCGAAGTCGTCGAGCAGCCGCAACTGCCGGGTGATCAGCGTACGGATGCGCCGGGCCAGCGCCTCCGCCATCCGGGTCACGTCCAGCCGCAACTCGGCCTGCTGCCCGGCCAGCCGCAGCGCGGCCCGGTTCACCGTGTCGAACGCCTCGGCGACCTGCGCCACCTCGTCCTGACCTCGCCGGATCCCGTCGGTCATCCGGGTCGCCGGACCATCGGCCGGCGCCCGCTCGCCCGCGGCGATCGCGGTGATCCGCTCCGGCAGCTCCCGGTTCGCCATGGTCAGCGCGGCCACCCGCAGCCGGCGCAACCGGCGGCTGGTGCGTACCGCCAGCAGCACGGCGGTGACGAGCGAGCCGAGCGCGACGGTGCTCGTCGCCCCGGCGGTCAGCACCGCGCGCAGCTGGGCCGCGGCGGCCAGGTCGGCCGCGTCCCGGTCCAGCCCGTCGGACAGGTCCCGGCCGAGCAGGTTGTACCGGCGGATCGCGCCGCTCTGCGCCACGTACCAGGCGTCACCGTCGGTCTTCAGCGCCTCCGGCGCGCCGTCGGTGTCGAGTACCGTGTCGCGCATCCGCCGGGCCGCTGTCACGTCCGCGCCGTCGACCACGCGGTACCAGGCGGTCCTCGCCGGGCCGGCGGCGATCCGCAGGAACTCGGCCTGCCGCTGCTCGCGGGCGCCGCGCAGCCGGCCCAGCCGGGCCAGCTCTCCGCGTTCCAGCCCGCCCCGGACGAACACCGCCCGCAGCAGGTCGCGCTCCAGCGCGGACAGGTGTTCCTGGGCGGCCACCGAGGCCACCTCGCGGGCCTGGTTGGCCAGGTCGGCGTCGCGCAGCTGGCTCGGCAGCGCGTCCGCGACCGCGAGCAGGGACTCCACGAGCGACACGTATGCCGGGTCGGCGTCCGCGCCGGTCACCGCCTGCTCCCGGGTGGGCGCGAGCTTGTCCAGGCGCCGACTGGCGTCGTTCAGCACGGGTGTCAGGTCGGGGGCGGCCCGGCGGGCGTCACCCTGCGCCGCGCGGTAGCGCTCGACAGCGGTGTCCACCCGGCGCCGCTGCGCGTCCACGAGCGGGCGTCCGGAGGTGCCGCCACGCTGGCGCAGCGCGGCCGTCTCGCCGAGCTCGCGTTCCAGCTCGTGCACCAGACGTACGGTCGCGGTGGCGGTGCCGGCGAGCACACGGGCCCGGTCGGCGTCGGCGGACGCGTCCAGCGCGGCGTCGGTCTGCGCCGCGCCGAGCACGACCAGGCCGGCCGTGGCGACCAGGATCGGGGCCAGCAGTTGGACGCGGACCGAGCGCAGGCGTCCGGTGCGGTCCGCGGAGCGGTGGTGCCGGCGTACGCGAGCCGGATGGGGCAGCGGCACGGGGGTCTCCGGGTCGGGTCGGGCGGGCCGGGCCCGGACGCGCGTCCGGACCCGGCCCGTTCAGGTCAGCTCGCGCCGAGGTCGCTCAGTGCCCGCTCCGCGCCGCGGTGCAGCGGCACCGGGTCGGTCTTGCGGGCGTTGCCCAGCTCGATGCCCTTCGCCGCCGGGTTCGCCTGGGCCAGGGCGTCCTTGGAGTCGAAGACCGTCCGGGTGATCGCGCAGGCCACGTCGGCGTCGAGGTTGTCCCGCACCAGCAGCACGTTCGGCACCACGATGGTGGGCACGTCGGCCGGGGTCCGGTAGATGTCCTTGCCGATGGTGCCCGCCTGGTACGCCGGGTTCAGCTCGGCCATCTTCGGCAGCAGCGGGCTGATGTCGACGAACTTCACCTTGTCGCCGGACGTGGTGAACAGGTCGGTGACCCCGCCGGTCGGCACGCCGCCGGACCAGAAGAAGCCGTCGATGCTGCCGTCCTTCATGCCGTCGACCGTCTTGGTGAGGTCCAGCCGCTGCGCCTGGATGTCCTTCGCCGGGTCCAGCCCGGCGGCGGTGAGCAGCCGGTTGGCGATGACCTCGGTGCCGGACTTCGGCGAGCCCGTGGAGATCTTCTTGCCCTTCATGTCGGCCACCGACGTGATGCCCGCGTCGGCCCGTACGACCACCTGGGTGTAGTTGTCGTAGATCCGGGCCAGCGCCTTGACCGGCTGCGGCGCGGTGAAGCTCCCCTTGCCCTGCACCGCGTTGACAGCGGTGTCGAACAGCGAGAACGCCACGTCGTACTGGCCGGCGACGAGCTGTTCGACGTTCTGCACCGAGGCGCCGGTCTCCGCGGCCGTCCCGGTGAGCTTGCCGTCGGTGGTCTTGCTCAGCTCACCGGCGAGCGCGTTGCCGACCACGTAGTAGACGCCGGTGGCGTTGCCGGTGGCGATGCCGACCCGGGTGTCCTTGGTGACCTTGCAGCTGACCTCACGGGCGGCGTCGTCCTTCGTCGCGCCGTCCTGACGGCCCCCGCAGCCGGCGGCACCGGCGGCGACCAGGACAAGTGCCCCGACGCCCGCCACTATCCTCGCGTCGATCCGTCCCACTCTTTCTCCTCCCCAAGGTCCACGGATTTTTCGACCGCCGGGCGGCCGGCGTGCCCGGCGGCGCCACGTCGGACGTACACGCCCGCGACCGCGAGCGCGGCGAGCGCCGCGCCGATCGCCATGGGCAGTGGTTCCAGCCAGAGCAGCACCAGCCCGGCGACCGCGCCGAGGATCCGCTCCGGCACGCCGGCCGGGCCCACGCCGGGCAGCCAGCCGCCGGCCGCGACCGCCAGCACCGCCACGCCGAGCGCGGAGACCAGACCGGCGGTCGCGATCCGGCCGACCCCGCCGATGCCGAGCAGCCCGAGGCCGGTCGGCGTGATGACGAAGGCCAGCGGGATCAGGTACGCCGGCAGCGCGTACCGCAGGGTCTGCCACATGGTCGGCACCAGGCGGCCGCCGGTGACGGCGGCGGCGGCGACCGCTGCGAGCGCGGTCGGCGGCGAGACCTCGGACAGCACCGCGAAGTAGAAGACGAACATGGCCGCGGCGGGCGCGGCGACGCCCAGGTTCAGCAGCGCCGGGCCGATGATCACCCAGCCGATGACGAACGACGCGGTGACCGGCACCGCGAGCCCCAGCAGGCTGAGCGCGACAGCGGCGAGCACGGCGGTCAGCGCCAGCACCACCGCCGGCTCCGAGCTGACCGCCTGCGCGCCGTCGATCAGCAGCGCGGCGGCCTGCGGCCCGAGCCCGGTCTTCGTGGTGGTGGCGGTGATGATGCCGGCCGCGGCGCAGACAGCGCTCACCGCGAGCACCCCGCGTACGCCGTCGCGCAGCGCCGCCACCAGCCGGGCCGGCGTGAGGCGGTGCCGCCGGTCCAGGAAGGACAGCAGGGCCGCGATCGCGGTGGCGATGACCACCGCGCGCATCGCCGACGCGCCGAGCGCCAGCACCACGATGATCACGAGGAGCGAGAGGAAGTGGTAGCCGAAGCGGGCCAGCAGCCGCCACGCCGAACCGGTGTCGATGACCACCGGGCGGACCCCGGAGCGCCGGGCGTCGATCTCGACGGAGAGCAGGATGCCCAGGTAGTAGAGGATCGTCGGCACCGTGGCCCAGCCGAGCACCTGGAGGTAGGACACGCCCAGGTACTCGGCGATGATGAACGCGGCGGCGCCGAGCGTGGGCGGAGACAGGATCGCACCGACACCGGCGGCGGCGAGCATGCCGCCCGCGCGCTCGGCCGGATAGCCGGCGCGACGCAGGATGGGCCAGGTCACCGCGCCGATGCTGACGGTGGTGGCGGCGCCGGAGCCGGAGACCGTGCCGAGCAGGAAACCCGACGCGACGGCGGTGCGCCCGGCGGCGGTACGGGAGCGGCGGAACGCGGCGGCGGACAGCTCCACGAAGAACCGGCCCGCGCCGGACAGGTCGAGCACCGCGCCGTAGATGGTGAACAGCACGATGTACGAGGCGGCCACGTCCAGCGGGGTGCCGTAGAAGCCGCTGTCGGAGTTGTAGAACGCGTCGACCAGCTGCCCGAAGTCGAGCCCCGCGTGCGCCACCGGCCAGGCCTGCGGCAGCAGCCCGCCGTAGTAGCCGTACCCGAGGAACAGCACGCAGACCGCCGGCAGGATCCACCCGGTGGTGCGCCGGCACGCCTCCAGCAGCAGGAGCAGCAGGCCGGTGCCGAACGCCACGTCCAGCGGATCCAGCAGGCCCTGCCGGTCCAGGAAGGCGTCGTACCCGCCGCCGCCCGCGCCGATGGCGACCGGCAGCACCGGGTAGAGGCAGACCAGGAGCGCCGCGAGGGCCAGAAGCCAGTCGACGGGCGTCGGCCCGCGCCGGTCGTGCACGCCGTCCGTGTCAGCGTCGGCCGTGTCGGCTTTGGTGCGGCGCAGCCGCACTCCCGAGGGGTACGCGAGGAACACCATCGGCAGGACGCCGGCGAGGAAGAAGATGAGGTAGTACTTGCTGCCCTGGGCCAGCGGGAAGAACACCTGCCAGAGCGTCAGCAGCCCGACCGCGACGGTGACGCCGGTGAACAGGAAACCGACTCCTCCGGCGAGCACCCGTCCCGGTTTCTCCTCCTCGAACCGGGCGGCCAGTTCGCGAGCGTCCTGCTGGGCCTGATCCGGGGCGTCGCGCGTTTCGTCCGGGGCGCCCGGCGTCTCGGCCGGCGTGTGGTCGTGCGTCTCGGCCTCGGTGTGGTGCGGTACGGCCCGGCTGTGGTGCGGTACGGCCCGGCTGTGGTGGTGCGTCTCGCCCGGCCCGTCGTCTGACCACTCCGGACCGGCGACGCTGCCCTCGTCCGGCGGGAGCGACACCACCTCGGCGTCCACGTCGGACCCCGGTCGCCCGCCGGACGGCGGCCGGGGTTTCGGGGGAGTCGCGTCGGAGGGGCGAACGGGCGGCACGAGGGGGCACGATACGCGAATTGCGCGCGCGTTGGGAACATTGCTTAACGTGATTGCAATGAGTGACGGAATGGGAGTGCTTCACTCGTCAAACAGATTTCTGAATCTGTTTCGCGACCGCTTCGCCGACGGGCGAAGCGCGCTTCCGCAATCTCTTCCCAGCGAACTTCCAGGTGATTTTCCAACGATGAAAGCTGCCCTTCGGGATCGGCCGTCGTCACTCAGGGTGTATTGCCTCCCACCGCTGCCGCGCCCCGCCGGCTGCTCCCCGGGCCGGGCGGGTTCCGGATGCCGCCTCCCGCCGCCGGAGCGCTCCGAGGGCGCGGTTCGTGGGCCGGAAGCACGTGACCGCCGCCACTTCGCCGAGGTGGCGGCATCGGTCGTGCGCCGACACCGCCGCCTCGGCGAAATGGCGCAGGCGCCGCCCGAGAGCCGCGCCCACCGCGCGCCGGGTGGCCGGCGGGCACGGCGGAGTGGAACACCATGGGTGCCTCCGCCGCCTTTTGACACCCATGCCGTTCCACTCCTCGTGACCGTCGTGGAGAGCGCGGCGAGTGGGGGTCCAGGGGGAAGGATGGCGCACCGCGATCTTCGGTGCCCCACCCCGTCGGGGCGGGACGGGGTGGGGCGCCTGGCGGTCTTGCTCTGCAACCACCCGAGCAACGGACACGCTGCGTGACCATGTGCGCCGATGGATGCAGAGCCGGGAGAACGGGGGCGCGGGAGAGGGGCGGCGGCGGACGGGCCGGTTTTGCCGACGGGGGTTATCGCCGCCCCGGTCAGGGCATGTCGTGCCTGACGACCAGCGACGAGGAGGTGCCATGGCCGCCGACGAGGCTCCCGCCCGTGACGGGCGCGACCACACGGAGCCGGTGGGCCCGGACGAGGGTCCGGACAGCCCGACCGATCTGACGGCGACGGGCTGGATGGCGACGCTCAAGCGGACCGTCCGGGAGTTCCAGGACGACAGCCTGACCGACTGGGCCGCCGCGCTCACCTACTACGGCGTGCTCTCCATCTTCCCGGGCGTCCTGGTGCTGATCTCGCTGCTCGGCCTGCTCGGTGACCGGGCCACGGAGGGGGTCCGGGACACCGTCGGGCAGGCGGTGCCGGAGGAGAACATCCGCAAGATCATCGAGAGCGCGATCGACCAGGCCGGCCAGTCCGGCGGGCTGGCCAGCATCGCGGCTGTCATCGGTCTGATCGCGGCCTTCTGGTCCGCCTCCGGCTACATCGCCGCGTTCATGCGCGCCTCGAACAGCATCTACGACGTGCCGGAGGGGCGGCCGATCTGGAAGACGCTGCCGGTACGCCTCGGCGTGACCGCGGTGATCGGCGTGATGCTGCTGATCAGCGCCGTGATCGTGGTGTTCACCGGCGGCCTGGCGGAGCAGGCCGGAAACGCGATCGGGCTCGGCTCGACCGCCGTCACCGTGTGGAACATCGCGAAGTGGCCCGTGCTGCTGGTGCTGGTGAGCCTGATGTTCGCGATCCTCTACTGGGCCTCGCCGAACGCCCGGCACGGCGGCTTCCGCTGGGTCAGCCCCGGCGGCGTGCTCGCGGTGGTGCTCTGGCTCGTGGTGTCCGGCCTCTTCGCGCTCTACGTCAGCAACTTCGGCTCGTACAACAAGACGTACGGCGCTGTCGCCGGCGTGATCATCTTCCTGGTCTGGCTCTGGCTGAGCAACGTGGCCATCCTGCTCGGCGCGGAGTTCGACGCCGAGTTGGAGCGCAGTCGCGCCATCGCGGCCGGGCACCCGGCCGACGAGGAGCCCTACGTCGAGCTGCGCGACGACCGCAAGCTGCGCAAGAAGGGCAATGCGTCCTCCCACCACTGACCGCTGCCCTCGCCATCGCGCCGCCCCGCCCGGACGTACCCGGGCGGGGCGGCGCGTTTTCCTGATCCGGAGCTTCTTTTGTTCGTATGGACAAAAGTTTGCATCAGGCGTGCCGAAGCTATGGACATGCGGCCCGGAAGGCTCCTACTGTGTCGGACACAACACACATCGCTGCGTCGATGTGACGGACTTCCGATGCGGAGGTGACTGCCGGTGCGGACGGTCGACCCCCTGCACGTACGGCTCCTGCGGCTGCTCCGGGACGAGGGCGCGGTGTCCCGCGCCGAACTCGGCGACCGCCTCCAGATGCCCCGCCCGCGCCTGCTCGCCGAGCTGGAACGGCTCGTCTCCCTCGGGTACGTGGCCGAGGCCGGGCTGGCCGCCTCCCGGGGCGGGCGGCGCTCCACCCTGGTCGAGCTGAGCCCGCACCTGCGGTTCGCCGCTGTCGACCTGGGCGCCAGCTCGATCGACGTGGAGGTGGTCAACGGCCGGCTGGAGCCGGTGGCCGCCTACACCGAGTCCGCCGACATCCGTTCCGGCCCCAAGGTGACGCTCCAGCGCGTCAACGAGCTGCTGCACAAGGCCAAGGTGGACGGCGCGTACGAGCGTCTCGACGCGGTCGGCATCGGCGTGCCGGGGCCGGTGAGCTTCCGCGACGGCGTGCCGGTCTCCCCGCCGATCATGCCGGGGTGGGACCGGTTCCCGGTCCGCGAGCTGCTGACCCGGGAGCACGGCTGCCCGGCGGTGGTGGACAACGACGTCAACATCATGGCGATCGGGGAGCGGCACGGCGGCGTGGCCCACTCGGTCGACGACTTCCTGTTCATCAAGATCGGCACCGGTATCGGCTGCGGCATCTACCTGCACGGCGAGGTCTACCGGGGCACCGACGGCTGCGCCGGGGACATCGGCCACATCCAGGTCGACCCGAACGGTCCGATGTGTTCCTGCGGCAACGTCGGCTGCCTGGAGGCGGTGTTCAGCGGCGCCGCGCTGGCCCGGGAAGCGACGGTCGCGGCCCGCACCGAGGTCTCCCCGGCGCTGGCCGAGCGGTTCGCCGCCCGGGGCGTGGTCACCGCGCTCGACGTGGCACAGGGGGCGATCGAGGGGGACGTCTCCTGCATCCAGCTCATCCGGGACGGCGGGCGGCGGGTCGGCAGCGTACTGGCCGGGCTGGTCAGCTTCACCAATCCGTCGATGATCGTGATCGGCGGCGGACTGGCCCAGCTCGGCCACATCCTGCTCGCCGAGATCCGCAGCGTGGTCTACCGCCGCTCGCTGCCGCTGGCCACCGGCAACCTGCCGGTCGTCCTGTCCGAGCTGGGCCCGCGCGCCGGCGTCGCCGGCGCGGCGGTGCTGGCAAGTGACCTCGCGTTCGGGGAGGCAGCATGAGCGACACCGGAAAGCCGCTCGTCGAGGCGCCCGCCGACGCCGTCGCGGGCGAGGTGGTGCTGCGCCTCGCCGATGTCGTCAAGACGTTCCCGGGGGTACGCGCGCTCGACGGCGTGCAACTGGAGGTGCGGGCCGGCGAGGTGCACTGCCTGCTCGGGCAGAACGGCGCCGGCAAGTCCACCCTGATCAAGGTGCTGGCCGGGGTGCACCGGCCGGACTCCGGCGAGGTCGTGTGGCGGGGCGAGCCGGCGGCGTTCGCCAACCCGCAGGCCGCCATGCGCGCCGGCATCGCGACCATCTACCAGGAACTCGACCTGGTCGACGACCTGTCGGTGGCGGAGAACGCGTTCCTCGGCCACGAGCCGCGCCGGTTCGGCTTCGTCCGTCGGGGGCACATGGCCCGGCGTACCCGGCAGATCCTGGCCCGGCTCGGCCACCCGGAGATCCCGCCGGGACGGCTGGTGCGGCACCTGCCCGCCGCCGGCAAGCAGATCGTCAGCATGGCGCGGGCGCTGTCCCACGAGGCCCGGCTGATCATCATGGACGAGCCGAGTGCGGTGCTGGCCCACGACGAGGTGGCGAACCTGTTCCGGATCATCCGGGAACTCACCGCGCAGGGCATCGCGGTCATCTACATCTCGCACCGGCTGGAGGAGATCCGCGAGATCGGCGACCGGGTCACCGTACTCAAGGACGGCCGGACCACGGCGGCGAGCCTTCCGGCCCGCGAGACGCCGACCCGCGACCTGGTGGCCCGGATGACCGGGCGGACCATCGAGTACGTCTTCCCGCAGCGCCCGGCCGGCGACGGGGGCGGCGCGGAGCTGTTGCGGGTGGACGGGCTGACCCGGCCCGGCGAGTTCGCCGACGTCTCGCTCAGGGTCCGGGCGGGAGAAATCGTCGGCATCGCCGGGCTGGTCGGCTCGGGCCGCTCGGAGCTGCTGGAGACCATCTTCGGCGCGCGCCGGGCGCACGCCGGGACGGTCCGGGTGGACGGCCGCGCGCTGCGTCCCGGCAGCGTGGGCGCGGCGGTACGGGCCGGGATGGGCATGGCGCCGGAGGAGCGCAAGAGTCAGGCGCTGCTGCTCGGCGAACCGATCTACCGCAACGTCACGCTCGCCACGTTCAGCAGGTACGCCCGCCTCGGGTTCACCGACGCCGGGCGGGAACGCGCCGAGGCCGACCGGATCGCCGCGTCGCTGGAGCTGCGGCCCCGGGACGTACGGCGGCCGGTGCGCACCCTGTCCGGCGGCAACCAGCAGAAGGTGGTGGTGGGGCGGTGGCTGCTCGGGGACACCCGGCTGCTGCTGCTCGACGAGCCGACCCGGGGCGTGGACGTGGGCGCCCGCGCCGAGCTGTACCAGGTGATCCGCGATCTGGCCGCCCGTGGCGTCGGGGTGCTGCTGGTCTCCAGCGAGGTGCCCGAGGTGCTGGGTCTGGCCGACCGGGTGCTGGTGATGCGGGAGGGCCGGGTGGTCCGCGAGGCGCCGGCCGGCGAACTGGACGAGAACACCGTGCTCGACCTCGTCATGGCGGGGTCCCTCATGGAAGGCGCACCGGCATGAGCGAAGTAACCGAATCCGCCCTGCCCGCGCAGTCGCCGCCGGTGGAGCGGGCGGAGACCGCCAAGGTCGACGCGCCGGCGAAGCTCTCCTGGTGGCGCGGCGACGGCGGGGAGGGCGCCAAGCGCAATCTGGGCCTGCTCGCCGTCCTCGTCGTGCTGGTGGTCATCGGCATCCTGACCCGCCCCGACCTCTACGGCGACCCGAACTGGGTGTGGGGCAACACGCTCACCATCCTCAAGCTCGCCTCGGTGGTCGGCGTGGTCACCGTCGGCATGACCTTCGTGATCATCGGCGGGGGCATCGACCTGTCGGTGGGCGCGATCGTCGCGCTGGCCGGGGTCTGGTGCACCACTGTGGCCACGCAGAGCTACGGCGCGGGCGGCATGATCTTCACCGCGCTGACCGTCGGGCTCGCCGTCGGTGTGGTAAACGGGCTGCTCGTCTCGTACGGGCGGCTGGTGCCGTTCATCGCCACGCTGGCCATGCTCGTCGCCGCCCGAGGGCTGGCGGCGGAGATCTCCGACAAGCAGACCCAGGTGTCGGGCAACACGTTCATCAACGGCATCGCCAGCACGAACGTGCTCGGCATCCCGCTGCTCGTCTACATCCTGGTGGCGGTGGTGGCGGCCGGCTGGGTGCTGCTGAACCGGACCACGTTCGGCCGCCGTACGGTGGCGGTCGGCGGCAACCCGGAGGCGGCCCGGCTCGCCGGCATCAACGTCCGCCGGCACACCGTGCTCCTCTACGCGCTCTCCGGCCTGTGCTGCGGCATCGCCGCGGTCATGCTGACCGCGCAGGCCACCTCCGCGCAGGCGGCGATGGCCAACCTCTACGAGCTGGACGCGATCGCCGCCGCGATCATCGGCGGCACGCTGCTCAGCGGCGGGCGGGGCACGATCATCGGCTCCCTGCTCGGGGTGATCATCTTCTCCACGATCACCAACCTGTTCGCGATCAACAACCTCTCCGCCGAGGCCCAGAACATGGTCAAGGGCGGCATCATCGTCGCCGCCGTCCTGGTCCAGCAGGTGCAGTTCGGCAGTCTCACCCAGTTCCTCGCCCGCAACCGGGCCACCACCACCTGACCCCACCCGCGCACATCCCGGCTGCCGTCGTACCGACGGTGGTCCGGCCCGCCACACCCGAAACCACCCCACCACCTCATCCCAGGAGGCGTCATGAGAACACCGCGCCATGACCTGTCCCGCCGCCGGCTGCTCTTCGGCGGGGCCGCGGTCTCCGCCGGGGTGCTGCTCGCCGGCTGCACAAGCAACGAGCAGAGCCCGACCGAGGCACAGACCAAGGCGGCCGGTTCCGGCGCCAACACCGAGCCGGGCAAGAAGGTGACCATCGGCTTCTCCGCCCCGGCCGCCGACCACGGCTGGATCGCCGCCATCACCAACAACGCCAAGGCGCAGGCCGGGGCGTACCAGGACGTGGAGCTGAAGTCGGTCGAGGCCGGCGCGGACGCGGCGGCCCAGCGGGCGGCGCTGTCCACCCTGATCTCGCAGAAGCCCGACGTGATCGTGCTGCTGCCGCACGACGGCAAGGAACTGAACGCGTTCGGCCTGGAGGCGATGAAGGCCGGCATCCCGGTGGTGAACCTGGACCGGGCCTTCCCGGACGCGCGCGCCTACCGGTGCCAGATCAAGGGCGACAACTACGGCATGGGGGTGGCCGCCGCCACGTACATCGCCGAGCAGCTCAAGACCAAGGGCGTGAGCAACCCGGTGATCGGCGAGATCCCCGGCATCGAGTCGCTGGAGCTGACCCAGGAACGGTCGAAGGGGTTCGCGGACACGCTCGCCTCGTACGGCTTCAAGGTCGCCAACCGGCGTCCGGCAGAGTTCACTGTCGACTCCGGCCAGCAGGCCGCCACCGGCCTGTTCCAGGCGCTGCCGAAGATCGACGCGGTCTGGAACCACGACGACGACCAGGGCATCGGCGTGCTCGCGGCCGTCAACCAGGCCAACCGCAAGGAATTCATCATGGTCGGCGGTGCCGGCTCCAAGAAGGCCATGGAGGACATCGCCGCCGACAACACGGTCCTCAAGGCCACAGTCACCTACAGCCCGTCGATGGCCTCCTCGGCCATCTCCCTGGCCCGCCTGATCGGCCAGGGCAAGGGCATGTCCGACCTGGTCGAACTCCAGGTACCGAAGGAGATCGTCCTCGCCTCCGAGACGATCACCAAGGAGAACGCGAGCGACTACCTGAAGCTCGGGTTCTGACACACGGGGGGAGACCCACCTTGTCCAGTCACGACAGCATCCTGCGGGTCGGCATGGTCGGCTACGCGTTCATGGGCGCCGCGCACTCCCAGGCGTGGCGCACCGTGAACCGGGTGTTCGACCTGCCGGCCCGGGTGCGGATGGCGCTCGTCTGCGGCCGGGACGAACCGAAGGTGGCCGACGCCGCCGACCGGCTCGGCTGGGACGGCTACACCACCGACTGGCGGCGGCTCGTCGAGTCCGACGAGATCGACGTGGTCGACATCTGCACGCCGGGGGACAGCCACCGCGAGATAGCGCTCGCCGCGCTCGCAGCGGGCAAGCACGTGCTGTGCGAGAAGCCGCTGGCGAACAGCGTCGCCGAGGCCCGGGAGATGACCCAGGCCGCGGCCCGGGCACGCGAGTCCGGGGTACGCGCGATGTGCGGCTTCAACTACCGGCGGGTGCCGGCGGTCGCCCTGATGCGGCAGCTGGTGGCCGAGGGGCGGATCGGCGAGATCCGGCACGTCCGGGCGGTCTACCTCCAGGACTGGATCGTCGACCCGCAGTTCCCGCTGGTGTGGCGGTTGCAGAAGGACAGGGCGGGCTCCGGCGCGCTCGGCGACATCGGCGCGCACATCATCGACCTGACCCAGTACGTCACCGGGCAGCTCGTCACCGGTGTGAGCGCGCTGACCGAGACGTTCGTCCGCCAGCGGCCACTCGTCGCCGGGTCGAGCGGCCTGGCCGCGCAGGCCGACGGCAACGGCAGCGCCATGGGTCAGGTGACAGTGGACGACGCGGCCGTGTTCGTGGCCCGGCTCGACGGGGGAGCGCTGGCCACGTACGAGGCGACCCGGTTCGCCACCGGCCGCAAGAACGCGCTGCGGGTCGAGATCAACGGTTCGCGCGGCAGCGTCGTGTTCGACCTGGAACGCCTCAACGAACTGGAGTTCCTGGACGCCACCCGGCCCGCCGCCGAGCAGGGCTTCAGCCGGATCCTGGTGACCGAGCCGGAGCACCCGTACCTGGGCGCGTGGTGGCCGCCCGGCCACATCATCGGCTACGAGCACTCCTTCACCCACCAGGCGCGCGACTTCGTCGAGGCGGTCGCCACCGGCGCCGACCCGGCCCCGTCGTTCGCCGACGCGCTTCAGGTCCAGCTCGTGCTCGACGCGGTGACCCGCTCGGCCGAGCGGGCCGCCTGGACGGAGGTGGAGCCCGCCCTGGCCGAAGCTTCCGCCTGACCCGAGGCGGCCCTACGGGGTCCGCCGACACTCTCCGGCGCCGGCCGGCGAGGGCCCGCCGCGGTTGCGCCCCGCGGCGGGGACGAGGCCGGCTCCGGGGAGCGTGCCGCCGCTGTCCGCCGGCACGACCAGCACGGCCCTCCGGTGCGGCCGGACCGGGATTCCCCGGCCGCACCGGCGGACCGGCCTTACCTGGGGAGGTAGCGCGATGCGTACGGGTGTGTGGCTGGTGGGTGCGCGCGGCTCGGTCGCCACCACCAGCGTGGTCGGCGGGCTGGCCCTGCGGGCCGGGCTCACCGCGCCGACCGGATGCGTGACCGAGCTGCCCGACCTGCGCGGGCCCGCCCTGCCGGGCTTCACCGATCTCGTCTTCGGCGGCCACGACGTGGTCGCCACCCCGCTCACCAAACGCGCCGAGGCGCTCGCCGCCGCCGGGGTGCTGCCCGCCCGGCTGGCCGACGCCGTCGCGCCGGACCTGGCCGCCGTCGAGGCGGCGCTACGGCCCGCGCCGACCGAGGGCGACCAGGGGGAGCGGATCGCCACTGTGGTCCGCGACCTGACCGAGTTCCGGGCCCGGCACGGGCTGGACCGGGTGGTGGTGGTCAACGTCGCCGCCACCGAGCCGGCACCCGCCCCGCACCCGGCCCACAGCGACCTGGCCACGCTGCGCGAGGCGCTGACCGGGCCGGCCGACGTGCTGCCGCCCAGCTCCGCGTACGCGTACGCGGCGTTCACCGCCGGCTGCCCGTACGTGGACTTCACCCCGTCCACCGGCGCCCGGCTGCCGGCCCTGGCCGCGCTGGCCGCCGAACGCGGACTGCCGTACGCCGGGCACGACGGCAAGACCGGCGAGACGCTGCTCAAGTCGGTGCTCGCGCCGATGTTCGCGATGCGGCACCTGGCCGTGCGCTCCTGGTCCGGCACGAACCTGCTCGGCGGCGGCGACGGCGCCACTCTCGCCGACCCGGCCGCCAACGCCGCGAAGGTGGGCAGCAAGCAGCGGGTGCTCGCCGAGACGCTCGGCTACCTGCCGCAGGGTGGCACCCGCATCGAGTACGTCGAGGAGCTGGGCGACTTCAAAACCGCCTGGGACCTGATCACGTTCGCCGGTTTCCTGGGCACCGGCATGCGGATGGAGTTCACCTGGCACGGCTGCGACTCGGCGCTCGCCGCGCCGCTCGTGCTGGACCTGGCCCGGCTCACCGCCGCCGCGCACACCGCCGGCCGCCACGGCCCGCTGACCGAGCTGGCGTTCTTCTTCAAGGACCCGCTCGGCGCGACCGGCCACGCGCTCGGCGAGCAGTGGACGGCGCTTCGCGACTTCACCGCCGGCCTGCACGCCCGGGTGACGCCGTGACCCGCCTGGCCGACCTGGCCGAGCTGGTCCGGGCGCCCGCCGCGCTCTCCGTACCCGGGGACGTGCTGTCCGGTGCGGCGGCGGCCGGTGCGCTCGACCGCCGGACACCGGCCCTGGCCGGCGCGTCGGTGCTGCTCTACTGGGCCGGGATGGCCGCCAACGACTGGGCGGACCGCCGGCTGGACGCCGTCGAACGGCCGGAGCGGCCGATCCCGTCCGGCCGGGTACGCCCGTCGGTGGCGCTCGGGGTCGCGTCCGGCCTGACCGCCGCCGGGCTCGCGGTCGCCACCGCCGCCGGGGGCGGCCGGGCGGCAGCCGTCGCGCTCCCGCTCGCGGCCACGATCTGGGGGTACGACCTGCGCGCCAAGAACACCGCCGCCGGCCCGGCGGTGATGGCCGCGTGCCGAGGGCTGGACGTGCTGCTCGGCGCGTCCGGCGGCCGGGTGGTCCGGGCGCTGCCCGCAGCGCTCACAGTCGCCGCGCACACATGGACCGTGACCGCGCTGTCCCGGCGCGAGGTGACCGGCGCGGACCGGCGGCTACCGGGTCTCACGCTGGCCGGCACCGCGCTGATCGCGTTCACCACCCCGGCCCGGCCCACCGTGTTAAGCGGGGCCCCCTCCTCTACCGGATGCGTTAAGAGGGGGCCCTTCCTTCGGCTCGGGGGGCTCGTGCCGGGGGTGCTCGCGGCCGGGTACGCCGCCCGGTACGGCCGGGCGCAGGCCCGGGTGCTCGCCGACCCGTCACCGGCCCGGGTGCGCGCCGCCGTCGGGGCCGGGATCACCGGGCTGCCCGCCCTGCAGGGCGCGCTCACCGCCCGCGCCGGGGCCCAGGTGCTCGGCCTCGCCGTGGCCGCCGCCGCCCCGCTCGGCCGCCGCCTGGCCCGACTGATCTCCCCGACATGACCGCCGTACCGCTGCCGGGCCCGGGCGCGCTGCGTTTCGGGTACGGCACCAACGGCTTCGCCAACCACCGCCTCGGCGACGCGCTGACGGTCCTCGCCGACCTCGGCTACCACGGCGTCGCGCTCACCCTGGACCACGACCACCTGGACCCGTTCGCCCCCGGGCTGATCCGCCGGGTGGCCGCCGTGCGCCGCCGGCTGGACGCGCTCGGGCTGTCGGTGGTGGTCGAGACCGGCGCCCGCTACCTGCTCGACCCGTGGCACAAGCACGCGCCGACGCTGCTGCACGACGACCCGGCCCGGCGGGTGGAGTTCCTGCGCCGGGCCGTGCGGATCGGCGCCGAGCTGGGCGCGGAGGCGGTCTCCTTCTGGGCCGGCGTACGCCCGCCCGGCGTACCACCTGACGTCGCCGGCGACCGCCTGGTGGCCGGCTGCGCGGCCGTCTGCGCCGAGGCCGCCGACGAGGGCGTGACGCTGGGCTTCGAGCCGGAGCCGGGCATGTTCGTCGAGGACATCGCCGGGTGGTGGCGGCTGCGCGAGGCGCTCGGCGCGCCACCCGGCTTCGGCATCACGCTCGACATCGGACACTGCCGCTGCCTGGAGCCGCTGCCGGTGCCGCAGTGCGTGGCCGAGGTCGCCGCGCACCTGGTCAACGTGCAGATCGACGACATGCGCCGGGGCGTGCACGAGCACCTCGAGTTCGGCGCCGGTGAGATCGACTTCCCGCCGGTGCTGCGTGCCCTGGCCGACGCCGGCTACCGCGGGCTGGTGGCGGTGGAGCTGCCCCGGCACTCGCACGCGGCCCCGGCCGTCGCCGCCCGCTCACTGGACTTCCTGCGCGCCGCCGCCTCGCGCGGCGAGGGGCGGTGACCCACCACCTTCCACCCGGCAGAGGGGAGACGGCATGACACCCGACCGACTGCGCGCCGCGCTTCGGGGCGTACCCGATCCGCAGTGGCTGGACGCGGCGTTGCGCCGCGTCGCGACCGAACCCGCGGCGATCGAACGGTTCTTCGCCACCGCCGCCCGGCGGTGCGGACGCGGGCCGCTGCCCGACCCGCCCGGCTGGACGGCCGACGAGGCGGCCCGCGCGCTGCTGCTGACCACGCTGCCGGGCGGTCACGCCGCCGCGGCCGAGACGCTCTACCGGCAGGGCGACGCCGCCGAGAAACGCGCCGTGCTGCGCGCGCTGCCGCTGCTGCCCATCGGGGCGGAGTGCGTGCCGCTGCTGCACGACGCGATCCGCACCAACGACACCCGGCTGGTCGCCGCCGCGCTCGGCCCGTACGCCCGGCACCTGGAGCAGCCGGCCTGGCGGCAGGCGGTGCTCAAGTGCGTGTTCACCGGCGTGCCGCTGGCGGTGGTCGACGGCCTGGCCGAGCGCGCCGACGGCGAGCTGGCCCGGATGCTCGCCGCGTACGCCGCCGAGCGGCACGCCGCCGGCCGGACCATGCCCGACGACGCGGCCGACCTGCTGCGCCGGCTGACCATCCCCACCCCGGAGGCGTGACATGCGCATCTTCGACCCGCACATCCACATGACGTCCCGCACGACCGACGACTACGAGCGGATGGCCGCCGCCGGGGTCCGCGCGGTGGTCGAGCCGGCGTTCTGGCTGGGCCAGCCGCGTACCAGCGTGGACAGCTTCGTGGACTACTTCGACTCGCTGATCGGCTGGGAGCCGTTCCGGGCCGGGCAGTTCGGCGTCCGGCACCACGCCACTGTGGCGCTGAACCCGAAGGAGGCGAACGACCCGCGCTGCCGCCCGGTGCTCGACCTGCTGCCCCGCTACCTGGACAAGGACGGCGTGGTGGCGGTCGGCGAGATCGGCTACGACGCGATGACGCCGGCCGAGGACGCCGCGCTGGCCGGACAGCTCGCGCTGGCCGTCGCGCACGACCTGCCCGCGCTGGTGCACACGCCGCACCGGGACAAGGCGCGCGGCGTACGGCGCACGCTCGACGTGGTCGCCGAGTCGGACATCGCGCCGGAACGGGTGCTCGTCGACCACCTCAACGAGGTGACGGTGGAGCTGGTCCGGGACACCGGCTGCTGGCTGGGCTTCTCCATCTACCCGGAGACGAAGATGTCGCCGCCGCGCATGGTCGAGCTGCTGAAGCGGTACGGGACCGAGCGGATGCTGGTCAACTCGGCAGCCGACTGGGGGCGGTCGGACCCGCTGCTGACCCGGGCCACCGGGGAGGCGATGCAACTGGCCGGGTTCAGCGCCGACGACGTGGACCGGGTGCTGTGGCGCAACCCGGTCGAGTTCTACGGCCAGTCCGGCCGCCTCGACCTGACCGCCCTGGAGGCCGCCGCGCCCACCTTCGCCGGCAACTCCATCCTGCGCGGAGGCGAATGATGCGGCTGCGCCACGCCGACGGCACCACTGTCCATCTCGGCTACTGCACGAACGTCCACCCGGCCGAGGACCTGCCCGGCATCGTCGCCCAACTCGACACGTACGCGGTCGCGGTGCGCCGGACGCTCGGCGCCGACCTGCTCGGGCTCGGGCTCTGGCTGGCCGCGCCGGTGGCCGCCGCGCTCGCCGCCGACCCGGCGGCCCGCCGCCGGCTGCGCCACGAGCTGACCGTACGCGGGCTGGAGGTGGTCACGCTCAACGGCTTCCCGTACGCCGCGTTCCAGGCCCCGGTGGTCAAGGGCGCGGTGTACCACCCGGACTGGACCACGCCGCAGCGTTCGGCGTACACGCTCGACCTGGCGCGGGTGCTGGCCGACCTGCTGCCCGACGACGCCGTCCACGGGTCGGTCTCGACGCTGCCGCTGGCCTGGCGTACGCCGTGGGACGCCGCGCGTACCGCGACCGCCCGGCGGCGGCTCGACGCGCTGGCCGACGGGCTGGCCGCGGTGCAGCGGGAGACCGGCCGGGTGATCCGGGTCGGCTTCGAGCCGGAACCCGGCTGCCTGGTGGAATCGACGGGACAAGCGCGCGAGGTATTCTCAGCCATGGATACCGACCGGCTCGGGATCTGCCTGGATCTGGCGCATCTGGCGTGCGCCTGGGAGCAGCCGGCGGAAGCCCTGGCCGGGTTGCGTGCCGCCGGGCTGCCGGTGGTGAAGGTCCAGGTGTCCGCCGCCGTCGAGGCGCCCGATCCGGTGCGGGCGGGCGCGGCGTTGCGCCGCTTCGTCGAGCCGAGGTTCCTGCACCAGACCCGTGCGGCCGGTTGCGCGGGCGCCGCCGACCCGGCCGATCCGGCGTACGCGGCCGACGACCTCGACGCCGCGCTCGACGCGCGGCTGCCCGGGGCGTGGCGGGTGCACTACCACGTGCCGTTGCACGCCCCGCCCGAGCCGCCGCTGCGCTCCACGGTGCCGGTGCTGCGCGAGGCGCTGGCCGCGTTGTTCGCCGGTCCGGCAGCGGGCTGCGACCACCTCGACGTCGAGACGTACACCTGGGGGGTGCTGCCGGAGGCGCGGCAGCCGCGCGGCGACGCGGAGCTGGCCGCCGGCATCGCCGCCGAGCTGGCCTTCGCCCGCGACGAGCTGACCGCGCTGGGCCTGGCGCCGATGGCGGGGGCGCGCTCATGAGCCGGCGGCTGGTGGTGCTCGACGTGGTGGGGCTGACCCCGCGGCTGCTGGCGCACATGCCCCGGCTGCGCGCGGTGGCCGAGGCCGGGTTCGCCGCCGAGCTGGGCACGGTGCTGCCGGCGGTGACCTGCTCGGCGCAGTCCACGTTCCTCACCGGCGAGCTGCCCGCCGGGCACGGGATCGTGGGCAACGGCTGGTACTTCCGCGACCTGGGCGAGGTGCTGCTCTGGCGGCAGCACAACGCGCTCGTCGGCGGCGAGAAGGTGTGGCAGGCGGCCCGCCGCGTCGAGCCGGGCTACCGGGTGGCGAACGTCTGCTGGTGGTACGCGATGGGCGCGGACGTGGACTGGACCGTCACGCCGCGCCCGGTCTACCACGCCGACGGGCGCAAGGAGCCGGACTGCTGGACCGATCCGCCGCAGCTGCGGGACACGCTGACCGAGGCGCTCGGCACGTTCCCGCTGTTCAACTACTGGGGGCCGGGCGCCGGGCTGCCGTCCTCGGCGTGGATCAGCCGGGCGGCGCAGCGCATCCTCGCCGACCACGCCCCCGATCTGACCCTGGTGTACCTGCCGCATCTGGACTACGACCTGCAACGCTTCGGCCCGTCCGGGCCGGAGGCAGCCGCCGCGGCGGCCGAGCTGGACACCGTGCTCGGCCCGCTGCTGGATGCCGCCCGTGATCGGGACGCTACTGTTGTGGCGTTGTCCGAGTACGGCATCACCGACGTGTCCCGCCCGGTGGACGTCAACCGGTTGCTGCGCGCCGAAGGGTTCCTGCGGGTCTACACCCAGGCCGGGATGGAGTACCTCGACCCGTGGACGTCACGGGCGTTCGCGGTGGCCGACCACCAGGTGGCGCACGTCTACGTCCGCGATCCGGCGGACGTGCCGGCGGTGGCGAAGCTCTGCGCGGCGCTGCCCGGGGTTGCCGAGGTGCTCGACGCCGCCGGGCAGGCTGGGTACGGCCTCGACCATCCCCGCTCGGGTGAGCTGGTGCTGGTGGCCGAGCCGGACGCCTGGTTCACCTACTACTACTGGCTCGACGACGCGCGGGCGCCCGACTTCGCCCGGCTGGTGGAGATCCACCGCAAGCCGGGTTACGACCCGGCCGAGCTGTTCTTCGACCCGGCCGCTCCGGGCGCGGTGAAACGTCGCGCGGCCGTCGCGCTGGCCCGCAAGAAGCTCGGCCTGCGCTATCTGATGAACGTGGTCGGGCTGGACGCCGGGGCGCGGGCGGTGCGTGGTTCGCACGGGCGCCTGCCGGCCGATCCGGCGGACGGCCCGGTGCTGCTCTGCTCCGACCGGGCCGCGATCCGGCCCCGGGTGGAGGCGACCGATGTGAAGGCGTTGTTGCTCGAACTCGCCGGATTGGCCTGGGAGGCACCATGACCGTAACCGTCGCACCGACCGACCCGGCCCTGCTTCGGGGCCGCTTCGACGCCGAGCTCGCCGCGTTCCTGGACGCGAGAGGGCCGGGTCGGCCGGACGACGGTACGGGGGCCGTCCACGCTGCTCTGCGCCGGTTCGTGCTGGCCGGCGGGAAGCGGCTGCGACCGCTGTTCTGCTACTGGGGCTGGCGGGGTTTCGGCGGCCCGGACGAGCGGCCGATTCTGGTGGCCGCGGCGTCGCTGGAGCTGTTCCACGCGTTCGCGCTGATCCACGACGACATCGTGGACCGCAGTGACCGCCGCCGTGGCGCGCCGACGATGCACCGCTTCTTCGCCGACCTGCACGAGCGGTCCGGCTGGCGCGGCGACCCGGCGGCGTACGGCCGGCAGGCGGCGGTGCTCTGCGGTGACCTCTGCGCGACCTGGTCGGCGCAGATGTTCCACGGCTGCGGGTTGCCGCCCGAGCGGCTGCGCGGCGGGCAGGTCCTGCTGGCCCGGATGCGTTCCGAAGTGATCGCGGGGGAGTACCTGGACGTGGTCGCGGCGGCCGGTGACGGCTCGGTGGCGAGCGCGCTCGCCGTGGTGCGGCTGAAGACGGCCCGGTACACGGTGACCCGTCCGGTGCAGATCGGCGCCGCGCTGGCCGGCGCGACGCCGCGGGAGGTGGCGGCGCTCGCCGGGTTCGGCGACCCGCTCGGGGACGCGTTCCAGCTCCGCGACGACGTGCTCGGCGTCTTCGGCGATCCGGCGGTGACCGGCAAGTCCAATCTGGACGACCTGCGCGAGGGCAAGCCGACGGTGCTGCTGGCGCTGGCCCGGGCGTCCGCCTCGGCGGCCGGCGTGGCCCGGCTGCGGGAGCTGGTCGGCGATCCGGGACTGGATCAGGCGGGCGCCGCCGAGGTGCGGGGCATCGTCGAGGAGTCCGGCGCGCGGGAGGCGGTGGAGCGGATGATCCGTACCCGGGCCGAGGCGGCAGTGGTCGCGCTGGACGCGGCGGGGCTCGCGGAGCCGGCCCGGCGGGTGCTCGCCGCGCTCGTGGAACGGGCGGTCGACCGCCGCGAATGACACCTACTTTTGTCGCGTAGCGCCGAAAGTGTTAGCCGATCGATCAGAAGCTATGGACAGACTGATCGAAAGGTTTTAATGTCGTGCACAGTACCTAGCTGTCTCGACGAGGCGACCCGCCCCGCACCGCCCGCCTCGTCGAGGCGCAGCATCCCCCGCTCGGCATCCGGCGCGACGCGCGCCCGGTCCTGGCTGCGCGCGTCAGGAAGGACAGCACAGCATGTCCAGCCATCACCACCCCCGTGCCCGACGACCATTCGCCGCTGCCGCAGCGCTGCTGCTCGCGGCCACCGCCGGCACCGTCACAGTGGCCACGGCGCCCGTCCCGGCGTCCGCCCACCCGATCACGGTGAGCGACTTCCAGCAGGTCGAACTCGCCCGCGGCGTCGCCGAGACCGGCGAACCGATGTCCCTGGCGGTGCTGCCCGACCGGTCGGTCCTGCACACCGCCCGCAACGGCACGCTGCGCCGCACCGACGCGGCCGGCGCCACCACAGTCATCGGCACGCTGCCGGTCTACACCCACGACGAGGAAGGGCTCCAGGGCGTCGGCGTCGACCCCGGCTTCGCCTCCAACCGGCACATCTACCTCTACTACGCGCCGCCGCTGTCCACCCCGGCCGGGGACGCGCCCGCCACCGGCACCGACTTCTCCGCCTGGCAGGGCGTCAACCGGCTCTCCCGGTTCACGCTCAACGCCGACTTCACGCTGAACCAGGCCAGCAAGGTCGACGTGCTCGACGTACCGGCCGACCGGGGGCTGTGCTGCCACGTCGGCGGCGACATCGACTTCGACGCCGCCGGCAACCTCTACCTGTCCACCGGCGACGACACCAACCCGTTCGACTCCGCCGGCTACGCCCCGATCGACGAGCGCACCAACCGCAACCCCGGGTACGACGCGCAGCGCAGCGCCGGCAACACCAACGACCTGCGCGGCAAGATCCTGCGGATCAAGGTGAACGCCAACGGCACGTACTCGATCCCGGCCGGGAACCTCTTCGCGCCCGGCACCGCGCGGACCCGCCCGGAGATCTACGCGATGGGCTTCCGCAACCCGTTCCGGATCAGCGTCGACAAGGCCACCGGCGTCGTCTACGTGGGCGACTACGGGCCCGACGCCGGCACCACCACGGCCCGCGGCCCGTCCGGGCAGGTCGAGTTCAACCGCGTCACCGGGCCCGGCAACTACGGCTGGCCGTACTGCACCGGCACCAACACCGCCGCCGAGACGTACGCCGAGTGGGACTTCGCCTCCGGCACCGCCGGACCGAAGTACAACTGCACCGGCGGCCCGACGAACAACTCGTTCCGCAACACCGGCCTGACCACGCTGCCCGCGGCGAAGCCGTCCTGGATCCGCTACGCCGGTGACGCGGGCAGCCCGCCCGAGTTCGGCGGCGGCTCCGAGTCGCCGATGGGCGGCCCGGTCTACCGGTACGACGCGGCGAACCCGTCCACCACGAAGTTCCCGCAGTCCTTCGACGGGCAGTTCTTCGCCACCGAGTTCGGCCGGGGCTGGATCAAGCCGATCCACGTCAACGCCGACGGCTCACCCGGCACCATCGACACGTTCCCGTGGGCCGGCAAACAGGTGATGGACTCCGCGTTCGGCCCGGACGGCGCGTACTACGTGCTCGACTACGGCACCGGCTACTTCAACGGCGACGCCAACTCGGCGCTGTACCGCTTCGACTACCTGGGCGGAGCCAACCGCGCCCCGGTGGCCCGCGCCGCCGCCGACCGGACCTCCGGCGCCGCGCCGCTCGCCGTCGCGTTCTCCTCGGCCGGCTCGTCCGACCCGGAGGGCGGCGCGCTCACGTACGCCTGGACGTTCGGCGACGGCGGCACCTCCACCGCGGCGAACCCCTCGCACACCTACACCGCGAACGGCAGGTACACCGCCACGCTCACCGTGCGCGACCCGCAGGGCGCCACCGGCACCGCGAGCGTGACGGTCACCGTCGGCAACACCGCCCCGACAGTGGTCATCGAGACGCCCGGCAACGGCAAGCTGTTCTCCTTCGGCGACACGGTGCCGTTCCGGATCACCGTCACCGACCCGGAGGACGCCACCATCGACTGCACGAAGGTCAAGATGACCTACGTGCTCGGCCACGACCAGCACGGCCACCAGATCACCTCGGCGACCGGCTGCACCGGCTCGATCGCCGTGCCCGTCGACGGTGAGCACGACGACGCGGCGAACATCTTCGCGGTCTTCGACGCCGAGTACACCGACTCCGGCGGCCTCACCACGCACACCCAGCACACGCTCCAGCCCCGGCACCGGCAGGCCGAGCACTTCGCCACCTCCGCCGGGATCAACACGTTCGACAAGGCGACCGCCGAGGGCGGCAAGACCGTCGGCGACATCCAGAACGGGGACTGGATCGCGTTCCGGCCGTACCTGCTCGCCGACGCCACCGGGTTCACCGCCCGGGTGTCGTCCGCCGGAGCCGGCGGCACGCTCCAGGTGCGGGCCGGCTCGGCCACCGGCACCGTGCTCGGCTCGGCCACCGTCCCGGTCACCGGCGCCTGGGACACGTTCACCACTGTGACCGGCACGATCGCCAATCCGCCGGCCGGCACCACCACGCTCTACCTCACGTTCGCCGGGGGCAGCGGGGCGCTCTACGACCTGGACGCGTTCACGCTCACCACGTCGGCCGTGCGCACCGGCCCGGTGAAGGGCCTGGCCGGCAAGTGCCTGGACGTGCGCAACGCCGCCACCGCCGACGGCACGCAGATCCAGCTCTACACCTGCAACGGCACGACGGCGCAGTCGTGGACCGTGACGCCGAACGCCACGGTGAAGGCGCTCGGCAAGTGCCTCGACGTCTCCGGTGGCGCCAGCGCGGACGGCACCAAGATCCAGCTGTACACGTGCAACGGCACCGGCGCCCAGAACTGGTCGGCGCAGGCGGACGGAACGCTGCGCAACCCGTCGTCGGCCAAGTGCCTGGACGTGTCCGGCAACAACTCGGCCGACGGCACGGCGGTGCACCTGTGGACGTGCACCGGTGCGGCGAACCAGCGCTGGACCCTACCCTGAGGATGAAGGAGAACCAGATGAAACTCCTGCGTACCGCACTGGGGGCGGTGACCGCCGTCCTCACCGCCATCGCCTGCACCGTCCCCGCGGGCCCGGCCACCGCCGCCGACGCCCCCTACGACGTGCTGGTCTTCTCCAAGACCGCCGGCTTCCGCCACGACTCCATCGCCACGGGCGTGCAGGCCGTACGCGAGCTGGGCACGGCGAACAACTTCACGGTCACCGCGACCGAGGACGCCGCCCAGTTCACCACCGCCAACCTGGCCCGCTTCGAGGCGGTGATCTTCCTCAACACCACCGGGGACGTCCTCAACGCCACCCAGCAGTCGGCGTTCGAGGCGTACATCGGCGCCGGCGGCGGGTACGTCGGCGTGCACTCCGCCGCCGACACCGAGTACGACTGGCCGTTCTACGGCAACCTGGTCGGCGCCTGGTTCGCCTCCCACCCGGCGATCCAGCCGGCCACCGTCAAGGTGGAGGACCGGGCGCACGCGGCCACCGCGCACCTGCCGCAGCAGTGGAACCGCACCGACGAGTGGTACGACTACCGCTCCAACGCGCGCTCCACCGCGCACGTGCTGGCCAGCCTCGACGAGTCCTCGTACTCCGGGGGTTCGATGGGCGGCGACCACCCGCACGCCTGGTGCAAGACGTACAGCGGTGGCCGGTCCTTCTACACCGGCGGCGGCCACACCCAGACGTCCTACGCCGACACGGCGTTCCGCAACCACCTGCTCGGCGGCATCCGCTACGCGGCCGGGCGCACGAAGGCCGACTGCCGGCCGGAGACCGGCTACACCGCGCTCTACAACGGCGGCACCACCGGCTGGTCGCAGGCCGGGCCGGGCAGCTTCACCAACGCCGACGCAACGCTCACCTCGGTCGGCGGCATGGGCCTGTACTGGTACAGCGCGAAGCAGTTCACCAACTACTCGCTGAAGCTGGACTGGCGGCTGGCCGGGGACGACAACTCGGGCGTGTTCGTCGGCTTCCCGCCGTCGAGCGACCCGAACTCGGCTGTGGACAACGGCTACGAGATCCAGATCGACCCTACCGACGCGGCCGACCGGACCACCGGCGCGATCTACGGCTTCAAGTCCGCCGACCTGGCCGCCCGGGACGCGGCGCTCAACCCGGCGGGAGAGTGGAACACCTACGAGATCCTGGTCGAAGGGGAACGGCTCCAGGTGTTCCTCAACGGCGTACGCGTCAACGACTTCACGAACACCGACCCCGTGCGGTCGCTCGCCGGGCACGTCGGCATCCAGAACCACGGCACCGGCGACGACGTGTCCTTCCGCAACATCCGCATCAAGGAACTGGGCGGGACGCCGCCGCCGACCGGCAACACCACCGCCCAGGCCGAGGCGTTCGGTTCGGCCAGCGGCGTCAGCGCGTACCCCAAGGCGGGCGCCAACGGCGGCCAGACCCTGGGGTACGTGGACCCGGGCGACTGGGCCGCGTACCCGGGGCTCGACCTGACCGGTGTGACGTCGCTGCGTGCCCGGGTGGTCTCCGGCGGCCCCGGCGGCACGCTCCAGGTGCGGACCGGCTCGCCGACCGGGCCGGTGCTCGGCCAGGTGGCGGTGCCGAACACCGGCAGCTGGACCACGTTCGCCGACGTGTCCACAGCGCTGACCGGCGTGCCGTCCGGTACGCAGACAGTGCACCTGACGTTCAGCGGCAGCGGCACCGGGCTGTTCGACGTGGACGACTTCACGCTGGTCCGCGGCACCGCAAGCGGCGGCACCGGCCCGATCAAGGGGCTGGCCGGCAAGTGCCTGGACGTGCGCAACGCCTCGTCGGCGGACGGCACCCAGATCCAGCTCTACACCTGCAACGGCTCGACGGTGCAGACGTGGACGGTGACGCCGAACGGGCCGGTCAAGGCGCTCGGCAAGTGCCTGGACGTCTCCGGCGGCGCCAACGCGAACGGCACGAAGATCCAGTTGTGGTCGTGCAACGGAACGGGCGCGCAGAACTGGTCGGCGCAGGCGGACGGAACGCTGCGCAACCCGTCGTCGGGCAAGTGCCTGGACGTGTCCGGCAACAACTCGGCCGACGGCACGGCGGTGCACCTGTGGACGTGCACGGGTGCGGCGAACCAGCGCTGGACCCTGCCCTGAGGTAGGCCATAGAGTGGAGGCGGCGACCGCGAGGTGGCCGGTGACCCGGCGGGAGGCGCAACCCGCCCGGGAGACAGACGCTCCGGCGTCCACCGGTGCCATCAGGCCGCCGCCTCCGGTCGTCCTCGCCCCGGTCCGCGACGGAATCCCCCATCACCACAGGGGAGAAGGACAATGGCGCGACCCATCACGCTCTTCACCGGCCAGTGGGCCGACCTTCCGTTCGACGAGGTCTGCCGGCTCGCCGCCGAGTGGGGCTACGACGGACTGGAGATCGCCTGCTGGGGCGACCACTTCGAGGTGGACAAGGCGCTCGCCGACGACTCGTACGTCGAGCGCAAGCGGGCCACCCTGGCCAAGCACAACCTCCAGGTGTTCGCCATCTCCAACCACCTGGTCGGGCAGGCCGTCTGCGACCACCCGATCGACGAGCGGCACCAGGACATCCTCCCGGCCCGGATCTGGGGCGACGGCGAACCGGAGGGCGTGCGGCAGCGGGCCGCCGAGGAGATCAAGGACACCGCCCGGGCGGCGGCGAAGCTCGGCGTACGCACTGTCGTCGGCTTCACCGGCTCGTCCATCTGGCACACCCTCGCCATGTTCCCGCCGGTGCCGCCGGCCATGATCGAGCGCGGATACCAGGACTTCGCCGACCGGTGGAACCCGATCCTGGACGTCTTCGACGAGGTGGGCGTGCGGTTCGCGCACGAGGTGCACCCCAGCGAGATCGCGTACGACTACTGGACCACAAAGCGCACGCTGGAGGCGATCGGGCACCGGCCCGCGTTCGGGCTCAACTGGGACCCGTCGCACTTCGTCTGGCAGGAGCTGGACCCGGTGAACTTCATCTTCGACTTCGCCGACCGGATCTACCACGTCGACTGCAAGGACGCGAAGGTCCGTACCGGGGACGGCCGCCGTGGTCGGCTCTCCTCCCACCTGCCCTGGGCCGACCTGCGACGCGGCTGGGACTTCGTCTCCACCGGGCACGGCGACGTGCCGTGGGAGGACTGCTTCCGGGCGCTGAACGCGATCGGCTACGACGGCCCGATCTCGATCGAGTGGGAGGACGCCGGCATGGACCGCCTGGTCGGCGCGCCGGAGGCGCTCCAGTTCGTCCGCCGCCTGGCGTTCGACGCCCCGTCGGCAGCCTTCGACGCCGCCTTCAGCAGCCGCGACTGACCCTCCCCCCGCCCCCGCCCCCGCCCTCCGCGCCCGCCCCGCCCTCCGCGCCCGCGATCTTGCAGTTGCGGCCCCGTCAAAACGGGAATAAGCGGCATCACGCGGGCCGCAAGTGCAAGATCGACGGGGTGGGGCGGGGGCGGGGTGGGGCGGGCGCGGTGGGGGTCAGCGGGCGGCGTAGGCCTGGTCGCTGACCAGGTGCGCCGCCCCGACCAGGCCGGCGGTGTCGCCGAGGTCGGACAGGACGATCGGCAGGCTGCCGGTGGCCAGCGGCGTGGAGCGCCGGTAGACCACGCCCCGGATCTCAGCGAGCAGGACCGGCCCGATCCCGGCCGGCGCGCCCCCGATGATGACGATGGCCGGGTTGACGAAGCTGACCAGGCCGACCAGCACCTGCCCGAGGCGGCGGGCGGCGTCGCGGACGATGGTCTGCGCCGCCGGGTCGCCCTCGGTGGCCGCCCCCGCCACGTCGGCCGCCGACAGCGTCCCGGCCTCGGCCAGCCGGTCCGCGAGCACCGTCGAGCGCCCGGCCCGCGCGGCCGTCACCGCCTCCCGCACCAGCGCGGCATCCCCGCAGTACGCCTCGACGCACCCGTTGTGGCCGCAGCCGCAGAGCGGCCCGTCCTCGCTGAGCTGGAAGTGGCCGATGTCGCCGGCCCCACTGGCCGCGCCCCGGTAGAGCGAACCGGCGAGCACCAGCCCGCAGCCGACCGCGTCGCCCAGCTTGACGGCGAGGAAGTCGTCGAACGGGCGGCCGGTGCCGGCATGTCGTTCGCCGAGGGCCATCGCGTTGGCGTCGTTGTCGACCTGCACCGGGCAGCCCAGTTCGGCGGCGAGCGTGTCGCGTACCGGGAAGCGGTGCCAGCCGGGCAGGGCCGGCGGGGACACGGGCGTGCCGTCGCGGACCTCGACCGGCGCGGGCAGCGCGACACCGACGCCGGTCAGCGACGTCAGCCCCGCCTCGGCCCGCAGCTTGCTGAGCAACTCGACCATGCGGGCGACCACCACGTCCGGGCCGAGCCGGACGTCCACCGGCTCGTCGTGCCGGGCCAGCGGGTTCAGCTCGCCGTCGGTGAGCGCGACCCGCAGCGTGCCGCCGCCGACGAGTACCGCGCCGAACCGGACCTGCGCGCCGATGCGCAGCAGCGACGACCGTCGCCCGCCCCGCGAGGCGGCCGGGCCGGCGCTCTCCACCAGGCCCTGCGCGGTCAACCGGTCCACCTCGGCGGCGAACCGGGCCCGGGGCAGGCCGAGGAGGTCGGTCAGCTCGACCCGGGATCGTGGGCCGTCGTCGCGCAGCAGGCGCAGCAGCCGCGCCTGATCCGCCGTCTCCGGTCCGACCATCGGCATGTGGTCACCTCCCCACCGAGAATGTGCCACATCGGTGCCCGCGCACACGGGAGCGGGCCGGTCACCCGAAGGTGACCGGCCCGCTGTCCGCTTGCGTCAGAGCGTGTTGCCGGTGGACGGCTTGGTGCTCGTGCCGGTCGTGCTCGAGCCGGACGCACTGGTCGAGCTGGTCGAGCCCGTGCCGTTGGCGCTACGGCTGCCGACGGCTGCCGGCGTGCCCGCGAACGGCTTGTCGGCCTCGGTCATGCCCGGCTTGCCGCCGTTGCCGGTGGCGAGCTTCTCACCCAGCTTGGTCTGCCCCAGCTTGTCCTTGCTCTCGGAGTAGAGCCGGGTCGCCTGGGCCTGCGCGACCCCGGCCGCCTCCTGGACGGTCGGGTGGTCGAGGACCTTGCGCCCACGGACCACCAGCTCTTCGTACTTCTCCCGGCCGGCACGGGCGCCCAGGACGAATCCCGCAGCCAGCCCGCCAAGAAACATGATCTTTCCGCGCATGGCGGCTCCTTCCGTACCTGACGCTCTTTGCCGATTTCCGCCGGCTCGGCGGAACGACCATCTCGCGCCTGCGTTCTCTGTCGACGGCTAACTACCCATCCTGCTCTCCGCTCATGCCTCCCTGTGCCGAGATGACGATTTGTCCGTAATTCTGGCGCGTCCGCCGGTCCGGTCCCGTCCGGTAACCCCCTGGCGCACCACCCCCGGATGTCCTGTACTCTTGTCCCCGTCGCACGGAGCGGAAAGATCCGGTCCGAGCGGTGCACGGTCCCCTGTAGCTCAATTGGCAGAGCAGCCGGCTGTTAACCGGCAGGTTATTGGTTCGAGTCCAATCGGGGGAGCTTCGTTCCTCGTCACGCCCGTCGGCCCCGCCGGCGGGCGTTCGCCGTTCCGCCCCTTCACGTGTCCCGGCTGCCCGGTTTCCGCCCGCGAGGCATGCTTCGCCCGGCAGGATGGTCGGCGTCGACTTAGACTCCCGCTGCGTCGATTGATGCGTCGATTCGAGGACGGTGGAGATGGCCGCAGGACGCAGCCGCGCGACCGCGACGCTCGTCGCCGTGGCGGTGGTGCTCGGCTGGCTGATCATCGGCGGCGTCGCCGGGCCGTACTCGGGCAAGCTCGGCGAGGTCTCCACAAACGACAACGCCTCCTTCCTGCCGGCCGACGCCGAGGCCACCCGCGCCCAGGACCTGGCCGCCGGATTCGTCGACCGGGAGACCACGCCGGCGCTCGTGGTCTACGAACGCGCCGGCGGCCTCACCCCGGCCGACCAGCAACGGATCCAGGCCGACGCCGCCCGCTTCGCCGACGTGCCCGGCGTGGTCGGCCCGCTGCCGCCACCGATCGTCAGCCAGGACCGGCAGGCCGCCCAGGTGATCGTCCCGATCGACAGCGGCGAAGGCGAACAGATCCGCGCGGTGGTGGAACGCCTGCGCGACATCGCCGGCCCGGACCGCGACGGGCTCACCGTCGACGTGGCCGGACCGGCCGGGCTGCTCGGCGACCTGATCGAGGTGTTCGGCGCGATCGACGGGCCGCTGCTGCTCGTCACCCTCACCGTGGTCCTGGTCATCCTCCTCGTCGTCTACCGCAGCCCGGTGCTGTGGATCTTCCCGCTGCTGGCCGCCGGGATGTCGTACTCGCTGGCGGCCGTCTTCGTCTACCTGCTCGCCGACCACGACATCGTCAAGCTCAACGGGCAGGCGCAGGGCATCCTCACAGTGCTCGTGTTCGGCGCCGGCACCGACTACGCGCTGCTGCTCATCGCCCGCTACCGGGAGGAGCTGCACCGGCACGAGCGGCCCTGGGACGCGATGAGGACCGCCTGGAAGGGCGCCGCGCCGGCCATCGTCGCCTCCGGCGCCACAGTCATCGTCAGCCTGCTCTGCCTGCTGCTGTCCAGCCTCAACTCCAACCGGGCGCTCGGCCCGGTGAGCGCCGTCGGCATCGCCGCCACGCTGCTGGTGATGCTCACGTTCCTGCCCGCGCTGCTGGTCCTCGGCGGCAGGTGGGCGTTCTGGCCCCGGCGGCCCCGGCACGACGAGGCCGACCCGCGCGCCGAGCACGGCATCTGGGCGCGGATCGCCGGCTTCGTGGCGCGCCGCTCGCGTACCGTCTGGATCGTCACCGCTGTCGCGCTTGCCGTGCTCGCGATCGGGGTGACCCAGCTCGGCGCCACCACGCTCGGCCAGTCCCAGCTGTTCACCCAGCGCACCGACTCGGTGGCCGGGCAGGAGGTCATCGACAGGCACTTTCCGGCCGGCACCGGCAGCCCCGCCACCATCTTCACCAGCCAGGGCACCGCGCGGCAGGTCGCCCAGGTGGCGCAGGGCGTCCCCGGGGTGGCCGCGGTCGCGCCGCTCGGCCAGCGCGGCGAGAACGCGCCGCCCGACCCGGCCGCTCCGCCGAAGGTGGTCGACGGGCGGGTGCAGCTCAACGTCACGCTCGCCGACGCGCCGGACAGCAACGGCGCCGAACAGGCCATCCGCGACCTGCGCGAGGCGGTGCACCGGGTGCCCGGCGCGGACGCCGTGGTCGGCGGCTTCACCGCGATCAACGTGGACACCGCCGACGCCTCGGTCCGCGACCGCAACGTGATCATCCCGGTGGTGCTGCTGGTCATCGCGATCATCCTGGCCGTGCTGCTGCGCGCCCTGGTCGCCCCGGTGCTGCTGATCGCCACAGTGGTGCTGTCGTTCCTGGCCACGCTCGGCCTGTGCGCGCTGCTGTTCCGGTACGTGTTCGACTTCCCCGGCGTCGACCAGTCGTTCCCGCTGTTCGCGTTCGTCTTCCTGGTGGCGCTCGGCATCGACTACAACATCTTCCTGATGAGCCGGGTCCGGGAGGAGTCGGTACGCCGCGGCACCCGCGCCGGTGTGCTCGTCGGCCTGGCCGTCACCGGCGGCGTGATCACCTCCGCCGGCATCGTGCTCGCCGCCACGTTCTCCGCGCTCGCCGTGCTGCCGCTCGTGGTGCTCGTCGAGCTGGGCGTGGCCGTCGCCGTCGGCGTCCTGCTCGACACCATAGTGGTCCGCTCGCTGCTGGTGCCCGCGCTCGCGTACGACATCGGCCCGAAGGTCTGGTGGCCGGGCCGGTTGTCGCGGTCGCACCGCGAGGGCGACCGGGCCGGCGCGGGGGTGGACCGTGCCTGACACGGACGTCGTGATCGTCGGCGGCGGCCTGGCCGGGCTCGCCGCCGCGCGGCGGCTGCACCGGGCCGGCGTGCCGTGGCGGCTGCTGGAGGCCGCCGACCGGCTCGGCGGGCGGGTCGCCACCGACCGGGTCGACGGGTTCCTGCTGGACCGCGGCTTCCAGGTGCTGAACACCGCGTACCCGCGGCTCGCCGGCCTGGTCGACGTCGGCGCTCTCGGGATGGGCTGGTTCACGCCCGGCGTGCTGGTGCGCCGCGGCGACCGGCTGGAACGACTCGTCAACCCGCTGCGCGAACCCGCCGGCGCGCCCGCCACGCTCACCGCCGGCATCGGATCACTGACCGACCGGCTGCGCTTCGGCGCGCTCGCGGCCGGCTACGCGACGCTGCCGGTCGGGCGGCTGCTCCACACACCCGAGACCACAGCCGAGAAGGCGCTGCGCCGCGCCGGGCTCTCCGACGCGATCATCGAGGAACTCCTCCGGCCGTTCCTGTCCGGCGTGCTGCTCGACCGCGAGCTGGCCACCTCCAGCCACGTCCTCGCGGTCATCATGCGCTCCTTCGCCCGGGGCCGGATCGGCCTGCCCGCGGACGGCATGGCGGCGCTGCCCCGGGCGCTCGCCGCGCCGCTGCCCGCCGAGCTGATCGACCTGAACACCCCGGTCACCGAGGTCGCGCCCGGCCGCGTCCGCACCCCGTCCGGCGAGATCACCTGCCGCGCCGTCGTGGTCGCGGCCGACCCACCGGCGGCGGCCACGCTGCTGCCCGGGCTGCCACGGGTACGCATGCACGCCTACACCACCTACTACCACCGCACCGGCACGGCGCCACTGGACGAGCCGATCCTGCTGCTCGACGGCGACCGGCGGGCAACGATCGCCAACACGGTGGTGGTGAGCCGGGCCGCACCCACGTACGCCCCCGACGGCCAGCACCTGGTCGCCACCTCGGTGGTCGGCCCGCAGACCCCGCCCGAACCGGTGATCCGCCGCGAGCTGGACCGCCTCTACGGCCGCTCCACCGCCGACTGGACCCACCTCACCACCGTCACCGTGCCGGACGCGCTGCCCGCCGCCCCGCCGCCGCAGGGCCGCCTGCGCAAGCCGGTCGCGCTGGGCGACGGCCTGTACGTGGCCGGGGACCACCGGGACAGCCCGTCCATCCAGGGCGCGCTCGCCAGCGGCTGGCGTACAGCCGGCGCCGTCCTCGCCGATCTCCGGCGCGCGTGAGCCGTTGGCCGGTGGGTTGCGCGTTGTTATCCTCGCGTAGCCCATCGTGCTGTCGCGGTAGTCTTTCCGCCCGGCAGGTGGTGGTCCGCGAAACGATCGGCGGGTTACGATCCGGCGCGGTGACGGGGCGGTAGCTCAGCCGGTTAGAGCAGGGGACTCATAATCCCTCGGTCGCGGGTTCGAACCCCGCCCGCCCCACCAGCCGTTTTCCCAGCTCAGCCATGCTGCTGGCGACCCAGGCGAACCGCGGTTAAAGGAATTCGGCCGCGTGGTCGGTGGCCCATTGCGCGAATGTCCGTGCGGGTCGGCCGGTCAGGCGCGGGACGATGCCTGCCCACTCCTGGTTCGTCGGGGCAGGGTCACGCGCGGACTCCGCCCACATGGTGAAGATCCAGTCGACAAACTTCTCTGGATAGCCGTTGCCGATCCACTCGGCCCGGGCCGCGGCCGGATCGAGCTCCTCGAACCGCACCGTGGCACCGATCGCCGTGCCGATCGCGTGCACCTGCGCCACGGTGGTGAGCGCCTCGGGGCCGGCGAGGGTGTAGGTCCGGCCGGCGTGCCCGTCCTCGATGAGAACTGTCGCGGCGACCGCGGCGACGTCCGCCTCGTGGGTGGGTTGGGTGACCGCAGCCCCGTACGGGCGGCGAACCACCCGACCTTCCTTGATGGACGGGGCCCAGTCCAGCCAGTTCGCGGCAAACTCCCCGGGCCGGACGTGCGTCCACTCCAGACCAGAGTCCTCGACGGCACGTTCGACCGCCAGGTATCCGTCCTCGCTGTCGTCGGTGTCGGCCAGCGCCCCGGACAGCACGACGATGCGCCGCACGCCGGCCCGCTTCGCGACGGTAACTAACTCACGCGCTGTCCGTCCGACAGGGAACAGATACATTTTCTCGACGCCGTTCAGCGACGGCTCCAGCGACGGCGGATCCGTCAGGTCGCCGCCGACGACCTCTACCCCGTCCGGAAGGCTCGCCGCCGACGGCGTCCGCGTGAGTGCGCGGACCCGATGCCCGGTCTTCACCAGTTCGGCGACGACGTGTCGGCCCACCATGCCGGTGGCACCCGTGACCAGAATCGTCATCGCGTCGCCTCGGGCCGGAAGTCGGTGGCGTGATCGTTGGCCCACTGGGCGAACGTGCGCGGTGGCCGCCCCGTCACCCGCAGATAGGTGTCCGTCGGCGGCAACGCACCTGTTCCGTCAACCGCGTCGGCGAGCAGCGCGATCATCCAGTCGGCGGTCTCCTCATCGAAGCCGTCGCGCAGCCACTGCGTGCGCGCCTCGGCCGGATCGAGCTCCTCGAACCGCACCTGCACGCCGATGGCGGCACCGATCGCGGTGACCTGCTCCGCCTGCGAGACCTTCACCGGGCCGGTGACGGTGTACGCGGCACCGACATGGTCGTCGGTCAGCAACGCCGCGACCGCCACGTCGGCCACGTCGGCCTCATGGACCACCGGATAGCCGGCCGACGCGTACGGTTCCCGCACCACCCGCTCGGTTCGGATCCGGTCGGCCCACCGCAGCGCATTGGCGGCCAACAACCCCGGCCGCACATGGGTCCACTCGGCACCCGAGGCCTCCACCAGCACTTCCAGCCCGCGGTGCGCCACCCGCTCATCGGTCAGGTGCCGCCCGAGCGCGCCGTCGCCACCGGTTCCGGGTGTGAACCCGGCCGCCGCCGCGGAGTGCACGACGAACCGGGTGACGCCGGCCTTCAACGCCTCATCAACGAACCCATGGTCGGTCGCGGCGTACGCGAACGGGAACAGGTATACCGACTGCACTCCGTCCAGCACCGCTCGCCAGGTCCCGGGACGTTCGAAGTCTCCCTGGACCACCTCAGCCCTGTCCGGCAGCCGGTGCGTTTGCGGCTGGCGGGTCATCGCCCGCACCGTTCGTCCGGCCCGGACGAGCCCGGCCACCACCTGGCGACCCACGTTGCCGGTCGCTCCGGTTACTAGGATTGTCACGTTGCTCCTTCTCGAATACCTGGAGTGGGGCAATAGACCGCCGCCGCGATTCCACGGCCAATGGCGCGGCGGCGGTCACCACGCAGGCTAGGTCGAAATTCCGAAAGCCGCACATCGTACATGTGTACGAAGCCCGGGCTGCCGCAGTCCGGTCGCGCCGATGTTCCGGAGGTGCGAGCCCCACGCGGTGTGCTCCGCGAAACCCGGCGGAGGACACAGGCTCGACCGCGTCTGTCTAGTCCCACCACATGCTTGACGAATCCGTCCCAGCACATGCTTGACGTTTGGTCAGATTCCGTGGTCGGCCTTGCGGGTCCGTCTGTGCTTCCAGGCGTAGATGAAGGCTGCCAGGCCGATTACGGCGAGTGCACCGGCGATGGCTGTGTGGACGGCGAGTCTGTGTTCGGCTGCGGTGATGTCGGCGGCTTGCTTCTCCAGCATCTCGGGGGTGGGGTCCTGGTAGGGCATCGAGATCCCGGACAGATCCAGGAACGGCAGGCACGGCAGCAGGCACGAGGCGATGAGCAGGAGAACCCCGGCGGTCAGCGCCAGGCGGGCACGCGACATCGCGACAGGCTCTCACGGGGGTCGTCTTCTGCGTTGACCGCCTCATGCCGTGGTCCACCTTGCGGGGCCGGCTGGCTTTGAGGTTGCGGACGGGCTGGTCGGTGGTGCGGCATGGGACGGGCGCGAGGTGCCGTGGTTCATTCTGGTCATCGAGGGAGACGAGGCGCGCTTCGCTGCTAGAACCGCACCCGACCGGGTCGTTCGCGGGTTCTAGCTCTCGCCCGCCCCACCAGTCGTTTCCTCGGCCTTGTCGAGAATCCGCCTCACGGCGGAGGTTCCTGGCGAGCCTTACCAGGAACTCGGCGGGTCGGTTCCGTCGCAAGGGACACCGATACCCAGCCGTACTTGTGCCGTCTGCCCCCGCGACTGAATGGTGAGCGGTAGGCAGGTTGGTCGCGCAACCCACGTGCCGCCGACGAAGGCCAGCCACTCAGGTCGGTCATCGACAGGTGCGCAGGCACGCACATGGGCGCTCACGGCTGGCACCACTGACGAGCCCCATCCGAGACGCGCCTTGTCCTCCCAGCCGGCTGCCACCCGAAGATCAACCACTGCGCCGCCGCGTACGACCAGCCCCCACTTGGCGAACAGCCGGGCTGCCGGGTCCGGTTCCCCCGATTCCTCTGCTTGAAGCACCGGCCGTGCAGGTACTGCAACGTCCTCTCCCACGAGCCGATAACCCGCCGGCGGCTCCTTGATCGCATCGATGGATACAGTGCACGACTCCTGTCCGGCGCTCACGTCAGTCGACGGGGACGCACTGGGGTCAGTGCCCAGAGACGCAGTTGGTGCGGCTGGTCTGGCCTCATCCTGGCTGGAACCGCTTGAGGACGTACAGGCTGCCGGCGCCGCCATCAGGCAGACGCTGAGCGGCCAGCACAACATGCGGCTGGTCCTACGCACGCGCGTCACCTCCTGAACGGCGAGGCTTTCGACGGTAAGGGCGCGACTCGTGAAGCGTCACCGTACCCGAAGGCGGGGTGCCTTCGATGCCGCCGAACGTGATCCCCTGAGCCCCTCGGCCGCGGGTGGATCAGCGCCGCTCAGCCGGTGTCAGCCGATCGGTGCCCTCTCGTCGGGAAAAGGTGGATGAATAGGCGTCCGGATCGCCCATCCGGTCACCAGTCCTGTGCCGGTGCATATCCGATCCTCAACCCGAAGTCCTAAGTAGAGACCAGTAGTCGTGTTGCTGACAATCGAACCGGCCGAATGTCTGATCCTGGCATCAGCGCACGAACGCCAGGATCATTTCCAAGCCGGTTGAAAGATCCTCGCAAGTTGCGGGTGTGCTGCCGGTCGATCCCCGACGCATTGGCGCGTCGTCTGCATTGTCGCGATGCCCTCTTTTCCTTCCAGCTGAAGGAGTGCTGTGCCAGTTACCAGGCAATTTGCGGTGCATGGAGCGGATCCGGTTCTCGTTGAGGTCGAGGGCCAGGAGCTGGAGATCCATGGCGAAAACGCCGGCATCGGGCCGGTGGGCCGCAGTGCCCGCACCGAGCCGAGATCCTTCGACGAGTCACTTCGGAGCGTCCGCTCGGCGGCCATGGAGGCCATGCGTGTGTTTCGCGAGGACCTGGGGCCGAGCGAGGTCAAGCTCACCTTTGCCGTGAAGATGACGGCTGAGATGAACGCCGTCATCGCGAAGACCGCGTACGAAGGAAACTTCGGTGTCGAACTGGTCTGGCGACGGGAAGACTCCGCCCCGAAATGATCACCTTCTCTGAACCCTGGCGGCTGCGGATCCGGGCCACGACGAATGGTGGTGCTCCGTCGGAGGTGCTGGGAACCGCATTCGTCGTGGCGCCGGGCGTGGCCCTCACATGCGCTCACGTGGTCGAGGGTCGAGTCCGGTGTTGGGCGGAGGCGCCGGGGGGTTGGGGCTCGGGCCAGGTCTGTTCCGCGCGCTACGCGGTTCCGGGCTGGAGCCCGGGCCGGTACGACGGGACCGACGTGGCAGTCGTCGACGTTCCGGAGAGCTGGCCCGCGGCGCCGCTCGGGCCCAGTGAGCCGCCGCGGCCGGAGACGCCGCTCGACGCGCTCGGCTTTCCGGAACAGTATTCGTCGGCGGACGACCGCGGTCAGCGGACCCGGGTCCAGGTGATCGGGTCTGATGAGACCGGGAAGCTCATTCAGGTGAACGGTCTGCCCGGATTCGACGGCCAGATCCAGCGCGGATACAGCGGCGGCCCCATTGTCGACGTCACGTCCGGCCGCGTCGTCGGCATGATTTCGACCGCCGACATGGACAAGAGGCTGCGGATCTCGTGGATCATCCCGCTTGCCACGCTGGCCGAGGCCTGGCCGCCGTTGGCGGATCTGCTCCCGGAGCAGATCCGCGTCGACCCGGAATTCGTCGAGGCGATCGCTGCTCTCAACAACGGGGCGTACGCACGTGCCCTGGAGCGCTTCAACACCCTCGTGAACATGTATCCACGCGAGGTCGATGTCTACTACTACCGGGTGCTTGCCGCTCTCGGCGGCCGGCGCCCCGGCGGATACCGGTACGAGGTGATCCGGGCGATGGAGAATCTGCTGCAGATCGGCATTCAGATCGAGCCCGGCGACACGAGCAACCATTTGCGAGCCCTCTGGGCGCTGATCATCGAAGACTACTACGAAATCCGTGGCATTCCGACCGACCGCTTCAGGCTTCGCGACCTCCAGGCGGCGCTGTGGGGCGTCGGCAGTGATCGCGCCCGCGAAATCATCAACCACGTTCCTGCTGTCGAGTGCCCGACGTGGCAGGGGCTCAGCCGAAACCAGGGAATCTGATGCATCCTGAACAACGCGCAGAGCGAGCCGGCAAGTACTTCGCGCCCGAGCCGTCCACACCGGTAGCCCAGTACGTCAAGCTGGCATTCGGTGGCGGACTCCTGCTGATGGCCCTGGTGATGTTCGCCGTCGGTGACGCGGCGATCTGCCTGGGGTTCCTCTGCGGGGTCGGCGGCGCCGTGCTCGTCGTCCTGGGGCTCGTCGGGCTCCTGAACTACGCGGAGGCGCGCAGGCGCGCCTATCCCCGGGCGACCGATCAGGAGATGGACGCCTGGCTGTACGGGGCCGAGGAAGCTATCGCGCAGATGGGCTACCGGCGGCTGAACATCCACCCCACTGAGCTTGCTCAGGGCAGGCGGCCCTATCTCGTCTTCTACGGAATTCCCGAGCTGTTCTCGGTTCTTCCGTTCCACTGGAACAGGGGGCGGGACGGCAAACTCCGCTACTCCGCGTACAAAATCATGATCGTCTACATGTCGAACTGGCGCCTGCCGGTGTACGAGTGCGTGCTCGACATCGCCACCGGGGCCACGATCCGCGACTCCACGAAGGAGTACGCGCTCGGCAACGTGGACGGGATGGAGACGTCCGCGGACCGGGTGAGCGTGTTCAACGAGCAGTGGAAACCCGGCTCCGACGGCAACAGCGGTGGGGTCTTCACAGGAGCCATCGGCAACGGGCCGAACATGGGTGCACAGTTCGGGCACTACACACAGCGCCAGATCATCAAACTGCTCGTCTCCGGCCGGCTGGCTGTCGACCTCTGGCTGGGGATCGCGCCCAACGAGGCGATGGTCATCCAGGGTGTGACCGAGCCGTCGTCGGTGGACGCCATGATCTCCCAGCTTCGCGAGCACTTGCGAGAGCACAGCGGCGCCGCCTATCCCGACGGGAACGCGGCGTTGAGCGGACCCGCTGTCCCGTCGGGTGCGGACCCGACCGCTCTCCTGATGCCACCGCCGTCCGAAGGTCACACGACCGAGCCGATCCGGCAGCGTCCCCCGGGGGAGGAGAACGAACAACGCCACTCGTGAGTCGAGCGCTCCGTCCGTCGTGTGATGCCGGGCGGCGGACGGAGCCGGCGGTCAGCCCGTGCGGTTCGCGGCCATCCAGGCGGTCGCGAAATCGACCAGCGCGCGTTGGGACATCAGGCGGGCGGTCGCGCTTCCGATGCGGCCGACCGCCGCACCGCCGGTGGCCTCGAAGTCGGCGCCCAGCCGGTCGAAGTCGTCCTCGTCGGTGACGACATCGGTCCACGCGGTCCACCGGCTCGTCCCGTCCGGCAGCCGTACCGCCGAGCCCGTCACCGCCCGCGGCGGCGACGCCTGCCGCCATTCCGCCAGGTGCAGCGAGGTGTTGGAGCTGTGTTCGCAGCCGAGCAGCAGCACCTTGCCGTCGAGCCGGTAGACCGCGCCCAGCGGTGAGTGCTCGCCCAGCGCGTCGTCGAGGCGGTGTCCGTCCACGACGTCGGCGGCGTGCGCGCCGAGCGCGGCGAAGGACACCTGCGGATGATCGCTGCGGCGGGCGCCCGGCCAGGTGCGTACCGTCTCGGCGACGGCGCCCATCCACCGGCTCGGCGTGCGCGCCGGGTCGAAGCCGGGCGTCTGCTCGCGGATGACGGGCCACCACGCCTCCGGTACGGGCGGATGCCGCCACCCGGCCGGATCCGTGTTCTCGCGCGTTTGCGTCGGGACGACGAGGGTGCCCTCCGGACCGAGCGCCTCCAGCAGCGCCAGCACCACCGCGTGGGTGCCCCCGGCGACGAAGCCAAGGCTTCGGTACGACGAGTGCAGCAGCAGGACGTCACCGGAGGTGACGCCGAGCGCGCGCAGGTCGTACGCGATCGAGGTGACTGTGTGCGGTGCGGCCTGGTCCACGCGGCGCAGTGTAGGCGGAACCCTTGAGCAGCATGCTCGCCGATTTCGGGATAGCGGCGGCTTCCCCGCGCGTCTGTCACTGGTGAAAGAGGAGAAGAGGGTGGTGCGGTGGAAGAGGACGAGCGGGCGGTGCTGGCCGAATTCGTGGCGAGCCGGGCGCCGGCGCTGATACGGGTCGCCTACCTGCTCACCGGTGACCGCAGCAGTGCCGAGGACCTGTTCCAGTCGGCGCTGTCGAAGATCATTCCGAAGTGGCGGACCATCCGGCACGCCGACCCGGAGGGCTACCTCCGCGCCGTCATGTACCGGGAGCAGGTGAGCTGGTGGCGACGGTTGCGCCGCCGCCGGGAGTCGCCGGTCGGCAGGCACGAGCCGGTGGTGGCCGACCCCGCCGGAGGTACGGACCTCCGGCTGGCGCTGCGGGCGGCGCTGTGGCAACTGCCACCGGCGCAGCGCACCGTCGTGGTCCTGCGCTACTACGAGGATCTGCCGGAGGCCCAGGTCGCCGAACTGCTGGGCTGCTCGGTCGGGACGGTGCGCAGCCGGACCCACCGCGCGGTCACCCGACTGCGTCAGATCCTGCCGGACAGCGAGCTTCTGGAGATGCAGCGATGAGTGATCCGTTCGAAGGTCTGCTCCGCTCCACCCTCACCGACATCGCCGAGGAGGCACCGACTGTGCGGGACTCATTGACCAGGGCGGAACGACGCGCGCGTAGCCGTCGACGCAACACGGTGGCGGCAGGCGCGGCGGGCGTCCTCGCGGTGCTCGTGATCAGCGCGCCGTTCGCATACGCCGGCCGGAGCGACGACGCCGTGATCTCACCGCAGCCGGGATCGAGCGTCCCGCAGCCGGGCCGGAGCGAGCCCGTCGATCCGCCGCCGGGCGTGCCGTCGCCGGTCCCGGTCGGCCCGGAGGACCCGAGCAATCCGGCCGCGCCGTCGCCGGTCCCGGTCGGCCCTGAAAACCCGACCAGGCCGGACAGCGCGCTTCCGGCTCCGCCGGCCGCGTCGTCGCCGGTCCCGATCGGTCCGCAGGACCCGAGCAATCCGGGCGTACGGCCCGACGACGCCGGCGTCCTGTCACCGAGCCCGAAGCGGCGCTGATCGACGCGCCCCTCCGGACCGGCGCGAGGCTGGGCCCGCCCCGACGACGGCGGGTCCAGCCCGTCCGCGCCCGCCCCGGCAGCGGGCCCACATCCGGTATGCGGTGCCGCGCCGGCCCGGGGCCGACCGGATCCCGGACGATGTCACGCCCACGGCGGGGGATGCCGGTTGACATAGTCGCGGGCGCGGGCGAGTGGGTCACCGAAGTACTGGTGCGGCGTGCGGTGATGCTGGGCCCGGCAGAACGTGGCGAGGTCGCCTGCGATCGCGATCCGGTCCAGTGGGCGCCGCTCGAACTCCCGGTTGGCGGCGAGCAGGTCCGCCTCCGGGTTCCACCCGGCGTGGTCGAACGCCCAGTCCGCCCAGGTCGCGTACACGTGGAAGACCTGGCGCTCGCCCGCGAACCGCAACCCCGCGAGGCCGATCGGCCGGTCCGGATAGGTGTCCCGGCACACCCAGGCCAGGATGTGGCAGGCCCCGGCTGCGAAGAACGGCTGGTCCGCGCGATTCCAGGCGAGTCGCTGGTCGGCCCGTTCCCCTGGCGTACGCCGGAAGGCGCCCGCTGCCGTCACTGCCACCGGCGCACCCTAGCCGGGCGGCTGGCCCCTCGCGACACCCGCAACGGAGGGTTGCTGACGATCTGAACCGGATTGACACGCGGGGTGGTCCGAGGGGGAGAGTCGGGCATGCGCTTTCCGGTGTCCACACCGCCCGCCGTTCCCGCCGGCACGCTCACCACCGGCCCGCAGCCGACGTTGCCCGCCGAGGGCGGCCTGGTCCTGCGCCCCTGGGCGGACGGGGACGCGCCCGCCGTCCTGGCCGCGTACCAGGATCCGGAGATCCGCCGCTGGCACACCCGCCGGCCCGCGTCGCCGGAGCAGGTCCTCCAGTGGTTCGCCCACCTCCGTCGTTCCTGGCAGGAGGAGACGGGCGCGAGCTGGGCGGTGACGCGCGACGGCGCGGTGGTGGGCCGCATGGTGCTGGGCGGCTTCAACCTCGACGACGGCGAGGCCGGGTGCGCGTACTGGGTGGTTCCGGCCGCCCGTGGCGCGGGCGTGGCCTCCGGCGCGTTGCGGGCGGTGAGCGCGTGGGCGCTCGGCGACGGCCGGCTGCACCGGCTCTGGCTGGACCACTCGACCGGCAACGTCGCGTCGTGCCGGGTGGCGGTCAAGGCCGGGTTCCGGCTGGAGGGCACGAAGCGCAGCGCGGCGGTGCACGACGACGGGCGGCACGACATGCACCTGCACGCCCGCGTCCGCGGGGACGCCTGACGGCCCCCAGCGTGTGCCGGGACGAGGAGAGCGCGCCGAGCAGCACCGTCGCGCCCCTCCCGCTGCCCGGTCACCGCCGGCGGCTGCCCGCAAAAACCGCCGCCAACCCCGGCGTCCGCCGAGGTCAGCCGCCCGGTTCGAGGTACGCGGCCAGGTGCGCCAGCGAGGACGCGATGCCCTCCTCGTGTGCCGTCTGGTCGATGCCCGGCGGTACGCCGGTGGCGGTGACTGTCACCTCGGTGCCGTCGCCGGCCGCCGCGAGGTGCCAGGTCATGGTCATGGTGCCCGCGTACGCCGGGTCGTCGGCCTGGAACACCGCCGTCTGCGTCACCCGGCGCGCCGGTACGAGTTCGGCGAACCCGACGTCCACCACGTCGGTGGCGTCCGACGTCTTGCCCGGGCTGCCCGCCGGGTCGAGGTAGGTGAGCACCATCCGGAACCCGCCACCGGGCCGGGGATCCCACCGCTCGATCCGCCCGCGCATCCCGTCCGGCGGCAGCCACGCCTCCAGGGCGGCCCGGTCGACGAGCGCGCCGTACACCGCTGCCGGAGTGGCGGCGATCGTCCTGCTGCCCCGATCGATCCTGCTCACCCCCCAACCCTAGGCCCGCGCCCACCCGCTCGCGGGCGCACTCGTCGATCTTGGAGTTGTGGTGGTTGACGAATGTCGCCGAGTAGGGCGATTCAGGCGCCACAACTCCAAGGTCGACGGGGAGCGGGACCGGGGTGCGCCCGGTACGCTGCCGCGAATGCCGGTACGACCGCACCCCGACGCCCCTGACGACTCGCTGCTGTTCGGTGCCGACGACGCGCCGCTGGCCCGGATGCGGCTTCGGGATGACGACGGCACGCGGGTCGCGGCCGACGTCCGGCCGCTGCCCAAGGCGCCGCTCACCCGGCTCGTCGCGCAGGTACGGCATGACCTCGCCGGGCATCGGCTGGAGACGCCGGACGAGGCGCTGGCGGCGGCGCTGGTGGCCGACGGGCTGGAGCTGAGCCGGGCCGCCACTGACATGCGGCACGACCTGACCGACGTGCCCGAGCCGGTGGCGCTGCCGGACGGCTGGTCGCTCGGCGCCCCCGGCTGGGACGACGACCTCGCCACAGGGCTGGACGCGGCGTACGGCCCGGACCACCCGGACGGCCGCTGGCAGCCCAGCGACACCGAACAGGTGCGGGCGATGTTCGACACCGGTGAGCCGGTGCCGCCACTGGTGCCCGCCTCGGCCCGGCTGATCGACCCGGACGGCCGCAGCGCCGGGCACGTGCTGTGTGCCGGACCGGTGCCGTGGACCGACGACGACTGCGTCTGGATCCTCAACCTCGGCGTCGCGCCCCGCGCGCAGCGCCGCGGGTTCGGCCGGGCGCTGCTCGTCCACGCGTTGCGTGGCGCGCGGGAGGCGGGACTGCCGTCCGTCGGCCTGTCGGTGGTCGACGGCAACCCGGCCCGCCGCATGTACGACGCGGCCGGCTTCCGCACTCTCACCCGGGTGCTCACGGTCCGGATCCCCGACGCGTAGCCCGCCGACCGGGCGGTAAACGTTCAGGCGCCGGTGAGCAGAGGGTGGTGCTCGGACCAGAGCCAGCGCAGGTAGTCGCGTAGCCGTTCCGGGGTGGCGATCCACCCCTGGCCGGGATAGCGGAGCAGCCGGCTGACCTCGCCGGCCACCAGGTCGTACCCGGCCGCGCCGGTCTCCGGCACCGGGGCGTCCGGTGCGACGGCCACGGGCAGCGGAACCATCGGGATCCGCAGGCCGGCGTCGTCGCAGGCCCGCAGCACTGTGAGATAGACCCGGACCAGGTGGTACGGCGAGACGACGAGCGCGACGCTGCCGATGCCCAGCGCCCGCACCTGCTCCACGACCCAGGTGGCCTGCCGGCCGGTGCCGGTGACCGGCTCGGCCTGGAGCACGACCCCGTCGACCCGGCGCAGGCCGAGCCCGCGCAGCCGGTCCAGTGTGAGCGGGCGGTAGGTCCGCTCGGCCGAGTCGGTGTTCGCCACCAGCAGGTGCCGCAGCGCCGGGCCGGTCTCCCAGGCGCGGATCGCGTCGGTGAGACGCCAGTCCTCGCCCTGGCCGGTGGCCACCACCAGCGCGTCCACCCGCTCGGCGGCCCGGTGGGGGAGCGTGAGGACCATCGTGACCGCCTCCAGCACCGCCAAGAGCCGGTCGGCGGGGACGTCCGCGAACGCCTCGGCCGGCACGAGCCGCGGCAGCGGGCGGGACACACTCGTCACGCCCGCGATCTTGCCACCATCGGTTCGACGGCGGATGAGAGAGTGGCATGGTGCGGGTGGGGATCCTCGGGCCGCTTGAGGTCCGCGACGGCGATCGGCCGGTCGACGTCGCCGGGGCGCGGCTGCGGGCGCTGCTGATCCGCCTCGCCCTGGATCCGGGCCGGCCGGTGAGCGTGCCCGCGCTGGCCGAGGCGCTCTGGGGCGACGAGCCACCGACCGACACCGCGAACGCGGTGCAGACGCTCGTGTCGCGGCTGCGGCGGGCGGTGCCCGGCCTCGGCGTACGCAGCAGCCCGGCCGGTTACCGGCTCGACCTCGACCCGGACGACGTGGACGCCGGGCGGTTCGAGCGGCTGACCCGGCAGGGGCGGACGGCGCTGCGCGACGGCGACGCGGCGACGGCGCGGACGACGTTGCGCGACGCGCTCGCGCTGTGGCGCGGGCCGGCGCTGACCGAGGTCACCGACGCGCCGTACGCGGCGGCAGCGGTGGCGCGGCTGGCGGAGCTGCGGCTCACCGCGCAGGAGGACCGGATCGATGCGGAGCTGCGCACCGGGCGACCGGAGCTGATCATCGCCGAGCTGGAGGAGCTGACCGCCGCGCATCCGCTGCGGGAACGGCTGGCCGAGTTGCACCTGCGCACGCTCGCCGCCGTCGGGCGGCCCGCCGAGGCGCTGGCGGCGTACGAGCGGATCCGGCAGCGGCTCGCCGACGAGCTGGGCGTCGACCCGTCGCCGCAGTTGCGGGCCGCGCATCTGGAACTGCTGCGCGGCGAGGCGGCCCCGCCGCAGCAGCCGACGGCTGCGGCGCGGCGGGGCAACCTGCGGGCCGCGCTCACCACGTTCGTCGGGCGTGACGAGGACCTGCGCCGGCTCACCGGGCTGCTCGCCGGCAACCGGCTGGTCACCCTGCTCGGGCCGGGCGGGGCAGGCAAGACGCGGCTGGCGAGCGTGGCGGCGGGCCGGCTCGCCGACGGCGTGCCCGGCGGGGCGTGGCTGGTCGAGCTGGCGCCGATCACCGACCCGGCGGACGTGCCCCGGGCCGTGCTCGACACGCCCGGCCGCCGGGACCGGACGCTGGAACCGGTACGCCAGCCGGCCCGCGACACGCTCGGCCGCCTGGTGGAGACGATCGCCGCCGACGAGACGCTGATCGTGCTGGACAACTGCGAACACGTCGTCGAGGCCGCCGCCCGGCTCGCCGAGGAACTGCTCGGCCGCTGCCCGGGACTGCGCGTGCTGGCCACCTCCCGGGAGCCGCTCGGCATCGTCGGTGAGGCGCTGGACCCCGTACCGCCGTTGCGGCTGCCACCGGCGGACGCCACGCCGGACGACGCGCTCGCGTACCCGTCGGTGCAGTTGCTGCGCGACCGGGCCGCAGCAGTGCGGGCCGGGTTCGCGGTGACCGGCGACAACGTGGCGGCCGTGGTGGAGATCTGCCGGCGGCTCGACGGCCTGCCGCTGGCCATCGAACTCGCCGCGGCGCGGCTGCGCACGCTGTCGCCGCAGCAGGTCGCGGCCGGCCTGGACGACCGGTTCCGGCTGCTGACCGGCGGCAGCCGCACCGCGCTGCCCCGGCACCGCACGCTGCGGGCGGTGGTGGACTGGAGCTGGGGGCTGCTCACCGACGACGAGCGGCGGCTCGCCGAACGGCTCGCGGTCTTCCCGGCGTCGGTCACCGCCGACTCGGCCGCCGGCGTCGCCGGCCCGGCCGCCGCCGCGCTGCTCGACGCGCTCGTGGACAAGTCGCTGCTCCAGGTCGTCGGCGACGGGCGGTTCCGGATGCTGGAGACCATCCGGGAGTACGGGCTGGAACGGCTCGCCGCCGCCGGGGCGACGGCCGGGGCGCGCGCCGCGCACGCCGCGTACTTCCGGGAGCTGGTCCGGACCGCGGAGCCGCACCTGCGCACCGCCGGTCAGCTGCCGTGGCTGCGGCTGCTGGAGGCGGAACGGGAGAACGTCGTCGGCGCGCTGCACTACGCCTGCGACGCCGGTGACGCCGACACCGCGCTGCGGATCGGCGCGGGGCTGGCGTTGCCGCTGGTGATCTGGGGCGACGACGGCGGCATCGGCGGTGACGTGCTGGCCCGCGCGCTGGCGCTGCCCGGCCCGGCGCCGGCGGAGGAGCGGGCGGTGGTGCTCGCCATCCGCATCGGCGCGGAGCTGGCACGCGGCGAGCAGGGGCCGACGCCGGAGCAGATCGCCGAGCTGACCACGACCCTGCGGGCGGCGGAGGGGACCAAACATCCGATCGTGGGGCTGCTCGCACCGATGCTGTCGATCTTCGGCGACGACACGGCGGCCGGGATCGCGGCGATCGACCGGGCGCGCGGGCACCCCGACCCGTGGACCGACGGCACGTTGCTGGGGATGCGCGGCAAGTTCAAGGAGAACGACGGCGACGCCGAGGGCATGCTGCGTGACCTGACCGTCGCCGCCGCGGAGCTGCGCGCGGTCGGCGAGCGGATGAGCCTGTCGCACGTGCTCAGCGAGTACGCGGACGCGCTCACCAAACGCGGCGACTTCGACGCGGCGACCGCGGCGCTGGAGGAGTCGGTGCGGCTGGCCCGGGAACTCAACCCGGCCTCGGAGCCGGGCTTCCAGCTGATCTGGCTCGCCGCCATCCGCGCCCGCTCCGGCGACGTGGCCGGCGCCAAGGCCGAGCTGCGCCGGTTCGTGACCGACCGGGACGGCCGGGACGGCGCGTTCGGGCTGATGATGCTCGGCAGCATCGCCCGCTCCGAGGGCTCGCTGGACGAGGCGCAGGAGTGCCTCGCCGAGGCGATGCGCCGCCAGGCCGAGACGCCGCTTGTCGCCCCGCAGTTCCGCGCCCTGCTGCTGGCCGAGACGGGCCATCTGGCGCTTGCCCGCGGTGACCTGCCGGGAGCGCGCCGCTGCCTCGACGAGGCGACCACCCGCAGCCTCGCCGCCCGGGACATGCCGGTGGTCGCGATCATCACGGTTGGCCGGGTGGCGCTGGCGGAGGCGGAGGGCCGGTACGAGCGGGCGGCCGAACTGCTCGGCGTCTCCGACTCGCTGCGCGGGCGGCCGGACCGCTCCAACCCCGACGCGCAGCGGCTCGCCGAGCGGCTGCGCGCCGAGCTGGGCGAGGACGGATACGCCGCCGCGTACGCCCGGGGTCACGGCCGCAGCCGGGCCGACGCCCTCGCGTTCGTGGGCGGCGACCCGGCTCGGTGATCGTCGTGCGGTCCGGTCAGGCGCGGCGGCGGTAGGCGCGGACGGCGAGCGGCGCGAACACCGCGATGATCGCCACGGTCCAGAGCAACGACCGGGTCACCGGCCCGGCCACCGGGCCACCGATCATCAGACCCCGCGCCGCCTCCATCACGTCGGCCACCGGGTTGACCCCGACCCACCACTGCAACCAGCCGGGCAGCGTGTCCGTCGGCACCATCATGTTGGTGCCGAAGGTCAGCGGGAACAGCAGCAGGAACGCCGTGCCCTGCACCGCGCCCGGGCTGCGCATCAGCACCCCGAGCAGCACACCGATCCAGCTGACCGCGAACGCGAACGCGATGGTGAGCAGGCAGGCGGCGAGCGCGGACAGCGGATCGGTGCCGATCCGGAAGCCGAGCGCGTACCCGAACCCCAGCAGCACCACGATGGAGACCACGAACCGGACCAGGTCGCCGACCACCGAGCCGACGAGCGGCGCGGACCGGGCGATGGGCAGGCTGCGGAACCTGTCGAAGACGCCCTTCTCCACGTCGGTGTTGAGGCTGACGCCTGTCGCGATGGACGCGAACAGCACGGTCTGCACCATGATCGCGGGCAGCAGGAACTGCAGGTACTCGTGCTGCGAGCCGGCGACCGCGCCGCCGAGCAGGTAGACGAAGATCAGCACGAAGACGATCGGCTGGAGCGTGACGTCGAGCAGTTGCTCCGGCGTCCTGATCGTCTTGACCAGGCTGCGGCCGGCCAGCGCGAGACTGTGCCGGACCAGCCCGAACGGACGGGCCGCGGTGTGGGTGGCGCCGGTCCGGGACGGCGTCGCCGCCGTACGGGTCGTCGTGGTCATGCCGCCACCTCCGTGGGCTCCTCGGCGCCGTGGCCGGTCAACGTGAAGAACACCTCGTCGAGGCTGGGCAGCCGCAGCGCCAGTTCGACCACCCCGATGCCGGCGTCATCGAGCCGGCGGACCACGCCGGTGAAGGTGGCGTCGTCGTCCACCGGCACGGTGAGCACGCCCGGCCGGGGCAGCTCGGGATCGGTCCCGGTGGCGGCGCGCAGGATCTCGGCGACCGCGCCGATCCGGCCCGGATCGGTCGGCCGGACCACGATCGTCTGACTGCCGGCGATCCGCTTCAGCTCGCCCGGCGTACCGTGCGCGATCACCCGCCCGTGGTCGATCACCGAGATCTCGTCGGCGAGCGCGTCCGCCTCGTCCAGGTACTGCGTGGTCAGCAGCACCGTCGACCCGTCGTCGACGAGCGAGCGGACCACGCCCCACATCTCCTCCCGCTTGGCCGGGTCCAGCCCGGTCGTCGGCTCGTCCAGGTAGATCACCTCCGGTCGGCCGACCAGGCTCGCGGCCAGGTCCAGGCGGCGGCGCATGCCACCGGAGTACGTCTTGGCCGGGCGTCCGGCCGCGTCGGTCAGGCCGAACCAGGCGAGCAGCTCCGCCGCCCGCGCCCGGGCCTCGTTGCGGCTCAGGTCGAGCAGCCGGCCGATCAGCACCAGGTTCTGGGTGCCGGTCAGGTCCTCGTCGACCGAGGCGTACTGGCCGGTCAGCCCGATCAGCCGCCGTACCCGGGCGGCGTCGGTGACCACGTCGTGGCCGCCGACAGTGGCGCGCCCCTCGTCCGGGCGCAACAGTGTGGCGAGGATCCGCACCGCTGTGGTCTTGCCGGCGCCGTTGGGCCCCAGCACCCCCAGCACGGTCCCCCGGCGTGCGGCGAGGTCGATCCCGGCCAGCGCGGTCGTCGTACCGAACCGCTTGACCAGGCCCTCTGCCTCGAATGCGTAACTCATGACGCCGACGATGGCCGGGGCCGCTGGCACCGGGCGCACACGCCGCGCACACCGTCGTGTGCGCAGGCGGAAATCGAGTACGCGTGCTCATTCGCCCGCCCCGCCGGCCGGGCAGGATCGAAGGCGTGACAACGAGACGTACGCTGCTCGGCGGTCTGTTCCTGGCGCTGGCCACGGCCGGCGCGTGGGTAGCCTGGCTGAGCTGGGAGTCCGGCTGGACCGTGGACCCGCAGACCGGCGACATGAGCGGGCCGTACGCGGTCTGGCAGGTCGCCGCCGCGGTGCTGACCCTGGGCGCGCTGGCCGCCGTCGCCGGCTGGTGGCTGAACATCTGGCTGGTGGCGACAGTGATGACGGTGGCGTTCACGGTCCCGTGGGCGGTGCACGCCGCCTCGACCGACGACACCGGCCTGTGGGCGGTCGGGGCGGCGCTGGTGGCCATCGGCACGACCATCGGGACGACGCTGGTCGGCGGCGCCGCCGGGTGGCTGCGCCGCCGCACCGGGTGACGGCCGTCGTCAGTCGCGGTTCAGGCGTTCGGCGTACGCGTCGCGCAGCTCCGCCCAGCCGAAGTCCTTCGCCTCCGCGCCCCGGATCGGGCCGACCGGGTCGCCGTCGAGCAGACGGGCGGCGACGTCGAGGCAGAGGTGCCAGCCGGCAGCAGTCATCGCGGCGAGGTCGGGACCGCCGACCCGGTGTCGCAGCGTGAGCGTGGTGCCGTCGCCGGTAGCCGTCAGCTCCCAGCGGAGCAGGTCGTCGCCCCAGGTGTACTCCAGCAGGCGTGGCCGGTCGGCGCGCAGCACCCGGGCCGGCGCCGGGTGGGCCTGCTCGCCGTCGACGGTGCTGAGCACGGCGTCACCGGGGCGGCTCAGGTCGCGGTCGGCCAGGAACGGCGCCCACTCGGCGAGCTGATCCGGGTCGGTGAGCGCGGCCCACACCTTCTCCGGCGGGTGCCGCAGGTCGCGGACGAAGACCAGATCCCACCTGTCGTTCGCGGGTTCCAGCTCCACTCGGGCGAGCGGGCCGGGACGGAACGTGTCGCGGTCCATCTGTCACTCCTGACTGTCGAGATGGCGTTCCAGGGCGTCGAGGTGCGCGGTCCACATCGACCGGTACGGCCCGAGCCAGTCGTCCACCGCTCGCAGCGGCGCCGGGTCGACGCGGTAGATCCGCCGCTGCGCGGCGGTACGGCAGGTGACCAGGCCGGCGTCACGGAGCACGCGCAGGTGCTTGGAGACGGCCGGCTGGCTCATGCCCAGCGCGTCGACCAGCTCGCCGACGCTGCTCTCCGACCGGCGCAGCCGATCCAGGATGCGGCGCCGGGAGGGCTCGGCCAGCACGGCGAAGGCGTCGACTGTCACCCAGCCAATATGCCTCATCAGTTATATGCCTGGCAAGGAATGGCAGGTCGCGCTGCCGGGGCCCGGCCGGCTCCATATGCTCGGGGCATGGAACTGCGGATCTTCACCGAGCCCCAGCAGGGCGCCACATACGACCAGCTTCTCGCGGTGGCCCGCCGCGCGGAGGAGACCGGCTTCGCCGCGTTCTTCCGCTCCGACCACTACCTGAAGATGGGTTCGGTGAGCGGTGACCCCGGCCCGACCGACGCGTGGACCACGCTCGCCGGTCTGGCCCGCGACACCACCCGCATCCGGCTCGGCACGCTGATGACCGCCGCCACGTTCCGGCTGCCCGGCCCGCTGGCGATCACCGTGGCGCAGGTCGACCAGATGAGCGGCGGCCGGATCGAGCTGGGCATCGGCACCGGCTGGTACGCCGAGGAGCACACCGCGTACGGCATCCCGTTCCCGCCGCTGGGGGAGCGGTTCGACCGACTGGAGGAGCAGCTCGCTGTCATCACCGGGCTCTGGTCCACCCCGGCGGGCTCCACGTTCGACTTCCCCGGCACGTACTACCCGGTCAGTGACTCGCCCGCGCTGCCCAAGCCGGTGCAGCGCCCCCGACCGCCGATCCTGCTCGGCGGCATGGGACCGAAGCGCACGCCCCGCCTGGCCGCCCGGTACGCCGACGAGTTCAACCTGCCGTTCGCCTCGGTCGAGGACACCGTCACGCAGTTCCAGCGGGTACGCGACGCCTGCGCCGAGATCGACCGCGACCCGTCCACGATGGCCTGGTCCAACGCGCTCGTGCTCTGCTGCGGTCGCAACGAGGCCGAGGTGAAGCGCCGCGCCGAGGCGATCGGCCGCGACCCGGACGAGCTGCGCGCGAACGGCGCCGCCGGCACGCCCGCCGAGGTGGTCGAGACGATCGGCAGGTACGCCGAGACCGGCAGCTCCCGGATCTACCTCCAGGTGCTCGACCTGGCCGACCTGGACCACCTGGAGCTGGTAGCCGCCGAGGTGATGCCCCAGCTCTGACCCGCGCTGCCCTCGCCCCGCTCGCGAGGCCCCGCCGATCTTGGAGTTGTGGTCCCTGACAAAACCCGCATAAGGCAACAATCCGGGGCGCCACAACTCCAAGATCGGCGAGCTGGGGCGTGGCGGGGGCGCGGCGGGGCGGGGTGGCGGCGGGTGTCAGCCTGCTGTGGCGCGGCGGACCGTGTCGAGGCGGCCGTCGCGGTCGCTGTCCAGGTACGTCACGTCCGGTACGCCGTCGCCGTCCAGGTCGATCTGCACCACGTCGGCCACGCCGTCGCCGTCCAGGTCCGTCACCACCTCGACGGAGCCGTCCAGGTGCCGGGTCACGATCGACCGGCCCGACGCCTGGCGCGGCGGTGGCCCCGGGTGGGGCACCGGGGCGGGCTCGGGCTCCGGCGTGGGCCCCGGAACCGGCGCGGTCGCGGAAGGCCCCGCGCCGGTGAGGTCGGGGTCCACGCCGGTCGGGTCGATCTCCTCCTCCGACGGGTACACGTCGCCGCGGAGGCTCGGGTCGCGGTAGCTGCTCATCCCGCCAGGATTCCCGCCGAGTGGCCGGGGCAACCCTGCCGGCGCATGATGGCGGATGATGCAGCGCATGACGGACACCAACTGGGCCGGAAACGTCAGCTGGTCGGCGCGTACCCGATCGCGGCCGACCTCGACCGACGAGCTGCGCCGGCTGGTCGCGGACGCCGACCTGGTCCGGGCCGTCGGGACCGGCCACTCGTTCAACCGGCTCGGCGACACCACCGGCACCCAGATCGCGCTGGACGGCCTGCCGCCCGCCGTCGCGCTCGACCCGGACCGCAGCACCGTCACCGTCGGGGCCGGCGTCCGCTACGGCGACCTCGCCACCGCGCTTCAGGCTCAGGGGTACGCGCTGGCGAACCTCGCGTCGCTGCCGCACATCTCGGTGGCCGGCTCGGTCGCCACCGCCACCCATGGCTCCGGCGCGCGGAACCGCAACCTCGCCGCCGCCGTCGCCGCGCTGGAAATCGTCACCGCCGACGGCGATCTGATCACCGTCGACCGGACCGATCCGCGCTTCGCCGGGCTGGTGGTCAACCTGGGCGCGCTGGGCGTGGTCACCCGGCTCACGCTCGACGTGGTGCCCACGTACGCGGTGCGCCAGCACGTCCGCCTCGGCCTGCCCCGCGCGGCGCTGGACGAGGCGCTGGACGCCGCGTACAGCGTCAGCGTCTTCACCTCGTGGCGTTCGGAGCGCTTCGACCAGGTGTGGGTGAAGCAGTACGCCGACCAGGCCTCGCCGCCCGCCGACTGGCTGGACACGGTGGCCGCCGACTCGCCCCGGCACCCGGTGCCCGGCATGTCACCGGAGCACTGCACGGCGCAGCTCGGCGAGCCGGGGCCGTGGCACGAGCGGCTGCCGCACTTCCGGCTCGGCTTCACGCCCAGCAGCGGCGACGAGTTGCAGTCCGAGTGGCACGTGGCGCGCAGCGACGCGACGGCGGCGCTCGCCGCGCTCGACCCGGTCGCCGACCGGATCGCCGCCGTGCTCCAGATCTGCGAGCTGCGGACGATCGCCGCCGACGAGCTGTGGCTGAGCCCGAACTTCCGGCGCGACTCGCTGGCGCTGCACTTCACCTGGATCGGTGACCCGGTGGCTGTCGCGCCGGTGCTGGCCGAGGTGGAGGAGCGGCTCGCCCCGTTCGCGCCGCGCCCGCACTGGGGCAAGCTGTTCGAGCGCGATCCGGCCGCCGCGTACCCCCGGCATGAGGACTTCGCCGCGCTGCTGCGCGAGTTCGACCCGAAGGGGAAGTTCCGCACCGCCGAGATGGACCGCTACTTCCCCCGGGACTGAGCTCAGCGTCCGGCGGGCGCCTGCTGGCGCAGGCTGCCGCGCTGGACCGCCCGGCTGATGTCGCTGGGCGAGACGATGCCGACCAACTGGTCGTCGATCACCACGAGCGCCCGGCCGTCGGTGCACTCGTTGAGCCGGGGCAGCAGGTCGGTGAGCTGTTCTTCCGGGCGGGCGAGCACCAGCTCGTCGGCCCGGCAGGACACCTCGGCCAGCGTGGTCGAGGCGCGGCGGTCCGCCGCGATGCCGCGTACCCGGGCGAGCGTGACCAGACCGACCGGCCTGCCGTCGACGGTGAGCGGCAGCGCCGAGTGCCGGTACGCGAAAAGGTAGTGGTCGACGAAGTCGGCCACCGTGAGGTCGCCGGACGCGGTCTGCGGCTGCGGCGTCATCACGTCGCCCACCCGGATGCCGCGCAGCGCGTCGCCCATCCGGGCCGCGCGTTCCTCCTGGCCGGCGGCGCCTAGCAGGAACCAGCCGATCAGCGCCAGCCAGAGCCCGCCGAACCCGGCGCCGGTGAAGAACCGCCACAGCCCCAGCCCGATCAGCACCACGCCGAGCACCCAGCCCGCGCGGGCCGCCACCACCGACGCCTTGGTCCGGTCGCCGGTGAACTTCCAGACCGCCGCGCGCAGCAGCCGCCCGCCGTCCAGCGGGGCGGCGGGCAGCACGTTGAAGATCGCCAGCAGCACGTTGATGCCCGCCAGCCAGGCCAGCGCGCCGAGCAGCAGCCCGTGCCCGCCCGCCGCGGCGACGGCCACCGCGATCGCCGCGAAGAACACGCCGAGGAGCAGGCTGACCAGCGGCCCGACCCCGGCGATCCGCAGCTCTGCGCCCGGGTCCTTCGCCTCGCCCTTCAGCTCGGCGACGCCGCCGAACAGCCAAAGCGTGATGCCCTCGACCTCGATGCCGTTGCGCTTGGCGACCACCGCGTGCGCCACCTCGTGGGCGAGCAGGCCAACGAAGAAGACCACGGCGGCGGCCAGGCCGGCCGCGAAGTAGGCGACGGGGGAGTGACCGGGGTACGAGGCGGGGAACAGGCTCGCCGACAGCGCCCACGCGATCAGCACGAAGATGACCAGGACACTCCAGTTGACGCCGACCGGTACGCCAGCGATCCGACCCAGACGGAAACTCGCCCTCATGTTTCCGTCATACCCGGCGCACCCACCCGCACACCAGGGCCGGAAGGGCGGGCAGTTGACATCACTGCTGCACTTGTACGAGTCGTACGAGTCGTACGAGTTGTACGATCGGGGTATGAGTGAACCCGCCGCCGAGCTCCCGATTTCCGATGCCCGAGACAGCCTCGCGGATGTCGTATCGCGTGCCCACTACGCCGGGCGGATCACCTACGTGACCCGCCGGGGGCAGCGCCTGGCGGCCATCGTCCCGGCCGAGCTTGCCGAAGCGATCGAGCGAGGCGAGGACGCCGTGGACGTCTCGGCGGCCCGCGATGCCCTGGCCCGCATCGAAGCCGGCGACACCCCCGTCCCGCTGGCCGACCTGCGCGACGAACTCGGCCTGTGACCCCGCAACTGGAACCGGTCTTCGCCGTCCAGATCGATCGAGTCGCTGCCAAATTGCTGCGCAAGCTCGATCGACCCGTGCAGGCCCGCCTTGTCGCCGCCCTCGCCTCGCTGGCCACCGAGCCCCGTCCGGCCGGGGTCAAGGCGCTCGCTGGACATCCCGGTCTACTGCGCATCAGGGTCGGCGACTACCGCATCATCTATACCGTCCGCGATCGTGAACTGATTGTCCTCGTGGTCCACCTCGGCCACCGCGGCGATGTCTACGACACGCTCTAATCTCCCGGCGGGGATTCGAGGGCTGATGAGGAGGGCGTGCAGGTAGTTGGGCCAGCGCAGGATCGTGTGGAGCCCTGTCGGGTCCAGCGGTCGATCAGAGACCTAGTGGGGCCGATACAAGGCTTGTCGGATCCAGGGTCTACGTGCCGTCTGCACGCTCGAAGGCCGCCCAGTCGTCCTCCCATCGGGCGACGTCCTGCGGCTCGATCTTGGTGTGCTGGCTCTCGCTGTTGCGCGGCCTGACGCCTACCCGGTCCATGAACTGCTGGTGTCGTAGTCGCACATCACGTCGGAGGTCGTCGCCGGGCGCGACGAAGAATCGAGGATGAATCCTGGAGACGTCCACCAGCACGTACGTTCCGATGGTGCTGCTGGTGAACTTGCCGATGTCCGCGATCATCCAGGCGCCCTTGCCCGCCACCATCACTGCGGCGCGGCGACCGTTGACATTGATGAATGTCTGCGCGCCGACGAGTTCCGCTCGATAGCCGCGCAGAAGGGCGTGACCGACGGCAAGATGACGACCCGCTTGGTGGGTTTGCTGGTGGGTGGGCACCGGATCCTCCCTGAAGCCTTGTCCTTGGGGCTACGGCCGCTCGTCTGAGACCGGCCAGAGTTTGCGGAGGGCCTTCGCCGCGGGGGAATGGGCTTGGAACGGCTTGTCCCAATCGATCCTGCCGCCGGCTGCCTGGACCGCCTTCTCCACCTCCGTGAAGGTTCGTGACTCGGGCTCGCTCTGCGACCAGACCAGAAGGGCTACCGGGCGGCGTCGAGGTTCGGTCACGACTCGCGCCACCCTGGCCGGTGGCCAGGTCCGTGAGTTGCGGCGGGGCTTCTGCTCGACGGCACCGACGTCGACAATGATGACGTCGTCTCCCTGGCGAACGGTCAGCTCATCGCCCCGGTACATGCACCAAGGGAAGACAGTCCCACGTCCGTGTCGCTGTTCCAGCCTCTCCGCAACCACCGCCGCTTTACCTGGGAGCGCAGTCGTTTCGTTGACCGCCATGCCCACCCAGAGGCGGGGCAGTCGACGGTGGGTGCGGGGCCGCGGAGCGACAGCCGGCGGACGGTAGACAGTCCTTGCGTGCACAAGCCAATTCGCGTCGATCTCGTCGCTTTCGGCCTGCCACACATCCAACTGATCGGCTACCTGGGCGCACATCCCGCTGTCGTCGGTGACGACTGCGGCCTCCCGTAGCTGATCCCGGGAGTTGGCCGAGGCGTTGGCCGAGCCGACCACCGCCCGGGTTCGCCTGCCCTCCAGAAGCATCACCTTGGCGTGTAGATCACAGAGCGAGCGCACCTCGACACCTGCGGCGAGCCAGGCGTCGATAACGGTCGGATGGACGAGACCGCCGCGGAGCGCCGCGTCGGACCCGTTAACGATGATCAGATCACCATGGACGAGCTTGAGCAGTTCAGCGGCGGCCGACCCGATGTAGGCGATGGCGGCCCGTTTCCGGGTGGCCTGACGCAGGTAGCTGTCGAGGCCGTCCCAGGTATCGTCCGCGATCAGCCGAATCATTGTCGCATCGTTGCACCTACCGACCATTGTGGTCGATGCCGTGGCGGGCAGCGACGGTCGTCGCCCGAGTGCCGGAACCACCTGCACGGCATCACAGATGACCGCGTCGGCTCTTGACCCCCCATCCCTTGCAGGTCTCCCGCTGCTCCTCCCAGAACCGGACGCTCGCCGTCACGGCCTCCAGCTTGGCGCGCTCCGCGAGCGGGTCGGCCAGGCCGTTGATCCGGAAGTAGCCCGCTCCCGGGAATCCCGCTCGGCGGGCGGCGACGTGCACGACGAGCGCATCCAGCGGAGGGAGCTGCCGTTCCTTGCAGCGGTTGTGAAACGCCTCCATGAACTCGGTGACCCGCTGAGGGTCGCCGTCCATGTGGAGGTATTGAGGCGCGGGCAGCCCTGCCGCATCGAACACCCGAGAATACGAGACGGTCTGCCCGCGATCCTCCGCGCCGTTCCTGATCACGAAGTCGATCGCCGCGTCGACGTCATCGACGCTGAATTCGTGGGAGGGGCTCATGGAAGGCACGGTAGCTGGGGTTGTTCACCGGAAGCCGCGCAGCACACTGTCAGTACGCCGACACCGCCACTCCAATGCCGGAGTGGCGACCCTTCAGCGGCTCAGGGTCTCGCTCTTGACGGCTCGGATGAAGGCGGCCCAACTGCTCGGCGGGAAAGCGAGGGCCCGGCCGGTGGGGTCCTTGCTGTCGCGAAGCCCGACCACGCCACTCAGGTTGTCGGCGACCTCGACGCAGTTGCCGCCGTTGTTGCTGCGGCTTGACTTGCGCCAGACGGCACCGGTCAGGTCAGGCACGGGAGTACTCCTCTGCGACTTGTTCGATCAGGGTCTTCGTTCGGGACTCAGTGAGGGCGCGGCTCGCCATGTCGGCCCAGATGGTGTCGTAGGCGGACGTCTCGTGCGGCTTGTCGAGGTAGATCGCTCCGGTCGCTGCCTCCAGGTAGGCCACCGGTGGTTCCACCTCCCTGCCGTTGCTGTCCTTGGGGAAGCCCAAGATCGAGAACGCTCCCGCCATGGCCCCGGCATGCAGCCCGGCAGAAAATTCCAGCACCCGGATGGTCACGTTGGGTAGCTCTGCGGCCTTCAGGATCTGGTGGAGTTGTTCGGCCATGATCCTGGCGCTGCCGACGGGCCGGCGCAAGACGGCCTCGTTGATTATCACGCTGAGTTGCGGCGCGGAGAATCGGGTGAGGAGTGCCTGCCGCTCGACGCGCAGTTGGACCGCCCGCTGCCGCTCGCCGCTGTCCTTGGCATCGATCGAACCGCCAGGTGTTCGGAAGACCTCCTCGGCGTAGGCGCGCGTTTGGAGCAGGCCGGGAACCAGTTCGGCCTCGTATTGCCGGATGGTGGATGCGGCAGCTTCGAGTCCGATGTAGAGCTGGAACCAACGCGGTAGGCCCGAGCCGACATAGTCGTGCCACCAGTTCTTGTTCTCTCTGGTGGCTGCCGTCAGGGCGAGCAGTAGCTCGCGGTCGTCGGCGGACGCGCCGTAGAGGTCGAGCATCTGTTGTACGTCTGCCTGTCGGAAGCGGACGTGCTCGGCGCCGTTCTCGATCCGATGCAACGTCGCCCGTGCTCGGTCCAGGCGTTCCGCAGCCTGCTCCATCGTCAGTCCTGCGGCTTTGCGCAGTGACTCGAACTTACGGCCGATCTGCCGTCGCAACATCGTCGAGCCGGTGACTCCTTGTGACACGCGCTGCCTCCGACTGTGGTTGTTCCTCAACAAGCGGACGTCCAATTGAAGCGCCGTAGTGTCTCACAATCAATAGACATGTCACAGGGAGTACTTCTCTTTGGCTAGATTGCTATCTAGACAGCGCTATTGCGATGTTGCAATTACGGAAGTCCAGTGCTTCACTTCCCCTGCAGCCACTGTGGAGTTCTCGCTGCTCAGTGGCCATGTGTGCCCTGCTGACGTACTGCTGGTCGAAGCTGCGGTGGCAGGTGCCGGGGTGGGTCCGCCGGTGCGGGGCGGGTCGGTGGGCCCACCTCTTCCACGGTTCGATCTCGACGGTGAGAGGCAGGTCTTGTCATGCGTGTCTTCCTGCGGCGGGTCCGAGGTCGCCGGCGGACGGTCCTCGGATCGACCTGCTACCGCTCGTCCGCCTACCAGCCCCTGCGCCCGTGGCAGGTGCGTGAGCGGAGCTTCCGGACGACCCCGCTGGGCCGGCGCGGGCTCGACCCGCAGGAGGTGCGGGAGTTCCTCGACCGCGTCGCCGGTGACCTGGCCGCCGTCTACGACGCGCTGGCGCAGAGCCGCCGCGAGACGGACCGGGTCAAGAACGCGCTGCGCCGCTGGCAGTCGGAGCAGGCCCGGGCACGCAACGAGCGGGGGTGCGACAGGTGACCGAGCGCTGGGTGATCCACCTGCCGGTCGTGGTCAACGACCTGCTCTCCGCTCAGCGGCTGGCCCGGGTGGTGGCGCACTGGACGCACGTCCTGCCACAGACCGAGCCCGGCGGCACCACTGTCTCGGCGGAGGACGACCAGAACGTGCGCCACTGGGTGTTCTGCGACCGGTTGCTGCCCGGGGGGCAGCGGTGCCTGCTTCGGCCCGGACACGACGGTGAGTGCTCCCGGCGGTTCCGGCCGCGATGAGCACCCGCCGGGGTCAGCGGCGTCGAGGGGCCTCGGCGACCACTGTCGGGGAGAACTCGTTCGCCGCCTCGACCGCCCACTCCAGCGCGTAGTCCGCCTCTTCCTCCCAGCCCGGCTCGCCGCCGACGAAGTGCGACCGGCCGGGGAACTCCCGGTAGCCGGTGAGCGCCGTCGAACTCCGGTAGAGGTTGGCGATCGAGCTGGCCAGGGTCGCCGGCACCACGTGGTCCTCACCGCCCGCGGTGATCAGCAGCGGGGCGCGGTCGCTGCGCTTCTTGTCGATCTCGGTGGCCGACTTCGGGTCCAGGTTGGCGAACGCCGCCTCGAACAGCACGTGGCCGGCGCCCGGTACGGCGTACCGCTCCCAGGCTGCGTCGGACTGCTCCTGGCTGATGGTGTTGCCGAAGGCGTACCGGAAGTCCTCCGGCGTGAACGGCACGGCGCGGTGCCGGTTCGCCGGGTTGTGCAGGATGGAGTACCCGGATCGCAGCGTGCTGGGCGGCAGCTTGAGCACGCCCCGTACCGGCGCGGGGTGCACGGCGACCACCGCGGCGCCGAGGTGCCGGTCCGCCAGCAACTGGGCGATCAGGCCGCCGAACGAGTGGCCCATGATGATCGGCGGGCGCGGCAGGTCCCGGACGATCGCCGCGTAGTGCTCGGCGATGTCGGCGATCCGCTGCGCGGCGATCGGCGCCGGGTCGGCCCGCAGCTCCTCCACCTCGCGGTCCATGCCGGGCCAGGCGGGCGTGAGCACCTGGAAGCCGCGCTCGGCGTACCGCTGCGCCCAGTGCTCCCAGCTCCGCGAGGTCATCCAGAGGCCGTGGATGAGCACGATCGTGTCGACCCGTCCCGTCGGTGCGCTCATGCCGCGGCATACCCCGCCCGGCGCGGTCCTCACTCCGCCCTGACAAATGTCACGGCCGGAAGGTGACTGGCGCTCCGGGGAACCGGACACCGCACGCCGGAGCATCGGGACATGACCGAACCCGCACCGGCCGTGGACCTGGCCGGACTCACCAAGACCTTCGGCCCGGTGACTGCCGTCGACGGGCTCGACCTGCGGATCGCCCCCGGTGAGGTGGTGGCGTTCCTCGGCCCCAACGGCGCCGGCAAGACCACCACAGTCGACATGCTGCTCGGCCTGGCCCGCCCGGACGCCGGCACCGTCCGCCTCTTCGGCGGCGACCCGGCCGACGCCGTCCGGCTCGGCCGGGTCGCCGCGGTGATGCAGACCGGCGGCCTGCTCAAGGACCTCACCGTCGCCGAGACGGTACGCATGACCGCGCACTTCTACGGCCACACCCGGCCGGTGGCGGAGGTGCTGGAGCGCGCCGGCATCGCCGGGATCGGCGGCCGGGCGGTGGGCAAGTGCTCGGGCGGGCAGCAGCAGCGTCTGCGGTTCGCGCTCGCGTTGCTGCCCGACCCGGACCTGATGGTGCTGGACGAGCCGACCACCGGCATGGACGTCGAGGGCCGCCGCGACTTCTGGCAGGCGATCCGGGCCGATGCCCGCTCCGGCCGGACCGTCCTGTTCGCCACCCACTACCTCGACGAGGCCGACGCGTACGCGGACCGGATCGTGCTGATCCGCCAGGGCCGTGTGGTCGCCGACGGCACCACCGCCGAGATCAAGAACCTGGCCGCCGGCCGGGTCGTGCGGGCCACGCTGCCGGGCGCCGACCAGGCCGCGCTCGCCGCGCTGCCGGGCGTGCGCTCGGTCGAGGTACGCGGTGACGTGGTCCTCGTGCACAGCGAGGACTCCGACGTGGTGGCCCGGCACCTGCTGACCCGCACCGGCGCCCGGGACCTGGAGATCACTTCACGCAACCTCGAGGACGCGTTCCTCACCCTGACCGCCTGAACCGGGGAGCCTTGCCATGACCGCCACGACCTCGTCCACCACCGACACCCGCCGGGCCGACCGCCGGCCACCGGCGCTCGGCGGCTTCTGCGCGCCGGTGCTCGCCATCGAGATCCGCCGGGTGCTGCGCAACCGGCGCACGCTGCTGTTCATCCTGGTCATGCCGGCCGTGTTCTTCCTGCTGTTCGGGCTGCCCACGCGCGGCGAGAAGCTCGACAATGGGCTGCCGGTCACCGGCTGGATCATGATCAGTCTGGCCGTGTACGCGGCCATGGTGGCCACCACGAGCGCCGGGGCGGCTGTCGCCACCGAACGCGCGCTGGGCTGGAGCCGGCAACTGCGGCTGACCCCGCTGCGGCCCGCCGCGTACGTGGCGACGAAGGTGGCCACCGCGATGGTGCTCGGCCTGCTCGGCGTACTCGTGGAGTTCGCCGTCGGCGCCGCCTCCGGGGTCCGGCTTCCGGCCCACGTCTGGGTGGAGTCCGGCCTGACCGCCTGGATCGGCTCGCTGGTCTTCGCCGCGTTCGGGCTGTTCGTCGGCTACCTCGCCCCGGCCGAGAACGTCATGCAGTTCATGGGCCCGGCGCTGGCCATCCTGGCCATGCTCGGTGGCCTGTTCGTCCCGCTGGATCTGCTGCCCGACGTCATGCAGCAGATCGCCAAGTTCACCCCGGTGTACGGGGTCGGTCAGCTCGCCCGCGCGCCGCTGACCGGCACCGGGGTGGACTGGGCGGCGGTCGCCAACGTGACCGCCTGGACCGCGTTCTTCGGCCTCGGCGCGGCCCGGCTGTTCCGCCGGGACACCACCCGGGTCTGAGCGGGGTCTAGCGTGGTCGGCGTGACGCCGCAGCCCGGTCCGGCCCGGCCGGTGAGCCGCCACTGGCGGTTCACCGGCTGGCTGCTGGCGGCGGTCTGGCTGTTCTTCCTCAACATTCCGCTCCGCACCGCACTGCAGCAGCCGCAACCGTGGCGGCGGCTGGTCGGGATCGGCGCGCTCGTCGCGTTCGGCGTGGCGTACGTGCTGATCTTCGAGTGGGCCCGGGCCCGCAGGCAGCGCAACCTGTCGGTCCCGCCCGCCCGGGCCCGGCTGCTCGTCGCCGTGCTGCTCGCGATCGGGCTGGCGAGCATCCCCGGCACCGGCGGCGACTGGCTGACCACGCTCGTGTTCGTGGGCGCCGCGGCGGTGTTCCTGCTGCCCTCGGTGGAGGCGCTGGTCGTGGTGCTGCTGGCCGCGGCGGCCGGGCCGGTCACCGCCCGTCTGGTGCCCGGCTGGGAGTCGGAGAGCACAGTCGTGTTCGCGGTGCTGCTCGCCTCGTTCGCGATGTTCGGGGTGAGCCGGCTGGCCCAGCGCAACGGCGAACTCCGCGCCGCGCAGCAGGAGATCCGCCGGCTGGCGGTGGCCGAGGAACGCGCCCGCGCCGCCCGGGACCTGCACGACATCCTCGGGCACTCGCTCACAGTGGTGGCGGTCAAGGCGGAACTGGCCGGCCGGCTGATGGAGCTGGACCCGGCCCGCGCCGCCGCCGAGATCGCCGACGTGGAGCGGCTGGCCCGGGAGGCGCTGGCCGACGTGCGGGGCACCGTCGGGGCGTACCGCGGGGTGGATCTGGCCTCCGAACTGGCCGGCGCGCGGTCGGCGCTCGCCGCCGCGGGCGTCGTCGCGGAGCTGCCGGAGTCGGTGCCGTCGCTGCCGGCGGACCGCGACGAGCTGTTCGGCTGGGCGGTCCGCGAGGGGGTGACGAACGTGGTGCGGCACAGCGGCGCCCGGCGCTGCGTCATCCGGGTGGAGCCGTCGGCGGTGGAGGTACGCGACGACGGCCGGGGCCCGGCGGACCAGCGGGGCACGACGGCCGGGCACGGCCTGGCCGGGCTGCGCGAACGCGCCCGGCGGCTGGACGCCACTGTGACCGTGGCGCGGCCGGACGACGGGCGTGGCCTCCTGCTGCGGGTGACGGTGCCCGCGGCGGATCCGGACGGAGGGACCCACCGGTGACCGAGCCGATCAGGCTGCTGCTCGCCGACGACCAGGCGCTGGTGCGTGGCGCGCTGGCGGCGCTGCTGTCGCTGGAGCCGGACCTGACGGTGGTGGCCGAGGTGAGCCGCGGCGACGAGGTGGTGCCCGAGGCGCTGCGCTCCGGCCCGGACGTGGCGCTGCTCGACGTGGAGATGCCGGGCCTGGACGGGGTGGCCGCCACCGCCGCGCTGCGGGCCGCCCTGCCGTCCTGCCGGGTGCTCGTGGTGACCACGTTCGGGCGTCCCGGCTACCTGCGCCGGGCAATGGAGGCGGGCGCGAACGGGTTCGTCGTCAAGGACACCCCGGCCCGGCAGCTCGCCGACGCGGTCCGCCGGGTACACGCCGGGCTGCGGGTGGTCGACCCGGCGCTCGCCGCCGAGACGCTGGCCACCGGGCCGAGCCCGCTCACCGAGCGGGAGACCGAGGTGCTGCGTACGGCGCGCGGCGGCGGCACGGTTGCCGAGCTGGCGGCGACGTTGCACCTGTCCGAGGGGACTGTTCGCAATCATCTCTCCGCCGCGATCGGCAAGACCGGCGCCCGCAACCGGGCCGACGCGGTGCGGGTGGCCGAGGCGAACGGCTGGCTGCTGGGCTGAGCCGGCTCAGGGCAGGCGGTCGACCACCACGAAGGCGGTGCCCGGCTCGACCTCGGTCAGCAGCAGACGCTGAGCGCTGCGGGTCAGCCGGATGCAGCCGTTCGTGACGTTCTTGCCGAGCGTGTCGTCGTTGTACCAGCTGTGCAGTCCGATGTGGGCGCCGCGCAGGCCGGTCGGCACCGCGTCCGGGTCGTCGGGGATCGCGCCGAGCGCGAAGATGTCGACGCCGCCGTAGACGGCCTCCGGAGGCGGGGTGCGGCCCAGCACGAACGTGCGGCCCAGCGGCGTGAGCTGGCCGGACATGCCGAGACTGACCGGCCAGGTGCGCATCGCGCGCCCGTCGCGCTGCCAGGTGAGCCGGTGGGTGCGCCGTTCCACCACGATCTGGTCGCGCAGCGCCACTGTGGTCCAGCCGCCCGACGGCAGCCAGGCGATGGTGCGGTTGGCCGACGGGAGCAGCACCGCGGTCCAGCCGGAGCGGCGTTCGACGATCGGCACGGTGAGCCGTACGCCGCTGATGGTCGGCGCGAGGAAGGCCAGCGGACGGCCGCCGGGCGCGTCGTACGCGGCCACGTTCCGGTTCGGGCGCAGCCCTTCGCTGAGCGGGCGAGTGTCGGCCGGGTCCGGGTCGGGCGGGAAGCCGCGCGGCGCCGGGTCGTAGGTGACCACCGGCAGGTCGTCCGGCGGGGGCGCGGCGGGCGGCACCGACTCATACGGCGACGGGCTCGGCGCGGCAGTCGTGGCCGAGGGCGCGGCGGCGGCCGGCGCGGACGGGCGCGCGGGCGTGGCGGTGAGCGCGCGGCCGACCAGCAGCGCGGTGACGAGCAGCAGCGGTACGGCGAGCGCGGCGATCAGCCAGCCGGGAGGCCGGCGTGTGGCAAACCGGTCGAACAGCACGAAACTGACTGTAACTGACCGGAAGCCCTCGTACCCGGTACTACGGGTACGAGGGCTTCGCGGCCCGGGTGGCTCAGCTGAGCTTCGCGCCGATGTGGATGGCGATCGCGTCGTGCGCGGCGATGTTCGCGGCGAACCAGCCGGACGAGTCCACCGTGATCACCGGCCCGCTGCACGAGCCGTTGCTGAACGTGCCGTGGACGACGTCGCAGTAGCGGCCGGCCGGCAGGCCGGTGTAGTACGAGCGCCCGTTCACGGCTGCGCCCTCGTCGTTGATCGTCAGGTAGCCCTTGCCGGTACGGCTGAACGCGATGTGCTGGTAGCCGTTGTCGTACCAGTTGGAGACCCCGGCGCCCTCGGTGGCGTTGCGGAAGCCGACCATGTTGGCGATGACCGGCCAGCGGTGCTCGCACTCCCAGCCCGAGTAGCAGGTGACGTTGGTGATCCGGTTGCTGCCGTCGGCGGGCGGGCCCTGGTCCCGGCCGCTGTAGGTGAAGCTCGACATCACCGCCGGCGTGCCGTACGGCCAGGCCAGCATGAACGCGTTGGCGAGGGCGTACGCGCCGCGGTCGCGGTAGGTGAGCACGCCACCCTCGCGCTGGGTGTCGTGGTTGTCGGTGAAGACCACCGCCTTCGCGCTCGACAGGTAGCCCCAGGACTCGCCGAAGTTCTTCAGGTACGCGAGCCGCTCGTTGTTGAACATCCGGGCCAGGTCCTTGCCGTACCGGAACTCGTGCACGTCACCGTTGCCGGTGTACTCGGTCGGCTGGATCGGCTCGCCCGCGCCGTAGATGACCTCCTGCACCAGGTACGCGCTGCGGTTCAGCTTGGCCTTGATCGCGGCGATGTCGGCGGCCGGCATGTGCTTGCTGCCGTCGAGGCGGAAGCCGTCGACGCCGAGGGAGAGCAGGTCGTTGAGGTACGCGGCGAGCCGGCCGCGCACGTACTCCGACTCGGTCTTGAGGTCGGCCAGGTTGACCAGCTCGCAGTTCTGCACCTCGTACCGGTCGTTGTAGTTGGCGATGTCGTTGTTGCCGTTGCGCCCGCAGTAGTGGAAGTCCTGCGCCGAGTAGACGCCCGGGTAGTTGTAGTGGCCGTACGACGAGCCGGCCCAGCCGGTGCCGCCGTTCTCCTGGCCGGACATGTGGTTGACCACGGCGTCGACGATCACCTTCACGCCCGCCGCGTGGCACGTGTTCACCATGGACTGGAACTGCGCGCGGGTGCCCTTGCGGGACTCGATCCGGTAGCTGACCGGCTGGTAGGACACCCACCACTGGCTGCTGTTGACGTGCTCCTGCGGTGGTGACACCTGCACGTAGCCGTAGCCCTTCGGGCCCAGCGTGCTGGTGCACTCGGCGGCCACCGAGGCCCAGTTCCACTCGAAGAGCTGGACGATGACCTTCTTGGCGCCCGGGGTGGCGGCGGCGGCCGGGGGTGCCGCGGCGGCGACGGGGACCAGCAGGCTGGCGGCCAGACCCAGGGCGAGCGCGGCGGCGCGGCATCGGCGTCGATGCATCAGGACTCCTGCGGGGTGCGGGGATGCGGGGGAGTGGAGCCTGTATCAGTGCTGGCGTCTTGCAACCAGACTGAAATTTTGCGGCAAGGTTACGAGCTTGTTGCAAAGTCTGTCAACGTATGGGCATCCGTCGTTGCGTCACGCGCGACACGCGCGTCCGGTGCGGACGGTTCGAAAAACCGGCCGAGAAATTCGCCACCGGACGTGATCCGTGCGCGCGCTCCCTCCGTACCTGAGGTGGGAGCAGGGTCGGTCGGTGGGGGCGCCGCCGTGAGACGATCGAGGAGCAGATGGCCCGGGCACAGCAGAACGAGAAGACGACGACCGTCCGGACCACCACCAGCAGCCGTGGTGCCCGGACCATGTCGAAGTCCGCGATCGCGGCGCTGACCGCTTCCGCCCTCGGCCTCGCGTGGGCCGGAGTGGAGCTGGCCGGCGCCGGCGGGCTCATGTACTCGTACGGATTCTTCTTCACCGAGTTCTTCGCCGGGGTGGTCGCCCTGGTCGCGCTCAGCATCACAGTGATGCTGGGCCTGCTGGCCACCGACCGCCTCGTGCTGCTCATCCGGCACCGCGTGCTGCTCCAGTCGGCGCACCGCGCCACCGGCGTGCTCGGTGTCGCCGGACTGGTCTTCCACGTCATCACCAAGGTGGCGATCGGCCGGGCCGGACCCACCGACGCGGTGGTGCCGTTCATCGGCGGCACCGGCCTCTACGTCGGACTGGGCACCGTCGCCGCGCTGCTGATGGTGGGCGTGCTCTGGACCGGAATCGTCCGGGTCCGGTTCGCCGGAGTCGGTCCCAAGTGGTTCTGGCGGGCGCTGCACTCGATGGCGTACGTGTCCTGGCCGTTCGCGCTGGTGCACGGCCTCAACGCCGGCCGGCCCGCGGCGACCTGGGTGCTGCTCAGCTACCTCGCCTGCATACTGGCAGTGGTGCTGGCGCTGATGGTGCGGCTCTCCGTCCACCTGGGCAAGCGCAGCCGGGAACAGCACCAGGCCGCCGCGCTCAACAAGGCCATGGCCGGCAAGGGCGAGGAGCGGACCGGCGTGTTCGCCGCGATCACCCGCAAGAAGGCCACCGCCAAGGAGGACAGCGGCGCCGGCAAGGGCCGCTGGGCCGAGGCGACCGCCACCTGGACCGCGCCGGCCGGCACCGCCCGGCGCCGCGACCCCGAGCGGTTCGCCGTACCCGTGGTGCCGGAACCCGGGTCGCTGCGCGAACCGGTCCGCGCGGCCGCCGCCCGCCGCCGCGACGAGGAGCGGGTCGCCGTCCGGGTACGCGAGGAGGAGCGCGAGCCGGTCCTCCTCGACCGCGACGAGGAACTGGTGCCGGCACGCCGGTCCGACGCCGAACGGTCCCGCCGTCGTCGCCGCTCCGACGAGGAGCCGGCGGGCCGCCGGTCCCGGACCGACGAGGAGCGGGTGCGCCGCCGGTCCCGGCGGGACGAGGAACGGGTCGCTCGCCGATCCCGGGCCGACGAGGAACTCGCCGCCCAGTACTCGGCGCCGCCGGAGAGCGGGGGCCGCCACTCCGCGCCCCCGGACACCGGGGGCCGCCACTCCGCCCCGCCGGACAGCAGCCGGTACGCCACCCCGGCCGAGGTGGCCCGCTACTCCGCGCCGCCGCGACCCGGCAACGAGCCGGAGGAGCCGTGGGACAGCCCGCGCCGCTGGGAGACCCGCCCGGTCTCCGGTGAGCCGATCTCGGCCGGGCCGATCTCCGTCAGCCCGATGTCGGCGGAGCCGCTCAGCGGGTCCGGCCGGCGCTACCGGGACGAGGAGGACGTGCCGGAGGAGCCGGACTACTGGCGCCCGCCGGCCCGCTACGACGCCGACGAGGCGTTCGTGGACGACACCCCGACGCTCGTCGACCTCGCCTCCCGCCGCGCCATGCGGGCCGGCAAGGACAGCCGGTCCCGTCGCAAGCGGGCCGACGCGGACGCGGTCGACGGGGCGTACTGGGCCGGGCTGCGGGGTGAGGCCCGGTGACGCGGACCGTCCCGCCGGTCGCCTGCGTCGGCGAGCCCCGCCTGACCGCCGGCTTCGCCGAGTTCGGCCGGCTCGACCTGCTCGCCCACGAAGAGGTGCACGGCCCGATCGGCCCGATGGAACCGGCGGCGCTGCTGCGGCTCGCCGAGGCGATCGACCTCAAGGGCAAGGGCGGCGCGGGCTTCCCGTTCGCCCGCAAGCTGCGCGCGGTGCTGGAGTCCTGCGAACGGCAGGACCTCTCCGCCGTGGTGGTCGTCAACGCCACCGAGGGGGAACCGGCCAGCTGGAAGGACAAGGTGCTGCTCACCCGCGCCCCGCACCTCATCCTGGACGGCGCCGCGCTGGCCGCGTTCGCGCTGGACGCGGAGGAGATCGTCATCGGCGTCGCCGACGACGACGTGGGCCGGCCCTCACTGGCCGAGGCGTTGCAGGAACGGCGGATGCCGGTGCCGACCACCATCGTCACGGTGCCGCACCGGTTCATCTCCGGCGAGGGCGGCGCGCTCGTCAACGGCATCAACGGCCTGCCGCACATCCCGCCCGGCACCAAGAAGCGCTCCAGCGACTCCGGCGTCGGCGGGCTGCCCACCCTGCTGTCGAACGCCGAGACGTACTCCCAGCTCGCCGTCGCCGCCCGCATCGGCCCGTACGAGTACGCCGCGCTCGGCACCGACGACGAGCCCGGCACCGTGCTGCTCACCGTCACCGGATCGGCCAAGCGGCCCGCCGTGGTGGAGTGCGCCGCCGGCACCCCGCTGCGCGAGATCCTCGAACTCTGCGAGGTGCCGCCCGGCCCCGGCATCCTGATGGGCGGCTACCACGGAAAGTGGATCACCGCGGCGGCGGCGGAGCGGGCCGAGGTGTCCCGCAAGGGGCTCACCGCCGTCGGCGGCACGCTCGGCGCCGGCATCATCGTGCCGCTCGGCGCCGACACCTGCCCGCTCGGCGAGGCCGCCCAGGTCGTGCGCTACCTGGCCGGCGAGTCCGCCGGGCAGTGCGGCCCGTGCAAGATGGGCCTGCCCGACCTGGCCCGCTCGGTCGACCTCGCGGTCTCCGGCAGCGCGCCGGTCGAACTGGTCCGGGCCGCAGCTGGCGACGTCAAGGGACGCGGCGCGTGCAGCCACCCGGACGGCACCGCCCGGTTCGCACTGTCCGCCATGGAGGTGTTCGCCGACGACCTGCGGCTGCACGCCACCGGCGAGGGCTGCGGCAAGCGGGTCAAGGGCATGATGGGCCTGCCCGGAGCGCCCGACGGCAACCCGCAGAAGCTCACGCTCGACTGGTCCCGCTGCGACGGGCACGGGCTCTGCGCGCACGTGGTGCCGGACTTCATCCGGCTCGACGGCAACGGATACCCGGCGTTCCCGCCCACCCCGGTGCCGACGTGGCTGCGCGAGGGCGCGCTCAAGGCGGTAAAGGTCTGTCCCGAACTCGCGCTTCGCCTGGTCCGGGCCGAATAGAACCAGGAGCCGCCGATGCGTACCGCCGCTCGTGTGACCGCCGCCGTCGTACTGGCCGCCACGCTCGCCGCCGCCACTGGCTGCGCGGCCGGACCCGAGGCCGGCGCGGTGCCACCCGCGGCCCCGGCCGCAGTGCCCTCGGACGTCGCGTCCCCGGCCGCGACGCCGGGCGGGCCGACGTCCGCGCCACCGGGTCCGGTGCCGGCCACGCTGTCGTTCACCGGCAAAACCCTCGACGGTACGGCGTTCTCCGCCGCCGACCTGGCCGGGCGGCCGGTGCTGCTCTGGTTCTGGGCGCCCTGGTGCGCCACCTGCGCCAGCCAGGCGTGGACAGTGGCCGAGATCGCCCCCGCCTACCGGGACACGGTCCCGATCGTCGGCGTCGCCGGGCTCGGCGAGCAGAAGGCGATGAAGGACTTCGTCACCGAGTTCGACCTGGACGGCACGATCCAGATCGACGACCGGAAGGGTGCGCTGTGGCGCCGGTTCAAGGTGACCGAGCAGAGCACGTTCGTCGTCCTGGACCGGACCGGCCGGGTCGTCCACCAGGGGTTCCTGGACGGTGAGGCGCTCACCCGGCAGGTCGAGACGCTGGCCCGGGGATGACCGGCGCGCTGCTGCTCGCCCTGACCGCGGGCATGCTCGGCGCGGTCAACCCGTGCGGCTTCGCGATGCTGCCCGCGTACCTGTCCTTGCTGGTGGCCGACGGGCGCGGCGCCGTCGGCCGCGCGCTCACCGCGACAGCCGCGCTCACCCTCGGGTACGTGCTGGTGTTCGGCGCGTTCGGGCTGGCCGTGGCGCCGGCCGCGGACTGGCTGCGCCCTCGGCTGCCGTGGCTGACCGTCACGCTCGGCGTGCTGCTGACGCTCGCCGGGTGCTGGCTGCTCGCCGGGCGGCGACTGCCCGCGCCGCGCCCGCTGCGCGCCGCGCCCCGGCTCACCCGCACCTGGCCGTCCATGGTGCTGTTCGGCGCGGCGTACGCGCTCACGTCGCTGAGCTGCGCGATCGCGCCGTTCCTGGCGATCGTGGTGACCAGCCTGCGGGCCGGGTCGCCGCTGCGCGGGCTGGCGCTGTTCGGGGCGTACGCGCTGGGCATGGCGCTCGTGGTCGGCGTGGCCGCGCTCGCCGTGGCGCTGCTGCGCGGCCGGGTCGTGGCGCGACTGCGCGGCGCCGGCGCGTGGGCGCCGCGCCTGAGCGGCCTGGTGCTCGTGGTCGCGGGCGGCTACGTCGCCTGGTACGGCTGGTACGAGGTGCGCCTCGCCGAGGGCCGGTACGACGCCTTCACCGACCCGGTGATCCGCGCCGCCGCCCAGCTCCAGCAGACCCTGGTACGGACCCTCGACACCGCAGGCCCCACCGTGCTCGCCGCGGTCCTGGCGGCCCTGCTCCTAGCCGCCCTACCCCTCACCCGCCGCCGCCCCCGCCCCGCCCGCCCGCACCCTCGCTCCCGCGATCTTGCGCTTGGTGCCCGGGCGGAAGGGGTGAAGCGGACTTCTCGCGGGCCGCAAGTGCAAGATCGCGGGGGAGAGGCGGGCGCGGCGGGCGGGGCGGGGACGGCGGCGGGGGAGCGGGTCAGCGCGGGGTGAGGCGGTCGGTGCCGAGCTTGTCGCGCAGGACCTCCGGGACCACCACCGAGCCGTCGGGCTGCTGGTGCTGCTCCAGGATGGCCGGGAACAGGCGGCTGGTGGCGAGCGCCGAGCCGTTGAGCGTGTGCACGAAACGGGTCTGCTTCGCGCCCGGCTCGCGGTAGCGGATCGCCGCCCGGCGGGCCTGGTAGTCACCGGCCCAGGAGACCGACGACACCTCCTTGTACTTGCCGGTGCTCGGCATCCAGACCTCGACGTCGAGCGTCTTCTTCATCGAGGCGCTGGCGTCGCTGGCGGCGAGCAGGCTGGTCTGGAAGTGCAGACCGAGCTTGCCGACCAGGCCCTCGACGTGCCCGACCATCGCCTCCAGCGCCTCGCCCGCCTGCTCCGGCAGCGTGAACTGGAAGATCTCCACCTTGTTGAACTGGTGGCCGCGCACGGTGCCGCGCTCGTCGGAGTGCGAACCGGCCGCCTCACGCCGGTAGCACGGCGTGTACGCGAACGCCTTCAACGGCAGCTTCGGCGTCTCCAGAATTTCGTCCTGGTACGCGCCGAGGATCGCCGTCTCCGCCGTGGGCAGCAGGAACTGGCCACGCGAGGACGACTGCTTGTCGATGTGGTAGACGTCGTCGTGGAACTTCGGGAACTGCCCGGCCGCGAAACCGGCGCTCTCCAGCAGCAGGTGCGGCGGGAGCAGGAACTCGTAGCCGGCCTGGATGTTCTGCTCGATCAGCCAGTTCACCAGCGCCCACTCCAGCCGGGCGCCCATACCGGTGTACATCCAGAAGCCCGAGCCGCCGAGTTTCACGCCCCGCTCGTGGTCGACCAGGCCGAGCGCGCGGCTCAGCTCCACGTGGTCGCGTACCTTCTCGATGGCCGGCGCCTCACCGAACGTCCGCACCACCCGGTTGGCCTCCTTGCCCCCGGCGACCACGTCGTCGGCGGGCAGGTTCGGCAGCTCGCTCATCGCCGAGCGGAGCCGGGACTGCACCTCGTCGAGCTGGGACTCCAGCTCCGCGAGCTGCTTGCGCTCGGCCTCCGGGGCGACCGGCTGCGGCGTGCCGCCGGACCGTTTCGCCTCCGCGTACGCACGCGCCTCGGCCTTGCGGCGCTGCCGCTCGGCGTCGATCTCCGTGATCAGGGCGCGTCGTTCCTGGTCGAGCCGCTGGATGTCGTCCAGCGCCCGGGTGACCTCGGCGGGATCCAGACGCTTCGCCAGCGCGGTCGCCACCGCCTCGCGATCCTTCCGGATCAACTCCATGTCGAGCATGCTGCTCGTACGCCTCCGTCCAGGCAGTCAGGTGGGACCTCCAGATGCTACCGTCGCGCCCTCGCCGCCCCGGCCCGGCCCGCGCAGCCCGCCGCCGCGAGGCCCGTTCCGGTGACGGTGCGTGGTGGTGATGCTGGCGGTCCGGGGTGCTCACAGTGCGTAATGGCGCTTTGGCGCGCCCGTTGCACCGCGTCCGCTCGTAGGTGCGCTGAACTGGTCAATTTCACGGATCCGCTCCCGGGCCGGATTGCCCCTCGGGCGACTTTGCTCTGCAGCCACCGACGCGGCGTTCGACGGAGCGTCAGCGTCGCGCCGATGGCTGCAGAGCAAAGTCCGCACGGGGTGAAGCATCGGGGACAGCGGTGATGTCACGCACTGTCACGAATGACTGCCGCTGGAGGGTGGGGGAGGGAGGCCGGGGAGCGCTGAGCGTCAGAGGCGTACCGGCATCAGCACCGAGAAGGCGTCGGCGTCGTCGGCCCGCCGCACGGCCAGCGGCGTGATCGGGCCGTCGAGTTCCAGCACGAGCTGGCCGTCGCGAGACCCCAGCGCGTCCAGCAGGTACTCCCGGTTGACCGCCACCCGAAGCGCATCCGCGTCGGCCGCGCCGTTCGGGTCGACCAGGCGCAGCTCGCCGCGGCCGCCCAGGCCGAGCGCCACCACCTCGTGCTCGACGCCCTCGTGCGCCCGGCGGCAGACGGGGACGCCGTCGGCGGTGAGCGCCGTGCGCAGCGCCGCGCCGTCGAACGGGATCCGGTACGCGGGCGCGTCGCCGAGCTGCGCCCGCAGCAGCCGCCGGTAGTCGGGGAAGTCGTACGGCAGCGGTACGGCGGTCAGCGCCCGGCCCGCCACCGTGACAGTCACCCGGTCGGAAGCGACGACGACCTCGGCGACGTCCGAGCCGTCGCCGCCCGGCAGCGAGCCGTCGCCCGGCAGGGAGCCGTCGCGCCCCGAGAGCGAGCCGGCAGCGTCCAGCAGCGCCCGCAGCTCGTCGACGGCGGCCACCGGCAGCAGCACGCTCACCGGCGGGCCGTCGACGGTGGCGCCGACCCGGGCCACGGCCAGCCGGAACCGGTCGGTGGCGAACAGGTGCACCCCGTCGGGGGCGACCTCCAGCAGCACGCCGGACAGGACCGGCAGCTCGGGGTCGGCGCCGACGGCGAAGCGTACGGCGTCCACGGCGGCGGCCAGGTCGGTGCGGGACAGCGCGAGGCGGGTGGTCACTGTGGTCTCCTCCGGGTCGATCAGGCTGCGGATGCGGGAGAGCTCACGACGCGCGTCAGCCAGGCCGTCCTCCAGGCGGCGCTGATGCGCGTCCAGCAGTCGGTGCACCTCGGCCGGCCGGTGCTGGTGCCGCAGCGCCTCGGCGATGCCGGTCAGCGGCATCCCCACCCGGCGCAGCCCGGCCACCAGCCGGGCCGGGGCCACCTGCTCCTCGGTGTACCAGCGGTAGCCGGTCACCGGATCCACCCGGGCCGGGGGCAGCACGCCGGAACGGTCGTAGAACCGCAGGGCGCTGACCGTCAGGCCGCTGGCCCGGGCCAGTTCGCCGATGCTGCGAAGCTCGCTCTCCACGGCCGTCATCCTGTGACCTCGACCGGGTCGAGGGTCAACCTCACGTGGGCAGCGTGCGGAACGTGATGCCGGCGCGTACCAGCCGGTCCAGCAGCGCGTCACCCATCGCCGCGACCGGTGTGACCTGCCCGGCGGTCTCCGGCAGATCGTCGAAGGCCAGGCAGAGCGCCGACTCGGCGAGCATCTTGGCTGTCTCGTCGTAGCCCGGGTCGCCGCCGGCCACCTCGGTCACCACCCGACGGCCGCCGCCGGAGCCCACGAACCGCACCCGGAACCACGACTTGGCCCGCTGCTCGGCGGTCGGCCCCTGCCCGGAGGCGAGCCGCCCGAGCAGCCAGCGCCGCGTCGGCGCCACCTTCACCAGCCCCACCACCCCGGCCAGCCCGGCCCCGGCGACAAGGACCGTGGGCAGCCGCTTCATGGCCGCGAAGTGCCGGTAGCGGAAGTCGGGGCCGTACTCCGGGCGGGCCGCCGCGGACCGGCGGACCACCTGCGGGTCGATGGTGGGCAGCGGCACCGCCCACTGGCCGAACTCGCGTACCCGGCCGACCTTGCCCGGCACCGCGCGGACCCGGCGTCCGTCCGGCTGCGGCTCCATGGCCCGGCGGGCCCGGGCCGCGCGGCTCATCTCACCGGTACGGGAGAACGCGGTGAGCGCCGAGTGGTACGTCCCGGCGGAGAACCGGCCACCGGCGCGCACGTAGCCGTCCACGGCGATCGGCCCGTCGGCCGGCAGTTGCTTGACCGTGTACCAGACGCCCAGGTCGTGCGGGATCGAGTCGAAGCCGCAGGCGTGCACCAGGCGGGCCCCGGTGCGGACCGCCTCGGCGTGGTGCCGCACGTACATCCGGTCGACGAACTCCGGCTCGCCGGTGATGTCGAGGTAGTCGGTGCCGGCCGCGGCGCAGGCGGCCACCAGCGGCTCGCCGTGGTGCACGTACGGGCCGACGGTGGTGGCCACGACCCGGGCGGACTCGGCCACCGCCCGCAGCGACGCCGGGTCGGTCACGTCGGCGGTGAGCAGGGGCAGCTCGGCCAGGGCCGGGTCGATCGCGGCCAGCCGGTCCCGGACGGCGGCCAGCTTGTCCGGGTTACGCCCGGCCAGCGCCCAGCGCAGCCGCTCCGGCGCGTGCCGGGCCAGGTACTCGGCGGTCAGCCCGCCGGTGAAGCCGGTGGCGCCGAACAGGACGAGGTCGTACTGACGGTCTGCGCGCATCCGCCGAGTGTGCCATCCACGGCGCTGAGCTTCACGGCGTGAAGACCACCCGCACGCAGCCGTCGGCCCGGTCGCGGAACAACGCGTACCCGTCGGCGCCGCGCTCCAGCGGCATCCGGTGCGTGGCCAGATGCTCGGTGACCAGCTCGTCGCGGGCCATCCGCGCCAGCAGCTCCGGGATGGCTGTCGCGCTCCGCCGCCGGGCGGCACGGACGGCGAGGCCCTTGTCCGCGAGCGCGCCGAGCGGGAACCGGTCCACCACACCGGGCCGGGCGTCGAGCACCACCACGACGCCGCCCTTGCGGCAGGCGTGCACCGCCTCGCGCAGCGCCGCACCGCCGTCCGCCTCGGTCAGCGGCCACCGGCTCGGCTCGGCCGGCATCCCGGAGGCGTCCACGCACACGTCCGGGCCCCGGCCGCCGCTACGTTCCCGCAGCTCGGCGAGCACGTCCACGTACCTGTGGTTGAGCGCCTCCACCCCGGCGTGCCGGGCGACCATGCGCAGCCGGTCGTCCCGGTCGTCGACCACGATCACCCGATCCGCGCCCCGGGCCACCGCCGCCCCGGCGGTGAGCTGGCCGACCGCGCCCGCGCCCCACACCGCCACCACGTCGCCCGGGGCGACCTCGCCCAGCTCGGCGCCGTACCAGCCGGCCGGCGCGGCGTCGGCGGCGAACACCGCCCGGTCGTCGCTCACCGACTCCGGTACGGCGAACGCGCCCACGTCCGCGTACGGCACCCGGACGAACTCGGCGTGGCCACCGGCGAACCCGCCCAGCCGGGCCGGCCGGCCGAAGCCGCCGGCGGACGGCTGGCCCCACTCCGGCTCGGCGGTCACGCCGCTCGTGCCGTTGTCGCAGCAGGCGAGCAGCCCTTGCCGACAGAACCAGCACTCCCCGCAGGCCACCGCGGCGCCCACCACCACCCGGTCGGCGATCCGGTGCCGGCGTACCTCCGGGCCGACCTCGACCACCTCGCCGAGGAACTCGCGTCCGAGCACCTCCCCGGCGGACGCCTCGGGCACCCGGCCGCCCAGGAGCGGCAGGTCCGCGCCGCAGGTCGTGCTCCGCCGCACCCGCACGATCATGTCCTGGGCGTTGCGCAGCTCCGGGTCCGGGACGCGGCGCACCTCCACCGCGTCGGCCCCGGCCCAGCACAGCGCCCTCATCGCGCCGGCCCCGGCCGGTCCAGCGGCGAGCGGTCCGCGCGCAGCACCTCGCCGGTCTCCAGAAGCTGCTTGGTCTGCCGCAGCACGTGGCGCAGGTAGCGGCCCGGGTCGTCGCCGACCAGGTGCGCGGCGAACCCCGGCAGCGTGCACTCCCCGCCCAGCGGACGGATCGCCAGTTCGGTGCCGCGACCGCCGGGCGCCGGGCGGGCCCACACCTCCACCGCCCCGTCGAGACGACGCAGCGGCTCGGGCCACCGTCCGGCCGGCAGCACCCGCTCGGGCGCGGTGGCCACTGTCACCACCTGCCACCGTCCCGGCCGTGGATCGGTTGCGACCCGCTGCGGCAGGCGGTCGGCCAGCCTCCGCGCCCCGCCGGCCGCCAGCGCCAGCGCGCCGGCCGTCAGCCGTCTGATCCGCGCCACCTGACCTCCCGAGGTCCCGGCCTCGGGCGGCCGGCGCTGCCCGGCCGGCCGCCCGTGTGCTCCAGGGTGGGCCAGGGGCGGGTGAGCCGGGTTCGCCCGGAAGGGGTGAACCGGCGCGGTCCGGGTAACCGCTGCCCGCACCGACGGGGGAGGGATGCATGCCGGAAGAGGCCGACCAGGTCCGATTCGTGGCCGCGCCGCACGACACCAGGGAGATCACCGGTACGTCCGATCTGCGTACCGCCGGCATCGATTCACCCGACCTGGCCGGTGGTGCGCTGCCGGGCGGCCCGCCGCTGCTGGCGTCCCGGTTGACGCCACCGGCATCACCCGAGCCGGGTCTGCTGCGGCCCCGGCTGGTGGAGCGGGTGGAACAGGGCGCGAGCGGGCCGGTGACGCTCGTGCTCGCGCCCGCCGGCTGGGGCAAGACGACAGTGTTGTCCACCTGGGCGCGGGCGGAGCGGGACGGTCCGGCGCCGGCATGGGTGACGGTGGGTGAGGGCGACACCACGCGGCGGCTCTGGGGCTATCTGGCGGCGGCCCTGCGTACGGCCGCGGCCGAGGACCCGGACGACGCGCCTCCGCCCCTGCCGGACGGCCCGCCACGACCGGAACAGCTGGAGTCGCTCGCCGCCGCGCTGGCCGCGCGGGAACGGCCGGTGCTGCTGGTCCTCGACGACCTGCACCGGGTCACCGACCCGGCGGCCCTGTCCGGGCTGGAGTTCCTGCTCCAGCACGCCGACGGGCGGCTGCGGCTGGTGGCCGGCGCGCGGCGCGAGCCGCCGCTGGCGCTGCACCGCTGGCGGCTGGCCGGCGAGCTGACGCTGATCGGCGCGGACGAGCTGGCGTTCACCACCGACGAGGTCGCCGACCTGCTGGTCGCGAACGGCGTGCCGGTACCCGCCCCGGCGGTGCCCCGGCTGGCCGAACGCACCGCAGGCTGGCCCGCCGGGCTGCGCTTCGCCGCGCTCGCGCTGGCCGCCGGGACCGACCCGGCCCGCGCGGTGGACCGGTTCGCCGGTGACCAGCCGGACGTCGCCGCGTACCTGCGGGACGAGGTGCTCGCGCCGCTGGGCCCGGCGACCCGCGACGTCCTGCGCCGCGTGGCGGTGGCCGTCGCGGTCCGCGCCGACCTCGCCGCCGTGCTGACCGGGCGGGCCGACGCCGGGCAGGTGCTCGCCGAGGCGGCCCGGGACGGCGGCTTCCTCCATCAGGACGGCGGCAACCCGCCCTGGTACCGTCCGCATCCGCTCCTGGCCGACGTGCTCCGGGACGAACTGGGCCGGCTGCCCGCCGACGAGGTGCGCGAGCTGCACCGGCGGGCGGCGGACTGGTACGCCGCCCACGACCGGCCGGCCGAGGCGGTGCGGCACGCGCTGACCGCCGGCGAGTGGACCGCCGCGACCGAGCTGCTGATCAGCCGCTGGCCGGAGCTGGCGCCGGACGAGCCGAGGGCTACGGCGGCGCCGCCCGAGCCGCCGGCGGACGCGGTCCGCCGCGACCCCGAGCTGGCGCTGGCCGCCGCCGCCGAGCGGGCGTACGCCGGTGATCCGGCCGCAGCCGACGGGCAGCTGCGGCGGGCGCTGGCCCAGGCCGACGACCTGCCCGCGCCGCGCCGCGACCGGTTCCGCCGGCTGGCCGCCGCCGTGGAGCTGAGCCTGGCGCGGCTCGGCGGGAACCACGAGGGGGTACGCGAAGCAGCCGGCCGCCTGCTCGCCACCGCTTGCGGCCCGGCCGCCGACGCCGCCGCCGATCCGCGTGCCGGGTCGGCCGAGCGCGACGACGTACGCGCGGTGGCGGGCGCCGCGCACGGGCTGGTCGCGCTGGCCGAGGGGGAGCTGCCGGTGGCGCGTACCCGGTTCGCCGAGGCGCGGGAGGCGGCGCGCCGGGCCGGTCGGCCGCGGACCGAGCTGCTCTGCGTCAGCCGCTCGGCGGCGCTGGAGGCGGCCCGGGGCGCGTTGCGGGCGGCCGAGGAACTCGCCGGGGAGGCGCTGGCGATGCCGGCCTGTCAGGGCTGGTCGGCCCGGTCGGACTGCGGCTACGCGTACCTGGCGCTGGCGCTCGTGGCCTGGCACCGGGACCGGCCGGCGGAGGCCGTGGCCCACCTGGCGCTGGCCGGTCCGGCCACCGCGGAGCCGGGCGGCGCGGCGCTGGCGGCGCTCTGCCGGGCCGGGCTGCTGGCCGACGGCGACGACCCGGGCGGCGCGCTGCGCACGCTCGCCGGGGCGCGGGCGGTCGCGCCCGGCCCGGAGCTGGGCGGGTGGCTGGCCGCGGAGGAGGCCCAGGTACGCGCGGCCGCCGGTGACGCCGACGGCGCCCGGGCGCTGCTCGACGCCACGGGCGACGGGCCGGCGCCGGAGCTGGCGGCCGCCCGGTTGCTGCTGCGCGCCGGTGACGCCCGCGCCGCGGAGCGGGCGCTGCCCGACTGGGCCGGGCCCGGCGCGGCGGACTGGCCGCTACCGGTGCGGCTCGGCGCGGGGCTGCTCGACGCGGCGCTGGCCGGCGGGGCCGGGGACGCCCGGCGGGCCGGGCGGGTGCTGGAGGAGGTGCTGGCGCTCGCCGAGCCGGACGGCTTGCGGCGCGTCTTCACCCGGGCCGACCCGGGGGTACGGGACCTGCTGGCCGCGCACCTGGACTCGGGCACCGCGTACTGGGCGACGGTGAGCGAGCTGGTCCGGGGCGCTGAAGCGCAGCCGGTCACCGGGACGGCGGACGGTCCGGCGCGCGGGCTGGACGAGCCGCTCACCGAGCGGGAGCTGACCATCCTGCGGTACCTGCAGAGCATCCTGTCCAACGTGGAGATCGCCGCCGAGCTGTCGCTGTCGGTGAACACCGTCAAGACGCACGTGCGCAACATCTACCGCAAGCTCGACGCGACCCGCCGGCGGGACGCCGTCCGGCGGGCGCGCGACCTGCGGTTGATCTGACTCAGGCGTCGGCGGCGGCGTCCACCACTGTGAGCAGTTCGGCGACGTCGTAGCCGCCGTCGTGGCGGACGTCGTTGACGAACAGCGTCGGCGTGCCGTTGACGCCGCTGCGGATGCCGCCGACGAAGTCCTGCCGGACCCGGTCGGCGTACTCCTGCCGGCCGACCTCCGCGGCGATCTCGTCCGGCGACAGGCCGATCTGCTCGACGCCGAGCGACAGGTGCACCGGGTCGAGCTGGTCCTGGTGCTGGAAGAGCCAGTCGTACATCTCCCAGAACCGGCCCCGGGCGGCGGCCGCCTCGGCGGTCTCCGCCGCGCTCTCCGCGTACGGGTGGATGTTGGCGATCGGGAAGTGCCGGTACGCCAGGCGCACCACGTCGGCGCGCTGGCGCAGCACCTCGGTGAGGTTCGGGTACGCGGCGCCGCAGAACCGGCACTGGAAGTCGCCGTACTCGACGATCGTGACCGGCGCGTCCACCGGCCCGCGTACGTGGTCGCGGTCGGTCACCGGGGTCCGCAGCCGTGCGGTGGTGACCTGAAGTGGCGTGGTCATCAGGCGTTCACCCGCCGATCCGAATCGAGCCGAACCAGTGCGTCGAGGATGCCGTCCACGCCCGGGTTCACCTCGGGCGGCGACAGGTGGCTCCAGGCGACCCGGCCGTCCGGGTCGACTACTACGAGCGCCCGGTCGGACTGCCCGCGCGGCGCGTACGCGCCGTAGCGGCGCGACACCTCGCCCTTGGGCTCGAAGTCGGCGAGCAGCGGGAACTGGATGCCCTGGCTCTCGGCGAACGCCCGGTGCGAGTCGACGCTGTCCACCGAGATGCCCAGCAGCACCGCGTCGTGCCGCTCCAGCTCGGGCAGGGCCGCCTGGTAGAGGGCCATCTGCTCGCCGCAGACCGGTGACCAGTCGGCGGGATAGAAGGCCAGCACCACCGGACGGCCCCGGAACTGGCCGGGACCCACCTGTCGCCCGTCCGGCGCCGCCGGCAGCGTGAACCCGGGGACGGCCCGCCCGGGTGTGATCAGCCCGTTCGGATCACTCATGCCTCCCACCATGGCCGGCGCCCGGGTGAGGCGGGCTCACCCGGGCGGGGTGGTTCGGCTCAGCGCACGACGAGGTGGTTGTGCACCTCCCGGATGCCGGGGGCGTTCCACACCACCCGCTCGATCTCCGCGCGTTCGCCGGCGGAGTGGACCTGCCCGCCCAGCAGCACGGTGTCGCCGTGCACCCGGACGTCGACGCTCTCGGCCTCGGTGGCGGCGTTGCGCGCGAGCGCGTCCACGATCCGCTCGGCCAGGTCGTGCCCGTCGGCGCGTACCGCCGGGCGCACGGCGATTCCGTTGCTCACCCCGCGTACGCCGGTGAGCCGGGCGACCGACCGTTCGGCGGCCCGCCGCTGGTACTCCCACTCGACGTCGCCGTGCAGCGTGACCCAGCCGTCGGAGACGGTCACCTGCAGCGCCTCGACCGGCACGAAGGCGTCCCATTCCAGCGCCCGTACGGCCGCGACGGCGATCTCCGGGTCCTTCCGCCCGGCCGCGGTGGCGATCTGGACGAAAAGGTCGTTGGCGACCGCGCGGACCCGGGCGGCCCGGTGCGCGGCGCGTTCGGCGGCCCACTTCTTGGCGTAGCTGTCCACCCGGCCGGTCAGCGTCACCACGCCCTCGGTGACAGTCACCCCGATCTCTTCCGGGCCGACCCGGGGTTCCCAGGTCAGTTCGTCGAGCACCGCGGACTGGATGTCCCGGTCGGTGCGCGTGATCGTGTCGGTGGCCATCCGGCTCTCCCTCCGTCGATGGCGGCGCGGGCACGCGGTCCCGCACCCGCGATCCTGCGCGTGTCCCGGGTGACCGGCCCTCACCCGGTCCGGGTGAGGCGACGGCGACATTCGGCGGCATCACACGACGGTGGCCGCCCCGGGAGTCCCGGGGCGGCCACCGTGCGGTGCGTGCGGGTCAGCCGTCCAGGCCGGCCGGGGAGTTCGGGCGGTCCACGTCCACGAACTCGATCTCGTCCGCGGCGCGGTCGCGGCTGCCCGCGGCGCGGGCGGCGGTGCCGGCGGCCCAGCCGATCGCCGCGCCCGCGAGCGCCGCCGCGATCAGCAGCGTCCAGGGCAGGGCGGGCCGGCGCCCGGCCAGCGCGTCGAAGGCGAGCGTGGCACGCCGGCGCGCCTCCTCGGCGGCGGAGCCGACCAGGTCGGTGGCGTCGTCGGCGAGGCCGGAGGAGTTGCGGCGGGCGGTGCGGGTGGCGTCGCGCACGCTGTCACCGGCGGAGCCGGCCGCGGAGAGCAGGTGCGACCACGCCTGGTCGGCGACCCGCTCGGCCTTGCCCCGGCGGTCCAGCAGGTTGGATCCGAACATAGTTCTACCTCCTCGGGTGCCGAAGGCCGGCGGCCACTTCGGACTCCGGTGTCCATCCGGCGCGTCACGGGTTGACTCCCCCGGGCAGTGCCCCGCGCGCGGCGGCGGCAAACCCACAGTGGGTCGCGGTCGCCCACCCGTCTCCGGAAACGGGACGAACCACCCGAACGCGCCGAGAGTGGGGTGTCGGCGCTAAGTGCGCGCGCCCGCTACCCTGGTCGGCGGATCGACGGGTCCGACCGGCCGTAAGGCTGGCCGTGGCCCGCGGCGAAGGGGAAACTGGAACCCGGAGGTCCGGATTGGGTACGCCCAGGTGTGCCCAGTTCGCGAATTGCTCATCCCGGGGGGTGGCGACCGAGGCGTTGGAGGAATACTCTCGGTCGCGGCCCGCGTACTGATGAGGCGCCCGTCAAGGGCGAGTGGAGGTGCTCGCGTGAGCCTGTCGATCGTGAAGTCGGTGCGGCCGGGTGGTGTCGTCCAGATCGCGCCCCGTGGGGAGATCGACGTCGACACCGCGTACGAGGTGCGGGAAGCGATCGCCGAGGTGCTCGCGAAGGGCCGTCCCTCGCGCATCGAGCTGAACATGCGGCTCGTCACGTTCATCGACTCGGTCGGCATCAGCGCCATGGTCGCCGGCTTCCAGACCTGCGAGGTCAGCGGCGTCAAGCTGGTGGTCACCGAGCCGAGCCGGTTCGTGCACCGGCAGCTCTGGGTGACCGGCCTGCTCGGCCTCTTCGGCGCTCCCGAGCCGTGGTTCGCCGACGACACCCCCGAGGTGCTGCCCGGCGCCTGAGCGCCGCTCACACCCCCTCCGGCCAGGGGACCTTCTACCCGTTGCCAGTCCGGCGTCCGTACGGGACGATCGTCGCGACGCACGACGGCGAGGGGGCCCGCTTGCAGAGCAGCGACAGCTTCAGCTACACCGTGCAGACCCGGTGCAGCCGGGCCGACGCGGTGGCCCTGCTGGGTGACCTGAGTCGCCAGGGTGAGCTGCATCCGCTGATCGTCCGGGTCCGGCAACTGCCGGCCCGGCCGGGCGCGCTGGCCAGCTACGCGATCACCGACCGGCTGCAACTGGGCCCGCTGCACTTTCCGGTCACGTACCAGGCGGACGTGCTGGTCGCGAACGAGGACGAGGTGGTCACGGTGGCCCGGCAGCAGCCGGCGACCACGGTGCGCAACCACACCCGGCTGCGCGACGAGCCGGACGGCACCGTACGCATCGACGTGGAGATCACGCTGACCGCGCCGGCGCCGCTGTTCGGGTACGCGTTCCGTCAGGCCCGGGCGGCTCACCTGAGCCTGGCGGCGCGTCTCGGCGCGACGCTGGAGGGCCGGCCCGATCCGGCCGGCCCCCCTGGTGCGCGCTAGTACACCGACAGGTGCACGTGGTTGGTGTGGTCGCTGGACGGGTCGCCGTTGCCGCCGCTGTACGACTTCCACCCGCTGCTGGGCAGCCAGATCTGCTTGAACCAGATCACGTAGAGCACGGCGAGCGGGTCGGCGTTGCGCACGAAGTAGGCGGCCAGGTTGTTGCCGTACGTCCGGTCGCCGCCGGTGGCCACGCCGCCGAAGCCGTTCTTCTGGGCGGCGAAGTCGCAGGCCCGCCCCTTCGGGTGCTCGCCCGAGCCGCTGGGCCGGTGGCACGAGACGTACCGGGTGAAGCCGGCCGCCTTGGCCTGCTGCAGCGCGTGCAGCGTCCGCGGGGTGATGCAGCCGTTGGCCGGGGTCGGGTCGTTGACGCTGCACGACTCCGACGGCCACGAGCCGTCCGAGTTGCGCGGCGCCGGCTTCGCGTTCTTGTTGGAGGTGCCCTGGACGCTGCCGCCTCCGCTGCTGCTGTTGCTGCGTGCGGAGCGCTGGTTCGCCACTTCGAGCGCGCGCTCGGCCTGCTCCTTGCGCTTGCCCATCACCGTGACCTGCTTGCGTTGCTCGCGGATCTCGGTGTCGAGCGCGGCCCGGGTGCGGGTGGCCTCGTCGCGGGTGGCGATCAGTTCGCGCACCGTGCGGTCCTCGTGCGCGGCGACCTGTCCCAGGGTGGCGGCCCGATCCATGAAGCCCGCCGGGCTGCTGCTGTCGAGCAGCGCCGCTGCGGTGCCGAGGCGGCCGGCACGGTACGCCACTCCGGCGATCTCGCCGACCTTGGCGTCGCGTGCGGCGAGTTCGGCGCCGACCGTCTTGAGCTGGTCGTTCAGCTGCTTCTGGCGGTTCACCGACTGGTTCAGCGCGGCCTTCGCCTCCAGCCAGCCCTTGCTGGCCGCGTCGAGTTGGGCGCGCAGCTCCGGCGTGCCGCCCTCGTCGTCGCCGGGTGCGGCGGCGAGCAGGGCGGTCCGGGGCGCCGCCGAGGCGGGGGAGGCCGGAACGGTCGCGACGCCGAGAGTCAGGGTCGCGACGAGCAGGGCCGCCAACCGGGCGGCCGTCCGTCGTGCAGGTGCCACTGGGGGCATTCACATGTCCTTCCGTCAACCGCCGACCGGGTTAGCTGACGGGTTCGGGACGGAAGATCCCTACCGCTGACGCGGATGCACCCCACGTGCGTGGTTCCCCGGCTCGCCCCTTCGGGCGATTAGGCGACGGCCACCCCACCTGCGCCGGTGACGCCGGTGGCTGCGGCCGCGACCGAGCCTACCGGCGCTGCCCGGACGCGGCTCCGATGCGTGGTGCCGCATGGTGGGGCAAAACCGACATTACTGTACAACAGCCACAGTGATTTAAGTCTGTCCTAATCACCACTCGGTCTTGCCGCACACGCCCGCGGACGCTCCGGGTTCGACCTGCAACGTGGCGTGATCGATGGAGAAGTCCTCGTGCAGCGCGGCCCGGGCGGCGGCCAGCACCCCGCCGGGGTCGACGCCCGGATCGGTGGTCAGGTGCGCCGAGGCCACCTCCATCCCGGAGGTGAGCGTCCAGACGTGCAGGTCGTGCACCTCGGCCACGCCGGGGACCGCGGCCAGCCGGTCGTGCACGGCGGTCACCTGCAGGTGCTCCGGCGCCGCCTGCACCAGGATGCGCACCGCGGCCCGGCCGAGCCGCCAGGTGCGCGGCAGGATGAACAGGCCGATCCCGACGGCGACCAGGGGGTCCGCCCACCACCAGTCGGTGACCGCGATGACCAGCGCCGCGGCGATCACGCCGAGCGAGCCGAGCAGGTCGCCGAGCACCTCCAGGTACGCCCCGCGCAGGTTGATGCTCTCCTTCGATCCGGCCCGCAGCAGCGCGAAGGCGACGATGTTGGCGAGCAGGCCGAGCACCGCCACCACGAGCATCGGGCCGGCGAGCACCTCCGGCGGCTCGCCGAAGCGGCGTACCGCCTCGACCAGGACGTAGACCGCGACGGCGCCGAGCAGCACTGCGTTGGCGAGGGCGGCGAGCACCTCCAGCCGGTAGAGCCCGAACGTGCGCTGCGGGTCGGTGCCGGCGCGGCGAGTGGCGGTGATCGCCGCGAGGGCCATGCCGATGCCGAGCACGTCGGTGAACATGTGCCCGGCGTCGGAGAGCAGGGCGAGCGAGCCGGTGGTGAAGGCGGCCACCGCCTCGACCACCATGAGGACGGCGAGCAGCGCGAACGCGGCCCAGAGGCGGCCCCGGTGGCGGTGTGCCGCGTTGGCCACCGCGCCGCTGTGGTCATGACCTGCGCCCACGCCAACACCCTCCCTGCCGCGTACCGGCCGGGCCCAATGTATGCTCACATCGCTATGTATGCAAGTGAACTGTGGGCGGCGCCGACGCGACCACTCACCCCACCGGGTCGAGCGTGGTGAGACGCTGCGTCGCCCGGGACAGCGCCACGTAGAGCGTGCGCACGCCCGACCCGGGATCGGCCCGGATCTCGCTCGGCGCCACCAGCACCACGCCGTCGTACTCCATGCCCTTGGCCTGCAGGCTGGTCACCACCTGCAGCCGGCCCGCGCCGCGCGTGCCCAGCCAGCCGGCCACCTCGTCCCGGCGCGGCACCGGCGTGATCACGCCGACAGTGCCCTCCACCTGCCTGAGCAGCGCCTCGACCGCCTCGACGGTGGCCGCCGGCAGCTCGGCGGCGGGCACCGTGCGCTCCACCGGCGGCACGCCGGTGGACCGGACCGCGTCGGGCAGCGGCAGATCCGGGTACAGCCGGCGGATCTCCGCCGCCGCCACCGCGAAGATCTCCGCCGAGTTGCGGTAGTTGGTGGTCAGCTCGTAGCGGTGCCGCTTGCGCCGGCCCAGCGCCTGGTCCCGGGCCCGGTCCAGCTCCTGCGGGTCGCCGGTCCAGGCCGTCTGCGCCGGGTCGCCGACCACCGTCCAGGACGCCAGCCGCCCGCGCCGGCCCACCATCCGCCACTGCATCGGCGACACGTCCTGCGACTCGTCCACCACCACGTGCGCGTAGTCGCGGTAGTCGGCCGGACGCTCCCGGGCCGCCGCCCGGGCGGCGCGCTGCCGATCGGCGTACGTGCTCAGCTCGCGCACACCACCGGCGAGCTGGTACGGGTCGCGCTTGGGTCGGGCCCGCTGCACCGGCTTGCCCAGCAGCGCGTCCAGCTCGTCCAGCAACGCGATGTCCGCCACCGTCAGCCCGTCGGTGGCGAGCGTGCGGTACGCCTGCCCGAGCAGCCGGATCTCGGCCGAGGAGAGGATCCCCCCGGCGTAGCGGCGCAGCCGGTCCGGGCGGGCCAGCCAGTCCAGCACGTGCCGCGGGTGCAGCCGGGGCCACCACGCCTTGAGGAACTCGCGGAACTCCGGCCGCTCGATGATCTCGTCCTCGAACGCGGGCTGCTCCGGCAGCCGGCCCACCCGCAGCGTGCGGGCCTGCGCGTAGAGCGCGGCGAGCACCGCGTCGAACGCCGACCGGCGCACCTCGTTGCGGCGCGCGCCCCGGGCCAGCGTCCGGTCCCGGATCGCGTCCAGCGCGGGACGCTCAAGGCGCAGCAGCTCACCCCGGTACAGCAGGCGCAGCTCGGCGGGGGAGTCCGGCACCGCGTCGCGTACCGCGCGCTCCAGCACCCGGCGCATCCGCAGCGAGCCCTTCACCGCCGCCACGTCCGGCGGGTCGGTCCGGGACGCCGACAGGCCCGGGAACAGCGAGCCGAGCGAGTGCAGCGTGGCGGTCTCCTCGCCCAGCGACGGCAGCACCGAGGCGATGTACTCGACGAACACGCCGGACGGGCCGACCACCAGGATGCCGCCGCCGGCGTACCGGGCCCGGTCGGAGTAGAGCAGGTACGCGGCCCGGTGCAACGCCACAGCAGTCTTGCCGGTCCCCGGACCGCCGGAGACGATCGTGACGCCGTTGCCGGGGGAGCGGATCGCCTCGTCCTGCTCGCGCTGGATGGTGGCGATGATGTCCCGCATGCCCCGGCCGGTGGCCCGGGACAGCGTGGCCAGCAGCGCCCCGTCGCCGACCACCGCCATGTCCGGCGGCGCGGCCTCCGGGTCCAGCAGGTCGTCCTCGATCCGGGTGACCTTCTCCGAGGCCGACTGGATCGTGCGCCGGCGCACCACGCCCCGAGGCTCGGCGGGCGTGGCCTGGTAGAACGCGGCGGCAGCCGGGGCCCGCCAGTCCACCACCAGCGTCTCCGCGTCCACGCCCCGCACACCCAGGCGGCCGACGTGCAGCACCTGCCCGGTACGCAGATCCAGCCGCCCGAACACCAGCCCCTCGTGCTCGGCGTCGAGCACGTGCCGGCGCTGGGCGGCGTGGAAGACCATCGCGTCCCGCTCGACCAGCGCGCCGAAGTTGCCGACCCGGGCCAGCTGATAGCCCTCCCGCTCGGCGTCGGCCGCCGACCGGCGCAGTTCGGCCAGCCGGGCGTACACCCGGTCGAGGTGGCGCTGCTCGGCGGCGATCTCCCGGTCCAGCGTGGTCTGGTCGGTCAACGCGGATGCTCCTGTGGTCGGACGACACGACGGGCTGAATGAGGGTACGGGCCCTCGGCAACCGCGGCGCCGGGGCATGCCGTCCGCGTGGCGTACGTCAGTGCCGTCCGGGAGCGGGGGACGCTCAGAGGCGGGTCGCCGGGCGGCCGGCCAGCACCCGGTCCACCACCCCGGCCACGGCGGAGTTCACCTGGTCCGGGCGCTCCATCATCAGCATGTGGCCGGCGCCCGGGCACACGGTCAGCTCCGTGGTGGGCAGCGTCGCCGCGATCGACTCGGCGCACGGCGGCGGGGTGAGCCGGTCCCGGTCGCCGACCAGCGCGGCGGCCGGCAGCCCGCCGAGCGCGGCGAGCGTCTCCAGCCGGTGCTGCGCCCCGATCGAGGCGCGGAACCCGCCGATCGAGCGCAGCGTGGCGCGGGCCACCGCCGAGGTGACCAGGCGGATGTCCGCCGGGTCGCAGCGGTCGCCGAACAGCATCCAGCGGATGCTGGGGCGCAGCGCGCGCAGCAGCGCGTGCGGTGGCCGCCAGCCGCCGCACCGGGCCAGCACCCCGGCGCCGGTGGTCTCGGCGAGCCGGATCAGCCGGGTGATGCGGGGGGAGAGGCCGTAGACGGTGTGCGTGTGACCCTCGGCGGTGGTCGAGACGAAGACCAGCCCGGCGGTACGCGCGGCGAACCGGTCGGGGTGGCGGTGGGCGTACTCCATCACCGTCATACCGCCCATCGAGTGCCCGACCAGCACGACCGGCCCGGACGGGACGATCTCGTCGATCACCGTGGCGAGGTCGTCGCCGAGCTGGGCCAGCGTGGCGTCGCGCAGCGCCAGGCAGCTCGACCGGCCGTGGCCGCGCGCGTCGTAGGTGACCAGGCGGACCCGGTCGCCGAACCGCTCCCGCATGTCGGCGACCTGGCGGTGCCAGCTGCGCCCGTCGAGCGTCCAGCCGTGCAGCATCACCACGGTGACCTCGGCGTCGACCGGCCCGGTGACCGTCACGTGCAGCCTTACGCCGTCCGGAAGCCGCAGTTCCATGTCGTCCACCCCCGAGCCGTCCGGTTTGCGTCCACCGGGTGTCCCGGCGGTGACACCGGCGTTACCCGTCATGACACCACGGCAACCGGGGCGGGGAGAAGATTCGCGTCCCGCCCCACGAGGACCGGATCGATGACCAGGCTGGGGGCATGCCGTCCGCCGCCCGCAGTCCACGCGCCGCGCTGGCCGAGCTGCTCGCCGGCAACCGCCGCTTCGTCAGCGGGCAGCCGGTGCACGGGCACGACGTCACCGCTGCCGCCGCCGTGGCCTCCGGCGACCAGCAGCCGTACGCGGTGGTGCTGGGCTGTATCGACTCCCGGGTGCCGTTGGAGGCGATCTTCGACCAGACGTTCGGTTCGATCTGCGTGATCCGTACCGGCGGGCACGTGCTGGACCGGGCCGTCCGCGGCTCGATCGAGTACGTGGTGGAGCAGCTCGGCGTACGCCTGGTGATGGTGCTGGGCCACGAGCGCTGCGGCGCGGTCGGCTCGACGGTGGACGCGCTGCGCACCGGGCGGTGCCCCGGCGGGGACCTCGCGTACGTGGTGGACCGGATCGCCCCGGCGGTCACCGACGTCGGCGTGGACGACCCGGACGCGCATCCGCTGGCGATCCGCCGCCACGTCCGGCGCACCGTCGCCGCGCTGCGGTGCGACGACCGGCTGGCCGGGCCGGTGGACGCCGGTGAGCTGGCAGTGGAGGGCGCGCTCTACGACCTGGCCACCGGCGAGGTGACGCTGCTGCCGCAGGAGCAGACGCGAAACCGCCCGCCGGGATGATCCCGGCGGGCGGTTTCGGTGGTGCGGGTGAGGGCGCTCAGCCCTCGAAGACGCCGGCCTCGACGAGGCGCTTCTCGGTGGCGTCCCAGCCGTGGTCCGGGTAGGACGCGGCCAGGCCGTTGATCTCGGCGCGGATCTTGGCGGCGTGGCCGGCGGCGGCCAGCACGCGGATCTCCTCGACGAAGGCCTCGGAGTCGGTGCGCAGGTGCGCGGTCTTGCCGTTGGTCAGGTTGCGCACGTAGGCGTGCTTGCCGCCGTTGAGCGGGATCAGGTACTTGAACTCGCCCAGCACGCTGAGGGCGCCACCCTGGCCAGCCTGGCCGGCCCGGACTGACGCGCGCGCGGTCTTAGAGGTGTTGCTCGCCACGGAGGTACTCCTTGCAGACGTACGGTGGGGACGGAAGGCCGTCCGGGGGCTGTGCGGGCGACGCCCGGTTGAGCGCCTGCCCGCGAAGATGTACGGCGGCACACAGAACCGCCCAGAGAACTGTACACGACCGCGACACCTGGCTGGTCGTCGCGGCGTCAGAGTGCACAACCGGCTCCACCTCCCGGGTATTTCCCGCCGGCTGGGACCGGCGAATTTTCCGATTCGCTGGCGCACCACCAGTCACACAGGTAATCATGTGTGTTCAGGTACCACTCGGTAGGACGAGGTCGTAGGGGAAGACGCACCTCGGCTCACCGGGAGGTCACCGTGCCAACGCGTGGCGTCGTATACGTCCACTCGACCCCGCTCGCCGTGTGCTCGCACGTCGAGTGGGCGATCGCGCGCGTCCTCGCCGCGCCGGTCAACCTGCACTGGACGGCGCAGCCCGCCGATCCGGGCGCTCGTCGCGCCGAGTGCGGCTGGACCGGCAGCCCGGGGACCGGCGCGGAGCTGGCCGCTGCCCTCCGGCAGTGGCCCATGATCCGTTTCGAGGTCACCGAGGAACCCAGTCCCGGCGTCGACGGCGAGCGCTTCATGTACGTACCGGGCCGCGGCCTGTTCCGGGCCGCCGTCGGCGCGGCCGGTGACATCCAGCTCGGCGAGGACCGGCTGCGCAGCCTGATGGCCGCCGCGCGCGGCCCGGAGGCGCTCGCCCACGCGCTGGACAAGGCGCTGGGCACCGCCTGGGACGCCGAGCTGGAGCCCTACCGGTACGCCGGCGACGGCGCCCCGGTGACGCTGCTCACCCGGGTCGGGTGACGGCGGCCGAGTTGCCCCGATACGGTGGGCCGCGTGTCGATTTCCCCGCGGCGCTCCGCCGTCGCGCTCGCCGCACTGACCGCGCTGCTCGTCTCCGGGTGCTCCGACGGGCCGGACCGGCCCCGTCCCACCCCGTCGAGTCCGGCGCCGTCGTCGGCCGCGCCGGCGCCGAGCGACCCCCCGGCCGCTGACCCGGCCGCCCGCGCCGCCGCGCTGGTCGGCACGCTCTCCGACGAGGACCTGGTCGGGCAGGTGCTGATGCCGTACGCGTACGGCAGCTCGGCCACCAAGGTCTCGGCCGGCTCGGCGGCCGGCAACCGGTCGCTCGCCGGCGTCGACACCCCCGCCGAGATGGTGGCCAAGTACCGGCTCGGCGGCGTGATCCTGGTCGGCTTCAGCGCCGACGACCCGACCTCCGGCAACCAGGCCACCACTAACGTCGACAACCCCAAGCAGGTCCGGGCGCTGACCGACGGGCTGCGCGCCGCCGCCGGCAAGCTGCCCGCCGGCGCCGCGCCGTTCCTGATCGGCACCGACCAGGAGTACGGCGTGGTCACCCGCATCACCGACGGGGTGACCCTGCTGCCGAGCCCGCTCGCGGCCGGCGCCGCCGGGAACCCGGCGCTGACCGAGGCCGCCTGGCGGGCCGCCGGGGCCGAACTGGCCGCCATGGGCATCAACCTCGACTTCGCCCCGGTCGCCGACGTGCTCGTCACCCGCAGCACGGTGATCGGCTCCCGGTCCTTCGGCGCCGACCCGGCGACCGCGTCCCCGCAGGTGGCCGGCGCGGTACGCGGACTGCAGGCCGAAGGCGTCGGCGCGGCGGTCAAGCATTTCCCCGGCCACGGCCTGAGCGCCGAGGACTCGCACACCGAGCTGCCCGTGATCAAGCAGTCCCGCGCCGACCTGGACCGCCTCGCGTTCCCGCCGTTCCGGGCCGGGATCGGTGCCGGAGCCATGGCGGTGATGTCGGCCCACCTGGACGTCAAGGCGGTCGACCCGGGCACCCCGGCGACGTTCTCCCGCAAGCTGCTCACCGACGTGCTCCGCGGCCAGCTCGGCTTCCAGGGCGTGGTGATCACCGACGGGATGAACATGGCCCCGGCGAAGAAGTGGTCGCCGGGCGAGGCCGCGGTGCGCGCGCTCAACGCCGGCAACGACCTCATCCTGATGACGCCGAACGTCAGCCAGGCGTACGACGGGCTGAGCGCCGCGCTCAAGGACGGCTCGCTGCCCCGCGCCCGCCTGGTCGAGGCGGTCACCCGGGTGCTCACCATGAAGTTCCGGCTGGCCGGGCGGGACGCGCCCGCGCTGTCCACGCTCGACGGCGCCGCGCACCGCAAGGCCGCCGACGACCTCGCCACCGCCGCGGTGACGGTGCTGCGCGGCAAGTGCGGCAGCGCGGTGAGCGGACCGGTCAGCGTGACCTCCTCCGGCGGCCGGGAACGCACCCGCAAGCTGCTCACCGAGGCGCTCACCGAGGCCGGCGTCAAGGTGGTGCCCTCCGGCGGCACCGTCGTGCACCTGGTCGGGTACGGCGACGGGGCGAAGGACCTGCGCGCCGACGCCGCCGTGACCGTGGCGATGGACACGCCGTACGTGCTGTCCGGGGCGAAGTCCCCGACGCTGATGGCGACCTACTCGTCCACCCGGGCCTCGATGAACGGCCTGGCAGCGGTGCTCGCCGGCAAGGCCCGCCCGGGCGGCCGCTCCCCGGTGCCGGTCGCCGGCCTGCCCGCCACCACCTGCCGCACCTGACCGCCCGCGTAACTCGGGTGCGGCCCGGGGCGGCCGGCTGGCAGGGTGGCGCCCATGGGAGAGGCAGCACAGGGATTCCGCTACGTCGAGCGCGCCGACGGGACAGTGGTCATCACGCATCACGGCCGGGTCGCGAGCACGCTACGCGGCGGCCGGGCCGCGCAGTTCCTGGCCGAGGTCGACGACGATCCGCAGCTGACCATGGCCCGGTGGACCGGCAACTACCGGCGCGGCAACGAGCGCACCGCGCGGCAGCACCCCCGCAACCGCGCCTGAGGTGTAAGGAAGGGCCCCTTCTTAACGCCTGCGGTAGAGGAAGGGCCCCTTCTTAACGCCTGCGGTAGAGGAAGGGCCCCTTCTTAACAAGTCGCCTGTTAAGAAGGGGCCCTTCCTTACATGCATCAGGGGCGGGTGAAGACCAGCGCCACGTTGTGCCCGCCGAAGCCGAACGCGTTGTTCAGCGCCGCCGGGATCTCCATGTGCCGCGCCTTGTGCGCGGCGACGTCCAGGGTGAGGCCCTCGTCCGGATCGTCCAGGTTGATCGTCGGCGGGATCACGCCGTCCCGGATGGCCAGGATCGTGGCGATCGACTCCAGCGCCCCGGCCGCGCCGAGCAGGTGCCCGGTCATCGACTTGGTGGCGGTGAGCACCGGGTGGTCGCCGACCGCCTTGCGCAGCGCGCCGATCTCCAGCATGTCCCCGACCGGGGTCGAGGTGGCGTGCGCGTTGACGTGCACGATGTCGGTACGGGCCACGTCCGCGTCGGCGACCGCCCGGGCGATGGCCCGGATCGCGCCCTCGCCCTCCGCGTGCGGCTGCACGATGTCGTACGCGTCCGAGGTGATCCCCGCGCCGGCCAGGCGCGCGTACACCCGGGCGCCCCGGGCGGCGGCGTGCTCGGCCCGTTCCAGGATCACCACGCCCGCGCCCTCACCGAGCACGAAGCCGTCGCGGCCCGAGTCCCACGGCCGGGAGGCCCGCTCCGGCTCGTCGTTGCGGGTCGACATGGCCCGCATCGAGCTGAAGCCCGCGATCGGCAGCGGGTGGATGACCGCCTCGGTGCCGCCGGCCACCACCACGTCGGCCCGGCCGGCGCGGATGATGTCCAGTCCCAGCGCGATCGCCTCCGCGCCGGTCGCGCAGGCGCTGGCCACAGTGTGTACGCCGGCCTTGGCGCCCAGCTCCAGTCCGACCCAGGCGGCCGGACCGTTCGGCATCAGCATCGGGATGGTGTGCGGGGAGACCCGCCGCGGTCCCGACTTCTCCAGGATGTCGTCCTGGGCGAGAAGCGTGGTGGCGCCGCCGATGCCCGAGCCGACGCTGACCGCCAGGCGCTCCGGGTCCGGCCCGGCCTCGGCCAGCCCGGCGTCGGCCCACGCCTGCCGGGCGGCGATGATGGCGATCGCCTCGGAGCGGTCCAGCCGGCGCAGCTTCACCCGGTCCAGCACCTCGGACGGGTCGACCGCCAGCTGGGCGGCGATCCGGACGGGCAGGTCCGCCGCCCACTCCTGGGTGAGCGCACTCACCCCGGAGCGGCCGGCGAGCATGGCGTCCCAGGTCGACGCGACGTCCCCGCCGAGCGGGGTCGTCGCGCCGAGCCCGGTGACGACGACGTCGGGACGACTCATGATCAGGACTGCGCCTCGATGTAGCTGACCGCGTCACCGACCGTCTTGAGGTTCTGCACCTCGTTGTCCGGGATCTTGACGCCGAACTTCTCCTCGGCCGCCACCACGACCTCCACCATGGAGAGCGAGTCGACGTCGAGGTCGTCGGTGAAGGACTTCCCCTCGGCCACGTCGTCCGGGTTCACCCCGGCAACCTCTTCGAGGATCTCGGCGAGGCCGGCGGTGATCTCGTCACGGGTCATTGCGGTTGGTTCCTCTCATCGGGGGTTACCGGTGACCGGCGTCGCCGGCCACGCGCCTCGGCGCGTTCGCGCCCGAGGGGGTCTCAGGGGCAGCGCACGACCTGACCGGCGTAGGTCAGGCCGCCGCCGAAGCCGAACAGCAGCACCGGGGCGCCCGAGGGCACCTCGCGCCGCTCGACCAGCTTCGACAGGGCCAGCGGGATGCTCGCCGCCGACGTGTTGCCGGACTCGACGATGTCCTTGGCGATGATCGCGTCCGGGATGTTCAGCCGCTTGGCGATGCCGTCGATGATCCGGACGTTGGCCTGGTGCGGCACGAACGCGGCCAGCTCCGACGGGTCCACCCCGGCCCGCTCGCAGGCCTGCAGCGCGAGCGGGGCGATCGCCGTGGTGGCCCAGCGGAACACCGACTGCCCCTCCTGCGCGATGTACGGCTGCCAGCCCTCGATGCGTACCGCGTCGCTCTTCTCCGGGGCGGAACCCCAGACCACCGGCCCGATCCCGGCCGGCTCGTCGTCGGCGGTCGCGGTGACCACCGCGGCGCCCGCGCCGTCGGCGAAGATGATGCAGGTCGAGCGGTCGGTCCAGTCGGTGAAGTCGGAGAGCTTCTCCGCGCCGACCACGATCGCGTTGCGTGACGCGCCGGCCCGGATCGCGTGGTCCACGGTGCCCAGCCCGTACGCGAAGCCGGAGCAGGCGGTGTTGAGGTCGTACGCCCCCGGCGCGTTGATGCCGAGCTTCGCCGCGACCCGGCAGGCCACGTTGGGGCTGCGGTCCACGGACGAGCAGGTGGCCACCACCACCAGGTCGATGTCGGCGGCGGTGAGGCCGGAGTTGGCGAGCGCCTTGCCGGCGGCGGCGGTGGCCATGTCGGCCACCGTCTCGTCGCCGGCGATCCGCCGCGAGACGATGCCGACCCGGTCCCGGATCCATTCGTCGCTGGTGTCGACCATCTGCGCGATCTCGTCGTTCGTGACGACGCGGGAGGGCTGATAGTGCCCCATCGCGACGATCCGGCTGCCGGCCATTTAGTGCGTTCCTCCGATGCGGACGAGGGGCTGGCCCGGGGCGACCGGGTCGTCGTGGTGCGCGAGCCACTCGGTGAGCAGCCCGTTGTCGTGCGCGGTCACCTCGACCGGCCCCTGCGGTCCGGCGACGTGGCCGAGGACCTGGCCGGCGCGTACCTCGGTGCCCACAGTCGCCTCGGCCGCCCGGGCGAGGCGACCGGCGGCGGGGGAGACCACCATCCGGAACCACGGCGCGGGCGGGCGGGCGGCCGGACCGGCGTGCCGGGCGATCAGCCGCCGCGCGGCGGGCAGGTCGGCGGGGGTGTTCAGGGTGACGATCTCCGGTGCGCCCTCGCCCTTGAGTTCCCGCTTGACCAGCCCGGCCAGGGTGCCGGCCGGCGGCAGTTCGATCACGCCGGTGACCCCGAGGTCGGCCAGCGTGCGCATGCACAGGTCCCAGCGGACCGGGGCGGTGACCTGCCGGACCAGCCGCTGCACCGTCTCCGGGCCGTGCCCGACGGGCGCGCCGTCGAGGTTGGACAGCAGGATCCGGGCCGGGGCGGAGGCGGTGACACCGGCGGCGACGCCGGCCAGCGCGGCCTCGGCAGGCGCCATGTACGGCGTGTGGAACGCGCCGGCCACCTGGAGCCGGATGACCCGGGTGCGGGCCGGCGGTTCGGCGGCGAGCTTGTCCAGCCCGTCGACAGCGCCGGCGGCGACGATCTGACCGGCGCCGTTGCGGTTGGCCGGGTGTAGCCCGTGGGCCGCCAGCGCGGCGAGCACCTCGTCCGGGTCACCGCCGAGCACGGCGGCCATCCCGGTCGGCTCCAGCGCGCAGGCAGCGGCCATCTCGCGTCCGCGTACGCCGGCGAGCGTTACGGCGGCCTCGGCGGGCAGCACCCCGGCCAGGGCGGCGGCGCCCAGCTCACCGACGCTGTGCCCGGCGACCAGCGCGACGTCGTGCATCGGCAGGTGCTCGGCGGCGAGCAGCGCGGCGGCGACGAGCAGCGGCTGGGTGCGGGCGGTGTCCTTGATCTCGTCCGCGTCGGCCCGGGTGCCCAGGTGGATCAGGTCCACCCCGGCCAGGGCCGACCACCAGCGCAGGCGCGCCTCGACACCGTCGAGGTCGAGCCATGGGGCGAGGAAGCCGGGCTTCTGCGAACCCTGTCCCGGAGAGAGTACGGCGAGCACGTGTACGACTCTGACGGATACTCGCGGGTCACGCTGTAACGCACGGCACGAAACCGCACTAGAACCTTTAGAGGAAACCTACAAAGATCGGCGACGATCATCGCTACTCTGGGACGATTTCCGCCCCGCTGGGCTTCCTGTCTGGCTCGGGACCGGTGCGACTGCCGGTACCACCGGGTCGAGCCTACCGACGGTCAGCGCCACCTGCAGCGCGAAGGCGTCGCGCGGGGCGAGCGGCGAGAACGCGGTCACCTCGGCGATCCGCTTCAGGCGGTACCGCACGGTGTTCGGGTGCACGAACAGCGCCCGGGCGGCGCTCTCCAGCGTGCCGCCGGCGGCGAAGAACGCGTCGAGCGTCTCCAGCAGCTCACCGCCGGAGCGGGCGAGTGCCGCGTACACGTCGTGGCGCAACCGGCGGCGGGCCTCGGTGTCGCCGGCCAGCGCCCGCTCCGGGAGCAGTTCGTCGGCGGCGACCGGGCACGGCGCGGTCGGCCAGGCCGGCGCGGCCCGGAACCCGGCCAGCGCGGCCCGCGCCGACTCGGTGGCCTCGTCCAGGCTGGGCACCGCCGGGCCGACCACCACCGGCCCCTCACCGAAGGCGGTACGCAGCTTCTCCGTGGCCGCCACCGGGTCGGCGGCCCCGCCCAGCACGATGACCAGGCGGTCGCCGTGCACGCCGCCGATCACCTCGACGCCGATCCGCCGGGCCTGCCGATAGACGGTGTGCAGCACGGCGGCCACCTCGCCGCCCGGGGAGCGGCCCACCGCCACCGCGACCGGCGGCGCGTCCGTCCAGCCCAGCGCGGCGGCCCGGCTGGCCAGCACGTCGGGGGAGTCGCCGCGCAGCAACGCGTCGACGAGCAGCGCCTGCAACCGGGCGTCCCAGGAGCCGCGGCTCTCGGCGGCCCGGGCGTAGACCCGCGCGGCGGCGAACGCGATCTCCCGGGAGAAGCGCAGCACCGCCTCCCGCAGCGACTGCTCCTCGCCCGGTACGGCCAGGTCCGACACCTGCTCCTCGACCACGTCGATGGTCACCTTGATCAGCGCAACGGTCTGCTGGAGGCTGATCGAGCGGGCCAGCGCCTGCGGCGCGGCGGCGAAGACCTCGTCCGACACCTCCTGGGTGCGGTCGGTCGCGCCGCCGCCCTGGCGCAGCCACTGCACCAGTGACCGTACGCCGGCCTGGGCCACGAGCATGACCCAGGAGCGCTGGTCGGCGGGCAGGCCGCGGAACCAGGGCAGCGTCTCGTCCATCCGGGCCACGCTGGCGGTGGCCAGGCTGCCCGCCGCCCGTTCGATGCGGCGCAGCGTCGCCGACGTCTCCGTGCCGCCCGGTTCGCTCACCGCACCAGCCTGACACGCGCTGAGCAGCGGTTCCACTCCGAGGTGGTGGCGTCGTCGTGGCGTGACGATCTCCACCGGTACGCGCTGGCGATCTTGTCCGGGCGGGCCAGTACGGTGTCAGGGCGCGCCCGGGTGTTCCGGCGGGCGCGCGAGGGCGACGGTGAGGAGGCCGGGATGGCGCAGGGGGAGGCCGAGCACGGTTGCGCCCAGGGCGAACCGTGCCGGCGTGGCCACGACCAGCCGGTCACGGCCACGCACCCGCGTCGGCCGTGCCTGCACCACCAGGGCGAGCAGACCGTCGGCCGGGCCGCGGAGCGCGCCGAGGACGAGCCGGTGGTGCCCCGTCAGCGGGCCGCCGAGCCGGCGCATCTCGCGGACGAGCCGTCGCCGGAGCAGGGCTGCCGCAGCGATCTGGCGGGCTGGGCGGGTGCCCACCGCCACGGCGCGGTACGCCCGCGCAACCGGGTGGTCCGCCGGGAGCGCCCGCCGCGCCGCTGGTGCTGACGCGGGGCCGCCGGCGCTGACGCCGGCCGGGCGGGTGCAGGGCCTGGTCGCGGCCGGGTTCAGCGGGTGCGGCGGCGTACCAGCAGCGCGATGCCGGCGAGCCCGGCGGTGATGACCAGCACGACGCCCACGTTGAGCAGCAGCAGCCGCTGCAGTTCGCCGAGGGCGGTGTCGAGATCGCCCACCGGGTCGAGCGCCTCTTCCGGCAGCACCCGCTCGCCGCCGCCGATGCCACCGGCGAGCGTGTCGAACTGCGCCGGCAGCGGCACCCCTACCGAGCGCAGCGTCTCGGGCATGTTGAGCCGCCCGAAGAACCAGCCCGCGCGGGGGTTGCTCCTGTCCGGCTGCTTCGCCGGCCGGTAGACGCGCGGGCCGCCCTTGGCCAGGGGGAAGAGGTCGTAGGTGCGCTGCGGACCGGCGGCGACGTGCACCACCACCGTGTACTTCGGACCGAGGTCCGCGGCGGCCGGGCCGCGCAGCTGGCCGGTCGTGCCCAGCCACTTGATCTGGTCGATCACCAGGTGGACCTCGGCCGACCGGCTGTCCGTGCGCAGCCGCAGCGGCTCGTCGAGCTTGTCGCCGGTGATGTCGACGCCGGTCGGCGCGGGCGCGGGCTTGGGTTTCGGGGCGGCCTGGGCCGCCGCCGTGCCGGTCAGGGCCAGTGTGCACGCGAGGGCCGCCATGGTCCCGGTCACGGCGATCAGCAGCCGTCTCACCTTCCGGATCATCGCCGCCTCCTCGCCCCGTTCGATGGCTGGCTTCCGCTGCAGTCACACTGGACCGGTGTCCACCACAAAGACTCCGCAGAACGGCGCTTGGTTGCAGCAGGTGGAAGAGTATTTGGAACTATTTGCGAGCTGAGACCGACCAATGAGCGGCCGATGATCTTCGGCCGGATCTTACCCGGACGGAGGGAACCATGGGGGGCAGGGTCGCTCGTGTGGCGCGTACCTGGCTGGTGGTGCTCGGGGTGGCGGCGGCGGTGTCATTGCTGCCGGCCGCGCCGGCCGCCGCGCACAACTCGCTGACCGGCAGCGACCCGCGCGACGGGGCCCGGCTGGCCGCCGCGCCGCAGCGGATCGAGCTGCGGTTCCTGGCCACGCCGAAGGAGGCCACGACCGAGGTGACAGTCACCGGACCGGACAACGTGGCCGCGACCGGCGGCGCGCCGACCTTCAACGGCAAGCGGGTGATCGTGCCGTTCCGGCCGGGCGCGGCCGGGCTCTACATCGTCACCTACCGGCTGGCGTCCGACGACGGCCACCCGGTCAAGGGGGAGATCCGGTTCACCCTCACCACCGGCACCCCGGCCGAGTCGCCGTCGGCGACCGCGCCGCCCACCAGCGCCGCACCGACCGCCGCGCCCACCAGCGCCGCGCCGTCCCCGGCGAGCCCGACCCCGGCCGCCGCCGAGGCGGACGACGACGGGGGTACGGGCTGGCTGTGGGCGGCCGGCGCGGTGGTGGTGCTCGCCGCGCTCGGTGGCGGGCTGCTGCTGCGCCGCCGGGCCGGCCGCCGCTGACGCCGGCCGGTCAGGGCGAGCAGGCTCGCGGGTAACTCCGCGTGACGCGGCCGGCAAAACGATCGCCGAAAACCGATATGCCTCTGAGTCATAGTTATGACTCAGAGGCATATCGCTCAACACGGGTACCGTTTCCCGGCCACGACACGCCCGGACCGCCGGGGCGACCGGCGCCGGACCTGCCGCTCAGACCAGGCGTACGCGGGCGGCGCGCAGCCGGGTCAGCGTACGGTCGCGGCCGAGCACCTCCAGCGACTCGAACAGCGGCAGCCCGACGGTGCGGCCGGTGACGGCGACGCGTACCGGTGCCTGTGCCTTGCCCAGCTTCAGCCCGCGCTCCGCGCCGACCGCCTCCAGCGTGGCCTTGAGCGACTCGGCGTCCCAGGACTCCAGCGCCTCGAACGCGGCGATCGCCGCGTCCAGCAGGTCGGCCGCGCCCTCCTTCATCGCCTTCGCCCACGCCGCCTCGTCGATCAGCGGATCGGCCAGGAAGAGGAAGTCGACGTTCGGCACGATCTCGCTGAGCACCGCGATCCGGGTCTGCGCCAGCGGGGCCACCGCCGCGAACGCGGCCGGGTCGAACTCCTCCGGCTGCCACGGCGGCGGGGCGATGGTCCCGGTGCCGGTGAGCCACGGCTGGCAGGCGGCGACGAAGTCCTCCACCGGCAGCGCCCGGATGTAGTCGCCGTTGAAGGCGCGCAGCTTCTTCTCGTCGAAGAACGCCGGGGACGGGTTGACCTCGTCCAGCCGGAAGTCCTGCTCGATCACCGACCAGGGCACGATCTCCCGGTCGCCCGACGGCGCCCAGCCCAGCAGCATCAGGTAGTTGCGCATCGCGTCGGCGAGGTAGCCCTCGTCCCGGTACGCCTCCAGCGCGACCTTGTCCCGCCGCTTGGACAGCTTCTGCCGCTTCTCGTTCACCACCACCGGCACGTGCGCCCAGATCGGCGGCTTGACGCCGAGCGCGTCCCAGAGGAGCTGCTGCTTCGGGGTGTTCGGCAGGTGCTCCTCGGCCCGGATCACGTGGGTGATCCCCATCGACATGTCGTCGACCACGTTCGCCAGCAGGAACACCGGGGAGCCGTCGCCGCGCGCGATGACGAAGTCCTCGATCAGCTTGTTCTCGAACGTCGGCTCGCCGCGCACCAGGTCGACCACCACCGTCTCGCCCTCGTCGGGCGTACGGAAGCGCAGCGCCCGGCCCTCGCCCGGCTCCAGGCCCCGGTCGCGGCAGAAACCGTCGTAGCCGCGCTGCTGCGGGCCGGTACGCGCCTGCACGTCCTCGCGGGTGCAGTCGCAGTAGTAGGCCCGGCCGCCCTCGTACAGCCGCTGCGCGGCGGCCCGGTGCTCACCGGCGTACGAGGACTGGAAGTACGGGCCCTCGTAGCTGCCCCGGGCGATGCCGATCCACTCCAGCGCGGACAGGATGCCCTCGGTCCACTCGGGCTTGTTGCGGGCCGCGTCGGTGTCCTCGATGCGCAGCACGAACACCCCGCCCTGCTGCTTGGCGAAGATCCAGTTCTGCAGCGCCGAGCGGGCGCCGCCGACGTGGAACATACCGGTCGGGGAGGGGGCGAAGCGTACACGTACCGTCACGTCCCCCAGCCTACGGCGGACCGCGACGGGTTTCCGGCAGGGGGCCGGGTCAGGGCACCGACTTGATCTTCACCACCAGGGCGCTGCCGAGCACGGTGACCACAGCGGTGACCGCGTACAGGGTGGGGTAGCCGCCGAGGTGCACCACGATCGGCGCGGACAGCGCCGGGCCGAGCACCTGCGGCGCCGAGTTGGCGATGTTGATCACGCCGAGGTCCTTGGCCCGGTCCGTGGCGGCGGGCAACACCTGCGTGATCAGCGCGGCGTCCACCGCCAGGTAGACGCCGTAGCCCGCGCCGAGCAGCAGCGCCGCCACCATCGCCATCGGCCAGGTCGGCGCCACCGCGAGCAGCAGCGCCGCCACCGCCATGATCAGCCCGGAGGCGATCACGAAGACCTTGCGCCGGCCGGAGCGGTCGGACATGCGCCCGGCGACCACGGCGGTCAGCATCATCCCGACCGTGTAGAGCAGGATCAGGATCAGCAGCGAGCCCTCGGGGTCGGCGACCCGTACCCCGTCGGTGAGGAAGTAGAGCAGGTAGAGCGTGCCCAGCGCGTTGCCGGTCTGCACCAGGAACCGGGTGAACCACGCCCAGGCGAAGTCGGGGTGGCGGCGCGGGCTGATCCACATCGAGGAGAACAGCGAGCGCAGCCGCAGCGGCGAACGGTGCTCCCGGGGCAGGTGGTCGTCCTGGGTCAGCAGCGCGAACGGCAGCGACAGCAGCAGCACGGCGAGCGCGATCGCGGCGTACCCGGCGGCGTTGCCGGTCACCACGGCCGTCACCAGCACCGCGCCCAGCACCAGGCCCAGCGCCTGCGGGATGCCCACCCAGCCGGACACGCCGCCGCGCTGCGCCACCGGCACCCGGTCCGGGATCGCCGCGGTGAGGCTGGCCAGCATGGCGTTGAAGCAGACCTGCGCGGCGACCCAGGCCACCGCCACCCCGGCGATCGTGTTCTGCCGGGCCAGCAGCACCAGCGCGAGCGCGCCGATCACCGCGCCGAGCGCGGTCCAGACGTGCCGGCGGCCGAAGTGGCGGTTGGCCAGCCGCAGCGAGGTGCGGTCGGACAGGGCCCCGGCCAGCGGGTTCGCCAGCACCGCGGCGAGCGCGCCGATGCCGGTGACCACCGCCAGCATGGCCTCCTTGTCGGCCGGCGCGATGCGTTCCACCTGCTGCGGCAGCAGCACCTGGATCGGGGTGAAGAACGCCATCCAGACGCCCAGGTTGGCCGCGAAAATCAGCGCGATCCAGCTCCGCCGTACCGGCACCGTCGGTTCCGCGAGCGCCGCCGGCAGCGACGCCGGCGTCGGGTTCACAGTGGTCATCGCCGCACCAGGTCCCGAAACCAGGTGTACGACGACTTCGGCGTCCGCCGCTGCGTTTCGAAGTCGACGTGCACCAGGCCGAATCGCTTGGTGAAGCCCTCGGCCCACTCCCAGTTGTCCAGCAGTGACCAGACGAAGTACCCGGTCACCGGCACGCCGGCGGCCATCGCCTCGCGCACCGCGCGGACGTGCCCGTCCAGGTACGCGATCCGCTCGGGGTCGTGCACCCGGCCGTCGGCATCCGGCGCGTCGTCGTACGCGCAGCCGCTCTCGGTGACCTGGATCGGCGGCAGCGCGTCGCCGTACCGCCGGTGCAGCTGGAGCAGCAGGTCCCGCAGGCCGTCCGGGGCCACCGGCCAGTCGAACGCGGTACGCGGGTAGCCGTCCAGCGGCACGATGTCGAACGGCAGCGGCGAGTCCGCCTCGGGCGCGCGGATGCCGGTCGGGTTGTAGTAGTTGACCCCGAGCACGTCGATCGGGGCGGCCAGCACGTCCAGGTCGCCGTCGCGGATCACCGCCGGGTCGACGCCCGGCGCGTCCGGGTAGCCGCGCCCGAGCAGCGGATCGGTGAACAGCAGGTTGTGCAGCGCGTCGTACGCCGCCGCGGCGGCCCGGTCCGCGTCGGTGTCGCCGGCGACCCGCACCGGGGAGTAGTTGTTGGCGATCGCCACCGGGGACGTGGTGCGGGAGCGCAGCGCGGAGACCGCGAGACCGTGCCCGAGGAGCTGGTGGTGGGCCACCGGGAAGGCGTCGAACAGCAGCATCCGGCCGGGGGCGTGCACGCCCATGCCGTAGCCCATGCTCATGTGGATGAACGGCTCGTTGAGCGTGATCCAGAGCTTCACCCGGTCGCCGAGGCGGCCTGCGGCCAGGTCGGCGTACTCGGCGAAGCGGGCCGCGGTGTCGCGGTTCAGCCAGCCGCCGGCGTCCTCCAGCGGCTGCGGCAGGTCCCAGTGGAACAGCGTGGCGACCGGGTCGACGCCGGCGGCGAGCAGGCCGTCCACCAGCCGGTCGTAGAAGTCCAGCCCGGCGGCGTTGGCCGGGCCCGTCCCGTCGGGCTGGATCCGGGGCCAGGCGATCGAGAACCGGTACGCGGACACGCCCAGCCCGGCCAGCAGCGCGGTGTCCTCGGCGTACCTGTGGAAGTGGTCGCACGCCCGGTCGCCGCTGCTGGCGTCGGTGACCCGGCCCGGCTCGTGCGCGAACGTGTCCCAGATGGACGGACCGCGACCGTCGGCAGTGGTCGCGCCCTCGATCTGGTACGCGGAGGTGGAGACCCCCCAGCGGAAGCCGGCGGGGAACTCGGGCATCGGCGCGGTCGTCAAGGCACCCTCCAAGACATGAAGCGTGCTCGCGACTCTAGGGCTCGGTGGACCGCCGCGCCATAGGCCGGGATGACTGCTTGATGCAAGGGGGTTCGGCGTGTCTTTTCCGAACCCGTCCACTTAAGTCCGATTTACACATAGAGTGCCGAATATCGCGGATGTGATTTAAGTGGGGGAAAATTACTCATGATCCTCGTGGAACGCAGCGCACACGTGGCGGCGCCGGTGGAAGTGGTCTGGGACGTCGTGCAGCGCGCCGAGCAGCTGCCGGCCTGGCTGGCGGGAGTCCGCGCGGCCGAGGTCCTGTCCGGGGAGGGATTCGGGCGGCGGCAGCTGGTCCAGGCCGGACGCGGCGCCGCGCACGAGGCCGAGGTGATCGCCTTCCAGGAACCGACCCTGATCGGCTGGCGCGAACGCGCGAAGGGCGCCGGCGCCCGGGCCGAGGCGCGCACCGAGATCTACGTCCAGCTGACCCCGGACGAGGAAGCCGGCGGCACCGTCGTACGGCTGATCGTCGTGCGGTGGCCCGCCGGACCCGTCAAGGCGGCCCTGCTCCGGCTCGGCCTGCGCCGGGTCGGCGCCGACCTGGAGGACTCGCTGGCCCGGCTGACCGACCTGGCCGCCGTCGGCTGACCGAGCCCGTCCCGGCGTCGCCCGCGATGGTGACGGCCCGGCGTTCCCGCCAGGGACGCCGGGCCGTCGTTCTACCCGAGGGTGTTAAGAAGGGGCCCCTTCTATGCCGGAGGCGTTAAGAAGGGGCCCTTCCTTTCAGCTGTCGCCGCCGGTCTCACCGACCGGGGCGGCGTTCACGTCGTCCAGCGCGTACTTGCGGGCCGCGTCGGCCGGCACGTGGGCCGGCACCACGCCGCGCAGCGCCAGCTGGCGCAGCGTGGCCACCGCCACCGACTCCGCGTCCACGTGGAAGTGGCGGCGCAGCGCGTGCCGGGTGTCCGACATGCCGAAGCCGTCGGTGCCGAGCGAGGTGTAGTCGCCGGGTACCCAGCGGGCGATCAGGTCCGGCACCGCGCGCATCCAGTCGCTGACCGCGACCTTCGGCCCGTCGGCGTCGGCCAGCTTCCGCGCGATGTACGGCACCCGCGGCTCCTCGCCCGGGTTGAGCAGGTTGTGCTCCTCGCACTCCACCGCGTCGCGGCGCAGCTCGGTCCAGGAGGTCACCGACCACACGTCGGCGGAGACGCCCCAGTCCTCGGCGAGCAGCTGCTGGGCCTTGAGCGCCCACTGCATGCCGGTGCCGGAGGCGAGGATGTTCGCCTTCGGCGCGTCGTCGCCGACCTGTGGCGCGGGGGAGTAGCGGTGGATGCCCTTGACGATGCCCTCGACGTCCACACCCTCCGGCTCGGCCGGCTGGAAGATCGGCTCGTTGTAGATGGTGAGGTAGTAGAAGATGTTCTCCTGCGCCTCGCCGTACATCCGGTGCAGGCCGCTCTCCACGATGTGCGCCAGCTCGAAGGCGAACGCCGCGTCGTAGGAGACCACCGCCGGGTTGGTGGCGGCGAGCAGCAGCGAGTGGCCGTCCTCGTGCTGGAGGCCCTCACCGTTGAGCGTGGTCCGGCCGGCGGTCGCGCCGAGCACGAAGCCCCGCGCCATCTGGTCCGCCGCCGCCCAGAACCCGTCGCCGGTGCGCTGGAAGCCGAACATCGAGTAGAAGATGTACAGCGGGATCATCGGCTCGCCGTGCGTGGCGTACGCCGTGCCGGCGGCGGTGAACGAGGCCACCGACCCGGCCTCGTTGATCCCCTCGTGCAGGATCTGGCCGGTGGTCGACTCCTTGTAGGACAGGAACAGGTCCCGGTCCACAGCGGTGTAGCGCTGGCCGTGCGGCGAGTAGATCTTCTGGGTCGGGAAGAGCGAGTCCATGCCGAACGTACGAGCCTCGTCCGGGATGATCGGCACCCAGCGCTTGCCGAACTCCTTGTCCTTCATGATGTCCTTGAGCAGGCGGACGAAGGCCATCGTGGTGGCCACCTTCTGCTTGCCCGACCCGCGCTTGACGTCGGCGAACCGCTCGCTGCCCGGGATGGCCAGCGTCTTGCGCGCGGTGCTGCGCGTGGGCAGGTAGCCGCCGAGCTGCTGGCGCCGGTCCTTCAGGTAGGTGATCTCGTCCGACTTCTCGCCCGGGGTGTAGTACGGCGGGAGGTACGGGTTCTCCTCCAGCTGCTTGTCCGGGATGTCCAGGTAGAGGCGGTCGCGGAAGAGCTTCAGGTCCTCCAGCGTCAGCTTCTTCATCTGGTGCGTGGCGTTGCGGCCCTCGAAGTGCGAGCCGAGCGTCCAGCCCTTGATCGTCTTGGCGAGGATCACCGTCGGCTGGCCGGTGTGCTCCATCGCCGCCTTGTAGGCCGCGTAGAGCTTGCGGTAGTCGTGGCCACCCCGCTTGAGGTTCCAGATCTCGTCGTCGGACAGGTGCTCGACCATCTTGCGGGTCCGCGGGTCGCGGCCGAAGAAGTGCTCCCGCACGTACGCCCCGGACTCCGCCTTGTAGGTCTGGTAGTCGCCGTCGGGCGTGGTGTTCATCAGGTTGACCAGCGCGCCGTCGGTGTCCGCGGCGAGCAGCGGATCCCACTCCCGGCCCCAGACGACCTTGATGACGTTCCAGCCGGCGCCCCGGAAGAACGCCTCCAGCTCCTGCATGACCTTGCCGTTGCCGCGGACCGGTCCGTCCAGGCGCTGGAGGTTGCAGTTGATCACGAAGGTGAGGTTGTCCAGCTCCTCGCGGGCGGCCACGCCGATCGCGCCGAGCGACTCGACCTCGTCCATCTCACCGTCGCCGAGGAACGCCCAGACGTGCTGCTGGGAGGTGTCCTTGATGCCCCGGTGCTGCAGGTAGCGGTTGAACCGCGCCTGGTAGATCGCGTTCAGCGGCCCGAGACCCATGGAGACGGTCGGGAACTCCCAGAAGTCCGGCATCAGCCGCGGGTGCGGGTACGACGGCAGCCCGCCACCGGGGTGCGACAGCTCCTGCCGGAAGCCGTCGAGCTGGGACTCGCTGAGCCGCCCCTCCAGGAACGCCCGCGCGTACATGCCGGGGGAGGCGTGGCCCTGGTAGTAGATCTGGTCGCCGCCGCCCGGGTGGTTCTTGCCCCGGAAGAAGTGGTTGAAGCCCACCTCGTAGAGGGACGCGGAGCTGGCGAACGTGGAGATGTGGCCACCGACGCCGATCTCCGGGCGCTGCGCCCGGTGCACCAGCATGGCGGCGTTCCACCGGATGTACGCCCGCAGCCGCCGCTCGACGTGCTCGTCACCCGGGAACCACGGTTCGCGCTCCGGCGGGATCGTGTTGATGTAGTCGGTGGTGGTCAGGGACGGCACCCCGACCTGCCGCTCGCGGGCCCGCTCCAGCAGGCGCAGCATGACGTACCGGGCTCGTTTTGTCCCGCGCTCGTCGATGACACCGTCGAGCGACTCGACCCATTCGCTGGTCTCTTCAGGGTCGATGTCCGGAAGCTGGCTCGGCAGACCAGCGGTGATCACCGGGCGCTTGCGTTCCGTAGCCACAGGCGTTCCCTCGGTTTCGTGTGGGATAGGTCTCTAGCGCCATCCTGCCCCCTGGTGGCGCGTGTCGTCACCTCTCCCACCCTCAGACGCGACGCTGAACACAGGTACCCATCAGTAACTTTGCGCGATCACCGGATGCGCTATCGGCGGGCGCGGCGGGGAACCGGGCACTGCGGCAGAATGCGCCGTATGCGCAGTGAGGTGATCACCGTCCGGACCGGCTCCCGGCCGACCGTCCGGGACATCACGAGCGAGGCCGAACGATTCGTCGCCGGCGCCGGCGACGGCCTGCTGCACGTCTTCGTCCCGCACGCCACGGCCGGGCTGGCGATCATCGAGACCGGCGCCGGCTCCGACGACGACCTGCTGCGGGCGCTCGACGACCTGCTTCCCACCGACGACAGGTGGCGGCACCGGCACGGCTCGCCCGGGCACGGCCGCGACCACGTGCTGCCGGCGTTCGTCCCGCCGTACGCCACGCTGCCGGTGCTCGACGGGCGGATCCAACTCGGCACCTGGCAGTCGATCTGCCTGGTCGACACCAACGGCGACAACCCCGACCGGCAGGTGCGCTTCTCGTTCCTGCCCGGCTGAGCGGCCGGGCCGGGCTCGTCGCGCCCGGCCCGGCCACTGCCGGTCACGGCCGGACCGTCTCCGCCTCCACCGTCTGCCGGCCCTGGTCGACGCCGGGGGCGACGGTCCGCGCCGCGGCCGGCGGCCGGTCGTACGTCAGGTTCAACCCGGGTACGCGGTCCTCGATCACGAACCGGGCCCGGGTGTACGCGGGCGCGTCCGGCCGGCTCACGTACGGCAGCACGTCGAAGTTCGCGGTCAGCTCGGTCGGGGTGATCGTGGTGCGCACGTACCCCCGAAGGTTGTTCTGGAAGCGCAGGTGCGGGTTGAACGCCAGCCACGGGTGCGAGCCGGTCGGCGAGTCCGCGCCGTCCCCGGTCGAGGTGATCGACGAGCAGACCAGCTCGCTGCCGACGGTGCGCGAGGTCGGGTCCGCGTAGTCCAGCTTCAGGTCGCTGGCCCAGTGCGCGTGCACGTCGCCGGTGAGCACCACCGGGTTGCGCACCCCGGCGGCCATCCAGCCCCGGGTGATCCGGTCGCGGGAGGCGACGTACCCGTCCCAGGCGTCCATGCTCGTCACCGTGAGCGGGCCGGAGTTGTTGTCCCGCTGGGCGAAGAAGACCTGCTGGCCGAGCAGGTCCCAACGGGCCTCGGAGCGGCGGAAGCCGTCCAGCAGCCACGCCTCCTGCGCGGCGCCGGTGATCGAGCGGGCCGGGTCGGACGCCGCGTCGCAGCCCTTGTAGCCGTCGCCGCACGCCTGGTCGTCCCGGTACTGCCGGGTGTCGAGCATGTGGAACGTGGCCAGCCGCCCCCAGCGCACCCGCCGGTAGAGCTGCATGTCGATGCCGCGCGGGATCGAGGTGCGGCGCAGCGGCATGTTCTCGTAGTACGCCTGGAACGCCGCCGCGCGCCGGGCGAGGAAGTCCGGGTCGGGCGCCTCCGGCACCTCGTCGGCCCAGTTGTTCTCCACCTCGTGGTCGTCGAAGACCACCACCCAGGGCGCGACTGCGTGCGCGGCCTGAAGGTCGGCGTCGGTCTTGTACTGGGCGTGCCGCTGCCGGTAGTTCGCCAGCGTCCGGGTCTCCGGGCCCTCGTGGTCGCGCGGGTTGCCGCCGGGCACGTTGTACGTGTCCGGCGCGTACTCGTACTGGTAGTCGCCGAGGTGCAGGATCAGTTCCGGCTCGGTCTCGGCGAGGCGCCGGTACGCGGTGAAGTAGCCGTGCTCGTACTGCGAGCAGGAGGCGAAGCCCATCGCGAGCGCGGACGGCATCGTCCACGGCGCCGGGGCGGTGCGGGTCCGCCCGGCCGGGGACAGCCAGCGCTCGGCCCGGAACCGGTAGAAGTACTCCCGCCCGGGCAGCAGGCCGCCCAGCTCGACGTGCACGCTGTGCGCCGACTCCGGCCGCGCCAGGGCCACGCCGCGGCGCACCACGTGCCGGAAGCGCTCGTCCGCGGCCACCTCCCAGGACACCGGCACGACCCGCGACGGCATGCCGCCCATGCCGTCCTCGGCCAGCGGCTCCGGTGCCAGCCGGGTCCAGAGCACGAAGCCGTCGTGGTCCGGGTCGCCGGAGGCCACGCCGAGCGTGAACGGGTCGCGTCGCAGCGGGCCCGGCGACGCGGCGGCCGCGAGCGGCAGGCCGGTTGCCGCGCCGGCGGCGCCGAGCGCCGCGCCGCTGAGCAGGATGGTACGTCGGGACAGTGCCACGATTTCCTCCCCGGAGTCCGGTTCGTCGACTCCGGGCAGCCTCACGGACGTCGATGGCCGCCAGGTGGCCGGCGGGCGACCGGACGGCACCTTCCGCCGAACAGCGGCCGCGCAGATAGTGGAGTACATCAATTATTGACCAGTCACGTAGAATTGGCCGATGGCACACTCCACTGTCTCCGCTGATCAGCCCGGCCCCGGCGACCGGCCGAGCCTGGCCGGAGACACCGTGCGCCGGATCCTGCACGTCGCCGCCGCGCTGCGCCACCACCAGGACGAGGCGCTCGCCGGGCTGGGGCTCACCCCCGCGGCCGCCCGCGCGCTGCACGAACTGGACCCGGACCGCCCGCTGCCGGCCCGCGACCTCGCCGAGCAGCTCGGCTGCGACAGGTCGAACGTCACCGGCCTGGCCGACCGGCTGGAACGGGCCGGGCTGGTGGAACGACGCACCGACCCGGCCGACCGGCGGCAGAAGACGCTGGTGGTCACCGGGCGCGGCCGGGAGGTCCGCGAGCGGGTCGGGCAGGTCATGTCGGACTCCCGACTGCTCAACGACCTGAGCACCGCCGAACTGGCCGCACTACGTGAACTCGTCTTCAAGGTCTCCGACGGCGGCTGCCCGGAGGAGTGCGGCGAGGTCTGAGCCACGCCGGGCGGAACGTGTCCGACTGGGCGCGGCAGGCCCGAGTCGGTAATGCTGTCCGACGTGACCACCCCGCACGATCTCGACGACCGGCTCCGGGCCGAACTGGCCGCGCTCGGGGCTCCCGACCAGCGGCGCGACCTGCGCGAGCCACTGCCCGACGGCGGGCCGCTGACCGGGGCGCAGGCGCTGGCCCTGTTCGACGCGCAACTGACCAGCCGGCTGCTCGACCTGGCCGGGCAGTGGCTGCACGGCTTCGGTGAGGGGTACCACACGATCGAGTCGGCGGGCCACGAGGGCAACGCCGCGGTGGCCGCCGCGCTGCGGCCGACCGACCCCGCGCTGCTGCACCACCGCTCCGGGGCGTTCTACTGCCTGCGCGCCGCCCAGGCCGCCGGCGCCTTCCCCGCCGCCCCGCCACCACCTGCCCCGCCGACCTCCGACCCGGAGGCCGCCCCCGACGACGCCGTCGACAGCTCGCCCGGTGCCGCTTCTCGCGCCGCCGTCCACGGGCCGCCCGGCCCTGCTCCTCGCGCCTCGGCCGACGCCTCGCCCGGTGCTGATCCCCGCGCCGCGGCCGACGGCCCGTCCGGTGCAGGTTCCAGCGCCGTCGTCGATGCCTCGCCTGGTTCCGCTTCCCGCGCCTCAAGCGTCGTCTCGCCCGACGAGCCGGCCGCATCTTCCGCGCAGCAAATCGCCCCCGCCCCATCGGCTGCGATCCCGGACCCGTCGGCCGCCCGGGCTCTGTCGGACGCCGCGCACGAATCGCGTGACCTGCCCACTCAGCGCGGCGCCGGCCGGGATCCCCGCATCGATCCCACTTTCCAGGACCAGCGTTCCACTGTTCAGGAGCCGGAGAGATCTTGGAAGGAAAGTGCCCCTATGGGGGCCGTTTCGTACCAAGATCTCGAACGGTCGGGGGCGGGGGACGCTGCCGACCGGTCGGGTGAGGCGGGCAGCCTTCCGGTGGGAGCGTCGATCGTGGTGGACGCGGACGGTGACGCGACTGTCGGCGTACCCGATCTGCCGCAGCCTTCGCCCGACGACGCGTTCGCGGCGGCGGCGCGCGACGTGCTGCGCGGCATTGTCGCGTCCGCCGAGGAACCGGCCGCCGGTGGCCGGCAGAAGCTCTTCGGCCGCGCCGACCTCGCGGTCGTGCCGACCCCCGCGAGCGCCGGCTCGCACCTGCCCCGCGCGGTCGGCCTGGGGCTGGCGCTGGAGCGACTGCGCCGGGGTGCCCGGCCCGCGGACGGCGAGCCGGAGGCGGCGGCCTGGCCTGCGGACTCCGTGGTGGTCTGCTCCTTCGGCGACGCCTCGGTCAACCACGCCACCGTCACCGCCGCGCTCAACACCGCCGGCTGGTACGACCACACCGGCCTGCGTATCCCGGTGCTGTTCGTGTGCGAGGACAGCGGCCGCTCCGCCGACGGGTGGGTGGCGACGACGCTGCGGTCCCGGCCCGGCATCCGCTACTTCGCGGCCGACGGCACGGACGTGGCCGAGAGCTACCAGGTGGCGGCGGAGGCGGCGGTCTGGGTGCGCCGGCATCGCCGGCCCGCCGTGCTGCACCTGGGCGCGGTCCGGCTGATGGGGGAGGGCGACGCGGCCCGCGACCCGCTGCTGGCCACCGCGCGGCTGCTTGTCACCTCCGGGTACGCCGGGGGCGAGGAGCTGCTCAGCCGGTACGACGAGCGGGGCTGGCAGCTGCGCCGCATCGCCGAGGAAGTGCTGGACGAGCCAAAACTGGCGTCCGCTGTCGACGTCGTGCGGGAGCTGGCGCCACGCCGGCCGGTCCGGGTGTCCCGGGCGGTGGCCGAGGCGGCGCAGCGGGCGGCCGGGCCGGGCGCCGGGGCGCGGGCGGAGGCGTTCGGCGGCAAACCGCCGGAGCTGACCGGGCCGCTGACGCTGGCGCAGAGCATCAACGCGGCGCTCGCCGACGGCATGCTCGACCACCCGGGGATGGCGGTGTTCGGCCGGGACGTGGCCGCCGGCGGCGGGGCGCACGGGGTGACCGAGGGGCTGCGGGACCGGTTCGGGGCGGCCCGGGTGTTCGACACGCCACGGGACGAGACCTCGATCCTCGGGCTCGGGCTGGGCGCCGGCCTGGCCGGGATGCTGCCGGTGCCGGAGATCCAGTACCTGGCTTATCTGCACAGCGCCGAGGACCAGCTCCGCGGCGAGGCGGCCACCATGCGGTTCTTCTCCCGGGGCGCGTTCCGCAACCCGATGGTGGTGCGGGTGGCCGCCCTGGCGGGCGAGGACGGGCTCGGCGGCCACGCGCGCAACGACAACTCGGTGGCGGTGCTGCGGGACGTACCGGGGCTCGTGGTCGCCGTGCCGGCGCGGCCGGACGACGCCGCGCCGATGCTGCGTACGTGCCTGGCGGCGGCCCGGGTGGACGGCAGCGTCTGCGTCTTCCTGGAGCCGGCCGCGCTCTACCACGCCCGCGACCTCCACGCCGACGGCGACGGCGAGTGGACGGCCGAGTACGCCGAGCCGGGCGCCTGGGCGGACCGGCACGTGCCGATCGGGCGGGCCCGCGTCTACGGGATCGGCCCGGCCGAGGACCTCACCATCATCACCTTCGGTAGCGGGGTGCGGATGTCGCTGCGCGCGGCGGCCACCCTCGCCGCGGAGGGCGTGGGCAGCCGGGTGGTGGATCTGCGCTGGCTGGCCCCGCTGCCGGTGGCCGACATCATCCGGGAGGCCTCGGCGACCGGCCGGGTGCTGGTGGTGGACGAGACGCGACGCTCCGGCGGGGTGGGCGAGGGCGTGGTGTCCGCGCTCGTCGACACCGGGTACGTCGGCGCCGCGCGCCGTGTGGCCGGACTTGACTCGTTTGTACCATTAGGTCCGGCCGCTCGTCAGGTTCTGGTCTCCGAGGAAGCCATCACCCAGGGTGCCCGTACGCTGCTGGCACGGTAAATTCCGTTCCACCCGGTGCGCCACTTGCGCGGCGAGCCGCAACTGTGTGGACTGGGCCCGACGGTGTCACCCGACGCCACGAGCAGGGATAGATGAGGAGGCACGCGACAGTGAGCGCGACCGCTGGTCAGGCCGACGGGGTACGCAGCCTGGCGGACCGGTTCGGTATCGAGCCGGGCATGGTCGTCATGGAGATGGGCTACGACGACGACGTCGACACCGATCTCCGGGACGCCCTGACCGACCGCTGTGGGGAACTCGTCGACGAGGACACCGACGAGGTGGTCGACGCGGTTCTGGTCTGGCACCGAGACGGCGACGGTGACCTCTTCGAACTCCTCGTGGACGCCCTCGGGCCGCTCGCCGACAACGGCGTGGTCTGGCTCCTGACCCCAAAGGCCGGCCGCGACGGCCACGTCGAGCCGAGCGAGGTCGCGGAGAGCGCGCAGACCGCCGGGCTCCAGCAGACCTCCACCATCAACGCCGGCCGCGACTGGAGCGGCGCCCGCCTCGTCATGCGGCGCGGCTCGAAGAGCAAGAAGTAGGAGCGCACATGCCCGTCGAGGTTGGCGCCGAAGCGCCCGACTTCCTGCTCAAGGACCAGAACAACCAGGAGGTACGGCTCGCCGACTTCCGCGGCCGCAAGACCGTGCTGCTCGTCTTCTACCCGCTCGCCTTCACCGGCGTCTGCCAGGGCGAGCTGTCCGAGGTGCGGGACAACCTCGACGAGTACGCCAACGACGACGTCCAGGTGCTGACCGTCAGCGTCGACTCCGTGTACGCCCACAAGATCTGGGCCGAGCAGGAGGGCTTCCAGTTCCCGCTGCTCGCCGACTTCTGGCCGCACGGCGCGGTGGCCCAGGCGTACGGCGTCTTCAACGACGTCGCGGGCATCGCCAACCGGGGCACCTTCGTCATCGACAAGGCCGGCGTGGTTCGCTTCGCGGAGATGAACATGCCCGGCGAGGCGCGCGATCAGCAGGGCTGGCGCAAGGCGCTGGCCGAGGCCGTCGCCGCCTGAGTCCCACACCCAGGTACGTCGTTCGACCGGGCCGGAGGCGGGCAGGTAAGCTGGCCGCTCCGGCCCGCCGTACGGGCGTTCCGGGCGCGTAGCTCAGTGGGAGAGCACTCGCCTTACAAGCGAGGGGTCGCAGGTTCGAAACCTGCCGCGCCCACCATCAGATGAGCGCGGTGACAGCAGGAGAGTCGCCCGTTGAGCTGACCTGCCGTGAGATCAGGCGCTCCAGCCGCCGACGCCGCCACTGCCGGTGTTGCCGCCGTCCGTCCGGTTCCGGTGGTCGTCGAGCCTGCGGCGGGCCTCGGCGGATGCTTGGAGGTCACGCACCTGGCCGCCGTCGACTGGTGTCTGCCGGCTACGGCGCCACAGTGCGACCGCGGCCACGGCCGCCGCGATGATGAGCAGAAGGATGAGCCAGCGCATTTCGACCTCCCTGGATGAGATGCCTGCCCTCAGTGTGCGCAGCCGGTCAAGCCTGGTTTGAGGGCGCCTTGACGTGAACGAGCTGCCGTAGATCGGGCCGGAGCCGTACCCTCCGGGCTGTGGCACTGGACGACGCGACGCGAGGCAGAGCGTTGGTCCTCGTCCGAGAACTGCGCGACCCCACCATTCCTGACGAGGAGACGGGGGCGAAGCTCGATGAGCTGGAGCGGATCCTGCGCTGCCCGCACGTCATCACCCTGATGTTCTTCGCGCAGCCCGAGTTGACCGATGAGGAGGTGGTGGCGGAGGCCCTCGCGTACCAGCCGTTTGCCCTCTGAGCTTCGCCTCACGACGGCGACCGTGCGAGCAGGGGCTGGTCAGGCGGGATGATCGTGCAGGAAAGACTGTGCGGCTTCCTTCATGGCCGCCGCCGCCCTCTCCGTCCGGTCAGGCGCTGCGTCGCATTCGGCGTACAGGAGCAGGAAGCGGTAGCCCACCTCGCGCAGTTCGGGCGAGAGGAAGTGGGACGACTGCCAGTAGATCTCGTGCGCCAGGTCCTCGGGATCGCCCTCTCCGGCGACGATGCTCGCCGCTGCCACACGCATGAGGTGCAGCCGGGCGCCGCTCTCATCCGGGACCGGCGAGCCGAGTTCCTCCATCGTCTGCCGGAACAGGTCGACGGCTTCCCGGGACTGGCCCTTCGACAGACCGGCGAGCTCCCGCAGGCTCGGCGAGTCGACACCTCGGGCCAGAGCGTGCGCGGCCGCCATCGCCAGGTCGTCGCCGACCGGCTCGTCCATCGCCAGCCGGACGGCAAGGTCGCGCAGTCGCTCCATCCCCGAGAGGCTAGGCGTACGCGGGAGTGGTGTCCGCCCCGCGCGCGGCTGCGCGACGGGTCAGCGGGTGTCCGCGTCGCGGAGCCGCGGGGGACAATGCGTCGATGGTTCGATCGGATGCGTCGCACCGCGCCCAGGACCTCTGGGTCGGCCTCGCCGGTGTCGCCACCAGCTTCCCGGCGGACGGCGTCCGGGTGGTTGTCTCCGCCGGGTCGCGGCTGTGCCCGCCGGCCTGGGCCGGCATCGTCGTGTTGGGAAGCTCGGGGATCGCCACCGGACCGGACAATGCCACCGCCCGGTTCCTGCGCGAATCGCTCGCGGGACGGCCACTCCGGTCGGCCGTCGAGGACGGGCGGTGGGACGGGGAGCACGCCGTGGTGGACGTGCTCGGTCCCGCCTCGCTGGCGTACCTCGACGAGCGTGAGTTCCGGCCGGCGACGGCGACCGCCGAGGTGGCCCGCTTGTCGCCGGGGCACCCGGACCTCGATCGGCTGGCCGCAGACGTCTCCGCGGACGACCTCGGGGAGAGCGGGATCGGTGAGATCACCTCACCCGTGTTCGTCGTCCGGGACGGCGTACGAGTCGTAGCGGCGGCGGGATACCACAACTGGCCACACGCGGTCGCTCATCTCTGCGTGCTGACCAGCGCCCACTTCCGGGGCCGCGGACTGGCCCGTGCGGTGGCGTCCGCCGCGGTCGCGGAGGCGCTTGCGAACCGACTGCTGCCGCAGTGGCGCGCACGCCCCGAGCCCCCACGACGGCTCGCTCGCCGGCTCGGCTTCCAGGAACTTGGAGCCCAGGTGAGCATCAGGCTGGCGGCGTCCGCCCTCGCGGCGTGGCCGCGGGACGGGTCAGCGGATGCCCGCGTCGTGGAGCCGCCGGGTGGCGTCGCGGTCGATGCTGGTCCGCACGAGCGAACCGGGCGCGTCTGAGGATCCGGTGCTGAACGCGGTCACCACCAGCACGACGACCAGCACCGGCATCAACAGCGTCCGGACCAGCATGGCCCAGCACGCCTTCAGGCCGATCCGGCCGCCGTCCCTGGTCCGTACGAGTTGGGTGCCGGTGAGCAGCGCGCCGAGCGCCCGGCCGTTGCCGTAGCAGAGGCCGTAGAGCAGCGGCACCACCACGAGCAACGACAGGCCGACTCCGGAGACGAGGTTGTCGGAGAGGGTGACCTCACGGTCCACCAGGGACAGAGCGACGAAGCCCGCGCCGACACCGAACAGGAACACCGTGAAGTCGATGAGCCAGGCCATGGCCTGCGCCCCGGTGCCGGCCCGGACGTACAGGGCGCCGCTGTCGAACGCCGCGATCCGCTTCGCCTTCCGGGCGCCGAGCACGCGCTCCGCGTGCGCCCGGGTGGCTTCCAGTCGGGTCAGTGGCCGGCCCGTCGCGCGGACTGTCACAGCGCTCTCCTGTTGTGTCGTGGGCAGCGGCGGTTTCGCTGGATCCGGACGCCGTGCCGTGCCGCATTCCGAGTGCAGAGTAGTCAGTGCCAGGACTACTCGCGTTCGGCGCGGGGTGGCAGAACGGGATCACCGCGCGGTTCCTGGAGGGCGTGCGGTGACCACTCACGGCCCGGTCATGCCGGTCTGGAGCTGTGGCGGCGACCTGCCGTGGCCGTGCCCCATACGCAGGCGGGAGCTGAGGGCGGAGTACGCCAGCGTCGCTGGCTCTGTATCTCGGCGCCTACCTCGTGCAGGCCTCCGAGGACATGCCCTGGGCACCTGCTGGCGCACTGCACCGCCGCTTCGTCGGGTGGACCCGGGAGGAGCGGTGACTGCTGAGACTGAGATGGATATGACTGAGAGGCATAAATATGCCTCTCAGTCATATCGCTTCGGAGCATCAATCTTCCGGCAGGTATGACCCTGTGTGACCGGACGGCCGGGCATCGCGGGAGGGAAGATCCTCCCGGGCGTCGGCGAGTGGCAGCGTGGGCCAGGCCGCGAGGTCGTGGAGCATCTGCCGGTCGTGGGTGGCGACGACCACCGCGGCCCTGGTCGTCAGCAGGGCGGCGGTGAGGTCGTCGACCAGCGGCGCCGACAGGTGGTTCGTCGGTTCGTCGAGGATCAGCAGGTCGGGACGTTCGGCCAGGCGCAGCGCCAGGTTCAGCCGCCGTTGCTGTCCGTGCGACATGCGGCCCACGGGGGTACGCCGGGCCTCGGCGTCGAGCAGGTTCGTGGCGCTCAGCGGCAGGGCCGTGCCGGAGGTGACGCGCCCGGCGGTGCGGAGCCGGCCCACGTGCTGCTCGTACAGGTCGTGGGCGAGCAGCGCCGGTGGCCAGTCGGGCACCTCCTGACCGAGGTACGCGACGCGCGCCCCGGACAGCTGCCGGACCTCCCCGGTCGACGGCGTGAGGTCGCCGGCCAGCACGGAGAGCAGCGTCGACTTGCCCGCGCCGTTGGGTCCGGTCACCAGCAGACGGTCCCCGCCGTCGAGCGTGAGCGTGACCCGGGTACGCAGGCGCCCGGCCACCGTGACGTCGTGGCATCGCAGGATCGGCAGTCCGGGACGGGTGTCCAGCGGTGGCCAGCGCAGCGGCTGCGGCGGCTCCGGCACGGTGACGCGGTGCGCGTCGAGCGCCTCCTGCCGGCGTCGCAGCGCCTGGACCAGTCCGGGCGCGCGGGACTGGCGCTGGTGCTTGCCGTGTCCCTTCTCCGGACGCCAGCCGGTGCTGAGCCGGTCCCGCGCCTCGCGTACCCCGTCGGCGAGGCGCTGGTGTTCGGCCTGCTGCGCCTCGTGGTCGCGTACCCAGTGCGCGAAGTCGCGGCGGCGCCCGTCCTGCCAGGCGGCGTAGTCCCCGGCGTAGCGGCGCGGGCGCCCGTCCGCGCTGGGGTCGAGGTCCAGGAACTCCGTGGCCACGTCCCGCAGCAGGGCGCGGTCGTGGGTCACCAGCACGACGCCGCCCGGGTGGTCGCGCAGCCGGGCGGTGAGGAAGGTCAGGCTGTCGGCGTCGAGGTGGTTCGTCGGCTCGTCCAGCATCAGCAGGTCGACCCGCGCTCCCAGCAGGCATGCCAGGCGCACCCGGTAGCGCTGGCCGACGGACAGCGTGGCCAGCTCCCGGTCCCGGTCCGGGCACGCGTCGAGGCCGGCCAGCGCCACGTCGACGCGCCGCTGCGCGTCCCAGGCGTCCAGCCGGGTCGCCGCGTCCAGGGCGGCGGCGTACGCGTCGTCCGCGCCCGCCCGGCCCTCGGTGAGCGCGATCGTGGCCTCGTCCAGCGCCCGCAGCGCGCGTTCGGACTCCCGGATCGCCTCCCGGACGAGCGTGCCGACCGTCTCGCCGTGGCGCGACTCCAGGTTCTGCCGGGCGACGCCGATCGTGCCCAGCCGTTCCACCACGCCCTGGTCGGGCGCGATGAGGCCGGCCAGCACGTGCAGCAGCGTGGTCTTGCCGCGGCCGTTCTCGCCGACGACTGCCAGGCGGGATGCGGCGGAGACGGTCACGCTGACGTCGGACAGCACGACCCGGCCGCCGCGTACGACGCGGACGCCGTCGGCCCGCACGTGCGCCCGGTGCCCGGCGGGCAGCGAACCGCCCGAGGTGGATGGGAAGGAAGGAATGTTGTCGAGGTTGCGCACAGTCCGCTCTTCGGCTCGTCGTGGAGCCGGGCAGCGCGAGGACACCGCCCGGCGGGAACGCCAGGACGGCGGAGCAGAGCTGGTGCGTCAGAAGAAGCCGGTCACCCTGCCGCCGTCAGCGGAGGGACCAGGGCTTCATGACAGCGGCGAAGAACCTCATGCGATCAACGGTACCCGGGACCGGGCCGGAGATCACCGGAGTTACCGGCGGCGGCGGGCGTCGGCCTCGGCGTCGAGCAGGTCGTTCACCGCCAGCGCCGAGTTGATCAGGGCGAGGTGGCTGAACGCCTGCGGATAGTTGCCGATCTGCTCACCGGTGGAGGCGATCTCCTCGGCGTAGAGGCCGAGGTGGTTGCTGAAGGTGAACATCTTCTCCAGGGTGAGCCGGGCGTCGTCCAGCCGGCCGGAGCGGGCCAGCGCCTCGACGTACCAGAACGTGCACATGTTGAACGTGCCCTCGTGGCCGGGGAGCCCGTCGGGGGAGTGGACCGGGTCGTACCGGTGGACCAGGCTGTCCGAGACTAGGTCCCGCTCGATCGACTCCAGGGTGGACAACCACAGCGGGTCGCTGGGCGTGACGAAGCCGACCGCCGGCATGTAGAGGAGGGCGGCGTCGAGCACGTTCTCGTCGTACGCCTGCACGAAGCTGCCGCGTTCCCGGTGGAAACCGCGGGCCATGACCTGGTTGTAGATCCGGTTGCGCTGCTCGGTCCAGCAGCTCATGTCCCCGGGCCGGCCGGTGCGGGTGGCCAGCCGGATGGCCCGGTCCAGCGCCACCCAGGACATCACCCGGCCGAACGTGTAGTTGCGGGGATGGTGCCGGCTCTCCCAGATCCCGGCGTCGCGCTTGTCCCAGTTGTGGCAGAGCCAGTCGATCAACCGTACGGTGCTCTTCCACACCTGGTGCGACACCCGGATGCCCTGCTCGTCGGCGAGGTGCATGGCGTAGAGCGCCTCGCCGTGGATGTCGAGCTGGAGCTGGTCGGCGGCGCCGTTGCCGATCCGCACCGGACGGGAGCCGCGGTAGCCCTCCAGATGGTCGAGCACCTCCTCGTGCAGGTCCGAGGACCCGTCCACCCGGTACATGATCTTCAGCGGGTCCTGGTGGTCGCCGGCCTCGCGGATGCGCTCGTCCAGCCAGTCCATGTACCGGCTGACCTCCTCGGTGAACCCGAGGCCGAGCAGCGCGTGCACGGAGAACGAGGTGTCGCGTACCCAGGTGTAGCGGTAGTCCCAGTTGCGGGAGCCGCCGACCAGCTCGGGCAGCGCGGCGGTCGGCGCGGCGATCATCGCGCCGGTCGGTGCGTACGTCATGAGCTTGAGCGTGATGGCCGAGCGCTCGACCATCTCCCGCCAGCGCCCGGTGTAACGGGAGCGCTCGACCCAGCGCCGCCAGTAGTCCCGGGTCCACTCGAACATGCCCTGGACCTCTTCCGGCGGGATGATCCGGGGCTCCTCGCTGCTGGTCTCCAGGACCACCCCGCCGGTGTCGCCCTCCTGCAACGTGCCGTAGGCGATCAGGTCGCCGTCCTCCATGCGGATCTCGCCGGTCTTGGCCCAGAGCTGCCGCACCGGATCGATCGGGTTGAAGGTGAGCGTCGCCGACCGGCTCCGGAACAGGTAGCCGTTGCGGTGCCGCTCCAGCTCGTGGCGCTCCCGGGCGAAGTCGAAGCGTGGCCGGCACTCCACCCGGAAACGCATCGTGCCCCGCACCATGTTGACCATGCGCACGATGCGGTGCGAGTCGGTGACCCGCTCGCCGGTGACGGGCATGAAGTCCATCACCTCGGCGACGCCGTCCGCGCTGATGAACCGGGTGATCAGGATCGGCGTGCCGGGCAGGTAGAGCTGCTTCGTGACGTACCGGACGTCGTGCGGGGCGATCTGGAAGAAGCCGCCCTTGTCCTTGTCCAGCAACGCGCAGAAGACACTGGGCGAGTCGAAGCGCGGCGCGCAGAACCAGTCGATCGTCCCGTCACAGGTCACCAGCGCCGCGGTCTGCAGGTCGCCGATGAGCCCGTGGTCCTCGATCGCCGGATAGCTCTTCACGTCGCCTCCCGGTTCGGCTGCCCTCTCCGGCTCAACCTAAGGGAAGAATTGTCAGGTTAGGGGGGATTCGTGGTCGCCCACTCTCCCGCGCGGCCCGCCGCGCCTCGACCGCCCGGCGGGTCTCCGTCTGCACCAGGTCCGCGTTGATCATCGCCGCGGTCCGGGCGCCCGCCGCCGCGGCGGCCCCGACCTGCGCCGACAGGTCGGTCACGTTGCCCGCCACCCACACCCCGGGAACCTCGGTACGCCCCGACTCGTCGGCCGGCACGTACTCGCCCATCCCGCTGGGGTGCGGCTGCGGGTTCAGCCCCAGCGCCGCCAGGAATCCGGCCCGCGCGACCATCCGGGGCGCGACTGTGAGCACCTCGCGGTCGACGGTGCGGCCGTCGCGCAGGCGTACCCCGGTCACCCGGTCCCCGGCCACCTCGACGGCCGCGACCTCGCCCTCGACCACCGGCACGCCACGGGCGGCGAGCTGCTCGGCCTGCTCGTCGGTCAGCGGCGGCGCGGTGTGCCGCAGGTAGACCACGTCGTTGCTCCACTGCCGGAACAGCAGCGTCTGGTGCACCGACATCGGGCCGCTGCCGATCACCCCGATCGGCCGGTCCCGCACCTCCCAGCCGTGGCAGTACGGGCAGTGCACCAGGTCGCGGCCCCAGCGCTCGCGCAGGCCGGGCACCTCGGGCAGTTCGTCGACCAGGCCGGTGGCCACCAGCAGCTGCCCGGCGCGTACCCGCCGGCCGTCGGCGAGCGTCACCTCGAAGCCGTCGCCGTCGCGGCTCACCGCCTCGACCCGGCCCTCGGTCAGGTGCCCGCCGTAGCCGCGTACCTCGTCCCGGCCGCGCGCCAGCAGCTCGGCCGGCGGCACGCCGTCGTGGCCCAACAGCGCGTGCACGCCGTCGGCGGGGGCGTTGCGCGGTTCGCCGCCGTCCACCACGAGCACCGACCGGCGCGCCCGGGCCAGCATCAGCGCGCCGTTCAGCCCGGCCGCGCCACCGCCGATCACCAGTACCTCGTAGTCCTCACGTAGCTCGGTCATCGTGACCACCTCCGCGACCAGACTGCGACGGAGGATGGCAGAACTGCAAACCCTGTTGCCGCTATGGCAAACTGGTGGCATGGATGACGAGCTCGACCAGGCCCTCGACGCTGTCGGTCCCCGGCTGCGGGCGCTACGGCGTGAGCGGGAGACCACGCTCGCCGACCTCTCCGCCGCCACCGGCATCTCGGTGAGCACGCTGTCCCGGCTGGAGTCCGGCGGCCGCAAGCCCACGCTGGAGCTGCTGCTCCCGCTCGCCCGCGCGCACGGCGTGACGCTGGACGAGCTGGTCGGCGCCCCGCCCACCGGCGACCCGCGCATCCACCTGCGGCCGGTCGCCGCGCACGGGATGACCATGCTGCCGCTCACCCGGCGGGCCGGCGGCATCCAGGCGTACAAGCTGATCATCCCGGCCGGCGGCCGGTCCGAGCCCGAGCCGAAGACCCACGAGGGGTACGAGTGGGTGTACGTGCTCAACGGGCGGCTGCGGCTCGTGCTCGGCGAGCACGACCTGGTGATGGTCCCCGGTGAGGCGGCCGAGTTCGACACCCGCGTACCGCACTGGTTCGGCCGCGCCGACAGCGAGGGGGTGGAGTTCCTCAGCCTCTTCGGCAGTCAGGGCGAACGCGCCCACCTGCGCGCCCGCCCTCGCGCGTCGAGCTGAGGGCGACCGCAAACGCGCCCACGGCGGCGCGGGCGGCGCGACGATCGGCGGGTGAGCTATGCGGAGGTCGGCGGGCTGCGGATCTGGTACGAGGAGCACGGGAACGGCAAGCCGCTGGTCCTGCTGCACGGCGAGTACGGCTCGACGGAGACGTTCGCGCCGGTCCGCCCCGCGCTGGCCACACGCCGGCGGCTGATCGCCGTCGACCTGCAGGGCCACGGCCGCACCGCCGACGTGGACCGGCCGCTGCGGTACGAGTCGATGGCCGACGACGTCGCCGCGCTGCTGCGGCACCTCGGCCTGCTCCGGGCCGACGTGCTCGGCTTCTCCCTCGGCGGCGGGGTGGCCCTGCGTACCGCGATCCAGCACCCCGACCTGGTCCGCCGCCTGGTGCTGGTCTCCACGCCGTTCCGGCGGCACGGCTGGTACCCGCGCACGCTCGCCGCGATGTCCGCCCACGACGAGCGCGTCGCGCGACGGATGCGCGGCACCCCGCTGCACGAGCGGTACGCGCGGGTGGCGCCCCGCCCGCAGGACTGGCCCAGGCTCTGGGCCCGCGGCGGCGAGCTGCTGCGACGGGACTACGACTGGTCCGCCGAGGTGGCCGCGCTGCCGATGCCGGTGCTGCTGGTGTTCGCCGACGCGGACGAGATCCCGGTGCGCCACGCGGCGGAGTTCTTCGGCCTGCTCGGCGGCGGCCACCGGGACGCGGGCGGCGACGGAACCGACCGTCCCGCGTCCCGGCTGGCCGTGCTGCCCGGCCTGACCCACTACGACGTGCTGACCTCGCCCGCGCTGCCGGCGGCGGTGCTGCCGTTCCTCACCCACCCGGCACGCGCCCCCGGCTGACTCAACCCACCAGCGCCGGAGCGTCCGCGCCCGCCGTCGTGCGCGGGCGCAGCAGCGCGTACGCGAGCCCGACGGCGACCACGAGCAGCCCGGCGCCGATCGCGAACGCCAGGTGGAACCCGCCGGTCAGCGCGGTGGCGTGGTCGTCGCCGAGCGCGAGCCGGTCCGCGGTGCGGGCGGCGGCCAGCGTGGACAGCACCGCCACGCCGAACGCCATGCCGAGCTGCTGGGTGGTGTTGAACAGCCCGGAGGCGAGACCGGCGTCCCCGGCGCCGGTGGCGGACATGCCGAGCGCGGTCAGCGCCGGCAGCACCAGCCCGAACCCGCCGGCGAGCAGCATCACCGGGAGCACGTCGGGCAGGTAACGGCCGTCCACCGGTAGGCGGGCCAGCAGCACGAACATGGCCACCAGCAGGACGAGCCCGGCCAGCAGCACCGCCCGCTCGCCGAACCGGGCGTTGAGCCGGGCGGAGACGCCCAGCGACACCGCGCCGATGGTGACGGCGGCCGGCAGCAGGGCCAGCCCGGTACGTGTCGCGTCGTAGCCGAGCACCTGCTGGAGGTAGAGCGTGACGAGCACCTGGAACGCGAACGTCGCGGCCACGGTGAGGATCTGGACCGCGTTCGCCACCGCCACGCCGCGCGAGCGCAGGATCCGCAGCGGCATGAGCGGGCGGCGTGCGGTCGCCTGCCGGACGACGAACCCGGCGACCAGCGCGACGGCGAGCGCGCCGAGGCCGAGCGTGCGCGCCGACGTCGCCCCGTACCGCTCGATCGTGACCACCGTGTAGATGGCGAGCACCAGTCCCGCGGTGACCAGCAGCGCGCCCGTCACGTCGGCCCCTGCGGCCAGGCCGAGGCCCCGGTCGGCGGGCAGCGTGCGGACCGCGAGCGCGATAGTGGCCAGGCCGATCGGCAGGTTGATCAGGAAGATCGAGTGCCAGCCCAGCGCGTCGGTGAGCAGGCCGCCGGCGACCTGGCCGATGGCCGCCCCGGCGGCGCCGGTGAAGGCGAACACGGCGATCGCCCGGCCCCGCTCGGCGGTGCCGGGAAAGAGCGTGACCAGGATGCCGAGGCTCACCGCGACCGCCGCCGCGCTGCCGACGCCCTGGAGGAAGCGGGCCGCGACCAGCGTGGCGCTGTTCGCCGCCAACCCGGCCAGCACCGACGCGGCGGTGAACAGCGCGGTGCCGCCGAGGAACATCGCCCGGCGTCCGACCAGGTCGCCCAGGCGGCCGGAGAGCAGGAGCAGACTGCCGAACGCGATCAGGTACGCGTTCACCACCCAGCTCAGGCCGGCTGGGGAGAAGTGCAGGTCGCGCTGGATGGCCGGCATCGCCACGGTGACGATGCTGCCGTCGAGGATTGTCATCAGGGCGCTGGTGGCGAGCACGCCGAGCGCGAGCTGACGCGAGCGGGGAGCGGACATGAAGTCCTCCTGTCGAGAGGTGCGACAGGATGGACCGTAACGGATAGTTCCGTTACAGACAATCTCTTTGGGAGCTACTGGCGGGCGCGGCGCGCCGGTTTCGGGCTCGGCACCGGAGTGGCCAGGTGGCCGGCGGTCAGGCGCTCCAGCGCGCGCAGGAAGACCTTCCGCTCGTCGTCCGGCAGGCTCGCCAGCGCCTCGGCGTGCACCCGGTCGACGATCTCCTGGCTGCGCGCCGCGACCCGGGCGCCCTCCTCGGTGACCGCGATGATCCGGGCCCGCCGGTCGGTACGCGACGGACGCCGCACCGCCAAGCCCGCCCGCTCCAGCGCGTCCACTGTCACGACCATGGTGGTCTTGTCCATGTCGCCCATCTCGGCGAGCTGGATCTGCGTACGCTCCTCGGGCAGCGCGTGCGCCAGCACGCAGTGCATCCGCGCGGTCAGCCCGATCTCGGCCAGGGCTGCCGCCACCCGGGTGCGCAGCACATGACTGGTGTGGTCGAGCAGGTACGACAGGTCCGGGGAGCTCATCCGCCCAGCGTACCGACGGGCCGGTGGCGGATGATCCGACGCGGACGCGCTCCGGCCGCGGATACGATCTTGTGGGATGACGTCGGCAAGAGAGGTTTGGTGCGGTGAGCGACGTGCACAGCAGGCAAGTGATGGTGGGTTACGACGGGTCTCCGGCTGCGAGCGCCGCCATCGAGGCGGGCGCGCTGCTGTTCCCCGGCGCCCACGCGTGGATCGGGCATCTGTGGACGCCGCCGTTCGCCAGCGAGGAGCTGCGTAAGCGCCTCTGGACCGGCAAGCGCAACATCAACGCGTTCGTCGAGGCGATCGAGCGCGAGGGCGGCCGGGAGGCCGACCGGCTCACCTCCGTCGGCGTGATGCTGGCCCGCGCGGCCGGCTGGGACGCCGAGCCGCTCGTGTGCCGCAGCTACGGCGGGGAAGGGCTCCGGCTCGCCGAACTGGCCGACGAGAAGCAGACCGACGTGCTGCTGCTCGGCTCGCGCGGGCTCGGTGGCGCCCGGGCCGTGCTCGGCAGCGTGTCGGACATGGCCGTGCACTACAGCCCGCGGCCCGTCCTGGTGGTGCCGCACCCGCTGCTCAGCGACGAGCACGACGCGCTCGCCGCCGGACCGGTAGTGGTCGGCTGGGACGCCTCCGCGGGCGCCGAGGCGGCGCTCGACTCCACCCGGCGCCTCTTCCCCGAGCGGGACGTCGTCCTGGTCGCCGTCGACGGCGACGAGGGGGAGACGCCCACGCCGGACACGGCCGGCGGATCGGTCACGGTCGTGCGGGTGAGCGCCGGGCGCGGCGCCCAGGGGCGTGCGGTGGCCGAGGCGCTCGCCGCCGTCGCCACCGAGCACAAGGCGAGCACGGTGGTGGTCGGCTCGCGCGGACGGACGGCGATGCGCAAGATCCTGCTCGGCAGCGTCGCCATGGCCACCCTGCACCGCGCCCACCGGCCGGTGATGGTGGTGCCGCAGAGCCCGGTCCGCGAAGCGGAGTAACCCGGCGGCGCAGGGGTGCCTCCCCGGCCGGGGAGGCACCCGCTTCGTCACTAGCGCCCGCGGCGCAGCCGCCGGTACGCCGCCAGGCCGCCGAGCGTCAGCGCCACCAGGCCCGCCCCCCACCACGCCCGGCCACCGGGGCCGGACGGGGGATCGGCCTCGCGGACCCGGCCGGCGCGCACCACCGAGTCCGCCACGTCCACGGCGAGCACCTGATCCGGCGCGGTGAGCAGCGTGACCGGGGTAGCGGCACCCGGTGTCAGGCTCAGAACCCGGATCGAGCGAACGTTGGCGTACGCGGTCCGCTGGTCCATCGCCAGCCCGTCGGCGTACCAGCTCGGCGCGTTCGGCTCGGGCCGGTACGCGACCACCCACGCGGTCCCGTCCGGCTGCCACCCCAGCAGCCGGATCGCCGTCACGCCCTCGACGGCGGCCAGCGCGGGGGCCGACAGCTCCCGCCCGTCGGTGTCCACCCGGCGCAGCCGCCACCTGTCGCCCGCCGCCTCGTGGGCGACCAGGGCCAGCGAGCCGTCGGGCAGCCAGGCCCCTTTGCCTGCGAGCGCGGTGTCGGGCGGCAACGCGAACGAGGAGAGCTGCCGCCCGTCCGGGCTGCTCACCAGCACCTTCGTGCCGACCTGGTAGGCCAGCCGCGACCCGTCGGCGGCGAACGCCACCGGCGAGCCGAACACCGGCAGCTGCGTGGTCTCCAGCAGGCGGACCGCCCGGCCGGTGTCCAGCCGCACCAGGCTGAGCGTGTTGACGTACGAGCTGCGCTCCGGGTTCGCCGGAGTCGTGTCCACGACCACCAGCGCGGACCCGTCCGGCGCCCACCCGGCCGGCCCCGTTCCCACGCTTCCCGGCCGCGGACTGGGCAACCGCCGGACCGTGCCGCCGGCCAGGTCGATCACCTCCACCCCGGGGCTGGTGGCCGACCCGTCGGGCACCGCGAGGAACCGCCCGTCCGGGGAGAGCAGCACCCCCTGCCCGGCCGGCGCCTCGAAGCCCACCGTCCACGTCCGGTACCGGTCCGCGTCCGCCCCGACGATGCCGACAGTGCCGTTCTCGTCGAACAGGCCGGTCAGCCCTCGCGCCTGCCCGCTGAACACCACCGACGCCGGGCCGAGCGCGGGCCGGTCCGTCGCCCGCAACGCGCCGAACGGCGGCAACCCGAGCCGGTCCGGCAGCGCCGCACCGCCCGATGCCGCCGGCGCGGTCCGCCCCTCCCCGCGTACCGTCAGCGGCACGGCCGCCACCAGTGCCAGCACCGCCGTGACCACCGCGGCGGTCCGCCACCGCGTGCGCCGCGCGGTCCGCACCGCCCGGTCGTGCACCGGGTACGCGGGCACCTCGGCCGCCGCCTCCCGCAACGCCTCCCGCAGCCGTACGCTCATCGCTCGCTCCTCTCCGGAGTCCGCTCCAGCAGTTCGGGGGCCAGCTCGCGCAGCCGCCGTACGGCGTCGTGCCCGTGCCGCTTCACGGTGCCCACCGAGCAGCCCAGCACCTCGGCCACCTGCGCCTCGGTCAGGTCCTCGTAGTACCGCAGCACCACCACGGCCCGCTGCCGCGCGGTGAGCCGCCGCAGCGCCGCCACCACGCTCAGCCGCAGCGCCGTCGCGTCGGTGTGGTCGCCGCCGCCGCGCTCGGCCGGCGCCGGGTCCAGCCGCTCGGCCACCCGTCGACGCCGCCACCAGGAGACCTGCTGGTGGTACATGACCCGGCGCACGTACGCCTCCGGGTCCCCGTCGCGGATCCGCCGCCAGTGGCGGTAGGTGCGGGCTAGCGCGCTCTGCAACAGGTCCTCGGCGAGCTGGTGATCGCCGGTCAGCAGGTACGCGGTCCGCGACAACGCGGGTGACCGCTGCACCACGAACTCGCGGAACGACTCCGACATGCCCACCCCCTCACCGCAATGAACGCCGGTCGGGCCCTCGATGGTTGAGACGGCCGTCCCGGAGGCGGGTGCTGGCACCCGTCGATGTGCGGCAACTATTCTCGGGTCACAAGCCAGTCGCCGTCTGACGGAGTGGTCGATGCGGAAGGGCCTGGTCGCGGATCGGCATGCGCAGGGGGACGGCCGCAGAGCCAACCTCGGCGCGTTGCTCCGGCGCGTCCACCTGACCGGCCCGGTCACCCGCGTCGAACTGGCCGAGTGGATGGGCGTCAACCGCAGCACGGTCATGGCGCTCACCGCGGAACTGGCGTCGGCCGGCCTGGTCCGGGAGGTGGCGGCGGGCGGCAGCGGACGGGCGGGCCGACCCTCGCTTGTGGTCCGCCCGGCCTCGGACACCGTCTACGTCCTCGCCTTCGACATCGCCGTGGACCGGCTCGTGGCCGCCCGCGTAGGGCTCGGCGGCGTGGTGTCCGCCCGCCTGGAGGCGGAACGGCCACGGGCCGGGGCCGACCTCGACTCGGTGGTCTCGGTGCTCGCCGACTTCGGGCGGGCCCTGCACCACGCCGCGCCACCCGGATCGGTGTGCGTCGGCGTGGGCGCGTCGTACTGCGGGATGATCCGGCCCGGCGACGGCATGGTCCGCTTCGGACCGGACATGGGCTGGGTGGACCAGGCGTTCGGCGCCGAACTGGCCCGGCGGCTCGACCTGGGCCTGCCCGTCCTAGTCGGCAACGAGGCGCACCTGGGCGCGCTGGCCGAACATCAGCGGGGCGCCGGAGTCGGCGTCCAGAACGTCGTCTACCTGCACGGTGACGTGGGCGTCGGCGGCGGGATCATCGTCGGCGGAGAGCTGCTCGACGGCGACGGCGGGTACGCCTCCGAGGTCGGGCACATGCTCGTGAACCCGTACCAGGGGCGGCCCTGCGGCTGCGGCTCGCGCGGGTGCCTGGAGGCCGAGCTCGGTGAGCGGGCGCTGCTCGACGCCGCCGGCCGCCCGGCGGGGGAGAAGGGGCGCGAGGCGGTACGGGCGGTGGTCGCCGCCGCCGTGCGGGGAGAGCCGGCCGCCCAGGACGCGCTGCGGCACATCGGTGACTGGCTGGGCATCGGCGTGGCGAACGTGATCAACCTGTTCAACCCCGGCGTAGTGATCTTCGGAGGCACGCTGAGCGAGGTCTTCCCGGTCTGCGCCGCCCACGTCCGCAGCCGGATCGCCGCCAACGTGCTGCCCATCTCCCGCGACAAGGCCCGGCTGCGCGTGTGCGCGCTCGGCTACGACGCCACCTTGATCGGCGCCGCCGAGCGGGGCTTCTCACCCCTGTTCGCCGACCCCTTGGGCACCCTCACCCGCGGATAGCCCTCGCCGCCCCCATGCGCTCGTTGATCTTGCAGTTTCGGCCCTGACAAAGTGCGCCAATAGGGCACCCCGAGGGCCGCAACTGCAAGATCGCCGGGACCGTGGGCGGGGGCGGGTCAAGCCGCGAGGCGGTGGGTCAGCCAAGGGAGCAGGGACTCGCCCTGTAGGCGCTGGAACGCTCGTACCGTGGGGATGCCGGGGGGTGGGGGCTGGCGAGCGCCGTCGAGGAAGAAGCCGGTGAGCCCGGCCAGCACGCCGGTCAGGTCGGCCGGGTCGACGCCGGCGGTCAGTCGCCGGGTGGCCAGCAGCGCGTCGGGGTCGTGCCCGCCGTACACCTGCACGTTGACGACGGTGAACAGGGTGTCCAGCCAGGCCGGCCCGCGACAGGCCCACGGCCAGTCGACCACGGTGACCGACCCGTCCGGGCCGAGCAGCAGGTTGTCGGCGCGGACGTCGACGTGGCAGAGCGTGTCACCGGCGAGCGCGGCCAGGCCGCGCTCGGCGGTGGCGCACAGTTCGGGCAGATGGGACCGGGCCCACGGGTCGAGGTCGGCCGGCGGGTCGGCGGCGATGCGCCGCCAGCCGCCGAAGTCGTGCGCGAGGTGTTCGGCGGCGGTGGTGGTTCGGGCGGCGGCGGGCGCCGGGGTGAGCGCCGCCGCCATCGCCTCCAGCGTGGACAGCACGGCGGCCAGCTCACCGGTACGCCACGGGGTGGCCGGGTGCCGCCCCTCGACGTCGGCGAAGACGAGCGCGATCCAGTCGCCGTCGTCGTAGTTGCCCAGCAGCCGGGGCGCGGGCGCGTCCGGGGGCAGGGTGGCGGCGATCCGGGCCTCGGCGCGGTGCAGGACGGGGCTGCGGTCGTTCTGCGCCGGGCTGACCGCCTTGACGAAGGCCCGGCCACCACCGGCGGTACGGACCCGGTCGGCGGTGCCGGGGGAGAAGCCGCCCGGCTGCGAGCGCGCCGCCACCACCCGGTCGCCGAGGACGGCCTCGACTCCGTCGCGTACGTGTGCGGGCAACTCGTGCCAGTGCAGCCGGGTCTTCGTCACGGTCCCACGGTGCGTGCCGCCCGGCGTCCGGGGCAACCGGGTTAACCGTGGCGCGTGTAGCGCAGGACGACCACGCCGGCGTCGAACTCGCGCGCCGAGGTGAGCGTGAGCCGCCGCGGATCGAAGCCGGTGTCGACGAGCTTGATGCCGCTGCCGACGATCACCGGGTTGAGCTTGACCACCAGCTCGTCGATCTCGTCGAGGAGCTGACCGGCGAGCTGTCCGCCGCCGCAGAGCCAGATGTCGCGCCCGGGCCGCGTCTTCAGCTCGCTGACGAAGGCCGCCGGGTCGCCGGCGACGACGTCGACGTCCGGGTAGTCGGCCGCGGGGAGAGAGCGGCTGAAGACGTACTGCTTCAGGTGGGCGTACGGGCTTGTCACGCCGATCTTCAGGCCGGGCTCGTAGCTGCCGCGGCCCATCAGCACGGTGTCGAAGCGGCCGCTGGGTGGGGAGTCGATGCCGAGCTGGGCGTGGGCGAACGTGGGCAGCGTCTGGGGCCACTCGGCGACCAGGTAGGGCGCCAGGTCGGGTGTCAGCGGGAGGAAGTCGAACGACCCGTCGGGCGCGGCGATGAAGCCGTCGAGGGTGCTGGCGACGAAGTAGACGAGCTTGCGCAAACCGGCTCCGATGTCCGAGGTGATCCACGACGGCTGTCGTGGTTCGGTGCGAATCTACAACACCTGTCGTGGTTATTGCTAGTGTGTTCGCGTGGCCAGGAACCCGGAACGCCGTACCCTGCTCGCCGACGCCGGTCTGCGGGTGCTCGCCGACGCGGGCGCGCGCGGGCTGACCCACCGGGCGGTCGACGCCGAGGCGGGCGTGCCCACCGGCACCACCTCGAACTACTTCCCGTCCCGCGCCGCGCTGCTCGCCGGCCTGGCCGAACGCATCTTCGACCGGATCGCGCCCGACCCGGCCGTGCTGGCCGACCTCGGCCGCCGCGAGCCGTCGCTCGCGCTGATGACCGACTACCTGCGCGACATCGTCGCGCGCACCACCCGCGAGCCGGGCCTCACCCGGGCGCTGATCGAACTGCGGCTGGAGGCCGCCCGCCGCCCGGAGTTGCGGTCCGCGCTCGGCGGCGTGCTGCGCCAGGGGTACGCCGACGACGTCGCCCACCACCTCGCCGCCGGTCTGCCGGGCGGGGCGTACGAGGTGGCGCTGCTGCACTACGCCGTCGACGGGCTCCTGCTCGACCTGCTCACCACCTCGATCGACGCCGGGTTCGACACCGATCAGGTGGTCTCCGACCTCGTCTCCCGTCTGGTCGGCGACGCCACCGGTTGAGTCTCCTCGCCGTGCGTTAAGCCGGGGCGGCCAGCGGGAACGCTGGCCCGGACGCCCCTGGGAAGGAGCAACGGATGAGGGATCGCACCGGACTGACCATCGGCGTGCTCGGGTCGTACGGCGGCCGTAACCTCGGCGACGAGGCGATCCTCACGGGTCTCCTGGACGACCTGCGCCGACACGAGCCGAACGCCCGGATCATCGTCTTCTCCCGCAACCCGGCGCACACCGCGCTGGCCCACCCCGAGGTCGAGGCGGTGCCGTGGGAGGGCGTCAGCCGCGTCGACTCGTCCCCGGTGCTCAACCAGCTCGACCTGCTCATCCTCGGCGGCGGCGGGATCCTCTACGACAAGGAGGCCCGGCGCTACCTGCGGGTGGTCCGGGTCGCGCAGGAACGCGGGCTGCCGCTGCTCACGTACGCGGTCGGGGTCGGCCCGCTCAGCGACACGCTCGACAGCGGCATGGTGCGCGAGACGCTGGCGCAGGCCGTCGAGGTGACCGTCCGCGACCAGGAGTCGCGGATGGTGCTGGAGGAGGCGGGCCTCGTCAATCCCATCACCGTCACCGCCGATCCGGCGTTCCTGCTGAAACCGGAGGAGTTCCCCGAGCAGTGGCTGCGCGAGGAGGGCGTGCCGTCCAACTCCCGGCTGGTCGGGCTGAGCGTGCGCGAGCCGGGCCGGGCGGCCGAACGGCTCGACGTGGACGGCTACCACCGTCTGCTCGCCCAGATCGGTGACTTCCTGGTGCACCGGATCGACGCGCACGTGCTGTTCGTGCCGATGGAACGCGACGACATCCGGCACTCCCACGGCGTGCTGTCGCACATGACCGCCGCCGACCGGGGCCGGATCCTGCACGGCGACTACCGCCCGGCGCAGATCCTCGGCCTGATGCGCCACTTCGACCTCGCGGTCGGCATGCGGCTGCACTTCCTGATCTTCGCGGCCATGATGGGCACGCCGTTCCTGCCGCTGCCGTACGCCGGAAAGGTCTTCGACCTGGCCCAGCGGCTCGGCGTGCCGGCGTTGCGCGGCGTGGAACGGGAGGTCGAAGGACCGCTGCTGGCCGAGGTGGACCGGTTGTGGGACGAGCGGGCGGCGCGGGCCGACGAGACCGCGCGCCGGGTGGCGGAGGTCTGCGAGCAGGCGCGGGGCACCTCGCAGGTGACCCGCAGCGTGCTGGACAGCATCCGGGCCCGGTCGCTGACCCCGGCGGTGTGAGCCGGGTCCGTCAGACCGCCGGGCCGCGCCAGGCGTAGACCCACTCCCGGCCCGGCTGGTCGTCCGACTCCAGCTCGTAGATCTGTGCCTCCGCGAGTCCCATCGACCCGAGGTGGTGGTGGGTCAGCGGGGGCCGGCCGTTGCTGTCCAGCTCGACGGTGACGGTCTCGCCGTCGGCCGCGCCGCCCACCAGGGGGATCTGCACCGTGGAAGCCATGCGCCCATCCTGCCCCGGCGGGCCCGCCCGCGCAGGGGATCACGCGGGGCAGCGAAACGGGCACCGTGCGTACTAGGGTCCGGGGATGGCGCACCCGACGATCGATCCGACTCTCGGTCCGGTCCTCGCCCGTACGGGCGGCGAACGGGCGATCCTCGACGCGTTCCTCGACTTCCACCGCGGCACCGTGCTGCGCAAGGTGCGCGGCCTGAGCGACGCCGACGCCGCCCGGCGTCTGGTGCCCTCGCTCACCACCCTGGCCGGGCTGCTCCGGCACCTGACGGTGGTCGAGGGGAACTGGTTCCGCTGCCTGTTCGCCCCCGAGCCGGGCGACGTCTACGTCACCTCCCACGCCGACGCCGACGCCAGTTTCGCGTTGTCCCCCGGCGACACGGTCGCCTCGCTGGCCGCCGCGTACGAGGCCGCCTGTGACCGGTCCCGCGAGGTGGCCGCACGGTTCGACCTCGACCACGTGGTCCCGCACCCGCAGCTCGGCGAGGTGTCGCTGCGCTGGGTGCTGGTGCACCTGATCGAGGAGACCGCCCGGCACGCCGGGCACGCCGACATCCTGCGGGAGCTGACCGACGGCGAGACCGGCGCGATCTGACGCCTCAGGCCCGGGGGAGCAGCCCGTCCGGGTACTCCATCCCGTCGTGCGTGCAGGCCGCGGCGGCGACCCGGGCGGCGTACCGGGCCGCGTCGAGTACGTCCGCGCCGCGCAGCCGGGCGGCGATCACCCCGGCGGCGAACGCGTCCCCGGCGCCGTTGGTGTCCACCACCGGTCCCGGCGGGGTGGCGGCGGGCACGTGCGTGGGCGGGGCCTCCGGGGTGTGCAGCGTCGCGCCGGCCGCACCGCCGGTGACCAGCACCGTGCGCGGCGCCAGCCCGGCCGCCTCCGACCCGGCCCGCTCGCCGAGCCGCGTGTCGCTGACGAAGACCAGGTCCGCGATCCGGGCGAACGGGCGGTGGTAGTCGTTCTCGCCGTCCCAGTCGTGCAGGTCGGTGGAGACCGACGTGGCGGCGCGCAGCACCGCCAGCGAGTCCCGGGCCCAGTCCATGATCGACAGGTGGATGTGGGTCGCCTCGGCCACGAGCGCGGCCAGCTCCGCGTCGGCGAACGGCGCCGGCCCCGACCACGGGCGCGGGTCGTGCAGCGACATCCGCCGACCGGCCGGATCGACCAGGTTCACCGAGCGGCGGGTGCCGGCCGGCGCGTCGGCGAGCGTGGTCCGGATCGAGGTACGCGCCAGCGCCGTCCGCACCACGTCACGGGCCGGGTCGGCGCCCAGCACGTCGACGAGCGCCACCCGCAGGCCGAGCGCGTGCGCGGCCAGCGCCACCCCGGAACCGGTGTTGCCGATCCGCACGTCGATCGGCGGCACCAGCAGCGAGTCCGCGACGGGCGGCGGCAGGGCGGGCACCTGGACGCGGACGTCCACGCCGAGCCCGCCGATCACGAGAAGGTCGACCATGGCGCCGACGATATCCGCGCCCCGCGGCCTATCCTGGCTCCCCGGGCGCCGTCTTCCGGCCCCGGGCGTCGTCGAGGGGGAGCAGTGCTGGTCATCCACGGGCTGTGGCTGCCCGGCGCCGGGCTCGCCCTGTGGGCCGAGGACGGCACGCGCCCGGCCCGCGCGCCCCGCCGCCCCGGCCGCGTCCCGCGCGAGCGCCCGCACCCCTTCGCCGCCGACCACGCCACGCTCACCGACGCGCTCGACGGCATGCCGGGCGAGCCGATCTCCGTCCTGCTGGACCTGCCGACCCGGGCCGGCTCGCCGCTGGACTCACCCGAGCTGGTCCGGGCCACCGTCGGGGAACCGGTCCGCGGCCCGGTCACCCGCGCCGGATGGCGGGTCCCGGCCCTGGGGTACGCCCCGGACGCCGCGTACGAGCTGCTGCGCGCACCGATGCCGGGCCCGGTCGGGGCGAGCCTGCGTCACCTGTGCGAGCTGGACGACTTCGCCGCCGACCTGGTCGGACGCGGCCGACTGCTGCCGGGCGTGCTCGACGCGTACCCCGGTGGTGGCGCGCCCGGCACTCGCGGTGGGTCGGCCGCGGTTGGCCGGGGAAACTCGGCGCGGCGGTTGCCGGCGGCCCCGGGCGTGGCTGGCTCGGACGTGGCGGGGCCGGTCGCGGAGTCCGCGCGGCGATTGCGTGCGGCCTCGGGCGCGGTTGGCTCGGGTGTGCCGGATCCGGTCGCGGGATCCGCGCGGCCGGCGCGGGCTGGCTCGGTCGCGGGGCCCGGGCGGCGGTTGCGGGCCGTCGGGGCGGACGACGTGGTGACGGCGTGGGCGCTCTGGCGGCCGCTGCTCACCGGCACCGATGCGGCGTGGGCGCGCGACCTGGTGATGGCGCTGCCACCGGCGGCCCGTGCCGCCCGGGAATGGCGGCCCGAGCTTTGGGGCGCACCGGCGGCGCCGGTCGGTGCGGGCGAGGACCCGGGCGGGGTCGTCGTCCCGGCCTCGGCGGACGCGCGGGCGAGCGCCGACGGGCCCTTGTCGGGCGGGCGCTCGCCGAGCGGGGCCGTCCGGGACAGCGGTGATCGCGGCGGGGCGAGCGGACAGGCGGGCGACGCGTGGGCCGGGCGGGCCGGCGACATCGGGGCCGGTGAGCTGGTCGCCGAGGCGCTGGACGCGCTCGTGGACGCCGCCGCCCGGGTGGCCCTGGCCGACACCCGGCTGCACCGCGGAATGCGCCCGGTCGGCGCGGTGCCGCGCTGGCTGGCCGCGCTGACCGGCCCGGAGCGCGCGTTCCCGGCCGAGCCCGCCGCCCTGAAGACGCTCCGCGACGAACTGGACGCCTGGCAGCGCGACGCCGCGGGCGGCGCGGTACGGGCCACGTTCCGCCTCGTCGAGCCGGACGTCGACCCGGTCGCCGAGCTGGTCGAGGACGCGGCCTGGCGGGTCGAGTTCGGTCTGCACCCGGCCGACGAGCCGGGGCTCGTGGTGGACGCCGCGCACATCTGGCAGCGGCCCGCGCCCGCGCTGGCCGCCCGGGGCGTCGAGCCGCAGGAGACGCTGCTGGCCGAGCTGGGCCGGGCCAGCCGGCTGTGGCCCGAGGTGGACGCCGCTCTGCGTACCGCCGCGCCGGAGGGGATGGAGCTGGACGCCGAGGGCGCGCACCGATTCCTGCGCGAGGGCGCGCCGGTGCTGCACGCGGCCGGCTTCGGGGTGCTGCTGCCGTCCTGGTGGCGGCGCTCCTCGTCCCGGCTCGGCGCGCGGCTGCGGGCGCGCAGCCGCAGCGCGCCCGGCGCGGTCGCCACCACCGACGGCAAGCTGGGACTGGACGCGCTCGTCGACTACCGCTGGGAGCTGGCGCTCGGCGACCAGCCGCTGACCGCCGAGGAACTGGCGACGCTCGCCGACCTGAAGTCCCCACTGGCCCGGCTGCGCGGCCGGTGGGTCGAGCTGGACCCGCAGCGGCTGGAGGCCGGGCTGAAGCTGCTGCGCTCCTCCGGCGAGCTGACCGTGGCGGACCTGCTGCGGATGGGACTGTCCGGTGACGACCGGGCCGGTGAGCTGCCGGTGCTGGACGTGGTCGCCGACGGCGCGCTGGGCGAACTGCTCGCCGGTGAGGCGGAACGGCGGCTCATTCCCGCCGACCCGCCGCCGGGGTTCAGCGGAACGCTGCGGCCGTACCAGCGGCGTGGACTGGCGTGGCTGGCGTTCCTCCAGTCGCTCGGGCTCGGCGGCATCCTCGCCGACGACATGGGCCTGGGCAAGACCGTGCAGCTGCTCGCGCTGCTCGCCGGTGACCCGCCGGAGGTCGGGCCCACGCTGCTGGTCTGCCCGATGTCGCTCGTCGGCAACTGGCAGCGGGAAGCGGCGAAGTTCGCGCCCGGGCTGCGGGTGCACGTGCACCACGGCGCCGAGCGCGCCCGGGGCGAGGGCTTCGCCACCGCGGTCGGAGAGGCGGACCTGGTGCTCACCACGTACTCGGTGGCGGCCCGGGACGCGTTCGAGCTCGCCGGTGTCGACTGGCACCGGGTGGTGGTGGACGAGGCGCAGGCGATCAAGAACGCCGCCACCCGGCAGGCCGAGGCGGTCCGGTCACTGCCCGCGCGGCACCGGGTCGCGGTCACCGGTACGCCGGTGGAGAACCGGCTCGCCGACCTCTGGTCCATCATGCAGTTCGCGAATCCGGGGCTGCTCGGCCCGGCCGCGACGTTCCGCAAGCGCTTCGCCGAACCGATCGAGCGGCACGGCGACGCCGAGGTGGCCGAGCGGCTGCGCCGGATCACCGGCCCGTTCGTGCTGCGCCGCCTCAAGACCGACCCGACGATCATCACGGACCTGCCGGAGAAGCTGGAGATGGAGGTGGTCTGCAACCTCACCGCCGAGCAGGCCGCTCTCTACCGCGCAGTGGTGGACGACATGATGGCGAAGATCGAGTCCAGCGACGGGATCGAACGGCGCGGACTGGTGCTGGCCACCATGACCCGGCTCAAGCAGGTCTGCAACCACCCCGCCCAGCTGCTGCACGACGGCTCCGCGCTGGACGGCCGGTCCGGCAAGCTGGAGCGCCTCGACGAGATCGTCGACGAGGTGCTCGCTGCGGGGGAGAAGGCGCTGCTGTTCACCCAGTACGCCGAATTCGGCGGCATGCTGCGCGGGCACCTGTCGGCGCGTACCGGCCGGGAGGTGCTGCTGTTGCACGGCGGCGTCGGCAAGGCCGACCGGGACGCCATGGTGACCCGGTTCCAGACGCCGCAGGGGCCGCCGCTGTTCGTCCTGTCGCTCAAGGCCGGCGGCACCGGTCTCACGCTGACCGCCGCCAACCATGTGGTGCACGTGGACCGGTGGTGGAACCCGGCCGTCGAGGACCAGGCCACCGACCGGGCGTTCCGCATCGGACAGCGCCGCCGCGTGCAGGTACGCAAGTTCGTCTGCGCCGGCACCGTCGAGGAGAAGGTGGCCGCGATGATCGCCGACAAGCGCAGCCTCGCCCGGTCCGTGGTGGGCAGCGGCGAACAGTGGATCACCGAGCTGTCCACCGACACGCTGCGGGACCTGTTCACGCTGGAGTCCGGGGCGGTGGTCGAGTGAGCCCCGGCTTTGACGACTACGGTCCGCCGCTGCGGGTCGAGGGCGGCCTGCGGGCACGCAGCACCAGAGGTGCGATCGGGCAGTCCTGGTGGTCCCGGCGCTTCGTGGAGGTGCTGGAGTCGTTCGCGCTCGGCTCCCGGCTCACCCGCGGCCGGGCGTACGCGCGCCGGGGGCAGGTGCTCCGGCTCGACGTGTCACCCGGGAAGGTCACCGCCGAGGTGCAGGGGTCCCGGCCGCGCCCCTACCCGGTGCGGATCGGGCTGGCCGCGTACCCGGAGAAGGTGTGGCGGCGGCTGGAGTCGGAGCTGGCCGGGCAGGCGTTCTTCAGCGCCCGGCTGCTCGCCGGTGACCTGCCGGCAGAGTTGGAGGAGCTGTTCGCCGAGGCGGGCGCGCCGCTGTTCCCGGCCGAGATCGGCGAGCTGGACCAGAGCTGCGGCTGTCCCGACTTCGCGGTGCCGTGCAAACACCTGGCTGCAACGTTCTACCTGCTCGCCGAGGCGTTCGACGCCGACCCGTTCCATCTGCTGCACTGGCGCGGCCGATCCCGCGCCGAATTGCTCGACCGGCTGCGTACGCTGCGCGGCGCCCACCCCGGCGGCTCGGCCGGGACCGGCGGTACGGCCCGGGCCGGCAGCGTGGATGGGATTGGCGGTGCGGATCGGACCGGTGGCGTGGACCGGGCCGATTTCGCGGGCGGGACCGGCGGGTCGGCGACGGACGGCGGTGGACCCGGCGACGCGGACGCGGAATCGGTCCCGGGCGCCGGGCCGGACTCGGCGGCGGCGACCTGTGTGCCGGTGGTCGGCGCGGCGCGGGCCCTGGCCGGGCTGCCGGCGATCGAGCCGGACGTCGAGCTGGACCGGTTCTGGCTGGCGCCGGTGGCGCTGCCGGACCGGCCGCCCACGCTCGCCACCGGCCCGGAGCTGCTGTTGCGTCAGCTCGGGTCACCCGGGGCCGGGATCGGCGGGCCGGGACTGGCCGAGCGCCTGCGCCGGGCGTACCGGGAGTTCGGCAGCGGCGGAGCCGCGTCCCCGAGGTAGTTCAGCAGCGGCGGAGCCGCGTCCCCCAGGGACTTCGGTCGCGCCGAAGGCGAGTGTTAACAAGGGGCCCTTCCTCTACCGAATGCGTTAAGAAGGGGCCCTTCCTTACGCCTACAGCAGGCGGCGGCGGAAACGCCACATCACGGCGGCGTTGGCGACCAGCACGACGGCGCAGATCGCCCCGGCCAGCCGTCCGACCAGTACTGTCATCGCCGGCAGCGAGGCCCACAGCACGATCGTCAGCAGCATCATGTACCGACCCCGGCGGCCCTTCATCCGGCTGTCCAACCGGGCGAAGAATCGAGGGTCGCTCTCCCGTAGATGGCGGGTGATCTGTTCGAACCTGCGCTGATCCTCTTGGCTGAGCATGGCGGTGCCTTCCCCTCACGGCTTCAGCGGTTCGGCGGCATACCCGGTTCGGAGGCCGGTCACGCGCCGCCGCTGCTGCTGTTTCGCCGGATCGGACAGGCGGTACGAGGTTCTCAGCGCAGGCTTATCCGTACCTTAAGTTTCGGTGAGGCGGTGAACGCCCGCGGCGGCGTCGCCGGGGTGCGAAACCTCGCGTTCGGGCGGTGTGCGCCCGGGTCGGCCCTGCTCTGGACGCCGCCGGATCACCCGCCGCGCCGACCGGCTCCGGCGGCGGGCATGAGCACTGTCTTAAGTGCGCTCGCGGGCCCTTCCGGCGCGCCTTGAGCGGCCGGGAACGCATGGCTACTTTCCCGTAGGCAACTTCTCCGGCAACCGTCGCCGCCCCTGCGCCACCCGACCCCCCGGGTGGCAGGCGTGCCGGCGCTCGAAGAAAACGGGATAGGTACATGGCCGACCTGAACGTGCCACCGCGTCGCCCCCGGGACGACCGCGGCTGGGACGGATACCAGCACCCCCATCCGGACGGGTACCGCGACCCGCACGCCGCGCCGTACGCCGGCGGGCACCCCGCCCCCACGTCGGGCCCGCAGTGGGTCGGACCGGACGGCTTCGCCCCGGCCGCGGGCGGCGGCTACCCCCCGCAGGGCGGCTTCCCCCAGCAGGGCGGCTACGCCCAGCCCGCCGGTGGGTACGGCCCGCCGCCCGGCCCGGGACTGCCCACCCTGGACGACGACCGCGATGAGCCCCCGAACCGGGGCCGCCGCCGGGCGCTGGCCACCCTCGGTGGCGCCGCGGTGGTCGCCGGTGGCGCCGCCTTCGCGCTGTCCCCGCAGGTACGCGGACTGTTCACCGGTGACGCCCCGGCCGGTGACGCCACCGGCACGGTGACCACCGACGGCAACTCGGCCCGGCCGAGCGGCCAGCAGCCCAGCACCGTGCGGACCTACACCGAGCAGAACGAGAGCTACATGGGCTCCCGGGCGGGCGAGGCGCTCAAGCGCAACGCGCCCTCCGGCGGCCGCCTCTACGGCAGCCCGGCCGCCGCCGCCGAGGCGACCAAGGTGACTGTGAAGACGGTGCTCGCCAAGGACGCGATCCGGCACCTCGCCACCCGCACCACGTTCGGCGCCACCCCGAAGATGCTCGCCGACATCAAGCGGCTCGGCATCGACGACTGGCTGCGCCAGCAGCTCGAACCGGAGAAGATCGCCCCGACGAAGGCGGAGCTGAAGCTGGCCGACCTGCAGTCGCTCAAGCTCAGCCCGACCCAGCTTCGCGACCAGCGCGAGCAGCTCAACGAGAAGGGCGTCGACCCGGCCCGGGAGACGGTGGACGCCACCATCGCCCGGCAGATCTGGTCGGACCGGCAGCTGTTCGAGGTGATGGTCGACTTCTGGAACGACTTCCTGCACGTCGCGGCCGACTTCGACGGCGGGGAGAACTACCGCAACGCGTTCGACCGCGACGTCATCCGCAAGCACGCGCTCGGCAGCTACCCGGAGATGCTCGTCGCCGCGAACAAGCACCCGGCGCTGCTGCTCTACCTGAACCAGGTCGACTCGCGCAAGGACGCGGTCAACGAGAACCTGGCCCGGGAGAACCTGGAGCTGTACTCCGTCGGCGTCGACGGCGGCTACACGGAGAAGGACGTCCGCCAGGCCGCGCTGCTCCAGACCGGACGCGGCGTCGCCGACGGCAAGTACAAGTTCTTCGCCGAGCGGCACTACCTCGGCAAGGTGAAGATCCTCGGGTTCAGCCACGCCAACAACTCCGACGACCCGGTGGCCGCCGACAAGGTCATCGACTCGTACATCCGCTACATCGCGATGCACCCGTCGACCGCCCGGTACGTGGCGCAGAACCTCGCCACCCGGTTCGTCTCCGACACCCCGCCGAAGTCCGTGGTGGACCGGCTCGCCAAGGCGTACACCACGAACAAGGGGCAGATCCGCCCGGTGCTGGCGACGCTGTTCAGCTCCTCGGAGTTCTGGGCCGCGGTCGGCCAGAAGGTGCGCCGCCCGATGGAGTACCTGGTCGCCACGTACCGGGCGCTCGGCGTCTCGCCGGACGCGGCCCCCGGCTACTCCGGCGACCAGCGGCGGACCCCGTTCGCGCAGGGCCTGCGGCAGATCCAGGACAAGATGCGGGAACTCGGCCAGTACCCGATGGGCAAGCCCACCCCCGACGGCTACGCGGACGTCTACCTGGCCTGGACCTCGGCCGGCACGATGATCGACGGCTGGAACGAAGCGGGTGACCTGATCGCCGGCTACCGCAAGCAGTTCACCTTCGTCAAGCCGGAGAAGCTGGTGGCGAAGCCGCCGACCACCGCCGGGGCGTACGTGGACGCGCTGGCCCAGCGGCTGGTGCACCAGAAGCTCAGCGCCAAGGAGAAGAAGCTCGTGCTCGCCGTGGCCGGGGTCGCCGAGAGCGCCAAGGTCGACGCCACCTTCAACGGGGCCATCGCCGCGGTCGCGCGGACGATCCTCGCGTCCCCCCAGCACCACCTCCGGTGAGGCATTCGATGGAGATGACCGTGAACCCGTACCCCCTGCACCCCGAATGCCCCGACCTGCGGCGGCTGGCCGACAACCCGGCCGAGGCGCTGCTGCGCGCGGAGGCGGACATCGTCGCGGCCGAGAACGCGGCCGAGGCCGACCGGTACCGCCGGCTGGAGGAGATCGAGGAGGCCCAGCAGGACGGCCGGGGCGTCACCCGGCGTACCTTCGTCGCGGGCGCCGCGGCCACCGCGACCGCGCTGGCCACCGCCCAGTTCGTCACCACGTCGGCATCGTTCGCCGCGACCAAGACCGGCACGCTGATCCACGTCTTCCTCTACGGCGGGCTGGACGGGCTGAGCCTGGTCGCCCCGGCGAGCGACCCGGTGCTCGCCAAGGCCCGCCCGGACCTGCTGCTCGCCGAGGACTCGCTGGCGCTGGCCCGCGGCTTCAAGCTGACCAGCGCGTTCGCGCCGCTGGACAAGTGGCTCAAGGCCGGTCAGCTCGGCTTCGTGCCGGCCGTGTCCGACCCGCGGCTGTCCCGCAGCCACTTCCAGGCCGCCGACGCCTGCAACCTGGGCGGCCTGCCCGGTGAGACCGGCGGCCGGGGCTGGCTGGACAGCCTGGTCGACGCGCTCGGCAAGGGCACCGCGTTCCGCAGCGTCGGCATCGGCAGCACGCTGCCCCGCTCGCTGGTCGGCGTGAACGGCGCGATCTCCCTCAACAGCGTCGGCGACCTGCGGCTCAACGGCGACGACAAGTTCCGCGCGGCCACCGAGAAGGCGATCCGCGGCCTGTTCACCGGCATCAACCACCCGGTGGAGGAGGCGGTGCAGGAGGGCATGGGCGCGCTGGCCACCGCGCAGAAGCTCGCCGCGAAGCCGTACGCCGCCGCGGAGGGCGTCCAGTACCAGGGCGTCGGCAACGCGTTCAAGCAGCTCGCCCAGCTCATCAAGGGCGGCGCGAACGTGCGCGTGGCCACCGTCGGCATGGGTGGCTACGACACCCACGAGAACCAGGGCACCCGCGAGGGCGGCCAGCTCTGGCGGCGGCTCAACGAGCTGGCCAAGGCCATGGCCGCGTTCTTCACCGACCTGGGCGACCAGGCGGCGGACGTGACGATCATGGTGTCCAGCGAGTTCGGCCGGCGGGTCGCCTCGAACAGCGGCGGCACCGACCACGGCCACGGCGGCGTGGTCACCGTGCTGTCCGGCCGGAAGCTCGCCAGCTCCCTGCTCGGCACCTGGAACGGGCTGGACAAGTTGGACAGCGGCGACGTGCCGGAGTACAACAACATGTTCAACGTCTACGGATCCGTCGCGCAGGGCCGCTTCGGTCTGACCAACGCCGAGGTGGACAAGGTCTTCCCCCGGCAGAAGTTCACCCCGGTCAAGATCTACGCGTGACGTACCAGGAAACTCGCGCCGCCGGCCGCCGTACCGGGCACTCCGCCCCGTACGGCGGCCGTCCGGCTGCTCCCGTACCCCCGGCTCGTCCGCGTCGCGGACCCGGCGGCCGGCGTGCGCTCGCCGCGCTGTTCTGGCTGGGTGTGGTCGCCGCGGTCCTGCCGTGGTGGCTGGACACCCCGGCCGGGTCGCTCGCCGACACCGCCGACCTGCTCACCGCGGGCGGCCGGGTCACCGGCCTGATCGCCGGCTACCTGCTGCTGGTCCAGGTGCTGATGATGAGCCGGCTCGGCGTGCTGGAACGCGCGCTCGGCGGCGAGCGGATCTCCCGGCTGCACCGGGATCTCGGCGCGACGCTGCTGGTGGCGGTGCTCACGCACATGTCGCTGCTGGTGGTCGGCTACTCCCGGCAGGAACGCAACTCGGTGCTCACCGAGGTCGGCGTGCTGCTGACCGACTACGAGGACATGATCACCGCGTTCGCCGCGGCCGGCGTCCTGGTCACCGTCGCGCTCACCGCGGTACGCGCCGTGCGCCGCCGCCTGCCGTACGAGCTGTGGCACCTGCTGCACGCGGCCGCCTACCTGACGCTGCTGCTGGGCTACGCGCACCAGTTCAGCAACGGCGCGCAGCTGCACCAGCCGGGCCTGGTGCGTACCGGCTGGATCGCCGGGTACGTGCTGGTGGTGGCCGCGCTGGTGTGGGGCCGGGTGCTCGCGCCGCTGGCGTTCAACCTGCGGCACCGGCTGCGCGTCGCCGACGTGGTGGCGGAGAGCCCGGACACCGTCTCGGTCTACCTGACCGGGCAGCGGCTCAACCAGATCGACCTGCTCGGCGGGCAGTTCTTCCGCTGGCGGTTCCTCAACCCCGGCTGCTGGTGGCAGTCGCACCCGTTCTCCGTCTCCGCCGCCGCGAACGACAGGTGGCTGCGGATCACCGTCAAGGTCGTCGGCGGCTACACCGCCGAGCTGCGCGACCTGACGCCCGGCACCCGCGTCTGGGCGCAGGGCCCCTCCGGCACGTTCACCGCCGCCCACCGCACCCGGGAGCGCACGCTGCTCATCGCCGGCGGCAGCGGCATCGCCCCGCTTCGGGCCATGCTGGAGGAGCTGCCGCCCGGCGCGGCGCTGATCTACCGCGCGAGCACCCCGGCCGACGTGCTGTTGCACCAGGAGCTGGACTGGCTCGCGCAGGCCCGGCAGACCTCCGTCTGGTACGTCGTCGGCCGCCGCGACGACCCCGGCCCCCGCCAGGTGATGAACCCGGAAGGGCTGCGCCGCCTGGTGCCCGACCTGACCCGGCGCGACGTCTACCTGTGCGGCCCGGGCGGCCTGGTCGACGAGGCAGTCGCCGCGCTGCGGGCAGCCGGCGTGCCCCGCCGCCAGATCCACCTGACCGCGTTCGAGCTGTAGGAAGGCACCCCCATGCGTCGCGCGCTCCTCGCGATCACCGGACTGGCCGCCGGCACCACCGCGCTCGTGGTGCTCAAGGGCGCGCCGGGCAGCGGGCAGACCCTGCCGGACGTGCCGGTCGCGTTGGCGCCGGTCGCCCCGGGCGGCTCGGCCGCGCCCGAGCCGCCGTCGCCCACCGCCGCGGCGTCCGGCAGTGCCACGCCGTCGCCGCGCGCCTCGGCCAAGCCCAGCCCGAAGCCGTCCGCCGACCGCAGCCCGGCCAGCCGGGGCGGCACCCGCACGCGCACCACGCCCGCCGCGCCCCGGACCACCACCAGCGCGCCCAAGGTCACCACCCGCACGGTGACCGGGCCGTCGGTCACCTACGAGTACGGCTCACTCCAGGTCCGGATCACGCTCAGCGGCAGCCGGATCGTCGACGCCACGGCGATCGGACTGCCGCTGGGTGGGCAGTCCGGGCAGCGCAGCGACGACGTGCAGGCCCGCTACAGTGGCACGTCGGGCGAGGTGGTGGCCCGGCAGAGCGCCAACCTGAGCACCGTGTCCGGCGCCACCTACACCAGCACCGCGTACAAGCAGTCGTTGCAGGCCGCGCTGGACAAGGCGTGACCGCGGTCCGTTCCGGTCTGCGCCGCGTCGAACACATCATGGGTACGGCGATCAGCCTGGACCTGGCCGACGACCTGCCCTCGGCGACCCTGCACGAGCTGGCCGAGGACACGTTCGGCTGGCTGCGCGAGGTGGACGCCCGGTTCAGCACGTACCGGGACGACAGCGAGGTGTGCCGGGTGGACCGCGGCGAGCTGCGGCCCGCCGACGCCTCCGCCGACCTGCGCGCCGTGCTGGCCGCCTGCGCCGACCTGTGGACCGCCACCGACGGCTTCTTCGACGTGTACGCGACCGGGCGGCTCGACCCGTCCGGCTACGTCAAGGGCTGGGCGGCGCAGGTCGCCTCGGACCGGCTGGTGGCCGCCGGCGCGCCGAACCACTGCGTGAACGCGGGCGGCGACGTGCGCGTACGCGGCCATGACCCGGCCGGGGAACCGTGGCGGATCGGGGTGCGGCACCCCTGGGACGCGGCGGCGACCTGTCTGGTGCTGACCGGCACCGACCTGGCGGTCGCCACCTCCGGCGTCTACGAGCGCGGGCACCACGTGGTGGACCCGCGCCGGGGCGCCCCGGCGAAGGGTCTGCGCTCGGTGACGGTGGTGGGCCCGGACCTGGGCGTGGCCGACGCGTACGCGACGGCGGCGGTGGCCATGGGCGAACCCGGCCTCACCTGGCTCGACGGCCTACCGTCCCCCTGGCAGCACGCCGTGGTCACGGAGGACGCCCACCAACACCACTCCCGCACCCTCCCCACCTGCTGACTCCCCGGGGGTCCCTGCTTCGTCGATCATGAAGTTTGGCGGCACCGGCACCCGGCGTGTCGCACCGCCAACTTCATGATCACCGAAGCGGCGCGCCCCGCCGGATCTGCTGCGGGCGACCTGCGCGCCCGGCCCGCCCCTCGCGCGCGGCCCTCGCCGCCGGGGCGTGTCCGCGCCGCCTCAGTCCGCCTCGCCCCGCCTCGGCTCGGTGATCAAGGAGTTTGTGTCCTTTGGAGCGTGCTGCGCGGACGCAAACTCCTTGATCAACGGCGTCGGGTGGGTGGGGCGGGCGGAGGGGAGGGGGTGGGTGGTCAGCGGATGGGGCGGTGGAGGATCGCGGGGCGGGAGCCGGTGGGGCGGGGGCGGCCGGGGCGGACGCCCAGGGGGCGGGTGAAGGCCCACGGGTGCAGACGGCGGCGGGGCCGCGCCGGCTCGGTACCGCCGGTGTGGCGGGCAGCGTCGTCCCTGGACATGGTCAAAACCCCCGCTCTGGCGCGCACGCGCCCTCGGCAGGAACAACGAGTGCGGTGCCGGGGAGGTCGCTGTCGGGCACCCGTCCGGGTCGGACGAGGGCTCAGCGGCCTCGGCGGGGGAGCGGGAGGTGGCCGGGGAACAGGTCCGCGCCGAGCGTCACGCCGGCCGCGCGTAACGCGGCGATCAGCGCGTTCTGCACCAGATAGGAGTCGGGCAGCTGCCAGCGGGCCTGCTCCGGGGCGACCGCCCAGCGCACCGTCCCCTCCGGCAGCCGCGTCGGCGGGGCCGGGATCCACGACCCCGGTCCGTGGCGCACCACGTGGAAGCAGTGTTCCAGCTCGGGCCGCAGCGGATCGCCGGGGCGGACCAGGAACATCCAGCGGCCGGTCGGGGTGACCAGCGCCGGTCCGCGTACGCCGAACCCGGCGGGATGGGTGGCGACCGCGTCGAGGACCTGCCGGCCCAGGTGGGCGGCGACCTCGAGCACGTCGAACGCGTGCCCGGTGGGGAGCAGGACTCCGTGCGGGCGGCTGCGCCACCAGGTGGCCACCCGGGCCGGGTCGGTGCTGGCGGCGTGCTCCCAGTCCTCAAGGGCGGGATGGCAGCCCACTGTGGGGCAGCCGGCCCGGCCGCAGACGAAGCGGCTGTTGGCCAGGCAGGCGCCGGGGGTGACCGGCCAGCCGTGCAGCGCGTACCGCACCGCGACGCGGCGCAGCCGGACCCGTTCCAGCGGGGACAGGTGAGCGACGCGCGGTCGGACATTCCTCCACATGTCTGACATCTCCTCTCGTCCCGCGAAACTGTCCACATGCCACACGTCGAAAGCCGTCACTGCCGTAACCCACGCTCGTTGTGGTGACTAACGGTCGGTGCAACTTGCACGAAAACTACGAGAACTGGCTGGTCGGTGGACGCACAACCTGTGCGACCAGGGCAAGCCTGGGAGACGTGGGGGGACCGGCCGGCGCCGTGAGGGGGAGGGAGCAGGGATGGACGAACTACCCATAGGCCGGCGGGTGGCGTACTGGCGGAGCCGGCGCAAGATGTCCCAGCAGGTCTTCGCCGACCGGCTCGGCAAGTCCAAGAGCTGGGTGGACAAGGTGGAGCGTGGCGTCCGCCGGCTGGACAAGTTCTCCGTGCTCTACGAGATCGCCGACATCCTCCAGATCGACGTGCAGCTGCTGCACGGCAAGGACCCGGAGCGGCGTACCGACGCGCTCAACTGCATCGACCAGGTCGAGGTGGAGGAGATCCGGACCGCCCTGGAGCGGTACGACTCGATGAGCGCCTACTTCGACGCGGCGCCCTACCCCCCGCCGCTGGCCGACATGCGCAAGGCCGTCAACCACGCCTGGCTGACCTACCAGTACGGCCGGTACGGCATGCTCACCCGCGCGCTGCCCAAGCTGCTGCGCGACGCCCAGGCGGCGGACGCCGGCTACGCCGCCGGCGACCAGGTACGCGAAGCCGCCCACCTGCTCGGGCAGGTCTATCAGATCGCCTCCTCGGTGCTGCGCAAGCTCGGCGAGTGCGACCTCGCCTGGCTCGCCGCCGACCGGTCGATGGCGGTGGCCCAGCGGGCCGACGACCCGCTGCTGGCCGGGATCGCCACCACGAGGGTCTGCAACGCGCTGGTCGCCATGGGCCGCCCCCGCCCCGCGCTGGAGCTGAACGTGCGGATCGCCGGGCGGCTCGCGCCCGGTGGCGACAACGACGTGCGGCCCGAACGTCTCTCCGTCTACGGCATGCTGCTGCTGCAGGGCGCGATGGCGGCCGCCCGGATCGGTGACTCGGCGACAGTGGACGACCTGCTGGCCGGCGCGTCCGAGGCGGCGACGATGCTCGGCGGCGACCACAACTACTACTGGACCTCCTTCGGGCCGACCAATCTGGAGCTGCACCGGGCCGCCGCCGCTGTCGAGCTGGGTGACGGTGGCCGGGCGGTGGAGACGCACCTGCGGCTGTCCGAGCCCGCGTTCAACGCGCTGCTGCCGGAACGGCGTGCGCACCACCTGCTCGACCTGGCCCGGGGCTACTCCCAGATCGGCGACGTCGCGAACGCCGGGGACATGTTGCTGCGCGGCGACCGGCTCGCGCCCTCCGAGATCCGGTGCCGGCCGATAGCGCACGAATTGATGTCTGAGATTCTCCGTCGCACACGTGGTGCGCCGCCTCCGCCGATCGCGGAGTTGGCTGAGCACATGGGAGTCGGAGTATGAGCGGTCCGGAGACCGCGAGCGGGCACCGGCGGGTGCTCTATGTCATCGCCTGCGGTTCGCCGCTGGCCCGTCACGTCGGCCGGCTGGTCGACCTCGCCCAGCAGGAGGAGTGGACGGTCTGCGTGGTCACCACGCCGGACGGCGCGAAGTTCGTCGACCGGGCGGCCCTGGCCCGGCAGACCGGCCACCCGGTCCGTACGCACTACAAGAACCCGGGTGACCTGGACGTGCTGCCCCCGGCGGACGCCATGCTGGTCTGTCCGGCGACCGTCAACACGATCAACAAGTGGGCGGTCGGCATCACCGACACCCTCGCGCTCGGCCTGCTGGTCGAGGCACAGGGGATGGGGGTGCCGATCGCGGCCGTCCCGTACACGAACGTGGCGATGGCCGGGCACCCGGCGTTCCGGGCCAGCCTCGACCGGCTGGCCGGGTGGGGCGTCCGGGTGGTCTTCGGCGACCACGTCGTACGCCTGCATCCGCCCGGCACGGGGGAGCGGCGCGCGGACGCCTTCCCCTGGGACGCCGGCCTGGCCGCCCTGCGCGGCGCGGACCGGCCGGTCGCCCCGGTCGGCTGACGGCGTGAGCGTGGCTCCCGGCGCGCCCGGGAGCCCACGCTCGACGGCGGTCGGCGTATACCGGCCCGGACGCCGGTAAGCTGGCCGCCCGTGAGCACAACCGTCGCCGACGTGGTGGCCGCCCTGGACCGCCGTTATCCGCCCGCCTGGGCCGAGGAGTGGGACCGGGTCGGCCTGGTGGTGGGTGAGCCCGACCACCCGGTACGCCGGATCGCCTGCGTGGTGGACGTGGTCCCGGAGACCGTGGACGAGGCTCTGGAAGCCGGCGCGGACATGATCGTCGCGCATCACCCGCTGCTGCTGCGCGGCGTCTCGTCGGTGGCCGCCACCACGTACAAGGGCCGGATCGTGCACCGGTTGATCAAGGCGGACGTCGCGCTGTACGTGGCGCACACCAACGCCGACGTGGCCGATCCGGGCGTGTCCGACGCGCTCGCCGCCCGCTTCGGGCTGACCGGGCTGCGCCCGCTGCATCCGCCCCGCCCCGGCTCGCCCGCCGACGGGCCCGGCCGGGGCATCGGCCGTATCGGCGAGCTGCCCGAGCCGATGACGCTGGCCGAGCTGACCCGGCTGGCAGCCGCCGTGCTCCCGGTCACCGCCTGGGGCGTTCGCGCCGCCGGGGATCCCGGGCGTATGGTTCGTACCCTCGCCGTCAGCGGCGGCTCGGGGGACGGCTTCCTCGCCGAGGCGACCGCGGCCGGGGTCGACGCGTTCCTCACCGCGGACCTGCGTCACCACCCGGCCGGGGAACACCTCGCCGCGGGCGGCCCGGCGCTGCTGGACGCCGCCCACTGGGCGACGGAGCGACCCTGGCTGGACGACCTGGCCGCCCACCTGGCCGGCGAGCTGGGCGTCGAGACCGTGGTGTCCGACCTGGACACCGACCCGTGGACCGTGCACGCCGCCGCGCCCCGGCCGGACGACAAGGAGCCCCGACGTGAAGGCTGACCCGAAGGTGCAGCGCCGCCTGCTCGACCTCCAGGCGATCGACACCGCGCTGGCGCAGCTTGCGCACCGCCGCCGCAGCCTGCCGGAACGCGCCGAGCTGGAGGCCCTGGCGCGTGAGCTGTCCGCGCTGGAGGACGAGCGGGTCCGCGCCCAGGTGGCGGTCGACGACCTGGACCGGGACATCGCCCGGATCGAGAAGGACGTCGACCAGGTACGGGCGCGTAAGAGCAAGGACGAGGCCCGGCTGGCCTCGGGCAGCGGTCCGGCCCGCGAGCTGGAGGCGATCCAGCACGAGCTGGTCTCGCTGAACCGCCGGCAGAGCGACCTGGAGGACGCCGAGCTGGAGCTGATGGAGCAGCGGGAGACCGCGCAGGGCGTGCTCGACGGAATCGAGAGCCGGCTCGCCGAGGCGCGGGACCGCCGCGCCGCGACCGAGCAGCGCCGCGACGAGACCCTGGCCGAGATCGCCAAGGAGGAGGACTTCAAGCGCACCGCCCGCCAGCCGCTCGCCGGTGACCTGCCCTCGGACCTGGTCGGTCTCTACGACAAGATCCGCGAGGACACCGGGATGGGCGCCGCGCTGCTGACCGGGGGCCGCTGCGGCGGCTGCCGGCTGGACCTGTCCGGCGCCGACCTGGCCCGCATCCGCAAGGCCGACCCGGAAGACGTGGTCCGCTGCGAGGACTGCCGGCGGATCATGGTCCGGACCAACGAGTCGGGACTGTAGCCGCCGTGGCGGTGCGCGCGGTCGTCGTCGAGGCCGACGGCGGCTCCCGGGGCAACCCCGGCCCGGCCGGCTTCGGCGCGGTGGTCCGGGACCCGGAGACCGGCGAGGTGCTGGCCGAGGTGTCGGAGTCGATCGGCACGGCCACGAACAACGTGGCCGAGTACCGGGGCCTGATCGCCGGGCTGGAGGCCGCCGCCGAGCTGGGCGCGGCCGAGGTCGAGGCGCGGATGGACTCCAAGCTGGTGGTCGAGCAGATGTGCGGCCGCTGGCAGATCAAGCACCCCGGGCTGCGTCCGCTCGCCGCCCAGGCCGCCGGGCTGGTCAGCCGCTTCGCCGCCGTTCGGTTCACCTGGGTGCCCCGGGAGCGCAACCGGCACGCCGACGCCCTCGCCAACGCGGCGATGGACGCCGCCGCGTCCGGCGCCGCGCCGCAGGCGAAGGCCGAGGCGCGGGAGGCGGCTGTCGTCCGGGCCACCGGCACCGACCCGGCCACCACGCCCGCCTCCTGGGAGCCGCGCCCCACCGAGGAGGCCACCCGGCTGATCCTGGTGCGGCACGGCGAGACCGAGCGCACCGTGCAGAAGCACTACTCCGGCCGGGGCGACGTGCCGCTGACCGAGCGGGGCCGGGCCCAGGCCCGGGCCACCGCCGCCCGGGTGGCCGCGCTGGCGCCGTCCGTCGCGGCAGTGGTCAGTTCCCCGCTGGTGAGGTGTACGGCCACCGCCGAGGCGATCGCCGCCCAGGTCGGCAACCCGCCGGTACGCACCGACGACGACCTGATCGAGTGCGACTTCGGCGTCTGGGAGGGGCACACGTTCGCCGAGGTACGCGAGCGCTGGGCGGCGGAACTGGACGCCTGGCTCGCCTCCACCCGGGTCGCCCCGCCGAAGGGCGAGTCGTTCGTGGCGGTGGCCGAGCGGACCGGGCGGGCCGTCGACCGGCTGCGGTCGGCGTACCCGGGGGAGACCGTCGTGGTGGTCTCCCACGTCTCGCCGATCAAGCTGGTGCTGCGCGACGCGCTCGCCGCCGGCGACGCGTTCCTGCACCGGCTCTACCTGGACACGGCGGGCATCTCGGTGCTGGACCTGTACCCGGACGGCGGCGTCGCGGTCCGCTCGGTGAACGACACCTCGCACCTCACGGACCTCTGACGGCCGTTCGGCGCATGCCGGCGGCCGTTCGGCGCATCGACATCACCCGATCGGACGTGACCCCCGTCACAGGGTCGTAGCCTCCGGCCGTCACATGGCCCGCTACGAATGCCCGGAGGGTGTCACATGGCCGCACCGGAATCCGAGGCGCCGGACACGGCGCGATCCAGGGCGAAGGACAAGAGTCCCTGGAACTGGTTGCTCTTCATCCCGATCGTGGTGCCGCTGATCCCGGCACTGTTCAACGCCGACTCGCCCCGGCTGTTCGGGTTCCCACGGTTCTACTGGCTGCAACTGGCCTGGATCCTGCTGGGCGTCGGCACCACCACGCTCGTCTACCAGATGACGAAGAAGCGGGGTGACCACTGATGTGGCGGGATCACCTCACCGAGATCATCGTCTTCTCGCTGCTGTTCCTGCTGGTCAGCGCCATGGGTTTCGTGGCAGCCCGGTGGCGCAGACCGACCGACATGGCCCACCTGGACGAGTGGGGACTGGGCGGGCGCAGCTTCGGCGGCTGGATCACCTGGTTCCTAGTCGGCGGTGACCTCTACACCGCGTACACGTTCGTGGCGGTCCCGGCGCTGATCTTCGGGGCCGGCGCGGCGGGGTTCTTCGCGGTGCCGTACACGATCGTCATCTACCCGCTGGTGTTCCTGGTGCTGTGCCGGCTCTGGTCGGTCTCGCACCGGCACGGCTTCGTCACCCCCGCCGACTTCGTCCGCAACCGGTTCGGCTCGCCGATCCTGGCGCTGCTGGTCGCGATCACCGGCATCGTCGCCACCATGCCGTACATCGCGCTGCAACTGGTCGGCATCGAGGCGGTGCTCAAGACCATGGGCGTGACCGGGGACAGCGCGCTGGCCCGGCACCTGCCGATCATCATCGCGTTCGCGATCCTGGCCGCGTACACGTACCAGTCGGGGCTGCGCGCGCCCGCGCTGATCGCGTTCGTCAAGGACTCGCTGATCTACATCGTGATCCTGGTCGCGGTGATCTGGCTGCCGTACAAGCTCGGCGGCTGGGGCGCCATCTTCGACGCCGCCGACGCGAAGTTCCAGGCGTCACCAGCGCCCGGCGACGGCATCCTGCTCAACCAGAACAACCAGATCCAGTACGTGACGCTGGCGTTCGGCTCGGCGCTGGCGCTGTTCCTCTACCCGCACAGCATCACCGGCGTGCTGGCCAGCCGGAACCGCGACGTGATCAAGCGGAACATGTCCGCGCTGCCTGCGTACAGCCTGCTGCTGGGGCTGATCGCGCTGCTCGGCTACATGGCCATCGCGGCGAACGTGAAGCCGCTGCCCGGCGCGAAGGAGGGCACGACCGACGGCAACACTGTCGTGCCGCTGCTGTTCGACCAGCAGTTCCCGGACTGGTTCGCCGGGGTGGCGTACGCCGCAATCGGCATCGGCGCGCTGGTCCCCGCGGCGATCATGTCGATCGCGGCGGCGAACCTGTTCACCCGCAACATCTACAAGGAGTACCTGAAGCGGGACGCCACCCCGGCGCAGGAGGCGAACGTCTCGAAGATCACCTCGCTGGTGGTGAAGGTCGGCGCGGTGGCCTGCATCGTCTTCCTCGACCCGCAGTTCTCCATCGACCTGCAGCTCATCGGCGGCGTGATCATCCTGCAGACGCTGCCGGCGGTGGCGCTGGGCCTCTACACCCGCTGGTTCCACAGGGGCGCGCTGATCGCCGGCTGGGCCGCCGGCATGGGCCTGGGCATGTGGATGCTCTACCAGATCGGCAACCCGGCGACCGGCAAGAAGCACTTCGCCGGGTCGGCGTTCCCGCTGGAGAAGTTCGGCTTCGACACCCCTAAGACCATCTACGTCGGCATCGTGGCGGTGCTGGTCAACCTGGTGGTGGCCGCGCTGCTCACGCTGGTGCTGCGCGCCGCGAAGGTGGCCGACGGGCCGGACGGCACCACGCCGGACGACTACTTCGCCGACGAGGGGGACCCGCGCGTGACGGCCTCCGCCGATCGCGCCGACTCCGCCCCGGAGCCCGTGGCGTGAAAGGAAGGGCCCCTTATTAACGCATTCTGCATAATAAGGGGCCCTTCCTAACGCCTCAGCGGCGGCGGTTGCGGGCGTCGAGCGCCTCGTTCAGGCGGTGCAACATGTCCGCCAGCGTCTCCCGGTCCGCCTCGGGCCAGGCCGCGAGGATGTCGCCGTACAGCCGGGTGCGGGCCGCCCGGACGGCGGCCATCCGCTGGAGGCCGGCCGCCGTCGCGGAGATCACCGTGCCGCGCCCGTCGGCCGGGTCGGGGGTACGTGAGATCAGGCCGTCGCGCTGAAGCGCGGAGACCTGCCGGGTGACGGTGGAGCCGTCCAGGCTCAGCCGCGCGGCGAGCGCCGAGACGTTCTGCGGGCCGGCCGCGTCCAGGTGCCGCAGGATCACGTACGCGGCGCGGTCGAGCAGCCGGTGCTCCATCGTGCCGGTGCCCCGGCGGGTCGCCTCGCCCAGCCGCATCAGCAACGCGACCTCGGTTTCGATCCGGCCGAGGGTGGCCTCGTGGGTGTGGTCGTCGCCGCTCATAGCTGTATCATACAAGGAAAATACCTGTACGATACAGCTATCTGGGAGGTTGCGGAGTGGATCGCCGATCCGAGCCCAACCGCAGTGCCATCTACGCCACCACGCTCGTCGCGTTCCTGGCCATCGCCGGCATCGCCGTCGTCGACCCGATCCTGCCCGCCATCGGCGAGGCGATCGGCGTCACCGCCTGGCAGGTCGAACTGCTCTTCACCGCGTACATCGCGGTCATGGCCGTCGGCATGATCCCGGCGACGCTCGCCAGCGGGCGGTTCGGGTTCAAGCCGGTGCTCGTCACCGGCGTCTCCGTGGTCGGCCTGGCCGCGATCCTCGCCTCGTTCAGCAACGACATCGTGCAGCTCTCCGTGCTGCGCGGCGTCTGGGGCCTGGGCAACGCGATGTTCTTCGCCACCGCCATGGTGGTCCTGGTCAACCTGGCGAACGACAGGGAATGGGTGGTCGGACTGTTCGAGACCGCCCTCGGCCTCGGCTTCGCCGTCGGCCCGCTCATCGGCGGCCTGCTCGGCGAGGTGAGCTGGCGGCTGCCGTTCTTCGTCTGCGGCGTGTTCATGGTGCTCGCGCTCGGCGTCGCCGCCCGCAAGCTGCGCGAACCGGCCCACAAGCAACCACCGGTACGCGTCGGCCAGATCTTCGCCACCTACCGCAAGCCCGCGTTCGTGACGCTCTGCGTGGTGACCGCCGCGTACAACTTCGTCTTCTTCGTCGTACTCGGCTACACGCCGCTGTTCCTACGCCTCGACGTCATCCCGCTCGGCCTGGCGTTCACCGGCTGGGGCCTCGGCCTGGCCGCCGGCATCCTGCTCATCGGGCACCGGCTCGCCCACCGCATCGGCGCGGTGCAGACCGTCGGCGTCGCCCTCCTCGGCCTGCTGGTCTGCATGGTCCTGTTCGCCACCTCCACCGGCACCGCCATGTCGCTCGTCGTACTCGTCGTCGCCGGCCTGTTCATGGGCCTCGCCAACGCCAACCTCACCGACCTGGCGCTCGGGCTCGGCTCCGCCGACCGGCGCGTCGCCACCGGCGCGTTCAACCTGGTCCGCTGGGGCGCCGCCGCGCCCGCGCCGATCATCTCCGGCAAGCTGGCCGAGCACAGCCTCGCGCTGCCGTTCTGGGTCGGCTTCGCGGTGCTCGCCGCCGGTGTGCTGATCTACCTGGCGTTCGGTCACCTGATGGCGGCCGGCTACGGCGAACGGGTCATCTGGAACCGGGCCGCCCGCCACGCCGAGCACGCCCCGGAGGAGCCGGTGGGGGAGGCGTACTGACGGCTCCGGTCCGGCCCGGCGGCGTCAGGTCAGCGCCCGCCACAGCAGGTAGCAACCGATGGCCGTACCGAACACCACGATCACCGTCTTCAACACCACCTGCGGAAGCCGGCGGGCCAGCCGCGCGCCCGCGTACCCGCCGAACAGGGTGGCCGGCGCGACCACCGCGACCGCCGCCCAGTTCACCGGGCCGAACAAGGCGAACACGACGAGCGTGGTCAACCCCACCACGGCCGAGAGCAGGTTCTTCACCGCCGACACCCGGGCCAGCGTCGCGTCCAGCACCAGCGCCAGCCCGGCCACCAGCATCACCCCGAGGGCCGCGCCGAAATAGCCTCCGTACACAGTGCCGAGCGCGACCATGGTCTGAACCGTGACGGTACGGCGGCGCGCGCCCAGCCGTTCCGGATGGCCGACCAGCCGGCGCAGCGGGCCCTGGAACGCGAGTACGGCGGTCGCGCCGAGCACCAGGAACGGCACCACCAGTTCGAACGCACGCGCCGGGGTCGCCAGCAGCAGCGCGCACCCGGCGATCGTGCCGAGCACGGCGGTGGGCAGCAGCGACCACAGCTCCCGCCCGCGCGGCAGGTCCACCCGGCTGCCCGCGACGCTCGCCACGTACCCGGGGAAGACCGACACCGAGTTGGAGACGTTCGCCGCCACCGGCGGCAGACCGGTGGCGATCATCGCCGGGAACGTGATCAGCGAGCCACCACCGGCCACCGCGTTGACAGTGCCCGCGGCGAGACCGGCGGCGAGCAGAAGCGCGGCGTCGGAGAGATCCATGGTCCCCCGAGGCTAGTCGGTCCGGGTCCCAGGCCGGGCAGGGCTGCCGTCCGTTGGGTGGGTGGCGGACGGGGTGGCGGTCGGGGTGGTGGGCGGGTGGCGCGGCGCCAGCTCGGGGAAGTGGCTGGATCGAGGGCCGGTTGATGCCGCCACCTCCCCGAAGTGGCGGACGGGCGCTGGTGGGCCGGGGTGGAAATGGGCGCGGCGGGTGCGTCGTTAGGATGAGGGCGCGACGGACGAGTCGACCGGGCGGTCGCGTCGACGGGCTCCGGCCCGTCGCCGAGGAACGTCCGGACTCCACAGGGCAGGGTGGTTGCTAACGGCAACCCGGGGTGACCCGCGGGACAGTGCCACAGAAAACAGACCGCCGGCCCGTTACGGGACGGTAAGGGTGAAACGGTGGGGTAAGAGCCCACCAGCACCCCGGGTGACCGGGGTGGCTCGGTAAACCCCACCCGGAGCAAGGCCAAGAAAGGGCCGTCACCGCAAGATGACGACCCGCGCAGACGCTTGAGGGCTGCCCGCCCGATGTCTGCGGGTAGGCCGCTGGAGCCTGCCGGCAACGGCAGGCCGAGATGGATGGCCGCCGCCGGTGCGCCTACGGGCGTGCCGGGCACAGAATCCGGCGTACAGGTCGACTCGTCCGTCGCCCACCAGCTCGTAACCGCCAGCGCTACAGCTCGCGCCACTCTCCTGCCCGACCAGGAACACCAGTGCGGACGAACCCGTCAACGACCTGCCAGGCGCGTTCGAGGTCGAGAACGACGTCGGCGGTGAACTCCACGGGGTCGTCCAGCACCAGCACCTCCGCACCGGCGCCGGCAGGTGGCTCGGCGGCTAGCAGGAAAGCGGCCTCCTCGTCCGTCATCAGATGGATGACCGCCGCCGACCCCGTGAACCCGAGCGTCAGCACCGGGAATGCGGCGTCGCCCCGCACTTCGAGATAACCGCGCTCCTGGGTACGCAGTTCCTCGAACCGCTCGATCAGGCCAGCGACGCCTGACTGCTCCATCGGCACGAACCTCCCAGACAAGGGAGAAGTAGCGCTCCACGCGATGTCCACCCCGGCAACCTCCTCGACGACCACGAGACTATGGCTCCGGAGTGGCCGCCGAATTCGCAGGAGCGTCAGCCGGTTGTGGCGCCAGCGTCGGCCACCCGTCGCTGTCGCGGCGGGTTCAGGGGGAGGAGAGGCGATGGCGGACGTGTCGGTCGAAGTGCCGGCGCCCCTACGTGACTGCATCGTCTTCTGCGAGGTCGCGTGCCTGCGCGCGTGCTGCGGGATCGACGCCGTCTCCACCGACCCCGCCCTCATCCAGGACTGGTGCCGTCAGGTGGGTTCGGACGTGGTGGTCGAGGCCCGGCTTCAGTTGCCCGCGCTGATCGAGGTGGTCGAGGACCGCTCCCGTCGCGTCACGTCGGACTTCCTGAACCACCGCACACATGACGAGGCCGCACGGCGTGAGCTGCTGGACTTCCTGACTGCGCTCGACGCGGGACTGGCGGCCGGCGACGCGTCGTGAGCGGTCGAGGCTGCAGACCGAGTTCGGTATCGAATCGATTCACGCTGGTGAGTAGTCTCGTCGCCGCCCGACCGCCGGTCAGCTCATTCATTCCCGCAATGGCGGAGGAAGCGCCGCTTCTCCTCGCAGCGCCATCTCGGCCATCTCGACGCGCTCCGGATGGAGGAGATCGTCGCTCAGCGGATGCCCCGGCACGTTGATGCACTGCTGGCCGGCCACCGCCTCGCAGACCGGGCACTGGAGGAACAGCCCGCACTGCGGCACCAGCTCGCCGCCTTGGGCCAGCGCGCCCCGGCCGATCTTGACGATCGCCCGGTACAGGTTGTCGTCCTGATGCCGGGCGGCGCTGGCTGCCACCTCCCGCATGCCCTCCCAGAACAGTTCCGCGGCCCTCGGTTCGTCGATGTCGATACGCACGATCGGGAATACCCGCCCTCGGCGTGATGGAACATCTCCCTCCGGACTTGCGATGATCCGGTGGTGACCTCCTACGTGTCCCACACCACCGTGGACTGTGCCGACGCCTATGCCCTGTCCCGCTGGTGGGCAGCCGTCCTCGACTACCGCGAGGACCCGGACGATCCGAACGAGCCGGGCCACGAGGAGTGCATGATCTACTCGCGGGACGGGCGGCATCGTCTGCTGTTCATCGAGGTGCCGGACGCGAAGCAGGTCAAGAACCGTATCCACCTCGACCTGCGCCCGGTCGAGGGGACGCGCGACGAGGAACTGGCCCGGCTGACCGGGCTGGGGGCGGCAGTGGTGGCCGACCGGCGGGAGAGCGACGGCACCGGCTGGGTGGTGCTCGCCGACCCGGAGGGCAACGAGTTCTGCATCCTCCGCAGCGACGCCGAGGTAGCCGCCACCCGACCGTGATGGTGATCCACCCCAGCTTCCATCGATCTTGGAGTGTTGGCGCCCAGAAAGACCCGTTCCGTGAAGTTTGGCAGGCACCACAACTCCAAGATCGACGGGGAGAGCGGGGAGAGCGGCAAAGGCGGCACGGGGCTAGCGGGCTGCGTGTGGCACGCTGCGGTGGTGATCGAGCTTGCGGACATCGAGGCGGCCGCCGACCGGATCGCCGACGTCGTGGTGCACACCCCGACCCTGCCGAGCCCGGGACTGACCGAGCTGCTCGGCGTACCTGTGACCGCCAAGCTGGAGCTGCTGCAACGTACCGGATCGTTCAAGGCCCGTGGTGCGGCGGCGAAGCTGCTGGCGCTCGACGAGGCGGAGCGGGCGGCCGGGGTCGTAGCGGTGAGCGGCGGCAACCACGGCATCGCGGTCGCGGTGATGGCCGGCGCGCTCGGGGTGGCGGCGACTGTGGTGATGCCGCGCAGCGCGCCCGCCCGTGCTGTCGAGATTGCCCGCGCGGCCGGGGCCGACGTGCGGCTGACCGAGGACATGGCGGGCGCGTTCGCGCTGATGAACCGGCTGCGGGACGAGGGCATGACGCTGCTGCACCCGTTCGACGACCCGATTGTGCTCGCCGGGCAGGGCACTGTCGGGCTGGAGTTGGCCGACGACGCCGGTGAGCTGACCGACGTGCTGGTCAGCATCGGCGGGGGCGCGCTGATCTCGGGCGTGGCGGCGGCGCTGCGGGCGCGCCGGCCGGGGGTACGCGTCTGGGGCGTGGAGACCGAGGGCGCGCAGGCGATGTCGCAGGCGCTGGCCAAGGGTGGCCCGGTCGAGGTGCCGTTGTCGTCGATCGTCACCACGCTCAGCGCGCCGACCGTCTCGCAGCTCACCTACGACCATGTGACCGCGCTGGTCAGCGACGTTCTGGTGGTCTCCGACGCCGAGGCGGTGCGGGGCACGCTGGAGCTGGCCGAGCACGCCAAGGTGTGGGCCGAGCCGGCCGCCGGGTGCCTGCTGCCCGCCGCCCGCCGGGTGGTCGAGCGGGTGGGCGGCGACGCCCGGCTGGGGCTGGTGCTCTGCGGCGGCAACGCCACGGTGGCCGACGTGACCACGTGGGCCGGCCGCTTCGGCGTCTGACCGCCGCGCTCACGGCCGCACCACACGGACCAGCGCGACGGCCGCGCCGAGCGCGCGACCGCCGGGCACGAGCCGCAGAACCCGGGGGTACGCCGGCCGCCTCCGGTCCGGACGGGTGGGACCGGGACGACCGGCGTACGTCAGGACGTGGCCGGGCCGGCCTCGTCGAGCAGTTCGGCGAGCTTGGCCGCGGTGGTCGGGGCGTGCAGGTGCAGTCGTGCCACGTTGATACTGTCCGTGCCGACCACGGCGAGCAGGGCCTGGCCGTTGATCGCGTACACGCTCAGGTATCCGCCCGCGTTACGGACCGTGGACTGCTGGAAGTCGCCCTGCCCGAGCCGGAGACCGACCTGGCGGCCGAGTCCGTACGTGGTGGCGGCGAGCGCCGCCAGGTCGTCCGGGTCGGCGCCGTTCTGCAGGTTGTGCGTGACGAGCAGGCCGTCGACGCCGCCGAGGACGCACCCGTGCACGCCCGGGATCTGCAGCCGCAGCGCGGACAGTTCCTGGGCGATGGCCGGGTACGGCAGGGCCGGGTTGCCGGCCAGCGAGGGCGGAAGCGCGCGTGGTGGCGGCAGGGTGCCGGTCTGGGCGCGCGTACGGCGGGGGAGGTCGTCCACCCGGCTCACAGTTCCAGGCTCTCCTCGATCGTGCGCAGTTGGTGCCGCGCCATCGCGAGGTTGGCCCGGCTCTTGCTCACCATCAGGTAGAGGAAAAGCCCCTTGCCGGTGCGGTTGCTCAGCGGGCGGATCAGGTGGTACTGGCTGCCGAGCGTGATCAGGATGTCCTCGATCTCGTCGTCGAGCTTGAGCATCTCGATGGTGCGCAGCTTGGCGCGTACCACGTCGGTGTTGCCGGCGGCGGCGACGGTCAGGTCGATCTCGCCGGTGCCCCCGGCGACGCCGAGGGTCATGCCACTTGTGTAGTCGACGAGCGCGGCGCCGATCGCGCCGTCGATGTTCATCGCGTTCTTCAGCGCGATGTCAAGGTTGCCCACGATTTCTCTCCCAACTCGGGCCGCTGTCCGCCGGAAGGGCGACAGCGGATTCGTCAGTCGAGGCTCGCATATGGAGTGCGGTGCACCCGGGCCACCGGTGATCCACCTGAGCGGGCCCTGCCGGACCGGCCACCGGTTCCGCCGAAGGGGACACACCGTCCCATTGTCGATCACCGTTCGACCTGCTACCTCGGGTGCACCCGTCCTATGTAGAGTTCCGATAGAGTGCCGCTGTGCGACTGACCATCCCGGTGGTGAAGGTGCTCTCCGCGCTCCTCGCCGAGCCCGAGGCGCCGCGCTACGGCCTCGACCTGATGCGGCTCACCGGCCTGCCCAGTGGGACGCTCTACCCGGTGCTGCACCGCCTCCAGGCCGCCGGGTGGCTCGCCGCCGACTGGGAGGACGTCGACCCGGTCGCCGCCGGCCGCCCGGCCCGCCGCTACTACCGTCTGACCGGCGAGGGCGTCCGGTCCGCCCGGCTGGCAGTCGCGGAGCTGCGTGCCCTCGTACCCGCCGAACGTGCCGGCGCGGACCCGGCCGGGGCGCGAGCGTGGTGACCCGGCGGCTGGGGCGTACCGCAGGGGTGTTGCTGCTCGCGCCGCCGGCCTGCGTCGCGGTCCTCGTGTTCGCGAGCCTGGTGATGGGTCTGGCGCACGGCTGGCTGGAGATGCGCGTGCCGTGGGCCACCGCCGCGCAACTGCCGACCTGGTCCGGGCTGACCGCGCTGCTCGGCGTGGCGCTCGCGTTCGTCGTCGCCCGGGCCGCCCGCCGGACCGTACGCGTGGGGGCGCTGCCCACCGCGCTCGGCGTGGTGCTGCCGGTCGCCGCGACGGTGACCGCGACGCTGGCGCTGCTCGCCGCCCGGGGCGAGAGCCGGGTGTGGGAGAGCGCGCCCGGGCTGCTGCTCTGGTTGGGCCTGCTGGCGGCGGCGCTCTGGGTCGCTGGGGCGCTGGCGCGCACGGGCCGGGTCCGGCTCGCGTGGCTGGCCGGGCTGGCCGGCGCGCTGGTGGCGGCCGACGCGGCGGTGGTGCTCGCGGTGGTCACCTCGATCCCGGCCACCGCGCCGGTGGCCGACGGCCTGCCACCGGACTCGGTGGACCGGATCTCCGCGCCGTTCTGGCTGCTCACCTGCTGGACCGACTCGTCGTTCGGGCTGCCCCGGCCGACGGAGTGGGAACAGTTCCTCATCACCGACCGGGTGCTCGTCGAGCCGATGTTCTACCTGGCGTGCACGCCCTACGCCGTGGCGTACGCGATCACGGCGGCCCGCCCGGCGCCGGCCGCCGTGCCCGGCCCGGCGCCCGTCCCGGCCCTCGCCTGAGGCGTCAGGCGTTCCAGCTCAGCGCCCGGCCGGCCCGCTCGTAGTGCCGCGCCAGCTCGGCGTCGATCCGCGCGGCCCGTTCCTCGGTGAGCGTCACGGCCGGGTCCTGCCACGGCCGCGCGTCGAGCATCCGGTGCCGCAGGCCGGTCGGCGGGTGTGTGGCGAACAGCGAGGTGCCCTCGCGGACGGTGAGCTGGCGCTCCAGGGACAGCCGTTCGGTCGCCGCGTCCAGCGCGCGCCCGGTCTCCACCCGCCAGGTGTGCGGCCCGTGGCCGCCGCGCACCGCGTTGCGCACCACGGTGGCCACCGTGTCGGTACGCAGCAGCGTGTCCATCAGGCGGGTCGCGCCCGCAGTGCCACCGGCGCGGGCGGCCATCTCGTCGGCCAGGTACTCGGCCCGCTGGCTCTCCCGCAGCGCGACGGCGACCAGCACGACGTGCCCGGCGAACAGCAGCCGGGACAGCGTCCAGGACGCCAGGCGCCCGAGCCACTCGCCGACCATCACCAGCAGCCCGCCGCCGTCGGACCCGCCCCGGGGCCGGAACAGGTCGGCGGCGTTGCCGAGCATGGTCAGCGCCGGCTGGGTGACCGGCCCGCGGCGGACGTCGCCGTTGACGAAGTGGCCCAGCTCGTGCCCCAGCAGCGCCACCCGCGCCGGCCCGTCGAGGGCGCCCCACAACGGCAGCCCGAGGCCCAGCACGCGCCGCCGGCGCAGCCCCACCGACGTCGCGTACGCGTTGATGTCGCCGTCGACGCCGATCACGTGCGGCATCGGCGCGCCCACCGCGGACGCGACCTCGAGGACCAGGGCGTGCAGCTCCGGCGCCTCCTGCGCGGTGAGCACCTCCAGGTCCCCGTCGATCCGGCCGAAACGCGGCCGCAGCGCCACGGCCAGCGCGATCAGCGCCACGCCGCCGACCACGGCGAGGTTCGGGAAGGGGTACGCGAACAGCAGCCACACGCCGGCCACCGCGAGCCCGGCCACACCGAGCAGGAGCAGCACCGAGATGCCGGTGACGAGGAGGCCGGCGAACCCCGGCCCGGTCGACTTCAGCGACCGGGCGACCAGGGCGGCGTACTGCTGACGGGTGAGCCGCGCGGCGAGCCGGTGGGTCCGCCGGTCGACAGGCGACCAGCCGAACTCGGGCGCCTGGCGGCGCGCGTCGTAGGTGTCGAGGTTCCAGTCGCATCCGGCGCACCAGGGCAACGCCTCGTCCAGCGACACCGGCGTCGCGCCGCATCGCGGACAGGCCCCCGTGCCCGTCGTCATGGTGATCACGAGCGCCGATCCTGTCCGGTTCGCACCACTGGCGGTACCCACCGTTTGGACGAGGACAGGCTTGCGCGGTTCCCCACCGCAACCGCCCCGACCAGGTCTAATGTGGAGAAGCGTGACTATTTGGGCCGTTCCGGTGGCGGACGGGCGGTTACCAGTGCACAGTGATCGCATGAGCGACGACGGAAGTGGTGGGCACTACTACTGGTGCACGCGACACCACCGGGTCGAGACCGAAGCCGACGTGTGTCCCGCCCGGCACGTTCTCGGACCGTACGCCTCAGCCGCCGACGCGGACAACGCCCTGCAGACGGTGCGGGAGCGGAACGACGCGTGGGACGCCGAGGACGCCCGTTGGGCCGGGGAGGGCCGCTAGACGGCGCGGGAGGGCCCGCGTCGAGGTGATCCGTGCTCCCGCGAGGGCGGGAGCACGTCCCCAGGAAAGGGAACCGAGATGGCCGAAGCACAGCAGGCCACCCGCCCGGCCGCGAAACGGACGACCGCGAAGAGGACCACTGCGGGCAGGTCGACGACGGTCACCAAGGCGTCGCCGAACGCCTCGGGCGCCGGCGCCGGACGGACGCCGGCGAAGAAGGCGGTGGCGAAGAAGGCGGCCGCCAAGAAGGTCGTGTCGGCGGTCCGCAGGGCCCCGGCCACGAAGGCCACCACCAGGACGACCGCCAAGAAGACCACCGCGAAGAAGGCAGGCACCCGGACGGCGCCGGCCGGCCGGGCCACCGCCAAGAGCGCGCCCGCCAAGAAGGCCACCGCCAAGAAGACGACAGCGAAGAAGACGACGGCGGCGAAGAAGACCACCGCCGCCCGCAAGAGCACGGCGGCGAAGTCGACGGTCACCGCGCGCAAGAGCACCACCGCGAAGAAGGCGCCGGCCCGCAAGACGACGACCGCGAAGAAGACGGCGGCGGCGACGAAGGCGACCGGAGCGCGGAAGGTCACCGCGGCGGCGAAGAAGACCACCGCCGCCAAGAAGACCACAGCGGCGAAGAAGGCTCCGGCGAAGAAGACCACCGCCTCGACCCGCCCCACGGCGCGCAAGGCGGCGGCCAAGAAGGCGCCCGCGCGCAAGACCACCACCGCGCGCAAGACCACCACCACGGCGAAGAAGACCACCGCCGCGAAGAAGGCGCCCGCCCGCAAGACCACCACCGCCAAGAGCACCGCCCGGAAGGCGCCGGCCCGCCGCGCCTGACCCCCGCCGCCCTCCCGCGCGGCGCCGGGCGGACACGGCGCTCGCCCCGGAGGGCGGAACGAGCGGGGCGCTGTCAGGATTGACCACGTGGTGATCCGACGCGTACTGGCGCCCCGCATCGACTTCGGCGCGCTGCGCCGCGAGCTGGGACTGCCCGAGAGCTTCCCGGCCGCGGCGCAGCGCGAGGCCGACACGGCCGCCGCCGCGCCGCCACCAGCCGTCGCCGACCGGACCGACGTCCCGTTCGTCACCGTCGACCCGGCGACCTCGCGCGACCTCGACCAGGCCATGCACCTCGCCCGCCGTCCGGGCGGCGGCTACCGCGTCCGGTACGCGATCGCGGACGTCCTGACCCACGTACGCCTCGGCGGTGAGTTGGAGGCCGAGACGTGGCGTCGGGGACAGACGGTCTACCTGCCCGACGGCAACGTGCCGCTGCACCCGCACACGCTCAGCGAGGGGGCGGCCAGCCTGCTGCCCGACGCCGACCGGGCCGCGGTGCTCTGGACCGTCGACCTGGACGCCGACGGCGGCACCGTCGCGGTCACGCTGGAACGGGCGCTCGTGCGCAGCCGGGCCAAGCTCGACTACGGCGGCGTGCAGCGCGACGCCGACGCCCGCCGGCTGCCCGAGCCGATCGCCCTGCTGCCCGAGATCGGGGCGTTGCTCACCGCCCGTGGCCTGAGCCGGGGCGCGATCAACCTGCCGCTGCCGGAGCAGGACGTCGAGCCCGACGGCGACGGGTGGCGACTGGTGCTGCGCGGCCCCGGTCCGATGGAGGAGCACAACGCCCAGATCTCGCTGCTGACCGGCATGGCCGCGGCCGACATCATGCTGGCCGGCCGGATCGGGCTGCTGCGGACCATGCCCCGACCCCGCTCGGAGGCGGTGCAGCGGCTGCGGACGGCCGCCGGTCCGCTGGGCGTGCCCTGGCCGGACGGCACACCCGTGGGTCAGGTGCTCGACGGGCTGGACACCTCCCAGCCCCGGGTGGCCGCCTTCGTCGACCAGGCCGCCGAGCTGATGCGCGGCGCGGCGTACACCGCGTTCGACGGGGAGGTGCCCGAGCAGCCCGAGCACGGCGGGGTGGCCGCCGCGTACGCGCACGTCACCGCGCCGCTGCGGCGGCTGGCCGACCGGTACGCCACCGAGGTCTGCCTGGCGCTGCACGAGGGCCGGGAGGTGCCCGAGCAGGTCCGGGCCGCGCTGCCGAAGCTGCCCGAGGTGATGGCCACGACCGACCGGACCGCCGGCGCGGCCAGCCGGGGCGCCGTGGAACTGGCCGAGGCGGTGCTGCTCGCGCACCGGGTGGGGGAGACGTTCGAGGCGGCGGTGCTCGACGTGGACGAACCGCGCCCGGCGGGCAACGGCCGGCCCGGCCGACCGCCCGGCGGCACCATCGCACTGGACGAGCCGCCGGTCCGCGCCCGCTGCGCCGGAGAGCTGCCGCTCGGCGAACGCGTCCGGGTACGGCTCACCGTCGCCGACCCGGCCCAGCGCCGGGTCGCCTTCGAACGGGCGTGACCAGCGCGGCCATTGTCACAGCATCGGGATGCACCGCACGCGGCCTCGCTTTGCGAGGATGAGCCCATGGCTTACGACGCGACCACGCTGCCCGACGTCTCCGGGCTGACCGTCGGCATCATCGGTGGCACCGGCGACCAGGGACGAGGTCTCGCCTACCGGTTCGCCCGCGCCGGGCAGACCGTGCTGATCGGCTCCCGCACCGCGGAGCGGGCCAACCAGGCCGCCGCCGAGATCGCCGCCCTGCCCGGCGTACCGGAGGGCGCCGTCGTCTCCGGCGGCGACAACGAGGACGTGGCCCGGCGCAGCGACGTGGTGATCGTGGCGGTGCCGTGGGACGGGCACGCGGCCACCGTCGCCGCGCTCGCCGCCCCGCTGGCCGGCAAGATCGTGGTGGACTGCGTCAACCCGCTCGGCTTCGACAAGCAGGGCCCGTACGCGCTCGACGTGCCCGAGGGCAGCGCGGTGCAGCAGGCCGCCGGGCTGCTGCCCGAGTCCCGGGTGTGCGCCGCGTTCAACCACGTCAGCGCGCCGCTGCTGGCCGACCCGCAGATCGACCGGATCGACCTCGACGTGCTGATCTGCACCGAGGACCGGGAGGTGGCCGGCGTGGTCGCCGCGCTGGCCGCGCGGATCCCCGGCATGCGGGGCATCTACGCCGGACGGCTGCGCAACGCCCACCAGATCGAGGCGTTCACCGCCAACCTGATCGCGATCAACAAGCGCTACAAGGCGCACGCCGGCATCCGCGTCACCGACCTCTGAACCCCGAGCCGCGTGCCGTCGGCGCGTGTTAACAGGGGGCCCCTTCTCTACGCGAGGCGTTAAGAAGGGGCCCTTCCTTACACCCGTCAGAAGGTGTGTTCGGCGGCGGGGAACTCGCCGCCGCGCACCTCGTCGGCGAACCGGCGGGTGGCGTCGGTGAGCGCGCCGGCCAGGTCGGCGTACCGCTTCACGAAGCGGGGTGCCCGCCCGGTCCGCAGCCCGGCCATGTCCTGCCAGACCAGCACCTGGGCGTCGGTGTCCGGACCGGCGCCGATGCCGACGGTGGGGATGGCCAATTCGGCGGTGATCCGCTTGGCCACCTCACCCGGCACCATCTCCAGCACCACGGCGAACGCGCCCGCCGCGGCCACCGCCCGTGCGTCGGCGAGCACCTCCTCGGCGGCCTCGCCCCGGCCCTGCACCCGGTAGCCGCCCAGCGTGTGCTCGCTCTGCGGGGTGAAGCCGATGTGCGCCATCACCGGGATGCCGGCGCCGGTGATCGCCTCGATCTGGGCCGCGCAGCGCCGTCCGCCCTCCAGCTTCACCGCGTGGCAGCCGCCCTCCTTCATGAACCGCACCGCGGTACGCAGCGCCTGCGCCGGCCCCTCCTCGTACGAGCCGAACGGCAGGTCGCCGACGACCAGCGACTGCTTCGTGGCCCGTACCACGGCCCGGACCAGCGGCAGCAGCTCCTCGGCGGTCACCGGCAGCGTGGTCTCGTAGCCGAAGACGTTGTTCGCCGCCGAGTCGCCGACCAGCAGCACCGGGATGCCCGCCTGGTCGAAGATCGAGGCGGTGTACTGGTCGTACGAGGTGAGCATTGCCCAGCGCTCGCCGCGCTCCTTGGCGGCGATCAGGTCGCGGGTGCGTACCCGCCGGGTGGCCGGGCCGCCGTAGAGCGCCGTCACCTCGGCCGGGGTGGACTCCACCATGACAATCTCCTTCCTCGAGGCCGCGCACGCGGTCCCCGGGTTCCCCGCGATCGTCGCACCGGGCGACGGCCCGCGGGCAGATCGGAGTGGAGGATGTCACTCCCCGGCCGGGGAGCGGTCAGCCGTCCTCGCGCCACCGGTTGGTGATCGGCAGTCGCCGGTCCCGCCCGAACGCCTTCATGGAGATCTTGGTGCCGGGCGCGGACTGCCGCCGCTTGTACTCGGCGGTATCCACCATCCGCAGCACCCGGTCCACCACGGCCGGGTCGTGGCCGGACTCGACCAGGCCGTCGCGGCCCAGGTCGCCGTCGACGTAGCCGATCAGGATCGGGTCGAGCACGTCGTAGTCGGGCAGCGTGTCGCTGTCGAGCTGGCCGGGGCTCAGCTCGGCCGACGGCGGCTTGCCGATCGAGTTCTCCGGGATCGGCGGCGTCTGCCCGCGCCGTACCGCGTCGGAGTTGCGCCACTTCGCCAGCCGCCACACCAGCGTCTTCCAGACGTCCTTGACCGGGTTGTAACCGCCCACCGAGTCGCCGTAGAGCGTCGAGTAGCCCACCGCCAGCTCGCTCTTGTTGCCGGTGGTGAGCACCAGGTGGCCCTCCTGGTTCGACAGCGCCATCAGGATCACGCCGCGTACCCGGGCCTGGAGGTTCTCCACCGCCACCCCGGACAGCGACATGTTCGCCAGGAACGTGTCCACCATCGGCTGGATCGGCTCGACCCGGTAGTCCAGGCCGGTGCGCTTCGCCAGGTCCTCGGCGTCGGTGCGGGAGTGCTCGGAGGAGTGCTGGCTGGGCATCGAGACGCCGACGACCCGGTCCGGGCCGACCGCGTCGACGGCGATGGCCGCCGCCACCGCCGAGTCGATGCCGCCGGACAGGCCGAGCACCACCGACGGGAAACGGTTCTTGTCGATGTAGTCGCGCAGGCCCAGCACCAGCGCGTGCCACACCTCGGCCTCGTCGGCGACCGGCTCGATGATGCCGCCGTCCGCCACCGGTCCGGTCGGCGCGGCCGGGATCGCCGCGATCTCGTGCCGGACCACGCGCATCCCGTCGCTCAGCGCGCCGGTCCCGCCGGGCGCACCGGCCGCCGCCGGCAGCTCCAGGTCGTGCACCAGCAGGTGCTCGACGAACTGCGGCGCCCGGGTCAGCAGCGTGCCGTCCGCGGCGACGATCATCGAGTCGCCGTCGTAGACCAGCTCGTCCTGGCCGCCGACCATGTTCACGTACGCGATGGCGGCCCCGGCCTCGGCGGCGCGCCGGCGGACCAGCGGCAGCCGCACGTCGTCCTTGTTCAGCTCGTACGGCGAGCTGTTGATGCTCAGCACCAGCCCGACGCAGGCCTCCCGGGCCACCGCGAACGGGCCGCCGGCCTGCCACAGGTCCTCGCAGATGGTCAGCGCCACGTCCACCCCGCCGACGCGCACCACGGTGAGCGTGTCACCGGGCACGAAGTAGCGGTCCTCGTCGAACACGCCGTAGTTGGGCAGGTGGTGCTTGAAGTAGGTGGCGACGACCTCGCCCCGGTGCAGCAGCGCTGCCGCGTTGCGGGCGCCCCGGCCCGGCTCGGCGTCGGAGCTGACCTGCGGCGGGCCGTCGGCGTCCAGGTAGCCGACCATGACCGGCAGGTCACCGAGGCCGTCGGCGGCCAGGTCGGCGGCGAGCCGGTGCAGCGCGGCACGGGACGCGGCCACGAACGAGCGGCGGAACACCAGGTCCTCGACCGGGTAACCGGTGAGCATCAGCTCGGGGAACAGGACGAGCTGGGCGCCGGCGTCGGCGGCCCGACGGGTCCACGAGCGGACCAGGCCGGCGTTGCCGGCGAGGTCGCCTACCGTCGAATTGACCTGGCACAGGGCGAGACGCAGGGTGGGCATGTACTCATCTTCCCCCAGCCGTCCGGGCCGAATCCGACCGGTTGGGGCAGACAGGCGCGCCGGCCCCGCACGTCCCAGCGCGGCGGACACGGCGGGACGGCCGGCCGGGGGAGGGCGTAACGTCGGCGTAACGAGCCCGGTGGAGACTGGGCGGTCAGGCCGAGCCGGCCCCGGCGCCGGCGCGGACGTACGTGTAACGAGGGGTGGAAGTGGACCGTCAGCAGGAGTTCGTCCTCCGTACGCTGGAAGAGCGGGACATCCGTTTCGTCCGGCTGTGGTTCACCGATGTGCTCGGCACGCTCAAGAGCGTCTCGGTGGCCCCGGCGGAGCTGGAGGCGGCCTTCGACGAGGGCATCGGTTTCGACGGCTCCGCGATCGAGGGCTTCGCCCGGGTCTTCGAGTCGGACATGGTCGCCATGCCGGACCCGACGACGTTCCAGGTCTTCCCGTTCGAGGGGGGCGTCAGCGGCGAGAGCGCCCGGATGTTCTGCGACATCTCGCTGCCCGACGGCAGCCCGTCCTGGGCCGACCCGAGGCACGTGCTGCGTCGCATGCTCTCCCGGGCCGCCGACAAGGGCTTCACGTTCTACACCCACCCGGAGATCGAGTTCTTCCTGCTGGAGAACGGCCCGCAGGACGGCTCGGTGCCGATCCCGGTGGACACCGGCGGCTACTTCGAGCACACCACGCACGCCGTGGCGCGGGACTTCCGCCGCCAGGCGGTGCTGGCGCTGGAGCGGATCGGCATCTCGGTGGAGTACAGCCACCACGAGGTCGCCCCCGGCCAGCAGGAGATCGACCTGCGCTACGCCGACGCGCTCACCACCGCCGACAACATCATGACCTTCCGGCACGTGGTGAAGGAGGTCGCGCTCTCCACCGGCGTGCAGGCCAGCTTCATGCCGAAGCCGTTCACCGACCAGCCCGGCAACGGCATGCACACCCACCTGTCGCTGTTCGAGGGCGAGCGCAACGCGTTCCACGACGCCGGTGACCCGATGAAGCTGTCGAAGGTCGCCAAGTCGTTCATCGCCGGGCTGCTCACCCACGCGCGGGAGTACACCGCGGTGACGAACCAGTGGGTCAACTCGTACAAGCGGCTGTTCCCGCAGGCGCTGCCGGACCGGATCACCGAGAGCCCCGCGTACGTCTGCTGGGGTCACCTGAACCGGTCCGCGCTGGTGCGGGTGCCCGCGTACGGCAAGCCGAACTCGGCCCGGGTCGAGGTCCGCTCGCTGGACTCGGCGACCAACCCCTACCTGGCGTTCGCGGTGATGCTCGGCGCCGGTCTCAAGGGCATCGAGGAGGGGTACGAGCTGCCGCCGGGCGCCGAGGACGACGTCTGGTCGCTCAGCAGCGCGGAGCGCCGCGCCATGGGCTACGAGGCGCTGCCGGAGAACCTGGCCGAGGCGATCGACGTGATGGCCGGCTCCGAGCTGGTCGCCGAGGTGCTCGGCGAGCACGTCTTCGACTTCTTCCTGCGCAACAAGCGGGCCGAGTGGGAGCAGTACCGCCGCGAGGTCACGCCGTACGAGCGGCAGCGCTACCTGTCTCTCTAGATCACCTGGCGCGGTGCCGCTATCGTCTGCGGCACCGCCCGGCACCTCGCCGGCGGGTGAAGCCGGGGAGGCGTTGGTGCTGGGAGACCTGCTCGACGGGGCGTGGCAGAGCATCGTGTTCGGGATCGTCGGGGTGGCGCTGATGGCCGCCGGGTTCCTGCTCGTGGATCTGCTCACCCCGGGCAAGCTGCGGGAGCTGATCTGGGTACGCCGCAACGGCAACGCCGCGCTGCTGCTCGCCGCGAACCAGCTCGGCATCGCCGGCATCGTCTTCACCGCCGTGCTGACCAGCTACAGCTCGTTCACCAAGGGGCTCGCCTCCACGGTGGTCTTCGGGCTGGTCGGCCTGCTGGTGATGGCGCTGGCCTTCCTGGTGCTGGACCTGCTCACCCCGGGCAGGCTGGGCGACGTCATCGCCGCCGAGGAGTCGCACCCGGCCGCGAAGGTCAGCGCCGCCACCCACTTCGGTGCCGCGCTGATCGTCTGCGCCTGCATCGCCTGAGCGGTGTCGTACCCCGGGGTTAGTTTCCGGGGGTGAACCGCACCGACCGTCTCTACGCCCTGGTCGAGGAGCTGCGGGCGGTGTCGCCGCGCCCGCGCAGCGCGAGCTGGCTGGCCCGCCACTTCGAGGTCAGCACCCGCACCGTCGAGCGGGACATCTCCGCCTTGCAGGGCGCGGGCGTGCCGATCTGGGCCGAGCCGGGCCGCACCGGCGGCTACGTGGTCGACCGGGCGCGCACGCTCCCGCCGGTCAACCTGTCACCGGCCGAGGCGGTGGCGATGGCTGTCGCGCTGCACCGGCTCGGCGGCTCCCCGTTCGCCGCGGCGGCCGGCGCCGCGCTGCGCAAGCTGGTCGCGGTGATGCCGCCGGCCGCGGTGGCCGAGGCGCACCGGCTCGCCGGCCGGGTGCACCTGGTGGGTGACGGGCCGGGCTCGCCCGTGCCGGCCGTCGTCGCCGACGCGGTCGCCGCCGGGCGGGTGCTGCGCCTGGGGTACGCCGACCGCGGCGGCGCCGATTCGGTACGCGACGTGGAGCCGCTGGCCTACCTGGGCAATTCGGTGCACTGGTACCTGGTCGCCTGGTGCCGGCTGCGCGACGGTGTGCGCTGCTTCCGCACCGACCGGATCCGCTCGGTGCGCCCGCTGGCCGAGCCGGTGACCCGGGAGTGGCGTCCCGGCGACCTCGACGTGCCGGTCGACCGGGTACGCCCGCTCACCCTGGTCTGAAATCCGACAGCGCGGCTTGCCCGGTTCGGCGATCCTGGTGGGTCTGCCGTCCCTGGGGAGGAACGCCGGTGCCCGACACGCTCAGCTACGCCGACGCCGTACGCCTGTTGGGCGGGGAGAAGAGCAAGGTCGTCGACTGGTTCGACAAGCTGACCGGCGGCGTGCTGCTGGTCGCGTCGGTGCCGGTGCCGGCTCTGCTCGGCATCTTCGATGCCAAGGCGGAGTTCGTCCGGCTCGGCCACGAGCTGGTGCGCACGGCGTCCGAGAAGCGCTCCGGACTGTCCCGGTACGGGCGGACGCAGCGGCTGGAGGCCGCGCACGCGGTGATCGCGGTGACCGCGTTCTTCGAGGCCCTCGCCGACCTGAAGCTGCCGTTCGACCTCAAGGAGCTGGCCCTCGACCGGTCCGACCAACTGCGGCTGGCCGGTGCCCGGCACGCCGCGGACGGCCTCACCGCGGCGCTGTTCGACACGGCCGCGCCCACGCCCGGTCCGCACCTGTCCCAGCCGGCGCTGCGGTCGGCGCTCGTCGACTGGTACGGGTGGCAGGCCCGCGCGTTCCTCGACTTTCTGAACGGACTGGCGGTCGGCGACAGGCTCTCCGACGCGAGCTGGCCGGTCGTCGAAGAGGCCCTCGCCGACCTTCCCGCCGCCGCCGTCGACCTGTATACGGCCCTGCTGCACCGGCTCGCCGTGGACTTCCCCGAAGTTTCCTTCTGGATCGACCTACACGAGCACGAGGCCACCCGGGTCGAGGTCCGCAGGCTGTCGGTGGGCTTGACCGACCTGCACCGGGCACTGAGCGAACTCTCCACCGGGTCGGCCCCGAGCGGTCGGCGGGCCGGCCTCGCCGCCGCGTACGCCGCCGATCTGGCCCGGCCGATCATCAGCTCTGGCGACGTCCCGGCCGGGCTGACCGTGCCGACGCTGGGCGAGGCGTACGTGCCGCCACTGTGCCGGATCGCCGACCTGGACCAGGCCGCGCGGCCCGGCGACGAGAGCTGGTGGGGTGACCGGTCGGATCGCGACGACCTCTGGCAGGCACTGGTCGTTCACTTCACCTCGCCCAGGGCCGTCCGGGCCCCGCTCCTGGTGCTCGGGCAACCCGGCTCGGGCAAGTCGGTGCTCACCCGGATCATCGCCGCCCGACTGCCCGCCGCCGACTTCCTCGTGGTCCGGGTGGTGCTCCGCGACGTCTACGCGGCCGGCGACATCCAGGAGCAGATCGAAGAGGCGGTGCGGCAGGACACCGGCGAACGTGTCGAGTGGCCGGCGCTGGCCCGCTCCGCCGGCGACGCGCTGCCGGTGGTGCTGCTCGACGGCTTCGACGAGCTGTTGCAGGCCACCGGCGCCAGCCAGACCGACTACCTGCGGCGGGTGGCCGCCTTCCAACGGCGCGAGGCCGACCAGGGTCGGCCGGTGGCGGTATTGGTGACCAGCCGGACCAGTGTGGCCGACCGCGCCCAGCCGCCGCCCGGCACGGTAGCCGTACGCCTGGAGCCGTTCGACGCGACACGTGTCGACGCCTGGGTGCGGACCTGGAACCGGGTCAACGCCGTGGCGTTCCGGGCGCCCGGTGCCCGGCCGCTCGACCCGGCCACGGTGTTGTCTCACCAGGAACTCGCCGGGCAGCCGCTGCTGCTGCTGATGCTGGCCCTGTACGACGCCGAGGGGCACGATCTGCGCCAGGCCGGTGAGTTGCGCCGCGGTGACCTGTACGAGCGGCTGCTGCGCCGCTTCGCCCGGCGGGAGGTGGTCAAGCATCGCGCCGGCCTGCCCGACCTGGAGCTGGATCGGGCGGTCGAGGAGGAGTTGTGCCGGCTGGCCGTGGTGGCCTTCGCGATGTTCAACCGGGGCGTGCAGTGGGTGAGCGCCGCCGAACTGGACGCCGACCTGGCCGCGCTGCCGTTTGGCGGATCGGTGTCGGTTCGGCACGAAGGGCTGCGCGCGCCGCTGGCGGCGGCCGAGGTGGTGCTGGGCCGGTTCTTCTTCATCCACCGCGCCCGCGCCGGTGACGAGGAGCGGCGTCACGAGACGTATGAGTTCCTGCACGCCACATTCGGCGAATACCTGGTGGCCCGGCTCACCGCGCAGGCGGTCGGCGACCTGATCGCTCGGCATCGGGCGGCCAGCCTCACGCTGACCGGTGAACCGGTCGAGGACGACCTGCTGCACGCCCTGCTCTCGTACGCCGTGCTCAGCAGCCGGGCCACCGTGCTCGGCTTCATCGAGGAGAGGCTGCGCGTCGATTCCGACCGGGCCGCCTGGTCCGACCTGCTGGTGCGGTTGTTCCGGGCTGCGCCCTACGCGACCGGCGGCCGCCACTTCGACGGCTACCGCCCTCGTCGCCTGCGGGAGTCCGCCCGCTGCGCGGCCTACACCGCCAACCTGTTGCTGCTGATCCTGGTGGCGGGTGGAGAGGCCGTCGGACGGTATCTGTTTCCAGACGACCCGGTGGCCGAGTGGCGGGTCCAGGTGGGGTTGTGGCGCTCCCAGCTTGCACCGGAGGAGTGGCAGAGCCTGAGCGACGTGCTGGCCCTGGACCGGCTCGAGGCGGGGCTGGACCGGGATGTCCGGCTGCGGCTGGACAGCGGGACTGCGGCGCCGCCGGACGCCGACCCGCTGTGGGTGTTCGGCGTGCAGCAGGGAGCGCTCGCCGGCCTGACGACCGACCTGCTGGTCCGGATCCGCCGCACCGCCCACCTCGCCTGTGACGTCGACGGCGCGGTGCTGGTCGGCGCCCTGGAGCCGATGTTCGACCGGCTGCCGAAGGCGTTGGCCCTGGTCGCCGGGCCGGACTCGGGCGGCTCCTCGTCCGCCGCCCACGCCTTGCTCGAGGCGTGGCTGCTACCGCTGTATCCGGGGACGCAGGATGAACGGCGACGGGTGTACCTGGGTTGTGTGTCGCTGGCCGAGCGTGGCAACGACGTGTTCCCGGCCTGGAACCGGGCCGCCTTCCTGAGCCTGCTGCTCGACCGGATGGCCGCAGACAGCGGGGTGTCCGCGGAACTGGTGGCCGAGGTGGTGGAGGCGGCGTGCAGGAGGGATGACCTGCGGACCTCAACCAGACTTGCCTGGGCGATGATGCGCTGCATCTACCAGGCTCTCGGCGCCAATCGGCGGGTCGACCAGCGGCTCGCCGCGGTCGTCGAGGCGGTGGCGGAGACACTCCCGGCGGTGCCCGAGTTCGGGATGGACCTGGTCTTCGCGGACGTGATCGTTCGGCTGCACGAGACCGGCGTGATGACGATGCCGACCGGGGTGTCGTTCCTCGACGAATTCGAGCGGCGACACGGCAAGCGGCGGCCCGATCTGGTGCGCCGGCTGGTTCCGGTGGTGGAGAGGGCGCGGCGGGTCTGACCGCGAAACTCTGACAGGACGCTGTCGCGGACGTCCTCGACGCTGATTCCTGACGACGCCGGCCGACCGCCGGCGCGAACCTCAGGAGGAAGCATGTCCAGCACGCCCGTGACCTGGTTCGAGATCGGCTCCGACCGGCCGGACGAGGCGCAGCGGTTCTACGCCGGCCTGTTCGGCTGGAGTTTCGAGGAGCCGACCGACCCGGCCAGGTCGTATCGGCAGACGGTGGCCGGCGGGCCGCGGGGGATCGGCGGCGCGATCCGGGGCACCGACACCGGCAACTACGCGATCTTCTACGCCGAGGTGGCGGACGTCGCGGAGATCTGCCGCCGGGCCGAGGCGACCGGCGGCACGGTGGTGACGGCTCCGGTGACCACGCCGGCCGGTCTGGTGCGGGCCCTGTTGCGCGACCCGTCGGGCAATCTGCTCGGCGTCTTCACCCCGCCGGCCAGCGGCTGACCCCGGTCCGGGTCGGCCGGTGACACCGTGGTGGTCCGTCCGAACGCGACGGTGTCCGTGGGCCGGGGCCACGTCGGTCCGGGCGGTCGCGACGGCGGCCGCCCGGACCGTCTGTCCGTGCGGGACGAACAGGGCGTTCGTCGTCGGCGGTAGCCGGGTCACCCGGGCGTACGCGGCTGTCGCCGCCGGCCGGCCGAGCGTGGCCGCCGTGAGCGCGAGCCGGCGAGGCGGGGAAGAGGCCGGTCGATGTCCGGATCGGTCAGGGCGGTAGCCGGCTGCGCCGGCCGGTCCGGTGATTACCGGAGAGGATCTTGGATGCGCCCCCGACCTCGGGTTATGTTCAAGATCCTCCGAGTCGGGCGGCCGACGACCGCCCGGCTCGCACAGTCAGGAGAAGCGTATGACCAACGACGGTTACCCCTCTTCCCCCGCCACGGACATCACCGGATCCACTGTGAACCGACGCCGCATGCTGACTATCGCTCTCGGTGGCGCCGCCACCGTGGCCCTGCCCACGCCGGCCTGGGCGGCCGACGACAAGCGGCCGGGCTCCCGTCGGGCGCCGGCGCTGACGTCCGACGATCGCAAGATCATCGCTCAGGTCTCGGCCGAGCGGGCGCTGGCGCACCTGCGCGTCCTCAGCGAGGAGATCGGACCGCGTATCGGCGGGACCGCCTCGGAGCGGCGTGCCGCCGACTACATCGCCAAGCAGCTCGACCGCCTCGGCTACCAGGTCCGGCTGGAGCCGTTCGCGGTGGCGGACAAGTTCCTCGCTCAGCTCGCCTCGCCGGCCGGGCTGCCCACCGACCTGAACTGGCAGGCCGGCGCCTCCCCGCAGGCCGCGCTGGACACCACCGTCCAGGGTGACGTGGTGGACGTGGGCGCGGGTGCTCCCGAGAACTACCCGGCAAGCGCGGCCGGCCAGTTCGTGCTTGTCGACTACGTGGCGGCCCGGCGCGAGCAGCTGGTCGCCACCGCGCTGCAACGCGGCGCGGCCGCCGTGGTGTTCCTCGCCGCCGACGGGGTGCCGCCCCGGCGCAGCGGCACGTTCTCACCGACCCTGCCGGGCTCGGCCGGCGCCCCGGTGCCGATCCCGGTGGTCGGCGTCGCCCAGGCGCAGAAGGAGCGGCTGCGTGCGCTGCTCGCCACCGGGCGACTCACGCTCACCGTCTCCACTGCCGCGCACCGCAACCTGACGTCCCACAACGTCATCGCGGAGCGGGTCGGGCGGTCCGGCGCGAACGGGCCGGTCGTCATGGTCAGCGCCCACTACGACACGGTTGTCGGCGCCCCCGGTGCCAACGACGACGGTTCCGGCACCGTGCTCTGCCTCGAACTGGCCCGGGTGATGAAGGCGATCCCGGTCGACGCCACCCTGCGGTTCGCGCTGTGGGGCTCCGAGGAGCAGGGCCTGCTCGGCTCGCGTCACCACGTGCGACAGCTCCCGCAGGCCGAGCGGGACCGCATCCTGGCGGTGTACCAGAACGACATGGTCGCCACGAGCTGGGACCCGGCCACCCTCTACTGGCTGCTGTCCTTCACCGGCCAGTCCAACCGGGCCACCGACGAGGTGGCCGCCGCCGGTGTACGCCTCGGCTACGACCCGCGGATGTCGCCGGTGACGCAGCGCGGCTCCAGCGACCACCAGTCCTTCCAGGAGGTCGGCATCGCCAGCGCCAACTTCTCCTGGCGGGGCGAGACGAGCCCGGCACTGCTGGAGCCGCCGTACCACACTCCGGAGGACACGATCGCCAAGAACATCAGCCTCGAGCGTCTCCAGGTCTCACTCGAACTGATCGGCTGCGCCGCGTACGCGACCGCCCGCTGACCCACGCGCCGTACCCGTGCCACCGGCTGCGGTGTCGGGACGGCGCGACCGGCGCCGCACCGGGGCTTCCCCGGTGCGGCGCCTCTGTCCCGCCACCTGGTGCGGGGCGGTGGCCCCGCCGGGGCCGGTCACGAGGAGGTTAGTCCGGCGGGAAGCGGCGCGGCCGTGCGGTCACTTGCCGTCCGGGCCGCCCTTGCCGTGTCCACCGCGCTCGCCGTGCGGGCCGCCCTTGCCGTCGTGCCCGGGGCCGCCCGGGAACACGCCCGCCTCGGCGGCCTTGAGCACCGCGTCGGCCTGCTCCTGGGTGAGCTTGCCGTCGGTGACGGCCTGGTCCAGCCGCTCCTTCAGCGCGGCCTGCCGGTCCTCGGTCGAGGGCCGCTCGGGCCGCTCCGGGCGGTCGCCCTGACGCTGCTCGTGCAGCTTCTCCAGCGCCGCGGTGACCTTGTCGGCCGGGACGCCCAGCTCCTTGGCGAGCGCCTCGGCGAACTCGGCCTGCCGGTCGGCGTGCTTCTGGCGGCGGTCGTCGCCCTGGTCGGTGCTGCTGGCGCTCGAAGACGGGTTCGGGCTCTTGTCGTCGGCGAGCGCCACCGTCGGGGCGGCGATCCCGACGCCGAGCACTCCGGCGGCGGCCAGGCCGACCAGCAGGCGCTTCTTCGACATCGTGCGGATCATGCGATTCTCCTGTTCGGTGGTGGTGCGATGACGTCACCGACAGTGATCCCCGGAACTGAGGGCAACCCGTGGCGAACCTGTCAGCGGGCTGGCAATCCCGCCCGGAAGGCCCGGCTTATTCGTGTTGCCGGGTGGGGGAGCGCCCGGAAGGCTGGGCGAAACCCGACGAAAGGCCACTCGATGACACAGCCTGCCATCCGCGAGATCACGCTCACCGGGCCGGGCTCCGGCCCGTACTCGATCACGGTCGGGTCCGACGGCGCGCTCTGGCTGACGCTGGCCGGCTCCGGCGGCGTCGCCCGGCTCGGTCCCGACGGCGAGGTGCGGACCTACCGCGACGACCCGCCGGGCAGCCGCCCGCTGATCATCGTCGGCGGCCCCGACGGCGCGCTCTGGTACACCCGCTCGGGCGACGACCGGCTCGGCCGGATCACCGTCGGCGGCGAGACCGCCTCGGTGGCGCTGCCGCCCGGCTGCGGCCCCTGCGGGCTGGCGGCCGGCCCGGACGGCGCGCTCTGGTACGCCGGCATGAACGACGACACGGTCGGCCGGGTGAGCGTCGACGGGGAGGTGACCACCTTCGGGCTGCCGGTGGCCAAGGGCTTCCCGTCGATGCTCGCGGCCGGACCGGACGACGCGCTCTGGCTCACGCTCAACCAGGCGAACGCGATCGCCCGGATCGACCTGGACGGGTCGGTGACGCTGCATCCGCTGCCCACCGAGGCGGCCGGGCCGGTCGGCATCACCCGCGGCGGCGACGGCGCGCTCTGGTTCGTCGAGATCGCCGCCGGGCAGGTCGGCCGGATCACGCCGGACGGGCGGATCGACGAGTTCCCGCTGCCGGACCGCGCGGCGCGCCCGCACGCGATCGTCGCGGATCCGGCCGGTGGCTGCTGGCTCACCGAGTGGGGCGCCAACCGCATCGCCCACATCGACCCCGACGGCCACCACACCGCCCACGATCTGCCCACCCCCGCGTCGGAGCCCCACGGCCTGACTGTCACCCCCGACGGCGCGGTCTGGGCCGCCCTGGAGTCCGGCGCGGTCGCCCACCTCACCCCTTCGCCGCCACCCTCTCCGCGTTGATCATGAAGTTGGCGGCAGTTGTGGATCTCTGAACTGCCGCCAACTTCATGATCGCCGGGGTGGAGGTCTCAGCGGACGGCGGAGGTCACCGTCAGGGTGCCGGTGGTGGCGTTCAGGAGCGCGGGGGTGCCTACCGGGACCGTCAGCTGGCCGGGGCCGTGGCCGATCGGCAGGCCGCCCAGGACCGGCACGCCCAGGTCGCCCAGGCGGTCGGTGAGCACGTCCACGACGGTGGTGTCCCAGCCGTCCGCGCACTCGGTGAACTGACCCACGGCCACCCCGGCGATCCCGTCCAACGCGCCGCAGCGACGCAGGTGGGTGAGCATCCGGTCGATCTTGTACGGTGGCTCCTGCACCTCCTCGACCAGCAGGATCGCCCCGGTCAGGTCGGGCATGTCCGGCGTGCCGATCGACGCGGTGATCAGGCACAGGTTGCCGCCGAGCAGCCGGCCCTCGGCCCGGCCGGGCACCCGCACCGGGTACGTCTCCTCCGCCTCGACCGCCGCCACAGTCACCGGCTCGGCGCTGGTCAGCGCCGTGTGCAGCGACTCCGCCGAGCGGATCGGGGTGCGCTCGTCCCGCCACGCGGCCCCCGGGCCGTGCACCCCGGCCAGCCGGGCGCCCCGCCAGAGCGCGAACTGCAACGCGGTGATGTCGGAGAACCCGGCCACCACCTTCGGGTCCCGGCGTACCGCCGCCATGTCGATCAGGTCGACCACCCGCTGCGCGCCGTAGCCGCCCCGCGTGCAGATCACGCCGCGGATCTCCGGGTCGGCGAACGCCGCGTTCAGGTCCGCGGCCCGCAGCGCGTCGTCGCCGGCCAGGTAACCCCGCCGGGCGTACGCGTTCGGCGCGGGCACCGGCCGCAGCCCCCAGCCGGTGAGCAGCTCGATGCCACGGGCCACCCGTTCGGGACGGGTCGGTCCGGACGGGGACACCAGCATCACCGGGTCGCCGGGACGCAGGGCCGGTGGGCGCAGGCAGTCGTCGGGCACGATCGCGAGCCTAGGGCCTGCCGGACCATGGCCTGTCGGGCGCACCGGTTAGCCTCGACGTCGTGGCGACCGCGCTGGTGATCGAGAACGACCCGACCGACGACCTCCGCCGCCTGGGGGAGTGGCTCACCGAAGGGGGCCTGGAGCTGCGCGTGCTGCGTCCGCACGCCGGTGACGCGCTCCCCGCCGACCTGGAGGGGTACGCCGCGCTGGTGGTGCTCGGCGGCGACCAGCAGGCATACCCGGGGCCCGACGGCGCCCCCGGCGCGCCCTGGTTCCCCGCGCTGGAAGGGCTGTTGCGCAAGGCGGTCCGCCAGCGGGTGCCCACGCTCGCGATCTGCCTCGGCGCGCAACTGCTCGCCACCGCGCACGCCGGCCTGGTCGAGCGCAGCCCGTCCGGGCCGGAGATCGGCCCGGCCCTGGTGGGCCGGCGCGACGCCGCCGAGGACGATCCGCTGTTCCGATACGTGCCGCTGATGCCCGACGTGCTCCAGTGGCACGCCGACGAGATCACCGAGCTGCCGCACGGCGCGACGCTGCTCGCCGCGTCCACCCGCTACCCGCACCAGGCGTTCCGCCTCGGCGACCGGGCCTGGGGCCTTCAGTTCCACATCGAGTGCGACACCGCGATGATCGCCGAGTGGTCCCGCGACTCGGCGGTGCTGGCCGAGCTGGACTACGACCCGGAGCTGGTGGTGGCCGCCTGCGACCGGGTGATGGCCGACGTCGAGGAGGCGTGGCAGCCGTTCGCGATCCGGTTCGCCGCGCTCGCGCTCGGCGAGCTGGGCGACGACAACCCACGCCGCAGCCTGCCGCTGCTCGGGGCCTGACCGGTGACCCGGCCGGCCCGCGGGCGCCTGGCCCGCTACGGGTTCGCCGAGGGTGACGGCGCCACGCGCGCCGCCGACCTGCTCGGCCCGGACGGGCTCGCCCTGTGGCGGCCCGACACGCAGGAGCCGGCCGACGAACGCGCCGCCGAACTGCTCGCCGCGCTGTCCCACGCCGCCGACCCGGACCTGGCCCTGCGTCAGCTGCACCGGATGGTCGAGTCCGAGCGGCGCTCCGGCGACGAGGTGGCCGTACGCGACGCGCTGGCCGCCGACCCGGGGCTGCGCCGCCGGCTGATCGCGGTGCTCGGCGCCTCGTCCGCGCTCGGCGACCACCTGGTGGCCAACCCCGGGCAGTGGGCGGTGCTGGCCACCGAACCGGACGGGCTCGCCCCCACCGCCGACGGCCGGCTCGACCTGAGCGTGGCAGCCCGGCTCACCAGCATGACCGGCGCGGTCCCGCTGCTGCGGCAGGCGTACCGGCTGGCGCTGCTGCGGATCGCGGCGGCCGACCTGACCGGCGGGCGCGGCCTGGAACAGACCATGGCGGCGCTGTCCGGGCTGGCCGACGCCACGCTCGCCGCCGCCTACGACATCGCCGCCGCCGAGCTACCCGAGGGCACGCCGCGCCCCCGCCTCGCCGTGGTGGCGATGGGCAAGTGCGGCGGCGACGAGCTCAACTACGTCTCCGACGTCGACGTCATCTTCGTCTCCGCGACCGACGACGACCTGCCCGCCGCCACCCAGATCGCCACCCGGCTGATCCAGATCTGCGGCCTGGTGGCCTGGCCGGTCGACGCGGCGCTGCGACCCGAGGGCAACCGGGGGCCGCTGGTCCGCACGCTCGCCAGCCACCTCGCGTACTACAAGCGCTGGGCCCGCACCTGGGAGTTCCAGGCGCTGCTCAAGGCCCGCCCGGCCGCCGGTGACCTGGAACTGGCCCGGGAGTGGATCGAGGCCCTCGCTCCGCTCGTGTGGACCGCCGCCGAACGCCCCGAGGCGGTCGAGGACGTCCGGTCCATGCGCCGCAAGATCCTCGACAACGTGCCGCCGAAGGAGCTGGAACGCGAGATCAAGCGCGGTCCGGGCGGGCTGCGCGACATCGAGTTCGCCGTCCAGCTGCTCCAGCTCGTGCACGGCCGCGGCGACGAGTCGCTGCGCGTGCCGGGCACCGTACCGGCGCTGCGCGCGCTCGTCGCCGGCGGCTACGTGGGCCGCGCCGACGGGGAGGCGCTGCTGCGCGGCTACCGCTTCCTGCGCGCCGTCGAGCACCGGCTCCAGCTCCAGGCGCTGCGCCGCACCCACACCGTGCCGACCGAACCGGCCGCGCTGCGCTGGCTCGCCGCCGCGCTCGGCTACGCCGCCACACCGGGCCGCAGCGCCGTCGAGGAGTTCCGCGCCGAGTGGGTCACCCACGCCACCGAGGTACGCCGGCTGCACGCCAAACTGCTCTACCGGCCGCTGCTGGAAGCCGTGGCCCGGGTACCGGCCGAAGGGCTGCGCCTCACACCCGAGGCGGCCCGGCACCGGCTGGAGGTGCTCGGCTTCGCCGACCCGGCCGGCGCGCTGCGGCACCTCCAGGCGCTCACCGGCGGAGTCAGCCGTACCGCCGCGATCCAGCGCACGCTGCTGCCGGTGCTGCTCGACGAGTTCGCCGACGCCCCCGAGCCGGACCGCGGGCTGCTCAACTACCGGCAGGTCTCCGACAAGCTCGGCAGCACCCCGTGGTACCTGCGCCTGCTGCGCGACTCCGGCCCGGTGGCACGCCGCCTGGCCCGGGTGCTCTCCTCCTCCCGCTACGCCGCCGACATGCTGTCCCGCGAGCCGGAGGCGCTGCGGCTGCTCGCCGAGGACAGCGAACTGACCCCGCGCCCGCGGGAGACGCTCGTCGACGGGTTCGCCGCCGCCGCCGCCCGGCACGACGACCCGGTCGAGGCGATCCGGGCGGTCCGCGCGCTGCGCCGCCGGGAACTGGTCCGGATCGCCGCCGCCGACGTGCTCAGCCGCGCCGGCTCGCTGGCCCCGCTCACCCCGCGCCCGGTCGGCGGCGGGGAACGCCGGCCCACAGTGGTCGACGTGACAGCTGTGGGCACCGCGCTGTCCCACGTCACCGACGCCACGCTCGCCGCCGCGCTGCGCGCCGCCCGTACCGTCCATCCCGGACCGCCCGGGCTGCGCTTCGCAGTGATCGGCATGGGCCGGCTCGGCGGGTACGAGTCCAACTACCTCTCCGACGCCGACGTGCTGTTCGTCTACGACCCGCCGTCGGGCGTGGACGAGAGCACCGCGAGCGCGGCGGCGCACGCCGTCGCCGAGGAGCTGCGCCGGCTGCTGTCCGCGCCCGCCCCCGACCCGCCGCTCGGCGTCGACGCCGACCTGCGACCCGAGGGCCGGCAGGGCCCGCTGGTGCGCAGCATCGCCGCGTACGCCCAGTACTACGCGCGCTGGTCGCGGGTGTGGGAGGCGCAGGCGCTGCTGCGGGCCCGGTTCGTCTGCGGCGACGCCGACCTGGGCGCCGAGTTCGAGGCGATGATCGAGCCGGTGCGCTACCCGGCCGACGGGCTGACCCGCGAACAGGTCATCGAGATCCGCCGGATCAAGGCGCGGGTCGAGACCGAGCGGCTGCCCCGGGGCGCCGACCCGGCCACCCACACCAAGCTGGGCCGGGGCGGGCTCGCCGACGTCGAGTGGGCCGTGCAGCTGCTCCAGCTCCGGTACGCCGGCCGGATACCCGAGCTGCGCGGCACCCGTACGCTCGACGCTTTGACCGCCGCCCGCGACGCCGGGCTGCTCGACGCCACCGACGCCGCCGAGCTGGCCGCCGGCTGGACGCTCGCCGCCGAGGTGCGTGACGCGCTGATGCTGGTACGCGGCCGGGCCGGCGACCAGCTGCCCCGGCACGGGGTGGAGCTGGCCGGGGTGGTGCGGCTGCTGGGGCGCGAGGACCAGGGCGAGTTCCTCGACGAGTACCTGCGAACGGGCCGCCACTCCCGCACAGTCGTCCAGCGCATCCTGGAGTCCCCCCTCTAAACCCCGCCCCGCCCTCGCCCCGGTCCTCGGCCTCGTCCCTCGGCGTCGATCTTGCACTTGCCGCCCGGCAAAAGGGGCTTATCCGGCCTCCGAGGGGCCGCAACTGCAAGATCGCCGGGCAGGGGCCGGGGCCGGGTGGGTCAGCTTTTGAGGGTGTAGGTGCCGGCTTGGGGGACCGTTACGGTGGTCCACTTGCCCTCGGGGGTGACTGTGGCGCCGTTGGAGGCGGTGAGCCAGCGGTCGTGGCGGACCCGGATCGGGATCGGCCCGGGGGCGGGGGCGCGGAACGTGATCGAGGCGCCGTCCTGGCGGACCAGCTCACCCGGCGCCCCGACCAGCGGGGTGGGATCGGCCACCGCGTACAGCTTCCAGTGCCGATCCGACCAGACCTCGGTCAGGTACGGCTGACCCGACTCCACCAGCTTCGCCTCGGAACGACCCACCCAGGAGAACTCGGCGTCGGGCACCGCCACGTACTGCACCGCGTTGTCGGCCAGCCAGTCCCTGTAGGTGACGGGCGTCAACGGAATGCCGGTGCCGTCCGCGCCGGGCACCGTGGTGAAGAACAGCGGATTGCGGTCGATGTCGGCCTGGCGTAGCCAGCCCCGGGCCAGCGGCACCTCGCCCATGCGGGCCGCCTCCCAGTAGTTGCGGGTCGGCGGCACCTCCACCCGTCCGGTGAGCCCGCGCCGGGCCAGTTCCGCGCGCAGCGGAGCGAAGTACGCCGGGTCGGCCGTCGGATCGTCGGCGCTGCGCAGGTCGGCGGTGACCACCGGCGGCTGCCACCAGCAGACGACAGCGAGCAGGGCGGCCAGCCCGACCGCGTCGAGAGCCCGACGGGACCGACCCGCGCCGAGTCGATCCGCGCCGAGTCGGGCTCCGAGGCGAGCCGCAGTGAGCCATGCGGGTGGCGTCGCCGCGGCGGCCAGCAGCGGCAGCGCGAACATCACCACCAGGCGGGTGGCGTTCAGCCCGACCGGGGTGGGTAGCAACGCCGACGCCAGCACCCCGGCCGCGGACAGCAGCGCGCCCACCCGCACCGGCCGGTACGCCACGAGCGCCGCGACCAGCAGGCTCGTCACCACGGCGTGCAGGGTGTCGGTGCGGCTGATGTTCATCCAGCCGCCCTCGCCGAACAGCAGCCCGGTCACCGCGAGCGGCCCGGCCGCGGGTACGGCGAGCAGCAGGCCGTCGGCGTACCGGCGAGTCAGCAGCAGCGCGACGCCGACGAGGCCGACGAACAGCCCGGCCACCGGGCTGGCCGCGGAGGCGAGCAGCGCGGCGGCGACGGCCGCCCAGACGCTCCGGCCCGCACCGATGCCGACGGGGCCGGCCGGCGTGGCGGCGGCAGGACCGGCAGCGACACCGGCTCCACGGGCAGCACCGGCCGGGTCGGCAGCGGCGCGGCGGGCAGGGCCGGTGAGCGCCAGCAGCGCGGCCAGGCCGAACGCGACGCCGAGGGCGTAGGTGACCCGGCCGGAGACCAGGTTGCCGGCGATCGTCAGCACCCCGACGAGGCTGCCCAGCAGCGGGCGGGGCACCCGGGTACGCACCAGCAGGGCGGCGAACGCGGTGGCGGAGGCGAGCAGCGCGAGCGCGCCGGTGACGCGTACGCCGAGCAGCGCCATCAGCGGCGGCGAGACGAGGCTGTAGCCCCACGGGTGCACGCCGCCGTACCAGCGCAGGTCGACCAGGGCGGACGGGTGCGCGGCGAAGAAGTCGGCGCGGGCGACCTGGGCGGACAGGTCCGAGCCGGTGACCGGCAGGGTGAGATACAGCACGGCCAGGACGAGCGCCGACGCGGCGGACACCGCCACCACCCGACCGCCCCGCATGCCCACCTCCTGATCGCGAACCACCGTACTGGCAGCATGTCGGGCGTGTCTCACCACCTCTCGCGTTGGATCGGCCTGGCGGGTTCGGTGCTGCTCGCCGTGGCCGCGTTCCTCGGCGGCGCCCTGCCCGACGGCGAGTTGCGTCCCACTCCGGTCAGCATCTGGCAGGGCCCGAACGGGCCGCTGATCATCGCGTTGTGGCTGGTCGGCACTGCGCTGCTGGCGTGGGCCTGGTGGTCGCTGCGGGACCGGGTGCCGTCGTCGCGCTGGGTGCTGGTGACCGTCGCGCTGTGGCTGCTGCCGATGCTCGTCGCGCCGCCGCTGGGCAGCCGCGACGTGTACGCGTACGCCTGCCAGGGCGCCAGCTTCTCGGCCGGGATCAACCCCTACGAGCAGGGCGTGTCGGCGCTGCCCTGCCCCTGGCTGGACACCATCTCCTACATCTGGCGGGACACCCCGGCGCCGTACGGGCCGCTGTTCGTGCTGCTCGCCGGCGCGGTGGTGAAGGCCACCGGCTCGCTCCTCGGCGCTGTCGCGCTGTTCCGGCTGCTCGCCGTGGCCGGGGTGGCGCTCACCGCGTGGGCGCTGCCGGTGCTGGCCCGCCGCTGCGGGGTGCCGCCGCGGCGGGCGCTGTGGCTGGCGCTGGCCAGCCCGCTGGTGCCCGTGCACCTGGTGTCCGGCGCGCACAACGACGCGCTGATGATCGGCCTGCTCGTGGCCGGGCTCGCGGTGGTGGCGGCCCGACCGGGGCGGCCCTGGCCGTTGCTCGCCGGTGGGGCGCTGCTCGGACTGGCCGCCGCCGTCAAGGTCACCGCGCTGGTCGTGATGCCGTTCGCCGCGCTCGCCGCCATCGTCGGGGCGTACCGGATCAGGTCGCTGGTCCGCGACGGCGGGTGGGTGGTCGGCGGGTCGCTCCTGGCGCTGGCCGGGGTGACGGTCGTCTCCGGCCTCGGGCTGGGGTTCATCAGCGGGCTGGAGCAGGGCAGCCTGGTGGTGGCCTGGACGTCGCCGCCGACGGCGGTGGGGCAGACCGTCGGCTATCTGCTGGCGCCGTTCGGGGTGCACGTCGACGCGCTGCCGGCGACCCGGGCGATCGGCATGGTCGCGCTGATCGGGGTGCTGATCTGGCTCTGGTTCCGATCGTTCCGTCGCGGTGAGCCGTTCTGGCACGCCGCGCTGGCGCTCACCGCCACCGTCGCGCTGTCCCCGCTGTTCCACCCCTGGTACTGGCTGTGGCCGCTGGCGGTGCTCGCCGCCACCGCGCACCGCACGCTCTGGTTCTCGATCGTCACTGTGGTGTCGTCGTTCCTGGTGCTCGCCGACGGCACCGGGCTGGCCCGGTTCAGCAAGATGCCCGGTGCGCCGCTGATGACCCTGTTCGTGATCGGTGTGGTCGTCTGGTTGGTACGGTCGGCTCGCACGGGCCGGCAGCCGGTTCCCGCGGACTGAGGAGTGTGCCGGTGAGCGAGGTCGACGGTCCGGTCCGGCCGATCGCCGCCGCCGTCGCCCGCTACGCCGGTCTCGCCGGGGCGGTGCTGCTCACCGCCGCCGGGTGGCTCGGTGGCGCGCTGCCCGGCCCGCCCCCGCGCAGCACGCCCGCCGCGATCTGGGCGGCCCCGAACGGGCCGCTGACGCTCGGCTGCTGGCTGGCCGGGACGCTGCTGCTGGTCGGCGCCTGGTGGTCGCTGCGGTGGGGCGCGCCGTCCGGCCGGTGGGCGTACCTGACGGCCGGGCTCTGGTCACTGCCGCTGCTCGCTGCGCCGCCGATCGGCAGCCGCGACGTCTACTCGTACGCCTGCCAGGGCTGGACGTGGACGCAGGGGCTCAGCCCGTACCGGGTGGGGGTCGCGGCGGCCGGCTGCCCGTGGACCGACTCGGTGTCACCGATCTGGCGGGACACCCCGGCGCCGTACGGGCCGTTCTTCGTGCTGCTGGCCGGGCTCGCCGTCCTCGCCGGTGGCGGCCTGATCGGGACGGTCGTGGCGCTGCGGCTGGTCTCGGTGGCCGGGGTGCTGCTGGCCGCGCTGTGTCTGCCCGGTCTGGCCCGCGCCGCCGGGGTGCCCACGCGCCGGGCCGCCTGGCTGGTGCTCGCCTGCCCGCTGGTCGGGATCCACCTGGTGGCCGGCGCGCACAACGACGCGCTCGCGCTCGGGCTGCTCCTGCTCGGCCTGCTGGTGCTGGTCCGCCGCCCGGGCAAGCCGCGCGCGCTGCTGGTGGCCGGCGTGCTGCTGGGCCTGGCCGTGGCGGTGAAGGCGGTCGCGGTGGTGGCGCTGCCGTTCGCGGCGCTCGCCGCCGTGCTGGGCCGCTACACCTGGCGGGCGCTGCTGCGCGACGGCGGGCAACTGGCCGCGTCGGTGCTCGGCACACTGCTCGTCGTCTCGCTCGCCACCGGCCTCGGGCTGGGCTGGATCGGGGGACTCGGCCACAGCGGCGACTCGCAGCAGTGGACCTCACCGCCGACAGCCGTCGGCTTCGTGATCGACTACGCCGGTGAGCTGGCCGGGCGGCGGCCGGCGGCGGTGCCGGTGGTCCGGACGGTCGCGCTGGCGCTGCTGGCCGGGCTGCTGGTGGCGCTCTGGTGGCGGGCGTGGACGACACTGCGGCGGCTCAACGACGCCCGCCAGCGGGTCGCCCGGCTGACTCTGGCCCGGCCGCGGGTAGCGCTGCTCGGCGCGGGACTGGCGCTCGCCGCCACGGTGCTGCTCGCGCCGGTGTTCCACCCCTGGTACGCGATCTGGCCGCTGACGCTGCTCGCGGTCGCGGCGGTGCCGCTGGCCCGGGAGGTCTGGTTCGTGGCCCCCTGCGCGGCGGTCTCGCTGCTCACCCTGCCCGACGGGACCAACCTCGCCCGGTTCACCAAGGCGCCCGGCGCGGTGCTGATGACGGCGGTGGTGGTGGTCGTCGCGGTGGCCGCCGTCCGGGCCGCGCTGCGCCGCCGAGCCGCTTGAAACGGCCGGGCCGGCTCCGCGATCGCGGAGCCGGCCCGGCCGGTGCTGACGAGCGTGCTCAGCAGTCGAAGTACATCGCGAACTCGTGCGGGGTCGGGCGCAGGCGCACCGGGTCGACCTCGTTGGCCCGCTTCCACTCGACCCAGGTCGAGATCAGGTCCGGCGTGAACACGCCGCCGTCGAGCAGGTAGTCGTGGTCGGCCTCGAGCGCGGTGAGCACCTCCGGCAGCGAACCCGGGACCTGCTTGACGTCGCCCCACTCCTCCGGCGGGAGGTCGTAGAGGTCCTTGTCGATCGGCGCCGGCGGCTCGATCTTGTTCTTGATGCCGTCCAGGCCGGCCATCATCATCGCCGAGAACGCCAGGTACGGGTTGCTGGACGGGTCCGGCACCCGGAACTCGACGCGCTTGGCCTTCGGGTTGCTGCCGGTGACCGGGATACGGGTGCACGCGGAGCGGTTGCGCTGCGAGTAGACCAGGTTGACCGGCGCCTCGAAGCCCGGCACCAGGCGGCGGTAGGAGTTCACCGTCGGGTTGGTGAAGGCCAGCAGCGACGGCGCGTGGTGCAGCAGGCCGCCGATGTACCAGCGGGCGGTGTCGGACAGGCCGGCGTAGCCGGTCTCGTCGTAGAACAGCGGCTCGCCGCCGCGCCACAGGCTCTGGTGGGTGTGCATGCCGGAGCCGTTGTCACCGAAGAGCGGCTTGGGCATGAACGTCGCGGTCTTGCCCGCGGCCCAGGTCTCGTTCTTGACGATGTACTTGAACAGCTGGAGCTGGTCGGCGGCGTGCAGCAGCGTGGAGAACTTGTAGTTGATCTCCGACTGGCCGGCGGTGCCCACCTCGTGGTGCGAACGCTCGACGGTGAAGCCACCGTCGACGAGGCGCCGCACGATCCGGTCACGCAGGTCGGCGTAGTGGTCCACCGGCGGCACCGGGAAGTAGCCGCCCTTGTAGGCGGTCTTGTAGCCGCGGTTGCCGCCCTCCTCGATCCGGCCGCTGTTCCAGGCGCCCTCGATCGAGTCGATGTAGTAGAACGACTGGTGCGCCGAGGTCTCGTGGCGGATGGAGTCGAAGATGTAGAACTCCGCCTCCGCGCCGAAGTAGGCGGTGTCGGCGATGCCGCTGGCGGCGAGGTAGGCCTCGGCCTTCTTGGCGACGTTGCGGGGGTCGCGGGAGTAGGCCTCGCGGGTGAACGGGTCGTGGATGAAGAAGTTCAGCGCGAGGGTCTTCTGCGTGCGGAACGGGTCGATGAAGGCGGTGGCGACGTCCGGCAGCAGGAGCATGTCGGACTCGTGGATGGCCTGGAACCCGCGGATCGAGGAGCCGTCGAAGGCGAGGCCGTCGGTGAACACGCTGTCGTCGAACGACTCGACCGGCAGGTTGAAGTGCTGCATCACGCCGGGCAGGTCACAGAAACGTACGTCGACGAACTTCACGTCCTCGTTGGCGAGGTATCGCAGGAGTTCCTCGGAATTGGCGAACACACGTCCTCCTGGCAGGTCCACTCCGGTAGCTAACTACTGGCGACGCTATGGCCGGGGGGTTGCCCGGCCGTGTCTCGTCTGTTTCCGCCGTGTTACGTTGCTTGCGGAGCGTCACTACGGCACGCTCTGGTGCCGAATGTCGTATTTTTCGTCAGGGGTTGCTGCGGCGCTACCCTGGCCGCTGTGACCGATACCGCCGCCACACCGGTGCCGCCCGCGGCCGACGCCAACTTCACCCCGCCCAGCCTCGGCCGCCGCTTCGGCGCCCTGATCATCGACTGGGTGCTGTGCCTGATGGTCGCCCGGGCCTTCTCCGACCCGGTCCGCGACGGCTGGCCGCCGGTCCTGGTGCTGATCCTGGAGTACGGCTTCTTCATCGGCCTGTTCGCCCAGACCCCCGGCATGTACCTGACCCGGCTGCGCTGCGTCGCCTGGGCCGACGGCGGCCGGATCGGGCTGCTCCGCGGGCTGCTGCGCGGCCTCCTGCTGGCCCTCGTCGTGCCGGCCCTGCTCATGGACGAGCACCGGCGCGGCCTGCACGACCGGCTCGCCGGCTCCGTCGTCACCGACGTCCCGCGCCGCTGACCCGCACGACGAAGGAGCCGGCCCCGCACGGGACCGGCTCCTTCTCGCGTACGCCGGAAGTCAGCGACCCCGGGTCTGCCGGAACGCGCCACGCGGCGGCCGCATGTTCTTCGGGACCGCGCCCTTGGGCATCTGCGGCCGCGCGGTCAGCGCCTTGAGCCGCTTGTCGAGGGCATTGACGTCCTTCGGGGACAGGGCGCGGGGCAGCCGCATCAGCGTCATCCGCAGCTTGCGGACCGGCAGCTCACCCTCGCCCTGCCCGATCACGTAGTCGTGCAGCGGAGCCGTGCCGATCACCTTCGCCAACCGGCGCTTCTCCTGGCCGAGCAGGCCACGCACGCGCTGCGGGTTCCCCTCGGCCAGCAGGATCACGCCCTGCCGGCCCACCACCAGGTGCACCATGTCCATCTGCGTGGTGGAGCTGACCGCCGGGGTGACCCGCCAGTCGCCGCGCATGCTCTCCATGATCTGCGCCGCCGCGCCCGGCTGCCCCTCCGCGGCGTTCATCATCGCCTTGTTGGAGCGCAGGTTGAGCACGATCAGCACCGCCAGCGTGGCCAGCAGGATGCCGATCGGCAGCCAGATCCAGCCCCAGGCGATCACCGCGACCACGGTGAGCGCGAGCGGGATCAGCACCGCCGCCGCCGTCAGCGGCGCGAACCACTTGTCCTGCTTGGCGGTGAACCGGAACACCATCCCGATCTGCTTCAGCCGCTGGCCGAACGAGACCTTCTCCTGGGGCTTTGCCATGCCGCAGAGTCTAGTGGTCGGCGCACGTCACGTTGATCCGTGGCCGCCCCTTCCGGCGCGGGCTGAGTACCTTACGGCCGCGCCGGCCCTCATCGGCCCTCAGGTAAGGAGGCGGCGGGGGCAAAGATCAGGCGGCGTACCCATGTGCCGGAGGCACCTTCGCGCGAAAAGTGGATCTCGACAGGGACGACAGACGTACGACACAGGGAGATCCGACATGTTCGGCAACGACGCGGAGTTCATCCTCAGCATCCACCGCAGCCACGCCTCCGAGCTGCAGGCCGACGCGGCGCAGGACCGGCTGGCCCGGTCGCTGCCCCGCCGGCACCCGCGCGGCTGGCTGAGCCGCCGGCAGCACCACGCCCGCACCACCGACGCCCGCCGGTGACCGCACCGGCGGCCGCCGCCGGGTCGGTGGGCGCGGCCGGCGCCGTGGGGCAGTTCGCCGGTCCGGCCGTCACGGGGGCGGCCGGGCCGGCGGCCGTCCACCGCCCGATCGGCCCGTCCGGGCCGTCGCAGGTCCGTGGCATGCTCGACGGCGTGACAGTACGCGCCGCCAGCACCGTCCTCGTCGGCCGCCGGCGCGAGCTGACAGTGCTCGGCGACGCGCTGGCCCGGGCCCGGTCCGGCGACCCGACGACAGTGCTCGTGGGCGGCGAGGCCGGCGTCGGCAAGACCCGGCTGCTGGAGGAGTTCGGCACACACGTCCACACTGCCGGGGCGCGGCTGCTGGTCGGCCAGTGCCTGGAGCTGGGCGAGGCCGGCCTGCCGTTCGCCCCGTTCGCGGCCGCGCTGCGCGACGTGCTGCGCCACGACGGGCCGGCCGCCTTCGCCGGCTACGAGGCGGAGTTCGCCCGGCTGCTGCCGGAGCTTGCTCGGATGCCCGCCGGGGCCGCCGCGCCCGCCGGGCCGGCCCTCGCCGACACCCCGCGCGGCTACCTGTTCGACCTGGTCGCCGACCTGTTCCGGCGGATCGCCGAGGAACGCCCGCTGGTGCTGGTGATCGAGGACCTGCACTGGGCCGACCGTTCCACCCGCGACCTGATCGGCTTCCTGGTGCGGGCCGCCCGGGCCACCCGCCTGCTGGTGGTCTGCACGTACCGCACCGACGAGCTGCACCGCGGCCACCCGCTGCGGCCGTTCCTCGCCGAGCTGGACCGGGTCCGCGGCGTGGACCGGATCGAGCTGGGCCGCCTCGACCGCGACGGCACCGCCGCCGTGCTCGCCGACCTGCTCGGCATCGAGCAGTACGCCCGGACCGTTGACGACGTGCACGAACGCACCCAGGGCAACCCGTTCTTCATCGAGGAGCTGGCCGCCGCCGGTGGCCCGGTCGGCTGCGCCGCCATCCCGGAGACGCTGCGCGACCTGCTGCTGGCCCGCGTCGACCGGCTGCCCGAGCCGGCCCAGCGGGTGCTGCGGATCGCCGCCGCCGGCGGCACCCGTTTCGCCCATCAGCTCCTCGCCGAGGTGGCCGGTCTGCCCGAGGCCGAGCTGGAGGACGCGCTGCGCGCCGCCGTCGCCGGGCAGCTCGTGGTGGCCGACCCGGACGGCGACTACGAGTTCCGGCACGCGCTCGTCCGCGAAGCCGTGCACGACGACCTGCTGCCCGGCGAGCACGCGCGGTTGCACGCCCGGTACGCCGCCGCGATCGAGGCCCAACCCCACCTGGTCGCCGCCGGACGCGCCCCGGCCGAGATCGCCCACCACTGGTACGCGGCGCACGACCACCCGCGCGCGCTCACCGCCGCCCGGGTCGCCGCCGAGGCGGCCGCCGAACGGTACGCGTACGCCGAGCAGAGCCGCCTGCTGGAGCGCGTCCTGGAACTGTGGGAGCAGGTGCCCGACGCCGCCGACCGGCTCGGCATGGACCACCTGCGGGTGCTGGAGGACACGCTCACCGCTGCGGTCACCGCCGGTGACCTCAGCCGGGCGCTCACGCTCACCCGGGCCGCGCTCGCCGAGGTCGACTCCGACGCCGAGCCGCTGCGCGCCGCCCGCCTGCTCGACCATCGCGGCCGGCTGTTCGCGCTGCTCGGCAAGAGCGACGGCGCGGCCGAGCTGCGCGAGGCGTACCGGCTGGCGGCCGGCGCCCCCGACGGCGCGGAACGCTTCGCCGTGCTGGCCGACATCGCGTCGCACCTGATGAAGGTCGACCCGCGGGAGGCCGCCTCGGTCGCCGCCGAGGCGGCGGCCGGCGCGTCCGAGGTCGGCACCGACCTGGTCCTGCTGCCCACCCGGATCGCCCTGCTGCACCGCCTCGACGGCACCCCGGAGCGCGGAATGGCCGAGCTGCGCCGGGTCGAGGCGCGGGCCCGCGCCGCAGGTGACTCGTGGGCCCTGGTCAGCGCGCTGGTCTTCCTCTCCGACGTGCTCTACGAGCTGGGCCGCTACGACGAGTCCGAACAGGCAGCCGCGGCCGGGGTGACCGAGGCGCGCCGGGTCGGCATCAGCCGCTCGATCGGGGCGTACCTGCTGTCGAACCGGGCCGAGGCGCTGATCGCGCTGGGCCGCTGGGACGAGGCGGACGCCACCTGCGCGGACGCGGCCCGCATCGACCCGCCCGGCGTCTCCGGGCTGCACTGGCTGCAACTGCGCGCCGGGCTCCACCTGGCCCGCGCCCATCCCGCCGCCGACGAGGTCGTCGGGCGGGCGCTCGCGTTCCTCAGCCGCCCCTACCTCTGGCCGAACCACCGGCTGCCGCTGCACGAGCTGCGCGTCGAGGCCGCGCTCGCCGCCGACGACAAGCTGGAGGCGGTACGCGCGGCGCGCGCCGCCCTGGCCGATCCCCACCTGGCCGACCTGCCGCGCGAGGGCTGGCCGGTGCTCAGCGCGGTGGCGCGTACCGCCGCGCTGACCGCTGACGCGGCGCTTGCCGCCGACGTGTCCACGGCGGCCGCCGCGTTGCCCGCCCGGCACCCCGCCGAGCAGGCGTACGCGGCAGGCGTCACCGCCGTCCTGGCCGGGCTCGCGTCCACCGGCCCCGCCGGGGCGCTCGCGCAGTGGCGGGCGGCGGTGGCGGCGTGGCGGGCGGCCGGGCAGCCGTACCCGCTGGGCCGCGCGCTGCTCGGGCTGGCCGAGGCGGCCGCCGCGGCGGGTGAGCGGGACGAGGTGGCCGCCGCGGTACGGGAGACCGTCGAGGTGGCCGCCCGCCTGGGCGCGACCCCGCTGGGCGAGCAGGCGGCGACGCTGGCCCGCCGGGTCGGGCTGCGCGGCACCGGGCGACCCGGGCCGGATCTGCTGACCAGCCGGGAACGGGAGGTGCTGCGACTGGTCGCCGAGGGGCACAGCAACAGCCGCATCGCCGAGCGGCTGTTCATCTCGCCGAAAACGGCGAGCGTGCACGTGTCCCGGATCATCGCCAAGCTGGACGTGACCAACCGGGTGGAGGCCGCCGCGCTGGCCCATCGCCTCGGGCTGCTCGACGTGCCGCCACCCGCCCCGGCGCAGCGCCGCGCCCGGTAGCGCGCCGCGTCGGCCCGCGCCGGGGCGGCCGCGCGTTGGGCCGCGTCGAGTCGAGCCGCGCCGTGTCGGCTCGCGCTGCGACGGGCGAGCGTCGGGCCGTGCCGCGTCGGGCGAGCGTCAGAACGGCGACCACCCGGGCCTGCGTCAGCGGCGTGGCAGGTAGATCCGCCAGCCGGCCACGGTGACGACGTCGAGCGCGCCCGGTTCGGGGCCGAGGCGGGCGTCCAGCCGCGCGGCCAGCGGCGAGCCGGCGGGCGCCACCCAGGCGGCGTCCGGGTCGGCGGCGACCTCCCGGCGGTACGCGGGCAGCCGGTCGAATCCGGGGCGCAGGTCGTCCTCGACCACGGCACAGAGCACGTTCTCGCCGGTGGCATAGGTGAGCCGGTTGCACGTCCAGTAGCCGCCGCGCACGTGCCGGACGCCGAGCGCGCCGAGCGTGTCCACGAGGGAGCGGTGCCGGTCGGCCTCGGCGTGCACGGCGGGCGCCGCCCGGATCACCTCCACTGTGGCCGCCGCGCCGGTGCCGAGCACACCCGCGAGCACCGCCAGCGCCCCGACACCCGCCACGCGGGCCCTCGCCCCGGCCGCGCGCCCGCCGGTCGCCTTGATCGACTCCACGTCGGGGAGGCGGCGGTATCCACCCTCCTCCGATGCAGCCACCTCGCCGAGCTGGCGTTCGGCGGGCCGGTCGGAGGCCGCCACCTCGCCGAGCTGGCGTTCGGCGGGCCGGACCGATGCCGCCACCTCGCCGAGCTGGGGGCGGGCGGTGAGCGGGCGGGCGGCCCGCCACAGTGGCCAGAGCAGCGCGGGCACCGCCACCGCCAGGCACGACAGGTATCGGCTGCTCTCGATCGGCGTCCGCCCGGCCGCGTTGCTCACCGCGTACGCGGCGAGGACACCGGCCGCGCCACCGAGCAGCGCCAGCCGCACCCCGGCCGACACCCGCTCCGGCGAGCGCGGACCGCCGGAGGCACGGCGCAGCGTGTGCCACGCGGTGAGCGCGGCGAGCGCCAGCAGCAGCGGGAACGCGACGGCCCACCAGAGTTGCCAGGTGGCGCACCGGCCGGGTGAGCAGAAGCCCATCGCCAGCGGCGGCCCGAGCACCAGGCCGCCGTGCAGCCGGTCCGCCCAGTCCGCAGGCGCGCCCGTGCCACCCGCAGCCAGCACCGCGGCCACCGGGTTGCGGCTGTGCCGGATGCTGTCCACGAGCATCGGCGCCGCGCCCAGCAGCAGCGCCCCGGCCAGCACCACCCCGGCCCGGCCGGCCAGTTCCCGCCAGCGCCACGCCACGAGCATCGCGCCGAGCGTCAGCACGTACGGCAGGATCAGCGGGTCCACCCAGAGCAGCACCCCGGAGATCAGTCCCCAGGCCGCCCAGCGGGGCAACCGCGCGCCCGGCCCGGTCACGCAGAGGCCGACCGTGAGCAGCGCCAGCGCGGCGCCGGCCGGGTTCAGCTCCGGGTAGCCGCCACCGGCGATCAGCTGGTTCTTCACCACCCGGTCCGCGCCGAGCGCCAGCACGGCGACGACCAGCAGGGCGTACCAGCGGTCACCGCCGAGCCGCCGGGTCAGCTGCCAGGACAGCAGCAGGAACAACGCGTACAGGGCCAGCGTGGGCAGCCGCAGCACGAGCACCGACGGCCCGGCCAGCGCGACGAGCGGCGCGGCCAGGTACGCCTCCAGCGTGCCCATGTACGCCTGGCCGTAGAACCAGACGGGGAAGCCGTCACCGCGGGCGATGTGCAGGGCGGCCAGGCCCATCGTCGCTTCGTCGCTGTTGGTGGGCGGCACGTCGGCGAACAGCAGCGCCAGCCGGTAGCCCACAGCCGCGAACCCGACGAGCAGGGCGAGCAGCGTCGGCAACGGCAGCCGCCGGGGCGTACGAGGGCGCACGGCTTCGCGTGGCTCCTCGCGTACCCCGGCGGTCATGCCTGTGATCATGGCATCCGGCGGGCGGCCGGCGGCGGGTGACGCGGTGGTCGGCCGGCCTCAGCCGGGGACGGCGACCTGCTCGCGGGCGGCGAGCGCCTGCTGGTAGAGGCGGCCCGCGCGGTACGACGAACGGACCAGCGGGCCGCTCATCACGCCCGCGAAGCCGATCTCCTCGGCCTCCTCGCGCAGCTCGACGAACTCCTCCGGCTTGACCCAGCGGGTCACCGGGTGGTGCCGGGGGGAGGGGCGCAGGTACTGCGTGATGGTGATCAGCTCGCAGCCGGCCTCGTGCAGGTCGCGCAGCGCCTGGGAGACCTCGGCGCGCTCCTCGCCCATGCCCAGGATCAGGTTGCTCTTGGTGACCAGGCCGTCGGCGCGGGCCTGGCGGATCACGTCGAGCGAACGCTCGTAGCGGAACGCCGGGCGGATGCGCTTGAAGATGCGCGGCACCGTCTCCACGTTGTGCGCCAGCACCTCCGGCCGCGAGCCGAACACCTCGGCGAGCTGCTCCGGCACCGCGTTGAAGTCGGGGATCAGCAGCTCGACACCGCAGCCGGACTGCAGCGCGTGGATCTGCCGGACCGTCTCGGCGTAGAGCCAGGCGCCACCGTCGGGCAGGTCGTCGCGGGCGACACCGGTAATGGTCGCGTAGCGCAGGCCCATCGCGGCGACCGACTCGGCGACGCGCCGCGGCTCGTCGGCGTCGAACTCGGCCGGCTTTCCGGTGTCGATCTGACAGAAGTCGCAGCGCCGGGTGCACTGGTCGCCACCGATGAGGAAGGTGGCCTCCCGGTCCTCCCAGCACTCGTAGATGTTGGGGCAGCCGGCCTCCTGGCACACGGTGTGCAGCCCTTCGCGCGAGACGAGCCCGCGCAACTGGGTGTACTCCGGGCCCATCTTGGCCTTGACCTTGATCCACGGCGGCTTGCGCTCGATCGGCGTCTCGGCGTTGCGTGCCTCGATCCGCAGCATGCGCCGCCCCTCCGGGGCGACCGTCGCGGGGCGCGCAGGCTGCTCAGTCGTCGGCGCGGATTGCTCGATCGTCACAAAACCGAGCGTACGCCGGTCGGCGCCGGTCGATGAACGGCGGGCGACCGCCGTCACCCCGGAATCGCTGTGACACCGGACACGAAGGGCCAAAAATCCCGGTCACACGGCGAGGCGTCAGGTGCTAGCGTGCCGGGCAGAGCTGTGACGGAGCCGAGTAACGGACCGATCCGCCAGTCGAGAGATCCGCCGGTTGCTGCGAGGCGGTCTGGCGCCGGCCCGCGAAGACCCTCCCGAGCTGCGGGAAGAACAGCGCCTTCGCGCCCAGTAGAGCCCGCCCGGCCGGCCCCGGTGAAAAGGCGACGAACGAGGCTCCCGCCCCGGTGGGAGCGAAGGTGTGGTGGCACCGCGAGGTTCCCGCTCGCCCACACCTCCCTGGGGATCGCGTTGCGATTGGTCAAGGAGGTAGTCGTCGTGCAACGCATCCTGTCCTCTCAACTCCCCGCCCATGTGGGCTCGGCCGTGCGACTCGCCGGCTGGGTCCACCGCCGCCGGCTGCTCAAGTCGGTGGCCTTCCTGGTCCTCCGCGACGGCGGCGGGCTCGCCCAGGTGGTGGTCGCCGCGCCCGCCGTGCGCGCGCAGGTCGAGGCGCTCACCGAGGAGACTGTCGTCGAGGTGGTCGGCACCGTGGTCGCGAACCCGGCCGCGCCCGCCGGGGTCGAGGTCGTCGAGCCGACGGTACGTCCGCTCGGGCCACCCGCCGTCCCGCCCCCGTTCGACCTGTACCGGCCGGTGCTCACCGCCGGCCTGTCCACCCAGCTCGACCACGCGCCGGTCGCGTTGCGGCACCCGATCCGGTCCGCCGCGCTACGGATCTCGGCGGCGGCCGTGTCCGGCTTCCGGGCCACGCTCGACGGGCAGGGCTTCGTGGAGGTGCACACGCCGAAGGTGGTCGCCTCGTCCACCGAGAGCGGGGCGAACGTGTTCGCGCTGGACTGGTTCGGCCGTCTCGCCTACCTGGCCCAGTCGCCGCAGTTCTACAAGCAGCTCATGGTGGGCGTCTTCGAGCGGGTGTACGAGGTGGGGCCGGTGTTCCGCGCCGAGCCGCACGACACTGCGCGGCATCTGGCCCAGTACACGTCGCTCGACGTCGAGCTGGGGTTCGTGGCCGACCACCGCGACGTGATGGCGGTGCTGCGGGACACCCTGGCCGGGATGGTGGCGACAGTCGCCGACCGGGCCGGCGGGGCGCTGGCCACGCTCGGCGTGACGGTGCCGGCGGTGCCGGCCGAGATCCCGGCGGTGCACTTCACCGAGGCGCTGAAGATCGCCGGAGCGCCGGCCGACGAACCCGACCTGGCGCCCGCGCACGAGCGGGCGCTGGGGGAGTGGGCGCTCCGCGAGCACGGCAGCGACTTCCTCTTCGTCACCGGCTACCCGATGGCGAAGCGCCCCTTCTACACCCACCCGGACCCGGCCCGGCCCGCGTACTCGAACGGTTTCGACCTGTTGTTCCGGGGCGTGGAGCTGGTCACCGGCGGGCAGCGGCTACACCGGCACGCCGACTACCTGGCCGCCTTGGCGGCGCGGGGCGAGCCGGTCGAGCCGTACGCCGGGTACGTGGACGCGTTCCGGCACGGCATGCCGCCGCACGGCGGGTTCGCGATCGGGCTGGAGCGGTTCGTCGCGCGGCTCACCGGCGCGGCGAACGTCCGGGAGGTGACCGCCTTCCCGCGGGACCTGCACCGCCTCACGCCCTGACGGCTGCGGCCGGTGGGACTTGCGCCCTGCCGGCCTGGCGCTGCGGCGCGGGCTCGTCGGTGTCTCGCCGCGGGTGCTGCGGACTGCTGCGGCTGGCCACCGAGAGTGAGGAAGGGCTGTGCCGCGCTGGGGTGACGCTCGGTGATGGTGCGTTCGGGATCGCTGGGCGCCCTGGCCGCTGGCGCATTGCCCCTGAGCAGGGTTTATGGCGAACGGTCTCCGGGAGAGGAGATGGGTCTCTGCGCGCTTTGCTCTGCAGCCACTGAAGCAACGATCGACCAGGAGTTACCGCCGCGTATGCGGTTGCAGAGCAAAGTCTGCCGGAGGGTGCAAGCCTCGGGCGCTGATCTGTCACTGACCGTGACTGGCTGAGAGGCCGGGCCCGGGTGGAGGGCGACCCGGTCCCGGCGGTCGCCGTGTGTCGAGCGGATGCGCGGTGACCGAGGGCCGGACCACAGCAGGGGAGGGCGGGGCCAGGGCCGAGGGACGGGACCAGGCGGGCGGGCGGGGCGAGGGCGGTCAGGCCGGGCCGAGCAGGTCCCAGAGGTTGCCGGCGATGTCGCGGAAGACCGCGACCCGGCCGTACGGCTCGGTGCGGGGCGGTCGGACGAACTCGACATCCGCGTCGAGCATCCGGCGGTAGGCCGCGTCGAAGTCGTCGACCTGGAGGAAGAAGCCCACCCGCCCGTGGGTCTGGTCGCCGACCGCGCCGGCCTGGTGTTCGCCGTCGGCGCGGGCCAGCAGCAGGCCGGTGCCGCCGCCCGGTGGGCGTACCACCACCCAGCGCTTGGGCCGGCCGTCGTTCGTGAGCGACGGGCTGTCTTCGGCCAGATCGAAGCCGAGCACCTCGGTGAAGAACGCGATCGCCCGGTCGTACTCGGCGACGACGAGCGTGACCAGGTCGAGCCGCACCCGGCTCAGACCTGCGTGAGCGTCGGCAGGTGCCGCTCGACCACGGGCAGCACGTCGGCGACGGTGATCGGACGGCCCAGCTCGGCGGTCAGCGAGGTGACCCCGGCGTCGCGGATGCCGCAGGGCACGATCCGGTCGAAGAAGCCGAGGTCGCAGTCGCAGTTGACGGAGAAGCCGTGCAGCGTGACGCCACGGGCGACCCGGATGCCGATCGCGGCCACCTTGCGCGCCGGGCCCCTGTCGTCCTCCGGCACCCACACGCCGGAGCGCCCCTCGACCCGGCCGGCGGTCAGCCCGAACTCGGCGCACACGTCGATCAGCAACTGCTCGGTGCGCCGGACGTACGCGACCACGTCGACCGGGTCGGGCAGCCGGACGATCGGGTAGCCGACGAGCTGCCCCGGGCCGTGCCAGGTGATCTTGCCGCCGCGGTCCACGTCCACCACCGGGGTGCCGTCCATCGGCCGGTCCCACGGTTCGGTGCGCTTGCCGGCGGTGTAGACGCTGGGGTGCTCCAGCAGCAGCACCGTGTCGCCCTGCTCGCCGGCCACCACCGCCTCGTGCAGCCGGCGCTGCTCGTCCCAGGCGGCCTGGTAGTCGAGCAGGCCGGCGCGGACGGCGGTCAGCCCGGAAGTCGTCACGCTCACCCGTCCAGCCTAGTCCCGCCCTCCGGGAACCGGGCCCGTGAGCCTCGTCGCGTCAGTCCGGCACCCGCCACAGCCAGACGTCCTCCACCCGCTCCGGCTCGCCGAGCAGCGCGGTGGCGGTGCGCCGCAGCGCCTCCTCGTCGACGTCGTACTTGGCGCCGTGCACCCGATCCGGCAGCACCACCGCCCGCACCCCCCAGTGGCGCAGGTCCGCCCGGGACTCGCGGATGCTGCCGTCGGTGATGATCGGTACGAGGCCGGTCCGGCCGGCCTGGTCCATCAGCGAGTCGAAGGTGCGGGGCACCGGCCCGATCCGGCCCCGGCCCTCCGGTCCGCCCGGCCCGAGGAAGAACCCGGCCGGGATGCGGAACTCGCCCTGCCGGTGGGCCAGCGCGTACGCCTGCCAGCGCTGCCCGTCCGGATACACGTCGACGGTCAGCGGCAGCGGGGTCAGCACCCCGTCGGGCGGGACGTAGCGTTGCCAGGCGCCACTGGTGATGAACTGCGGAATCGGCTCGCGGACGCTGGTGAGCAGCGGGGTGGGCACCAGCGGCAGCAGCGCGACGACGAACCCGAGCGCCCAGGCCACGCCGGTCGCGCGGCGCCGGGGCGGCCGGGCGCGCAGCGCGTCGATCGCGTACGCCAGCAGCAGGCCGATCACCGGCGCGACGACGAGCGCCAGCCGCGACGGCAGCGCCGCGTTGATCACCGGCAGGTTGTCCAGCACCCCGAACGGCAGCGTCTGGTCGAAACGGCGGCCGTTCCACTTGACCGTCGGCCCCCACGACAGCACCGCGAAGACCACTGCGGTCACCCCGAGCGCCGCGAGGGTGGCCCGGAACGCGCGGTCCGCGCGCCACCACAGCAGCGCGAAGCAGGCCACGGCGAGCACAAGCAGCGGTACGCCGAAGAACGAGTTCTCCTCCGTCGGGTTGGGCGCCAGCGAGGTGCCCCACCCGGCCCAGCCGGCCAGCGACCGGCGCGGGTACGACCCGTACGCGGCGATGTCCTCGGAGTGGATCAGCGGGTCGAAACCGGTGCCGTGGAACCGCTGCGGCCCGAGGAAGTGCAGCCAGAGCGGGTACGCCAGCAGCGCCCCGGCGACGAGCGCTGTGACGCCCAGCCCGGCCGCCATCCGGGGCAGCGCGGCGCGTACCTCCGGCCACCGGGCCGGGTGCAGCGCCCAGACGGCGAGGAACACGCCGAGCGCCAGCGCGGTGAAGAACAGCCCTTCGGCGGCGATCGAGAACGCGACCGCCACCAGCAGCCCGAGCACGATCCCGCCGGTGACTGCGCGGCCGGGGCGGCGCAGCCGGAACACGCCCCAGATCAGCAGCGGCACCAGCCAGCCGGCCGTCCAGTTCAGGTGCGCGTTGGCGTGCGACACCATCGCCGGGCAGAAGGCGATGAACAGCGCCCCCACGCCGGCGGCCAGCCGGCTGCGCACCAGGTACCGGCTCAGCAGCCAGTACCAGGCCACCGCGGTGGCGGCGAGGTTGAGCGTGAGGATCACCAGGAACGTGGCGGGCGGCCCGATCAGGTACGTCAGCGGCGCGAAGACCGCCGCGTACACGGTGATCGAGGTGTTCACCGCGAGGTTCACCCCGTCCGGGACGTTGATCAGCGTGGTGAAGAGCGGGTTCTCCCCGTGGGTGAGCGCGTGCCCGCCGAACGCCAGCAGCCACTCGAACAACGCCTGGTCGCTGGAGTTGACAGTGATGGCTCGGCTGTTGGGGTCACGCCACATGCCGCTGGTGACCCAGAAGGCCAGGGCCAGCGCGGCGAGCGTCACCAGGAGGTCGGCCCGCCGGTCACGGACGCGGGTCGTCGACGGCCCGGTGGCCAGGAACGGGGAGGACGGCACGCAGCGGACGTTACCAACCTGACCTGGGCAGACCGGCCGGACACGAAACTCGCCCGCACACTTCGGCGGTCGTGAATGTGTGAGTCGCCGCCATTCCGAGTGACGAAACGCGGCCGTAACGTCGCGGCAACCCGGAAGTGACTCAGTTCACATTCCACGATCGGGAGGTCCCCGTGCCCCGCTCCTCATCCCTCATCGCCCGCGTCGCCGGAGCGGCGGCCGGGGTCGTGCTGGCCGCGGCCACCGCGCTGGTCGCCGCCCTCCCCGCCCAGGCCGCCTCGCTCACCCAGGTCACCGGCTTCGGCTCCAACCCCGGAAACCTGACCATGTACGCGTACCGCCCGGACGGCCTGCCGGCCGGCGCGCCCGCCGTGGTGCTGCTGCACGGGTGCGTGCAGAACGCCTCGACCTACGTCGCCAACTCCGGCTGGCAGAAGTACGCCGACCAGTGGAAGTTCACGCTCATCGCGCCGCAGCAGCCCAGCGGCAACAACGCCAACTCCTGCTTCAACTGGTTCGAGACCGGTGACACCGCCCGCGGTCAGGGCGAGGCGCTGTCGATCAAGCAGATGGTCGACTACGCCAAGAGCAACTACGGCACCGCCGCCGCCCGCGTGTACGTCAGCGGCCTCTCCGCCGGTGGCGCGATGAGCGCGGCCATGCTCGCCGCCTACCCCGACGTCTTCGCCGCCGGCTCGATCATCGCCGGCATCCCGTACCGCTGCGCCACCAGCACCGTCACCGCGTTCAGTTGCATGAACCCGGGTGTGGACAAGACCCCGGCGCAGTGGGGCGACCTGGCCCGCGGCGCGTACGCGGGCTACACCGGCAAGCGGCCCCGGGTGGCGATCTGGCACGGCACCAGCGACACCACAGTGGCGACCGCGAACGCCGTCGAGTCGCGCGACCAGTGGACGAACGTGCTGGGCGTGTCCACCACCCCGACCAGCACCTCCACGCTGCCGTCCGGCACGAGCCTGGAGGTCTACGGCAACGACCAGGTACGCCTCTACCGGGTCTCCGGCATGGGCCACGGCACCCCCGTCGACCCGGGCACGGGCGCGGACCAGTGCGGCACCGCCGGGGCGTACTTCCTGGACACCATCTGCTCGACGTACCGCGACGCGCTCTTCTTCGGGCTCGGCGGTGGCGGCGCCTCGCCGAGCCCGACCCCGACGGCGACCGCGTCGCCCACCCCGACCGCGTCGCCGTCGCCCTCGCCGACCAGCGCGCCGGTCTGCGTCACCGCCAGCAACTACGCGCACGTGGTCGCCGGGCGGGCCTACCAGTCCGGCGGGTACGCCTACGCGCTGGGCAGCGGGCAGCGGATGGGCCTCTACAACACCTTCTACACGAGTACGCTCAAGCAGACCGGGCCCGCGTACTGGGTGATCGGCTGCTGAACCGCCACGCCGCGCCGCCCTCGCGGGCTCACTCCGTGAGGGCGGCGTGCAGCGCGCCCGGCAGGTCCGGATGCGTCCAGGGGAAGCCGGACTTGTCGAGCACGCCCGGCAGCACCCGGGTGCTGGTCAGCGCCTCGTGCGAGAAGCCGCCGAGCGCCACCTTCAGCGCCACCGCCGGAATCGGCATGATCGCGGGGCGGTGCAGCTGACGGGCGAGTTCCCGGGTGAACTCGGCGTTGGTGACCGGCGCCGGGCCGACCACGTTGACCGGACCCGCCACGTCGTCGCGGTCCAGCAGGAACTTCGCCGCGTTCAGCCAGTCCCGGATCGAGATCCACGGCAACCACTGCCGCCCGTTGCCCAGCTTGCCGCCGACGCCGAGCCGGAACGGCAGCAGTTGCGGCTTGAGCAGGCCGCCGTCGCGGTGCAGCGGCAGCCCGGTACGCAGCCGCACCACCCGTACGCCCGCGTCCTCGGCCGGCCGGGTCGCGGCCTCCCACACCCGGCAGACGTCGGCGAGGAAGCCCTCACCGGGCGGCGCCTCCTCGGTCACCGCGCGGTCACCGGTGTTGCCGTACCAGCCGACAGCCGAGGAGTTCAGCAGCACCGCGGGCCGGTCCGCGGCGGGCAGACCCGCGATCGTGATGGCGAGCGTGGTGGTGCTGTCCACCCGGCTGGTCCGGATCAGCTTCCGGTACTCGTCGTTCCAGCGCTTGTCGCCCACCCCGGCCCCGGCCAGGTTCACCACCGCGTCCGCCTCGGCGACGCACTGCGGGTCCAGTTGCGCGGCGGACGGGTTCCACTGGCGTTCGGCGGGTGTGCGTGGTGGGCGGCGGACCAGGCGGGTGACCTGGTGGCCGTCCGCGGTGAGGCAGTCGACCAGTCGGGTGCCGAGGAAGCCGGACACGCCGGCCATGAGGATCCGCATGCTTCCATCTTCGGGCACGGATGCCGATCCGGATGCGCCGAGCGAAATCACTCACTCGTCACGTCCGCCGGTTGCGCGCCCCTGCGAAAGGGGGCGGCGGCCGATGCGGCCGATGGGTCAGGCGTCGGCCGGGACGGTACGCAGGTCGGCGAGCAGGCGTTCCACCTCGGCGAACGCCTCCTGCGGCAGCGGCCCGTACGCGAGCGTGCCGAGGTTCTCGTCGGCCTGCGCGACGGTCCGGCAGCCGGGGATGGGCAGCGTCTGCGGGCTGCGGGCGAGCAGCCAGCCGAGCGCGCCCTGGGCCAGGGTGCGACCGTCGGCGGTCAGCGCCTCGCGGACCCGGGCCACCCGCTGCGCCCACTCGGCACGCGGGACGCCGCCGGAGAACCAGTCCAGCCACTCCGGGGCCACGCCGCGGACGTCGTCGTCGCCCCGGGCGGTCGGCGCGTCCTGGTACTTTGCGGTGAGCAGGCCCATCGCGAGCGGCCCTCGGTTGAGGCTGGCCAGGTCGAACTCCGCGCAGACCGCGAGCATGGCGGCGTTGTCCCGCAGCACCGACTGGTCGTGCTGGATCGCGGCGCAGTGCGGTCCCGCCTCGGCGAAGGCGCGCGCGGAGGCGGGGTCGTCGGTGCTCCAGCCGTACGCCCGGATCTTTCCCCCGGCGACCAGGTCCTCCAGCGTGCCGACGAGGTCCAGCGCCTGCGGCACCGGCAGGCCACCCAGGTGGAGCTGGTAGAGGTCGACGTGGTCGGTGCCGAGGCGGCGCAGCGAGCCCTCCAGGCTGCTCCGCGCGTACTCGGGGGTGGCCTCCTCGCCGAGTGCCTGCCGGGTCGCCTCGTCGGTGGGGTAGCCGAACTTGGTGGCGATGACGGCCCGGTCCCGGCGGCCGGCGAGCGCGCGGCCGAGCACCCGCTCGCTGTGCCCCGCGCCGTAGTTGCTGGAGGTGTCGAACAGCGTCGCGCCCAGGTCGAGGGCCCGGTGGACGGTGCGCACCGACTCGTCGTCGTCCACCTCGCCCCAGCCCAGCGGCTGCGCACCGTCCCAGAGCGGGCCGCCGATCGCCCAGCAGCCCATGCCGATCGCGCTGACTTCGATGCCGCTGCGGCCCAGCCGTCGTGTCGTCGTCATGCGCCCAGTGTTCACTTTCGAGTGTGCTCGAAGTCCAGCGCTTTTCCCGCCAGCCTGGGCAGGAGCGGGGCGAGCGCGTCGACGGCGCCGGCACGTACCACGAAGCGGGTGACGCCCCAGCGGCGCTCGTGCCCGGCCACCGCCGCGACGATCTCGTCGGCGGTGCCGATCAGCACGAACGGGGTGGCCAGCACCTCCGCCGGGGTGAGTCCGGTCTCGGCGGCCGTCACGGCGGCGGCCGCCTCGGCGTCGTCGGTGACGGCGACATGCTGGACCAGCGCCTCCAGGGCCGGCGGCGTCTCCCGGCCGGCCGATCCGGCCGCCACGTGCGCGAGCTGCGCCTCGATCTGGTCGGCCCGCCACCGGACGGCGTGCTGGTGGCCGTCGGGCAGGGTACGGCCGAAGCCGGTCAGGCCGACGACGTCGGCGTGCGCGCCGGCCCAGCGCAGCAGCGCCGAGTTCGCGGTGCCGACGGTGAGCGGGATCCGGTCCTGAACCGGCCGGGGCTGCTTGAGGCGGGCGGCGTACGCGGTCAGCTCCCCGGTGTCCACAGTGACCTCGTCGCCGGCCAGCAGCGCCCGAACCGCCTCGGCCACCGCGACGCAGCGGCGGACCCGGCCGGCGACGTCCGGGCGCTCGCGCCCGACGGCCCGCCACTCGGCCGGGGTGTGCCCGGCGCCGAGGCCGAGCCGGGCCCGCCCGCCGGAGACCACGTCCAGCGTGGCCACGTCGGTGGCCAGCAGGATCGGCTCCCTGACGCCGGCGTTGGAGACGTACGAGCCGAGGCCCAGCGTGCTGGTCACGGCTCCCGCGGCGGCCAGCGCGACGAACGGCGACGCGCAGTCGCCGGGATGGTCGGCGGCGAACAGCGCGTCGAAGCCGGCCGCCTCGACGGTGCGGGCCAGCTCGGTCCAGCTCGCCGCATCGGTCGGTTGGGCCTGGACGGAGAAGGTCGCCATCGCCTCAGCATCGGCGCGCGCCGGGCCGCCGGCCACCCCGCACCCGCCGATTCTGCCAACGGCCGAACCGTAAGGAAGGGCCCCTTCTTAACGCCTGAGGAGGTGAAAGGGCCCCTTCTTAACAGCCGGGTGCCGGTTCACTCGCCTTCGTCGGGCCGGTCGTGCCAGCGGGCCCGCCAGGCCGCCTCGTGCGCCTCGTGGCTGGCGCGTTCCTCGAAGACCAGCTTGCGCAGGGCCCGCCGGCCCTCGTCGAAGACGATCACCTCGACGGCCACCATCCCGACGGTGATGGCGGTGAGCATGCCCAGCGCGGCCAGCCCCGGCACCCGCTCCGCGACCGGGATGGTCAGGCCGAGCAGCAACGCCGTCGCGACCCGCGTCCAGCTCAGCGTGCGCAGGGTACGCAGCTGGAACAGCATGTTGCCGCAGAGGTAGCAGATCACGCCCCCGAACAGCAGCGGCACGCCCGGACCGTGCGCCGGCTCGCTCGGTGGCACGTTCGGGTCGGCGATGCCGTGCACGATCGTCTCGGCGCCGAGGGCGAACAGGATGATGCCCGCGATCATCGGCAGGAACAGGTAGGCGTACGCGTCCCGGGCCATCGCCACCCGCGGGCCGTCCTTCGCGACGTGCAACGCGATCCGGGCGGCCGGCCCGATCATGTCGTAGTGCGCCCACCAGAGCGCGGCGGTGAAGAAGATGCCGAGCACGGCGGCGGCGACGGCCGGCCAGGTGGGCGGCTGGCCGAGCAGGTTGCTGCCGACGCCGACCGAGATGACGGACTCGCCCAGCGCGATGATCAGGATCAGGTCGTACCGCTCGGTCCAGTGTTCGGCCGACGCGACGCCCCAGCCCCAGGTGCCGGCGATGATGCCGCTGCCGTACTGGAGCAGGATGACCACCGCCCACAGCACGTCCCGGAGCACCGCCGCGGAGAACAGGTCGTCGATCCTCGGCGGCAGCAGCGCGGCGACCAGCAGCAGCGCGGTGCTGCCGATCAGCTCCGGGGCGAACCGCAGGAGTTGCCGGCGCTCGTTCGGGCTGTCCCGGACCGCGTGCCGGTACAGCAGCAGGTGGATCAGCCGCAGGACGGTGTAGCTGAGCGCCGCGACCATCGGCCCGGCCGCGTTGCCGGTCGGGTCCCGGAACGCCTGCGGCAGGGACAGCGCGAACGTGAACAGCGCGGCCATGCCGACGGTCATGAGCACCGGGACGAAGCCTTCGCCGAGGCGTACCCGGGTGGCGACCACGCTGTGCACGACCCACGACCACCAGAGCACGGCGAGGACCAGCAGCGCGTGCAGCAGCGCCCCGCCGGTCACCTGCAGGGCGGTGGCCCGGGTGATGATGAAGAACGAGAAGACGAAGACCAGGTCGAAGAAGATCTCGAACCGGTCGACGCGGGCGCCGGGGGCCACCGGCACCGCCGGCCCCAGGCGCCCCCGCCACCGGTACGACCCCACCGGCCGAGTCTGTCAGCGCAGGTCGGGGCGGGTGGCCGATTCGGTCAGCCCGGCCGGTGGCGCAGACCGTCCATGAGCAGGTCGAGCAGGCGTCCGGCCTGGGCGCGCTGGTCCGGTTCGCCGGCCACCAGGGAGACCCCGCTGAGGCTGGCGAGCACGTCGGCGGCGGCCACGTCGGCGCGCAGGACACCGGCGGCGGCCCCGGCGGCGAGGAGTTCGCCGAGCGCGGCGAGCAGCCGGTCCCGGCTGTGCGCGTACGGGTTGGCGCCGGAGGCGATGACCAGCCGGAGCGCGTCGGCCATGCCCCGCTTGGTGGCGAGGTAGTCGACGAACCGGTCCATCCACGCCCGCAGCGCCACGTCGGCGGGCCGGGTGGCGAGCAGCGACGGCGCGGCGTCGCAGAGCTTCTCCAGCTCGTTGCGGTACGCCGCCTCGATGAGCGCCTCCCGGCTGGGGAAGTGGCGGTAGAGCGTGCCGATCCCGACGCCGGCCTCCTTGGCGACGCGATCGAGCGTTACCTCCGCGCCCGCCTGGGAAAACGCCTGCACCGCGGCGTCCAGCAGGCGCTGCCGGTTGCGCAGCGCGTCGGCGCGCAGCGGACGGTCGGGCACGGTTCCTCCTCGGCTCGACCGGGTCGCAGGCCCGGGTCGAGGGTAACCGGAGTCCCCTCCGGTTATGCTGAGCAAGTAACGGAGGATCCTCCGCTTCTCATCGTAGCGGGCGGACATCGGTCCGCGTCGCCGTCGACAAGGATGGACCATGACAACCCCGACACCAGTCACGACCCCGTTCGACTCCGAGACCACCGCCCTGGACGTGGTCCGCGACCTGGACCTGACCGGCCGGCGGGCCGTCGTCACCGGCGGCGCCTCCGGAATCGGCGTGGAGAGCGCCCGCGCGCTCGCCTCCGCCGGAGCGGACGTCACACTCGCGGTCCGCAACACCGAGGCCGGGCAGCGCGCCGCCGCCGACCTCACCGCCGCCACCGGCAACGACGGGATCCTGGTCGCCCCGCTCGACCTGGACGATCTCGCGTCGGTGGCCGCGTTCGTCCGGAACTGGGACGGGCCGCTGCACATGCTCGTCAACAACGCCGGCATCATGGCCTCCCCGGAAATGCGAACCGAGCAGGGCTGGGAGATGCAGTTCGCGACCAACCACCTCGGGCACTTCGCGCTGGCCACCGGACTGCGCCCGGCGCTCGCCGCGGCCGGGGGCGCGCGGATCGTCTCGGTCAGCTCGGCCGCCCACCTGCGCTCACCGGTGGTGTTCTCCGACATCCACTTCCGGCAGCGGCCGTACGACCCGTGGCTGGCGTACGGGCAGTCCAAGACCGCGAACGTGCTCTTCGCGGTGGAGGCGACCCGGCGCTGGGCCGACGACGGCATCTACGCCAACGCGCTGATGCCCGGCGCGATCCGGACCAACCTGCAGCGCTACATCAGCGAGGAGGAGCTGGCGCGGATGCGCAGCGGCGCCGCGGCGTCCTTCAAGACCCCCGAGCAGGGCGCGGCGACCTCGGTGCTGGTTGCCACCTCACCGCTGCTCGACGGCGTCGGCGGCCGGTACTTCGAGGACTGCCAGGAGGCCGGACCGAACCAGCCCGGCACGCGGACCGGCTGGGCCCCGTACGCCCGGGACCCGGAGGCCGCCGAGCAGCTCTGGACGGTCTCGGAGGAACACCTGAAGGGCTGAGCCCGCAGACGACGAAGGGGGCGCGCGGCATGTCGCCGCGCGCCCCCTTCGCCGTCTCGGATCTACAGACCCAGCTCGGCCTCGAAGTTGCCGGCCTCCAGCCGCTCCTTCACCGCGGTGAGGAAGCGGGCCGCGTCGGCGCCGTCGATCAGCCGGTGGTCGTACGACATGGCCAGGTAGACCATCGACCGGATCGCGACGACCTCGCCCAGCTCCGGGTCGTTCACCACGACCGGGCGCTTCACCACGGCGCCCGTGCCGAGCATCGCCGACTGCGGCGACGGCACGATCGGGGTGTCGAACAGCGCGCCCCGGCTGCCGGTGTTGGTCAGCGTGAAGGTCGCCCCGGCCATCTCGTCCGGAGTGATCTTGTTGGCCCGGGTGCGCTCGGCCAGGTCGGCGATCCGCTTGGCGATGCCGCCCATGTTCAGGTCACCGGCGTTGTGGATGACCGGCACGAGCAGCCCGCGCTCGGTGTCCACGGCGATGCCCAGGTGCTCGGCGGCCGGGTAGGTGATCGTCCCGCCCTCCAGGTCCATGCTGGCCTGGATGATCGGGTACGTCTGGAGCGCCTCGATGGCGGCGAGCGCGAAGAACGGCAGGAACGACAGCTTCACGCCGTGCTTGGCCTGGAACGACTCCTTCGCCCGCGTCCGCAGCTTGGCGACCCGGGTGACGTCCACCTCGACCACGGTGGTCAGCTGGGCCGTCTCGTGCAGCGACTGCTGCATCCGCTTGGCGATGGTGGCCCGGATGCGCGGCAGCTTCTCGGTCGTACCCCGCTTGGCGCTCGGCTGCGGCTTCGCGGCCGGCTGGGCCGGCGCCTCCGCCTTCGCGGCCGGAGCGGCGGCGGCCGGCGCGGGCTTGGCGGCCTTCGCCTTCTCGGCCGCCTCCAGCACGTCCTGCTTGCGGATGCGGCCACCCACGCCGGTGCCCTTGACCGAGCCCAGGTCCACGCCGTGCTCGGCGGCGAGCTTGCGCACCAGCGGCGTCACGTAACCGGCGGCGTCCTCGCCGAACTCGGCCGGAACGCTCGCGCGCTGCTGGGCGGCCGGCGCGGCCGGCTGCGCGGTCTCCTCGGCCTTGACCGGCTGCGAAGCCTGCTCCGTCTCGGCAGCCGGCTCGTTGTAGGACGCGCCCGGGGTCGGCTCCTCGACCTTCGGCTCCGGCTTCGGCTCCGGCTTGGGCTGGGGCTTCGCCTCGGCCTTGGGCTCCGGCTTGGGCGCGGGCTTCGGCTCCGCCTTCGCGGGCGCGGCGCCGGCCACCCCGACGATCGCCAGCACGGCGCCGACGTCGGCGGTCTCGTCCTCGGCGACCTTGATCTCCTGCAGCGTGCCGGCGACCGGCGACGGGATCTCGGTGTCGACCTTGTCGGTGGAGACCTCCAGCAGCGGCTCGTCCACCTCGACGGTCTCGCCGACCTGCTTGAGCCAGCGGGTGACAGTGCCCTCGGTGACGCTCTCGCCCAGGGCCGGCATGGTCACCGGCGTGCCCTCGCCCGACGACGCGGCGGGCTCGGCCGGCTCCTCGACGGCCGACTGCTCGGCCTCGGCGCCCGGCGCGGCGGTGGCCTGCTCGGCCTGCTCCGGCTCCGGGCCGGTGCCCTCGGCGGCGGCGGTCGGCTCGGTGGCCGGCTCGGCCTCCTGCTTCGGGGCCGCCTCCGCGTCCTCGCCCTCACCGGCGATGACCGCCAGCTCGCTGCCGACCTCGGCGGTCTCGTCCTCGCCGACCACGATCCGGCTCAGCACGCCCGCAGCGGGGGACGGGATCTCGGTGTCGACCTTGTCGGTCGACACCTCGAGCAGGGGCTCGTCGACCTCGACGGTGTCACCCTCCTGCTTGAGCCAGCGCGTGACGGTGCCCTCGGTGACGCTCTCGCCGAGCCGGGGCATGGTGACCGATACCGGCATGTTCTCCAGACTCCTTCATTCCCTGGTGGGATTCTCGCCCGTCGCCGGACGCCGCGGTTGTCGTGTCAGGCGTGCGCGTGCAGCGGCTTGCCGGCCAGGGCCAGGTGCGCCTCGCCCAGAGCCTCGTTCTGCGTCGGGTGGGCGTGCACGAGCTGCGCCACCTCGGCCGGGTACGCCTCCCAGTTGTAGATGAGCTGCGCCTCGCCGATCAGCTCACCGACCCGGGCGCCGACCATGTGCACGCCGACCACCGGGCCGTCGTCCACCCGGACCAGCTTCACGTGGCCCGCGGTCTTGAGGATCTGGCTCTTGCCGTTGCCGCCCAGGTTGTAGTTGTACGTCTTGATCTTGTCGGCGCCGTACTGCTCCTTGGCCTTCGCCTCGGTCAGGCCGACCGAAGCCAGCTCCGGGTCGCAGTAGGTCACGCGCGGGATGCCGGCCTCGTCGATCACGGCCGGGCTCTTGCCGGCGATCTCCTCGGCGACGAAGATGCCCTGCTGGAAGCCACGGTGGGCGAGCTGCAGGCCGGGCACGATGTCGCCGACCGCGTAGACGTTCGGCACGCTCGTGCGCAGCCGCTCGTCGGTCAGCACGTAGCCGCGGTCCATCTTGACGCCCTGCTCCTCGTAGCCGAGGCCGGCGGTGTTCGGGCCACGGCCCACGGCGACCAGCAGCAGCTCGGCCTCGACCGTGTCGCCGCCCTGAATGGTCAGCTTCACGCCCTTGTCGGTCTTCTCGACCTTCTCGAACGGCTTGCCGACCTTGAAGTTGATCTTCCGCTTGCGGAACGCCCGCTCCAGCGCCTTCGACGACTCCTCGTCCTCGGCGGCTACCAGGCGGGGCAGCGCCTCGACGATGGTCACGTCCACGCCGAAGGACTTCCAGACGCTCGCGAACTCGACGCCGATCACGCCGCCGCCGAGCACGATCGCCGAGGACGGCACCCGGTCCAGGGTCAGGGCGTGGTCGCTGGTGATGATCCGCTCGCCGTCGACCTCAAGGCCGGGCAGGCTCTTCGCGTACGAGCCGGAGGCCAGCACGACGTTACGGCCGGTGTAGCGCTTGCCGTCGACCTCGACGACGTTCTTGCCGACCAGCTTGCCGGCGCCCGCCACGAAGGTGATCTTCTTGCTGCTGCCCACGAGGCCCTGCAGACCCTTGTACAGGCGGGAGATCACGCCGTCCTTGTACGAGTTGACCGCCTTCATGTCGATGCCCACCAGCTCGGCCTTCACGCCGAACTGCTCGGACTCGCGGGTCTGGTCGGCGATCTCGGCGGCGTGCAGCAGCGCCTTGGTCGGGATGCACCCGTTGTGCAGGCAGGTCCCGCCGAGCTTGCTCTTCTCGATGAGGGCGACGGAGAGGTCCAGCTGGGCGGCACGCAGCGCCGCCGCGTAGCCGCCGCTACCACCTCCGAGGATGACGATGTCGAAGGTCGTGTCGTTCGGCTCGCTCACATCCAACTCCCAGGTCGCGTCACTGCATCGGGGGTTACGGCGGAGTAACAGGCACACCCCACCTCGGTCATCTTGTCACCACCACGGACCGGGCGCGTACCGAGGTGCCCAACGACACGTCGGTGACACGTACCCTTGGCACCGTCCTCGATGACGGCGCTGGGGGAGGAGTGGATTCGGTGGGGTTGTTCCGACGACGAAAGCGGGCCGCCCCGGCGAGCCGCGACCGTGCCGCAGACCGCGCCGATCTGGACCACTTGGAGAACTTCGTCCGGACCCGTAAGGGCGTCGAGGCGTACATCGAACCCCGTACGACTGTCACCGAGACCACGATCATGCTGATCGCCGACGACGGCGAGTGGACCCGGCGGCGTGTGGGCGGGCCGGACGAGGCCCGCCGCTGGGCGCACCGGATCGCGATTCCGATCTACGACGTGCGGCTGATGGGGTATCCGCAGCGCATGCGCGACTACAACGAGCGCCGCAAGCGCCGTCCCGAGCTGTTCTGACGCGGGTGTTAAAAAGGGCCCCTTCTACAACGCGAGGCGTTAAGAAGGGGCCCTTCCTTACACGTCAGCCGTTGGCGGCGACGTCCTCGACCAGGTGCAGCAGCGTACGCACCGGCACGCCGGTGCCGCCCTTGGTCCAGTAGCCGGTCGCCTCACCCGAGTGGTAGCCCGGACCGGCGATGTCGATGTGCGCCCACGCCACGTCGTCGGTGACGAACTCGCGCAGGAACACCCCGCCCTGGAGCATGTGCCCGGCCCGGTCCATCCCGGCGTTGACCTGCGAGATGTCCGCGACGTCCGACTCCATGCCCTTGCGCACGTCGTCCGGCAGCGGCATCGGCCAGGCCGGCTCACCGGTCGCGTCACCGGCCACCCGCACCCGCTCGCACAGCTCCGCGGTGCCCATCACACCGGCGATCCGCTTGCCCAGCGCGATCACCTGACCGCCGGTCAGCGTGGAGGTCTCGAACAGGTAGTCCGCGCCGTCCTCGCAGGCCCGCGCCATCGCGTCGGCCAGCACCATCCGGCCCTCGGCGTCGGTGTTGAGCACCTCCACCTTCTTGCCGTTGTACATGCTGATCACGTCGCCCGGCCGGTAGCTGGTGCCCGACGGCATGTTCTCCGCCATCGGCAGGTAGCCGGTGACGGTGACCGACGGCTTGAGCGTCGCGACCGCCAACATGGCCGCGCCGACCGCCGCCGCGCCGGCCATGTCCGACTTCATCTCCCACATGCCCTGCGCCGGCTTGATCGAGATGCCGCCGGTGTCGAACGTGATGCCCTTGCCGACCAGCGCGACCCGCTTGCCGTTGCCGCCGCCCTCGGGCGTGTAGGTGATCTTCACCAGCCGCGGCGGGGCCTCGGAGCCCTGACCGACGGCGAGGATGCCGCCGTAACCGCCGGCCTTCAGCGCCGCCTCGTCCAGCACCTCGACCGCCAGCCCCGCCTCGCGGGCGGCGGCGGAGACCACGTCGGCGAACGCCGGGGGACGCAGCTCGTTCGGCGCGGTGTTCACCCAGTCCCGGCTGGTCCGCACCGCGCCGGCCACCGCCTGCGCCCGGGCGACCTCGGCCTGCGCGGTCGCGTCGGCCGCGTCCGGCACCGCCACCAGCACCTCGGCCACCGGCTCGCGCCGGGCCGGCTGCGGCTTGGTCTTGTAGCCGGCGAACCGGTAGCCGCCCAGCAGCGCGCCCTCGGCGACCGCGCGCAGCGCGGCCGGGGCGTCGGCGTCGTCGGGCAGCGGCAGGGCGAGGGCGACGCGCGGGGCGCCGGCCAGCGCCCGTACGGCCGCGCCGGCGGCCCGGCGCAGCGACTCCGGAGCCGGGGCGGCGCCCGAGGGCTCCGGGCCGAGCCCGACGGCGACGACCAGCGGCGCGGTCACAGTGCCCAGCGTGGCCAGCTTGATCACCTCGCCCGGGCCACCTGTCGCGCCGAGCAGAGCCAGCGTCTCGGTCAGCTTGCCGTCGAACGCGGCGGCGATGCTCTCCGCGCCGCTGGCCAGCAGCAGGGCGTGGGCGGGTGCGCCGCTGCCCGGCTCGGTGGTCTGGCTGTGCACGCCGATCACGATCGCGTCGACGGCGAGTTCGGCGGGGTCGGTGTCGACCAGGCTGAGGGTGGTACTGGGCGATGTCACGAAAGCTACTCCGGGCGGGCCGGGCCGGTCGCGTCGTCGCGTACCGGCGATGAAGGTCTCTCCGGCGGCAACCTACCCGCCGGGAGGCGTGGCTGTCCCGCCGATGCGCGCCGACGGGATCCCGCCGATGCTAACCACAGTCGTCCCGGCCGGTAAGTTGCCACCCATGACCGAGGTGACCTCCGACGCCGCCGAGACCCGGCTGCGCCGTTCCCCGCTGCACGAGCGGCACACCGCGCTCGGCGCGAAGTTCGCCCCCTTCGGCGGCTGGCAGATGCCGCTGGAATACGCCGGTGGCGGCGTGCTCAAGGAGCACACGGCCGTCCGCGAGGGCGTCGGCGTGTTCGACGTCTCGCACCTGGGCAAGATCCGGGTCACCGGGCCGGGCGCGGCGGACTTCGTCAACGCCTGCCTCACCAACGACCTCGGCCGGATCGCCCCCGGCCAGGCGCAGTACACGCTCTGCTGCGACGACGCCACCGGCGGCGTGGTGGACGACATCATCGCCTACCTGTACGCCGACGACCACGTCTTCCTGGTGCCGAACGCCGCGAACACCGCCGAGGTGGCCCGCCGGCTGCGCGCCGCCGCGCCCGAGGGCGTCACAGTCACCGACGAGCACGAGGCGTACGCGGTGCTCGCGGTCCAGGGCCCGCGCTCGGCGGACCTGCTGGGAGCGCTCGGCCTGCCCACCGGGCACGACTACATGAGCTTCTCCACCGCCGCCCTGAACGGGGTGGAGCTGACCGTGTGCCGCACCGGCTACACCGGCGAGCTGGGCTACGAGCTGGTCGTCGCGTCCGAGCACGCGGTCGCCGTCTGGGACGCGATCTTCGCCGCGGCCGACGACGTACGCGCCTGCGGCCTGGCCGCCCGGGACACGCTGCGCACCGAGATGGGGTACCCGCTGCACGGGCAGGACCTCTCCCCGGAGATCACCCCGGTGCAGGGCCGCTCCGGCTGGGCGGTGGGCTGGGACAAGCCGGCGTTCTGGGGCCGCGACGCGCTGCGCGCCGAGAAGGCCGCCGGCCCGGCCCGTACGCTGCGCGGCCTCACCGCCGTCGACCGGGCCATCCCGCGCCCCGGCATGGCCGTGTACGCCGGCGACAGGCAGGTCGGCACCGTCACCAGCGGCACGTTCAGCCCGACGCTCAAGCAGGGCATCGCGCTGGCGCTGGTCGACACCGACCCGAAGCTGCCCGACGGCGAGGAGCTGGAGGTGGACATCCGCGGCCGCCGCGCCCGGATGCGCCTGACCAGGCCGCCGTTCGTCCAGCCCTCGGTGCGCTGAGCCGCGCGGGTCAGTCCTCGCCGCGCTCCCCGGCGTCGAGGACTGCCTGCGTCCAGCCGCCCTCCAGCACGCCGGTGCCGTCCAGCACCGCCCAGTCGACCACGTCCGACGCCTCCACCACCACGGGCGAGCCGATCCGCACGCTCGGGTCGGTGTTGGCGTCGCTGGCGCTGGCCGCGACGATCCGTTCCGGCGTGTCCCACGAGGTCACCCCGGCCCAGACGTACTCGGGGCCGTCGTCGCCGGGCAGCCCGTACTTGACCACGAGCTGGCTCTCCTCGGGCAGCCGCCCGGCCAGGAACCGGGCCCGGATGTCGCCGAGCGCCTCCCGGGCGGTCTCCACCGCCCGGCTCATCGCGTCACCGGTGCGGGTGTAGCGCACGTCCGGCTGGATGCCGTTGAACAGCGTCGCGCAGGCGGCGGCGAAGTAGCGGCCGGGCGGCCCCGGATGCCCGGGCGGCGGGTTCAGGCTCAGGAACGAGTCGGCGTCCGGGTCGGTGGCCGGGTCCAGCTCCAGCCGCAGCAGCACCGGCGCGGTCGCGCCGTGCTGCTCCGGATTGCCGTACGCGACGGCGATGTCGTGCCCGGTCACCGTGGCCAGCACCGGCAGCTGCACGAACGCCGGCACCTCCTCGCCGGACAGGCCGTCGGTCCAGTCCCGCAGCAGCCGCCGGGCCGCGCCGGTCATCACCGCGCCCCACGCCCGGGTCAGGTGGTCCGGCACGCCCTGGGCCTGCAACTCCAGCAGCCCGAACCGGCGCAGCCCCTTGGTGGTGAACCAGAGCCCGTCGGCGTCCGACGAGTAGGGCACCAGCACCCAGTCGACGAGCCGGATCCGGCCGCTGTCGTCCGGCAGCGAGCGCAGCGCCGCCGCCGGGTCGAGGAACTGGAGCCCGAAGACGTCCACCACGTCCCCGCCGACCGTCTCGGCGACCGCCGCGGCCACCGCGCGGGCGGCCCACTCGTGCGCGGGCGGCCAGCCCGGCCGGTACTCGGCCTGCACCACCACCAGGTGGGTGGCGGCGGCCAGCCGGGCCAGCTGCTCCTCGGTGGCGCCGAACGCGGTGAGCAGGTCCGGCGGCAGCTCGGGGAACTCGTCCACGGTGCGGGTGTCCACGGTCATCAGCGGACTGTCGAGCATCTGCTTGGCCAGCCCGTGCACCGGCTCGGCGAGCCGGCCGGCCAGCCCTTCCACGGCCGTCTTCGGGCTCACCTTCGGCAGCCCGGTGATCGGTACCAGATAGGTCGCGTCGAGCGACTCGGGCACCGGTACCGGCAGGAAGTCGTCCGTGATGAGCATGCCGTCCCCCTCGACCGCGCCGGTGCACTCGCCCCGAACGCTACCCGCATGGACCGGTGGCGCTCAGCCGGTCAGCACCAGTCCCAGGTAGGACAGCGTGGTGACGATCTCCACGAGCGCCCCGAGCACGTCGCCGGTGATGCCGCCGAAGCGGCGTACCAGGTGCCGGAGCAGCCCGGCCGCGACGGCGAGCGCGCCGAGCACGGCGAGCGGCCCCTGCCACGGACGGTCCTCGACGGCGGGCACTGCCGCCAGCGCGACGGCGACCGCGCCGAGCGCCAGCGCGCCCCATCCGACAGTGCCGGCCACGAGCGCGCCCAGGCCCTCGGGACGGGCCGCCGGCACGCCGCGCCGGCAGGCCAGGCCGACGGCGAGCCGCCCGGCCGCGGTGGCCGCGACCACGGCGGCGAACGCGGCGAGCGCGCCCCGCCCGGCCAGCTCCGCGAGCACCGCGCTCTGGAGCAGGAGTACGACCACGAGCGCGACCACCCCGAACGGGCCGACGTCCGGCTGCTTCATGATCTCCAGCGCGGCCGGACCGCGCCGGTACGAGCCGAGCGCGTCCACGGTGTCGGCCAGCCCGTCCAGGTGCAGCCCTCGGGTGAGCAGCGCGCCCAGCCCGACCGTGACCACGGCGGCGACGAGTGGTGGCGCGAGCGCGCCGGTGAGCAGCAGCACCCCGCCGAGTACGGCGCCGAGCAGCGCGCCGACCAGCGGGGCGAGCGCCATCGCGGTGCCGGCGGCGGCCCGGTCGACCCGTCCGGCGCGTACAGGCGCGGTGGTGAACGTGGTGAGCGCCAGCCGGATGCCGTCGGCGAGCCGCGCCTCAGTCGGCACGTCGGCCGGGGGCCACCGGCTCGTCGGACCCGGTGGTGGTCGGGCCCGGCCCGGCCGGCTCCGGCTCGGCGAAGTCCGGCTCGTCGTCGGTCCGGCCGGCGTCGCGGCCGTCGCCGGAGCTGTTGCCGGCGTCGCTGTCGTAGCTGTCGTCGCCGCCGAGTGACGGGTGTACCGGCAGCGTGGCGGCGAGCGTCAGCGCGGAGCGCAGCAGCGGCAGCGCGGCCAGCGCGGTCGCCCCCTCGCCCAGGTCGAGCCGCAGGTCCACCAGCGGCGTCAGGCCGAGCACGTCGGCGGCCAGGCGCACGCCCGGGCGGCCGCCGTGGTCGGGCAGCAGGCACCAGTGCCGGGCCTGGCCGGCCAGGTCCCGGCTGACCATCGCGGCGGCGGTGCCGACCGGACCGTCCAGCAGCACCGGCAGCCGCCGGGCGGTGGCGCCCAGCAGGACGCCGGTGGCCAGCGCGATGTCGCCGCCGCCCAGCTCGGCCAGGATGTCCTTGGCCTCCCGGGCGGAGCGGCGGGTGCGGTGCAGCGCGTCGCGTACCGCAGCGCAGCGGACCATCCAGGCGGCGTCGTCGATCTCGCCCTGCTCGGTGACCACCCGGCCGAGCACCGTCGGCGGCTCCGCGCCCGCGGTGGCCGCGAGCACCGCCGCGGCGGCCGCCTCGGCGCCGGCCCCGCAGGCGGCCAGCACCAGCAGCCGTACCCCCGCGTCGGCGGCCTGCTCGGCGAGCCGCCAGCCGTAGCGCAGCGCCGCCTCGACCTCGTCGGCGGGCAGGGCCGGGCCGTCCTCGATCGGCGCGGACGTGGGCGCCTCGACGATCTGGAGATCGGCGCGGTTCTCGGCGGCCAGCCGGGCCAGCGCGCCCCGGCCGGCGCGGGCCTGCCGGGCGCGGCGGGCGGACTCGCCGGGCACCGCGCCGGCCGACGCGCCGCCGGCGTGGTCGCCGTGGATCAGCAGCACCCGCACGGCGTCCCAGGGACGCGGGGTGGAGGTGCCCTGGGTGGCCGCGGCGAAGCCGACCACCTGCTCCAGCACGCCGAGACCGGCGCCGGGTACGTCGAGCGTGGCGAGCCGGTCGACCGCCTGCGGACCGGTGTAGTCGTCGGGCATCGGCAGTTCCATGCCCGGCTGGATCACCAGGCCGGTGGCGATCATCGGCAGCGCCATGGTGGGGGCGGCCCAGTCACCCGCACCGGGCGCTTCCGGCGTGGCCGCGGCCGGCACCGGGGCGGCGGCCGGGGTGAGCACCTCGGGCAGCGTCACGTCCCCGGCGCCGAGATCGGCCGGTACGGCCCGGACGGACGCGGCCTCGGTCGGCACGGTCTGGGCCGGCGTGGCCTCGGGCGCCCCTGCCTCGGGCGACGTGCCGGCGGGCGGGACGGTGTGCGCCGCGTGGGCGGGGGCCGGGGCGGCCGGCTTGAGCCACGCGGCCTGCCCGGCCACCACGAGCGCGACCGCGTCGCAGGCGTCGGCGACCGCCCGGTTCGTCGCGCCCAGCGCGTCGGTGAACGCGCGGCCCAGCGGCGTGGTGGGCACCAGGGACAGCCCGACCTCCGGGCTGACCAGCACCAGCCGGGCCTCGCTGGACCGGACCGCAGCGGCCAGCTCGGCGATGGTGGCGGTGTCGTCGGCGGGCTGGTGGGCCGGGTCGAGCAGCACCGTCACCCAGCCGCCCAGGTCGTCCACGATCAGCGTCTCGTTGGGCCCGGCGGTGGCGATCACCTCGGCCAGCCGGCCCGGGTCCGCAGCGGTCTCCTCGGTGGTCCAGCTCCCCGGCCGGCGGGCGCGGTGCGCCGCGAGGCGGGTCGCCCACTCGGTGTCCTCCGGGTCCCCGGCGGGGGCGGTGGCCACGTACCGGACCGTGGGCGCGTCGGCGACCAGCGACTCGGCGAACTCGGACTTGCCGGAGCGGATACCGCCGAGCACCAGGAGGGTGTGCCACCCGTCAACGGACATGCTCCGTACCTTAGATGCCCCCGCCCGGGTGGGGCAGTGAGAGGTGGCTCATCGCGGTCGGCGCTCGGGGGCCTCGAAGCGATAGTCGTTGGGATTCACGTCAACCGGCTTCGGATCCTCCTGCCAGGCTCCCTCGCCGGGGCGGGCGAGGAGCGCGTCGAGCAGCTCCTCCCGGTCCATCTCGTGGGCCGCCTCGATGCCGCCGCGTACCGCCATCGCCCGCACCTCCTCGGTGTCCATCTCCCGCAACGGCCGCATGGTGTCCTCCCTCGCTGACGACGTCCGGCGTGGATACCCCGTTGGTGACGGCCGAACCTTGCGGGCACCCGCGCGTCGGCCCGCGCCGGTCGAGGGGTGAAGCGTCGTGGGCGGGCGACTAGGCTTGCGGAGGTTTGGCGTCCTGCGGGACGACGGCGGCGAGGGGAGACGCGGCATGGCGTGGAGCTGGCGGTACGAGGGCACGAACGGCGACGCGGTCGACGGGCCGGGTGAGTCGTTCACGAGCCAGGCGGACGCCGAGTCGTGGATCGGCCAGACCTGGCGGGAGCTCGCGGCATCCGGCGTCACCACCGTCGTGCTGGTCGAGGACGACCGGGTGGACTACCGGATGAGCCTGCAACCCCCGGCCGAATGACCGGCTACGACCGCCCGGGCGAGCCGCTGGTCCTCGGCGTGCCCCGGGCGGCGTTCCGGCCGAGCCCGATCTTCCTGGCCCTGGTCGCGCTCTTCGTGGCCAGCGGGGTGATGGCCTGGAACCGGTACGGCAACGTCCGGTTCGACGTGTTCCTCTTCGTGGTCTCCGGCTGGCTGGTCTCGCTGTGCCTGCACGAGTACGCCCACGCCGTGGTCGCGTACCGGGCCGGTGACCGGGACATCGCCCACCGGGGCTACCTGACGCTCAACCCGCTGAAGTACACGAGCCCGCTGCTGTCGATCGTGCTGCCGGTGGTCGTGGTGCTGCTCGGCGGCATCGGCCTGCCCGGCGGCGCGGTCTGGGTCGACCGGCACGCCATCCCCGGCCGGCTGCGGCACACGCTGGTCAGCCTGGCCGGGCCGGCCACCAACGTGCTGTTCACGCTGATACTGGTGGCGGCGGTGGCGTGGGGCCCCGAGCTGGGCGGGCCGCTGGAGTTCTGGGCCGGCGTCGGGCTGCTCGCGTTCCTCCAGCTCACCGCCAGCGTGCTCAACCTGCTGCCGGTGCCGGGCCTGGACGGCGGCAACATGCTCCAGCCCTGGCTCAGCCCCGCCTACCGGCGGATGTACGACCTGTTCGCCCCGTACGGCTTCATCCTGCTGTTCGCGCTGCTGTGGAGCCCGCAGATCAACCGGGCGTTCTTCGGCGCGGTGTTCGCCGTCGGCGACGCGCTCGGGCTGCCACGGGAGCTGTACCAGATCGGGTTCGCCCTGATCCGCTTCTGGCAGTAGCCGACCGGCCGTTCCCGGGCCGGAGCGAGCCGGCCCGGGAACGACGCGGCGTCACGGACGCTGCGCCGGGCTCTCGGTCTTCGCCGGGTCCCGCTCGGTGACCGGCTCGACGATCTCGTCGATCGCCTTGAGCAGGTCGGCGTCGAGCTTCACGCCCGCCGCCTTCACGTTGTCGTGCACCTGCTCGGGCCGGGACGCGCCGACGATCGCCGAGGCGACGTTCGGGTTCTGCAGCACCCACGCGACGGCGAGCTGCGCCATCGTCAGCCCGGCCTGCTCGGCCAGCGGCTTGAGCCGCTGCACCCGGGTGAGCACGTCGTCGTTGAGGAACCGCGCGATGAAGTTCGCGCCGGACTTCTCGTCGGTGGCGCGGGAGCCGGCGGGCGGCGGCTGGCCCGGCAGGTACTTGCCGGACAGCACGCCCTGCGCCATCGGCGACCAGACGATCTGACCGATGCCCAGCTCCTCGCTGGCCGGGATCACCTCGGTCTCGATGACCCGCCACAGCATCGAGTACTGCGGCTGGTTGGAGATCAGCGGAATGCGCAGCTCGCGGGCGAGCGCGTGCGCCTCGCGCAGCTGCGACGCCTTCCACTCGGAGACGCCGATGTAGTGCGCCTTGCCGGCGTGTACGACGTCGGCGAAGGCCTCCATCGTCTCCTCCAGCGGCGTGCTGTAGTCGTACCGGTGGGCCTGGTAGAGGTCGACGTGGTCGGTCTGCAGGCGGCGCAGCGAGCCGTCGATCGACTCCATGATGTGCTTGCGGGACAGGCCCCTGTCGTTGCGGCCCGGCCCGGTCGGCCAGTAGACCTTGGTGAAGATCTCCAGCCCTTCGCGGCGCTCACCCTTGAGCGCGCGCCCGAGCACCGACTCGGCCCGGGTGCCGGCGTACACGTCGGCGGTGTCGAACGTGGTGATGCCGCTGTCGAGAGCGGCGCGGACGCACGCGAGCGCGGCGTCCTCCTCGACCTGTGAGCCGTGGGTGATCCAGTTGCCGTACGAGATCTCGCTGACCATCAGGCCGGAGCGGCCCAGGTGACGGAATTCCATGCTCCCGACCCTAGTCCTGCCCGGTACCGGACGCCGTCCGGCGCTCCCCGCCTGCGGCGCGGGCGGCACGGCCGGGGCCGCCGCCGGTCCGGGTGGCGCCGGGCGCGGGTCAGAGCACCGGGCTGGCGTCGGCGAGCAGGCGGTCGATCTCCGCGACCACCGCCGCGCGGCCGGGATGCACCGGGTCGATGAGCGGCTCGCCGCGCCGGTCCAGCGCGCCCCACCGGCCCGACTCCGTGGCGACCAGGAACGCCACCGGATGCACCACCACGCTCGGGTACGCCGGCGTGACCACCACCCGCCCGGCGCGGTCCACCACACCCCGGCGACCGGCCAGCTCCACCACGGCCAGACCGTCGGCGGTGAACCCGTCCACCTTCCGCCCGTCGGCCAGCGGCGTGCCGAGACCGTGGTACCGGGTCGGCACCACCACCTCGCCGGTGAGGTCCACCGCGCCCCAGCCGCCGTTCTGCCGTACCGCTGCCAGTCCGTTGCGGAACGGCCTGACCTCCTCGTATCCGGGCGGGATCCGCACGATGTTCATCCGGTCGACGGCCATCCAGCGGCCCTTGCCGTCCATCGACACCCAGGACAGCCCTTCGGAGAAGGCACCCACCGCCCGGTAGCCGTTGTTCGCCTCGATCAGGGCCGCGCCGGACGTGTCGATCAGCGCCCAGCGCGACGCCTCCGGACGGCGTACCCAGGCCAGCCCTTCGTGGAACGGCTGCGCCTCGGCGTACCGGTGGGCGATCACCATCTCGCCGTCGGCGTTCGCGTACCCCCAGAGCTGCTGCTCCTCGTCGAACGTCGCCACCGGGAGACGCGGGGCGCCGAGCACCTCCTCGGGCCGGCGCGGCGCGGGACCGAAACCGTCGGCGGCGGCCCGCTCCGCGACCGCGTCCAGCGCCACCTCGACGCGCGCGTTCATCGCCGCGTCCTCGCCGTGCCGCAGGTCCAGCGCCCGCTCGAAGTGCAGGCACGCCTCGGTCAGCCGGCCCTGGTCGTAGCAGCTCCGCCCGGCGTGCTCGTGCAGCAACGCGCGCAGCGGGTCCGGCAGCTCCGGCGAGTTCGTCTCGGCGAAGAGCCGGTCGGCCTCCGCGTGGTCACCCCGCCACCGCAGCGCCTCGGCCAGACGGGCGCGGGCCAGCGCGGTACGCCGCAGCTCACCAGTCGACTCCGCGTACGTGACGGCCAGCCGCGCGTCCCCGAGCGCGTCGTCCAGGTCGCCGAGGATCCGCGACGCCACCGCCCGCAGACTCAGCAACCGGGCCCGGCCACGGTTGTCCAGTGTGGTGTCGAGCTTGCCGGTCAGGCCGTCCCGGATGAGCCGCAACTGCGCCGGATCGGGCGCCTCCTCGCGCAGCGTACGCGGATCCAGCCGCCAGCCGACCGCGGCGAGGGCCTGCTCCGGGTCCGCCGGGGGCGGCGGCGGTGCCACCGGCGCGGCGTCCGCTTCGGCCTCCGGTTCCTGGGTACGGGGAGTCGGCGCGTCATCGGTCTGACCGGTCGGCGCGTCGGTCGGCTCGGGTGGTGCGGGCTCGCGGTCGTGCTCTGGGTCGACGGCTGCGGCGTCGGTGTGGGCTACGGGATCATCGTCGATGGCTTCGGCGTCTGCGCGGTCCGGGTCACCGGTCGCGTCGGCCGGTGTGGGCTCGCTGTCGGAGGCGTCGGGCGGCGCGGCGGCCGGGGTGTCGGCGGGCTCCGGTTGCGGCGCTGTGACGTCGGTGTGGTCGGCGTCGGCGGGCTCCGGCGGCGAGGTTGTCTCGGTGCGATCGCCGTCGGCCTCGGTGTCGGCGGGGACCGGCGGCGGGCCTGCGATCTCGGCGTCGGCGGGTGCTGGCGGCGAGGACGAGATGTCGGCGCGCTCGACGTCGGCGGGTTCTGGCTGCGAGGACGAGATGCCGGTGCGGTCGGCCTCGGCGCGGAGGCCGACGGGCTCCGGTTGCGAGGTTGCGATGCTGATGCGCTCGGCGTCGGCGCCGATGCCGACGGATGCCGGTTGCGCGGCTGTGACGTCGCTGCGGTCGCTGTTGACCGGCGTGTTGACCGGTTCCGGTGCGGCAGCCCTGTTGTCGGTGTGAGCGGGCCCGTCCAGGTCGGCGGCGGTCGTCAATTCTGTCGGTGCCCCACCGACAGCCTCCGATGCCGCTGCGCCCTGCGTGGCTCCGGCGTCGACGAGGGGAGTGGCGCCGTTCGGCGCGGTATCCGATGCGGGCGCGGTCGCGCCGGGTGCTGCCTCCACAGTGACCGGCGGCTCGGCGTCGGTGACCGGCTCGTCGCTTCCGGTGTCAGCGAGCATGCGGTTGCGCGCGTTCTCGCCGCTGGTGGCGGGCCCGGCCGGCGTGTCCAGGCGCCCGGCCGCCGGTTCGGTGGTAGTTCCTCGCTCCGCCGGTGTGCCACCGGCCGGCGCGTCGGCCGTCGGTGTGGGGCGGGTCGGTGCGTCGGCGGTGGAGTCGCGGTCGGTCGGTGCGTCGGCGGTGGGGTCGCGGTCGGTCGGTGTGTCGGCGGTGCTTGTGGACGTGCTGGTGCTGGTGGCGGCCGGGGTGTCGTTGCTGGTTGCGGCGTCGGATGGGGTGGTGACGCCGGTCCCCGGCAGCGTCGAGGCGCTGACCACCCCGCCCGCAGCCACCGCGGAGGCACGGGCCGACGTCGCGGCACCGTCTCCCACGGGCATCCCTGGAGGCGTCGTCGCCGGCTCAGCTCGGTCCGCCGAAGATCTTGGTACGAAATGGCCTCCAGAGGGGCCGAAATCTTCCAAGATCTCCGGCGGCTTCGGGGCCTCGACGGGCTGGCTGGGGCGGAACCATGCCTCGGGGCCGGATTTCGTGGCCGGGGAGGACGGAGTCGCCGTCTCCGCGTGGGGGTGCTCGGCTCGCTCCGGCTGCTCGTCGGTCGGGTCGATGGACGGGCCGGTTGCCGTCCGCGCGGTGCCGGGCAGGGGCCGGGGGGCGCTGACGTCGGCGTCGGGCTGGTTGGTCCCGGTGGCAGACCTGGAGGGGGCGCTCACCTCGGACTCGCGACGACCGGCATCCGCACCCGGCGTGGCTCCGGTGTCCGGTCCGGCGGCCGGTTCGGCGGTGGTGACGGGCTTGGCGGTGGCGACGGGTTCGGCGGCGGGCCGGGGCGCGATCGGGGCCGACTGCTCTACCGAGTCGGCGGGCCTGGCCTCGGTTCGCTGCTCGGCCGGCCGAGCCGGCGTGGGTACGGCCGGCCTGTCGGTGCTCTGCTGTGCGGGCGCGGAACCCGGGTAAGCGGGCGGTGCCGGACGAGCCGTCGCGGCCTGGGCCGGGCTCACCGGGCCGGTGGAAGGCGGGTCATGACGCTCGCCGGTCCGGTCCTGCGGCGGGCCGGAGACGGGCGGGGCGGAATCGCGCACCCCGGAAGGCCGCGCTCCGGAAACCGGCACGACCGAAGCGGGCGCCCGGGTAACGGGCGCGTCGGAAGGCGGCGCGGCGGGGGTGACCGCGCCGGAAGCGGGAGTGCCCACGACGGGCACGCCGGCCTGCGGCGCAGGAGACGCCGGACGCGGGGTGTCGCCGGTCCGAGGCGTGGCCGAGCCCTCCCCGGAACGGCCGGGCGCCGCCGGCGGCGGCACCGGATCAGGGCGTCCCGGGGCGACCCGGGGACGGTCGTCGGGGCGGGTGTGTGCGGCCGGTTCGACAGGCGCCGTCTCCCGGCCCTCGGCGACCCGGGGCGGCGGGTAACTGGCCGGCCGCACCGGCCACTGCGCTGGCGGCGACGACCTGCGTTCTTCCGGCGGAGCCGGCCTGCGCCCGGCCGACGACGTCGAGCTGCGCTCGTCCGGCCCGCGCACGTCCGACGACGCCGGCCTGCGCTCGTCCGACGACGCCGGCCTGCGCTCGTCCGACGACGCCGGCCTGCGCTCGTCCGACGACGCCGGTCTGCGCTCGTCCGGCATTGCCGAAGTGCGCTCGTCGGACGACGTCGAGCTGCGCTCATTCGGCGGCGTGGACCGGCGCTCGTCCGGCGGGGCCGGCCTGCGCGTGTCCTGCGACGCCCGGCGGTCTTCCGGCTGCGCGGGACTCCGGTCGGGCGATCCGGGCCGGAGGGCGTCCGGCCGCGTCGGCCACTGCGGGGTGCGGGTCTCGGGACGGGCGGCGGCGTCCGGCTGTGGCCGATCGGGCTCGGGACGGGGCATGGCGCTGGGTGGCCGGGTGGCGGAGGGCTGCGAGCGCACCTCGTCGCGGTGACCGGCCAGGTCGGACTGGCTGCCCGGACCGGTCGGCCGGGTGTCCCGCGAGCCTGGGCGGACGGAACTGCCCTGCTCCGGGTGGCGTGCGTCGGGGTGGGCGGCGTCGGACGGCTGCATCGGGTACCGCTGCGGCGCCGGCCGTTCCGCCTGTGGGCGCTGCCGTTCGTCCGGCCGGCGCGTGTCCGGCTCGGGACGGGACCGCGGCTCGATGATGGGCCACTCGCCCTGGTGCGGGCGGGACCGGTCGGCCGGCGGGCGCTGACCCTGCCACCGCTGGTCGGCGCCGGGACGCGGTGCGCCGTACCGGTCGGGCTCGGTCTGCGGATGCCCGTTCTCGGGCGCGCGGCGCTGGGTGTCCGGGTACGCGGCGGCCTCCCGGCCCGGCGCACGGCCACCTGCCAAGGGACGGCCGTCCGTCGACGCACGGCCGTCAGTCGGCGGGCGGTGATCTGCCGGGGCACGGCCGTCCACCGGCTCACGCCGCTCCGCCGGGGGACGGCGGCTCGGGTCACGCCAGCCGTCACCGTCGGTGCCGCGCCAACCGTCCCGGCCCGGCTGGCCCCACCCGGCCGCGCCCCGCTCCAGCGGCGGCACAGCGTCGTCGCGCCGATCGGCCGGGCGCCCGGCACCGTGGTCACGCCGCCCGTCGAACGGCGGATCCCGGCGCTCGTCCGGGAAGCGGTCGCGGCGTCCGTCGGGCATGGACTCGCGGCGCCCGGCGGGGGAGCGGTCCCGCCGCGCGTCGGGCGCCGAGCCCCACCGCTGTTCCGACGCGGCGGCCTGGCCCTCGACCGGGGCGCGGCGTCCGTCGGCCTGGTGCGGGCGGTCGGCAGGGCGCTCGGCGTGGTGCGGGAACTCGTTCGGCTCCGGCATCCAGCCGGGCTGGGACGGCCGACGCGGTGCGGCATCGGGACGTACCCAGCGCTGGTCGAGCCGCTGCTCGGGCGGCGTGGGCGGGCCGGTGCGGTGCCGATCCTCCGGCCAGGGCCGTCCCCCGTCCGCAGGGTGCCCGCGACGATCGTCCGGAGGGCTGCCGGCAGGGCGCTGGCCGCCGTGACCCGCAGGCCCGACCGGGTACGCCCCGCGGGAAGCGGCCGGGCCGTCACCGCGTGGACCGCCGGACCTCGCCGGCTCGGCCCCGCGCGGACCGGCTGGACCGGTCGGGTACGTGCCATGTGGACCGGCCGGGTGCGCGCCGCGTGGGCCGGCCGGACTGATGGGGTACGTGCCGTCTCGACCGGCCGGGTGCCCGCCGCGTGGGCCGGCCGGACTGGTCGGGTACGTGCCGCGTGGGCCGGCCGGACTGGTCGGGTACGTGCCGCCTGGACCGGCCGGACTGACGGGGTACACGTCGCCGCGCGGACCCGCGGGACTCACCGGATCGGCCCTGCGGGGCCCCGCAGGGTTGACCGGGCGCTCGTCGCGTGGACCCGCCGGGCCGGCGGGATGCGGGCCGTGCGGACCCGCCGGGCTGACCGGATGCGCGTCGCGGGGGCCGGCCGGGCGGACCGGATGCCCGCTCCCGCCGTGCGCCGCACGGCCCGGCCGGGGACCGGCGGGGCTGATCGGGTAGGCGTCACCGGACGCCGGGCTGACCGGATGGAATCCGACGGGACTGACCGGGTGCGCGCCCGCAGGGCTGACCGGATACGGATCGGCGTCGGGCGCGGGACTGACCGGGTGGAACCCGGCCGGGCTGACCGGGTGCGCGCCGGCGGGACTGATCGGGTTCGCGCCGGCCGGGCTGACCGGGTACGGGTCGGCGTCGGGCGCGGGGCTGACCGGGCGTACCTCGGCCCGGCCGATCACGGCGCGGCGGCGCGGCGTCAGGTTCTCGATGCCGATGTCACCGGGGTAGCGCTGCCCGGGGAACTGCGGCTGCCATTCGTGGGTGGGCTCGGCGGCCCAGGCCGGTTCGGCCGGCTCGCGCCAGCTGCCCCAGCCGCTCATCGGCAACCCCTCCCGCCGCTCGCGCGGGACGGCCCCGGGGCCGGCTCGCGTCGCTCGCTCACGGCGGTGTCACCTCATTGGAAATTCTCGCGCGGGGGCCCGGACGTGCCGGTACAGTCGCCCGGTCCAGCACGTCGTGGCTGCGGAAGGAGGGTAACGGCGTGGGCTCGGTCACCGCCACTGTGGCACCACCCACCGGCGCACACGTTACCCCATGGTTTCGGACATTCGGCGCGATCGCGGCGGCCGGGTTCCGGCGGCACGCCACCTACCGCCAAGCCGCCGTGGCGGGGCTGTGCACCAACACCGTGTTCGGCTTTCTGCGCTGCTACATCTTCCTCGCCGCGACCGGCGCGGCCGGCACCGTGGCCGGCTACGACCGGGCGCAGCTCGCCACGTTCGTCTGGGCCGGCCAGGGGCTACTGGCGGTCGTCGCCGTCTGGGGCTGGACCGACCTGGCCGACCGGATCCGCACCGGGGAGGTGGCCGCCGACCTGCTGCGGCCGGTGCATCCGGTGACCAGTTACCTCGCCACCGACCTGGGCCGGGCCGGGTTCGCGGCGCTGGCCCGGCTGGTGCCGCCGCTGGTGATCGGGCCGTTGTTCTTCGCGGTGTACGTGCCCCGGCACTGGGCCACGGTGCCGCTGTTCCTGCTCTCCGCGCTGCTCGCGGTGGTGGTCTGCTTCGGCTGCCGCTATCTGGTCAACGCCACCGCGTACTGGTTGCAGGACGTCCGGGGCCCGATGATCCTGTGGACGCTCGGTTCGGGCGTGCTGGCCGGGCTCTACTTCCCGCTCGGGTTCCTGCCGGGTCCGCTGGAGGCGGTCCTGCGGTACGCCACCCCGTTCCCGAGCATCCTCCAGGTGCCGCTGGACGTGCTGGTGGAGCGGGAGCCGGTGTCCACCGGTCTCGCCCTGGTCGGGGTGCAGGCCGGCTGGGTGGTGGTGCTGCTGGCGCTGTGTCGGCTGGTCCAGCGCCGCGCCGAGCGCCGTCTGGTGGTCCAGGGTGGCTGAGCGCGGCAGCGCGCCCAGGGCGCTTGACCTGGCTGAGCTGCGGGCGTACCGGGCGCTGCTCGGCGCGCAGGCGCGCTCGCAGGCGGCGTACCGCACCTCGTTCGTGGTGGACCTGGTCGGCAACGTGGGCGCGACGGTGTTCGACGTGGTCACCGTCCTGGTGCTCTTCGGCGTGACGCGGGAGCTGGGCGGCTTCACGCTGCGCGAGACGCTCGTCGTGGTCGGGCTGTCGTCGTGCGGCTTCGCCACCGCCGACCTGCTGGTCGGCAACATCGAACGGCTTCCCCGGTACGTGCGCACCGGCCTCTTCGACGCCGTGCTGGTCCGCCCGCTCGGCGCGCTGCCGCAGCTGCTGCTGATGGACCTGCCGCTGCGCAAGCTGTCCCGGGCCGTGTTCGGGCTGGCGGTGCTGCTGTTCGCGCTGGCGTCGGCGGGGATCGACTGGACACCGGCCCGGGTGGCGCTGGCGGTCGTCGCGCCGTTGGCCGCCGTGGTCTTCTTCGCCTCGGTCTTCGTGCTGACCGCCACCGTGTCGTTCTACTGGGTCGACTCGGGCGAGCTGGCCAACTCGGTGACCTACGGCGGGCGCGACTTCACCTCGTACCCGGTCACCGTGTACGGCGGCTGGTTCCGCGCGCTGTTCGCGTACGGGATGGGGTTCGCCTTCGTCAGTTACCACCCGGCGCTGGCGCTGCTGGGCCGCGCCGACCCGCTCGGCCTGCCGTCCTGGGCGGGCTGGGCCGCGCCGGGCGTCGCTGTGGTCGCGGCGGCGCTGGCCGCCCTGGCCTGGCGCGTCGGGGTCCGTCACTACCGGAGTACGGGGTCATGAGCGTCATCGAGATGGACGGGCTGCGCAAGGAGTTCACGGTCCGGGTCCGGGCCGGGCGGTTGCGCCGCGAGAAGCGGACGGTGACCGCCGTCGACGGGGTCGACCTGCGGGTGGAGCGCGGCGAGATGCTCGGCTACATCGGCCCGAACGGCGCCGGGAAGTCGACGACGCTGAAGATGCTCACCGGCGTGCTGACGCCGTCGGCGGGGCGGGCCCGGGTGTGCGGGCTGCGCCCGGTGGCCGACCGGACGCGGCTGGCGCTGCGCATCGGGGTGGTGTTCGGGCAGCGCTCGCAGCTGTGGTGGGACCTGCCGCTGCGGGACTCGTTCGACCTGTTGCGGTACGTCTACCGGGTGCCGGCCGGCGAGCACGCGGCCCGGCTGGCCCGCTGCCGGGACCTGCTCGACCTGGACGGGTTCCTGGACACGCCGGTCCGGCAGCTCTCGCTCGGACAGCGGATGCGCGGCGAGCTGACCGCGGCGCTGCTGCACGGCCCGGAGGTGCTGTTCCTGGACGAGCCGACGATCGGCCTGGACGTGGTGAGCAAGCAGGCGGTGCGGGGTTTCCTGGCCGAGCTGGGCCGGGCCGGTGACACCACGCTCGTGCTCACCACGCACGACCTGGCCGACATCGAGCGGCTCTGCCGGCGGCTCGTGGTGATCGACCACGGGCGCGTGGTGCACGACGGGTCGATCGCCGAGCTGCACCGCCGGTACGGCTCGCGCCGGATGGTGGTCGCCGAGCTGGACGCGGCGCTGCCCGAGCCGCCGCTGCTTCCCGGCGCGCCGGTGCAGCGGGTGGAGGCGGACGGGCGGCGGCTGGTCTTCGCGCTGGAACAGGCGACCGTCGCCGAGGTGGTGGCCGGGCTGGCCGGCCTGGCCACGTTGCGGGACATCGCGATCGTGGAGCCGGACATCGAGGAGGTCGTGGCCCGGCTCTACCGGGCGCCCGCCGCCGTCACGGGTGCTCCATGACGAGTACGGCGAAGGTGCCGGGGGCCAGCGCCTCGTACCGGTGCGGGGTGTCACCGGGGAACGTGGCGTAGTCGCCGGGTCCCAGCTCGACCGGGTCGGTCTCGGGACCGACGCGCATCCGCCCGGCGGCGACCACGACGTGTTCGACGCTGCGCGGGGTGTGCGCCTCGGCGAGCCGTACCGCACCGGGTTCCAGCTCCATCACGTAGACGTCCCGCCGCACGTGCGGTGACCCGGCGGCGAGCAGGGTGGCGGAGAAGTCGGCGTGCTCGGAGCGGATCCGGGGGCCCTCACCGGCCCGTACCACCCGCACGGCGGCGACCGGCGGTTCGACCAGGCGGCTGAACGGTACGTCCAGCGCCACGCCGAGCGCCCAGAGCGTCTCCACGCTGGGGTTTCCGGCGCCGGACTCCAGTTGGGACAGCGTGGACTTGGCGATGCCGGCGCGGCGGGCCAGCTCGGTCAGCGACAGGCCCGCCCGTTCGCGCTCGCGGCGCAGCGCTGCCGCGATGGTGGCGAGTGGGGGAGCGGGGTCGATCGCCATGTGTTCGCTCCAACGGTCGGTTTGTTCGGTTTGACGAACAAGCGTTCTCGCGTTCAGGATAATGGACATGCGTACGGCATACCGAACGGGCGACGCCCGGGTGCTCCGCGACGTCGCCGCCATCGGCGCGGCGATGCTCGCCGTGGGCGCGTCGTTCGGCGCCGTGGCGGTGGCGGCCGGCCTGCCCGCCTGGGCCACGCTGGCCATGTCGGCGATCGTCTACGCCGGTGGCGCCCAGTTCATGGCCGTGGGCCTCGTCGTGGCGGGCAGCCCGCTCGCGGCGGTCCTCGCCGGCCTGCTCCTCAACGCTCGGCACCTGCCGTTCGGCCTGGCCCTCGGCGGCGCGCTCGGCACCCGGCGCTGGCAACGGATGCTCGGCAGCCACCTGATGACCGACGAGGCGACCGCGTTCGCGCTGGCCCGCCCGGCCGGACCGGGGCGGCGCCGGGCGTTCTGGCTAGCCGGGGTGCTGCTGTTCCTGGCCTGGAACGCCGGCACCGCGCTCGGCGTGCTCGCCGGGGGCGCGGCCGGCGACCCGGCCGCCCTGGGACTCGACGCCGCCTTCCCGGCCGGGCTGGCCGCCCTGCTGCTGCCCAGCCTGCGTGACCGGGAGACCCGCCGGGTGGCGCTGCTCGGCGCCGGCCTGGCCGTGCTGGCGACGCCGCTGCTGCCGGCCGGGCTGCCGGTGCTGCTCGCGCTCGCCGCGCTGACCCTGCCCCTGCTGGCCCGCCGCCGCCCGCCCGCCGCGTCGTCCGAGCCGGATGCCGCGCCGGACGGAAACGAAGCGGCTGACGGCCGGAGCGTACGGGCCGGGGAGGTCTCGTGCTGATCGCCGTGATCCTCGCCCTGGCCGCCGGCACCTACGGCTTCCGCGTCGCCGGGGTGCTGCTGCGGGACCGGCTGGACCTGCCCGAATGGGCCCGGCACCTGCTGCCGGTCGGCGCCGCCACGCTGCTGGCCGCGCTCGCCGCCACCGCGGCGCTGACCGAGGCCGGTGGCTTCGCCGGGTACGCCCGGCCCGCCGGCGTGCTGGTCGGCCTGGTGCTCGCCTGGCGCCGGGCGCCGTTCGTGCTGGTCGTGGTCGCGGCGGCGGCCACCACCGCGCTGCTGCGCCTGCTCGGCGTGGCCTGAGCGCGGCCGCTGCCCGCAAGACGTCGGCCGGTTCCCGCACGAGAACGGCCCCTCACCGCCGGGGCGGGAAGGGGCCGATTCGAAGCGAGGCCGGTCAGACCTTGTCGCCGATGTTCACCCGGGGCGCGGGAGCGCGCATCCGGCGGAACGTGATCGACCGCATGATCGCGTAGAAGTAGATCGAGCCGAGCTTCTCGGTGCTCTTCGGGAAGCGCTCGCGGATCAGCCGCTTGATCTTCCGGGAGATCAGCACCGAGTCGATCAGCACGCCGAGCGCCAGCGCGCCCCACAGCAGGTTGGACAGCAGCCGCACGATCGGCGGCATGGCCTGGTTGGAGCCGACCAGCACGATCAGCGCGCCGCCGAAGAACCAGGTGCCGACCGTACGCCGGGAGTCGACCACGTTGCGGGCCAGCAGCCGCTCGGGGCCCCGGTCACGCGGGCCGCCCTCGCGACGGAACTCGGCGGCGGCCTCGGCGCGGGCGGCGCGGCGCTGCGCGCGGGCCTCCTCCTTGGTCAGCGGCTTGGCCGGCGCGGTCGGCCGGCGGCCGGCGACCGGGCGCTTCGGCGTGACCTGCCCGAGTTCCTTCTTGCTGGGCGTGTAGCCCCGGGGGCGGTCGGCGGAGGACTCCTCGTCGGTCGTCACAGTGGTGACGGATTCCTCGACGAGGTCGGTGGACTTGCGGCGAAACAGCGACGGCACGCGGCAAGGGTAGCCAACCGGCCGCGCCCGGTGCACATCACGGGTGCACCGGGCGCGGGACCGGGACGGTCAGGGGCGTTCGACGTGCGCGCCGAGGTCGGCCAGCTTGGCCTCGAAGTCCTCGTAGCCGCGGTTGATCAGGTCCACGCCGTACACCCGGGAGGTGCCCTCGGCGGCGAGCGCCGCGATGAGGTGGCTGAACCCGGCGCGCAGGTCCGGGATGACCAGGTCGGCGGCGTGCAGCTTGCTCGGCCCGGCGATCACCGCGGAGTGCTTGAAGTTGCGCCGGCCGAAGCGGCACGGGGTGCCGCCCAGGCAGTCCCGGTAGACCTGGATGTTGGCGCCCATCGTGTTCAGCGCCTCGGTGTAGCCGAGCCGCTGCTCGTAGACCGTCTCGTGGACGATCGACAGGCCGCGGGCCTGGGTGAGCGCGACCACCAGCGGCTGCTGCCAGTCGGTCATGAAACCCGGGTGTACGTCGGTCTCCAGCGCCACCGCGTTCAGCTCGCCGCCCGGGTGCCAGAAGCGGATGCCACCCTCCTGGCCCGCGCTGCCGCCGCGCGGCGGGCGCAGGTCGGTGACCTCGTACTCGCCGCCGACCGAGCGGAAGATGTTCAGGAAGGTCATCATGTCGGCCTGCTGGGCGCCCAGCACCTCGACGTGCCCGCGGGTCGCCAGCGCCGCCGCCGCCCAGCTGGCCGCCTCGATCCGGTCCGGGATCGGCCGGTGGGTGTAGCCGTGCAGCTTCTTGACGCCCTGGATCTCGATCACCCGGTCGGTGTGCACCTTGATGATCGCGCCCATCTTCTGCAGCACGCAGATGAGGTCGATGATCTCCGGCTCGACCGCCGCGTTGCGCAGCTCGGTGACGCCCTCGGCCATCACCGCGGTGAGCAGCACCTGCTCGGTGGCGCCCACGCTCGGGTACGGCAGCGCGAACTTCGTGCCGTGCAGCCCGTTGGGCGCGGACAGGTGCAGGCCCTCCGGCGTCTTGTCGACGGTGGCGCCGAACTCGCGCAGCGCCTGGAGGTGGAAGTCGATCGGGCGCGGGCCGATGTGGCAGCCGCCCAGGTCGGGGATGAACGCGTGGCCGAGCCGGTGCAGCAGCGGGCCGCAGAACAGGATCGGGATCCGGCTGGAACCGGCGTGCACGTTGATCTGGTCGGTGCTGGCGCTCTCGACGTTGGAGGGGTCGAAGACCAGCTCGCCCTCCTCGTCGCCGTCGCTGACCTTGACGCCGTGCAGGCCGAGCAGACCGCGGACCACCTCGACGTCACGGATACGCGGCACGTCGAACAGTCGGCTGGGTGTGTCGCCGAGCAGGGCGGCCACCATCGCCTTTGACACCAGGTTCTTCGCGCCGCGCACGCGGATCCGCCCTTCAAGCGGAGTGCCTCCGTGTACGACCAGGACGTCGTCGGTCAACGCAACCTCCAGCGCGTTGGGTGCTGCCGTGTCTAGTGATGGGTCCACGAGTTCATCGCTACCCGGAACGCGGTCATGGGAAAACGGGCCGCGTGTGTCATCGCCCCGGCAGCATAGCCCTCCGTGACGAAAATGGAATCGGTCACATCACCAGCGAGGGCACGAACCGGGGTGTCCGGTGCGTTTCCGTGCCAGCGGGGTGACCGAGGGTGATCAGGCTCCCGGAAGCGCGAGCATCTGGTCCAGCGCCGACCGGGCGTGTCGGGCGGTGTCCGGATCGACGGTGATCTGGTTGACCACGCGGCCGGCGACCAGCTCCTCCAGCGCCCACACCAGGTGCGGCAGGTCGATCCGGTTCATCGTCGAGCAGTAGCAGACCGCCCGGTCGAGGAACATGATCTGCTTGTCCGGGTGGGCCAGCGCGAGCCGGCGGACCAGGTTCAGCTCGGTGCCAACCGCCCACGCCGAACCGGCCGGCGCCGCCTCGATCGTCCTGATGATGAACTCGGTCGAGCCCACCAGGTCGGCGGCGTTCACCACCTCGTGCCGGCATTCCGGGTGCACCAGCACGTTCACGCCCGGCACCCGCTCGCGTACGTCGTTGACACTGTCGAGCGTGAAGCGGCCGTGCACCGAGCAGTGCCCGCGCCACAGGATCATCTTCGCGTCCCGTAGCTGCTCGGCGGTCAGCCCGCCGCCCGGCTTGTGCGGGTCGTAGAGCACGCAGTCGTCGAGCGAGAAGCCCATCTCCAGCACCGCGGTGTTGCGGCCCAGGTGCTGGTCGGGCAGGAACAGCACCTTGCCGCCCTGCTCGAACGCCCAGTCCAGCGCGCGCTTGGCGTTGGACGAGGTGCAGACCACGCCGCCGTTGCGGCCGACGAAACCCTTGATGTCGGCCGAGGAGTTCATGTACGTCACCGGAACGGTGTCGCCCGCGACGCCCAGGTCGGTGAGCGTGTCCCACGCGGCCTCGACCTGCGACAGCACCGCCATGTCGGCCATCGAGCAGCCGGCCGCGAGGTCGGGCAGGATCACCTTCTGCGCGTCCGAGGTGAGGATGTCGGCGCTCTCGGCCATGAAGTGCACGCCGCAGAAGACGATGTACTCCGCGTCCGGCCGGGCCGCCGCCTCCCGGGCCAGCTTGAACGAGTCGCCCGTCACGTCGGCGAACTGGATCACCTCGTCGCGCTGGTAGTGGTGCCCCAGCACGAACACCTTCGTGCCGAGCGCGGCCTTCGCGGCGGCGGCGCGCGCCACCAGGTCGGGGTCGCTCGGCGCGGGAAGATCACCCGGACACTCCACGCCACGTTCGGTGGCGGGGTCGCTGCCGCGGCCGAGGAGAAGCAGCGCCGTGGCGGTGTTGGACGGCTCAACCCAGGTCGAAGTCACGCCCCCATGGTCCCACAGCGCGCCCGCGCCGCAGCCGCCTCGGATGTGGCCTGCCACACTGCTGCGCATGCGCGTGCTGCTCTGCCCGGACAAGTTCGCCGGCACGCTGTCGGCCCCCGAGGTGGCCGCCGCGGTCGCCGAAGGCTGGCGGGACGTCGCCCCCGGCGACGAACTGCTGGTCCGGCCGCTGGCCGACGGCGGACCCGGGTTCGTCGAGGTGCTCGCCGAGGCACTCGGCGGACGCCGGCTGCCGGTGCCCACCGTCGACCCGCTGGGCCGCCCGGCCACCGGTGAGATCCTGCTCACCGACGACGGCACGGCGTACCTGGAGAGCGCCCAGGCGTGCGGCCTGCACCTGCTCGCCGACGCCGAACGCGACCCGAAGGCCACCACCTCGTACGGGCTGGGGCTGCTGGTCACCGCCGCGGTCGAGACGGGCGCGCGCACTGTGGTGGTGGGGCTGGGCGGCTCGGCCACCAACGACGGCGGCGCCGGGATGCTCGTACCGCTGGGTGTCACGCCGCTCGACGACGCCGGCCGGGCCCTGCCGTACGGCGGCGCGGCGCTCACCGCGGTGGCCGCGCTCGACGGCGAGCCCCGGCTGCGCGGCGCGACGCTCGTCGCCGCCACCGACGTGGACAATCCGCTGCTCGGGCTGCACGGCGCGAGCAGCGTCTTCGGCCCGCAGAAGGGCGCCGACCGGGCCGACGTGCTGCTGCTCGACGCCGCGCTGACCCGCTGGGCGGAGGTGCTGACGCAGCGCCTGCCGGGCTGCCCGCCAGGGCTGGGCGCGCTGCCCGGCGGCGGCGCCGCAGGCGGCCTCGGCGCGGCGGTGCTGGCGCTGGGCGGCCGGTGCGAATCCGGCATCGGGCTGGTCACCCGCGCGGTGCGGCTGGACGCCGCGCTCGACGCCGCCGACCTGGTGATCACCGGCGAGGGCTCGTTCGACCACCAGTCGCTGCGCGGCAAGGTGGTCGCCGGCGTGGCCGGAGCCGCCCGGGACCGGGGCGTGCCCTGCGTGGTGCTGGCGGGACGGGTGAGCACCGGACGGCGGGAAGCCGCGGCGGCGGGCGTGACCGACGCGTACAGCCTGGTGGAGCATTTCGGCGGCGAGGAGCACGGGGGAACGGACGCGGCGATGACGCGGCCGGCCGAGGGACTGCGCGCGCTCGGCGCCCGGCTGGCCGGGCAGTGGAGCCGCTGACCGGTTCCGCTGGTCACGCCGCCGGGTGGTGACGCCGACGGCGGCGTACGATCGAAAGACGGACCACACCGGGAATCACTGGCGGACGTGCGGCGTTGGCCAGGACGTCCGGACCAATACCGCGCAGGGAGACTTCCACGTGACCACGCCAGCGCAGACCGAGTCGACCGAGGCCAAGGCCCCCAGCACCGTCGTCCTCACCGACGTCGCGGCGCAGAAGGTCAAGGCCCTGATCGAGCAGGAGGGCCGCGACGACCTGCGGCTCCGGGTCGCCGTGCAGCCGGGTGGCTGTTCCGGCCTGCGGTACCAGCTGTTCTTCGACGAGCGGTCGCTCGACGGTGACGTCGTCACCGACTTCGACGGTGTCGAGGTCGTCGTCGACCGGATGAGCGCCCCCTACCTGACGGGCGCGACCATCGACTTCGCCGACCGGATCGACGCCCAGGGCTTCACCATCGACAACCCCAACGCGGGCAGCTCCTGCGCCTGCGGCGACTCCTTCAGCTGAGTCGACGCACCGACGACGAAACGGCGGGCCGTCCCGGGTGGGGCGGCCCGCCGTTTCGTCGTACCCCCCGCGTGTGACGTCCGGATGTGCGCTGATCGACCGGTTGGTGACCGACCGCCGTCCGTCCGGTCCGGGGGCCGGTAGGCTGACCGCGCCGTGCTCCCGACCACGAGGGTTGACATGAAGATCGCCGTAACCGGCTCGATCGCGACCGACCACCTGATGAGCTTCCCCGGCCGGTTCGCCGACCAGCTCATCGCCGACCAGCTCGACAAGGTCTCGCTCTCCTTCCTCGTCGACGAGCTGGTCCTGCGGCGCGGCGGCACCGCCGCCAACATCGCCTTCGGCATGGCCCAGCTCGGGCTTCGCCCGGTGCTGCTCGGCGCGGTCGGCGCCGACTTCGCCGACTACCGCTCCTGGCTGGAGCGCCACGGCGTCGACTGCGACTCGGTGCACGTCAGCGAGGTGGCGCACACCGCCCGCTTCGTCTGCACCACCGACACCGACATGTGCCAGATCGCCTCCTTCTACGCCGGGGCGATGAGCGAGGCCCGCAACATCGAGCTGGCCCCGGTGGCGCAGCGCCTCGGCGGGCTCGACCTGGTGCTGGTCAGCGCCAACGACCCGGCCGCGATGATCCGCCATTCCGGCGAGTGCCGGGACCGGGGCTACGCCTTCGTCGCCGACCCGTCGCAGCAGCTCGCCCGGATGGACGGCGAGGACGTGCTCGGCCTGGTCGAGGGCGCCGACTACCTGATGACCAACGAGTACGAGAAGTCGCTGCTGCAGAGCAAGGCCGGACTGACCGACGAGCAGCTGCTCGACCGGGTCAAGGTCCGGGTCACCACGCTGGGCAAGCAGGGTGTGGAGATCGCCGGCCGGGAGATCGGCACGATCCGGGTGCCGATCGCCCGGGAGATCCAGGCGGTCGACCCGACCGGCGTCGGCGACGGCTTCCGGGCCGGATTCTTCGCCGCGCTCGACTGGGGCGTCGGCCTGGAGCGCGCCGCCCAGGTCGGCTGCCTGCTCGCCACGCACGTGCTGGAGAACTTCGGCGGCCAGGAGTACGAGGTCCGCCGCGACCTGTTCGTGAAGCGGCTCGCCGAGTCGTACGGTGACGCGGCCGCCGAGGACGTCCGGCCGCACCTGCTGTGACCGGCCCGGCCGTCCCGGCGGGCGGGGTGGACCCGAACGCGGTCCGCCCCGGCTCCGGCGGCCCGGTCCTCGTCGCCTTCGCCGGGCTGCCCGGCGTGGGCAAGACCACCCTGGCCGCCCGGGTCGGCGTCGCCCTGCGTGCCCCGGTCCTGCCGGTCGACCCGGTCGAGCGGGCCCTGCACCGCTACGGCCTCACCGGTGACGTGCCCGGCATGGCCGCGTACGGCGCGGTCGCCGGACTGGCCGAGGTGCAGCTCGGCCTGGGGCTCAGCGTGGTGGTCGACGCGGTGAACCCGGTCGCCAGCGCCCGCGGCCTCTGGCACGACGTGGCCGAACGGGCCGGCGTGCCGCTGCGGGTGATCGAGGTGCACTGCGGCGACGAGGAGGAGCACCGGCGCCGGGTCGACGCGCGCCCGCCCGAGGACGGCACCTGGGAGCTGACGCTGCGCCGCCGCGCCGAGTACGAGCCGCTGATCGGCCCGCGCCTGGTGGTCGACACCGCAGTGGCGGCCGACCCGCTGCCCGGCATCCTCGCCTACCTGAGCTGACGGCCGCCGGCGTGCGTTAAGAAGGGGCCCTTCCTCTACCGGAGGCGTTAAGAAGGGGCCCTTCCTTACACCCGGACGTCGTAGGCGGGACCCTCGTGCGCGGCGAGGAACTCGTGCCCGCGCATCCGGCACCACGCCGGGATGTCCACAGCCGCGGCCGGGTCGTCGGCCAGCACCCGCACCACCGCGCCCGCCGGCAACCCCGGCACCAGCCGGGCGAGATTGATCACCGGCAGGGGACAGCGCTGCCCCCGGCAGTCCAGCACCTCGTCCGGCTCGCTTGTCGCGCTCACAGGTCCGTCACCCCCGCCTGCGCCCTCAGGTCCGCCACGATCCCGGGCAGCTCGGCCAGGAAGCGGTCCACGTCCGCCTCGGTGGTCTCCCGGTGCAGCGACACCCGCACGTTGCCGTGCGACAGCACCCCCATCGCCTCCAGCACGTGCGACGGGCGCACCGTGGAGGACGTGCACGACGAGCCGGACGACACCGCGAACCCGCGCCGGTCCAGCGCGTGCAGCAGCGCCTCGCCGTCGACGTACAGGCAGGAGAACGTCACCAGGTGCGGCAACCGGTCCACCGGGTCGCCGACCACCTCCACGTCCGGCACCTCGGCCGCCACCCGCGCCCGGATCCGGTCCACCAGCGGGCCCAGCCGCGCCGCCTCGGCCGCCGCGTCGGCCGCCGCCGCGCGCAGGCTCGCCGCCGCCGCGACCACCGCCGGCAGGTTCACCACCCCGGGGGTACGCCCCGACTCCCGCTCGTCGGCCGGATACGGCGTCTCCCAGCGGGCGCCCTTGCGCACCACGAGCAGCCCGACGCCGGGCGGCCCGCCCCACTTGTGCGCGCTGGCGGTCAGCGCCGACCAGCCCGCCGGCAGCGGCGCCCGGCCGGCGAGCTGCGCCGCGTCCACGTACAGCGGCACGCCCGCCTCGGCGCACAACTCCGCCGCGGCGGGCACCGGCTGCACGGTGCCCACCTCGTGACTGGCCCCGATCAGCGCGGCCATGGCCACGCCGGGCGCGGCCACCGCCGCCGCCCAGGCGTCCAGTTCCACCCGGCCCAGCCGGTCCACCGGTACGGACACCGCAGCGCCGCCGGCGGCGGTGTGCCGCTGCGCGGCGTGCAGCACCGCCGAGTGCTCGATCGCCGAGTGCACAAGCGTCGCCCCGGCCCGCCGCCGCCCGGCCAGACCACCGAGCACTGCGGCGTGCGCTGCCGCCGTACCGCTGGGGGTGAAGGACAGCTCGTCGGCGCGGACGCCGAGCGTCTGCGCGGCGGCCTCCCGCGCGGCGTCGAGGAGCTGGCGGGCCCGGCGGGCCGCCGAGTAGAGACGGGCCGGGTCGGCCCAGCCGTCGTCCAGGGCGGCCAGCATCGCCTGCCGCGCGACCGGATGCAGCGGGGCCGCGGTGGCGGCGTCCAGGTAGACCGGGGAGGCGCTCATGACGGTCCACGCTATCGCCCGGTTACGCCCAAGATCCCCCCGATGGGGGTGGACAGCGACCCCAAGACGGCCTGGCCGGTCATGGTCGAGTAATCTGCGACCGTCGGTGACGCCTTTGCCGTCGGTGTCAAGGAGAACAACCGCCGCGGCGCGCTAGGGAGGCAGGACCAGGTGGTCGCAAGGAGTTCGGAGGTACGGCGCTCGGCCGTACGGGACAGCGCTTCCCCGGGGGCCGGTGGACGTCGGCGGCGTGGTGCTGGTCGAATCGCCGGGCTCGGTCTCGGCGCGGCGGCGCTGCTGGTCTCGCTCACCGGCTGTGACGTCGGTAAGGCGTTCGGCGGGTTCGGCTGGCCGCAGGGCGGCATCACGCCCGAGTCGCACCGCATGTACGACCTGTGGATCGCGTCCTGCATCGCGGCGCTGGCCGTCGGTGTGTTCGTCTGGGGCCTGATCTTCTGGTGCGTGGTCCGCTACCGCAAGCGCGGCAACGAGCTGCCGGTGCAGACCCGCTACAACCTGCCGATGGAGTTCCTCTACACCATCGCGCCGATCCTCGTGGTCTCCGTGCTCTTCTACTACACGGCGGTCGTGCAGACCGACGTGATCAAGGAGTCGAAGAACCCGGACGTCACCGTCGAGGTCGTGGCGTTCAAGTGGAACTGGCAGTTCAACTACCGCGACGGCCAGGGCCGCGACGCCAACACCGTCGCCTCGGTGCTCGGCACCAGCGAGGTCATCCCGGTGCTCGTGCTGCCCAGCGGCCGCTCGATCCGGTTCGAGGAGACCAGCCGCGACGTCATCCACTCGTTCTGGGTGCCGGAGCTGCTGTTCAAGCGGGACGTCATGCCGGGCAACGTGCGCAACACGTTCGAGGTCTCCAGCATCGAGCAGGAGGGCGCGTTCGTCGGCCGCTGCGCCGAGCTGTGCGGCAGCTACCACGCCTTCATGAACTTCGAGCTGCGGGTCGTCTCGCCGGAGAAGTACGACCAGTTCCTGGCCGCCAAGAAGGCCGGCAAGTCGACCCAGGAGGCGCTCGGCGAGATCGGTGAGCCCGAGTACGCCACCGAGACGAAGCCGTTCGACACCCGGCGCGACGTGAACAACTTCAACCCGTCCGACGCCCAGGCCGGCGCGGGAAGCTGAGAGGTCCGGCATGAAGACCGAGTGGAAGATCTTCCTCACCATCGCCACGTTCCTCCTCGGCGCGGCCATCCTCTACGGCGCCTGGACGTACGCCGACAGCAACGGCCACATCGAGTGGATCGGCACCGTGGCGCTGCTGCTCTCCTTCCTGCTCTGCGCCATGTGCGGCGGCTTCTTCTGGTTCGTCTCCCGCCGTATCGACCTGCGCCCCGAGGACCGGCCGGACGGCGAGATCGCCGACGGCGCCGGTGAGGTCGGCTTCTTCAGCCCGGGCAGCTACTGGCCGTTCGGTCTGGCGCTGGCCGCCGCGATCGCCGGTCTCGGCCTGGTGTTCTGGCAGTTCTGGCTGCTGGGACTGGGCATGGTGGCGGTGGTCTTCGCCACCTGCGGGCTGCTCTTCGAGTACTACTCCGGCACCCGCCGCACCGCCGAGCACTGACCCGAAGCACCAGCCGCAGGCCCGCACCCCTCCCGGGGGAGCGGGCCTGCCGCTTTCCCCCTCCCGCCTCCCTCGGCGCCTTGCGCTGTTCGCGTTGATCATGAAGTTGGCGGCACTGGCGGTCCTTTTTGTCCCCGTCAACCTCATGATCACCGCCCGTACGGTCGGTCTGGCGCTCTTCCGCTCGGGCTCCGATGCGCCACTCGGGCTCACGCCCGCACGACTGTTCCATTCACCGGGAGCGCCGTTCCACTTGCCAGGACCACAAGAGATCTTGGAAGGAAAGCGCCCCTATAGGGGCCATTTCCTACCAAGATCTCACTCGCGCGGCTGGTCCCGATGGGCGGAACCGCGGGCCGCTCCCAAGACCGGGTGCCGTCACGAGGTCACCGCCGACACTCACGCCTAAGGCACCGCCCAACGCCCTACCCCCCAGGGCCGACGCCCTTCCGCCGGACGCTCACCGTCACCGCCCAGCGTCCGCCGCCCCGCGCGTCGGCCATCTTGCGCTCCCGCCTTGCGCGCTCCCGCCCGGCGTCGTTGATCAAGGAGTTTGAGGCAATTTCGCGCGCCGTCGGTGACACAAACCCCTTGATCACCGCTTCGGGTGGGGAGCCCCCACCACCTGCCGGCCACCAAGCGGTGATCAAGGAGTTTGTGTCCGGCTGGACGACTGTGGGGACACAAACTCCTTGATCACGAGCCGCGGACCGTCGGGTGCACGTGGCGGGGAGGGGAGGTGGCCGCGCGGTGCCGCGGCGCGGCGTGGAGGGGCAGCCCGGAGGGGCGGCGCAGCGCGGAACGGTGGGGCGCAGCGCGCAACGGTGGGGCGTGGTGCGGAAGAGTGGGGCGCGTTGCGGCACAGGGGAGTGCGCGTCGCACGCGGAAGGGTGCGGCGCCGTGTGGCCACAGGGGAGGGCCTGGCGCACGAACGACGTGGCGTGGAGAGGGCGTGACGCGTGAATGACGTCGCGGAAGCGCGTGGCGGGAACGAGATGGCGCAGAAGTGCCGCGGCGCGGGAACGACGTGGTGCAGAAACGACGCGGCGCAGCGCGGAAGGAGTGCGGCGTGGTGCGGCAGGGGAAGGCGCCGCAAGGGCGGAAGGGGAGGTCAGGCGGCCTGGGGGTGAGAAGGACGGCGGGTGCGGCGGCTGGACAGGCGCGTCGGCCGGAAGGCGAACGTGGCGATCACCACGGCCGCGCCGCAGCCGGTGCAGATCAGCTCCGGGCAGTCGACGCCGTGCCCGTCGCCGCAGGGCGGCGCCTCGAACAGCACGACGTCCTCGCAGGTGTCGCAGTGCAGCTCGCGGTCAGACACGGGTGGCTCCTCTCGCTCCGGGCACCGGCCGGGGCGACGGGGCGCGGGCCGGTGGACCAAAGACCGAAAACGGAAAATAACTCCCGTGTAGTTTGGCACGCGGGTACGACAACACCCGCGCCAGGCCCGCGTCAGGCGGCGCGCGCGACCTCCAGCCAGCGCTCCAGCGCGGCCGCGGCGGCGCCCGAGTCGACGGCCTCGGCGGCGCGGCCCAGGTTGGCCCGCAGCGCCTCGTGCAGATCGCCGTCGAGCGGGCCCTGGGTGGACAGCGCCACGGCGGCGTTGACCAGCACCGCGTCCCGCACCGGGCCGGTCTCGCCGGCGAGCAGGCGGCGTACCACGTCGGCGTTGTAGGCCGCGTCTCCGCCGCGCAGGTCGGCCAGGGTGGCCCGGGGTACCCCGAGCTCCGCCGCGTCCAGCAGCGCCTCCGTGACGATGCCCTGCTGCGCCACCCAGACCCGGGTGGGCGCGCCGGTGCTGAACTCGTCCAGGCCGTCCTCGCCGCGTACCACGATCGCGGAGTCGCCGCGGGCCGCGAAGACGGCGGCCATCACCGGGGCCATCCGCCGGTCGAAGCAGCCCACCGCGCCCGCGCGGGGCCGCGCCGGGTTGGTCAGCGGGCCGAGGAAGTTGAACGCGGTGGGTACGCCGATCTCGCGCCGGACCGGGCCGGTGTGGCGCATGCCGGGGTGGAAGCGGGCGGCGAAGCAGAAGCCGATGCCGGCCTCGGTGACGCAGCGGGCCACCTGCTCGGGCGCCAGGTCCAGCGGTACGCCGAGCTCCTCCAGCACGTCCGCGGTGCCGCACGAGGAGGAGGCGGCCCGGTTGCCGTGCTTGACCACGCGGACGCCGGCCCCGGCGACCACGAGCGCCGCCATGGTGGAGATGTTCACCGTGTGCGCGAGGTCACCGCCGGTGCCGACCACGTCCAGCGCGGTGTCGCGTACCTCGTCGGGCAGGCGCACCGGCACGGCGCGGGTCAGCATGGCCTCGACCAGGCCGCCCAGCTCGGCGGGCGTCTCGCCCTTGGTGCGCAGCGCCACGGCGAAGCCGGCGATCTGCGCCGGGGTCGCCGAGCCGGCCATGATCTCGCCCATCGCCCACGCGGTGTCGGCGGTGGAGAGCTCCTCGCCGCGCAGCAGCGCGTTGAGCAGAAGCGGCCAGGTCCGTTCGCCCATGACGGGCCTCCCGAGCGGCGTGAGGAAAGCGGTTGGGGCGCGGCACGGCCGCGTCGCCGTGGCGCGCGAAGGCCGGGGGATCAGGCGGCGGCGTGGGTGCGGCGCAGCAGCTCCGCGACCGTGCTGCCGGCGATCACCGGGTCCAGCGGGTGGGTCAGCGTGGCGTCGACCTCGGCGTACGCGGCCAGCCAGCGGTCGGCGGCGCGGGCCAGCACCACGCAGGTCGGCGGCGCGTCGTCGCGGTCGTCCTTGATCTGGCGGGCGATGCCGATGCCGCCACCCGGGCTCGCCTCACCGTCGAGCAGCAGCAGGTCGATCTCGTAGTCGTCGACCAGCCGGACGCAGGCGGCGTACTCGTCGGCCTCGACGAACTCGATCTCGATGCCGGGCGCCGGCCGGGTGCCCACGGCCAGCCGCATCCGGTCGCGGACCTTCGGGTCGTCGCTGTAGAGCAGGACGGTGCAAAGACGATCGCTCATCGTGACGTGGCTCCCACCTCGTAGCTGCCCGCTGATCGTAGCGGGCGTCACGTTCGGCCTGTCGCCCCGCCCGGGCGGGCTCGGGGCGTACCCCTGAAGGGGCCTCAGGCGCTGGCTTCCGCGGCGCGCTCGCGGGCCTCCTGGCGGTCCAGCTCGCGGTCGAGCCGGCGGGCCTCGCGCTCGGACTGTCTGACCCACTGGACGACCAGGACGGCGAGCATGGTGACGCTGACGAACTCGCCGCCGGCCCAGAGGACGCCCCCGGCCACCACCTGGTCGTTCCAGGGGTCGGACCAGGACAGGTTGAGCGACGGGTACCAGTCGCCGCCGAACAGCGTGGTGCTCTGCATGATGGTGAGCCCGAGCACGGTGTGGAACGGCACCGAGAGCAGCATGAGCAGCGCGCGCGCCGGGTACGGCCAGCGGCCGGGCAGCGGGTCGAGGCCGAGCAGCGGCCAGAAGAAGACGCAGCCGGTGGCGATGAAGTGCGCGTGGACCAGTTCGTGCGCCCACTCGTGACGCAGGGTGAACTCGTAGAGGTCGGTGAAGTAGAGCGCGAACGGGTTCACCACGAAGATGGTGAACGCCACGAGCGGGAAGCTGTAGATCCGCGCGATGCGGCTGTGCACGATCGCGAGAAGACGCTTGCGCGGGCGTACCGGCAGCGTGCGCAGCGCCAGCGTGACCGGCGCGCCGAGCGCCAGGAAGATCGGCGCGATCATGGACAGCACCATGTGCTGGACCATGTGCACCGAGAGCAGGGCGGTGTCGTACGCGCCGAGCCCGGTGAGCGTGACCAACGCGATGCCGCCGAGGCCGGGGCCGAGGAACGACACGGTACGGATGACCGGCCAGCGGTCGCCGCGCAGCCGCAGCCGGTGCACCCCGTAGAGGTAGAGGCCGGCGGCCAGCACGATGCCCAGCGTGAGCCAGCTGTCCAGCCGGGTCTCGGTGAACACCCGGGCCACGGTGAACGGCGGCGGGGCGCTCTCGCCTCCCGCCGCCAGCGTCGCCGGAACGGCCGAGGTGACGGCGATGATCTGATCGACGTGCAGCACGCTTTTCAGGGTAGGTCAGGCGAAGCGGACCACCACGATCGGGCCACGGAGGGGGCGGGTTTGGCACCCCGCTGATCGTCGGTCCCGGTCAGGGGCAATAATGACCGCGTGACTGCGGCCCCAGCCATTGACAAGAGCCGGATCCACTCCCTGACCCGACCCAACATGGTCAGCGTCGGGACGATCGTGTGGCTCTCCAGCGAACTCATGTTCTTCGCGGCGCTGTTCGCGATGTACTTCTCCATCCGCGCGGCTGCGCCGGAGCAGTGGGAGAAGCACACCGAGGTGCTGAACATCCCGTACGCGACCACGTTCACGGTGATCCTGGTGCTCTCCTCGATCACCTGTCAGATCGGCGTGTTCGCGGCCGAGCGCGGCGACGTCCACGCCCTGCGGCGTTGGTTCACGATCACGTTCATCATGGGTCTGATCTTCGTACTCGGTCAGCTGAACGAGTACCGGACCCTGGTGCACGAGGGCGTGAAGATCAACGAAGACGGCTACGGGTCGATGTTCTACCTCACCACCGGATTCCACGGTCTGCACGTGACCGGCGGTCTGGTCGCCTTCATCATCTTCATGATCCGCACCACCATGGGCCGGTTCACCCCGGCGCAGGCGACCTCGGCGATCGTCGTGTCCTACTACTGGCACTTCGTGGACGTCGTGTGGATCGGGCTCTACGCCATGATCTACTGGCTCCAGTGATCTTGGCGCGTCACGAACCGCGCCGCTGCTCCGTCCCCTGAGACAAGGTCCAACCGGTTAAGGACACAGGTCATGACTTCTGACAACGACCGCCGACGCGGTCTGCTCGCGCGGCTGCGCGGGCGGCCCGTAGCGCGCAGCAGGGGCCGCCGCCGGCTGGGCGCCGCGGTCCGGCTGTTCGCCGCGCTGATGCTGGCCGGCGGTGCCTACACCGTCTTCGCCCCCGGCGTGCAGGCGCAGGACAACCCGCCGTTGACCGCCGCAGGCAACGAGGGTAAGGCGCTGTTCGACGTGAGCTGTGTGACCTGTCACGGTCGCAACGCCCAGGGCGTCGAGGGCCGTGGTCCGAGCCTGATCGGCGTCGGGTCCTCCTCGGTGGAGTTCCAGGTGAGCAGCGGTCGCATGCCGATGGCCCGGCAGGAGGCCCAGGCCATGCGCAAGCCGCCGCAGTTCACCGACGAGCAGGTGCGCCAGCTCGGGCAGTACATCCAGGAGCTCGGTGGCGGTCCGGAGGTGCCCAACGGCAACCTGCGTGAGGGCGCCAACCTGGCCACCGGTGGCGAGCTGTTCCGGATCAACTGCTCGCAGTGCCACGCCTTCGGCGGTGGCGGCGGCGCGCTGTCCTCCGGCAAGTACGCGCCGAGCCTCGCGCCGGCCAGCGACCGGCAGATCTACGCCGCGATGCTGAGCGGCCCGCAGAACATGCCGGTGTTCGGTGACAACCAGATCACGCCCGAGGAGAAGGCGGACATCATCGCCTACATCCAGGAGACGCTGAAGCACGACGGCGACCCGGGCGGTTTCAACCTGGGCCGCTACGGCCCGTCGACCGAGGGCATCGCGATCTTCCTGGTCGGTATCGTCGCGCTGGTCTTCGCGAGCCTGTGGATTGCGGGCAAGTCGTGACCGGACGGATCAATGGTTCCAGTGCTGTGGCGCCGACCCCCGGCGTCACCCGTAGCGAGGTGACGGCATGAGCACCCACACCGAGCACCAGGCCCAGCGTGGCCCGGAGCCGCTCGACGTGAACGACCCCCGGCTCTCCCGGTTCGAGGTCGTTCAGGAGGGCGCCCGGCGGGACGACATCGAGATCGTCCACTACGAGCCGCAGGTGGTCCCGGGCAGCAAGGCCGAGCGCCGGCTGACCCGTACCGTCGCCCTGATGTTCCTGCTGACCGGCGTCTTCGCGACCGCCTTCCTGGTGGTCTACATCTGGTGGCCGTGGCAGTGGGAGCCGGGTCGCGGCGGCGACAAGCTCTACACGCCGCTGCTCGGCGTGACGCTCGGCCTGGCGCTGCTCGGCATCGGCTTCGGCATCCTGACCTGGGGCAAGAAGCTGCTGCCCAAGGAGGTGTCGATCCAGGACCGGCACGATCAGGTCGACGACCCGGACGGTCGCAAGATCACCGGTGAGACCATGCTCTACCTGGCCGACGAGATGGGCGTACGCCGCCGGCCGCTGCTCGGCATCTCGCTGCTCGCCGGTCTCGCGCCGGTTGGCGCGGTGGCCGCCGCGCCGCTGATCGGTGGCCTGATCGAGCAGCCGCACAAGAACAACCAGATGTTCACCACCGGCTTCCAGCCGGGCGAGGGCGGCAAGAAGATCCGGCTGATCCGTGAGGACGGCCGTCCGATCCGCCCCGCCGACGTCAGCGTCGGTGGCCAGCTCACCGTGTTCCCGGGCATCGACGGCGGCGTCAGCAACAAGCACGCCGACTCGCCCACCCTGCTCATCCACCTGCGGGAGGACGACGCGCAGAAGTCGCGCGCCGCGAACGAGCGCAAGGGCCACGGCGACTACATGTGGGGCAACTACGTCGCGTACTCCAAGATCTGTACGCACGCCGGCTGCCCGGCCAGCCTCTACGAGCAGCAGACCAACCGCCTGCTCTGCCCCTGCCACCAGTCCCAGTTCCTCATCACCGACAACGCCAAGCCGATCTTCGGCCCGGCGAACCGGCCGCTGCCGCAGCTGCCGATCGAGGTGGACGAGGAGGGCTTCTTCGTGGCGAAGTCCGACTACACCGAGACCATCGGTCCCGACTTCTGGGAGCGGCCATGAAGCGCCGAAAGTTTGATGCCGCCGCGCTGCCGGCCAAGAGCGCGCGGGCGGTGGACGACCGCTTCCAGGTGGCCACGCCCCTGCGCAAGCTGCTGAACAAGGTCTTCCCCGACCACTGGTCGTTCCTGCTGGGCGAGATCGCGCTCTTCTCGTTCATCGTCCTGCTGCTGACCGGCGTCTTCCTGACGTTCTTCTTCGAGCCGACGATGACCGAGGTCATCTACAACGGCAGCTATGCGCCGCTGCGGGGCACCCCGATGTCGGCCGCGTACGCCTCCAGCCTGGACATCTCGTTCGATGTCCGGGGTGGCCTGATCATGCGGCAGATGCACCACTGGGCGGCGCTGCTGTTCATGGCCGCGATCGTGGTGCACATGCTGCGGGTGTTCTTCACCGGCGCGTTCCGCAAGCCGCGTGAGACCAACTGGATCATCGGCTCGCTGCTGTTCTGGGTCGGCTTCCTGGCCGGCTTCACCGGTTACTCGCTGCCGGACGACGGCCTGTCCGGCACCGGTCTGCGGATCGCCTCCGCGATCATCCTGTCGATCCCGGTGATCGGTTCCTGGGTCAGCTCGTCGATCTTCGGCGGGGAGTTCCCCGGCACCATCATCATCAGCCGCTTCTTCATCGCCCACGTGCTGCTCGTCCCGGGTCTGCTGGTGGCGCTGATCAGCGTGCACCTCGGCCTGGTGTTCAAGCAGAAGCACACCCAGTGGCCCGGCCCCGGCCGGACCAACGAGAACGTGGTCGGCGAGCGGATGTTCCCGCGCTACGCGCTCAAGCAGGGCGGCTTCTTCATGGTCGTCTTCGGCGTGATCGCGCTGATGGGCGGCATGTTCCAGATCAACCCGATCTGGCTGTTCGGCCCGTACGAGGCGTGGGTGGTCTCGGCGGCCAGCCAGCCCGACTGGTACGTCATGTTCCTGGACGGCTCGACCCGACTCATGCCGGGCTGGGAGATCCACATCCCGATCGGCAACGGGTACGTCATCCCACCGCTGTTCTGGCCGACAGTGGTCCTACCCGGCATCCTGGTGGGCCTGTCGACGATGTACCCGTTCCTGGAGGCGCGCCGCCTCAAGGACTACAAGCACCACAACCTGCTCCAGCGGCCCCGGGACGTTCCGGCCCGGACCGCCGTGGGCGCCATGGCGCTGGCCTTCTACATCGTGCTGACGCTCTCCGGCGCCAACGACGTCATCGCCGACAAGTTCCACATCAGCCTGAACGCGATGACCTGGGCGGGCCGGATCGGCCTGCTGATCCTGCCGCCGATCGCGTACTACATCACGTACCGGATCTGCCTGGGTCTGCAGCAGCACGACCGGGAGGTGCTGGCCCACGGCGTGGAGACCGGCATCATCAAGCGGCTGCCCGACGGCCGGTTCGTCGAGGTCCACCAGCCGCTCACCTCGGCCGAGGGGCACGACGGTCACCCGCCGGCGCTGGACTACGTTGGCTGGGTGGTGCCGAAGAAGATGAACCGGCTCGGTGCCCTCGGCCCGGCGATCCGGGGCTTCTTCTACCCGATCGAGAAGCCGGCCGAGGCGCCGGTCTCGCCGGGGCACCCGCCGGTCGAGGACCGGCCGGAGCGGGAGGAGATCGGCAGCGGCGAGAGCCGTCGCTGACCTTCCCGGTACGACTGACAGTGGCGCCCGCCGGATCATCCGGCGGGCGCCACTGCCGTCTTCCGCACCTGTCGTCCGGTTGTGCCCGCCCGGCGCCCGGCGCGCGGTGCACCGGTCCCCGCCGCCCCCCGACACGGACGGGTGGAATCGCAGGAATAACCCCGGTCAGCCGGGTATCCGTGCGGTCCGACGTCTCATGGGGGAGGAAAGATGCTGGGAATCAAACGCCTGGGCCTGATGGCCGCGCTGGTGGTCGTGGGGCTGGCGCCCGCCGCCGCGGCGCAGGCCGCGGCGCAGCCGTCGACGCAGGACACGCAGTACCTGCAGGCGGTGCACCAGGTCAACCTGTTCGAGATCACCGCCGGTAACCTGGCCCAGCAGAAGGGCCAGAACCAGCAGGTCAAGGACCTGGGCAAGATGTTCGTCACGGACCACACTCAGCTGGACCAGACGGTGCAGTCGACCGCCCAGCAGCTCAACGTGCAGCTGCCGGCCGACCCGACCACCGACCAGCAGAAGGTCCTCGACAAGTTGAACAACCTCAACGGGGCCGAGTTCGACAAGGCCTGGGTGACCGCGCAGCTCGCCGGCCACGTCCAGGCCATCCAGGCCACCCAGACCGAGATCTCGCAGGGCTCGGAGCAGTCGGTGGTGCAGATCGCGCAGGACGCGCTGCCGGTCCTGCAGGCGCACTACGACGCGCTGGTGGCCCTGGCCCAGACGCTGGGTGTCCCGGTTCCGCAGACCAGTGCCAGCGGCACGCCCAGCCCGGGCGGCACCACGTCCCCGGGCACCGAGTCGCCGGCTCCGGGCGGCACCGAGACCGAGGAGCCCGCTCCGGGCACCACGGAAACCCCGGTGCCCAGCCAGAGCTGACGTACCGCACGGTCGACGGTGACCGGTCCGCCCACCAGGGCGGGCCGGTCACCGGCTCGTGTCAGTCGGCGCTCGCGAGCCCGATCGCGAACGCCTCCTCCAGGTCGTGCTGGGAGTAGGCGCGGAAGGCGATGTGCGACTCGGTGTTCAGCACACCCGGCACCTTCGAGATGCTGCCGGCGATGACCTGCGCGATCTGCTCGAACTCCCGGACGCGGACCATGGCGATCAGGTCGACGTGCCCGGCCACCGAGTAGACCTCGCTGACGCCGGGCAGGTTGGCCAGGGTCTCGGCCACCTCGGGGATGGAGTCGGTGGCGCAGTCGATCAGCACGATCGCGGTGATCACGGGACGGTTCTCCGTTCGTCGGCGACGAGGCCCATGCTAGAGCCAGCGGCCCTCAGCGCGCCGCCGGGACGGTCAGGTCGCCCCCGGCCCGGATCACCCGGTGGAGGCGTTCCCCGGCCGCGACGCGCGCGCCCGGCCACACCACGGACCGGTCGGCGTCGCCGTGCACGCGCGCGCCCGCCCCCACCACCGACGCCGTGACCCGGCCGGTCACTGTCGCCGACGGGTCCACCAGCCCGTCCGGGCCGGCGGCGTGCAGGTTGGCGTCCAGGTAGTCGGCCGGGGTGCCGGTGTCGTAGAACGTGCCCCGGTAGGGCACCACCGTCAGCGCGCCGGCCGCCTCCGCGGGCCGCCACACCGCCCGGACCAGGTCGCCGAACGTGGCCGGCAGGTCGCGGACCAGCCGCCAGGGCAGCAGCGAGAAACCCACGAACTCGTGGCCGTCGAAGGTCCCGGGGGCGTCCGGGTCGTCGGCGGGCCGGCCGAGCAGGCGTACGCCGTGCCCGTCCCAGCCGTCCAGCAGCGCGGCGATGTCCGGCCCGGGCGGGGCCAGGGGATCGGCCAGGTACGCGTCGGCGTTGCCGACCAGCACGCCCCGGCCGGCGATCCAGTCGCGCAGCCGGCCCACACCACCGGCGGTGCCCAGCGGGGCGTCCGGCTCGACCGACAGGTGGACCCGGTCGCCCACCCGCGCGACCACCTGGTCACCCAGGTAGCAGGCGTTCACCGCGACCCGTTCCGGACCGGCCAGGCCGAGTCCGGCCAGCCGGGCCAGCGCCCGGTCCAGCAGCGGAACGTTGCCGACCGGGCAGAGCGCCTTCGGCACCCGCTCGGTGAGCGGGCGCAGCCGGGTGCCCTCGCCGGCGGCCAGCACCACCGCGCACACCTCGACCCCCGCCGCCGGGGCGCCCGCGTACGGGACCGGGGTGCTCACGCGGCCGGCGGGGTCTCGCCGGCGCGCGGGCCGATGCCGTAGTAGCCCAGCAGGTTGGCGGTGGCGCGGCTGAGCCGGGGCAGGTCGTCCAGCGGGTGGAAGGCGGCCTCGAAGACCTCGGCGCCGTCGACCTTCAGTTCGGTGCTCGACGCCGGCACTTCCGCCTCGAAGACCACGTCCACCCAGCCCTTGGCGTGCACCACCGCGTTCGGCACCGCCGGGCGCAGCGCGTCGGGGGACAGGCGGACGCCGGACTCCTCGTACAGCTCGCGGGCGGCGCCGACCACCGGGGCCTCGCCGCGTTGCAGCAGCCCGGCGGGCAGCGTCCAGCTGTAGCCGGGCGGCTGGCGCAGCAGCAGGATCCGGCCCGCGCCGGTGGCCTCCGCGTCCCGGACCAGCGTGACCGCGCCGACGATGTACTTCGGCACGACCAGCCGCACCAGCCGCCGCCGCAGCGGAACCGGAAGCCGGTAGAAGATCTGGTAGCCGATGGCCCGTCCGGTGGCACGCGCGCGGGGGATCATGTGGTCCAGGCTAGTGGCCGCGGAGCGGACGCGGGCGAACCGGCTTCGCCTACTGCCGGTGGTCGACCAGGTCGATCAACTGCTGGACCACGGTGTCCGGCTCGACGATGCGGTCGAAGACCGCCACCAGCATCGTCTCCAGGTCGGGGTAGCCCAGTTCCTCGGACAGCCGCAGCAGCGGCAGGTCGCTGGCCAGACCCCGGCTGTGCTTGCGCAGCGCCAGGCCGATGGAGGCCCGGCCCAGGCGTACCTTGTCGGCGATCGAGATGCCCGGCTCGGTGTGCTCGGCGAACCAGCGGTTGATCTGCATCTGGGCGTGCGGGGACTTGACGAAGCCCAGCCACTCCCGGCGCGGGCCGCGCGGAGCCGTGTCGGCCTCGAAGCCGCTCTCCGTGTCGCGCTCGGTGTAGATCTCCACCACGTCGCCCTCCTCCAGTTCGGAGGAGAGCGGGGCGAGCCGGCCGTTGATCCGGGCCGCCAGGCAGTGGTCGCCGCGCTCGGTGCCCAGCTCGTACGCGAGGTCGACCGGGGTGGCCCCGGCCGGCAGCACCACCTGCCGCCCGTCGGCGACGACCTGGATCTGCGCCTCGGACAGGTCGCAGCGCAGCGACTCCATGAACTGGGTCGGGTCGACCGTCTCCTGCTCCCAGTCGAGCACCCGGCGCAGCCAGGCCAGCTCGTCCGCCCGGTCGACGGCCCGGCCCGCGGCCCGGGGGAAGCGGTAGTGGGCGGCCACGCCGTACTCCGCGGAGCGGTGCATCTCGGTGGTGCGGATCAGCACCTCGACCGTGCGGTCCTGCGGGCCGCAGACGCTCGTGTGCAGGGAGCGGTAGAGGTTGTTCTTCGGGGAGGCGATGAAGTCCTTGAACCGGCCCGGCACCGGCCGCCAGAGCCCGTGCACGGCGCCCAGCGCGGCGTAACAGTCGGTCGCCGGACCGTCCACCACGATCGCGATACGCGGCAGGTCGTACGGAGCCGCGTGGCCGCCGGCGACGGTGTCCTTCCAGATCGAGTAGAGGTGGCGCGGGCGGGGCGAGACGTCGGCGTCGACCCGGTTGCGGCGCAGCGCGACTCGGGTGCGGGCCACCACGTCGGCGAGGTAGGCGTCCCAGCCGGGCCGGTCGTGCACGAAGCGGGCGATCCGGGCGTGCTCCTCCGGCCGCAGGTGCAGCAGGACCACGTCGTCCAGCTCGCGTTTGAGCGTCTGGATGCCGAGCCGGTCGCAGAGCGGGACCAGGACCTCCTGGGTCTTGCGGGCGATCCGCTCCCGGGAGGCGGCCGAGCGGACCCCGAGCGTGCGCATGTTGTGCAGCCGGTCGGCCAGCTTGATCACCAGGACCCGGACGTCCTTGCCGGCCGCCACGATCATCTTGCGGACGGTCTCCGCCTCGGCGGCCTTGCCGTAGAACGCCTTGTCGAACTTCGTCACCCCGTCGACCAGGTGGGCGACCTCGCGGCCGAAGTCCTCCTGGAGCGCCTGAAGCGTGTAGCGGGTGTCCTCCACCGTGTCGTGCAGCAGCGCGGCGACCAGCGTGATGGTGTCCATGCCGAGGTCGGCGCAGATCTGCGCCACCGCAAGCGGGTGCGTGATGTACGGCTCACCGCTCTTGCGGAACTGACCGCGGTGCATGTTCTCGGCGATCGTGTAGGCGCGGCGCAGCACCGAGGCGTCGGCGCTCGCGTGGATGCCCCGGTGGGCGCGGACCAGTGTGGTGACCGGGTCACCGTCGGCGGTCGGCCAGGTGAGCAGGGAACGCAGGCGGCGGGTGAGCGGTAGTTCGCCCTGGGCTGGAAGCGCGCCACCCAGGGCGGCGCCGTGTCCGGCGTCGACGTCCACCTGGGACACCTCCTCACCCCGGCCCTCGGCCGCCGGGAACCGGCGGCCGGGAGCAGAGCCCGCGAATCGGGCAGGTCTGCACTCCTTTAACAGACTAAGGGAGCCGAGGTAGTCCGATCGGTCAGTTGGTCATGAGCGTTCGGTCGAGACTTTGTGCGATCCGCCGCTCTCCGCCTTCGCCAGCAGGTCACGGAAACGCCCCGCCCCGGCCACCGGCGAGGCCCATCCGGCGGTCGTCTCGACCAGGCGGGTCTCCGGTCGCTCCAACCAGGACAGGATCCGCTCGGTCTCCTCGGCGGTCGCGGACGGCACCGGCCCGTGCCCGGGCAGCACCGTCTCGGCGGTGGCCCGGATCGCGGCGATCGTCGGTCGCGGGTGGACACCCGGCGGGGACACCCCCGCCCCCGCGAGCCGGCCGTGCCGGACCAGCGCCAGCTCCCAGCCGCCCCGGGCCGCCGGGCGGGCGGCGGCCAGCTCTTCGATGCCGGTCAGCGCGGCCAGCCGCTGCATCCGGACCGCCGCGCGCAGCACCGCCACCAGCCGGCCGCGGACCACGGCCGCCTCCTCGTAGCGCTGGGCGGCCGACAGCACCTCGATGCGGTCGAGCAGCGCGTCCACCACCACACCGGGGTCGTCGCGGGTGGCGGTGCGAAACGGCGTCGCCGCTGCGTCGTCGTACTCCTCCGGGGTGATCTTGTGCTCGCAGGGCGCCGGGCAGCGACCCAGCTCGGCCAGCGCGCACGCGGGCATGGTCGTGCGCCGGGACAGCCGGTGGGTGCACTGGCGCAGCGGCACCGCGTCGTGGAAACCGGCGGCGGCCAGCTCGGCGGCCTGCCGGGACCGGAACGGCCCCAGGTAGGCCGTGTCGGTCGGCGCGATGTCGCGCACGATCGACAACCGGGGGTACGCCTCGTCGGTGAGCTTCAGCCACACCTGGCGCTCCGGATACTTCGACCGGCGGTTGTACGGCGGCGCGTGCGCCGCGATCAGCCGCAGCTCGCGGACCTCCGCCTCCAGCGAGTGGGCGCACTCGACCGCCTCCACGCGCTCGGCGGCGGCGAGCATCTCGGAGATCCGGGCCCGCTTCTCCGCGGCGGTGAAGTAGCTGCGCACCCGGGTGGCGATGTCGCCGGACGTGCCGACGTAGAGCGGCCGGTCGTCGGCGGCCCGGAAGATGTAGACGCCCGGCACCTTGGGCAGCCCGTCGGCGAGGTGCCGCTTGCGGCGCTGGGTGGGGGTGACCGCGCGGGCGAACTCGATCGCCTCGCCGACGGTGTCGACCCGGTGCCCGCCGAGGCGGCCGATCAGCCCGTGCAGCACGTCGACGGTGGCCTTGGCGTCGTCCAGCGCCCGGTGCGTGGGCTGGGTCGCGGTGCGGAAGTAGGCGGCGAGCGTGCCCAGCTTGCGGTTGGGCACCTCGTCGCGGGTGAGCACCCGCCGGGCCAGCGCGGCCGTGTCCAGCACCCGGGGGTTGGGCCAGCGGTAGCCGTGCTTCGCGCAGGCCGCCTTGAGGAACCCCACGTCGTACGGCGCGTTGTGGGCCACCAGCACAGCGTCGGTGACGAACTCCAGGAAGCTCGGCAGCACCTGCTCGATCGGCGGGGCGGGCAGCAGCATGGCCTGGGTGATGCCGGTCAGCACGGTGATGAACGGCGGGATCGGCACGCCCGGGTTGACCAGCGTGGCGAGCACGCCCAGCTCCTCGCCGCCGCGCACCTTCACCGCGCCGATCTCGGTGATCCCGCCGCCGTCCGGCGCGCCGCCGGTGGTCTCCAGGTCGACCACCACGAAGGTGGTCGCGTAGAGCGGCAGCGCCGGGTCCACCCCGCTGCCCGCCGCAGTGTCCAGGCCGGCCAGCGACTCCTGGACGAACTCCGCTCGTGTCACCCGCGGGACGCTAGCGGCACGGTCCGACACTCCCGTCACTGCGGCCCCAGGAGATACCACGGGGGTACGATGAGAGATCGGCTCACTCACCGGGCGGTGGGCCCGTTCGGGGTGGGAGACTTGCCTCATGCCCCTTACCGAGCCGCACGACGACCACTCCTCCGCGGAGGAGCCGGTGGTCGGCGTGCCCGGTGCAGGTGAGGACGCCCCGACCCCGGTCGAGCCCGAGCCGACCCTGCCCGAGCCGGTCCGGCAGCGGATCGTGACGCTCACCGCCGCCGTGCTGCCCGGCCTGCCCGCCGACGAGGTGCCGGTGCCGCTGCGGCGAGTCGCCAAGTTCGCCCCGAACCGCCGCGCCCGCCTCGGCGCGCCCGCGATCGCCGCCCAGCTCACCGCCGACCCGCTGTTCCGGCAGCGGATCACCGCCCGGGTGCTGGCCGACGCCGGCGACCTCGGCGCGGCTGTGGTGGAGGGCACCGCCCCGGCCGCCGCCGACCCGGTCGAGGTGGCCGCCCTGGCCTACCTGGCCCGGCCCCGCGGCTGGCGGGAACTGATCGAGGCCAGCGGCGAGGCGGTACGCGCCGAGGCCGACAGCGCGGTCGTGGCCGAACTGGTCCGCGAGGCCGAGCAGCGGGCCGCCCGCGCCGAGCACGACCGGGCGGTGGCCCGGGTGGAGGCGGAGAAGCTGCGCGACGAGCTGGCCCGGGTCCGGGAGGAGCTGGGTCAGCTCCGCGAGGAGGCCCGCCAGTTGACACGTACCCTGCGGGAGACCCAGGCCCGCGAGCGCAAGGCCACCGAACTGCTCGCCACCGAGCGCGGCCGGGCGGCCCGCGCCGCCGCCGACGCGGACGCCGAGCTGCGCCGCGCCCGGGCCCGGCTGGCCGAGGCGGAGGCCGCCGCCGGCGTGGCCCGGGCCAGCGCCAAGGAGGCCCGCTCGGTCGACGACGCGCGGCTGTGGCTGCTGCTGGAGACCATCGGTCAGGCCGCCGTGGGGCTGCGCCGGGAACTGGCGCTCGACCCGGTGGACAAGCTACCGGCCGACTTCGTCGCCGACGCGTTCGCCGAGCAGCCGGGCGCCGCGGCGGCCGGGCCGTCGACGCGGGCCCGCGACACCGACGACCCGGCCCGCCTCGACCAACTCCTCGCGCTGCCCCGGGCGCACCTGGTGGTGGACGGCTACAACGTCACCAAGCGCGGCTTCGGCGAGATGTCGCTGGAGCAGCAGCGCAAGCGGCTGATCACCGGGCTGGGCGGGATCGCCGCGCAGACCGGGGACGAGGTCACAGTGGTCTTCGACGGCGCGGAGCGGATGCACGGCCTGCCCCCGGCGCCGCGCGGCGTGCGGGTGCTGTTCTCCCGCAAGGGCGAGACCGCCGACGAGCTGATCCGCCGGCTGGTCCGCGCCGAGCCGGCCGGGCGGCCGGTGGTGGTGGTCTCCTCCGACCGCGAGGTCGCCGACGGGGTACGCCGGCACGGCGCGTACCCGCTGGGCGCCGACTCGCTGCTGCGGCGCCTGGCGCGTTCCTGACCTTCGCCGCGTCGCGTTCCTTGCTTGATCGACTGCAGGTCGGGGAGGTGGCGGGGTCGGGCGCGTGCTGATCGCGCCACTTCGGCGTACTGGTTCGGGTTCGCGGCGGGTGCTGCCTCGTTGTCCGGTTCTGTCGTACCCGAGCGTTAGCGTTCTGGTGACCGACGGTGGTGGCCCCTTCCCCGAGCGCCACCGGCGACCCGTCAGGAGGCGTTGATGCTCATCGACTGCGACACCTGCGGCAACCGCGGCGCCGGCTGCTCCGGCTGCCTGGTGACCGCACTGCTCGACTCCGACCCGGCCGACCTGGGCCCGGCCGAGCACCGGGCGATCGAGGTGTTCGCGCGGGCCGGGTTCGAGGTCGAGGTGCTGCCACCCGCGCCCGCCGTGGCGCCGGCTCCGAGACGGGCGCCGGCACCCCGCCGCACCGGCCGCCGCCGGATCGCCTGACGTTCCCGCCGCCTGTCCGCTGCCCGGGGACCGGGCCGGGGCCGTGCCGTAGCTGTGCCGTGAGCGACGCCGGGTCGCGTGGACCGGGCCGGGGCCGTGCCGTGGCTGGGCCTCAGCGGCACCGGGCCGCGTGGACCGGGCCGGAAGCCGTGCGGTAGCTGTGCCCGAGCGACGCCGCGTCCCGTGGACCGGGCCGGGAGCCGTGCCCTAGCTGGGCCGGAGCAGATGCCGGGCCGCGCGGTAGGGACGGTCCTCGGGCACGCCGGCCCGAGCGCGCGCCGGGCAATAGGATGAGCGGTCACGGCGGGAGGGGACGGCATGACGCGGACCGGGCACGACGGCGAGGCGGGGCGGTGACTCCGCGCGCGTGGGCCCTGCTGACCCTGGCCGGCCTGGCGGTGGCGCTGCTCGTGGCGACGGCGCTGCTGGTGCCGTGGAGCCGGCCGCCCGCGCCGCGAGCCGACCAGCTGGCGGCGCTGCGGGAGCTACCGGCCGAGCAGGTGGCCCGGGGCCGCGCGTTCCACGGCGCGCTGCGCCCGGCGGCCTGGTCGGCGCTGGCGGTCGGGCTGGTGGTGGCGCTGCTGCTCGGCCTCACCCCGCTGGGCGGGCGCCTGGTCGAACTGGCCGGCCGGCCCTTCGGCGGGCACTGGATCGCGCAGGCCGTGCTCGGCGGGCTGGCCGTCATGTTCCTCGCCGACCTGCTCACCCTGCCCTTCGCGGCCTGGCGGCGCACCGTGCTGGTCCGCTACGGGCTGAGCACCCAGAGCTGGGGCGGCTGGACGGTCGACCTGCTCAAGTCGTACGCGGTGAGCGCGGTGATCGGCGCGCTGGTGCTGCTCGGCTTCTACACCGTGATCCGGCTGGCCCCGCGCTGGTGGTGGGCGTTCGGCGCGGCCGGCGCGGCGGCCCTGGTGGTGGTGCTGTCCTTCGTGCTGCCGGTGCTCGTCGAGCCGGTGTTCAACCGGTTCACCCCGATGGAGCCGGGCCCGCTGCGCAGCGAGCTGACCGCGATGGCGGCCCGCGACGGCGTACCGGTGCGCGACGTGCTCGTCGCCGACGCGTCCCGGCGCACCCGGGCGGTGAACGCGTACGTCTCCGGGCTCGGGCCGACGCGGCGGGTGGTCGTCTACGACACGCTGCTGCGTGAGGCGGAACCGGCGGAGGTGACGAGCGTGGTCGCCCACGAGCTGGGGCACGCAAAGGACCGGGACGTGTGGACCGGCACGCTGCTCGGCGCGCTCGGCGCCGCCGCCGCGGTGGTGGCGCTCTACCTGATCGGCTCCTGGACGCCGCTGCTGCGACTCGCCGGCGTCGACTCGATCGCCCAGCCGCGCGCGTTCCCGCTGCTGATCGCGCTGGTCACGGTGGCCGGGCTGCTCACCACGCCGGTGCAGGCGCTGGTCTCGCGCCGGATCGAGTCGCGGGCCGACGCGCACGCGCTGGCGCTCACCGGTGACCCGGCGACGTTCGAGGCGATGCAGCGCCGGCTGGCCGGGGTCAACCTGGCCGATCCCGACCCGCCGCGCTGGGAGCACCTCTGGTCGGCGACCCACCCGTCCACCGTGGAGCGGATGGCCGCCGCCCGCGCCTACGCCAGGGAGTCCGGCCGATGAGCCGCACCTTGCTGATCACCAACGACTTCCCGCCGCGCCCCGGCGGCATCCAGTCGTTCGTGCACAACCTCGCGGTACGCCAGCCGTCCGGCTCGGTGGTGGTCTACGCGTCGAGCTGGCGCGGGGCGGAGAAGTTCGACGCCGACCAGCCGTTCGAGGTCGTCCGGGAACGGACCCGGGTGCTGCTGCCCACGCCGCTGATCGCCCGGCGGGCGGCGCGGCTGGCCCGCGCGTACGACTGCGACACGGTCTGGTTCGGCGCGGCGGCCCCGCTGGGGCTGCTCGCGACGGGCCTGCGGCGGCGGGCCGGGATCCGCCGGGCGGTGGCGCTGACGCACGGGCACGAGGTCGGATGGGCGGCGCTGCCAGGCGCCCGCTCGGCGCTGCGCCGCATCGGCAAGGGCGTGGACGTGACCACCTACCTCGGCGAGTACACGCGGACGCGGCTGGCCCGCGTGCTGGACGGGCTGACCGAGCTGCGCCGGCTCGCGCCCGGCGTGGACGTGGAGACCTACCACCCGGAGGTCGACGGCACGAAGGTCCGCGAGCGGCTCGGGCTGGCCGACCGGCCGGTGGTGGTGTGCGTGTCGCGGCTGGTGCCCCGCAAGGGCCAGGACATGCTGATCCGCGCGCTGCCGGAGATTCGCCGCCGGGTGCCCGGCGCCGCGCTGCTGGTGGTCGGCGGCGGGCCGTACCGCTCGACGCTGGAGAAGCTGGCCCGGCAGACCGGGCTGGAACACGACGTGGTGTTCACCGGCTCGGTGCCGTCGGAGGCGCTGCCCGCCCACTACGCGGCCGGTGACGTCTACGCGATGCCCTGCCGCACCCGCAACCGGGGCCTGGACGTGGAGGGCCTCGGGATCGTCTACCTGGAGGCGGGGGCCACCGGGCTGCCGGTGGTGGCCGGCGACTCCGGGGGCGCGCCGGACGCGGTCCGCGACGGCGAGACCGGGTTCGTGGTCGGCGGCCGGGACGTGGCCCAGATCGCCGACCGGGTGGCCACGCTGCTCGCCGACCGGGACCTGGCCCAGCAGTTCGGCGCGGCCGGCCGGGCCTGGGTGGAGCGGGAGTGGCGCTGGGAGACGCAGGCGCAGCGGATGGCCGCGCTGCTGGCCGGCTGACCACCGCCCCCGGCAGTGGCTCCGGCACGGCGGCCGGTCCGCCTCAGGAGACGGCTTCGACGTGCACGGGCATCCGGCCCAGGTGTGGCGCTGCCGGGCCGGGGCGGCCGAAGTGCCAGCCCTGCCCGGCGTCGCAGCCGATCGCGCGCAGCCGGTCGGCCTGGTCGGCCGTCTCCACGCCCTCGGCGGTGACGGTCAGGCCCAGCGCGTGCGCCAGCGAGACGAGCGAGGCGAGGATCCGCTCGTCGGTGCCGCTGTCCGGCGCGCGCAGGCCGGTGACGAACTCGCCGGCCACCTTCAGCTCGTCGACCGGCAGGTCCCGCAGGTACGCGAGGTTGCAGTAGCCGGTGCCGAAGTCGTCGATGGCGACCCGCACGCCCAGGTCACCGAGCACCCGCAGCGCCCGCACCGGCTCGACCACGGTGCTCATCATGGTGCTCTCGGTGATCTCCAGTTGCAGCCGGCGTGGCGGCAGGCCGGTGCGGCCGAGCACGCCGCGTACTTCGGGCACCAGGTCGGCCCGGTGCAACTGGCGTACGGCGAGGTTGACGCTGACGAACGGCGCGTCGCCGTCGACCGCCGACCAGGTGCCCGCCTCGCGGCACGCCTCGGCCAGCACCCAGCTGCCGAGCGGGACGATCAGCCCGGTCTCCTCGGCCAGCGGGATGAAGCTGTCCGGCCGCAGCACACCCAGCTCGGGGTGGCGCCAGCGCACCAGCGCCTCCATGCCGAGCACCCGCCCGTCGCGCAGGGACGTCAGCGGCTGGTAGTCGAGGTAGAACTCGCCCCGGTCCAGCGCGGCGGGGATCGCCGCGGACAGCGCGTACCGGGCCAGGTCGCGGCGGTTGCGGTCGGCGTCGAACAGCGACCAGCGGGCCCCGCCGGCGGCCTTGGCCCAGTGCAGCGTGCTGTCGGCCGCCCGCATCAGCTCCATCGGGGAGGTGCCCGCGACCGGGCGTTCCACGATGCCGATGCTCGCCGAGACGGTCAGCTCGTGGCCGTCGACGAGCGCCGGCTCGCGTACCGCGGCCAGCGCCGCCTCGGCGACCCGCACCGCGTCGTCGGTGCCGGTCGTGCGCTCGATCAGGATCACGAACTCGTCGCCACCGAGCCGGGCCACCAGATGCTCGCCGAGCGCCTCGTGCAGCCGCTGCGCCACCGCCACCAGCAGCGAGTCGCCGACCTGGTGGCCGAGGGAGTCGTTGACGACCTTGAACCGGTCCAGGTCGAGGAAGCAGACGCCGACCCGGTCGGCGCCCCGGGTGATCGCGGCGGCCAGCCGCTCGGTGAACAGCGTGCGGTTGGGCAGGCCGGTGAGCGGGTCGTGGGTGGCCTGGTGCCGGAACCGGGCCTCGCTGTCGCGCAGCGCCCGTTCCGCGTGCGCCCGGGCGATCATGGCGGCCCGGCGGATGGACTCCTGCTCGTCGAGCGTGCGGTCGCGCAGCGCGCGGGCGTACCCGGTGGCGACGGTGGCGAGCAGCCGCGCCATCCGGTCCTCGACGTCGTCGACGACAAGGTCGAGGTCGCGGACCAGGCGCAGCTGGATCACCTCGACGGTGCGGCCCAGCCCTTCGGCGGAGGCGATGTGGGCGTGCACCAGTTCCGCGCCGACCTGCTGGCCGATCCGCAGGTCGAACGGCTCGGCCCGCAGCGCCTGGGCCAGCCGTTCGGTGAGCCGTTGCAGCATCTCCTCCAGCTGCGTCTGCGTCATCGGCAGGTAGCTGGTCCCGGAGACGGCCTTCGCCCAGGCCCGGGCGAACACGCCGGGCCGGCAGCGGGTCGCGTCGTCACCCACCGAGCCGCCCGACGCCGCCCATGAAGACCGCCCGCTCGGCGTTCTCGGCCTGGTCGGGGGAGTCCGGCCGCCACTGCGGCACCCACACCACGCCCGGGTCGACCAGCTCGAAGCCGTCGAAGAGCGCGGCCAGCTCGCCGCGGCTGCGGATCCAGAGCTGGCTGTCGGTGCGCCGGTAGACCCGCTCCGCCTCGGCCCGCTCGCCGGTGCCGGCGCGGCCGTCGTCGCTGGCCTGGGAGAGCACCAGGTGGCTGCCGGGCGCGAGCGCCGCGCGCAGCGTCCGCAGGATCTCCTCGGGGCGGTCGGTGTCCGGGATGAAGTGCAGCACCGCCACGATCATCACCGCGACCGGCCGGCTGAAGTCCAGCAGCCGGGTGACCTCCGGATGGGCCAGGATCGCCTCGGGGCGGCGCAGGTCCTCCTGGAGCACCACGGCGCGATCGTTGCCGGCCAGGATCTCCTGGCTGTGCGCCACCGCCACCGGGTCCACGTCGACGTAGACGACGCGCGACTCCGGGTCGATGCGCTGGGCGATCTCGTGCACGTTGCCGACGGTGGGGATGCCGGAGCCGATGTCGAGGAACTGGCGGATGCCGGTCCCGGCGAGGTACTGCACCGCCCGGCGCAGGAACGCGCGGTTGGCCTGGGCCATCAGCGGGGCCTCCGGCACCGCCTCGACCATCGCCCGGGCGGCGGCCCGGTCGGCGGCGAAGTTGTGCGAGCCGCCGAGGTAGTAGTCGTACATGCGGGCGACGCTGGGGCGTTCGATGTCGATCGTCTCGGGTGCCCAGTCCGGCCGCTGCATGTCCTGCCCCTCGGGTGTCGACGACGCGCGGCCGTCACCGCCGCGCGGATCACCCGGGTATTCTGCCCCTCCGCCGTCGTGGTGCAAAGACCGTCGTCGCTTTGCGTCCGGCTGTTCACCGTGCGCGGTCGGCCGCACCCGCGACGCCGAAGAGGCCCGCGTCCGTGCGGACGGGGCCTCTTCCGGCGGTGTGCCTCAGAACTTGGGCGCGTCCGGGGCCTCGAGCAGGCCCAGCCGCAGCGCGGTCATCAGCGCCTGCGCCCGGTTGGCCGCGCCCAGCTTCTCGTAGAGCTTGGAGATGTGGGTCTTGGCGGTCGACTCGCTGACGAACAGCTGCTTGGCGATGCCGGCCACGCTCATGCCGTCGGCGAGCAGCCGCAGCACCTGGCCCTCGCGGGGGGACAGCTGCGGGCCGGACGGGGCCAGCCGGCGCTTCATCGCCTCGGCCAGGTCGGCGGCGGTGAACGCGCTGGGGGAGGAGGCGGCGTGCCGGGCGGCGGCGACCACCTCGTCGGCCGGCGCGGTCTTCGGCACGAAGGCGCTCGCGCCGGCCTCCAGGGCGCCGAAGAGCTGGTCGTCGCCGGCGTACATGGTGAGCACGACGATGCCCATCGACGCGCTGGACTTGCGCAGGGCGCGGGTGGCCTCCAGGCCGCTGCCGTCGGGCAGGCGCAAGTCCATGATCACCACGTCGGGCTGGAGCGCGCCGGCCTGGCGCACGCCCTCCGCGGCGGTGGCGGCCTCGCCCACGACCTCGAACTGGCGGTCACGCTCGAAGGCGTGCCGCAGGCCCTTGCGGATGAGGTCGTGGTCGTCGACTAGGAGAACCTTGGTACGGGTGGCCGGTGTCGGACTGCTGGTCATCCTCGGGTTACTCCCCTTCTGCTGCTGCGGCGCTGCCGCGCACCTTATCGCGCCGGGGCGACGAGCCGAGCACCACGGCCACTGTCGTCCCACTGGGTTGACGTGGCCTGATCTCCAACCGGCCTCGGATACGTTCCGCCCTCTCCGCCATGATCGCAAGGCCATAGTGCCCGTCCGGGCGCTGGTCACCGATGCCGTGACCGTCATCCGACACTTCGATTCGGGTGTACGGGGGATCCACCTCGCACGTGACCCAGAGGTTCGACGCGCCGGCGTGCTTGCGGGCGTTCGTCACCGCCTCCTGCGCGATGCGCAGCAACTCGGCCTCGGTGGCGGCGGGCAGCCGGGCGGTGGACTCGTCGAGCGACAGGTGCACCCGCAGGCCGCCGGAGGCGCCGACGGTGCGGGCGTACTCGGCGATGGCGGCGGCCAGGCCACCGTGCCGGTCCACCTCGCTGCGCAGCTCGAACAGGCTCAGCCGCAGCTCGGTGATCACCCGGGTCACCTCCTGGCGCAGCGTGCGCAGCGAGTCGGCGGTCTCGTCGGCGTCCTCGTGCACGGTGGCCAGGGCGTTGTCGATGCCGTAGCCGACCATGACGAGTTCCTGGGCGACCCCGTCGTGGATCTCCCGGGCCAGCCGCTGCCGCTCCTCGTTCGTCGCCAGCGAGCGCACCTCGTCGAAGAGCAGCGCCGCCTCCAGCCGCAGCGCCGCCGGGCCGGTCAGCGCCGTCACCCGGGACACCACCGGCGGCGGGTACGCGGCGGCGGTGTCCGCCTCGATCACCACCAGGCCGACGGTGCGTACGCCGGCCACCAGCGGCACGATCAGCGCGGAGACCTCTCCGGAGTGCCGGGACCGGGCCTGCGAGCGGGACGAGACGGTCGGCTGCTGGCTGGCCCAGGCGTCGGCGATGGCCGAGTCGGCGTCGAGCGTGGTCTCCCAGTCGACCCGGTCCGCGCCGATCTGGGCCAGCACGACCAGCCGGCCGCCGCCGCTGGCGGAGAGCACCGCGCCGCGGTCGGTCTTCGCCACCACGCGCAGCTCCTCCAGCAGGTGCTCGGAGATGCCGCCCGGGTCGAGCGTGGCGCCGGGCAGCTGCCGGGCCACGGTGCGCAGCTGGGTGAGCAGCCGGGTCGCCTCGGCGTACGGCTGGGGTTTGCTCTCGCCGCGGACCCGCATCACGCGCTGGAGCGTGCCGGCGGTGTAGAGGCCGAGACCGGCCAGGATCAGCCACTGGGCGCAGACCGCCAGGTAGCCGACCTGACCGAGCTGCGCGCCGCCGTCGACCTGGGTGAACGCGGCGCTCGCCACGAGCGTCGCCGCCGCCACCACGAGCAGCGCGGCGCCCTCGCGGAACCGGCGGCTCAGCGCGGTCACGGTGACCGGCACGGCGAGGTACGGCAGCACCGCCGAGGCGCCCACCCCGCCGGTGACACCGGTGAGATGGGTGTCGGCGGCGACCTGGCTGGCGGCCAGCCCGAGCACCACCACCTCGGCGAACCGGCTGATCGAGGCGAGCAGCCGGTGCTGCGGGGCGAGCACGGCGGGCAGCCCGGCGACGCCCAGCAGGGCGATCCACCAGAGCTGGGCGGCGTCGCGGGTGGCGAACAGGGTCAGGGCGGCGACCAGCGCGAGGAGGACCGCGCGGGCCGCGACCGCGAGGGACTGCGTCTGCGGCTGACCGGATGTGGAGGCGGGCACGTGACGGATCGTAGTCAGCGTTGGTAGATGTCCGCGATCTCCGAGGCGTACGTCTTGTGCACGACCTGCCGCTTGACCTTCAGCGACGGGGTCAGCTCGCCGGTGGTCTCGGTGAAGTCCTGCGGCAGGATCCGGAACACCTTGATCGCCTCGGCCTTGGAGACCGCCTGGTTGGCCTGGTCGATCGCGCCCTGCACCTCGGCGCGCAGCGCGGCGTCCTCGCGCAGCTCGGCGATGCTCGTGGTCTCCGGGCGGCCGTGCCCGGCGAGCCACTTCGGCAGCGCCTCCTCGTCGATGGTGACGAGCGCGGCGATGAACGGCTGCCGGTCGCCGACCACCACGCACTGGCTGATCAGCGGGTGCGCCCGGACCTGGTCCTCCAGCACCGCCGGGGCGACGTTCTTGCCGCCGGCGGTCACGATGATCTCCTTCTTGCGGCCGGTGATGCTCAGGTAGCCGTCGTCGTCGAGGTGCCCGAGGTCGCCGGTGCGGAACCAGCCGTCGGCGCTGATCGCCTCGGCGGTGGCCGACTCGTTGTGCCAGTAGCCCTGGAAGACGATGTCGCCGGCGATGAGGACCTCGCCGTCGTCGTCGATGCGGATGGTGACGCCGGGCAGCGGGCGGCCGACGGTGCCCATCCGGGTGCCGGTGGGCAGGTTGGCGGCGGCGGCCGGGGAGGTCTCGGTCAGGCCGTACCCCTCGCAGATGGTCACGCCGATGCCGCGGAAGAAGTGCCCGAGCCGCGCGCCCAGCGGCGCGCCGCCGGAGATGGCGTCGCGGCACCGGCCGCCCATCGCCGCCCGCAGCTTGCCGTAGACCAGCTTGTCGAAGAGGGCGTGCTGCGCGCGCAGCGCCAGGCCCGGACCGCCCGGCAGCTCCTGCGCCTCGCTCCACGCGATGGCGACCTTCTCCGCCCGGTCGAAGATCTTGCCCTTCCCGTCGGCCTCGGCCTTCTGCCGCGCGCCGTTGTAGACCTTCTCGAAGACCCGGGGTACGGAGAGCACGAACGTCGGCTTGAAGTCCTGCAGCTCGGCGACGAGGTTCTTGGTGTCCGCGCAGTGCGCCATGGTGGCCCGGGCGTGCACCACGCCGACCTGGATGAGCCGGGCGAAGGCGTGCGCGAGCGGCAGGAACAGCAGCGTCGAGGCGCCGGGGCGGAACAGGTTCGGCAGCACCGGCACCGCGTTGGCGATGTCGGTGTAGATGTTGCGGTGGGTCAGCACGCAGCCCTTGGGCCGGCCGGTGGTGCCGCTGGTGTAGATGATCGTGGCGACGTCGGCGGCCTTGAGCATGGAGCGGCGCGTGTCGACCTCGGCCGGGTCCACCGCCTCGCCGGCGGCGACCAGCTCGTCCACCGCGCCCAGGTCGATCTGCCAGACCTCGCGCAGCTCGGGCAGCCGGTCCCGGACACCGGCGACCAGGGTGGCGTGCGCGGTGCTCTCCACCACGACGGCGACGGCGCCGGAGTCGCCGAGGATCCAGGCGGCCTGCTCGGCGCTGGAGGTCTCGTAGATCGGCACGGTGACCGCGCCGGCGGCCCAGATCGCGTAGTCGAACAGGGTCCACTCGTAGCGGGTGCGGCTCATCAGGCCGACCCGGTCGCCGGGGGAGACGCCCGCCGCGATCAGGCCCCGGGCCACCGCGACCACCTCGTCGCGGAACTGCCGGCAGGTCACCTCCTCGCGCGCCGCCGTCCCCGCGCCGGGGCGGACGAACTGCACGGTGTCGGGGGCGACCTCGGCGTTTTCCCAGACCGGGTCGGTCAGGTTGGCCGCGTCGCCGACGGTGACGATCGGCGGGACGGAGAACTCGCGCACCTGCACTCCCTCGTGCTCTACCGGCGGGGGCCGGCCTGGTCGGCTCTGTCGAAACCTACCCGCACACCCCGGGGGGTCGGCCAGGGAGGTTGCCTGACCGGCTGGTGGGACGCCGTCGGCGGGTGGAGCGGCGCCGGCCGGGACGCGGCCGGGTAGCCTCCCCCCATGGCGGACTCCTCCACCCAGTCGATCATCATCGGCGCGTCACCGGATCGGGTGGCGGCCGTCATCTGCGACTTCCCCAGTTACCCCGAGTGGACCGAGGCGGTACGCGAGGCCGAGGTGATCGAGGAGTACGAGGACGGCTACGCCAGTCAGGTCCGGTTCACGCTCGACGCGGGCGTGCTGGCCGACGAGTACGTGCTGGCCTACGAGTACGCCGAGGACATTTCCCGGGTCGAGTGGCACCTGGTCGCCCCGTCGAAGATGCAGCGGTCCCAGCGCGGGTCGTACGACCTGGTGGGCAACCCGGACGGGACGACCACGGTGACCTACACCCTGGAGGTGGAGCTGTCCGTGGCGATGCTCGGCATGTTCCGCCGCAAGGCCGAGAAAATGATCATGGATACGGCGTTGAAGCAGCTCAAGCGCCGGGTAGAAGCACCCGGTGCGGCGCACTGACCTGACCGTCCCGGTAGTCACGCTGGAGGAGCCGAACCATGGGCACCACTGATCCGGGTTCGGCCCGGGAAGAGGCCGAGCGCCTCGTCGCCACACTGCTGGCCACCGCGAAGCTGGCCGCCGCCACGCCCGGCTCCGGCCCCTGGGGTCCGCTCGGTGGGATCCTCTCCGGTGTCCTCGGTCACACCGGCTCGGACACCGGTTCCGGTCCGCGGGCGTCCGGCCCCGCCGGTTTCGCCACCGGCTCCCCGGAATGCTGTGTCTGCCCCGTCTGTCGCGGTATCGCCGCGTTGCGGGACCCGAGTCCGGAGTTCGCCGAGCGGCTCGCCACCGGCGCCGGGGACCTGGCGGCCGGTGTCGCCAGCATGCTCCGCGCGTTCACCCCGGCCGAGCCGGAGCAGCCGGCCGGCACCGGCGGCGCCGCGCCGGCCGGATCGGGGGACCACGTGTGGCGCGAGGCGACCCGTACCGGGCATGATTCTCAGCCGGCACCCGAGCAGGACGTGTGGTCCGCCGCCACCCGGGGGGAGGGCGCGGCCGATGCGGGTGCCGCCGACGCCGCCGGGCCGCAGGAACCGGCGACGAGCCGGCCGGCGGCCGGCCGTCCCGTGGTGCCCGCCTCGCGGGCGTCCGGCGAGGTGGGCGCGGACGCACCAGGCGACGGGGCCTGACCACCGGACATCCCGGGACCGTACGGCCGGTTCGGCCGGTTCCCGGGCAGCACAGCAGAGGGGAGTGGCAGCGGTGACGCTGACCATCGGAGTCGACGTCGGTGGCACGAAGGTGGCCGGCGGTGTCGTGGACGACGCCGGCGCGGTACTCGTGCAGACGCGACGGGACACCCCCGCCGACGACGTGGCCAAGACCCGCGACGTCATCATCGAGGTGGTCACCGAACTGGCCGCCGGGCACGCCGTCGAGGCGGTCGGCATCGGCGCCGCCGGCTGGATCGACGCCTCCCGCTCCACCGTGCTGTTCGCCCCGAACCTGGCCTGGCGGGACGAGCCGCTGCGCACGTACGTCGGCGACGCCACCGGCCTGCCCGTGATCGTGGAGAACGACGGGAACGTGGCCGCGTGGGCGGAGTTCCGCTACGGCGCGGCCCGCGACGCCGACGACTCCATGGTCATGTTCACCATCGGCACCGGCGTCGGCGGCGGCATCGTGCTCGGCGGCGGCCTGGTCCGCGGCGCCAACGGCATCGCCGCCGAGCTGGGCCACATGCTCACCGTGCCGGACGGCCACCAGTGCGGCTGCGGCCGGCTGGGCTGCATCGAGCAGTACGCCAGCGGCAGCGCCCTGGTCCGCTTCGCCCGCGCCGCCGCCCGGCAGGAGCCGCACCGGGCCGCAGCGCTGCTGGAGCTGGCCGACGGCGAGGCCGAGTCGATCACCGGCCCGATGGTGACCGCCGCGGCCAAGGGCGGCGACCCGGTCTCCACCGAGGCGTTCGCCCAGGTCGGCCGCTGGCTCGGCACCAGCCTCGCCGACATGGCGCAGATCCTCGACCCGCAGGTGCTCGTGGTGGGCGGCGGCGTGATCGACGCCGGTGACCTGCTGCTCGGCCCGACCCGCCGGTCGTTCGCCGAGGCGCTGGCCCAGCGCAGCCGCCTGCCTGTGGCCGAGGTACGCCCGGCCGAGCTGGGCAACACCGCCGGCGTCATCGGCGCCGCCGACCTGGCCCGGCGGATCTGACATGACGGACTCGGGTGTGCCGCTGCGGGTGGTGTCGTACAACGTCCACGGCCAGCGGGACGACACCGCCGCGCTGGCCGAGGTGGTCCGGGGCGCGGCCCCGGACGTGGTGATCGTCCAGGAGGGACCGCGCCGGTTCCGGTGGCGGCAGAAGTGCGCCGCGCTCGCCGAGTCGTTCGGCATGGTGGTGGCGGCCGGTGGCCTGCCGTCGCTGGGCAACGTGCTGCTGACCAGCCTGCGGGTGCGGGTCACCGACACCAGTTGCCAGCGGTATCCGCTGACGCCGGGGCGGCACATGCGCGGCGCCGCGTACGCGCGGTGCCGGGTCGGCGGCGTCGACCTGCTGCTGGCCGGCTCGCATCTGTCCACCGACCCGGCCGAGCGGCCGGCGCAGGCGGCGGCGTTCAAGCGGGAGCTGGCCGCGTCCACGTTGCCCGTGGTGGCCGGCGCGGACCTCAACGAGGGCCCGGACGGGCCGGCCTGGCAGACGGTCGCCGACGGGCTCACCGACGCGGCGCTGGCCGCCGACCGGGCCGACCGGCACACGTTCTCCTGCGCCGACCCGCGCCGCCGCATCGACGCGCTCTTCGTCGACCCGCGGATCACAGTGGTCGACTACGACGTGGTGGACACGCCGCTGACCCGCCGCGCCAGCGACCACTTCCCGGTGCTGGTCGACCTGCTGCTGCCGGCCGCCTGACCGTCCCCGGAATCGGTGGCTGGACAACGGCTGGCATTCTCGGCAGGATTTCGCGGTGTCCTCCTCCACCGAGCTCGGCCACCCCGATCCGGACCAGACGGCCGTGGCGAGCCGTGCCGAACGCCCGGTCTCCGACCGGGGTGACACGGTCTGCGTCATCGGCGCCGGCGCCAGCGGCCTGACCGCCGTCAAGAACCTCCGCGAGGCCGGCTTCGGCGTGGACTGCTACGAGCGGGAGACAGGCGTCGGCGGCGCCTGGAACTGGCGGCACGACCGCAGTCCGGTGTACGCCAGCACGCACCTGATCTCGTCCCGGCCGTTCACCCAGTTCCCCGACTTCCCGATGCCGGACGACTGGCCGGACTACCCGCACCACAGCCAGCTCCTGTCCTACTTCGAGCGGTACGCCGACCACTTCGACCTGCGCCAGCACGTCTGGTTCGGCACCGAGGTGGTCCGGGTCGAGCCGGTCGAGGGGGACCGGTGGGACGTGACCACGCGCAGCACCGGCGGCTACGGTCCCGAGCGCACCTCCCGGTACGCCGCCGTGGTGCTCGCCAACGGGCACAACTGGTCGCCGAAGCTGCCCCGCTACGAGGGGCTGGAGCAGTTCCGCGGCGAGGTCATGCACGCCTCGTCCTACAAGGACCCGGCGCAGTTGCGCGGCAAGCGGGTGCTGGTGGTGGGCGCCGGCAACACCGGCTGCGACATCGCGGTCGAGGCGGCCCAGCAGGCGTCGCACTGCTGGCACTCCACCCGGCGCGGCTACTGGTACGCCCCGAAGTACGTCCTCGGCCGCCCCGCCGACCAGGTGAACGACACGCTGCTGGCGCTGCGGGTGCCACTGCGGGTACGGCAGTGGCTCTACCACTGGACGCTGCGGCTGACCGTCGGCGACCTGACCCGGTTCGGCATGCCCAAGCCCGACCACCGCGTCTACGAGACGCACCCGATCGCCAACAGCCAGCTCGTCTACTACGTCGGGCACGGCGAGGTCACCCCGGTGCCGGACGTGGCCCGGTTCGACGACCGCGCGGTGGAGCTGACCGACGGCCGGCGCATCGACCCGGAGCTCGTCGTCTTCGCCACCGGCTACCTGCCGCGCTTCGAGTTCCTCAAGGGACAGGTGCTCGGCGACGAGGACGGCTCCGGGCGGCCCCGGCTGTGGCTCAACGCGTTCACCGCCGGGCATCCCACGCTCGCCGTGGTCGGCCTGGTGCAGCCGGACTCCGGCATCTTCCCCATCTCGCACTGGCAGAGCGTGCTGTTCGCCCGGCTGCTCACGCTGCGCGCCACCCGGCCGGAGCGGGCCGCCGCGTTCGACCGCAAGGTCCGCGCGGGCCTCGGCGAGCGGTACTCGGCCAAGGTCAAGGACAGCACCCGGCACTGGTTCGAGGTCGGGCACGCCGACTACCTGCGCGCGCTCCAGCGGGCGCTGCACGAGCTGGAGGGAACCAGGTGAGCGCGAGGAACGCAGCGCAGCGGAGTCCCGCAGTCGCGAACGAAAGGCGGGCACGGTGACGACCGAGCGGATGCGGGTGGTCCGGTCCTGGGAGTGGGCCCGGCCGGAGCGGCCCGCCCGCCGCGAGGTCCTCGCCGCGGTACCGGAGCGGGAGGAGGCGAAGCCGCCGCTGCTGTTCGTGCCCGGCTTCGGCCACGGCGCGTGGGCGTTCGCCGAGCACTGGCTGGGGCACGCCGCCGGTCGCGGCTTCCCGGCGTACGCGCTGAGCCTGCGCGGGCACGGCGGCAGCGGGCCGGCGCCGGAGGCGACGCTGCGCTCGTACACCCATGACGTGACGCAGGTGGCGGCGAGCCTGCCGCGGCAGGCGGTGCTGGTGGGGCACGGCGCCGGCGCCCGGGTTGTGGCGCACGCGCTGGCCCGCTACCCGGCGCGGGCGGCGGTGCTGGTGGCGCCGGTGCTCGGCGGCTGGGCGACGTTCGGCACGGCGTTGCGGCGCAATCCGGCCGGGACCGTGCCGGCGGTCTTCGGCGCCGGGCTGCGGCTCAACCGGCGGCAGCTGTTCAGCCGGGAGCTGCCCGACGCCGACGCCCGGCGGCACCTGGCCCGGCTGGGCCGGGCCGGGCGGCGGGCGCAGTGGCAGCTGCTGACCGGCCGGGGTCCGGAGCCGGCGGTGGGCCGGCCGCCGGTGCTGGTGCTGGGCAGCCCGGACGACCGGGTGGTGCCGGCGTCCGCGCTGATCCGGGCCGCCCAGCGGTACGCCTCCGCGCCGCTGCTCTTCCCCGGCATGGGGCACGACCTGATGCTCGACGCCCGCTGGCGGGAGCCGATCGACGCGATCCTGGACTGGCTGGACAAGGACCCGGCGTCCGCGGCGGGGTGAGCGCCGGGGCGCCGGCTCAGCGGGTGGCGGCGCGGCGGCCGGCGAGCGACCCGCTCTCCTCCAGCGCGCTCAGGTAGGACGCCGCCCAGGCGTGGATGTCGTTGCGCGCCAGGTGTTCGCGCATGGCGCGCATCCGGGCCGCCACGTCCTCCGGGCCGGCGCGCAGCGCGGCCAGCAGCCCCTGCTTGAGGCCGTCGAGGTCGTGCGGGTTGACCAGGTACGCCTGTTCCAGCTCGGAGGCGGCGCCGGCGAACTCGCTGAGCAGCAGCGCGCCGGTGCCGTCGACCCGGGCGGCCACGTACTCCTTCGCGACCAGGTTCATCCCGTCGCGCAGCGGCGTCACCGCCATCACGTCCGCGACGCGGTAGAGGGCGACCAGCTCCGCCCGGTCGAACGGCTGGGAGAGGTAGTGGATCGCGGGTTCGCCGACCCGGCCGAACTCGCCGTTGATCCGCCCGACCTGGTGCTCCACCCGGTCCCGCAGGATCTGGTACTGCGCCACCCGGTCGCGGCTGGGCACCGCCACCTGCACCAGCACGGTGTCGCGGACCTTGATGTCGCCGCTGGCGAGCAGTTCGCGGTACGCCTTGAGCCGCTGCTCGATGCCCTTCGTGTAGTCCATCCGGTCGACGCTGAGGATCACCTGCTCCGGCTGGCCGAGGTCCTGCCGGAGCCGGCGGGCCCGTTCGGCGACCTCCGGGCGCGCCGCGAGCGCTGACATCTCGGCGGTGTCGATGGCGACCGGGAAGGCGCCGATGCGCACCACCCGGCCGTCGACGCCGATCCGCCGGTCGGTGGCGGGCAGGCCGAGCACCTTGGTGGCGAGCTGGGCGAAGTTGTGCGCGGCCTGGGCCCGCTGGAAGCCGATCAGGTCGGCGCCGAGCATGCCGCGCAGCAGCTCGGCCCGGCGCGGTAACTGCATGAACAGCTCCGGCGGCGGGAACGGCACGTGCAGGAAGAAGCCGATGCGCAGGTCCGGGCGCAGGTCGCGGAGCAGGCCGGGCACCAGCTGCAGGTGGTAGTCCTGCACCCAGACCAGGCCGCCGGGCTCGGCCACCTGGGCCGCGGCCTCGGCGAAGCGCTGGTTGACCCGCTGGTACGCCTCCCACCACCGGCGGTGGTACTCCGGCTGTTCGACGGCGTCGTGGTAGAGCGGCCAGAGGGTGGCGTTGGCGAAGCCCTCGTAGTGGTCGCGGAAGTCCTCGGCGCTCAGCGGCACGGTCTGCATGCGGACGCCGTCCACGTCCGGCAGCGCGGGGGCGGGACCGGTGCCGCCGGCCCAGCCGACCCAGGTGGCGGGCGTCTGCCGCAGCAGCGGGTGCAGGGCGCTCACCAGGCCGCCGGGGCTGCGGCGCCACTCGAAGGCGCCGTCGGGCGCCACACTGTCGTCGATGGGGAGGCGGTTGGCCACCACCACGAGGGGGCTCTGTCGCATCGGGCATTCCGCTCAGCAGGGGACCGGCGACCCGGAAGAGACGCAAGCCGGACAGCCGGTGCGGGACGTGACGTTCAGCCTATTCCTACTGACTGTAAGTTACACGCTTGTTACGCCCCGGCCCAGGGCGAGCGGCGTCCCGCCATCCGGGCAGAGCCGGACGCGCGGCGTCAGACGACCGCGCCGTCGTCCGGGTCGTGGTCGTCCCGGTCGCCCGGGCGCAGCCGCCAGATCAGCATCACGAAACCGGCCAGGATGCCGGAGAAGCCGAGCAGCGTGACCACCGACGGGTCGACGAGCGACACCACGGTGGGAGACAGGAACAGCAGGAAGCCGAGCACGATGCAGGCCACGCCGAGCACCGCGTACTTGGAGAAGCGGGGCAGCGGGGGCGGCGGGGGCGGGGTGTAGTGCTCCTCGTCCGACGCCTCGTCGGGCAGGTTGTTGCCGAACGTGTCCAGGCCGTCCAGCAGCGACGGCTCGTCTTGCCGGTCCCGGCTCAGCGAGACGCCGGAGATGTCGGCCGCGTACGGCAGCCGGCGCACGTCGGTGGCGGTCGGCCCGGCCGGCTCCTCGGCGCGGCTGCCGGCGGCGGCGCCCGGCGCGGGCGGGTCGTCCACGTCCTCGGCCGCGGGCCACGGGTGGCTGCCGGCGCTCGGCGCGGTGTGGAACCCGGCCACGATCTTCGCCCACTCGGCCTCGATGTCCGGCTCGTCGGCGCGCGGCTGGTCGCCGCCGCCCTCGTCGGCGAGCTGGGTGAGGTAGTCCCGGGCGGTGGTCAGGTGCGACCTGTCGACGTAGAGCCGGTCGACCGGGCGGGCCGGGACGGTGGTGGTGCGGGTCACCGGGTTCAGGTCGGCCGAGGGCTGGAGGTAGGCCGCGATGCCACCGGCGGCGAGCACGTCGAGCAGGTGCTCGCCGACGCGTGGATCGACGTCGCCCGCGACCGCGTACTCGGCCGCGTCGAGCCCGTTGTCCCGCCGTCCCCGACGGGGCCCGCCCCCTGACACCGGCCACCCCCTTCGCCGTTCCCTGCCCGTTCCCTGCCCGTGCCCTGAATCGTGACACGCCGGCACCCGGTTCCGGGAGTGCGTTGTGGCGTGCCGCTCGTCGTTCGTACCCTCTTCCCGGACTCCTCCGGGCGCCGCCGGCGCCTCCGGGGCCACGCGGCGACCCGCCCGCCGCCACCGAAACGGGAAGGACGCCGGTGCTGTACTGGCTGCTGAAGTACATCATCCTCGGCCCGCTGCTGAGGCTGATCTTCCGCCCGCAGGTCGAGGGACTGGAGCACGTGCCGGACACCGGGCCGGTGATTCTCGCCAGCAACCACCTCTCCTTCTCGGATTCGATCTTCACTCCGCTGATCGTCAAGCGAAAAGTCACATTCATCGCCAAAGCCGAATACTTCACGGGTAGGGGCCTCAAGGGCTGGCTCACCAGGATGTTCTTCGTCGGCTCCGGCACCATCCCGGTCGACCGCTCCGGCGGCCGGGCCGCCCGGGCCGCCCTCGACACCCAGCTCTCGGTGCTGCGCGCCGGCGGCATCGCCGGCATCTACCCCGAGGGCACCCGGTCGCCGGACGGCCGGCTCTACCGGGGCAAGACCGGGGTGGCGCGGCTGGCGCTGGAGAGCGGCGCCCCGGTGGTCCCGATGGCCATGCTCAACTCCGACGCCATCCAGCCGACCGGCCAGATCATCCCCAACCCGGGCCGGGTGCGGATCCGCTTCGGGCCGCCGCTGGACTTCTCCCGCTACGCCGGGATGGCCGGCGACCGGTTCGTCGAACGGGCGGTCACCGACGAGATCATGTACGAGCTGATGGAGCTGTCCGGCCGCGAGTACGTCGACACGTACGCGCAGAAGGCCAAGGGCGTCGCGTCGCGGCAGCCACTGCCGGCCTGACCCTCAGCCGGCCCCGGCGATCCGCAGCAGCCCACCGGCGGCGTGCCGGTCGGCGAACGCGCGTACCCGGGCCAGCGTCGCCGCCGCGGCCGGCGGGTCCGCCTCGGTCAGCGGCCCGACCGCCAGCGCGGACGCGATCATCTGATCGGTCACGTCGGTCATGTCCGCGTACCCGTCGGCGGCGGTGGCGAGCAGCCGGCCCGCCCGCGCCGCGTCCCCGTCGCCCCGGGCCAGCGCCGCCTCGGCCGACCGCCCGGCCGCTCGCGCCCAGCGGGTCACCCGTGGGGCGTGGGCCAGCAGGTCGCGCACCAGCGCCGCGGCGTCGCCGCCGAGCAGCGCGGCGACGTGCCCGACCGCCGGCACCCACTCGGCGAACGGGATCATCCTGGTCTGCCGCCAGTCCTCGTCCAGCTCGGCCAGCAGCGCCATCGTCTCGTCCCGGCGGCCCTGCACCGCCCGGCAGAGCGCGGCGTGCGCCAGCGTGGAGCGCAGCACACGCTGGAAGCCGCTGCGCCGGGCCGCCACGAGCGCCTGGTCCACCAGGTCCTCGCCGTCGCCCGGGCCGGCCGGGCCGTCGCCGAGCGCCCGGATCCAGCCGGACACGGCCACGATGTGCAGGTCCCACTCGTCGGTCGGGCGCCGCGTCGACCCCTCGGCCATCCGCAGCGCCGCCGTCCAGTCCCCGCTGTAGTACGACCGGGCCCACTGGTCGCTGAAGCTCACCGTCAGCGCGTGCTCGCCGGCCATGTCCAGCGAACTCTGCTCGTCGACCAGCCGGGCCGAGCCGGTCAGGTCACCCTCCTCCTGGAGCACCCAGGCCAGGTTGTGCACCGCGCGGCGGCGGCTGGTCAGCCGCTCCACCCGGCACTCCTCGGTCACCTCGGCCAGCTCGGCGTACGCCTCCTCGGCGCCGGCCTGGTAGCGGACCACGGCGAGCGTGATGCGCGCGTTCGCCCGCGCCTCGCGCAGCCCCAACCGCTCGGCCAGCTCGGCGGCGCTGCGCGCGGCCACGCACGCCGGCTCGGTCTCCGCGTCGAGCATGTGCGCCCGGGCCAGCTCCAGCAGCACGCCCACCTTGTCCTCGCTGTCCGGCAGCGTGGCGTGCAGCCCGATCGCCCGGTCCAGGCAGCGCATCAACTCCGAGCGGTCGGCCCGCGCGAAGGCCGCCGTGGCCAGCAGCCGCCACGCCTTCGCCGCGCCGGGCCGGTCGCCGGTGCCGGCCAGCCGGTCGGCCAGGGTGGTGAACAGCGCGGTCCCGCCGCCGTCGAGGAAGCCGTCCCGGTCCCGGTAGAACGCCAGCTCGGCCTGGAACAGCTCGAGCGCCGGGTCCGGACCGCACTCCACGCTCAACGCGCGCTCCACGAGCGTGGCCGCGGTCTCCAGCGCGTGCAGGTCGTAGGCCCGGCGCGCGGCGCGGTGCAGCGCGGACCGGGTCGCGGCGGCGTGCGGGGCCTGGTCCAGCCCGACCGTACGGGCGATCTCGTGCGCCGCCCACCTGTGGTTGGCCAGCACCTCGGCCATGTCGTGCTGCCGGCCGTCGGCGAGCTGCTCCAGCCAGTCGGCGGTGCGCTGGTGCCGGGCGACCCGCTCGGCCCGGGGCAGCCGCTGGTAGCAGACGTCGCGGACCAGCACGTGCCGGAACCGGTACTCCGCCTGGCCGGGCATGGTCGAGACGGGCAACTCGTAGACGAGGTCACGGCGCTGGAGGTGGTGCAGCGCGCGTTCGACCCACTCCGCCGGGCGGCCGAGCGCCAGCGCCACCGGCGCCGCCCAGAACTGCACGCCGACCACCGAGGCGGCCTGGAGCACCGCGCGGTCGGCCGGGTCGAGCAGGTCCAGCCGGTTGGCGATGACCGCCTGCACGGTACGCGGCATCCCGGCGACCCCGGCCGGGTCGACGAGCGCGAGCCCGGCGGTCCGCTCGGCCAGCCCGCCGTCGAGCAGCATCCGCGCGTACTCCTGGGCGTAGAGCGGGTTGCCGTCGGCGAACTCGATCAGCGGCGCCCGCGCGTCCTGCGGCAGCGTGGCCTGCCCGAGCAGCAGCGAGTAGAGCGTGTCGATGTCCCCGTCGTGCATCGGCGGCACCGAGATGGACATCGCCCCGCTGATCGTGCCGGTCCAGGCCGGGTGCCGCTCGCGCAGCTCCGGCCGGGCGGTCGCGACGACGAGCAGCGGCACGTTGCGGGCCGCCGCGCCGAGCTGCTCGACGAAGGACAGCATCGCCTCGTCGGCCCAGTGCATGTCCTCGAAGACCAGCACCGTGGGGCCGGTCGCGGCCAGGGCGAGCAGGAAACGCCGCCACGCCGCCTCGGTCTCGGCCGAGGTGAGCCGTTCGCCGGAGACGCCGACGAGCGGGCCCAGCGCCTCGGCCAGCCGTACCGCGTGCGGGTCGGCGAGGTGGCCCAGCCGCTCGCGCAGCCGGTCCCGGATGGTGGCCGGGTCGTCGGCGCCGGTCAGCCCGGCCCAGCCGCGGACGATGTCGGCGAGCGCCGCGTATGTGACGTTCTCGCCGAACGGCGGGCACTGGCCGGTCAGCCAGGTGACCCGGGTGCCGGGCAGGCTGGCGGCGTGCCGGGCCAGCTCGCGCAGCAGCCGGCTCTTGCCCACCCCGGCCGGGCCGAAGACGGTGAGCAGTTGCGAGGTGCGCTCGGTCAGCGTGCGGTGCAACGCGCTGACCAGCAGACCTCGCTCGTGGTCCCGGTCGACCATCGGCGTCAGCTCGGCGGTCTGCCCGTCGCGCCGGGGCCGCGCCCGCACGGCCAGCCAGATCCGGCTCACCGCCGACCGGCCGCGCAACGTCACCGGCGGCTGGTCGGCGTACTCCATCTCGCGCCGGGTGGCCGCCCAAGTGCTCTCGTCGACGACCACGCCGCCGACCGGGGCCAGCGCCTGCAACCGGCTGGCGGTGTTCACCACGTCGCCGGTGACGAACGCCTGGCCGCCGTCGCGCGCCGCGGACAGGTCGACGAGGGCCTCGCCGGTGGCGATGCCGACCCGGAACCCGAGCGGCGGGTGCGGCCCGGCGGGCTGGCGGGCCAGACTGCGTTGCAGCTCCAGCCCGGCGCGTACGCAGCGCAGCGCGTCGTTGTCGGTGGCCACGGGCGCGCCGAACAACGCCATCACGGCGTCGCCGATGTACTTCTCCACCACGCCGCCGTACTGGTGCACCAGCCGTCGCGCGGTGGCGAAGTACGCCTGTTGCAGGCCGCGGGCCTGCTCCGGGTCGGCCCGTTCGGCGTACGTCGTGAAGTCGACGATGTCGATGAAGAGCACGCTGACCTGCCGGCGGTCCTCCTGCACGGTGACCGCGTGGTCGCGCAGCGGCTGACCGCAGTTGGTGCAGAAGTTGGCGCCGGTGTCGTTGGCGTGCCCGCAGCCCGGGCAGGCCGCCGCCAGCGGGCGGCCGCACCCGCCGCAGAAACGGTCGTCCGGCCCGGCGGTCCGGGCGCAGTGTCCACAGGTGAGATCGATGTCCGGCTCCGTACGCGTGAGGTCCCCAGTGTCCCGCGTGGCCGCCGCAGTCGGGTACCCGACGGGTCGGCGGGACGTCACGGCTGTTCGGCCGGGTCTAGTCTCCCCTAGCAGGAAGTCCCGTCGACAGGGAGTTTGCCGTGCACGTCCGGCTGTCCGCCTCATGGACCGATCCACGGGGGACGGTGTGGGCCGTCGGCGACATGGTCGACGTGGACGCCGCAACCCTCGCCGAACTGGAGGAAAAAGGAATGGTGGAGCAGCCCGCGGGCAGCGGATCGACCGAGACCACGACCACCACGACGACCCCGCCGAAGAAGACCGACCCCTCGAAGATCGGTCCGGGCCCGAGCGCGCCCCCGGCCGACACGAAGAGCGACTGACGCGGCGGTGGAGCCGGCGGGACGACCGCCGGCTCCACCGTGCCGGGCGGCTCAGGCCACCGCCGCCACTTCCGCCCGCCGCCTGGCGCGCTCACCGAGCGCGCTGGTGAGCAGCGGTACGACGAGCGCCAGCGTGGCGAGGACGCCGAGTCCCGAGACGACGAGCAGCCACCGGGGCCCGATCAGGCCGAGCAGGGACGCCCCGGCGAGATAGGCCAGCACCTCCGCCGCGTACGGGAACATGTAGACGGTCCCGAAGACCACGCCGAGTCGTTCGGCGGGCACGTGCTGCTGGATGAGCGTGTCGGCCGCGACGTGGTGCCAGCCCGCGCCGGCCCCGGCCAGCGCCTGGCCGAGCAGCGCCACGCCGATCACCGGGCTCACGCCGGTGACAAGCGTCCCGAGGCCGAGCGCGAGCACCGCGCCGTAGAGCACGAACTGCATCCGGGTACGCCCGCCGGCCCGGGTCAGCAGCACCGGCCCGAGCACCATGCCCACGCCGTACGCGGTGGCGAGCAGGCCGATCATCACCTCGTCGGCCGCCAGCGCGGTGCGCCCGAGGGGCACCAGCGCCAGGTTGTCCAGCGCCGCGAACGTCACCAGCACCAGGAAGCCGACCGAGACCGCCCGGACCACCCGGCTGTGCCGGACCACGCGCATGCCCGCGCCGAGCACCTGGCGGAACGGCTCGCGTGCGGCGGCCGGCGCGGCGGGCGCCGACAGCCCTCGTACGCCACCGATCAGCAGCGCGGACAGGGCGAAGGTGGCCGCGTCGACCACCAGCGTGGGAGCGAGGCCGATGGTGGCCAGCATCAGTCCGCCGAGGGCCGGGCCGGCGGCGAAACCGATGTTCATGCCGACCGCCAGCTGAGCGTTCGCGGCGGGCAGCTTGTCCTGACCGACCAGGCGGGGCAGCAGGCCGCGACCGGCGGGGGTGAAGGCCGTGGCGGCCACCGTCGCCGCGGTGACCGCCGCGAGCAGCACCGGCAGCGGCGGCATCAGCAGCGCCACGGTCAGGTAGAGCAGGGCCTGGATCAGGTCGCAGCCCACCATCAGCCGGCGCTGGTCGAACCGGTCGGCGAGCGCGCCGAGCAGCGGCCCCAGCAGCCTCGGCGCGGTGGTCGCCAGCAGCAGCAGCGCCACGGCGGTGCCGCCGTACGCGTCGTAGGCGGCGATGAGCAGCGCGGTCCGGGCCAGCTGGTCGCCCAGGTAGGAGACGAGCCGGGCGGACCAGTAACGACGGAAGGCGATATTGCCGCGGATCAGTGACATGCCCGTCAACTCCTCGCTGCGGTCGGTCTGTCCGGTGGGGCACCGGGACAGGGGCGCGCCGGGCAACCTTGGCAGCGGGTACGAGGCGTGGACAACCGCTCTTCAGCCAACGATTTATGGAGATATGTCTATTTTGTCCGACTGGCTTTCCTCATAACGTCTGTCCCGTGCCGCCGCACCATCGACGGACCGACGATCTCCGGGAGGAACGATGACCAACACGACCGCCACCACCGCGACCACCACGACCGGCTGGGCCGGGCCCGGCTACTGGGTCGGCCCCACCTTCTGGGCGGGCCCGGGCTTCGCCGCCACCTCGAACGCGGGCTGGATCGGTCCGACCCGCTGAGCACGCGAACGGCAGCGCCGGCCACCCTCGGGGCGGCCGGCGCTGCCGTTTCGATGCGGAGGCGGTGCGTCAGCGGTCGTTCATGCCGGCCCGGCGGCGCAGCGCGGCCACGTCGGTGACCACGATGCGGCGCCCTTCGGTACGCAGCCAGCCCCGGCTGGCGAAGGAGCCGATGGCCTGGTTGACGCTCTGCCGCGAGCCGCCGGCCATCTCGGCGAGCTGGCTCTGGTTCAGCTCGATCGTGATCATCGGGGCCTGGCTCTCGCCGGCCAGCCGGACCAGCGTCTTGGCCACCCGGCCCGGCAGGTCGAGGAAGACGTGGTCGGCGTTCTGCTCGGTGAGCCGCCGGATCAGCTGGCCGAGCGAGCGCATCACCGCGTCCAGGATGCGCGGGTTGGAGTGCACCAGTTCCATGAAGGCGGGCCGGGACAGCGCCAGCGCGGCGCAGTCCTCGATCGCCTCGGCCGAGGCGGACCGGGTGGAGGCGTCCAACAGGGACACCTCGCCGAGCACGTCCGGGGGTCGGATCACCGACAGCACCGCGCGCTCGCCGGTCGGCGCGGTACGGAACACCGCCACCGCGCCGCGGCGCAGCACGATCAGCGACTCGCCGGGGTCGTTCTCGACGAAGAGCAGCTGCCCCTTGCGGTAGGTGCGCGGCACGGCCGCGGCGATGACCCGCTGCCGCACCTCCGGCTCAAGCCCGGCGAACATCTCCACGCCCGTGAGCGCGTCACCTGGCTCCGGCAGGCGAGACTCCACGGCCCAACCCCTCCCCGGTCAGAAGTCACAACTCGCACACCGGGTGAAGCTGTCATTCCCGGTACGAGGCAGCTCAACCGGTTCGGCGCCCGACGGCGGTACACATCAGATCATGACGGTCCCGTCGCGTGCTGTACACCCCCGGAGACACTTCCGTGACCATGCCTGGCCGGCGTCCGGCACGCCGCCGACCTCGGTGGACGCCCCGGCGGGCGGTCCCCGGCGGTGATGGGCGAGGATGGGGGCGATGGTCTACCGCTATTTCTACGACTGTGAATTCATCGAGGACGGCCGGATCGTCGACCTGGTGTCGATCGGCGTCGTCGACGAGTACGGCCGCGAGTTCTACGCGGTCTCCACCGAGTTCGACGACTCCCGGGCGGTGCCCTGGGTGCGGCGCAACGTGCTGGACAAGCTCCCGTCGCCGGCCGACCGGGCCTGGCGCTCGCGTGAGCGCATCCGCGACGACCTGCACGACTTCCTGCTGGAGCCGGTGCGGGACCGGCCGGGCGAGCAGCTGGAGCTGTGGGCCTGGTACGCCGCGTACGACCACGTCGTGCTGGCCCAGCTCTGGGGCGCGATGCCGGCGCTGCCCCGGGAGATCCCCCGGTTCACCAAGGACCTGCGTCAGCTCTGGGACGACAGGGGCCGTCCCCGGCTGCCGGACGCCGAGGCCGACCGGCACGACGCGCTCGTCGACGCGAGGCACAACCTGGCGCGCTGGCGGGCGATGACCGCGCGGGAGGTTTGACCCGTTCCGCCCCGGGCACCGCAGCGGCATCACGCCGATCGCAGACAGGAGTGCCCATGAGCAACGAGCCGACCACCGCAGCGGACGCCCGCCGCCGGGTCACCGAGCTGATCCGGGACGCCCGGATCTGCCTGCTCACCACCACCGGCGTGGACGGGCGGCTGGTCAGCCGGCCGATGGGGTTGCAGGAGGCGGAGTTCGACGGGGATCTGTGGTTCTTCGCGTACGCCGACTCCGCCAAGATCCGGCAGATCCGGGTCAACCCCCAGGTCAACGTCGGTTTCTCCGACCAGCGGCACCACGCCTGGGTGTCGGTGGCCGGCACCGCCACCGAGGAGTGGGACGCCGGCCGGGCGAAGGAGTTGTGGAACCCGCTGCTCAAGGCGTGGTTCCCGGACGGCCTGGAGACGCCGGGGATCACGTTGATCAAGGTGCACGCCGGTTCGGCGGAGTACTGGGACTCGCCCGGCAGCACCGTGGTCAACCTGCTCGGCTTCGCCAAGGCGGCGGTGACCGGCAGTCCGCCGAAGGCGGGGGAGAACCGCGAAGTCAGCTACTGACGGGTAGGGCCGTCCGTCGTCGGGAACGGCCCGGGGTGCGGTGTCGGCGTACACCTGTGGCGACTACAGTGCGCAGTGACGGCCCGCCCCGGGCCGGCAACGGCGCCGATGGTCTGATCTGACACATATCCTGGGGCTTATCCGGGCTTCACCTGATGCTCCAGGAGGATGAGCAGATCATGCGTATCGGCGTGCTCACCGGCGGCGGCGACTGCCCAGGTCTCAACGCGGTGATTCGGGCGGTGGTCCGCAAGGGCGTCGCCACCTACGGTCACGAGTTCGTGGGCTTCCGGGACGGCTGGAAGGGCCCGCTGGAGGGCCTGACCAAGCCCCTGGGCATCCCCGAGGTGCGCGGCATCCTGCCCCGCGGCGGCACCATCCTCGGCTCGTCCCGCACCAACCCGTTCAAGATCGAGAACGGCGTGGAGCGGATCAAGGAGAACCTGGCCGCGCAGGGCGTGGACGCGTTGATCGCGATCGGCGGCGAGGACACCCTCGGCGTCGCCACCAAGCTGCACGAGCTGGGCGTCCACGTCATCGGTGTGCCCAAGACGATCGACAACGACCTGGGCGCCACCGACTACACGTTCGGCTTCGACACCGCCGTGAACATCGCGATGGAGGCGATCGACCGGCTGCACACCACCGCGGAGAGCCACCACCGCACGCTCGTGGTCGAGGTCATGGGCCGGCACGCCGGCTGGATCGCGCTGCACGCCGGCCTCGCCGGCGGTGCCAACGTGATCCTGCTGCCGGAGCGGCAGTTCGACGTCGAGCAGGTCGCCGGCTACGTCGAGAAGCGCTTCCAGCACCAGTACGCCCCGATCGTCGTGGTCGCCGAGGGCGCCCAGCCGCTGGACGGCCAGATGGTGCTGCACAACCAGGAGCTGGACGCGTTCGGCCACGTCCGCCTGGGCGGCATCGGCCAGTGGCTCGCCGAGCAGTTGGAGGCCAAGACCGGCAAGGAGGCCCGCACCGTGGTGCTCGGCCACATCCAGCGCGGCGGCACCCCCACCGCGTTCGACCGGGTGCTCGCCACCCGGCTCGGCCTGCAGGCCATCGACGCGGTGCACGAGGGCGACTGGGGCAAGATGGTCGCGATGCAGAGCACGGACATCGTCCGCGTCCCGCTGGCCGACGCCACCCGCGAGCTGAAGACCGTGCCGCTGGAGCGGTACGCCGAGGCCGAGGTCTTCTTCGGCAGCTGACCGACGGCGTACGGCGTGGCGGGCCGGTGATCCGGCCCGCCACGCCACGCCCACCCGACCCGGGAAGGGGTACGGCTGATGGCACGCGAGGTGCACACGGTCGCGGTGATCGGCGCCGGCAAGATCGGTGAGCTGATGCTCTCCGGGCTGCTGCGCTCCGGCTGGCCGGTGGAGCGGCTGCTCGCCACCGCGCGGCGCCCCGCCCGGGCGAAGGAGCTGACCGAGCGCTACGGCGTGCGGGTGGTGGACAACCTCACCGCGGTGACCGAGGCCGAGGTGCTCGCGGTGTCGGTCAAGCCGCAGGACGCCGCCGCGCTGCTGGACGAGATCGGCCCCAAGGTGCCCGCCGACAAGCTGGTCATCTCGCTGTGCGCCGGTCTGCCGACCGCGTTCTTCAACCGCCGGCTGCCCGAGGGCACCCCGGTGGTCCGGGTGATGACCAACACGCCGGCGCTTGTCGACCAGGCGATGAGCGCCATCTCGGCGGGCGCGTACGCCACCGGCGAGCACCTGGCCCTGGCCGAGGAGATGTTCTCCCCGCTCGGCTCGACCGTCCGGGTGCCCGAGTCGCAGCAGGACGCGGTCACCGCGCTCTCCGGCTCCGGCCCCGCCTACTTCTACCTGCTGGTCGAGGCCATGATCGACGCCGGCATCCTGCTCGGCCTGCCGCGCCAGGTGGCGCACGAGCTGATCGTGCAGACCGCGATCGGCTCGGCGGTGATGCTGCGCGACTCCGGCGAGCACCCGGTGAAGCTGCGCGAGGCGGTCACCTCGCCCGCCGGCACCACCATCTCGGCGATCCGCGAGCTGGAGAACCACGGCGTACGCGCGGCCATGCTGGCGGCGCTGGAGGCGGCCCGGGACCGGGCCCGGGAACTCGCCGCCCAGGCCGACTGACGCTCAGACCGACTGACGCTCAGCCGGGCCCCGGCGCCGGCCGTGGATGCCGCCGGAGCAGCAGGATCAGCACGGCCAGGGCGAGCGTCCCCCACAGCGGCACCCAGCGAGGCCGGTGCTGGGCGAGCGTGCCGACCGCGCCGCCGACGCTGTAGCTGACCAGGGCGAGCAGCCCGAGCAGGGTGCCCCGCCGGGCCCGGTTGCGCCCGGCGGTGGGGCCGAGCAGCCAGCGGGCGGCCCGTTCACCGGTCTTCGTCGTGGTGTCCGACTGGTAGGTGATCGGCGTCGCGATCCCCGCGGTACGGCTCGCCAGCGTGGTCAGGCTGCCCATGGCGGCCGCGCCGGCGGCGGCGAGCAGCACCCGGGACGCGGTGCCGTGCCGGCCGTATGCGAGCGCCAGGTTGAGCACGGTCCAGACCACCATGGCGACCTCGGTGACGGCGATGTCCACCAGTGGCGCCGCCGTCGGCCCGGTGCGGCGGCGGAGCAGGCTGACCAGCCCGGCGGCGGTGGCGAATGCGACGATCGAGGCCGCCGAGACCGGCCACGTGGGGTGCCCGCCGGCCGGTCCCATGCCGAGGAAGATGGCGTTTCCGGACTGGTTGGCCACGAACGCGCCGTACCGCAGGAACGCGAAGGCGTCCAGCGCGCCGGCGGTGACGACGGCGAGCACCAGCGCCGCGAGCGGGTGCCGGAACTCGCGGTAGGAGTCCGCGGGGCCGTACGGCGCCGACCGGTTCACCCTTCCCCCGTCCGTGTGCAGAAGCAGCCCGGGCAGCGTCCGGGAGTTTCGCTGTCGGGCCGCCGCGGCGAACCTACTATATGTCGCATATGTAGGTTTTCGGCCGTTTCGCGAGGCGGCTGCCGGCGGACGGGGTGACATGGCGGCGAGCGGACGCGCGGCCGGCCGGCCGCCCCGCCGCAACCTCGTGGCGATCCTGTCGATCGTCGTCCTCTCCGGCGCCTTCTTCGGCTACGACCAGGGCGTCATCAGCGGTGCGCTGCACGACATCCGCAACACGTTCGACGTGGACACCTTCGAGGTGGAGGAGGCGGCGAGCTGGGTGACGCTGGGCGCGCTGGCCGGCGCGCTCGTCGGTGGTCACCTCGCCGACCGGATCGGCCGGCGGGGCGCGCTGTGGGTCGCCGGCGGCGCGTACGTCGTCGCCGCGATCGTGCAGGCGGCGGCGCCGGCAATCGGCGCGCTGCTCGGCGCGCGGGTGCTCCTCGGTGTGGGCATCGGCGTGGCCTCGGTCGCCGGGCCGATGTTCGCGGCCGAGGCGGCGCCGGAACGGATCCGCGGTGGCCTGCTCGGGGTCTACCAGTTCTCCATCACCTTCGCGATCTTCATCGGCTACCTGGCGGACGAGCTGTTCACCGGCGGCGACTCGTGGCGGTACCTGCTCGGCGCGGCGGTCGTGCTGGGCGTGGCGCTGATCCTGGTGACGGTGGTGGTGCCGGACTCGGCGGTCTGGTACCTCAAGCGGGGCGACCGCCGCCGCGCCCGCGAGTCGTTGTGCCGCACCGTCCCCGAGCAGCGGGTGGAGCAGCGCCTCGGCGAGGTCGAGAAGAGCCTGCACGGCCGCACGGCGAGCTGGCGGGAACTGCTGTCCCCACAGTGGCGGCGTCCGCTGGCGCTGGGTGTGGGGCTGGCGCTGTTCCAGCAGGCGACAGGCATCAACGGCATCATCTACTACGCCGACTCGATCTTCGCGGCGGCGGGGTTCCGTACCCCGCAGGCGCAGCTCTCCGCGACCACCTGGGCGGTCGGCGCGGTGGACGCCGCGTTCGCGCTGGTCGCGGTCGGCCTGCTCGACCGCGTCGGCCGCCGGCCGCTGCTGCTGGTCGGCCTGGCCGGGATGGCGGTCTCGCTCGCCGTGGTCAGCGTCAGCTTCCTGAGCGCGGGCGCCGGGCGCGGCGACGGCCGGATCACCACCGCTGGCCTGTTCCTGCTGGTCGGCGTGATCTTCTTCGTCGCCTTCTACGCCGTGTCGATCGGCCCGGCCGCCTGGACCGTGATCAACGAGATCTATCCCGGTCCGATCCGCGGGCGGTGCGTGGCGATCGCCTCCGCCACCCACTGGGGCACCGAGTACCTGATCACGCAGTTCTTCCTGAGCCTGCTCGACACGCTCGGCCGCTCGGGCGTGTTCGCGCTCTTCGCCGCCCTGTGCGTGCTCGGCTTCCTGTTCGTCCGGCGCTATCTGCCGGAGACCAGGGGCCGGACGTTGGAGCAGATCCAGCAGATGTGGGTCGCCGACTACGACCGGCGCAAGCGGGCGCACACCGGTTCCTGAAATCTCCCTGAAAGCCTGCGGGACGGTGAAGCCGCTCTTACCGTGACGGAATAGCGGAAACCGTACAGAAGGTGCGGACGAAGGGATCGCGAAGTGCATCTCACGCCGAGGGAATTCGACAAGCTGACGATCCACTCGTTGGCGATGGTCGCAAACGCCCGAAGGGCGCGCGGAGTCAAGCTCAACCACCCCGAGGCCGTGGCGGTGATCTGCGCCGCGGCGCTGGAGGGCGCGCGCGAGGGCAAGACCGTCGAGGAGGTCATGAACGACGCCAGCCACGTGCTCACGGCGGACGACGTGATCCCCGGGGTGGCGGACATGATCCCGATGCTCCAGGTCGAAGCGGTCTTCACCGACGGGTCACGGCTGATCACCGTCCACTCACCCATCCAGTAGAGCAGCGACCGGAGGCCACGGTCTCCGGCAGAGCGGGGGCGACATGGCGAAGCAACACCCGGGACCGAACTCCAAGCACCTTCGGCCCATCGGCGGCTACAAGCTCAGTGACCAACCTCTGGAACTCAACGCCGGGCGGCCGGTGACCGAGGTGGTCGTGCAGAACACCGGTGACCGGCCCATCCAGGTCGGCTCCCACTTCCACTTCTTCGAGGCCAACCGCTTCCTGGAGTTCGACCGCTCGGCCGCGTTCGGCAAGCGGCTGAACATCCCGGCCACCACCTCGATCCGGTTCGAGCCCGGCGACCGCAAGACCGTCCAACTGATCCCGTACGGCGGTTCCCAGCGGGTCTACGGCTTCAACGGCCTGGTCCAGGGCTGGACCGGCGACGGGCCGATCCCCGGGTACCGGCCGGACCGGGCCGAGGCGCTCCACCAGGCCCAGACGCGCGGCTTCAAGACGACATCGCAGCAGCAGGACCAGGGCCAGGCCAAGGACCAGCCCAAGGGCAAGGGCAAGGGCCAGGACAAGAGCGGCAAGGGCGACAAGTAGCCCGGCAATCCTTCGACGCGCCAGAGCTGGAGCGAGAACGCATGAGTCAGATCTCACGGCAGGAATATGCCGGAATGTACGGCCCGACCACGGGCGACCAGATCCGGCTGGCTGACACCGACCTCTACATCGAGATCGAGAAGGACCTGCGGGTCCTCGGTGACGAGGTCATGTACGGCGGTGGCAAGACCCTGCGCGACGGCATGGGCAGTGCCAGCCAGGCGACCAGCGCCGAGGGCGTGGTTGATCTGGTGATCACCAACGTGACAATCGTCGACGCGCTGCTCGGCGTGGTCAAGGCGGACGTCGGGATCAAGGACGGGAAGATCGCCGGGATCGGCAAGGCCGGCAACCCCAACATCATGGACGGGGTGACCCCGGGCCTGGTGACCGGGCCGGGCACCGACGCGATCTCCGGTGAGCACCTGATCCTGACCGCCGGCGGCATCGACGCGCACGTCCACCTGGTCACCCCGCAGCAGGTGTGGGCCGCGCTCAGCAACGGCGTCACCACCCTCTGGGGCGGCGGCACCGGGCCCACCGACAGCACCAACGGCGTCACCATCACGCCCGGCCCGTGGAACATCCAGAACATGATGCGGTCCTTCGAGGACCTGCCGATCAACATCGGCCTGCTGGGCAAGGGCAACAGCAGCGGCCGGGCGCCGCTCGTCGAGCAGATCATGGCCGGGGTGCCCAGCTTCAAGATCCACGAGGACTGGGGCGCGCCGCCCGCGGTGATCCGGACCTGCCTGGCCGTCGCCGACGAGTACGACGTCCAGATCAGCATCCACACCGACACGCTCAACGAGAGCGGCTACATCGAGGACAGCATCGCCGCCTTCGAGGGCCGCACCATCCATACCTTCCACACCGAGGGCGCCGGCGGCGGGCACGCGCCGGACATCATCAAGGTCGCCGGCCAGATGAACGTGCTGCCCGCCTCGACCACGCCCACGGTGCCGTACGGCATCAACAGCCAGTCCGAGCTGTACGACATGATCATGGTCTGCCACAACTTCAACCCGAAGGTGCCCTCGGACGTCGCCTTCGTGGAGAGCCGGATCCGCACCGAGACCATCGCCGCCGAGGACGTGCTCCTCGACGAGGGCGTCATCTCGATGATGCAGAGCGACTCGCAGGCCATGGGCCGGGTGGGGGAGACCTGGCTGCGTACCGTCCAGCTCGCCGGCCAGATGAAGACCGCGCGGGGCAAGCTGGCCGAGGACTCCGACGCCAACGACAACTTCCGGGTCCTGCGCTACGTCGCCAAGATGACCATCAACCCGGCGATCACCCAGGGCGTCTCGCACGTCATCGGCTCGGTCACCCCGGGCAAGCTCGCCGACTTGGTGCTCTGGGAGCCCGCGTTCTTCGGCACGAAGCCGAAGATGGTGCTCAAGGGCGGCATGATCGCCTGGTCGATCATGGGTGACCCGAACGCCTCGCTGCCCACCCCGCAGCCGGTCTACTACCGGCCCATGTTCGGCGCCACCGGCTCGCAGCTCGCCAAGAACTGCGTGACGTTCGTGTCGCGGGCCGCGCACGAGTCGGGTGTCGCGGAGAAGCTGGGCCTGCAACGGCAGGTCGTGCCCGTCTACGGCTGCCGCAACCTGACCAAGCGCGACATGGTGCGCAACGACCGTACGCCGAAGCTCGAGGTCGACCCGGAGACCTTCGCCGTGAAGATGGACGGCGTGCACGCGACCGTGCCGGCGGCCAAGAACCTCCCCCTCAGCCAGCTCTACTTCTTCAGCTGACCCGGCGCGGCGCCCGCCCCCGGCCGGGCCGGTGGCGGGGTCGCGTGAAAGGAGAACACATGCTCGTCGAAACGGTACTCGGCAACGTGAGCGAGCCGGCCTGGACCGAGCGGCTCCGGGAGGCCAAGGTCGACGACCTGGTCCTCGACCAGTGGGACGCCCAGAAGAGCCGGCTGCGCCGGACCACCAGCCTCGGCACCGAGCTGGCGCTGTCCCTGGCCCGCGGCGTACGGCTGCGCGACGGCGACGTGCTCGCCTGGGACGACGCCACAGCGACCGCCGTGGTGGCCCGGATCGCGCTCGGCGAGGTGATGGTGGTGCACCTCGACACGCTGCACGGCGAGTCGCTGGACATGGTGATCCGTTCGGCCGTCGAACTCGGCCACGCGATCGGCAACCAGCACTGGCCGGCGGTGGTGAAGGGCACCAAGATGTACGTCCCGCTCACAGTGGACCGCAAGGTCATGGACTCGGTGATGCGGACCCACGCGTTCACCGGTCTCACCCACGAGTTCATGCCGGGCACCGAGATCATCGCGTATCTGGCCCCGCACGAGTCGCGGCGCCTGTTCGGCGGGGCCGACTCGACCCCGCACACGCACCTGCCCGCCGACCTGAACTGAGAGGCCGCGGTGTCCACGGTGACCGAGGCGCTGAAGCTGCTCCAGTTCGGCGACTCGGTCTTCCCGGTCGGCGCGTTCTCCTTCTCCAACGGGCTGGAGACGGCGGTCGAGCAGGGCGCGGTGCACGACCGGACCACGTTGCAGGAGTTCGTGCGTACGGTGACCCGCGCCGCCGCCACCGGCGACGGGGTGGCGCTGCTGGTGGCGCACCGCGCCGCCTGCGCCGGTGACCTCGACCGGATCCGGGCGGCCGACGAGGCCGTACACCTGCGCAAGATCAACGAGGAGACGCGGACGATGACCGTCCGCATGGGGCGCAAGCTGGCCGAGGCCGCCGAACGGGTGGTGGGGGAGTCCCTGCTGCGCAAGCGCCTCGCGGAGAGCGACGGCGGCGTCCCGGTCACCTACCCGGTCGCGCTCGGCGTGCTCTTCGCCGAACTCGGCGTGGGCGAGGCGGACGCGTTCGCCGCCCACCAGTACGGCGCGGCCTCCATGGTGCTCGGCGCGGCGGTCCGGCTGATGCGGGTGGACCACCTCGACACCCAGTCGATCCTCTTCGCTGTCAACGAGCGGGTCGGCGAGGACTACGAGGAGGTGCGCACCGCCGGCCTCGACGACATGCAGAGCTTCGCGCCGCACCTCGACGTGCTGGCCGGCGCGCACCAGCACGCACACGTACGCATGTTCATGAGCTGAGCGCTCACCCACCTGAAGGGCTTCTTCAAAAATGAAATCAGCGAGTCGGATCGGTGTCGGCGGCCCGGTGGGCAGCGGCAAGACGGCCATCATCGAGGCCGTCGTGCCCCGCCTGGTCGAGCAGGGCCTGCGCATCCTGGTCATCACCAACGACGTGGTCACCACCGAGGACGCCAAGCACGTCCGCCGCGCCCTGACCGGCGTGCTGGTCGAGGAGCGCATCGTCGGCGTGGAGACCGGCGCCTGCCCGCACACCGCTGTTCGCGAGGACCCCAGCATGAACCTCGCCGCGGTGGAGGACATGGAGGCGCGGTTCCCGGACAGCGACGTCGTGCTCATCGAGAGCGGCGGCGACAACCTGACGCTCACGTTCAGCCCCGCGCTCGTCGACTACTTCATCTACGTGATCGACGTGGCGGCCGGCGACAAGATCCCGCGCAAGAACGGCCCTGGCATCTCCAAGTCCGACATCCTGGTGATCAACAAGACCGACCTGGCCCCGTACGTCGACGCCGACCTGGGCGTGATGGCCCACGACGCCGAGCTGATGCGCGGCGGCAAGCCGTTCGTGTTCACCAACTGCAAGACCGGCGAGGGCATCGACGACCTCGTGGACCTGGTCCGCCGCAACGCGCTGTTCGACGCCGAAGTGCTGGCATGACCACTCTGGACTCCGTCCGGGAGCTCGCGCCGTACCAGGACCAGCCGGCGCAGCTGCCGGCTGCCGCGAACGGCAAGGTGGGCATCCTCCGGCTGGGGTTCGAGCGGCGCGCGGACCGGACCGTCCTGCGCGACGTCTTCCGGCAGTCGCCGCTGCTGGTGCAGCGCGCGCTGTACTGGGACGAGGAGATGCCGGGCCTGCCCTGCGTCATGATCCTCACCACCTCCGGCGGCGTGCTCCAGGGAGACCGGCTGCGCATCGACGTCGACCTGGGCCCGGGCGCGCAGGCGCACCTGGTCACCCAGGCCGCCACCAAGATCCAGGAGATGGACGCCAACTACGGCACCCAGACCCAGAGCTTCACCCTGGCGCAGGACGCCTACCTGGAGTTCCTGCCCGAGCCGGTGATCCCGTTCCGGCGCAGCCGGTTCGTCTCCGACACGGTGGTCCGGCTGCCGGAGACCGCCACCATGCTCTACGCCGAGGTGCTCCAGCCCGGCCGCAAGTACTACCGCGACGGCGAGATCTTCGCGTACGACCTGTTCTCCACCACGCTGCGGGCACAGCGGCCCGACGGCCGGCCGCTGTTCGTGGAGAAGTTCGTGATCACTCCCGGCCGCTTCCCGGTGACGCGGATCGGAGTGATGGACCGCTTCCACGTCTTCGGCAACGTCGTGCTGCTCACCGACCCGGACCGGGCGGCAAGGGTCTTCGAGCGGACCGCGACGCCGGTGTGGGACGAGCAGACGCCGCTGGCCACCGCTGTGAGCCGGCTGCCCAACGACGCCGGTCTGGTGTTCAAGGTGCTCGGGCAGGAGACCGAACCGGTCCGCGCCGCGGTACGCGCGTTCTGCACGGCCGCCCGCGAAGAGGTGACCGGCTGCACCTTCCCGCCGGTCTTCAGCTGGCGTTGAGGCGAGGAGAACAGCGACATGGCCGACATCGGACGAGGCTGGCGCCACCTGGCCGACCGGAACCCACTGGTCCGGTTCGTCGACGCGAGCCTGCGCGGCGCCGCGCAGGTGGTGCTCCAGAACAACCCGCTCAGCGGCCTGCTCATCCTCATCGCGCTCGCCTGGGGCGCGTTCGAGAACGGGACGCCACGGGTGTTCGGCGGCGGCGTGCTCGGCCTGGTCGTGGGCACCGCCACCGCGCTGGCGCTGCGGGTCGACATGTCCAGCTGGCGCAAGGGCCTGTTCGGCTTCAGCCCGGTGCTGACCGGGCTCGCGGTGCCCACGTTCCTCGACCAGCGCCCGCTGATGTGGCTCTACCTCGTGCTCGGCGCGATCGGCACGGTGGTGGTAACGCTCGCCCTCAACGCCGTGTTCAAACGCTGGAACCTGACCGCCTACACGTTCCCGTTCGTGCTCACGACCTGGTTCCTGCTGATGGCGGCGTACCAGTTCGACAGGTTCACGGTGCTCACCAAGCTGACGCCGAAGTTCCCCGGTGAGGGATCGTCGGCCGGCGGCACGTTCGACTGGGGTCTCGTCCCGGCGTTCTTCAAGGGCGTGTCCCAGGTCTACCTGATCGAGAGCTGGGTGACCGGCCTGCTCATCCTCGTCGCCCTCCTGATCAACTCCCGGTGGTCGGCGCTGTTCGCGGTGATCGGTGCCGTCGGCGCGACGCTGCTGGCGCTCTGGTTCGGCGCCGACGGCGCGTCGCTGGACAAAGGGCTGTTCGCCTTCAACGCGGTCCTGACCGCGATCGTGGTGGGCGCCGTCGCGCACCGCCCCGGCGCGCTGGTGACCGTCTACACGCTGTTCGGCATCGCGCTGACGCTGTTCGTGCAGATGGCCCTGACCACGATGCTCACGCCGCTGGGCATCCCGGTGCTGACCGGTCCGTTCAACATCGCCACCTGGCTGTTGCTGCTGCCGGACCGGCACTTCGCGCCGCTGCCCAACCACGAACGGGTCAAGGACAGCGTCCTGCACACCGTGCGCGACTCCGTCCACCTGCGAGAGAAGGAGGGAAACCGTGTCCGCTCCGAACGCGGGTGACACCGCCTGGGTGCTCGTCTGCGCCGGGCTGGTCCTGTTCATGACGCCGGGGCTCGCCGCGTTCTACGGCGGCATGGTCCGCACCCGCAACGTGCTGGCGATGCTGCAACAGAACATGATCGCGCTGGGCGTGGTCAGCCTGACCTGGGTGCTCGTCGGCTACACCATCGCCTTCGGCGACGACGCCGGCAGTGGGCTGTTCGGCAACCTGGAGCTGTTCGGGCTCACCGACCTGAAGGCGCCGCCCGCGCCCAACCTGCACGTGGTCGACGGCCGGATCACCATTCCGACGCTGGCGTTCGTGCTGTTCCAGATGATGTTCGCGGTGATCACACCGGCGCTCGTCACCGGCGCCACAGCGGGTCGCCTGCGCTTCGGCGGCTGGGTGCTGTTCCTCGCGGTCTGGTCGATCGTGGTCTACGCGCCGATCGCGCACTGGCTCTGGCATCCCGGCGGATGGCTGGCGAAGTTCGGCACCCAGGACTGGGCCGGCGGGCTCGTCGTGCACGCCAGCGCCGGCGCCGCCGTCCTCGCCGTCCTGCTCGTCGTCGGCCGCCGCCGGGACTGGCCGCACACCGCCGCGCCACCGAACTCGATCCCGCTGACCATCGTGGGCGCGGGCATCCTCTGGTTCGGCTGGTTCGGCTTCAACGGCGGCGACGGCCTCCAGGCCAACGGCCTCGCCGCGCAGGCCGTCCTCAACACGCACCTGGCCGCCGCCGCGGCGATGCTCGTCTGGCTGGCGCTGGAACGCCTAACCGACGGACACAGCACCGTCGTGGGCGCGGTCTCCGGCGCGGTCGCGGGCCTGGCCACAGTCACCCCGACCGCCGGGTACGTCAACGCGGCGTCAGCTGTCGCGATCGGCGCGCTGGCCGGCCTGGTCTGCCACTTCGCGCTGAAACTGAAGTACCTGCTGCGCCTCGACGACGCGCTGGACGTGCTCGCCGTGCACTTCGTCGGCGGCATGCTCGGCACGCTCCTGCTCGGCCTGTTCGGCAACCGCGGCGTCAACCCGCTCGGCGCGGACGGGCTGTTCCTCGGCGGCGGAGCCGGCCTGCTGTGGCGCCAGATCGTCGGCGTGGTCAGCGTCGTCGCGTTCTCCTTCGTCCTCACCTGGCTCATCGCCGCCGGGGTGCAGGCGCTCATCGGCCTGCGCGTGCCGATGAAGGACCAGGAGCAGCTGGACCAGGCGCAGCAGGGCGCCGACGCGTACCACCTGGGCGGCGTCACCAGCCTGACCGCGCCGGGCGCGCCCCGCCGCCGTACCGCGGCGGCGCCGGCCGGCGAACCCGCGGTGCCGCCCGGCCAGCGGATCCGGGTGGTCACCGCGCTGCTGGAGCCGGACCCCGCCGCCAACAGCGCCGACCTGCGCGACGTCCTGCTTGCCGCCGGCGCGATCTCGGTCATCGTCAGCGACGCCGCGGTCGCCACGACGGCGGCGCAGGCGAGCCTGCTGCCGCGCGGCTACTGGCAGGACCAGCCGCTGTCCGCCCGGCTGCGGGTCACGGTGCTGGTCGGCGCGGACGGGGTGGGGGCGGTGCTCGACGAGTTGGACCGGCTGGGCGCCCGGAGGGCCGACACGTTCGTGCAGGAGGCGGAGCGCGTCCAGTCCTGACAGCCGGCGGCGAAAACCGCTGTCCGGTCGCCGGGCGCACTGGTAGAAAGCCCGACGTGCACAAGACGTTGACGTTCTCCGATCATCTGCGGCTCATCGACGAACGGTCGACAGCCTTCCGCGCCGCGGTCGCCGCGGCGCCCAGCCTCGACATGAAGGTTCCGACCCATCCGGAGCGGACGCTGTTCGATCTCGTCCAACACGTGGGCACGGGCCGCCGCAAAGCAGCCGCGATCGTCACCGCGGGGCCTGCGGACGGGCCCCCGGAAAAGTCGGCCTGGGAGGACGGCAAGGGCGCGCCCCGGGAACGCGAGGCACTGCTCGCCTGGTGGACCGAATCCGTCGAGCGGTTGACGAGGGCGTTGGGTGAGGCCGGCCCGGATCGCGGTTGTTGGACGTGGTGGGACGACTCGCCGTCACCGCAAACCGCTGGTGCCTGGGCGCGGCGCCAGGTTCCCGAGATCGCGGTGCACACCTACGACGTCCAGCTCACGGTGGGCGCCGCGCAGCCGCTGCCGGAGGAGGTCGCTCCCGACGGTTTCGACGACTGTCAGTTCACCCTCTGCGCGACGACTGTCGCCTGGCCACACCGGCCCGCCGTCGTCGACTACCACGCCGTCGAGGGCCGCTCCTGGCGCCTCCGGCTGTCCGCCGACGGGGCGCAGGTCGCCCACCTCACGCCCGCTGCCGGCGAGGTCCCGGACACTGCCCACGTCTCCGCCCGGGGCACAGCCAGTGACCTGGTCCTGTTCTTCTACGGCCGTATACCGCTGGATTCCCTGAGTTTCGAAGGCGACAGTCGCATCTTCGATCAGCTCATCGCCTGGGACCCGTCCGTGTAACCGGTCCATCGCCGTCATCGACCATCGAACAGCTCACTGACCGTCTTCGTGCGATCCACGGCCGCGGCATGTGGATGCTTCCCCCGGGAGGTCGTGCCGCATACTGGCCCGGTGTTCACTCTCGCCCAGGCGCGATACCTGGTGGCCACGCTGCGGCCGCGCGTCGACGAGCTGATCCGGCTGCGGGCCGATCTGGCCGAGTTGCGGGTCGATCTGGCCGACCACGGTGTCAGCGCGCTCGGCGGGCTCGCCGAGGTGAAGGCCCTGGAGGCGCGCCTGCATCTCGTGGTGGACGAGTTCCACCAGCACGACATCGCGGTCAAGGGGATCGCGCCGGTGCTGCTCGACTTCCCCGGTGAGCGCGACGGCCGGGCGGTGCTCTGGTGCTGGCTGGAGGGGGACAGCGACATCCGGTGGTACCACCGGGTCGAGTGCGGTTTCGCCGGCCGCCGCCCGGTCTGACCCCGCCCCGTGGGTGACGCGCGCCCGGCGACTCCGTCCGACGCCGAGGAGCTGGTCCGGTTGCGTGGGCTGATGCTCGCCGGCATGAGCGGCGCGCCGACGCCGCCGGGCCGCTGGCAGGACGTCGCCCGGATCGACCTGCGGGCTCGGCGGCCGGCCGGCCGCTCTACCGCGCCCTGGGCTTCCGGGAGACCGCCGACCCGGCGATGCGGCTGACCCTCCCGGCGAAATCCTTCACCCCGCCTCGGGAGACCGGCAGCGATTTGTAGCGAGTAGTCGCTATGCGCGCCGAACCGTAAATCGGTGATCTTCCATGCGCTGTAATCTTATTGATATCTATCTCTCACCACCACTTCACACCCCCAGGAGTGCGACGTGCGGAGATCCCGTATTGCCACCCTCGCCCTGACCCTGGCCACATCGGTCGGGGTCGCTCTGTCTCTGGCCGCCCCCGCCCAGGCGGCCCCGTCCGACCGCTACGTCGCGCTCGGCGACTCGTACGCCTCCGGCGTCGGCGCCGACAGCTACACCTCCGAGAGCGGCAACTGTCTACGCAGCACGAACGCCTACCCGGCGCTCTACAACGCCAACATCAAGCCCGCGTCGTACCGCTCGGTCGCCTGCTCCGGCGCCACCACCGCCGACGTCATCAACAGCCAGCTCTCCGCGCTCTCCTCGACCACCACGCTGGTCAGCGTGACGGTCGGCGGCAACGACGTCGGCTTCGCCAACATCATGAGCACCTGCGTGCTCCAGGGGGAGACCCAGTGCGTGGCGGCCGTGCAGTCCGCCATGAACGTGGCCCGCACCTCGATGCCCGGCCGGCTCGCCAACGTCTACAACGGCATCAAGAGCCGCTCGCCCTCGGCCCGCGTCGTGGTGGTCGGCTACCCGGTCTTCTATCAGCTCGGCACCACCTGCGTCGGCCTCAGCGCCACGTCCCGGGCGAAGATCAACGAGGGCATCAACCTGCTCGACGACATCACCCGCACGGCCGCCGCCTCGGCCGGCTTCACCTTCGCCGACGTCCGCTCGATCTTCGTCGGCCATCAGCTGTGCAGCTACGGCACCAAGTGGCTGCACGCGCTCAACGTGCTGAGCCTGAGCAAGTCGTACCACCCGACGGCGGCCGGGCAGTCCGGCGGCTACTACCCGGTCTTCCGGTCCGCCGCCGGCTGACCCCGGCCCGACCGGCCGCGCCCCGGCCCCACGTGAGGCCGGGGCGCGGCCGTCGCCGGATCGGTCAGCGCGCGAACTGATTGATCAACTGGCTCAGGCCCCAGGCGTTCCCGGCGGCGCCGCCCACCGCGCTTAGCCGGGTGACCAGCCGGTCCACCTTGACCATGACCCGCCTGCGGTCCGGCCGCTCCCGCTGGATCAGGTCCACGATGTCGTCGACCTCCTCCAGCGCCAGCTCCGGTTCGACCAGCTGCGACCGGTTCTCCTCGATCCACCGCCGGGTGGTCCGCAGCTGCTCCAGGATCTCCCGCAGTGACGCCTCGCCCATTGTGTCGATCCGGTCCGCAGTGGCCTTCGGCCCGGCCGCCGCCGGTCCGCCGGACGAGCCCCGGATCACCACACCCTGGTTACCGTCGTGCGTCACTGCTCTTCTCCTTTCGCTTGCCGCTGCCGTCGTTCAGCAGCGCCGTTGCTCCAGGGCCGGCGGCTGCGGGCCCGTGGTTGTCGCCGCGGATGAGGACGCCGTGGTTGCGGACGACAGTCATCCGGGTCTCGTACTCGAAAGGTGTGCCCTGGCGGACGAGGCAGCCGGCCGGGCTGAGGAGGTTCGCCACGAAGCAGCCGGGCAGCGGGATCGCCGAGGCGGGTGCGTTCTGGAGAAGCCGGGGATGCGCCACGGCCCGATGGCCGTCTTCGGCCAATCCGGTGGCAATGCCGCCGGCGAATTCGCTCACCGCGATAAGCCGGGCCGCACGAATAACGGGTGGTCGGCGGCGTCGTCGCCTGTGCTCGATCCCGTGCCGGGTCATGCGTTCGGAAAGTTGCCAATTCCGTCGTGCCACCGTCGACAGTGCTCGTCACGTGACCGCCAATCGATGACGATGTGCCGGGGTCAGCCACGTTATGAGTTCACGCCCACCGCCGGAAAGTGGCCGTAGGTACCGCGCATGGGGATCGACGGGCCGGTCGACTCGTACGGCCGGACGGAGTTGTGAGCGAACAGGACACAGTCGAGTCGCCGCCACGATTCGGCGCCGCGGCCACGAAAACGTTTTCCGATTAGCTCGGACGAATTCTTTCTCCCGAGTACGCGGGAGTTGTCGATGTCTGTTCGCGAATGCGCGGAATGCGGTTCGGTTGTTTCAACCGTCGGGCGGCGCCGGGGCCCGGCGGCCCCGGCGCGGGCCGTCAGGCCGGCAGGACCTTCTCGACCGCCGCGCGCAGCTCGGGCGAGTCCGGCGTGACCTGCGGGGCGAACCGTGCGGCCACCGTGCCGTCCGGGGCGACGAGGAACTTCTCGAAGTTCCAGCGTACGTCGCCGGTGTGCCCCTCGGCGTCCGGCGTGGACACCAGTTCGGCGTAGAGCGGGTGCCGGTCCGGCCCGTTGACGTCGACCTTCGCCGTCAGCGGGAACGTCACGCCGTAGTTGACCTGGCAGAACTCCTCGATCTCGGTGGCGCTTCCGGGCTCCTGGCCGGCGAACTGGTTGCACGGCACCCCGAGCACCGTGAGCCCGCGCCCGGCGTACGTGTCGGCGAGTTCCTGAAGGCTCGCGTACTGCGGGGTGAGGCCGCAGCGGGAGGCCACGTTGACCACGAGCAGGGCACGGCCACGGTAGCGGCCGAGATCGGCCGGTCCGCCGGTGAGAGCGTCGATCTGGACGTCGAAAACGGTCATGTGACGAGGCTACGGGCCGTCGTGCGGACGGTCCCGCGCCACCCGTGAAATCGACGCATCTACATCTTGACGAAGTGGTGACGGCGTGAGTAGCGTCTCAGCAATCAATTTGGAAACTTTCCTAACTATTGGAGGGACGCCGTATGAAGAGATCGCTCCGCCGGGCCCTGTGGGCCACCGGCGCCGTGGTCGCGCTCGCGGTCGCCGCGGTGCCCATGACCACCGCGTCGGCCGCCGGCAGCGTCACCGCCACCTTCGCCAAGGTGCAGGACTGGGGGACCGGCCACGAAGGGCGGGTGACCGTCACCAACGGCACCAGCTCCACGATCAACGGCTGGCGCATCGAGTTCACGCTGCCCTCCGGCACCTCGATCAGCAGCTCCTGGGACGCCGACATCACCCGCAGCGGTGACCGCTACGTGGCGGTCAACAAGAGCTGGGCGTCGACGCTCGCCCCCGGCGCCAGCTTCAGCTGGGGCTACAACGGCACCGGCGGCTACAAGGCGCCGGTGAGCTGCACGATCAACGGCGGCACCTGCACCGGCGGCGGCACGCCGACGACCACCGCGCCGACCACCACGCCACCCACCACCACACCGCCGACGACCACCCCGCCGACCACGCAGCCGCCCACCACGCCGCCGCCCGGCGGCAAGAAGGTCGTCGGCTACTTCGCCGAGTGGGGCGTCTACGCCCGCAACTACCACGTCAAGAACATCCACACCAGCGGCTCGGCCGCGAAGCTCACCCACATCCTGTACGCCTTCGGCAACACCACCGGCGGCCGGTGCAGCATCGGTGACAGCTACGCCGACTACGAGAAGGCGTACACCGCGGCGGACAGCGTCGACGGCGTGGCCGACACCTGGGACCAGCCGCTGCGCGGCAGCTTCAACCAGCTGCGCAAGCTGAAGAAGATGTACCCGAACCTGAAGGTGCTCTGGTCCTTCGGCGGCTGGACCTGGTCCGGCGGCTTCACCCAGGCCGCGCAGAACCCGGCCGCGTTCGCCGACTCCTGCTACTCGCTGGTCAAGGACCCGCGCTGGGCGGACGTCTTCGACGGCATCGACGTCGACTGGGAGTACCCGAACGCCTGCGGCCTCCAGTGCGACAGCAGCGGCCCGAACGCCTTCAAGAACGTGGTCTCGGCGCTGCGGAGCAAGTTCGGCTCCAGCTTCCTGGTCACCGCGGCGATCACCGCCGACGGCAGCAACGGCGGCAAGATCGACGCCACCGACTACGCGGACGCCGCGACGAACCTCAACTGGCTGATGCCGATGACGTACGACTACTTCGGCGCCTTCAACGCCCAGGGGCCGACCGCGCCGCACTCGCCGCTCTACTCGTACCCGGGCATCCCGCAGCAGGGCTTCTGGTCGGACGCGGCGATCCAGAAGCTGAAGTCCAAGGGCGTGCCGTCCAGCAAGCTGCTGCTCGGCGTCGGCTTCTACGGACGCGGCTGGACCGGCGTGACCCAGGCCGCGCCCGGCGGCAGCGCCACCGGCGCGGCCCCCGGCACCTACGAGGCCGGCATCGAGGACTACAAGGTGCTCAAGAACAGCTGCCCGGCCACCGGCACTGTCGGCGGCACCGCGTACGCCAAGTGCGGCAGCAACTGGTGGAGCTACGACACCCCGGCGACCATCGGCGGGAAGATGAGCTACGCCAACAGCCAGGGCCTCGGTGGCGCGTTCTTCTGGGAGCTCTCCGGTGACACCAGCAACGGCGAGCTGATCGGCGCCATCAAGGGCGGTCTCGGCTAGCCGAGGGCCGACGCACCACCCACCCGGCGGGGAGGGGCCGTACCGGCCCCTCCCCGCCCGCGTGCCGTCCTGGCCGCGCGCGCCGATCCGGGTCAGGATGGGGAGTCACCGGGCCGCGCGGGCCGGGTGTGGCACACTCGCCGCTCGACGAGTCCACGCGACGGGAGGACCGATGGGTCGCAACCACCGGGGCCGGTTCGCCGCGCTCGCCCTCCTCGCGCTCGCGCCGGCGACGCTGGCCGCCTGCGGTTCCGGCGACAAGGGCGCCGCCACCGCGCCCAGCGGCCGGGCGCCCGCCGAGGAGGCGGCGGCCAAGAGCCGGGAGCGCGTGCAGGCGTACCTCGACGCGCTCGCCGCCCGGGACGCCGCCGCCGGCCGCAGCCAGCTCTGCGCGCCCATGCACGCCGCCTTCGACGCCGCCGCCACCGGCCCGAACGGCGACTTCGCCGACCACTTCACGGTGCCCGACGCGACGATCACCGACGTGCGCTCCGGCCCGAACGGGCAGGAGGTCAGCGCCTCCGTCACGGTGGCCGCCGGATCGCGCAAGGCCACCCGGTCACTGCTGTTCACGGTGACCCGTAACGGTGCGGACTGGTGCATCTCCGGCGAGGTTCCCGGCGACCGCACGGCCGAGCCGACGGCCGACCCGTCCGGGCCGCAGCCGCCGGCGCGGCCCTCGCCGATCTCCTCCCAGTGACCGGAACCATGCCCCTCGGCGGCGAGTGATCGCGACGGTCGCCGTACGCTTTCCTCCATGCGCCATGAGTGGCATCAGCTGAGTCACCCCGCCGTGGGCAGCCCTGGCCTGCAGACCAGCCGCCCGACCGCCGACTCCGCCGAGGACGCAGCCCTCGGCCTCGACCGCTGGCGGGAGCTGCCGCGCGCGCAGACCCCGCCGTGGGACGACCAGGCCCAGGTCGCCGAGGTCTGCCGGGTGCTGGACACGGTTCCCTCGGTGGTCGCGCCCTACGAGGTCGACCAGCTGCGGCAGCGGCTGGCCCTGGTCTGCGAGGGCAAGGCGTTCCTGCTGCAGGGCGGTGACTGCGCGGAGACGTTCGCCGACAACACCGAGAGTCACCTGCTCGCGAACGCCCGCACACTGCTCCAGATGGCCATCGTGCTCACCTACGGCGCGTCGCTGCCGGTGGTCAAGGTGGCCCGGGTGGCGGGCCAGTACACCAAGCCCCGGTCGCTGCCGACCGACGCCCGCGGGCTGCCCGCCTACCGCGGCGACATGATCAACTCACTGGAGGCCACGCCGGAGGCGCGGGTCGCCGACCCGCAGCGCATGATCCGGGCGTACGCCAACTCGGCCGCCGCGATGAACATGCTCCGCGCGTACCTGGCCGGCGGCCTGGCCGACCTGCACGCCGTGCACGACTGGAACAAGGACTTCGTGCGGCAGTCCCCGGCCGGGGAGCGCTACGACGCGATCGCCCGCGAGATCGACCGGGCGCTGGCCCTCATCCGGGCCTGCGGGATGACCGACGACGAGGCGCTGCGCACCGTCACGCTCTACTGCTCGCACGAGGCGCTGGCGCTGGAGTACGACCGGGCGCTGACCCGAATCTCCAACCACAAGGCGTACGGCCTGTCCGGGCACTTCCTCTGGATCGGCGAGCGGACCCGGCAGATCGACGGCGCGCACATCGACTTCATCTCCCGCATCGCCAACCCGATCGGCGTCAAGCTCGGCCCCACCACCACCCCGGACGAGGCGATCGAGCTCTGCGAGAAGCTCAACCCGGACAACATCCCCGGCCGGCTCACGCTGATCAGCCGGATGGGCAACCACCGGGTACGCGACGCGCTGCCGCCGATCGTGGCGAAGGTCACCGCCGCCGGCGCGAAGGTCGTCTGGCAGTGCGACCCGATGCACGGCAACACGCACGAGTCCTCGAACGGCTACAAGACCCGGCACTTCGACCGGATCGTCGACGAGGTGCTCGGCTACTTCGAGGTGCACCGCGGCCTGGAGACCCACCCGGGCGGCCTGCACGTCGAGCTGACCGGCGAGGACGTCACCGAGTGCCTCGGCGGCGCCCAGGGCATCGAGGACCTCGACCTGCCCGACCGGTACGAGACCGCCTGCGACCCGCGGCTCAACACCCAGCAGTCGCTGGAGTTGGCGTTCCTGGTGGCGGAGATGCTCCGTGGCTGACGCGAGGAGTGAGCTCATCGACCTGCGGACGGACACCGTGACCCGGCCGACGCCGGGGATGCGGGAGGCGATGGCCGCCGCCGAGGTGGGCGACGACGTCTACGGTGAGGACCCCACTGTCGCCGCGCTGGAGGCGGAGGTGGCCGCGCTGTTCGGCCACGAGGCGGCGCTGTTCGCCCCGAGCGGTTCGATGGCCAATCAGCTCGCGCTCCAGTTGCACGTGCCGCCCGGCGACGAGTTGCTCTGCGACGCCGACGCGCACGTGGTGACGTACGAGGTGGGCGCCGCCGCCGCGTACGGCGGGATCTCGTCGCGGACCTGGCCGGCGGTGGGCGCGGACCTGGACCCCGACGTGGTCGCCGGGATGATCCGGCCGGACGGCTACTTCGCCGTGCCGACCCGCGCGATCGCCGTGGAGCAGACCCACAACCGGGGCGGCGGCGGGGTGATCCCGCTGCCGACGCTGCGCCGCATGCGCGAGGTCGCCGACGAGCACGGGGTGGCGCTGCACTGTGACGGTGCCCGGATCTGGCACGCGCACGTCGCGGACGGGGTGCCGCTGGCCGAGTACGGGGTGCTGTTCGACACGCTCTCGGTCTGCCTCTCCAAGGGCCTCGGCGCGCCGGTCGGCTCGCTGGTGGTGGGCAGCGCGGAGAAGATCGCCCGTGCGCGCGTCCTGCGCAAGCGGATGGGCGGCGGCATGCGGCAGGTGGGCATCCTCGCCGCCGCCGGCCGGTACGCGCTGGCGCACCACGTCGAGCGGCTCGCCGAGGACCACGCCAAGGCGGCCCGGCTGGCCGAGGCGGTCGCCCCGCACGGGGTGCTCGCGTCGGTGGCGCGCACGAACATCGTGCCGTTGGACCTGACCAAGCACCCTCTCGACGCGCACGCGCTGGCGGCCGCCGCGCGGGCAGCCGGCCTGCTGATCTCGGTGCTCGGCCCGCGTACCGCCCGGCTGGTGACCCACCTGGACGTCACCGACGAGCAGATCGACAGCGCCGCCACCATCCTCGACGCCACCCTGCGCGGCTGACCCTCCGGCGCGACCGGGGGCGTCAGGGGCGGAGGCGTTTGAGGGTGGCGATGTCGGCGGCGTGGCCGACGTGCTTCTCGGTGGGGGTCTCCACCAGCACCGGCACGCCGGCCGTCGCCGGATGGCGCATCAGCTCGGCGAACGCCGGCTCGCCGATGGCGCCCTTGCCGATGTTCTCGTGCCGGTCCCGGGTGGAGCCGCACAGGTCCTTCGAGTCGTTCGCGTGCACCAGCCGCAGCCGGTCGGCGCCCACCGTGGCGACCAGCGTGTCGAGCGTGGCGGTCATGCCGCCCTCGGCGGCCAGGTCGTGCCCGGCCGCCCAGGCGTGGCAGGTGTCGAAGCAGACGCCCAGCATGGGGTGCCGGTCGACCGCGTCCAGGTAGGGGCCGAGGTGCTCGACCCGGGACGCCAGTGACCGGCCGCCCCCGGCGCTCGGCTCGACCAGCAGCATCGGCCCGCCCGTGGCCGCGGCCTCGTCGAGCAGCGGGAGCAGCGCCTCCCGGACCTGCCGCACTGCCGCCTCGGCGTGCCCGGCGTCCACCGAGCTGCCGGCGTGGAACACCACGCCCTCGGCGCCGATCGCCCGGCCCCGCCGCAGCGCGTGGGCGAGCGTCTCCGCCGACCGGGTCACCGTCGCCGGGGTGGGGGAGCCGAGGTTGACCAGCAGCGAGGCGTGGATGAACACGGGCAGGCCGCGCTCGCCGCAGCCGTCGCGGAACAGCGCGTCCTGCGCCGGGTCACCGGCCGGCAGCGCCCAGCCACGCGAGTTCGAGACGTAGACCTGCACCACCTCGGACTCGGCCGCCTCCGCGTACGGCAGGGCCGCCCGCGCCAGGCCACCGGAGGTGGGGGTGTGCGACCCCACCGGCCGGCACCCGTTCGCCGCGCTCACAGGCACGTCACAGTGACCGTCGTGCCCGGCGGCACCGGCGTGTTCTCGGCCGGGTTCTGGATCCGGACGATGCCGTTGGGGTTGAGCTGGATGTTGACCGGGAAGCCCTGGCTCTCCAGCGTCTGCTTGGCCTGCTGGCAGGGCATGTCGATCACCCGGGGGACGGCCACCTGCGGCGGGCCCTTGCTGATCTCCAGCTTGACCTGGGCGCCCTTCTCCACACCGGTGCCGTCGGCCGGGCTCTGGCCGAGGATCTCGTCCTTCGGCTTGTCCGAGTCCTTGACGTTCTCCACCGGCTTGAGCCCGAGCTTCGCGAGGATGGTGCGCGCCTCGGTGAGGCTCTTGCCGACCAGGTCGGGCACTGTCACCGGGGCGCGGCCCTTGCTGAGGATCAGCGTCACCTTGGCCCCGGGCTTGACCACCGTCCCCACCTTCGGGTCGGTCGCCAGCACGACACCCGCCGGCAGCGCGTCGTCGTAGCGGGAGCTGCCCTTGGCCACGACCAGGTTGAGACCCTCCAGCTCGACCTGGGCGAGCGCGAAGTCCTTGCCCACCACGTCGGGCACCGGCAGGCGCTCCGGACCGAGCGACAGGGTCAGCGTGATCGTGCCGCCCTTGACGATCCGGGCGGCCGAGCCCGGCGCCTGGCCGAGCACGGTGTCCTTCGGGACGTTCTCGTCGTGGCGCGGGGTGGCGTAGCGCAGCGTGAAACCACCCCGCTGGGCCTGCGCCTCCGCGTCGGCCTTGGTCAGGCTCACCAGCTGCGGCGCGACCGTGTAGCGGCCCACCCCGAACCACCAGCCGCCGCCGGCGGCGACCAGGCCGAGCACCACGACCGCCGCGGCGACGGCAAGCCGGCCGCGCGGCGAGCCCATGATCCGGGTACGCAGGGCGGCGAACCGGGCGCCCGGCCCCTCCTGCTCGACGGCGCGGCGGCGGTGCGGGCGCTGCGCGGCGGCGCCCTCGGGCAGCCGGGCCCACGCCGGGCGCTCGACCGGCTGGAGCGCGGCCACCACCTGCGTCGGCTGGCTCAGCACCGCCGTGTCGTCGCTGATCTGGCGCAGCACAGCGGTGTGCGCGTGCGGGTTGCCCAGCTCCTCGCGGGCCGCCTGCACCTCGGTCAGCAGCGCCGCCGCGTCGGCCGGACGGGCGGCCGGGTCGCGCCGGGTGGCCCGGGCGACGAGCGCGTCGACAGCCGGCGGCAGCGCCGGGACCAGCGTCGACGGGGGCGGCACGTCCCGGTCGACGTGCTGCCAGGCGACCTCCACCGGGCGGTCGCCGTCGTAGGGCACCCGGCCGGTGAGCATCTCGAACAGCACGATGCCGGCCGAGTAGACGTCGGTGCGCGGGTCGGCATGGCCCTGGGTGACCAGCTCCGGCGCCACGTACGCCACTGTCGCCATGAGCTGGTTGCCGTTCTCGTCCTCCGCGCTGGCCTCGACGGCCCGGGCCAGCCCGAAGTCGGCCACCTTGACCACGCTGTCGACCAGGTCGCGGCTGCCGCCGGTGGGCACCTCGGCGACCAGCACGTTCTCCGGCTTGACGTCGCGGTGGACCAGGCCGGCGCGGTGCGCGGCGGCGAGCGCGGCGAGCACCTGCTCGGTGATCGCGAGCGCCTCGTCCGGGTTCAGTCGGCGGCGCTCGGCGAGCACGTCACGCAGCGTGCGGCCGCGCACGTACTCCATCACCAGGTACGGCAGGCCGGCGTGGATGCCCTGGTCGTAGACCGCCACCACGTTCGGGTGGGTGAGGCGGGCGATCGTCTTGGCCTCGTCGGTGAACCGCTCGACGAAGCCGGCCATCCGGGCCCGGGCCTGCGGCGCCTGGGTCGGGTGAATGATCTTGACCGCCACGGTGCGCTCCAGGCGCTCGTCGGTGGCGGTGTACACGGTCGCCATGCCGCCACGGGCGACGCGCCCGCGAATGCGGTAGCGCCCCTCGATCAGCGAGCCCAGCAACGTGTCGGCGACCTGTGTGTCCATCGGCAGGCAGTCTATGTGTCGGAAGGGTGAACGTAGAACAGGATGCTACCGCCGGGTTGGGACACCGGTGGCCCGGCGCGCCCCGGGGCCGGTCCGGGGGTGCCGTGCACCGGATCCGGCGGGCACGTGGCAGGGTGGTCGGGTGACCGATTCCGTACCCGCCGAGACCGGCGCCGACCTGGCCGGACCGGCCGACCCGGCCGGCTGGCTGACGCTTCCCGACGTGGCCGAGCGCCTGGACCTGTCGATCAGCAAGGTGCACCAGATGATCCGCGACCGCGAACTGCTCGCGGTGCGCCGCGACGGCGTCCGCCGCGTCCCGGCCGACCTGGTGGCCAACCACATCGTGCTCAAGCACCTGCCCGGCGTGCTCAACCTGCTCGCCGACGCCGGGTACGACGACGAGGAGGCGCTGCGCTGGCTCTACCGGGAGGACCCGTCGCTTCCCGGCACCCCGGCCGTCGCGCTCGGCGGCGACCTGGCCCGCGAGGTCAAACGCCGAGCCCAGGCCGTGGCCTTCTAACCCACCCGCGCCCACCCGCCCCCCACCCCGTTGATCATGAGGTTAGCGGCACAATCGGAGATCGACTTCGCCGTCAACCTCATGATCAACGGGGTGTTCGCGCTGGGGTGGGCCGGGCAGGGGGCACGGGGCGGGGGAGGGGGAGGGTCAGGCGGGGCGGCGGGTGGCGGCTATGGCCAGGTCCACCAGCGCCTGGCGGGCCTCGGTGTCCAGGTCGACGGCGGTCAGCGCGGCAAGCGCGCTCTCGGTGAGCGCGGCGATGTGCCGTTCGGCACGCTCCAGCGCGCCGCTGGTCGTGATCAGCTCGCGCAGTCGGTCCACCCCAGCCGCGTCCAGATCCGGTACGCCCAGCCCGGCCAGCAGCGCCTCCGCGCCGGCCTGGTCGAGCGTCTCCAGGGCCGCCGCCACCAGGTACGTCCGCTTGCCCTCGCGCAGGTCGTCACCGGCCGGCTTGCCGGTCAGCTCCGGGTCGCCGAACACTCCCAGCACGTCGTCGCGGAGCTGGAACGCCTCACCCAGCGGCAGCCCGTACGCGGAGTAGGCGGCGTGCACCTCGGGCGGGGCGCCGGCCAGCGCGGCGCCCAGCAGCAGCGGCCGTTCGACCGTGTACTTCGCCGACTTGTACCGGGCCACCTTGGCGGCCCGGTCGAGCGAGGTGTCAGCGGTCGCCTGGGTCAGCACGTCCAGGTACTGCCCGACGGTCACCTCGGTGCGCATCTCGTCGAAGATCGGCCGGGCCCGGGCCACCGTCGCCGGCGCCAGGCCGGAGGAGTGCAGCAGCTCGTCGGACCAGACCAGGCACAGGTCGCCCAGCAGGATCGCGGCCGAGTCGCCGAAGGCGTCCGCGTCGCCGCCCCAGCCGGCCGCCCGGTGCCGGGCGGCGAACCGGCGGTGCACCGCCGGCTCGCCCCGCCGGGTGTCCGACCGGTCCATCAGGTCGTCGTGGATCAGCGCGCTGGCCTGTACGAACTCCAGCGCGGCCAGGGCGGCGACGACCTGGTCGGAGTCGACCCCGCCGGCGCCCCGGTAGCCCCAGTAGCCGAAGGCCGGGCGCAGCCGCTTGCCGCCGCCCAGCACGAACGCCTCGATCGCCTCGGCGACGGGCAGCAGGCCGTCGTCTACGGCGGTCAGCCAGCCGCGCTGGCCGGCCAGGAACTCGGTGAGCGCCTTGTCGATCCGCTGACGCAGGCCGGCACGGTCGACGGGGGAAACGGGAGCAGCGTGGGTCACGCCACGACGCTAGCGGTTCGGGCCCGCTCCCGTCGTGCCACCGTCCCGGCGTGCCTGGCAGCTCACCGGCGGTGACTGTCGCCATCGGTGCCGCGACGGCAGGTACGGACGGGCCGCCGCGAGCAGCCGCGCGTACCCCCGGGTCGCCGGTCCGGGCGGACGGCGGGCCAGCCCGCGGCGGAACTCGGTGAGCTGGCCGATCGCCCGGGGCGAACCGGAGCGGACCGCGTCGAGCAGCGCCTCGCCGGCCACCGCGCACGCCTCGGGCTCTGCGCCGAGCGCCAGGTGCCCGCGGGCCAGCCAGCCGCCGTACACCGCTGAGCGGCGCGGGCGGCCCGGCGCGGTCGCCACGGGCGTCAGCAGCGGCACGGCCGCGGCGGGACGACCCAGCGCGACGAGCGTGCGCCCGGTCATCGCGGCCAGCTCGGCCGCGTCCAGCCAGTACAGCCAGGGCGGCTCCCGGCCGGGCTCCGGCGGCCCGGCCCGGTCGGCGCCGGCCAGCGCCTCACCGGCGGCGCGGCGCCGCCCGCCCAGCGCGGCGGCGAGCGCCACCCGGTGCAGCAGCAGCGCCCGCAGCCCCGGGGAGGCGGTAACGCGGCTGGCCCCGTACCCGATCCGGGCCAGGACCAGCGCGCCGGCCGGGTCGCCGGCGTCGGCCAGCAGGTGGCTGGCCGACCCGAGCACGTGCCCGGCCAGCGGCGGCTCCCCGGCGGCCACCGCGGCCCGCAGCGCCAGCCGGTAGGCGACCAGACCGCCGGTGAGGTCGCCGGCGTCGGCGGCCAGCCACCCGGCGAGCTGCGCCGACTCGGCCAGCGACGGCAGCATCCGCCGCCGGCCGGCGGGCCCGGCGCGCCGGTAGCCGCGGACCGAGCGGCGCAGCCGGCGCGCGCCGAGCCCGGCCAGGTCGCCGCCGCCGAGCAGGTCGTCCCAGCGCCGCAGCGTGGCCAGCGACGCCCCGTCCGCCGGGTGCCGCCGGCCGGGCCCGGCGCTGCCGTCGGCGCCGGGCGGCCCGTACCCGTCGCCGGTGGCCGGGCCGGGGACCGGCGACGTCGTCGGTCCCGCGAACGGGCCGGCCAGCGTGCCGCCGCCCGGGTCGGCGGCCCAGCGGTGCGCCAGGGTGAGCAGCGCCAGCCGGGCGCGGGACCCGGCCGGGTCGACGGCCACTGGCGTCGCGCCGAGCCGGCGGCTGCTGGCGGCGGCCCCGGCGAGCAGCTCGCCCGGCACGCCCAGGACCGTCGCCAGCCAGGCGGACCAGAAGTCGCCGGGGAGCCGGAGCTGGCGCTCCCAGCGGGACACCTCGTGCCGGGTCAGGGTGGGCACGCCGGAGGCGGCGCAGAGCTCGGCGGCGAGACGCTGCTGGCTCCAGCCGCGGGCGGCCCGCAGCTCGGCCAGGAGCGGCCCGAGCAGGCGCGGGCCGGGCGGCGAGGACGGGATCATGGTGACCTCCGGGGCGACGGCGCGGATGGCGACGCGGACACCCGGCCGGCGCCGGCGCGTCACCGTCGTGGCGACCCCCGCGCGGGCCCCCGGGACGGCCGTCGGCCGCCCCACCGCGCTGTGGTCTTTCTACCCCCGGGGTACGACGTCGCGCCGCGGAGTGTTCGCGGGCTGGGAAGACTCTCGGTAAGCCGTGCGCTCCCGGCTACAGTCGGTCCGTGGCGCTCGGTCTTCCCTCGGTCCTTCCCAATCCCCAGCCGGCGATCGGGGAGCTGATCCGTGACGGCCGCCCGACGTTCTCCTTCGAGTTCTTCCCGCCGAAGACGCAGGCCGGGGAGAAACTGCTCTGGCAGGCCATCCGGGAGCTGGAGTCGCTGCGTCCCTCGTTCGTCTCGATCACCTACGGCGCGGGCGGCTCGACCCGCGACACCACTGTGGCGGTGACCGAGCGGATCGCCACCGAGACCACGCTGCTGCCGATGGCGCACCTCACCGCCGTGAACCACTCGGTGGCCGAGCTGCGGCACGTGATCGGCCGGCTGGCCTCGGTCGGGGTGCGCAACGTGCTGGCCGTGCGGGGCGACCCGCCGGGCGACCCGGGCGGCGAGTGGATCGCCCACCCCGAAGGCGTCCGGTACGCCGAGGACCTGGTCCGGCTGGTCCGGGACAGCGGTGACTTCAGCGTCGGGGTGGCCGCCTTCCCGTACAAGCACCCGCGTTCGCCGGACGTGGCCAGCGACACCGCGTACTTCGTCCGCAAGTGCCGGGCGGGCGCGGAGTTCGCCGTCACCCAGATGTTCTTCGACGCCGACGACTACCTGCGGCTGCGCGACCGGGTGGCCGCGGCCGGCTGCGACACGCCGATCCTGGCCGGGGTGATGCCGGTGACCCAGATCGGCACCATCGAACGCTCGGTGCAGTTGTCCGGCGCGCCGTTCCCGCCGGCGCTGGCGCAGCGGTTCGAGCGGGTGGCCGACGACCCCGAGGCGGTGCGCCGCCTCGGCGTCGAGCAGGCGAGCGAGATGTGCGAGAAGCTCCTCGACGAGGGCGTGCCGGGGATCCACTTCATCACGCTCAACCGGTCCACCGCGACCCGCGAGGTGTGGCAGCGGCTGCGCGCGGCCGCACGGGTGTGACCACCCGCCACACGACACCCGCGCCGTGCTTCTACGGTTGATCCGTGGTGGGCACACAGCTGAACTGGGATCAGTACGCGACGGCGTGGGCGCGGCTGCACGGCGGCTTCGATCCGCGTACCGCCGCGCCGGTGGTGCGTGCCTGGCTGCGCTTCGCGTACCACGTGGGCTACGTGCTGGGCCGGCTGCGCGTCGGCCCCACCCCGGTGACCGTGTTCGGGGTGCTGCTCTGCTTCTGCGTACCCCTGTTGGTGGAGCGGCCGGGCGACGGACCGTTCCTGGGCGCGTTGTTCGTGCTGCTGGCGGCGGTGGCCGACAGCGTCGACGGCGCGGTGGCGGTGGCGACCGGCCGCACCACCCGCCTGGGCTACGTCTACGACTCGGTCGCCGACCGGCTCGGCGAGGTGGCCTGGCTGATCGCGTTCTGGCTGCTCGGCGCGCCGGGCGCGCTGGTCGCGGCGGCCGGTGGCCTGTCCTGGCTGCACGAGTACGTGCGGGCGCGGGCGGTGTCGGCCGGGATGCGGGAGATCGGCGCGGTGACTGTGGGGGAGCGGCCGACCCGGGTCAGCGTCGCGCTGGTCGGGCTGCTGGTCGCCGGGCTCACCGGGCTGATCGACGCCGACCTGACCGCCGGCACCATCACCATGGCCACCACTGTCTGGGTGCTGCTCGCCGGGTTCGGCCTCGGCCAGTTGCTCTCCGCGGTCCGCCGCGCCCTGGTCGACGCCGGCTGACCGCCGCGCGCCGCGCAGCCTGCCGGGTGGGCGCACGGCGAGCCGCCCGTGTTAACAAGGGGCCCTTCCTCTACCGGAGGCGTTAACAGGGGGCCCTTCCTTACACCCCTCACCAGGCGGGGCCGACCGCCTCGGCGACGATCTCCGCGGACAGCGTGACCATGGGCAGGCCGCCGCCCGGGTGGCTGGAGCCGCCGACCAGCCAGAGCCCGGCGACCGGGCCCCGGTTGGCCGGGCGCAGCAGCCCGCCGGCGGTGCCGTAGATCGCCCCGCCCGGCGCGCCGGTGGCCGCGTCCAGGTCGGCCGGGGTGCGGATCTCCCGGAACACCAGCCGGTCCCGCACGTCGGCGCCGCGTTCGGCCAGCACGTCGAGGATCCGGTCCGCGTACGCCTCGGCCAGGCCGGGCCGCCGCCAGTTCACAGCGCTCGCGGCGGTGCCGTGCCGGGGCGCGTTGACCAGCACGAACCACGCCTCGTGGCCGTCCGGGCGGACCGCCGGGTCGTCGGCGGCGGTGACGAACACTGTCGGGTCGGGCGCCGGACGGGCCCGCACCCCGCGACCGGGGTCGCCGAACACGGCGTCGAACTCGGCGTCGTAGTCGCGGGGGAAGAAGACGTTGTGGTGGGCCAGCCCGGAGTCGCCGCGTACGCCCAGCAGCAGCACGAACCCGGCGAGGCTGCGGTCGGTGAGCGCGGCCAGCCGGCGCGGGTCGGGCAGCAGGTCCCGGTAGACGGTGAGCGCGTCCACGTTCGCCACCACCACGTCGGCCGGCACCGGCGCGACGGACCCGGCCACGCGTACCCCGTGCACCCGTCCGCCGGCGGCGTCGATGCGGGTGACTGTGGCGTCGGTGCGTACCACCACGCCGAGGTCCAGGCAGCGCGACAGCAGCGCGTCGGCGAGCGTGCCCAGCCCGCCGCGCAGGTACCAGCCGCCGTACGCCAGCTCGGCGTAGGGGACGGCGACGAGCGCGGCCGGGGCGCGGCGCGGGTCGGCGCCGGTGTACGTGGCGTACCGGTCCAGCAGCATCCGCAGCCGCGGGTCGGACAGGTGGCGGCGGCCCAGCCCGCGCAGCGTACGGCCGGGGCCGATGGCGGCCAGGTCGCCCAGCCGCCAGGCCAGCGCGGCCAGGTCGCGGGGCGAGTCGACGGTACGGCGCAGGATGTCCCGGTGCGAGGCCGACCACACCCGGCCGGCGCGCCGCCACAGCCCGCGCCAGTCGGCGGCGGACCGGTCGCCGAACGCGGCGCCGATCCGGGCGGCGAACTCGTCCGGGTCGGCGCAGGAGTCGAGCGCCTGCCCGCCGCCGGGGAAGACGTGCCGCACGATCGGGTCCAGCGGGACCACGTCGAGGTATTCGTCGAGCTTCGCGCCGGTCGCCTCGAACAGGTCGTGGAAGACCTGCGGCAGGGTGAGCAGGCTCGGCCCGGTGTCGAAGTGCCACACCCCCTCCGGGGTGTGGTGGGCGTACCGGCCGAGTTTGCCGCCGACCGTGCCGGCCCGTTCGAGGACGGTGACCTCGTGCCCGGTGACCGCGAGCCGGGCGGCGGCGGCGAGCCCGCCCACGCCGGCGCCGATGACCACGATGCGCGCCATGGCGTGCCCCTCCTAGGTGACCGGGCGACCCCGCCAGGTGAGCCGGTGTCGCTTCCGCAGATGGTACGACCGGACGGTCAGCCAACCGAGGACCACGACCGACACGGGGTGTGCGAGCGCGTCGGGCCACGCCCGTCCGCCGGTGGCGCGGGCGCTGACCACCCGCCCGGCGACCCCGGCCAGGTAGGCCAGGAACGCCACCGTGGCCACCACCGGCGCGCCGGCCAGCAGCCCTCCGAGGGCCAGCAGCGGCGGCGCGACGTAGAGCGCGACAAGCAGCGCCAGCACGGCCGCCGCTGCGGCAGGGTGCCCGAACGTCGCCCACAGCGACTTGGTGTAGCCGTCGCGCAGCTGCGGCCAGGTGTCGTACATCCGGCAGGACGCCAGCCGGGACCCGTCGGCCAGCGCGATCCGCCCGCCGGCCCGTTTCACCGCCCGGGCCAGCTCGATGTCCTCCAGCACCTTGTCGGCCACCGCCGCGTGCCCGCCGGCCCGCAGGTAGCCGGCCCGGTCCACGACCAGGAACTGCCCGCCCGCCGCCGCGAGGGAGGGCCGCCGCGAGCGTTCCATCGCGCGCAGCGGCAGGAACGTCAGCCACAACCACTGCAGCAGCGGCTGCACCAGCCGGTCGCCCGCCGTCCGCACCACGATCCGGGGGTACGGCGACAGCAACGCCGCGTCCGCCGCGCGCAACTCGGTCACGGCCGCCGCCACCGCGTACGGGGTGAGCACCACGTCCGCGTCGACGAAGGCCAGCGCTGTCGGCTCCGGGGCGGTACGGGTGGCGAGCTGCCAGCAGGCGTGCGGCTTGCCCAGCCAGCCGGGCGGCGGGGCGACGCCGGTGAGCAGCGTGAGGCGGGGATCGTCGCCGGCCACCGCGCGGACCACGTCGGCGGTGCCGTCGGTCGAGCCGTCGTCGAGCACCACGATCCGCAGGTCCGGCACGCCGCGCTGAGCCAGCAGCGCGCGCAGGCACGGGGTGACCCGCTCGGCCTCGTCGCGCAGCGGCAGCAGCACCGCCACCGGCTCGGTCACCTCGGCCGGACCGGCGGCCGGGCGGCGCAGCCAGGCGAGCGCGTTGACGATCGTGTGCCCGGTGAGCGCGCCGACCGCCACGGCCAGCGCGAGGGCGGCGATCATGCCGGGGCGTCGACGCGCGGCACCGGCTGCGGCTCGGCGGCCGGGTCCCGGCGGGCCCGCCACAGCGTCACCGCCAGCGGCACCGCCGCCACCGCCATCCCGGCCGCGCCCCACAGCGCCGACGCCGGCAGCCGCAGGAACACCGCGTGCGCCAGCACGCTGGAGGCGTACGTCCAGAGGTAGAGCGCGAACATCGGCGCGTCCCGGCCGTCGACCCGGTCCACGGACGGCCCGGCGAGCGGGCGCAGCGCGACGGCCAGCAGCACCGCGAAGCCCAGCCAGCCCAGGTAGTTGCTGACCGGGATGCCGGGCAGCCCGGGCAGCGCCGGGGTGGCGTCGCGCCAGGTCCAGTAGCCCTCGGCCACCATCTGCGGGTCGAGGAACAGGTCCCAGGCGGCCAGCCCGACCGCCGAGAGCGCGATCCGGGCGAGGCGGGAGCGGACCAGCCGGACCGCGGTGAGCCACGCCGGCCAGGCCATCCAGGTCCAGGCGAGCGGGATGATCAGCGGCACCCCGGCCAGCTTCGGGCCCAGCTCGCCGGAGTAGTCGTAGGTGCCGAACGGGAACCTGGTGGCCACGCCGATCGCCTCCACCGCGAACCCGCCGCCGGTGACGACAGCGACCAGCGCGGCGGCGGTACGGGGGCCGCGGGTGAGCAGCGCGTGGCCGACCGACAGCAGCCAGCCGAGCACCACGGTGGCCACCGTGAGCCCGGCCCGGGTCGCGCCGCCGGTGAGCGGGTAGCAGATCTGGGCGAGGATCAGCGCGGCCAGCAGCGCCCAGGGCAGCCGGACCCTCATGACGCTTCCGGTTCGCGACTGCGGGGCTCGCAGGCCCGGCTCACTCCTCGTGCTCATGACCCGTCCGGCGGGGGCAGCGGCAGGTCCCGGCCGAGCACACCGAACGGCCGCTCGTCGCCGGGGAAGTGGAAGTGGCGCAGGACGTCGACGAAGCCGAACCGGCGGTACAGCCGCCAGGCCCGGGACTTCTCCTCGTCGGCCTCGGGGGTGGACAGCAGCGTGGTGTCGCCCTCGGCCACGGCGAGCAGCGCGCGCAACTGGCGGGCGCCCAGGCCGTGCCCCTGCGCGGGCGGGCGCACGTGCAGTTCCACCACCTCGAACGGGTGCGCCAGCCAGCGCTGCCGGGCCTGCGCGTTCAGCGCCCGGTGCACCTGGTCGTGCCACCACTGCCCGGTGGCGCCCCGGTAGCCGTACCCGAAGCCGGCCAGGTGTCCCTCGCTGGTCAGGCTGGCGACGGCGCGGAAGCCGGGCCGTCGTACGTGGGTGGCGATGTAGCCGCGGCGGGCCTCCAGCAGGTCGGGCCGGTAGCCCATCGCCTCGCCGTAGACGGCCACCACGTCGTCCAGCCGCCGGACCAGGTCGTCCGGTGTCCACCGCACCAGCCTCATGCGTACCCTCTCGCTGTTTCCGGGTCGCCCTCGGCGGCCCAGCCGAGCACCGTTCGGTCGCCGACCACGTCGCCCACCGCGAACCGCGCGAACAGTTCCTCCGCGTACCAGCCCTCGGTGGGGGTGCGGGTGATCGCGGCGCGGTGCTCGGGGGAACGGTACGCGAACGCGACCAGGTCCGCCGGGTCGCGCCACACGCTCACCGTGCCCTGCCAGCCCAGCGGCGCCTCGCCGACGCCGAAGCGGGCGAGCAGGCCGGGCGCGGCGTGCAGGGCGCCGGCGACCGGGGGGATCGCCCGCCAGAACGTGGCCGCCCGGCGGGTCCGCAGCCGGGCCCGGGTCAGCGCCAGCACCGGCCCGGTGACCCGTCCGCCCGACGGCGCGCCGAACGGCTCCCGCCCGGACCACCGGCCACGGCTGGTCAGCGGGCGCAGGTCGACCCGTACCGCGGCGCGGGCGATCCGGGCCCAGGACCGGGCGACCGGGGAGGCGTCGAAGCCGGCCGCGTCGGCGGGGGAGTCCCAGACCACGAGCGCGGCCCACCGGGTCAGGTCGGCGTCGCCGGGGCCGAATCCGGTGCCGGTCCCGGTGCCGAGCAGCTTGGCGAAGCGGACGCCGGGCAGGCGGCGCAGCCGCGCCGGGTGGGTGGCCATCCGGCCCAGCACACCGGGTACGGCCCGTCGGGGCACACGCCACACGTGCAGCGTGACGAGTTCGGGGTTCACGCCACCTCGGCCGGCGCGCCGGCGGTGATCCGCAGCAGTTCCGCGTACGTGGTGGGGAACACCGCCCGGGGTACGCCGCCTGCGGCCCACACCTCGTCGTACCCGGTCAGGGCGGTGTCGACGACGGTGCGCAGCGGCGCGGGGTGGCCGACCGGGGCGACGCCGCCGATCACCTGCCCGGTGTGCTGCTTGACGAATTCCGGGGTGGCCCGGCGCAGCCGGGTCACGCCCAGCGTGGCGGCGAGCCCGGCGGTGTCCACCCGGTGCGCGCCGGAGGTGAGCACCAGCAGCGGCGCGCCGTCCGCGTCGAAGATCAGCGAGTTGGCGATGGCGCCGACGGCGACGCCGAGCGCCTCGGCCGCGGCGGCGGCGGTGTGCACCGCGTCGGGCAGCAGTCGGACGAGGCTGGCCTCGCCCGATCCGTCCCGCGCGCCCGCCTCGTCGAGCGCGCGCTGCACCGCCTGCACGTTCGGGTGTGGCTGCATGCCCCCATTCTTCCCTCACCCCGGTCCGGCCCCGCCGGGGGCCGTGGCCCTCCCGTGTGTCCCCGGCGCGTCACACGTTGCGTTTTCGTCGGGGGGGAGGTGTACTGTCAGGGTAGTTAGAACGAGTGTTCGATTCCGGCTCGAAGTTCGGTTCGGTCCGAACGGCAAGCGGCTCAGCTCCCCGGCTGGGCCGGCCCCCGGTCGAGCCGGGTCGCGCACCCGTCGAACGCTCCGGAGACGGTGTTTCGCGGCACCGGTTTCCGGGAGGTGCGGCACCGCGGGCCGCACCGGGTTCGGACAGTCGCGAGTCCGGGCCCGTCAGGCAGGTCGTCGCCCGCCGCCCACGACCCCCGGGCGGCGGGCGACGGACCCGCCGGTACGCCGGCCGGGGGTGGGTGTGGGGAAGCGTCCACACCCGGCCGGCCAGCCACCTGAAAGGTGCGTCTTCCTCCGCACCGACCGCTCCGGGCGACCGGGCGACGGTTCCTACGTCGCGCGACCGCCCGCCCCGGCCACACGCGGAGGAGAGACCCATGCCGACCAGTCCGGCCCAGGCGCCCACGGTGCCCGCGCACGTGCTGCCGCACCGCACCCCCGCCCAGTTGCTCGCGGTGGCCCGCGACGGGCTGGCCGAGGCCGCCCGCACCCGTCCCGACGGCCTCCGGTACGCCGCCGCCCACCTCGCGGCGCTGCGCGCCGCCGCCGCCGTGCTCGCCGCCCGGGCCCGCCCCGCGCCCACCCGGCGGAACCGGATCACCAGCGTCTGGGTGCTGCTCGCCACCGTCGCCCCCGAACTGGACGAGTGGGCCGCCTACTTCGCGGCCGGCGCGAGCAAGCGGGCCGCCGCCGAGGCCGGCATCCCCCGCGTGGTCACCGCCCGGGAGGCCGACGACCTGCTGCGCGCCGCCGAGGAGTTCGTGACGGTGGTGGAGACCGCGCTCGGCCTGGCGCACCAGCCGGCGCTCGACGGCCTGCCCCGGCCCCTGCGGCGCGGCGCCTCCGACTCCCCGCCGTCGCGGCCCGGAGCCGCAGCCGCCTGATTCGTGGCGTCCGGCCACCACCGGCGGGACCCCGGGTGGCCGGACGCCGCACCAACGGCACGCGTGTGCCGCAGCACCGACACGATCCACAGCACACGATCCACAGCACCATCCACGGGCGGGACCCGTGGCGAAACACGACGGGGGGTTGGTCCGATGGCGGGCCGCATGGTGGTCGGCTCCGCCGCCCTGGCCGATCTGGTCCGTCCGGCGAGCGCCCCCGACCCGGCCGGCGGCCACCGGGTGCTGCCCGTCCGGGCCGAGCTGACCGGGCTGCTGCCCAACCGCGGTCTGCGGCGCGGCAGCACCGTCGCGGTCGGCGCCGGCCAGCCCCGCCGCAGCGGCGCCACCTCGCTGATCCTCGCGCTGCTCGCCGAGGCGTCCCGGGCCGGCTCGTGGTGCGCCGTGGTCGGCGTACCCACCTTCGGGGCCGGCGCGGCGGCCGAGGCGGGCATCGCCCTGGACCGGCTGGCCCTGGTGCCCGACCCCGGGCCGGAGTGGCCCACAGTGGTCGCCGCGCTCATCGACGGGGTCGACGTGGTGGTCACCGCAGTGCCGGCCACCGTCGCCGCCTCGGTCGCCACCCGGCTGGCCGCCCGCGCCCGGCAGCGCGGAAGCGTGCTGGTCCCGTACGGCCGGTGGGACGGCGCGGACGTGACGCTCCAGGTGGTCCGGGGCGTCTGGCAGGGGCTCGGTCCCGGTCGCGGTCGGCTGCGCCGCCGCGAGGTGACAGTCTCGGCCCGGGGCCGGGGCGCGGCCGCCCGCCCCAAGGAGATCAAGGTGTGGCTGCCCGGCGACGAGCTGACCCGGGTGATCCCCCGCTCGGCCGGGCTCGGCGCACCGTCCGCCGCGCCGGCCCGCCGCCTGCGCGTGGTGGCCCCGCCCGCCCGTACGCTCGCCGCGGCCGGCCCGGCGTGAGCGGCGCGCCGCAGCGGACGCTGCTGCTCTGGTGCCCGGACTGGCCGGTCCTCGCCGCCGAGATCGTCGACGGGGTGCCCGCCACCGACCCGGTCGTGGTGCTGCACGCCAACCGGGTGGTCGCCTGCTCCGAGCGGGCCCGCGCCGAGGGGATCCGGCGCGGGCTGCGCCGCCGGGAGGCGCAGGGGCGCTGCCCGCAGCTCACTGTGGTCGACCACGACCCCGCCCGGGACGCGCGGGCGTTCGAGCCGGTGGTGGCCGCCGTGGAGGAGGTGGTCGCCGGTGTCGAGGTGATCCGGCCCGGCGCCTGCGCCACGGCGGCCCGGGGGCCGAGCCGTTACCTCGGCGGCGAGGAGGCGGCGGCCGAGCGGATCGTCGAGCACGTCGCGCAGAGCTGCGCGGTGGAGAGCCAGGCCGGCATCGCCGACGGGGTGTTCGCGGCCGGGCTGGCCGCCCGGGAGGGGCGGATCGTGGCACCCGGCGGCACCCGCGAGTTCCTGGCCGGCCGTCCGGTCGAGGCGCTGGGCCGGCCCGCCCTGGCCGACCTGCTGCGCCGGCTCGGCGTCCGTACCCTCGGCGACTTCGCGGCGCTGCCCGCCGGGGACGTGCTGGCCCGGTTCGGTTTCGACGGCGCGCTGGCGCATCGGCTCGCCGGTGGCCGGGACGACCGCCCGCTCGCGGTCCGGCAGCCGCCCGCCGACCTGGCCGTCACCGCCGACTACGACGAGCCGGTCGACCGGGTCGACGCCGCCGCGTTCGCCGCCCGGACGCTCGCCGAACGGCTGCACGAGCGGCTGGCCGCGTACGGGCTGGCCTGCACCCGGCTCGGCATCGAGGCGGTCACCGCGCACGGCCAGGAACTGCACCGGGTCTGGCGGCACGACGGCCTGCTGACCGCCGCGGCCATCGCCGACCGGGTCCGCTGGCAGCTCGACGGCTGGCTCTCCGGCAGCAACGGCCGGGGCGGGGCACGCCCGGCCCGCCCGACCGCCGGGATCGTCCGGTTGCGACTGGTGCCCGACGGGGTGCTCGCCCAGGCGGGCCTGCAACCCGGCCTGTGGGGGGAGACCGGTGAGGAGCGGGAGCGGGCGCACCGCGCGCTGAGCCGGGTGCAGGGCATCCTCGGCCCCGAGGCGGTGGTCACCGCGGTGCTCGGCGGCGGGCGGTCCCCGGCCGACCAGGTGCGCCTGGTCCCGTGGGGCGACGAGCGGGCGCCCGCGCGCCCCGGCCCGCCACCCCTGCCGCCCGCCGCTCCGGGTGCCGCGTCCGCCCCTGTCGTCGTACCCGCTGAGGGCCGTGCGGGGCGACGGGGCGGGCGGGGCCGGGCGGTGGCCGAGCCGCCGTGGCCGGGGCGGATTCCGCCACCGTCGCCGGCCGTGGTCCTGCCCACCCCGCTGCCGGCCGACGTGCGCGACGCGGCCGGGGAACCGGTCGTGGTGAACGCGCGGCTGGCGGTCAGCGCGGCGCCGGCCCGGCTCACCGTCGGCGACGGGCGCCCGGCGGAGATCACCGGCTGGGCCGGGCCGTGGCCGGTGGACGAACGCTGGTGGGCGCCGGCCGAGGCGCGCCGCCGGGCCCGGTTCCAGGTGTGCCTGGCCGACGGCGCCGCCCTGCTGCTCGCGGTCGAGGGCGGGATGTGGCTGGTGGAGGCGATCTATGACTGAGCGCCGGGGCAGCGCGCGGTGAGCTTCCACAACCCGAAGATGCCCTGGTCGAAGCTGGAGCAGGTGCTCTCCGGGCGGGCCACGGGTGAGCGGCACCTGCACGTGGTCGACCCGCTCGCGGTCGACGCCGACGGCGGCGACTCACCGGCGTGGAGCCGCAAGCGCCAGGAGTACCGGCCGCCGGAGCTGGACCGGCCGGACGGCGTGGTGCCCTACGCGGAGCTGCACGCGCACTCCAACTTCAGCTTCCTCGACGGCGCCAGCCACCCGGAGGAGCTGGCCGAGGAGGCGGCCCGGCTCGGGCTCACCGCGCTCGCCGTCACCGACCACGACGGCTTCTACGGCGTGGTGCGCTTCGCCGAGGCGGCCCGCGCGCTGCGGCTGCCGACTATCTTCGGCGCGGAGCTGTCCCTCGGGCTGCCCGGCCCGCAGAACGGCGAACCCGACCCGCTCGGCCGGCACCTGCTGGTGCTGGCGCACGGCCACGAGGGGTACGCGCGCCTGGCCGCCACCATCTCCCGGGCCCAGCTGCGCGGCGGGGAGAAGGGCCGCCCGGTCTACGGCGAGCTGGAGGAGATCGCCGCCGAGCTGCGCGACCACGTGCTGGTGCTCACCGGCTGCCGCAAGGGTCATGTGCCCGCCGCGCTGCTCACCGAGGGCGTCGACGCGGCGGCCCGGGAACTGGACCGGCTCACCGCGCTGTTCGGCGCGGAGACGGTGGCGGTGGAGCTGACCGACCACGGCCACCCGGTCGACGCCGACCGCAACGACGCGCTCGCCGACCTGGCCGCCGCGGCCGGGCTGCCCACGGTGGCCACGAACAACGTGCACTACGCCACCCCGGGCCGGCGGCGGCTGGCCACCACCGTCGCGGCGGTCCGGGCCCGGCGCAGCCTCGACGAGATCGACGGCTGGCTGCCCGCCGCGGCCACCGCCCACCTGCGCAGCGGCGCGGAGATGGCGGCGCGCTTCGCCGCGTACCCGGGCGCGGTGGCGCGGGCCGCCGAGTACGGCGCGGAACTCGCCTTCGACCTTCAGCTCGTGGCGCCGAGGCTGCCGGCGTACCCGGTGCCGCCCGGGCACACCGAGATGAGCTGGCTGCGCCGGCTGACCATGGACGGCGCCCGCGAGCGCTACGGCCCGCCCGAGGCGCACCCGGAGGCGTACGCGCAGCTGGAACACGAGCTGCGGATGATCGAGGATCTCGGGTTCCCCGGCTACTTCCTGGTGGTCTACGACATCGTCGCGTTCTGCCGCGCGCAGGACATCTACTGCCAGGGCCGGGGCTCGGCGGCCAACTCGGCGGTCTGCTACGCGCTGCGCATCACCAACGTGGACGCGGTCCGGCACCGGCTGCTGTTCGAGCGGTTCCTCGCCCCGGAACGCGACGGCCCGCCCGACATCGACGTGGACATCGAGTCCGACCGCCGGGAGGAGGTGATCCAGCACGTCTACGCCCGCTACGGCCGGGAGCACACCGCCCAGGTCGCCAACGTCATCTCGTACCGGCCCCGGTCGGCGGTGCGCGACGTCGCCAAGGCGTTCGGCTTCTCGCCCGGCCAGCAGGACGCCTGGAGCAAGCAGATCGACAGGTGGGGCTCGGTCGCCGCGGTCGACGTGGCGGACATCCCCGAGCAGGTGGTCGCGTACGCCAACGAGCTGCAGACGTTCCCCCGGCACCTGGGCATCCACTCCGGCGGCATGGTGATCTGCGACCGGCCGGTGATCGAGGTGTGCCCGGTGGAGTGGGGCCGGATGCCCGGCCGCAGCGTGCTCCAGTGGGACAAGGACGACTGCGCCGCCGTCGGCCTGGTCAAGTTCGACCTGCTCGGCCTCGGCATGCTGTCGGCGCTGCACTACGGCTACGACCTGATCGGCTCCAGCCTCGACCTCGGCGACATGGACCTGGACGACCCCGAGGTCTACGACATGCTCTGCCGGGCCGACTCGGTGGGCGTGTTCCAGGTGGAGAGCCGCGCCCAGATGGCCACGCTGCCCCGGCTCAAGCCGCGCGAGTTCTACGACCTGGTGGTGGAGGTGGCGCTGATCCGGCCCGGCCCGATCCAGGGCGGCTCGGTGCACCCGTACATCCGGCGCAAGAACGGCCAGGAGCCGGTGACGTACGCGCACCCGCTGATGCGCAACGCGCTGGAGAAGACGCTCGGCGTGCCGCTGTTCCAGGAGCAGCTCATGCAGCTCGCCATCGACCTGGCCGGGTTCGACGCGGCCGGGGCCGACCAGCTGCGCCGGGCCATGGGGGCGAAACGGTCGGTGGAACGGATGGCGCAGATCGCCGACCGGCTCTACGCCGGGATGGCCGAGCGGGGCATCACCGGCGAGCTGGCCGACGACGTCTACCGCAAGCTCACCGCGTTCGCCAGCTACGGCTTCCCGGAGAGCCACGCGATGAGCTTCGCCTACCTGGTGTACGCCAGCTCGTGGCTCAAGCGCTACCACCCGGGCCCGTTCCTGGCCGCGTTGCTCAACGCCCAGCCGATGGGTTTCTACTCGCCGCAGACGCTCGCCGACGACGCCCGCCGGCACGGCGTGGAGGTACGCCGGCCGGACATCAACGCCAGCGGCGCCAAGGCGGTGCTGGAGTCCACCCCGGAAACCCGGTGGGGCAGCGTGCCGGGCGAGCCGCCGCACGCGTGGGGGCTGGGCGGCCCGGCGGTACGGCTCGGGCTGGGCAGCGTCCGTACCCTCGGCGAGGACGTGGCCGAGCGGATCGAGGCGGAGCGGGCGGCGCACGGGCCGTACCGGGACATGCCGGACCTGGCCCGCCGCGTCGGTCTCACCGCCGCGCAGCTGGAGGCGCTGGCCACCGCCGACGCGTTCGCCTGTTTCGGGCTGACCCGGCGGCAGGCGCTCTGGGCCGCCGGCGCGGCGGCCCAGGACCGGCCCGGCCGGCTGCCCGGCACGGTGACCGGCGCGGACCCGCCCACCCTGCCCGGCATGGCCGCGGTGGACCGCCTGGTCGCCGACGTCTGGGCCACCGGCCTGTCCCCGGAGAGCCACCCGGCCCGGTTCATCCGGGACCGCCTCGACGCGCTGGGCGCGGTGCCGATCGCCCGGCTCGGCCAGGTGCCGCCCGGGCAGCGGATCCGGGTCGGCGGGATCGTCACCCACCGGCAGCGCCCGGCGACCGCCGGCGGCGTCACGTTCCTCAACCTGGAGGACGAGACCGGAATGCTGAATGTCACTTGCTCCCCGGGGCTGTGGCAGCGCTACCGTCGAATCGCCCGCACCAGTGGAGCACTGGTGGTGCGGGGCCGGTTGCAGCGGCACGAGGGCGTCACGAACCTCACCGCGGACCGGCTGGACGCGATCGAGCCCCCCGTCACGCCGGCATCCAGGGATTTCCGTTGATGGAGTGATCCACATTACGGTTTCCGGGAGCCGGAGGCGGGAGACTCCCGACGCGGGTGGGCAGAGTGGCTCACCCGGGGTATGGGGGATGAACCGATGACCTTTCACCGCACGTACGCCGGTGGCGTAGCCAACGCCCGACGGACCCGCCTCGGCGCCGACTGGGCGCCCACCCACGAGGCCGAGCCGCGGGAATACCAGGTGACCGACGGCCCGGTGGCCAACGACCAGCGCTCCCGCGCCGAGGACGACCCCGCCGGCGGCGGCGAGTCCTGAACCCGGGCCGGGGGGTGACTAGGCTCGGCGCGTGGAGCAGATCCGAACCCTCACCCCCCGCACCGCCGTCATCTGGTCGGTGCTCCGGGCCGAGCTGGACCGGCGGGCCGGCGAACGACTCTCCGTGCTCGACGTCGGCGGCGGGACCGGCGGCTTCGCCGTCCCGCTCGCCGAGGCCGGTCACCGGGTCACGGTTGTCGACGCCAGCCCCGACGCGCTCGCCGCGCTGACCCGCCGGGCCGCCGAGGCCGGGGTCGCCGACCGGGTACGCGCGACGCAGGGCGACGCCGACGCGCTCGCCGGGCTGGTCGAACCGGCCACCGTGGACCTGGTGCTCTGCCACTCCGTCCTCGAAGTCGTCGACGAGCCGGAACCGGTGATCTCCTCGCTGGTCACCGCGTTGCGTCCGGGCGGCGCGGCGAGCGTGCTCGTCGCCGGCCGGGCCGCCGCCGTGTTCGGCCGGGCGATGAACGGGCAACTGGACGCCGCCGCCGCGCTCGCCGCCGACCCGCAGGGCACCACCGGCCGCCGGGACACGCTGCGCCGCCGCTACGACGCCGCCGACGCGAGCGCGCTGCTCACCGCCGCCGGCCTCGCCGTGGAGGAGATCCACGGGGTACGGGTGCTCGCCGACCTGCTTCCGGCCGCCGTGGCCGACGGACAGCCGGCCGCCCTGGTGGAGCTGGAACGGGCGCTCGCGGCCCGGCCGCCGTACCGTGATCTCGCCGCCCAGCTGCACCTGTTCGCCCGCCGCCCGGCATGACCGGCCCGGCTCCCGATCCGACGCCCGGCCCGGCTCCCGGCCCGCTGGACCAGGTGGCGCCGCGCTACGACGGCGGCAGCCTGGCCGACGTGCTGCCCAGCGCGCTGTCAGTGCTCGGCGTGCCCGGCGCGGCCGACCGGCTCGGCCTGGCCCCGCGGCTGGCCGGGGTACGCCGCGTCGCGGTGCTGCTCGTCGACGGCCTCGGCTGGTATCAGATCCCCACCGCCGCCCGGTACGCCCCGACGCTCGCCGGACTGGCCGCCACCACCGGCCGGCCGCTCACCACCGGCTTTCCGTCCACCACCCCGACCAGCCTGGTCAGCCTCGGCACCGGCACCCCGTCGGGCGCGCACGGCGTGCTCGGCTTCACCGTCCGGGTGCCCGGCACCGACCGGGTGCTCAACCACGTCGACTGGGCCGGCGACCCCGACCCGGCGAGCTGGCAGCCGGTACCCACCTGGTACCAGCGGGCCCGCGCCGCCGGCGTCGCCGTGACGGTGGTCAGCCGACCCGAGTTCGCCGGCAGCGGCCTCACGCTCGCCGCCAACCGGGGCGGCGACTACCGGGGCGCGGCCGGCGCCGACGCGCTCGCCGCCCGGATGCTGGCGGCACTGGCCGCCGGGGACGGACCCATGCTCGTCTCCGGGTACCACCCCGACCTGGACCGGCACGGGCACCTCAGCGGCGTCGACTCCGAGCCGTGGCGGCTGGCCGCGGCCGATGTGGACACGCTGCTGGCCCGGCTCGTCGACGGGCTGCCGCCGGACGCCGCGCTGCTGGTCACCGCCGACCACGGCCAGCTCGACGTGCCCGCCGGGCACCGGATCGACCTGGACGCCGACCCCCGGCTGCGCGCCGGGGTACGGGTGGTCGCCGGTGAGCCCCGGGTCCGCTACCTGCACACCGAGCCGGGCGCCGAGGCCGACGTGGTGGCCGCCTGGACCGAGCTGCTGGGCCCGGCCGCGCACGTGCTGACGCGGGCCGAGGCGGTGGCGACCGGCTGGTTCGGGCCGGTGCCGGAGGCGCACCTGACCCGGATCGGCGACGTGGTGGTGGTCTGCCGGGACACGTACGCGGTGGTCGCCACCCGCTCCGAGCCGCCGATGGCGTCGCGGCTGGTGGCGTACCACGGCGCGGACACCGCCGCCGAGATGACCATCCCGCTGCTGGTGATCCGGGGCTGAGCGGGTGGCGCGGCGGGGTTGTCGGACCGGCGGGCTAGCCTGCTGACATGGGCCGCAGCCAGTCGTTGCCCCGAGGCGGTGACCCGCGCTTCGGGGCGGACGCCGACGACACCGGCTGCACCATCCTGCACGTCGACATGGACGCGTTCTACGCCTCGGTCGAGGTGCGTCGCCGCCCCGAGCTGCGCGGGCGGCCGGTGGTGGTGGGCGGCGTCGGCCCGCGCGGCGTGGTCAGCTCCGCCAGCTACGAGGCCCGGCAGTACGGCGTCCGCAGCGCCATGCCCACCTCCCGCGCCCGGGCGCTCTGCCCCGGCGCGGTCTACCTGCCGCCCGACTTCACCGCCTACACCGAGGCGTCGCGCGCGGTCATGCGGATCTTCCGGGACGTCACCCCGCTGGTCGAGCCGCTGTCGCTGGACGAGGCGTTCCTCGACGTGGCCGGCGCCCGCCGGCTGTTCGGGCCGCCCGCCGCCATCGCCCGGCTGATCCGCCGGCGGGTCGCCGAGGAACAGCGGCTGACCTGCTCGGTGGGCGTCGGGCCGAGCAAGTTCGTGGCCAAGCTCGGCTCCACCCGGGCCAAGCCCGACGGCCTGCTCGTGGTCCCGGCCGCCCGGGTCCTGGAGTTCCTGCACCCGCTGCCGGTCTCCGCCCTGTGGGGCGTGGGGGAGCGCTCCGCGGACGCGCTGCGCCGGCTCGGCCTGCGCACCGTACGCGACCTGGCCGAGGCGCCGGCCGGCCTGCTGCGCCGGGCCGTGGGCGAGGCGTCCGCCGCCCACCTGCACGAGCTGGCGTGGGGGCGCGACCCGCGCGGGGTCTCGCCGGAACACGTGGAGAAGTCGATCGGCGCGGAGGTCACGTTCGACATCGACGTGAGCGACCCGGACGAGATCCGGCGATCCCTGCTCGCGCTCGCCGACAAGGCCGGCACCCGGCTGCGGGCGGCCGGGCAGGTGGGCCGTACCGTGTCGCTCAAAGTCCGTTTCGCCGACTTCCGGACGATCAGCCGCTCCCGCACGCTCGCCGTGCCCACCGATACCGCCCGGGAGATGTTCGACACGGCGTGGGCGCTGTGGGAGGCCCTCGCCCCCGGCGAGCCGGTTCGGCTGGTCGGTGTCCGGATGGAAGGTCTCGCCCCCGCGGGGGAGACCCCGCAGCAGCTCACCCTCGGTGCGCCCGAGCGCGGCTGGCGTGAGGCGGAGGCGGCGGCCGACGCGGCGGCCGCCCGATTCGGGCGGTCCGTCATAGGTCCGGCCAGTCTGCTCAGCCGTCGTGATACCCGGCAAGTCGAAAAACCGACCCGGCCGTAGGTCGTCCCGCTTTCCGACGCGCGGGGGCCCTCGTAGACTTGCGGGTAAGCAGCCGGTTGGCTGCCACGGTCTGTCGGCCCGCCCGGGCCGACCAACGTGACCGGGGAGGAGTGCCGTGCCGCTCTCGGAGCACGAGCAGCGGCTGTTCGAGCAGATCGAGCGGTCGCTTGCCGAGGACCCCAAGTTCGCCTCGGCCGTGCGCGCCAGCGACCCGCGTTTCCACGCGCGGCGTCGCGTGCTCGTCGCTGCCGGCGTGGTCGTCGCTGGTCTGGCCCTGTTGATCTATGGTGCCGTGATCAAGATTCCCGCGGTGGCCGTGGCGGGTTTCGTCGTCATGCTGGCCTCGTTGGGCTACGCGGTGCAGTCGCACCGCCGATCCCAGTCGCCCGACCTGCACGTGGTCGGCGGCACAACGAGCCGGCGTCGTCCCCGTGGCCGCAGCAGTGGCCGCCGGGGCTCCTTCCTCGACCGGATGGAGGACCGCTGGCGGCAGCGTCCGGAGGGACACCGCTGACCGCGCTCCGCCCCTGACCGGGGCGGATGTCGCGGCGACGCCCGTCGGCGCTCGCTTCGTCGTGCCCGCTCCACGGCCGACCGATGTCGCCGTCCCGGTCGATTCCGCCGTGCCCGCTGACGTCGTTGGTGGCGGCCGGTGTCGAACTCTCGTGCCCGCTCCGCGGCTGACTGATGTTGCCGCCCCGGTTGACCCTGCCGTGCCTGCTGGTGTTGTCGGCGCCAGCCGGTGGTTGATCTTGCCGTGTCCGCTGCTGTCGTTGGCCGGTGTTGATCTTGGCCGGTCCGCTGCTGTCGTCGGTGACACCCGGTGTGGCGGTGGCCCTTGGCTTCCTGGCCGCGGCGTGAGTCCCGGCCCCGGCTCAGTCCTCGCCGTGTGCGAGTGACAATTCGAGGCGCTGATGCCGCCCTGCTCCCGCCACTGTCCATGGTCGCCGCGCCGTGCCGTGCCGCAGGTTGACCAGGCCTGCGCGTGCGTTTCGTCGGCCGACCATCATCTCCGCGCCTCGCCTCGCGACGGCTCAGGCCAGCCCGGTTCTCCCTCCGCGCCGGCTCGGCACCCGCCCCGCCGCGGTTTCGGAGTCAGCTGCTCAGCGCCCGCGACGATGCCCGCCCTTGATCAGCTCGGCACTTTCGCTTGATCCGCACGGCCCACTGCCTGTTCCGGGTGCCGGGTGAGCGGCTGCAGTTGGCTCCACGGTCCAGGGTTGGCCCAGTCGACCTTGCCGGCTCGTCAGGGCCTACAACTTTGAGATGGATCTTCCGGAGCGCGGGAACCACGAAGATCTTGGTACGAAAGGGCCCCTATAGGGGCCGTTTCCTACCAAGATCTCAAAGCGCTTGGCGCTCCACGCCCTCCCGGCGGGCTGAGCAGTCGGTGATCAAGGAGTTTGCGGCCGGAATTCGGCCTCGCGGAGACACAAACTCCTTGATCAACGGGGAGAGCGGGAACGGGGGGAGAGCGGGGGCGGGGAGAGCGGGGAAGGGCGGGCGGCGGGCGGGGAGGGGGCCGCCCGCCGGCGGGGGAGCGCCGGCGGGCGGAAGGGTCAGCGGGCCGTGCGGCCCGCCAACAGGCGGCGTGGGCTCCAGCGCAGCATCTGCGTCCGGGCCTGCCCGCTCGTGGTGACGATCCGCGCCGACTGCTCGGCCAGCGTGGTGCGCCAGCGTTGCAGCACCGACGGGGGCAGCAGCGCGGCCAGCAGGCGGGTGCGGCGGTCCGCCCCGGCCGCGAGCGCGCCCCGGACCGTCCGCAGCGCCGGCTGCAACTCCGCGCCGGCGAGCGGATCCCGTGCGTACCGGGCTCGTTCCTCGGCGCGGCCCAGCAGCCGTACCCCGGTCGCGGCGTCGCCGTTGTCGGTGAGCGCCTCCCGGGCCAGCCGCTCGGCGGTGGCGCGGGGGGTCTCCGTGCGGTCGACCCGGACGTGGAAGTCGACGAGCGTGTCGAGCAGCTCGTCCCAGGCGGCGTGCGCGTCGGCCCGGGCGGACTCGGCGTCCACGCCGACGACGACCTCCCGTGCCTCGCCCCGCTGGCCGGGCACCGCGAGCGCGGTCGCCGAGGGCGCCCGGACCCGGACGCGCCGGCGGCGGCGCAGGGTGGAGCGGCGCAGGCCCGGTACGGCGAACAGCGCCAGCAGCGCCAGCGCCGCGGCCAGCCACCACGGCCACATCCGGTTCTGCTCGGCCGGGTCGGTCCCGCCCAGGGCCAGGCCCTGGTCGGTGTCCTTGTCGAGCCGGTCCGCCTCGTTCGGGCCGGCCGACGGGTCGGCCGCGCCGGGCGCGACGGTGCTGCCGGGCGACGGGGTGACCTCTTCGGGGGCGTCGGTGTCCGGCGCCCAGGCGGAGCGGACCGAGCCCTGCACGCTCGCCGCCGGGGTGGCGTCGAACGGCACCCAGCCGATTCCGTTGCCGAAGTTGACCTCGGTCCACGCGTGCAGGTTGCGGTTGGTCAGCACATACGTGCCGCCGTCGGCCTTGCTGCCGTTGGTGAAGCCGACCGCCACCCGGGCCGGAATGCCGGCGGCCCGGACCAGCCAGGCCATCGCCGCCGCGTACTGCTGGCAGTAGCCGACCTTGGTGGCGAGGAAGTCGGTGATGTCCTCGCCGCTGCTGCCGTCGCGGGTGGACAGCGAGTAGGTGAAGCCGTTCTCCACCGAGAAGTACTCGTAGATCGCGCGGACCTTGTCGTAGTCGTTCGACTTGCCCTCCACCAGCTTGTCGACGAGTTCCTCGACGGCCGGGACCGACGGCCGGTCGGTCAGCTGCCGCATCACCTGGCTGTCCGAGGGCAGCGACGGGGCGGCGCGCAGCGCCGACGGGCTGAACGTCGAGCGCACGTACTCGAACGAGTAGTTCTTGCCGCGGGCGTTCTCCCGGTTGGAGAAGACGATCTGCTGGCTGGAGTCGTACAGCCAGTTGCCGTTGAGGTCGTCCGCCTTCACCGGGTCGGCGTAGACCGGCAGCAGCGGCATGTTCAGGTTCTTCGACACCTCGACGGTGGCCCGGTAGCGCTGCCGTTCGACGCCACGCGGGGTGCGCTCGCCGGGGTCGGGCAGGCCGCGGGTGACCGGCCGTCCGGTGGGCACACGCGCCTGGAAGCCGCTCGGCCGCAGGTCGTCGACCACGCCGAGGCGCAGGTAGAACGGGCTCGGCTCGTTGGTGCTGACCTTGACCAGCTCGGTTTCCTCGCTCTGGTTGAGCTGGCCGCTGAGCGCCGCGAACAGGTCGATCCGCCCCGGGCTGCCACCCTGGCCGGGCCGGCCGTTGCCCTCACCGGGCCCGGCGCCGACGTTGTTCATCAGCCCGCCGGTCATCCCGGGCACGGCCAGTGGCAGCGCCACCGCCACCGCCACGCCGACCACTGCCAGCCGGCGGCCCGCCGCGGCCAGCGGCGACGCCTCCCAGACGTCGACGTCGCGTCCCTCGCCGGTGAACCGGCGGCCGAACCGGCGTACCCGGTCGACGTTGTCGGTGACCAGCAGCCACAGGTAGCCGGCGGCGCCCACCACGAACGGGGTGGCGGGGACGCTGTCCAGGTAGACCGCCACCGGCACCGAGTAGATGGCGAGCATCGGCAGGCCGGCCAGCGCCGGCCGGCGCAGCCCGACCGAGAGGACGTCCACCACCACGGCGACCGCGCCGATGCCGAGCACCGCGAGGAACAGCAGCGAGTCGACGTCGGGCACCTTCACGCCGTACGAGCGCATGTCCTCCAGCGACGTCTGGAGCAGTTCGCCGAAGTGAGCGAACGTGCCCGGGGTCGGGATGAACGCGAGCAGCTCGGTGCCGCCCGGGAAGATCCACGTCAGGCCCAGGGTCAAACCCGCCAGCATCGCCAGCACCTGACCCCACAGCGGCGCCCGGGCCAGCCGGCTCAACGCGGCCGAGCCGGCCACCACGGCGACCACGATGGTGGCCTGGATCAGCCACGTCCAGCGTTCGAAGATCGCCGACAGCGGCGCCGCCGCCAGCAGGGTCGCCGCCGCAGCGACGAACCCGATGTTGCGATGGGGGGTCACGGGAGCTTCCTTCCGGTCATCGCATGCCTCCGGCGACCGTCTCGGCCAGGGCCGCCCGCAGCGCGAATCCCTGCGATCCGCGCCCGGCCTGCGGCCACAGCGCCGGCAGACGGTTGCCGTGCTCCACCCCGATGACCCGCCAGCCGCTCTGCAGCAGCGCGAGCGCGGCGGCGCCGTGCGCCCGTTCCGCCTCGGTGCGGGCCTTCGGCGGCAGGTTCAGCCAGGTGTTGCTGTCGAGCAGGAACGCCACGCAGGTCGCGCCGCTGCCGCGCAACCCGGCCAGCAGCTCCGCCTCGGCGGCGCCGAGCGTGCCGAGCAACGCAATGATCAGACCGCCGTCGGCCCGCTGCCGGACCTGCTGCACCAGCGTGGTGATCTCGCCGCGCCGGTCCAGGTGCACGTCGGCGAGCTGGTCCAGGAGCAGGCCCTCACCACCGGCCTCGGTCGCCGCGACGTCGGCGCCGTTGCCGGTGACCAGACGCAGTTTGTAGCCGGCATGACGCAGGTGCACGGCGATGCTGGCGGCCGCCGAGACCGCCCACTCGAAGCTCGCCGTCGGCCCCTCGCCCCGGTGCCCGCCGGCGCGGGTGTCGAGCACCACTGTGGCGCGGCTCTCCCACGGCTGCTCCTCGCGGCGCACCATCAGCTCGCCGGTGCGGGCGGTGGACTTCCAGTGCACCCGGCGCAGGTCGTCGCCCATCCGGTACTCCCGGGTGGCGGCGTCGTCCTCGCCGTGCACCGCCACCGAACGGGCCCGGCTGTCGCCGCTGCCGGCGTACTCACCGGGTAGCCGGACCGACGGTAGCGGGGTGACCTGCGGGATCACCGTGAGGTGGTCGGTGCTGGGGAACGACCGGGTCAGCTCGCACAGGCCGAACGGGTCGGTCAGCCGGATCACCAGCGGCCCCACCTCGTAGCGGCCGCGCACGTCCGCCCGGACGGTGTACGCCACGGAGCTGGCCTGGTGCGCGCCGAGCCGCTCCAGCACCACCCGGGGGCGGCTGCCGAGCGCGTACGGCAGCCGGTCCTCCAGCAGCAGCGTGCCGGTGGGCAGCCGGGACAGGTTCTGCAGCCGCAGCACCACCCGGGAGCTGGCCCCGACCGGCACCCGGTGCGGCTCCAGCGACCGGTTGCAGGCCAGCTTGTACCGGCTGCGCCCGACGTACGCGGCGGCCAGCAGCGGCAGCACGGCGAGCAGGACCGCCACCCGGAGCAGGTCCTTCTCGCCCAGGATGCCGGCGGAGATCGCGGCGGCCACCGCGGCCGCCAGGAAGGAGCGGCCGCGGGTGGTCAGCCCACGCAGGCCGTCGCGCACGTCACGGCCTCCGCGGCTCGTACGGCCCGCGGCCGTTGCCGCTGCCGGGCCGGGTGTCGTACGGCGAGCGCTGCCGGTCGTGCGGCAGCGGCAGGCGGTGCACCAGCTCGGCGACGATCGCGTCGGTGGTGCGCCGGGCCAGCTGGGCGTCGGCGGTCGGGATGATCCGGTGCGCCAGCACCGGCACCGCGAGGACCTGGAGGTCGTCCGGCAGCACGTAGTCGCGGCCCTCCAGGGCGGCGACCGCGCGGGCGGTGCGCAGCAGCTGGAGCGTGGCCCGCGGGGACGCGCCCAGACGCAGGTCCGGCGCCTCCCGGGTGGCGGTGACCAGGTCGATCGCGTACTGCTTGACCGCGTCGGCGACGTGCACCTGCCGGACGTGGCCGATCAGCCGGCGGACGGTGGCCGCGTCGGAGACCGGTCGCAGCGCCGGCAGCGGGTCGGTGGCCCCGTGCCCGTCGAGCATGGCCAGCTCCGCCCGCGGGTCGGGGTAGCCCATCGCGATGCGGGCGGTGAACCGGTCCCGCTGCGCCTCGGGGAGCGGGTACGTCCCCTCCATCTCGATCGGGTTCTGCGTCGCGATCACCATGAACGGCGTCTGCAGCTGGTAGGTGACGCCGTCGACGGTGACCTGCCGCTCCTCCATGCACTCCAGCAGCGCCGACTGGGTCTTCGGCGAGGCCCGGTTGATCTCGTCGCCGACCACCAGGTTGGCGAAGACCGCGCCGGGGCGGAACTCGAAGTCGTGCGTCTCCTGGTTGTAGACGCTGACGCCGGTGACGTCGCTGGGAAGCAGATCGGGGGTGAACTGGATCCGCCGGACCGAGCAGTCGATGGAACGCGCCATCGCCTTGGCGAGTTTGGTCTTGCCGACGCCGGGCACGTCCTCGATGAGCAGATGGCCCTCGGCCAGCAGCACCGCCAGGGCGAGCCGGACGGTGGCGGTCTTGCCCTCGATGACCTGCTCGATGTTGGCCACGATGGCCTCGCTGGCGGCACGGAACTCGTCGTGCGGCAGCAGACCGCCCACCTCGTCCCAGGTCTGTTGTGTCACGGGCCTCCTCCTCGTCGCCTGGACGGCAGCTCTGTATAGAGCACCTGGACCCGCCGTTGGGTTCGCGACGCCGAGCCTCGTCTGCCGCAGTAATCTCACTGGCCTCTCAGGCTAACCATGTTTGTCGTTATCGCCGACTCCCGCAGGTGGTCGGTCGGTTACGCCCGGAATATTCGCCGGACCGGGGGACCGGCCGCCGACCCGGAACGGGCGCGCCGACCGGCCGACGGGCGAGGTACACTGCCGTGCATGGCCGGGTTCTTCCTGCTTCTTACCGAGCCGTGTTGATGCGCTGAATGCGCGACAGCACGGCCGCCCCTCCTGCGCGAGGGGCTTTTTTGTGCCCGCAGCAGAGACCTCCCATATTTTTCGAATTGATCCGCGCCGAGGAGACGCCATGAGTGAGGCAGCCGCACCGGCGACCGACATTCCCCCGTTCCGGTACACCGCCGCCCTGGCCGACGAGATCGAGCACCGCTGGCAGGACACCTGGGAGCGGGACGGCACCTTCTACGCGCCGAACCCGACCGGCCCGCTGGCCGATCCGGGTCATCCGCGAGCGGGCGCCGAGAAGCTGTACGTGCTGGACATGTTCCCGTACCCCTCCGGCGCCGGCCTGCACGTCGGCCACCCGCTGGGCTACATCGGCACCGACTGCTACGCCCGCTACCAGCGGATGGCCGGGCGCAACGTGCTGCACGCGATGGGCTTCGACGCGTTCGGCCTGCCCGCCGAGCAGTACGCGGTGCAGACCGGCACCCACCCCCGGACCACCACCGAGGCGAACATCGAGCGGTACCGCGCGCAGCTGCGCCGGCTGGGGCTGGGCCACGACGAGCGGCGTTCGGTGGCGACCATCGACACCGACTTCTACCGCTGGACGCAGTGGATCTTTCTGCAGGTCTTCAACTCCTGGTACGACACCGACGCGAAGCGGGCCCGGCCGATCGCCGAGCTGATCGCCGAGTTCGAGGGCGGCACCCGCGCCACCCCGGACGGGCGCCCGTGGGTCGAGCTGTCAGTGGGGGAGCGGCGGCGCGTCGTCGACGACCACCGCCTGGCGTACGTCTCGGAGGCGCCGGTGAACTGGTGCCCGGGGCTGGGCACCGTGCTGGCCAACGAGGAGGTCACCGCCGACGGCCGTTCCGAGCGCGGCAACTTCCCGGTCTTCAAGCGCAACCTGAAGCAGTGGATGATGCGGATCACCGCGTACGGCGACCGGCTGCTGGAGGACCTGGACACGCTGGACTGGCCGGAGCCGATCAAGCTGCAGCAGCGCAACTGGATCGGCCGGTCGACCGGCGCGCACATCGACTTCCCGACCGACGCGGCCCCGGTGCGCGTGTTCACGACCCGGCCGGACACCGTCTTCGGCGCCACCTACATGGTGCTGGCGCCCGAGCACGAGCTGGTCGACGTGCTGACGCCGGCGGCCTGGCCGGAGGGCACCCGGGACGCCTGGACCGGTGGGCACGGCGGCCCGCGTGAGGCCGTCGAGGCGTACCGGAAGGCCGCCGCGGCCAAGACGGACGTGGAGCGGCAGGCGGACAGCAAGGAGAAGACCGGCGTCTTCGTCGGCGCCTACGCCACCAACCCGGTGACCGGCGGGCAGATCCCGATCTTCATCGCCGACTACGTGCTGGCCGGGTACGGCACCGGCGCGATCATGGCGGTGCCCGCCCAGGACGAGCGGGACTGGGCCTTCGCCGAGGTCTTCGAGCTGCCGATCGTGCGGACCGTGCAGCCGCCGGAGGGCTTCGACGGCAAGGCGTACACCGGGGACGGCCCGGCGATCAACAGCGCCGCGCCGGAGCGCGGCATCGACCTGAACGGCCTGGGCGTGGCCGACGCCAAGGCCCGCATCATCGAGTGGCTGGAGGCAGGCGGGCACGGCGCCGGGGCGGTCACCTGGCGGCTGCGCGACTGGCTGTTCTCCCGGCAGCGCTACTGGGGCGAGCCTTTCCCGATCGTGTACGACGAGTCCGGCGCGCCGATCGCGCTGCCCGATTCGATGCTGCCGGTCGAGCTGCCCGAGGTGGAGGACTTCTCGCCGAAGACGTTCGACGCCGACGACGCCGACAGCAACCCGGAGACCCCGCTGTCGCGGCGCCGCGACTGGGTGGAGGTGGAGCTGGACCTGGGTGACGGGCCCAAGCGCTACACCCGCGAGACCAACGTGATGCCGCAGTGGGCCGGCTCCTGCTGGTACGAGCTGCGCTACCTGGACCCGACCGACTCGCAGCGCTTCGCCGACCCGGAGAACGAGGCGTACTGGATGGGGCCGCGCCGCGACGGCGACTGCGGCGGCACCGACCTGTACGTCGGCGGCGCCGAGCACGCCGTGCTGCACCTGCTGTACGCGCGCTTCTGGCACAAGGTGCTGTACGACCTGGGCCACGTCTCGTCGTTCGAGCCGTTCCGCCGCCTGTTCAACCAGGGCATGATCCAGGCGTACGCGTTCGTCGACCCGCGCGGCGCCTACGTGCCCGCCGAGGAGGTCGTCGAGGTCGACGGCCGCTGGTTCCACGGCGAGACCGAGGTCCGGCGCGAGTACGGCAAGATGGGCAAGTCGCTGAAGAACGTCGTCACCCCGGACGACATGTGCGCGGCGTACGGCGCGGACACGTTCCGGGTGTACGAGATGTCGATGGGCCCGCTGGAGGTGTCCCGCCCGTGGGAGACCCGGGCGGTCGTCGGCTCGTACCGGTTCCTGCAGCGGGTCTGGCGCACCGTCGTCGACGAGCAGACCGGGCAGCTGCGGGTCACCGACGCGCCGGCCGACGAGGCGACCCGACGGCTGCTGCACAAGGCGATCGACGGGGTCCGCGCCGACATGGACGGCATCCGCTTCAACACGGCCATCGCCAAGCTGATCGAGCTGACCAACGGCCTGATCCGGCTGGCGGAGACCCCGCGTGAGGTGGCCGAGCCGCTGGTGCTGATGGTCGCCCCGTTCGCCCCGCACATGGCCGAGGAGCTGTGGCACAAGCTGGGCCACGGGGAATCGCTGACGTACGCGGACTTCCCGGTCGCCGACCCGGCGCTGCTGGTGGCCGAGTCGGTCACCTATCCGGTGCAGGTCAACGGCAAGGTCCGCGGCCGGGTCGAGGTGCCGGCCGACGCGACCGAGGAGACCGTCCGCGCGGTGGCGCTGGAGGCGGTGGCCGGCGCGCTGGCCGGCAAGGAGCCGCGCAAGGTGATCGTGGTGAAGGGCCGGATGGTCTCGGTCGTCGCCTGACCGCTGCCGGCATGCCCGCGACGCGTCACGGGCATGCCGGCAGCGGCGGCAGCCGGTCGAGGAGCAGCAGCGAGTACGCGTGCCGTTCCGCCGGGACGGAGTTGTCGTCCTGGTTCATCAGCAGCGCCGAGCCCGAGACCGCCGCCTCGGCGTGGTCCGCGGTCAGCCGGGCGTACGAGCCGGTCCGCAGGTCGGCCACGTACCAGCCCAGGTTGTACTGGAAGACCACCAGGTCGCCGACGACCGCGGGTCTGGCGACCCGGCTCACGGCGCCGCCGGCCGGGGGCACGGGGCTCGGCGGGACAGCGGGCCCGCCGGACGCCGGTACCGGGGTGGACAGCGCCGCCGACAGGACCCGGACGGGTCCGTTCCAGTCCCACCGCCAGACGTTCAGCTCACCCTCGCCCGGGGAGATCCAGGCCATGGTACGGCCGTCGGTCGTCATGTCCGGCGCTTCGACCCGGCCGAGGAAGGCCCCGTGCCGGGAGACCGTGCTCCCGCTCGGACGGAAGGTGTTCAGACGGCGCTCCGACCAGTTGTGCCAGAGCAGGTCGGCGCCGCGGAACCCGACGGCGCTCACCCGGCCGACGGCCACCCTGCGGGCCGTTCCGGCCGCCAGGTCGTGCACGGCCACCTCGGTCCGGTACTGGTCGACGACCCGGGTCACGGCGAGTTTCCCGTCGTACAGGTGGAACGGACGGGCACCCTGCACGGCGCCGGTGACCTGCCGCGGCTCACCCCCCGTCTGCGCGTCCCAGACGAAGATCTCGGCGTCACCACCCGCGTGCGGCGCGGGCCGGCGGAGGTCGGTGCGCGCGTAGACCAGCCAACGACCGTCGAACTCCCCCAGCAGCGGGAGGGTGAACCGGTCCGGCATGGTGGTCACGATCCGCCGGTCGCCGTTGCGCTCCTGCTTGACCAGCAGCGCCGGGAGGCCGTCGCGCTGCACCGTGGCGAACGCGGAGCGGCCGTCCGGCGCCGGGGCGAGCGCCACCCACCGTTCCCCGGGCTTCCGCGGCAGGCGACCGTCCCGGAACGCGTCCTGCCAGCTCTGCGGCACGGCGACCGGGCAGAAGTCGCTACCCGGCGCGGCGGTCACCTGCGACGAGGGCAGGTGCTCGGTTCCCGAGGGGAGGGCCACGTTGTCCGGGACGCACGCGGTGAGCAGCGTCGCCGTGAGGGCCGCCGCGAGGACGGCCGGGGTCCGGGAGCGGGTCGCGGCGCGGGGCGGGAGCCTCATGCCCGCGAATGGTAGGCAGCGCGGGCAACGGGCCGGGCCCGGCGCGCGGGTCAGGTCGCGCGGCGTCGCCGTTCCGCCCGCCACCATCGGTGGACCAGCAGCACGCTGGCGATCAGGCCGAGGCTGGCCGGCGCGGCGGCGTACCAGTTGATCGACCCGGGACTGGTCGCGGCGGCGCCGATCGCCGCGTACCCGATGGCGGTGGGGGCGGAGGCGATCACACTGCCGGCCAGGAACGGCGCCACCCGGGCGGCGGTGGTGCCGTAGCCGTAGCTGACCAGGCCGAAACCGGCGATCGGCAGCAGCCGTACGGTGATCACGCCGACGACGCTCTGCCGGGCGAACCAGCCGTCGAGGCGGGCCAGCCGGCCGCGGACCCGCTCGGCGACGAAGTCGCGCCCGAGCACCCGGCCCACCGTGAAGCCGATGGCCGCCGCGAGCAGCGCCGCGCCGAGCGCGTACGCGGCGCCCTGCACCGGGCCGAAGATCGCGCCGGCGGCCAGCGTGACGAACGTGCGCGGCACCAGCGCCACCAGCAGCAGCGCGCCGCCGATCACCGCCGCGGGCGGGCCGTAGTCGCCGAGCGAGTCGGCGAGCCGGGGCAGGTCGGCCGGGTCCGGCCGGGGCACCAGCAGCAGCGTCACGCCGAACCCGGCGAGCAGCAGCAGAAGCAGCCCGAACCGGCGCGCCGAGGGCTGCCGCAGCAACCCGGCGAGCCGGCGGGCCACCGGTCGCCGCCCCGGCCGGGCGGCGTCGGTCACGGCCTCGGGGCGGCGGCCACCGCGGCGCGGCGCTCGGAGCGGAGCCGGTCGGCCCAGGTGTCGTCGAGCGGGGGAAGCTGGTGGATGCCGGTGGCCCAGCGCAGCAGCAGGTCCGCCAGGTCGGGGTTGCGCGCCAGCGCCGGGCCGTGCGAGTAGGTGCCGAGCAGCTTGCCCCGCCACGCGCCCTCGGTGGCGCCGTCGTTGCCGACGCCCGCGGTGACCCGGGCCAGCGGGGACACGCCCGGGCCGAGGTGGGTACGGCCGCCGTGGTTCTCGAACCCGGACAGGTGCGGGATGCCCAGCCGCGGGTCGACCTCGCCGGCCAGCTCGCCGACGGCCCGGGTGGGACCGCGGTCGGAGGAGAGGTCGAGCAGTTCCAGGCCGGCGCAGCGGGTGCCCTTGGCGAAGAAGGAGGTGCCGAGCAGCTGGTAGCCGGCGCAGACGCCGAAGACCACCGAGCCCTGGGCCACCGCCCGGTGCAGGCCGCCGTCGGCGATCAGGCGCTGGGCGCCCAGCGCCTGCGGGCCGTCCTCGCCGCCGCCGATCAGGTAGATGTCGGCGGTGGCGGGCAGCCGCTGGTCGGAGCGGACCTCCAGCACCTCGACCGGCATGCCGCGCAGCTGGGCCCGGCGGGCCAGGATCAGCGCGTTGCCCCGGTCGCCGTAGGTGGACAGCAGGTCGGGATAGATCCAGACGATGCGCAGGCTCTCAGTTGACACGGTCCAGCTCCGCTCGGATGTCCTGGAAGGCGGTGTAGTTGGCGATGACCTCCAGCCGGCCCGGCGGCACCGCGCGGACGGCGTCGTCGAAGCTGCGGACGTGCTGGAACGGCACGCCGTTGACCTCCAGCCGCACCGCCAGGTCGTACGCCCGGTCGCCGGTGATCAGCACCTGCCGGCCGGTCAGCGGGGAGAAGTCCACGTCGAACAGCCAGGACGTGTCCAGCCCGTCGGGGTCGCGCGCGTTGATGGACAGCAGTGTCGGCGCGACGTCGGCCATGTCGAACGCCTCCAGCCAGCTCGCCGGGTTCTTCGCCAGCAGCAGCCGGATGTTGCGCCCGTCGCGGTCCACCTGGGCGTAGCGGCCGGCCACCGAGGTGACGCTGCCGAGCCGGGAGACCGCGTCCACCGGGCGTACGCCGAACTCGGCGGCGACCGCGAGGGCGGTGGCCGCGTTGCCGAGGTTGACCTTGCCGGGAAGCTGGAGCTGGATCTTGTGCCAGGCGCCGGTGGGGTCGAGCACGCCGTCGTCCTCGACCGTCCAGTTCGGCTCGGGGCGGCGCAGCGGGCAGCCGGTGCACCACCACTGCTCACCGGAGCGCTGGATGGTGGAGCCGCACTCGGGGCAGACCCAGGAGTCGTCGTGCCAGCGCTGCCCGGCGCTGAACCAGGTGACGTGCGGCGGCACGTGGCCCTGGGCCGGGTCGGCCGGCGGGCAGGCGGCCCACACCACCATCGGGTCGTCGGCGTTGGCGACCACCCGTACCCGCGGGTGCCGGACCAGGGCGGCGCGCCAGAGCTGCGCCATCATGGCGACCTCCTTGGCCCGGTCGAGCTGGTCGCGGGAGAGGTTGAGCAGCGCCACCACGTGCGGCTCGGTCGCCTCCAGCACCTGGGCGAGGTAGTGCTCGTCCACCTCCAGCACCGCGTACGGCGTGCTGCCGGCCTTTGCCAGCGCCGAGGTGTGGCCGGTGGGCATGTTCGCGCCGAAGGAGTTGGTGGCGACCCGCCCCAGCACGCCGACTGCGGCGGTGGTGAGCCGGGTGGTGGTGGTCTTGCCGTTGGTGCCGGACACCAGGGCGATGGCCCGCCCGGCCGAGAGGTGGGCGAGCAGGTCCGGGTCGATCTTGAGGCCGATCCAGCCGCCGATCACCGATCCGTCGCCACGGCCCGCGGCCCGCGACAGCGCCGCGGCGGTGCGCGACACGGAGCTGGCCACCTTTGCCCGCAAGGGCATCTTCGCGTCCGTCACGCGAGCGAGGTTACCGGACCGCCACCCCCACCAGATCGCCGCCGACGGCGAACCGTTCGGCCGGGGACGGCCCGGCGGACGGCCGGAGCGCGCTGGGCCGGACGGCGTCGGTCGATGTCGGGTAGCGGACGGTGCCGGGCGCTCCCCACCTCCTCCACCGCGCCCCACCCACGTTGACGTGCGGTTTTGCGCGCGGAAACGCCACGCCACGCGGGCGATTCTGGTTGCAGGTGGAGGGAAGTGGAGTAGAGTGGGGCGCGATGGTGAGGCCGGGAGGGCCACACCGGCCCGGGGGGTCAGCGGCGCCGCGAACGCCGCTCAGGGCGAGGGGGTTGGGCCGATGTTCCTCGGCACCCACACTCCGCGCCTGGACGACAAAGGCCGGTTGATCCTGCCGGCGAAGTTCCGGGACGAACTGGCGGGGGGTGTCGTGATCACCAAAGGGCAGGAGCGCTGTCTCTACGTCTTCCCGATGCCCGAGTTCCAGCGGATCGCCGACCAGTTGCGCGCGCAGCCGATGACGAGCAAGGCGGCCCGGGCCTACAGCCGGGTCTTCTTCGCCAGCGCGCACGACGAGGTGCCGGACAAGCAGGGGCGGGTCACCATTCCCGGCCACCTGCGGTCGTACGCGGCACTGGACCGGGATCTGGTCGTGATCGGGGCGAGCACCCGGGTGGAGATCTGGGACAGGGCGGCCTGGGAGGCCTACCTCGCGGAGAGCGAAGACGACTTCGCCGACATCGAGGAGGGGGTGCTGCCCGGCGGTCTGTAGGGCGTGACGGCGCCCGACGTACTGCGAGATCTCCAGCCGCTTTCGAGTTCCTGGCACCCCTTCCCCGGTGCCAGGCGCACGATCCGACACGGAGGGCCGCGGCCTCCGGCGGGCGGGAGCGGATGGGGATCTGGCGGTATGGCGAGGCGTCGTGGCGACGACGGACACGTGAGGGAACGGTTGGCGAACGGGGTGGGGGTCGAGATGGGGGAGCTACGCGGCACGCACGTGCCGGTGCTGCTCGAGCGGTGTCTCGAGCTGCTGGCCCCCGCACTGGGCCGGCCCGGTCGCACCGTCCACGTCGACGCCACGCTCGGCCTGGCCGGGCACGCCGAGGCGGTGCTCACGGCGCATCCGGACACGGTGCTGATCGGCCTGGACCGGGACACCGAGGCGCTCGCCCACGCGCGGGTCCGCCTGGCCCGGTTCGCCGACCGGATCCACCTGGAGCACGCCGTCTACGACGAGCTGCCCGAGGTGCTCGACCGGCTCGGTTACCCGGCGATCGACGGGGTGCTGTTCGACCTCGGCGTCTCGTCCCTGCAACTCGACGCGCCCGACCGCGGGTTCGCGTACGCGCAGGACGCGCCGCTGGACATGCGGATGGACCAGACCCGGGGAGTGACCGCCGAGGAGGTCGTCAACACCTACTCCCACCCGGACCTGGCCCGCCTGCTGCGGGTGTACGGCGAGGAGAAGTTCGCCGGGAAGATCGCCTCGGCGATCATCCGCGAACGGGAGCGGGCCCGGATCACGTCGTCGGCCCGGCTGGCCGAGCTGGTCCGGGAGAGCATTCCGGCACCGGCGCGACGAACCGGTGGACACCCGGCAAAGAGAACGTTTCAGGCTTTGAGGATCGAGGTAAACAGAGAGCTGGCAGCGCTGGAGACAGCGCTGCCGGCCGCTCTGGACAAGCTCACAGTGGGCGGCCGCATGGTGGTCCTGTCCTACCACTCGCTGGAGGACCGGCTCACCAAGCACGCGCTCGCCGACCGGGTCCGCAGTAAGGGCCCGGTCGACCTCCCGGTCGAACTGCCCGGGTCGGGCCCGACGTTCCGGCTGTTGAGCCGGGGCGCCGAGCTGCCCGGGGAGGCGGAGGTGGCCGCGAACCCGCGCGCCGCCTCGGTGCGGCTGCGGGCCGCGGAAAGGCTCGACCCGGAGGCGGCCCAGCAGGGGTGTACCGACCGCGAACGGTACCGCCGCCGGGTGAAGGCGATGCACCAACCGGGGACGGGGTCACCGGGGTCCGTGGCGGACCCCGCGTCGGCCCCGGGGGACGGGATCGGGACGGACGAGGAGGGGGAGGGGACATGAACGTCGAGAAGCGCGACGGCCGGGGAGCCGTCGGGCAGCGCGCACCGCGGTCGGGGGGCCGGACCGCGGCGCAGCGCACCACGCGGGACACGACTTCGACCGACCGCCGGGAGGACACTCGCGCCCGGGGGGCGCGCGAGTTCCCGACGCAGGGCAGCGCCGCCCTGCGTCCGGCCGAGCGGACCCGGGTCACCGGCACGCCGGCGCCGCGCCTGCGGGTCGCCCCGCCGGCGCCGATCCGGGTGCCCCGGGCGCCCTTCGTCGCACTGATCCTGGTGCTCGTGGTCGGTGGGGTGCTGGGCATCCTGGCCGTCAACACCAAGATCAACGAGAACGCCTTCAAGCTGGAGAAGCTCCAGCAGCAGCAGGCCAAGCTCGACGTGGACGAGCAGGAGCTGAAGAAGGAGATCGCGGAGCAGAAGGCGCCGGGCAACCTGACCGCCAACGCCCGCAAGCTGGGCCTGGTCGAGTCCGAGGACCCGGCCTACATCCGGCTGCCGGACGGGCAGACCATCGGGGTGCCGCACCCCGCCCAGGGCGCCCCGTCCGTCACCAGTCAGCAGGGCAACGGAGGCTGAGCGGTGCCGCCGAGATCGGAGGATCCGCGCCGGGACGCCACGGGCTCCCGGCGCGGATCGTCGCGGGGGTCGGAGCCGCGCGAGCCGGGCCTCGGCGGGATCTCCGACGCCCGGGCGTACACCCCACGCGGGCGGACCGTGCGCGAGGGCGGCGGCGCCGAGCAACGGCGTACCCCCCGCAGCACCCGGTCCGGCGACCCGTTCCGGCCCGCGTTGCAGGTGCTCGACGGCGGCCGGACCGGGCGCGGCGGCACACGCGAGGCCGCGGGTGACGGCGGCCGGACCGGCCGCCGGGCCACCCGCGCGGGCGTGGTGCGGACCGTCTCGTCCCGCCCGGTGCGGGAGCCGTTCGACGACGAGGACGACGCGCCGCCGCCGCCGCGCCGCCGGTCCCAGCCGCGCCGACCGGCCGCCCAGCCGCGCCGCCCGGTCCGCAAGCCGCGCCGGCCGCCGCGACTCGGCGACCCGCGCCGGCGGCTGCGCCTCGGCACGCTGCTGGCGCTGACGTTGTTCGCCAGCATCGGCGTGCGGCTGGTCTACCTCCAGGCCGTCGACACCCCGGCGTACGCCGACGGCGGCCTGCCCAACCGGCTCGCCGTGGTCGAGCTGCCGGCCCCGCGCGGGGCGATCCTCGACCGCAACGGCGAGCCGCTGGCGCACAGCGTCGAGGCCCGGTACGTGTTCGCCGACCCGACCCGGGTCAAGGACCGGTTCGCCACCGCGCGCCAGCTGTCCCCGCTGCTCGGCGTGCCCGTCTCGGATCTGGCCGAGAAGATGCGCGAGCGCACCCTGCCCGGCACCGACACCCCGTTGCAGTTCGTCTACCTGGCCCGGGGCGTCGAGATCAGCACCGCGAAGAAGATCATGGCGCTCGACCTGGCCGGCATCAACGTGCACCGCGACGAGCGGCGCGAGGTGCCCGGCGGCGACCTGGCCGCCAACCTGCTCGGCTTCGTCAGCCAGGACATGAACGGCCTGGAAGGGCTGGAGGCCAGGTACGACGAGGTGCTGCGGGGACAGGCCGGCAAACGGACCTACGAGGTGGGCCAGGGCGACCTGGCCGCGCCCATCCCGGGCGGCTACAGCCGGACCACCCAGCCGAAGCCGGGCAGCTCGCTGCAACTCACAGTCGACCGGGACCTGCAGTTCATGACGCAGCGGATCCTGGCGAAGCAGACGGAGAAGGTGAAGGGCAGCGTCGGCGCGGCGGTGATCATCGAGATCCCCAGCGGTGAGGTGCTGGCCCAGGCCAGCCAGCCGACGTACGACGCGGCCAACCCCACCAAGGTCACCTCGCCGTCGGACCGGGACGACGCGGCCACCACGTTCGTGGTCGACCCGGGCTCGATCCACAAGGCGATCACCTTCGGCGCGGCGCTCCAGGAAGGCGTGATCACCCCGGACACCGCGTTCCCGGTCGCCAACACCATCGAACGGGGCGGGGTCACCTTCCGCGACACCCACCCGGTCGGCGGACGCACCCTGAGCATCCCCGGCATGCTCGCCTTCTCGTCGAACGTCGGCACCATCGAGATCGGCGAGCGGCTGGGCAAGGAACGGCTGTTCGACTACCAGAAGCGGTTCGGGCTGGGCCAGGCGACAGGTGAGGGCATGCCGGGTGAGGCGCCCGGCCGGCTGCTCCCGCCCGACCAGTGGAGCGGCTCGGCGTACGGGTCGGTGCCGATCGGGCACAGCGTGGACGCCACGCCGCTGCAGATGGCTGCCGCGTACGCCGCGATCGCCAACAACGGCACGTACGTGCAGCCGCACCTGGTCAAGGAGACCGTCGGCGCGGACGGCGATCGCAGCCCCGCCGCGAAGCCGACCACCCGGTCCGTGCTCAGCCCGGCCAACGCGGCCGCGCTGCGCCGGATGATGGAGGCGGTCACCACCGTCGACGGCCCGGACGGGCAGGCCACTGGGCTGGCCGCCGCCGTGCCCGGCTACCGGGTGGCCGGAAAGACCGGCACCGGGCTGCGCTACGACAACGGCAAGCAGCAGCCCGGCGAGGTCGGCTCGTTCATCGGCATGGCCCCGGCGGAGAACCCCCGGTACGTGGTGGCGGTCTTCGTCTGGAGCCCCGGCGGCGGTGGTGGCGCGGTGGCCGCGCCCGCGTTCCGGGAGATGATGGGCTTCACTCTCCGCCACTACCGGGTGCCGCCGTCGCTGACCAACAAGTCCCCGAAGTTCGAGGTCTTTCCGCGCTGAGCGGGGACGGCGGGACATCATCGGTGAGTGGCGACGAACCACCGGGGCGGCTGTGCGGTCGGAACCGGACGACCGGGTAGGGTCTGACGCCGTGCCCGGCAATCCACGTCCCGCCACCGTGCTTCCCGTACGGCTCGGCGACCTCGCCGCCCGCGTGGCGGTGACCCCGCCGGAGGGGGCCGCCGAGGTGGCTGTCACCGGCGTGACCCACGCCAGCCAGGAGGTCCGCCCCGGCGACCTGTACGCGGCCCTGCCCGGCGCCCGGCGCCACGGCGCGGAGTTCGCCGCCGCCGCCGCCGAGGCGGGCGCGGTGGCGCTGCTCACCGACCCGGCCGGCGTGGCGCTGGCCGCCGGCACGGACCTGCCCGTGCTCGTCGTCGACGACCCGCGCGAGGCGCTCGGCGAGGTGGCCGCGACGGTCTACGGCGACCCGACCGCCGGGCTGACCGTGATCGGCGTGACCGGCACCGCCGGCAAGACGTCCACCAGCTACCTGGTCGAGTCCGGGCTGCGCGCCGCCGGGCGCGTCACCGGCCTGATCGGCACCGTGGAGACCCGCCTCGGCGACCTGGTGATCGACAGCGTCCGGACCACCCCGGAGGCCACCGACCTGCACGCCATGCTCGCGGTGGCCCGCGAGCACGGGGTGGACACCGTGGTCATGGAGGTGTCCAGCCACGCCCTCGCCATGGGCCGGGTCGGCGGGGTCCGGTTCGACGTCGGCGGCTACACCAACTTCGGCTCCGACCACCTGGACTTCCACGCCGACGAGGCCGACTACTTCGCGGCCAAGGCGAAGCTGTTCGACGGCCGCTGCCGGGTCGAGGTGCTCAACCACGACGACCCGGCGCTGCGCCCGCTGCACAAGCCGGGCACCGTCACCTACTCGGCGGCCGGCGACCCGGCCGCGACCTGGTGGGCCGACGGGGTCGACGGCGAGGGGTACGCGCAGCGCTTCACGCTGCACGGGCCGGACGGGCTCACGCTGCCCACCGGCGTGGCGCTGCCCGGCCGGCACAACGTGGCGAACGCGCTGCTGGCCGTCGCGCTCCTGGTCGCCGTCGGGGTAGACGCGCAGACCGCGGCGCGAGGCGTGGCCGCCTGCGGTGGCGTGCCCGGCCGGCTGGAACTGGTCAGCGGCGACGCCCCGGTACGCGGGGTGGTCGACTACGCGCACAAGGCCAACGCGATCGAGGCGGTGCTGACCGCGCTGCGCGACCTGACCGGCGGCCGGCTGATCTGCGTGCTCGGCGCCGGCGGCGACCGGGACCGGGGCAAGCGGCCGGTGATGGGCGGCGTGGCCGCGCGCGGCGCCGACGTGGTGCTGGTGACCGACGACAACCCGCGGACCGAGGAGCCGGCCGCGATCCGGGCCGAGGTGCTGGCCGGCGCGTACGCCGCCGCGACCCCGGCCCGCGTCATCGAGGTGCCCGGGCGGCGGGCGGCGATCGAGGAGGCGGTCCGGGTGGCCGAACCGGGTGACGTGGTGGCGGTGCTGGGCAAGGGCCAGGAACGCGGCCAGGAGATCGGCGGCGAGGTGCTGCCGTTCGACGACCGGGTGGAGTTGGCGGCGGCGCTGCGCGCCCGCTTCGGCGACCCGGTGGGTCAGCGGTGATCCCGCTGACGCTGGCCGAGGTGGCCGACGCCGTCGACGGCCGGCTGGCCGGCGCCGACCCGGACGCCCGGGTCACCGGGACCGTGGAGTTCGACTCCCGCAAGGTCACCCCGGGCGGGCTCTTCGTGGCGTTCCCGGGCGAGCGGGTGGACGGCCACGACTACGCGGCCGGCGCGATCTCCTCGGGCGCGGTGGCGGTGCTCGGCACCCGGGAGGTGCCGGGCGTGCCGATGGTGCTCGTCGGCGACGCGCTCGACGCGATGGGCCGGCTGGCCCGCGCCGTGGTCGACCGGCTGCCCGGGCTCACCGTGATCGGGCTGACCGGCTCGTCCGGCAAGACCACCACCAAGGACCTGATCGCTCAGCTCGCGGTGCGGCTCGGCCCGACAGTGGCCCCGCCCGGCTCGTTCAACAACGAGCTGGGACACCCGTACACGGCGCTGCAGGCCACCCCGGAGACCCGTTACCTGGTGATGGAGAAGGGCGCCCGCGGGGTGGGGCACGTCCGCTACCTGTGCGAGGTCGTGCCGCCCCGGATCTCGGTGGTGCTCAACGTCGGCGTGGCGCACCTGGGCGAGTTCGGCTCGGTGGAGACCATCGCGCTCGCCAAGGGGGAACTGGTCGAGGCGCTGCCCTCCGACGGGCTGGCGGTGCTCAACGCCGACGACCCGCGGGTCGACGCGATGTCGGCGCGTACCCGGGCCCGGGTGGTGCGCTACGGCGAGTCGGAGCGCGCCGACGTGCGCGCCGTGGACGTGACGCTCGACGGCCGGGGCCGGCCGTCGTACACCCTGGTCACCCCGGAGGGGAGCGCGCTGGTGCGGCTCGGGCTGACCGGCCGGCACCAGGTCTCCAACTCGCTCGCCGCGGCGGCGGTCGGCCGGGAGCTGGGCCTCGCGCTGCCCGACCTGGCGGCGGCGCTGAACGAGCTGGGCCTGGTCTCCACCCGGCGGATGGACGTCTTCGAGCGTCCCGACGGGGTGACCGTGATCGACGACTCGTACAACGCGAACCCGGCCTCCACCGGCGTGGCGCTGCGGGCGTTGGCCAGCATGCGCGGCGAGGGGCGTACGGTCGCGGTGCTCGGCTACATGGCAGAGCTGGGCGACTTCGAACGGGAGGGGCATCAGCAGGTCGGCCGGCTCGCGGCCGAACTGGGAGTGGACCGGCTGCTCGTGGTGGGCGAGCCGGCGGCGCCGATCCACGAGGGCGCGACAGCGGTAGGCAATTGGGGAGGAGAGTCGGTGCTGCTCACCGATCAGGCGGCGGCCGTCGAGGTGCTGCGGAGCGAGCTGCGTCCGGGAGACGTGGTGCTGGTGAAGGGCTCCCGGTACCGGACCTGGGAGGTGGCCGACGCGCTGCGCGCGGACGCCCGGGAGGGTGCGACGGAGGGCGGCGCCGCATGAGGGCGGTCATCGTCGCCATCGGCGTCGCGTTCCTGATCTCGCTGTTCGGCACCCCGATCGCGATCAAGGTGTTCACCCGGCTCAAGGCCGGGCAGCCGATCCGGGCCGAGGGCCCGGCCATGCACCAGGGCAAGAAGGGCACGCCGACGATGGGCGGCGTGGTCTTCATCCTGGCCACAGTCATCGCGTACGTCGCCGGGCACCTGGCCCTGACCACGCTGCCGGACGCGCAGATCGCGCAGGTCGAGCCGACCATCACGGCGCTGGTGCTGCTGGGGCTGATGGTGTTCTCCGGCGCGGTCGGCTTCATCGACGACTTCCTGAAGGTGCGCAAGCGGCACAGCGGCGGCCTCAACAAGCGGGGCAAGCTGGCCGGGCAGATCCTGGTCGGCGCGGTCTTCGGCGTGGTCGCGCTCTACTTCCCGTCGAGCATGACCGACGCCGGCGGAAACGCGACGAACACCGAGACGGTGGCCAGCACCACGCTGAGCTTCATCCGGGACATCCCGGCGCTGGAGATCGGCAAGATCGGCTCGGTGATCGTCATCATCATGGTGGTGATGGCGGCCACCAACGGCGTCAACCTCACCGACGGCCTGGACGGCCTGGCCACCGGCGCCTCGGTGATGGTGCTCGCGGCGTACGCGCTGATCGCGTTCTGGCAGTACCGGCACTGGTGCGCCGACCCGAACTACACCGAGGCGTACTGCTACACGGTGCGCGACCCGCTGGAGATCGCGCTGATCGCCGGCGCGGCGGCCGGCGCGTGCGTGGGCTTCCTGTGGTGGAACACCTCCCCGGCGCGGATCTTCATGGGCGACACCGGCGCGCTCGGGCTCGGCGGGCTGATCGCCGGCATGGCGATGTCCACCCGCACGATCCTGCTGCTGCCGATCCTGGGCGGCCTGTTCGTGATCGTCACCATGTCCGTGGTCATCCAGATCATCTCGTTCCGCACCACCGGCAAGCGCGTGTTCCGGATGTCGCCGTTGCAGCACCACTTCGAGCTGGCCGGCTGGAGCGAGGTCAACATCGTGGTCCGGTTCTGGATCATCGCCGGCATCGGCGTGGCCATCGCGCTGGGCCTGTTCTACAGCGAGTTCCTCGCCGCGGTGAGCTGACGCCCCCGCGGTGTAAGGAAGGGCCCCTTATTAACAGACGTCTGTTAATAAGGGGCCCTTCCTTCAGATCCGACACGCCGACCGGGCGGTTGCGCCACGGGCGGGCGGGCCGAGCGGCAATGATGGGCCTGTGGGGGAGGGACGAGACAACCAGGTGACCACCGACCCGCCGGCCCGCCGTGCCCCGGCGGCCACGCCTCCGGCCGACCCGCCCGCGGCGCGCTGGGATCCGGCCGGTGGCCTGGCCGCGCTGCGCGGCCTGCTGGCGCGGCCGCTTGCGTCGTACTACCTGCTGCTGTCCAGCGCCGGCCTGCTGCTGCTGATCGGCCTCACCATGGTCTTCTCCGCCACGAGCGTGAAGGACTTCGCCGAGGGCGGCGACGCGTCCGCGTCGCTGACCAAGCAGGCCGTGTTCGCGGTGATCGGCATCGGCGCGTTCTGGGCCTGCCAGCGGCTGCCCGCGCGCACCTTCCGGGCGGTGAGCCGCCCCGCGCTCGGCGTGGCGGTGGCGCTGCTGCTCACGCTCAACCTGTTCGTCGCGCTGAACTCGCTGTTCGGGGTGACGTCGATCGGGCCGCTGCGGGCCGAACTCCTCTCGCTGTCCCTCGGCCCGATCTCGCTGCAACCGGTCGAGGTGGCGAAGTTCGCGCTGGTGCTGTGGGCGGCGCACGTGCTGGCCCGCAAGGGCGCGGCGCTGGGCTGGTGGAAGGAACTGGCCACGCCGCTGTTCCCGGTGGTCGGCCTGCTGTTCGTCCTGGTCGGCTTCAACGACCTGGGCAGCATGCTGTGCCTGCTCGCGCTCGTGGTCGGGCTGCTCTGGGCGGCCGGCGTGCGGACCCGGGTCTTCGCCGCGCTCACCGCGATCGGTCTGGCCGGCATCGGCCTGCTGGTGGCCGCGGCCTCGCTCGGCGCCGGCTCCGGCTCCCGGGGCGCCGACAACTACCGGCTCGGCCGCCTCACCATGTGGCTCGACCCGCCGTCGCCGCGGACCTGCTTCGAGCAGGAGCTGCCGAACTGCTACCAGCTCGTGCAGGCCCGCTACGCGATCGGCAACGGCGGCTGGTTCGGCGTCGGCCTGGGCCAGAGCTCACTGAAGTGGAACTGGCTGCCCGAGGCACACAACGACTTCATCTTCGCCATCGTCGCCGAGGAACTGGGCGTGGTCGGCTGCACCGTGATCCTGGTGCTGTTCGCCGTGCTCGCGTACACCGGCATGCGCATCGCCCGCCGGGTCGAGGACCCGTTCCGCCGGCTCGCCGCCGCGGGCGTGACCGCCTGGCTGGTCGGCCAGGCCGTCATCAACATCGGTGGCGTGACCGGGCTGCTGCCGCTGACCGGCGTACCGCTGCCGTTCATCTCCGACGGCGGCAGCGCCCTCGTGGTGACGCTGGCCGCGATCGGCATGCTCGCCTCGTTCGCCCGCGCCGAGCCGGACGCGGCGCGAGCGCTGCATGCCCGTCCGCCCGCCCGATGGGTCCGACTAGTGTGGGCCCCGTTGCCGCCGCTTCCCGGCCGGCGCCGCCGACCGGCGCCGCCTCCGGCCGACCGAGGGTCCGTGCCCCGGTCCCGGCAGCGGCGGCAGGACGACCAGGCCGCGCCCCGCGGCGCCCGGTCCGACCGGGCGCGCGCCGGCGCGGCGAGCGAGAGGAGACGCTGATGGGTCCGCTGCGTTCGGTGGTGCTCTGCGGAGGGGGTACGGGCGGGCACATCTACCCGCTGCTCGCCTTCGCCGACTGCCTGCGCCGACACGACCCGAGCGTCCGGATCACCTGTCTGGGCACACCCAAGGGGCTGGAGAACGAGCTGATCCCGCCGGCCGGCTACGACCTGCGGCAGATCCCGGCGTACCAGCTGCCCCGGTCGGTGAACATGAGCCTGGTGCGTACCCCGGACCGGATGTGGAAGGCGGCCCGCGCCGCGGGCAAGGTGATCGACGAGGTCCAGGCCGACGCCGTGGTCGGCTTCGGCGGGTACGTCTCGGTGCCCGGTTACCTGGCCGCGTGGCGGCGGGAGCTGCCGATCGTCATCCACGAGGTGAACGTGCCGCCGGGCGTGGCGAACCGGCTCGGGATGAAGTTCACCAAGAACGTCGCGGTGGGCTTCCCGCACCAGCCGGCCCAGGCCGAGGCGCTGCGCGACGCCCGGGTGGTCGGGGTGCCGCTGCGCCGGGGCATCGCCGGGCTGGACCGGGCGGCCCTGCGTGACGCCGCCCGCGCCCACTTCGGACTCCGTCCCGACCTGCCGGTGCTCTTCGTCGCCGGCGGCTCGCAGGGCGCCCGCTCGATCAACCTGGCCGTCTCCGGCGCGGCGAAGGAGCTGGCCCGCAACGGCGTGCAGGTGCTGCACGTCATCGGCGCCCGCAACGAGCCGGTCTCGGTGCCCACCGACCTGCCGGTGCCGTACGTCACGCTGCCCTACCTGTCCGAGATGGAGCTGGGGTACGCCGCCGCCGACCTGATGCTGGCCCGGGGCGGCGCGATGACCTGCGCCGAGGTGGCCGCGATCGGCCTGCCCACCATCTACGTGCCCTACCCGCACAGCAACCAGGAGCAGAAGCGCAACGCGCTGCCGGTGGTGGAGGCGGGCGGCGGCCTGCTGGTCGACGACGCCGAGATGACCCCGGCGTGGCTGGAGCGCACGGTGATCCCGCTGATCCGGGACCCGCAGCGGCTGTACGCGATGGGCGCCGCCGCGGCCGGTTACGGCCGCCGGGACGGCGACGTGGCGCTGCTGAACTTCGTCTACGAGGCGGTGGCCCGCTGATGCGGGGCGCCGTGACGGGAAGGTACGTCTGATGAACACCGCGCAGTTCACCCCCGCCGGCACCATGACCGCGGAGGACCTGGGCCGGATCCACCTGATCGGCGTGGGTGGGGTCGGGATGGCCGGGCTGGCCCGGCTGTTCCTCACCCGTGGCCTGCCGGTCTCCGGCAGCGAGCTGCGGGAGTGGCCGTCGCTGGCGGGCCTGCGGGCGCTCGGTGGCACCATCCACTCCACCCACGAGGCGTCCAACCTCGACGGGGTGGACACCGTCGTCTACTCCTCGGCGATCCCGCAGGACCACCTGGAGATGGTGGAGGCGCGCCGGCGGGGCCTGCGGGTGCTGCACCGGTCCGAGGCGCTCGCCGCGGCGATGACCGGCCGCCGCACGGTGGCGGTGGCGGGCACCCACGGCAAGACCTCCACCACCTCGATGGTCACCATGGTGCTCCAGCAGGCCGGCACCGATCCGTCCTTCGTGATCGGCGGTGAGATCTCCGAGGTCGGCTCCGGCGCGCACCACGGCACCGGCGAGCACTTCGTGGTCGAGGCGGACGAGAGCGACCGCTCCTTCCTCATCTACCGCCCGTTCGTGTCGATCATCACGAACATCGAGGCGGACCACCTCAACACCTACGGCGACCTGGCCACGCTGGAGGCGGCGTTCGCCGAGTTCGCGCGGCTCACCGACCCGGCCGGCTTCGTGGTCACCTGCGCCGACGACCCGGGCGGGCGGCGGCTGGCCGACACGCTGCGCGCCGAGGGCCGCCGGGTCTGGACGTACGGCGAGTCCGCCGACGCGGACCTGCGGATGAGCGAGGTGGTCTCCTCCGCGCACGGCGTGCGCTACCAGGCCGAGATCGAGGGCCGGGCGTTCGGCGAGTTCCGGCTGCCCGTACCGGGGCGGCACATGGCGCTCAACAGCGCCGCCGCGGTGCTCGCCGCGTACCTGCTGGAGCTGCCGGTCCCGGCGGCGGAGGCCGCGCTCGGCGCGTTCCCCGGCGTGCGGCGGCGCTTCGAGCGCAAGGGCGTGGCCGACGGCGTGCTGGTCTACGACGAGTACGCCTACCACCCGACCTCGATGACGCTGGCCCTGCAGACGCTGCGTGAGGTGGCCGGCGACGGCCGCCTGATCGTGGTGTTCCAGCCGTACCGGCTCTACCGCACCCGCGACAACCATGCGGAGATCGCCGCCGCGCTCGGCATCGCCGACGAGGTGGTGCTGCTGGAGGTGTTCGGCCCCGGCGAGGAGCGCCGCCCCGGTGAGGGCTCGGCCGCGCTGATCCAGGACGTGCCGCTGCCGGCCGAGCGCAAGGTGTTCGTCGAGGCGTGGGACGACGTGCCGGCCGAGGTGGCCCGCCGGGCCCGGGCCGGCGACGTGGTGGTGACCATGGGCGCGCCGCCGATCTCGCTGATGGGCGACCAGTTGCTCGACGCCCTGCTGGCCCGCTCCGGCGGCGCCACGCAGCTCGGCGCCGGCGTCGGCCCGGACGGCGCGGCGGCCACCGCCGGATGAGTCCCGGCCCGGCCCGCGGCCGTACCCCCGGCCCGGACGGCGGGGGTGGCCGGCGCAGCCCGGCGCGGCGCTGGCAGCTCGTGCGGGCCAATACGGACGCCGTGCCGCCGTCCACCCGCCGGTTCATGGCCCGGGCCCGGCAGCGGCGGATGCGCGCCGCGCTGCCCTGGGCGGTGGCGGCCGCGGTGCTGACCGTCGCGGGCCTGGTGGCGTGGACGGTGCTGGGCACCGGCCTGTTCGGCGTGCGCGAGGTGCGGGTGGTCGGCGCGCGGCTGGTCACCCCGGTGCAGATCCGCGACGCGGCGGCGGTGCGGGACGACGAGCCGCTGGCCCGGGTGGACCTGGCCGCCACCGCGCGCCGGGTGGGCACGCTGCCGCCGGTGGAGAGCGCCACTGTGGAGCGGGAGTGGCCGGGCACGCTGGTGATCCGGGTGCAGGAGCGCACGCCGGTGGCGGCGGTGCCGCAGGGCGACGGCTTCGTGGTGGTGGACGGCTCGGGTGTGGTCTTCCAGCGCCTGGACCGGGCGCCGGACAGGCTGCCGCTGGTCAAGGTGGCCCGGCCCGGCCCCGACGACCCGGGTACGCGGGCCGGCCTGGCGGTGCTCGCCGCGCTGGGGGAGAAGCTGCGCGCGGAGCTGGTCGCGGTGGACGTGGCCGGGCTGGCCCGGATCACGTTGCAGCTGCGCGGCGAGCGTCAGGTCTTCTGGGGCGACGCCTCCCGGGGGGCGGACAAGTCCACCGTGGCGACCGCGTTGCTGAGCCGTAAGGCGGACCGGATCGACGTCAGCGCGCCGGACGTGGTCACGTTCGAGTGACCCGCGGCTCAGCGACCGGGCGCTGTGTCCCCGATCGCTCGGTCGGCGACACGCCGGAACAGGTCCTTGGCTCCTGGCGCGGCGGCGCATACGTTGCCCCGAAGAGATCAGTGGTTGACATAACCTTAAGCCTCTAGTAGAGGGTGAGGGTTCAGCCGTCGGAGGCCGCGAGGGACGTGTCCGGCCGCTGATCCGGCCAAGCCGTGTGGGGTCGGCCCATGCCAATCTCGAAGGGAAAGGACCGGAGATGACACCTCCGCACAACTACCTGGCGGTCATCAAGGTCGTCGGCATCGGGGGCGGCGGCGTCAACGCCGTCAACCGGATGATCGAGGTTGGGCTCAAGGGCGTCGAGTTCATCGCGATCAACACCGACGCGCAGGCGTTGCTGATGAGCGACGCCGACGTCAAGCTCGACGTGGGCCGGGAGCTGACCCGGGGACTTGGCGCGGGCGCCAACCCGGACGTCGGCAAGAACGCCGCCGAGGACCACCGCGACGAGATCGAAGAGGTCCTCAAGGGCGCCGACATGGTGTTCGTGACCTGCGGCGAGGGCGGCGGCACCGGCACCGGCGGCGCCCCGGTCGTGGCGAACATCGCCCGTAAGCTCGGCGCGCTCACCATCGGCGTGGTCACCCGGCCGTTCTCGTTCGAGGGCAAGCGCCGGCAGGTCCAGGCCGAGGTGGGCATCGAGGAGCTGCGCAACCAGTGCGACACGCTCATCGTGATCCCGAACGACCGGCTGCTCGCGCTCGGCGACCGCAACATCTCCATGATGGACGCGTTCCGCACCGCGGACCAGGTGCTCCTCTCCGGCGTCCAGGGCATCACCGATCTGATCACCACGCCGGGTCTGATCAACCTGGACTTCGCCGACGTGAAGAGCGTGATGAGCGGCGCCGGCAGCGCGCTCATGGGCATCGGCAGCGCCCGGGGCGAGAACCGCGCCGTCGAGGCGGCCGAGGCGGCCATCTCCAGCCCGCTGCTGGAGCAGAGCATGGACGGCGCGCGCGGCGTGCTGCTCTCCATCGCCGGCGGGTCGGATCTCGGCCTGTTCGAGATCAACGACGCGGCGCAGCTGGTCACCGACGCGGCCCACCCGGACGCGAACATCATCTTCGGCGCGGTCATCGACGACGCGCTCGGCGACGAGGTGCGGGTCACCGTGATCGCGGCGGGCTTCGACGGCGGCACGCCCGCGTACAAGGCGGTCGAGCCGCCGCGCAAGAGCAACCAGAACCCGCCGGCGCAGCAGAACGCGCCGGTGAGCCCGCCGGCCACCATGCCGGCCCCGCAGCAGCCGTCGCGGCGGGTGCTCTTCGACGACGTCGACGTGCCCGACTTCCTCAAGAACGGGTCCTGAGTCGCGCCGATGACGGAGTCAGCAACGGCGGTGCGGCCCGAGCGCCGCGCCGAACTCGCGGCCGGCCTGGCCCGGGTCCGGGCCCGCATCGCCGACGCCTGCGCGGCGGCCGGGCGGCAGCGGGACGAGGTCACCCTGGTCGCGGTGACCAAGACGTACCCGGCGTCGGACGTGGTCGCGCTGGCCGGGCTGGGCGTGACCGACGTGGGGGAGAACCGGGACCAGGAGGCGGCCGGCAAGGCGGCGGCGGTGGCCGGGGCCGGGGAGTCGCCGCGCTGGCACTTCATCGGCCAGTTGCAGCGCAACAAGGCCCGGTCGGTGGTCCGGTACGCCGACGTGGTCCAGTCGGTGGACAGCGTGCGGCTGGCCGCCGCGCTGGACGCCGCCGGGGGCGCGGTCCGGGACCGGCCGCTGGACGTGCTGGTGCAGGTGAGCATCGACGGCGATCCGGCCCGGGGCGGGGCGCTGCCGGGCGATGCCGATCCGCAGCGGGGGCTCGACCCGGTGGCCGCGGCGGTGGCCGGCGCGGACGCGCTGCGGCTGGCCGGCCTGATGGCGGTGGCGCCGCTGGGCTGGGAACCGGACCGGGCGTTCGCCCGGCTGGCGGAGGTGGCGGCGCGTCTGCGGGCCGACCATCCGGGCGCCACGGTGCTGTCGGCGGGGATGAGCGGGGATCTGGAAAGCGCGATCGGGCACGGCGCGACACATGTCCGTGTCGGCAGCGCGTTGCTCGGAATGCGCCCTGCGCTGCGGTAGCCTCAGCACGACGGAAGCAAATTACATCAGTGTTGTTCAGGACGGCGTTCCCGTAGCCGGGGGCCGTGACGGGCGGACCGCGAACCGCACGTCAGGGGATTGCCGATCCGGTCCGGTGGGCATGATCGTCCACTCGTGATCAAGCGACACGGCACGGGGGCGCGTGCCGCACGGCGGACGGAAGGGCGCGGGGATGGGTGCACTGCGCAAGGCGGGGGTCTGGCTCGGTCTGGTCGAAGAGGACGACGAGCGGGCGTACGAGGACGGTGGCTACGACAAGGGTGGCTACCGGGACTCGTCGCGCTACCGGTCGAGCCGGTACGCCGAGGAGTTCGCCGACGAGGACGACGACGAGGCCGAGGAGCCGCCGGCGACGCGGTCCCGCCTCAGCGACCGGGGCCGGCTGTCCGAGCGCGCCTCCAGCCGGTCGGTCGACACCGACCGGGGCGACGTGGAGCGCCCGGAGCGGGCCGAGCGGTCCAGCGTCCGGTCGATCACCCGGTCCTCCTCCGGCGAGACCTCGGGCGCGCTGACCTACCACACGCGGGACAATCTCGCGCTCGCGCCGCAGGCCCAGCCGCGCGAGCGGGCGGTGGCTCCGGAGGACGAGCAGCGCTACCAGATCACCACGCTGCACCCGACCACGTACCGCGAGGCACGGACCATCGGCGAGCATTTCCGCGACGGCGTACCGGTCATCATCAATCTCACCGAGATGGACGAGGCGGACGCCCGTCGTCTTGTCGACTTCGCCGCCGGGCTCGCGTTCGGCCTGCGCGGTACGATCGAGCGCGTGACCAACCGGGTGTTCCTGCTCTCACCGGCCAACGTCCAGGTCACCGCGGAGGACAAGGCCAAGATCGCTGAGGGCGGCTTCTTCAGCCTGAGCTGATCCACATGACCGAGGGACGTCGCCTGCCGTGTTGTCGATCCTGTTCCAGGTGCTCTACCTGCTGCTGTACATCTTCCTAATTGTCCTTTTGGCGCGATTTGTTATGGGGGCGGTGCTGGCCTATGGTCGCCGCTGGCAACCGGGCCGGGGAGCGTCGGCGGGACTGGAAGTCGTGTGGAGCGTCACTGATCCGCCCCTGCGAGCGTTGAGGCGTGTGATCCCGCCACTGCGAATTGGTACCGTGAGCATCGACCTGGCCTCCCTTGTGCTCCTGGTTATCCTGTTCGTGCTGATGGAGTTCGTGTTTAGGCGCCTGATCTTCGCGTTTGCCTGACCAGAGCGCTTTCGCGGCCGCAACTGACCCGAGGAGTTTCGATGCCGCTGACCCCGGCCGACGTTCACAACGTCGCCTTCAAAAAGCCGCCGATCGGCAAGCGGGGGTATGACGAGGAGGAGGTCGACGCCTTCCTGGACGAGGTCGAGCGCGAGCTGGCCCGTCTGATCGAGGAGAACAACGAGCTGCGCGCCCAGGTGGAGCGCGGCGGTCGGGGTGGCGCTCCCGCCGGCCCCGGCGGTGACGCCCGCCTCGCGGCGGAGCTCAACGACGTCAAGGCCCAGCTCGACCGGGTGCAGCGCGACAAGGCGGCCGCCGAGCAGGCGGCCCGCGCGATGCAGGCCGAGCTGGAGCAGGTACGCACGCAGGGCGGCCCGGCCGGGGTGACCGGGGACGGCGAGCAGCAGGCGCTGCGGGTGCTCATGATGGCCCAGCGCACCGCCGACGACCACGTCTCCGACGCCCGTCGCGAGGCCGACCAGCTGCTCTCCGAGGCCCGTTCCAAGGCCGAGGAGGTCACCCGGGAGGCGCGCGCCAAGGCTGACGCCCTGGAGCGGGACGCCCGCCAGCGGCACCAGGAGGCCATGGGCGGCCTGGACGCCAAGCGCACCGCGCTGCAGAAGCACATCGAGGAGCTCAAGCAGTTCGAGCGCGAGTACCGCACCCGGCTCAAGGCGTACCTGGAGAGCCAGCTGCGTGACCTCGACGGTCGCGGCCAGGGCCTCGAGGTCGAGATGAACCGCGCCGAGGGCACCCGTGCCGCCGGCAGCAACGGTCTCGCCGCGGCCGGCCTCGCCGGCTCCTACGGCGGTGGCCGCGCGGGCTCGCTCGAGTCCGGCCGCTGATCCCGCGTCGGTGGCCGTCCCCGTGACGGCCACCGACCGCCCAGACCGACACGACGCGGCCGGGGGTGAGCCGTGGTAGCCGCCAGCATCCTGCTCATCCTCGTCGCGGTCGTGCTGCTGATCGCCGGTCTCGCCGGCGGATCCAGCCTCCTGCTCATCGTCTCGATCGCGGCCAGCGTCCTGTCCGCCGTCGTCTTCGTCGCGTTCGCCCGCCAGGCGGCCGCGACGCGGGCCACGGCCGGCCGGGCGACCGGTTCGCGTACCCGGACCGCGCACACCGTCCCGTCTCCGGACGACCCGGTGAGCCCGGTCCCGCACCACACGTCCACGGTCGGCGCCGGCGGATCCGGGTGGCGGCAACCGCCCGGATCGCCGGTGACCGAGCCGGACGCCCCGCCGCCGGCCGCGTACTCACCACCGGCCGACCCGTTCGACGCCGAGCTGTCCACACCCCCGTCCGCCGGGCCGTACGCGCCGCCGTTCGACGGCGAGCCGTCCGCCGGGCCGTACGCGCCGCCGTTCGACGGCGAGCCGTCCGCCGGGCCGTACGCGACGGGCTTCGACAGCGAGCCGTACCCGCCCACGTCCGGGACCGCCGACGGGCCGTCCGCGTCGGCGGACGTGGAGCCGCCGTCCGACGCGGAGCCCCTGTTCGCGGCGCCCTACTCGCCCCCCGGCCAGCGCGCCGCGGAGACCACGCGGCCAACCTCGCCCGCGCCGGGAGAGGCGTTCGACGGTGACCCGCCGGCCGAGTTCCTCTCGCCGGGGCAGGTGGCCCGGCTGGTGCGGCTGCCCGGCGAGGTCCTGGTGGTCGACGGCCACCCCCGCTTCCACCTGCCCGGCTGCCCGCATCTGGTGGGCCGGGAGGACGAGCCGATCCCGGTCGCCGAGGCGGTCGGGCTGGGTTTCACCCCGTGCGCGCAGTGCGCCGCCGCCACCACCCTGCTGGCCGAGGCCCGGCCCCGCTGACCATGACGATCGCGGACGACACGCTCACCGTCGCGGTGCGGGTCAAGCCCGGCGCGGCCCGGGCCCGGGTCGGCGGCCGGTACGACGGGCCGTACGGCCCCGCGCTCGTCGTCGCGGTGCACGCGCCGGCGGTCGACGGCCGCGCGACCGAGGCGGCCCGGCGGGCGCTCGCCGACGCGCTCGGCGTCCGGCCGGCGACCGTGTCGCTGCGCTCCGGCGCGGCCAGCCGGGACAAGCTCTTCCAGGTGGAACGCGCGCACGACGGGCTGCCCGAGGTGCTGCTGCGCCTGCGCGACGGCAGCACGCCGTGAGATCCGCCCGGGCCGGTCGGCGATGACCCCCGGGCTCGACGTCGCGTTGCTGGTGGGCGCCGCCGTGCTGCTGGTCGCGGTGGGTGCGGTGCGGTTCTCCACCCGGCTCGGCGTGCCGAGCCTGCTGGTCTACCTGGCGCTCGGGGTGCTGCTCGGCGAGGCCGGGCTGGGTATCCGCTTCGACGACGTCGAGCTGACCCGGGTGCTCGGCTTCTGCGCGCTCATCGTGATCATCGCGGAGGGCGGACTGACCGCCCGGTGGAGCACGCTGCGGCCGGTGCTCGGGCTCGCGGCCACGCTGTCCACCGTCGGCGTGGTGGTCAGCATCGTGGTCGTCGGCGTGGTGGTGCACCTGCTGCTCGACCTGGACTGGCGGCTGGCGCTGCTCTACGGCGCAGTGCTCTCCTCGACCGACGCCGCGGCCGTGTTCGCCACGCTGCGCCGGTTGCGCCTGCCGCCCCGGCTGGTGGCCGCGCTGGAGGCCGAGTCCGGGGTGAACGACGCGCCCGTCGTGCTCGTGGTGCTGCTGCTCTCCCGCGCCGGGGCCGAGGTGGCCCACCCGTGGTGGTACGAGGCGCTGCTGCTCGGCTACGAGCTGGGCGTCGGCGCGGCGGTCGGGGTGGGCGCCGGGCTGACCGGGCGGTACGCGCTGCGCCGGGCCGCGCTCCCGTCGGCCGGCCTGTACCCGATCGCGGTGGTCGGCTTCACCGTGCTGGCGTACGCGGCCGGCTCGGTGATTCACGCCTCCGGTTTCCTCGCCGTGTACGTGGCCGGCGTGCTGCTCGGCAACTCCCGCCTGCCGCACCGGCAGGCCATCCTCGGCTTCGCCGACGGGCTGGCCTGGCTGGCCCAGATCGGCCTGTTCGTGCTGCTCGGCCTGCTGGTCTCGCCGAGCCGGCTGGACACCGCGGTGCTGCCCGCCGTGATCACCGGGCTGGCCCTGCTGCTGCTCGCCCGGCCGTTGTCGGTGGCGGTCTCCGCGCTGGCGTTCCGGGTCAATCTGCGCGAGCAGCTCTTCCTGTCCTGGGCCGGGTTGCGCGGCGCGGTGCCGGTGGTGCTGGCCACCATCCCGCTGTCGTTGCACGTGCCGGGCGCGGACCGCCTCTTCGACGCGGTCTTCGTGCTGGTGGTGATCTTCACGCTGCTCCAGGCCGGCACGCTGGCGTCGGCGGCCCGCCGGCTGGGCGTGATCGCCCCGGCCGAGCCGAACGAGATCATGCTGGAGACCGCCCCGCTGGAGCGGATGCGCGCGGACCTGCTCCAGCTGGAGGTGCCCGGCGGGTCCCGGCTGGCCGGGGTGCACGTGGACGAGCTGCGGCTGCCGGTGGGCGCCGCGGTCACGCTGGTGCTGCGCGACGGCGTCGGTTTCGTGCCCGGCCCGGACACCCGGCTCAAGGTCGGCGACAGCCTGCTGATCGTGGCCACCGCGGGGGTACGGGACGAGACCGAGCGGCGGTTGCGGGCGGTGAGCCGCCGGGGCCGGCTGGCGCGGTGGTTCGGGGAGTACGGCGAGGAGACGGCCCGCTGATCTGCTACGGTTCCTTTTGCCCCGATTGATGGCAGTCCGGGGCGGATACGTGGGACGACGGTGCGGCACGTTGTCGGACGCCTGTACGTTCCGTATTCTTGCCAACCTCCGGAGTGCACGGCGGGCCCGCTCGCCGTGCACCCTTCCGTACGCGGAGACGCCGACGACGGCGTCCCCGCCCACGTACCGCTGACCGCCGCGCCACGCGGCTGAGGGAGCTGACATGGCGAAGCCAGCCGACACCAGGACCGCCGGCCGCAAGCCCGCGCCGAAGGCCACCCGCAGCGCGGCGGAGACCGAGAAGATCCGGGCCGCCCTGGCGGCGCGGCGGGACGAGCTGAACGCCGAGTACGATCAGACGCTGAGCGAGATCACCGAGCTGCAGCGCGACCGGCTGACCGACTCGGCCGGGGACGACCAGGCCGACACCGGCACCAAGACGTTCGAGCGGGAGCAGGAGATCTCTCTCGCCAACAGCATCAAGGAGCGGATCACGCAGGTCGAGCGCGCGCTGGAGCGCCTCGACGAGGGTGGCTACGGCTGGTGCGAGCGGTGCGGCAACCCGATCCCGGTGGAGCGGCTCGCCGCGTTCCCGTCGGCCACCCTCTGCGTGACCTGCAAGCAGCTGGAGGAGCGGCGCTGATCACCGCTCCCCGGCGGCCGTACGGCAGACGGTGACCACACCGTCGCAAGCGTCGATGGGGAGCAGATGACCGCAGCACCGCCCGCCGGTTCCGGCACCACCGAGTCGGGTGCCGGCGCGCCCCGCCGCAAGGCCGTCGGCCTGCTGCTCGGCGTGTCCCTGTTCTCGCTGCTGGCGGATCTGGGCACCAAACAGCTCGCGCTGGCCGAGCTGACCGGCCGGGAGCCGGTGTCGGTGCTCGGCGGCGCGGTCTACTTCAGCCTGACCCGCAACAGCGGCGCCGCCTGGAGCATCGGCTCCGACCACACCTGGGTCTTCCCGATCATCACGTTCGTGGTGATCGGGTGGATCGCCTGGATGGCGCTGCGGCTGCGCTCGCTGCCGTGGGCGGTGTCGCTCGGCCTGGTGCTGGGCGGCGCTCTGGGCAACCTGATCGACCGGATCTTCCGCGCGCCCGGGCACTTCGTCGGCCACGTGGTCGACATGATCAGCCTCTGCGACCCGTACGGCCAGGTCTGGCCGGTGTTCAACCTGGCCGACAGCTCGCTGGTCTGCGGCGTGGTGCTGGCGGTCTTCCTGGAGCTGACCGGCCGGCAGCGCGACGGCTCCCGGCTGCGCGACGAGAAGCGCGACGCCGCCGCGACCGAGCAGCGGGAGAGCGCATGACCTCCGCATTCGCCGCCGGCGGCGACACCCGCTCCCTGCCCGTCCCGGACGGGCTCGACGGCATGCGCCTGGACCAGGCCGTGGCCCGGCTGTTCGGGCTCTCCCGCACCACCGCCGCCGGTCTGATCGACGCCGGCGACGCGCTCGTCGACGGCGTGGCCCGGCCCAACTCGCACAAGGTCAAGGCCGGCTCGTGGCTGGAGGTCACGCTGCCCGCGCCGCCCGCCCCGCCGACGGTGGTGCCGCAGGCGGTGCCCGGCCTGACAGTGGTCTACGCCGACGACGACATCGTGGTGGTCGACAAGCCGGTCGGGGTGGCGGCGCACCCGAGCCCCGGCTGGTCCGGCCCGACGGTGATCGGCGGGCTGGCCGGCATCGGCCACCGCATCTCCACCAGCGGCGCGGCCGAGCGCCAGGGCGTGGTGCACCGGCTCGACGTGGGCACCACCGGGATCATGGCGGTGGCCAAGAGCGAGCGCGCGTACACCGCGCTGAAGCGGGCGTTCAAGTACCGCGAGGTGGAGAAGCGCTACCACGCCGTGGTGCAGGGCCACCCGGACCCGCTGCGCGGCACCATCGACGCGCCGATCGACAGGCACCCGCACCACGACTACCGCTGGGCCGTGGTCTCCGGCGGCAAGCCGAGCATCACCCACTACGACACGATCGAGGCGTTCCCCTCCGCCAGCCTGCTCGACGTACGGCTGGAGACCGGGCGCACGCACCAGATCCGGGTGCACTTCTCCAGCATGCGGCACCCCTGCGTGGGCGACCTGACCTACGGCGCGGACCCGACGCTGTCGGCCCGGCTCGGGCTGGCCCGGCAGTGGCTGCACGCCCGTTCGCTGAGCTTCGCGCACCCGGGCACCGGCGACGAGGTGACGTTCGTCAGCGAGTACCCGGAGGATCTCACCCGGGCGCTGGAGATCCTGCGCGACTGACCATGAGCGACGACGCCGCGCCGCCGCGCCGGTCCCGCTTCGCCGCGCTGACCTGGCTCGCGCTGGCCTGCGCGCTGGTGGTGCTGGTGGTCGCGGTGGCGCAGCGGCGGGACCGTCCGGTGAGCGACCGCACGGTCGGCGAGGTGACCCGGGTCGGGGTGGCCGGCGGCGCGAGCGTCCCGGCGTACCTGCGCGCCGCCGGGGAGGAACTGGCCCGGCTCGACGCGCCCGACGCCTACGCGCTCGTCTCGTTCGCCGACTACCTGACCCCGGCGCGGGCGGCCGCCGCGCTGGACGGCGCGCCGGTGTCGGCGGTGGTGGCGCGGGTGCCGCTGCCCGGCCGGCAGACCGAGATCGTCCGGATCGCGGCGCTGCGGCTGCCCGACGACGTGGTCGCCGGGATGGCCGACGTCGCCGCGCGCAAGGACCGGGAGGCCGCCGACTACCGGGCGCGCGCCGCCGCCCCGGCGGCCACCGCCGATCCGGAGCTGCGCCGGGTGTACGAGAGCGGGGCCGTGGTCGCGACCCGGGAGGCGGCCGCCTACCGGACCGGATGCGCCTGCGTGTACGCCGCGGTGGTCCGTGCCGCGCCGGACGCGCTGCGCGCGCTCGCCGGGCGCCCGGGTGTGCGGGTGGTGGACCCGGCGCCGGAGGTCGCCCGGCTGGACCGGACGGTGTTCACCCCGCCGCTGCCCGAGCAGCGTGACGTGGCCCGGCCGCCGGCGGACACCGGACCCGACGAGGGTGGCGGAATGGGCGATTCGTCGGAAGCCGCACGGACGGTGAGCGAACCTTCACCGACCGCCCCCGCGCCGATTCCCGGATCCGGGTCACCCAATCCCGCTCCCACCTCCTGAGACATCGGCGGGCGCGGCCAACCCGGTCGATCCCACGGTGCGGCGGGACACCGGGCGATGTGCGGCGCGGGGAGTGGTCCGAATAGGGTTTCGTTCGTAGCCTGTCAGGCGGAGATCGATGGGCTGGGGGAGGGCGAATCCTTGGACGGCAGCGAGACCGGCTGGGGTCGGCAGGGCGAGCCGGCACCGCGGTGGCGGGCGCTGCTCGACCGGGCCCGCCTCGGCGGTCGCGGCGCGGAGCACGCCGACGCCGACCGGCACGGCGAGGAGCACCACGCGCCGCCGCCCGACCCGCTGCCGCGCCGCGGCGCCGGCACCGGATGGACCGGGCGCGCCGCCGCCGTCGGCCGCGCTCCCGACGGGTCGTACGGCGCCGAGCCCGGCTACCGGGCCGAGGCCACGTTCCGGGTCGACCCCGCCTTCCGCGCCGACCCGCGCCACGAGGGCGAACCGGCCTACCGGGCCGAGCCGGCGTACCGCACCGACCCGGAGCCGTCCTGGCGCACCGGGCAGCCCTATCCGGCCGAGCCGTCCTATCCCGCCGAGCCGTCCTGGCGTGCCGAGCCGTCGATCGCGCCGGACCCGCCCTTCGCCGCCGAGCCACGGCCGGAGCCGTCCTGGCGCCCCGAACCGGCACGACCGGAGCCGCACGGCCGGGCCGAGGCGCCGGCCGAGTCCCGGTACTCCCTTCTCGACGGTGGCTACCGGCCCGCGCCGCCGCCCGCCGAGTCCCGGTACGCCCTGCTCGACCGGGGCCGCTACCGGCCGGACGTACCGCCCGCGCCGGAACCGGTGGTGCCCGCGCCGCGCAGCCCGCTGGAGGGCCGCTCCGGCCGGACGGGCCGGGCCACGCCGGCCCAGGCGAAGTGGCGTGCCCCCGAGCCGGACGCCGAGCTGGAACGCGCCACCAGTGTGCTGCGCCGCGAGCTGGGCACACCCCGGGTGCTCGCGTTCGCCAACCCCAAGGGCGGGGTGCACAAGACCACCGCCACCGTGCTCGCCGCGGCGACAGTGGGCAGCGTCCGCGGGCGCGGCGTGCTCGCCTGGGACGACAACGAGCTGCGCGGCACGCTCGGCCTGCGGGCCGGCAGCGCCCGGCACGCCCGCACCATCCGCCACCTGATCCACGACCTGGCGCAGATCGAGATCCTCGAGGGCAACACGCTCCTGTCCCACCTCGACGACTACCTGCGGCACGCCTCCGACGGCTCGTACGACGTGCTGGCCGGCGAGGAGAGCCCGCGCTTCGCCCAGCGGCTCGACCAGTTCACCGTCAAGCGGGTGCTGGAGCTGCTGCGCCGCACCCACGAGGTGGTCTGCGTGGACACCGGCAACAACGTGGAGAGCCCGAACTGGCGCACCGTGATGCAGGCCGCCGACCAGCTCGTGGTGACCACCGTGCCGCGCGAGGACGCGGCGTTCAGCGCGGACTGGATGCTCGACCTGCTGCACGAGGAGGGCATGGGCGAGCTGGCCGACAACGCGGTCACGCTGATCTCCTGCCCGACGCCGGGCCGCACCTCCCTGCAGGACGACCTGGAACGGCACTTCGCCACCCGTACCCGGGCGGTGGCGGTGGTGCCCTACGACCCGGCGCTGGAGACCGGCTCCTCGATCGAGTACCACCAGCTCCAGGCCGAGACCCGCAACGCGTGGCTCAAGGCCGCCGCGGTGATGGTGGAACCGTTCGCGCGCTGAGGCGGCGACCACCGCCCCGCGCCGTGCCCCGGCCTGAGAGGATCAACGGGTGACTCCGGACACCCCTGATCCCGAGCGGACGCGCGAGCGTACCGACGGCGGCGAGGCGCGGCCCGAGCGCGAGCAGCCGCCCGCCTGGCCCGGCGGACCGCCCGGCTGGCCCGGCGGACTGCCGGTGCCGGCCGGCACCCCGGTCACCGCGCCCGGCGCCGACCCGCTGGCCGGGCATCCGGGCGTCGTGGCGCAGCTGCCCGGAGCGTCGCCCGCGGCCCGGCGGTCCGCCGGCCGGGTCGTGGCGACCACCCTCGGCGTTGCCGCGCTGCTCACCGCGCTCGGCGCGCCGCTCGGGCTGCTCTGGGTGTGGGCGGCGCCCGCCACCCCGGTACGGCAGACACCGGCCGGCGCGGTCTACGCCACCACGCAGCCGGAGCAGCCGATCGCCGCGGACGGCTGGTTCAGCCTCCTGACCCTCGGCTTCGGCGTGCTCGCCGCGATCGCCCTGTGGGTGGTGCTGCGCCGCCGGCGCGGCCCGGCGGGCCTGCTAGCGGTCACCCTGGGCGGTCTCGGCGCGGCGGTGGTGGCCTGGCAGGTCGGCCGCCGGATCGGCCTGTCCACGTTCCAGCGGCTGGTGGAGACCGCGCCGCCGGGCACCGCCTTCACCAAACCCGTCGACCTGCGCGCCGGTGGCGTCGACTGGTTCGGCCCGCTCCCGCTGCCGCACGGCAACCTGCTGCTCGCCGCGTTCGGCGCGGCCGTGACGTACACGCTGCTCGCGGGCTGGTCGCGGTGGCCGTCGCTGCGGCCGGAGCCGGAGTTCGACGGCGGGTGGCCGCCGCCTCCGCCGGGGTTCAGTTCGGCGCCGGGAGACCAGCCAGCTCGCTGAGCGGCACCGGCACCGCCCGGACCTGCCGCAGCAACGCCGTCTCCCGGTTGAGCAGGCGCAGCTCGGCCCGCAGGCGGGCGGCCGTGTCGTCGATCGCGAGCAGCCGCTGCCGGTCGTCCACGGTCAGCGCGGCGGTCGCGGCGACCAGGTGCGACAGCACCGTCGGGTCCTCCGGCAACTGCTCGGAGATCTCCTGCTGGTCCGGGCGGATCAGGCCGAGATACTGCCGGAACACCGAGATCACGCGGGCCGCCAGCAGGTCGGCGACCTCGTCCGGGCCGCCCGGCTCGGGCAGCCACCGCACCTCCGCGGTGAGGTAGGGCTCGGCGGCGTGGTCGACCTCGGCGAGGCGGAACCGGCGCCGGCCCACTGTGACGATGTCGAACCCGCCGTCGGCCAGCTCGGTGACCTGCCGCAGCTCGGCGGTGCAGCCCACCTCGTGCAGCGTGACCTCGCCGGCGGTCAGCCCGAAACGCCCCGGCGGCCCGGCCGGCGCCACCTCCCAGCCAGCCCGGATCGCCACCACGCCGAACTCGCGCGGCGCGCCCTCGGGCAGCGCCACCAGGTGGCGCACAAGCGCCCGGTAGCGCTCCTCGAAGATGTGCAGCGGAAGGACCAGCCCCGGGAAGAGGACGGTCCCGAGCGGGAACACCGGCAGCCGTGCGCTCACGCGATCGAGCGTATCCCCAACCCGCCCGCCCGCGCGTGTCCCGGCTCACCGTCCCGGCGTGCGGGCGGCCCGGGCCGGTCGCCGGGGCGGCGGCCTAGACTCGCAGGCGTGCTGAATCGGATCGACCTGCGCGGCGGGGCACGTGACCCGCGCCGCCTGCTGCCCCGTGCCCAGCTCGACGTCTCCGTGGCGGTCGAGCGGATCCGCCCGCTCGTCGAGGCGGTCCGCGAGCATGGGTACCCGGCGATCCGGGAGGCCAGCGAACGGTTCGACGGTGTCTCCCCGGAGCGGCTGCGGGTGCCGGTCGAGACGATCCGCGCCGCCGAGGGCGAGCTGGACCCGCAGGTCCGCGCCGCGCTGCTGGAATCGATCACCCGGGCCCGCAAGGTGCACGACGACCAGCGCCGCACCGATCACACCACGACCGTGGTGCCCGGCGGCACGGTGACCGAGCGGTGGGTGCCGGTCGACCGGGTCGGGCTCTACGTCCCCGGCGGCCTGGCCATGTACCCGTCGACTGTGGTGATGAACGTGGTGCCGGCCCAGGCGGCCGGGGTGCGCTCGCTGGTGGTGGTGAGCCCGCCGCAGAAGGACAACGACGGCCTGCCCGACCGGCGGGTCCTCGCCGCGTGCGCGCTGCTCGGCGTGGACGAGGTGTACGCCGTCGGCGGCGCCCAGGCGGTCGCCATGCTCGCGTACGGCGCGGGCGTCGACCCGGCCGGGGACGAGCGCTGCGAGCCGGTCGACATGATCACCGGCCCGGGCAACATCTGGGTCACCGCCGCGAAGCGGCTGCTGCGCGGCGTGGTCGGCATCGACGCCGAAGCCGGCCCGACCGAGATCGCGATCCTGGCCGACGACACCGCCGACCCGGCGCACGTCGCCGCCGACCTGATCAGCCAGGCCGAGCACGACCCCCTCGCGGCCAGCGTGCTGGTCACCCCGTCCACCGCGCTGGCCGACGCGGTCGACGCCGAGCTGGCCCGGCAGGCGCCCGCGGCCAAGCACGCCGAGCGGATCGGCACCGCGCTGCGCGGCGAGCAGAGCGGCGTGGTCCTGGTCGACGACCTGGAGGCGGGGCTGCGGGTGGTCGACGCGTACGCGGCCGAGCACCTGGAGATCCAGACCGAGAACGCGCGAGAGTGGGCGCTGCGGGTCCGCAACGCCGGAGCGGTGTTCGTGGGCGCCTGGTCGCCGGTGTCGCTCGGCGACTACTGCGCCGGCTCCAACCACGTGCTGCCCACCGGCGGCTGCGCCCGGCACTCCTCCGGGCTGTCCGTGCAGTCCTTCCTGCGCGGCGTCCACCTGATCGAATACACGCAGGACGCGCTGCGCGACGTGGCCCCGCACGTGGTCACGCTGGCGACGGTGGAGGACCTGCCGGCGCACGGCCAGGCGGTCAGCGTCCGGTTCCCCGACGGCGGCGCGTCGTGACCACGCTCGACGACCTGCCGATCCGCGACGACCTGCGCGGGCGCACACCGTACGGCGCGCCGCAGCTCGACGTGCCGGTGCGGCTGAACACCAACGAGAACTCCTACCCGGTGCCGGAGCCGGTGGTCGAGGCGATCGGCAAGGCGGTCGCCGCCGAGCTGCGTGACCTCAACCGCTACCCGGACCGGGACGCCGTGGCGCTGCGCGCCGACCTGGCCGCCTACCTGGGGCACGGGCTCACCGCCGACCACGTGTGGGCGGCGAACGGCTCCAACGAGATCCAGCAGCAGCTGCTCCAGGCGTTCGCCGGTCCGGGGCGCACTGCGCTCGGCTTCACCCCGGCGTACTCGATGCACCCGCTGCTGGCGCTCGGCACCGGCACCCGGTGGGTGCCCGCCCGCCGCGGCGCGGACTTCGGGCTCACCGCCGACGAGGCGGTGGCCCAGGTCCGTGAGCACCGGCCCGACGTGGTGTTCCTCTGCTCGCCGAACAACCCGACCGGCACCGCGCTCGACCCGGCGGTGGTCGCCGCCGTGCTGGACGAGGCGCCCGGCATGGTGGTCGTGGACGAGGCGTACGCCGAGTTCGCCCGGCCCGGCACGGTCAGCGCGCTCGCGGTGCTGCCCGGTCACCCGCGGCTGGTGGTGACCCGCACCATGAGCAAGGCGTTCGGCTTCGCCGGCGGCCGGCTCGGCTACCTGGCCGCCGACCCGGCGGTGGTGGACGCGGTGCAGCTGGTCCGGCTGCCCTATCACCTGTCCGCGCTCACCCAGGCCGCCGCCCGCGCGGCGCTGGCGCACCGGGACGCCCTGCTCGGCACCGTGGCCGCGATCATGCGCCAGCGCGACCGGATCGTCGCCGAGCTGCGCGAGCGGGGCCACCGGGTGGCCGACAGCGACGCCAACTTCGTGCTGTTCGCCGTCGACGGGGACCAGGCGGTGGCCTGGCGTACCCTGCTCGATGCCGGCGTGCTGGTGCGCGACGTCGGCCTGCCCGGCTGGCTGCGCGTCACCGCCGGCACCCCGACCGAGACCGACGCCTTCCTCACCGCGATGGAGAACGTTTCATGAGCCGGATCGCCCGGATCGAGCGGGTCACCAACGAGACCAAGGTGCTCGTCGAGATCGACCTCGACGGCACCGGCAAGGCCGACATCGAGACCGGCGTCGGCTTCTACGACCACATGCTCAACCAGATCGCCCGGCACGGCGGCTTCGACCTGACCGTGCACACCGTCGGCGACCTGGAGATCGACGCGCACCACACGATGGAGGACACCGCGCTGGCGCTGGGCGCCGCGTTCGACCGGGCGCTCGGCGACAAGGCCGGCATCCGGCGGTACGGCTCGGCCACCGTCCCGATGGACGAGGTGCTGGTCCGGGCCGCCGTCGACCTGTCCGGCCGCCCGTACGTGGTGCACGACGAGCCGGCGCTGGCCCCGTACATCGGGCCGGTCTACCCGACGAGCATGACCCGGCACATCTGGGAGTCGTTCGGCCAGTCGGCCCGGATCACGCTGCACGTGGACGTGCTGCGCGCGGCCCGTCCCGGCGGCCACCCGGACGCGCACCACGTGGTCGAGGCGCAGTTCAAGGCCGTCTCCCGCGCGCTGCGCGAGGCCACCGCGCTTGACCCGCGTAACGCGGGTGTGGTGCCGTCCACGAAGGGCGCGCTCTGATGAAGGTGCTGCCCACTCTGGTGTTGATCCTGGCCGGGCTGCTGGTCGGCGGCACGTGGTCGCTGATCAAGCAGGGCGCGCCCCGCGCCGCCGTGGTGATCACCGGCCTGCTGGCCGTGCTGGCCACCGCCGCCGGGTTGCTCTGGCTGCTGCCGGGGGAGAGCTGATGGCGCGGCGGGTGGTGGTGCTCGACTACGGCTCGGGCAACCTGCGCTCGGCCGAGCGCGCGGTGGCGCGGGCCGGCGCCGAGGTGACTGTGACCGACGACCTGGCCGCCGCCGCGTCGGCCGACGGCCTGGTGGTGCCGGGCGTCGGCGCGTTCGCCGCCTGCATGGCCGGGATCGAGGCGCTGGGCGCCGGGCCGGTCATCGCCGAGCGGGTCGCCGCCGGGCGGCCGGTGCTGGGCATCTGCGTCGGCATGCAGATCCTCTTCGGCCACGGCGAGGAGCACGGCGTGGTGACCAAGGGGCTGGGGCTGCTGCCCGGCGGGGTGACCCGGCTGCCCGCGCGACGGCTGCCGCACATGGGCTGGAACACCGTGCGCCCGCCGGCCGGCTCGACGCTGTTCGCCGGCCTGCCGGCCGACACCCGGTTCTACTTCGTGCACTCCTACGGGGTGACCGAGCCGGCGGCGCTGGCCGAGGCGGGCGCCACGGTGACCACCGCGCACCACGGCACGGACTTCGTGGCGGCGGTGGAGCGGGGCGCGCTGTCGGCCGCGCAGTTCCACCCGGAGAAGTCGGCCGACGCCGGGGCCGCGCTGCTGCGCAACTGGCTCGGCACGCTGTGACCGGCGCGCGGGCGTCCGGGTGAGCAAGGAGCGGGCCCGCCGCCGGGCGGAGCGCGAGGCCGAGCAGGAGCGGGAGCGCGCCGTCCGTGCCCGCCGGGTGGCTCGCCGGGAGCGGCGTCGTTCTCTGGTACGCCGGCTGACGTCGTCGCCGCGGCGGGGGCGTACCGGCCGGCTGCGCCGGCACACCCGGCGTGAGCGGGCGACGATCCTGGTGCTCACCGCCGTGGCGGTGGTCGCCATCTGGAGCCTGGTGGACGACCTGGCGCTGCGGCTGGTGCTGGTCGCGTTGTTGTTGCTGGTCCTGCCCGCGGTCGTGGTGATCGCGCTGGACCGTCGTTGAGGACCCGAGGAGAGAAGCGTTGAGCCTCACCCTGTTGCCCGCCGTGGACGTCGCCGACGGCCAGGCCGTCCGGCTCGTGCAGGGCGCCGCCGGTAGCGAGACCACGTACGGCGACCCGCTGGACGCGGCGCTGGCCTGGCAGTCCGACGGCGCGGAGTGGATCCACCTGGTGGATCTGGACGCCGCGTTCGGGCGGGGCTCCAACGCCGCGCTGCTGGCCGAGGTGGTCGGCAAGCTGGACGTGAAGGTGGAGTTGTCCGGCGGCATCCGGGACGACGAGTCGCTGCGGGCGGCGCTGGGCACCGGGGCGGCCCGGGTCAACATCGGCACCGCCGCGCTGGAGGACCCGCAGTGGTGCGACCGGATCTGCGGCGAGTACGGCGACCGGGTGGCGATCGGGCTGGACGTGCGCGGCCGTACCCTGTCGGCGCGCGGCTGGACCCGCGACGGCGGCGACCTCTACGAGGTGCTGGCCCGGCTCGACGCGGCGGGCGCGGCGCGGTACGTGGTCACCGACATCACCAAGGACGGCACCATGCGCGGGCCGAACCTGGACCTGCTGCGCGAGGTGTGCGGGCGTACCGACGCCCCGGTGATCGCCTCCGGCGGCGTGTCCACGCTGGAGGATCTGCGGGCGCTGGCCGCGCTGGAGCCGGTGGGCGTGGAGGGCGTGATCGCCGGGAAGGCGCTCTACGCGGGCGCGTTCACCGTCGCCGAGGCGCTGGCCACATTGCGGGCCGGCGCGTGACGGCCGAGCCGCCCGTGGACGCCGGGGTGGTGACCCGGCTCGGCTCGGGCGGCCCGTGGGAGGCGCTGTACGGCTACTCCCGGGTGGTCCGGGCGGGCTCGCTGGCGATCACGGCCGGCTGCACCTCCACTGTGGACGGCCGGGTGGCGCACGCGGGCGACGCGGCGGCGCAGACCGCGCAGGCGATCCGGATCGGCCTGGACGCGCTGGCCGAGGTCGGCGCGGGGCCGGGCGACGTGGTGCGGACCCGGATGTACGTGACGGACCGGATCTACGCCGACGAGGTGGGCCGGGCCCACAACGCCGTGTTCGGGCCGGTGCGCCCGGTGGCGACGATGGTGGTGGTGGCCGGGCTGATCGACCCGGACCTGCTGGTCGAGGTCGAGCTGGAGGCGTATCTCCCCGTCGGCTGACGGTGTCCGGGGCGCGTCGCGCGCTCCGGACCATGCGCCGATCGGTTGTGCACAACTTAATTGTGCGTTACGGTTTCACGGTGACCGATGATCTGGTGCTGCGCCGGCAGGTGTGCTTCGCGCTCTACGCGGCGTCGCGCGCCATGACCGACGTCTACCGGCCCATCCTCGACGAGCACGGTCTGACCTACCCGCAGTACCTGGTGCTGCTGGTGCTCTGGGAGCGCGACGACGACGCCCCCACGGTCTCCGAGCTCGGCGCCGCGCTCCGGCTCGACTCCGGCACGCTCTCCCCGCTGCTCAAGCGGCTGGAGGCGGCCGGCCTGGTGGTGCGTACCCGCTCGGCCGCCGACGAGCGCCGGGTCGAGGTGGGCCTCACCGGCCAGGGCCGGGCCCTGCGGGAGCGGATGTGCGAGGTGCCGCGGCAGGTGGCCATTGCCACCGGGCTCACCGAGGCCGAACTGGTCTTCCTCCACGGCATCCTCACCCGGGTCACCGAGACGATCCACCGACAGAAGGAGCAGTGACATGCAGGTGCTCTACACCGCCTCCGCCCGCGCCACCGGCGACGGCCGCGACGGTCACGTCCGCACCTCCGACGGCACCGTCGAGCTGGACCTCGCCGTGCCGAAGGAGATGGGCGGCGCCGGCGACGCGGCCAACCCGGAGCAGCTCTTCGCGGCCGGCTACGCGGCCTGCTTCCACTCCGCGCTGCGCGTGGTCGCCCGCAAGGCCAAGGCGGACGTCTCCGGCTCGGTCGTCGAGGCCGAGGTGGGCATCGGCCCGAACGGCAGCGGCGGCTTCGGCCTGGCCGTGACGCTCGTGGTGGACCTGCCCGCTGTCGAGCGCGCCGCCGCCGAGCAGCTGGTTGACGCGGCCCACCAGGTCTGCCCCTACTCCAACGCGACCCGGGGCAACATCGAGGTCACCCGCACGGTCCGCGAGGCCCGATGAGCGAGGTGCGGGTGAACCGGGAGATCCATCTGGCGTCCCGGCCGGACGGCTGGCCGACCCCGGAGAACTTCCGGCTGGTCACCACCGAGGTGCCGACGCCGGGCCCGGGGCAGGTCGTGGTCCGCAACCGGTTCATGTCCGTCGACCCGTACATGCGCGGGCGGATGAACGACGTCAAGTCGTACGTGCCGCCGTTCGCGCTCGACGCCCCGCTCGACGGGGGCGCGATCGGTGAGGTGGTGGCCGGCGAGGCCGGGGGCGTCAAGCCCGGCGACGTCGTGCTGCACGGGCTCGGCTGGCGCGAGTACGCGCTCGTGGACGCCCGGGGCGCGCGCAAGATCGACCCCGATCTGGCGCCGGTCACCGCGTACCTGGGCGTGCTCGGCATGACCGGGCTGACCGCGTACGCCGGGCTGCTGGACGTGGCCGCCATGAAGCCGGGGGAGACGGTCTTCGTCTCCGGCGCGGCCGGCGCGGTGGGCAGCATGGTCGGCCAGATCGCGAAGCTGCGCGGCGCCGGCCGGGTGATCGGCAGCGCCGGTTCCCGGGCCAAGGTCGAGCGGCTCACCGCGCTCGGCTTCGACGCCGCGTTCGACTACCACGACGGCCCGGTGTCCAAGCAGCTCAGGGCGGCCGCCCCGGACGGCGTCGACGTGTACTTCGACAACGTCGGCGGCGATCACCTGGAGGCCGCGATCGGGGCGATGAACCTGCACGGCCGGGCCGCCATCTGCGGCATGATCGCGCAGTACAACGCCACCGAGCCGCCGGCCGCCCCGCGCAACCTGGCGCTGGTGATCGGCAAGCGCCTGACGCTGCGCGGCTTCCTCGTCAGCGACCACGGTCACCTGCGGGAGCAGTTCGTGCAGGAGGTGGCCGGCTGGCTGCGCGAGGGCCGGCTGTCGTACGACGAGACGGTGATCGACGGCATCGAGCAGGCCCCCGAGGCGTTCCTCGGCCTGCTGCGCGGGGAGAACCTCGGCAAGATGCTGGTTCGTCTCTGACCGGCGCGAACGCGCACCACCACGGGCGGTGGTGACCGGCCTCACCGGCGGTCACCACCGCCCGCGCGTTGGCTAGGCTCGGGGCATGACGGTGGCGGTACGGGTCATCCCTTGTCTGGACGTGGACGCCGGGCGCGTGGTCAAGGGGGTCAACTTCCTCGACCTGCGCGACGCGGGCGACCCGGTGGAGCTGGCGGCGGCGTACGACCGGGCCGGCGCGGACGAGCTGACCTTCCTCGACGTCACCGCCTCGTCCAGTGACCGGGGCACCATGCTCGACGTGGTGCGGCGCACCGCCGAGTCGGTCTTCATCCCGCTGACGGTGGGCGGCGGCGTCCGTCAGGTCGCCGACGTCGACACGCTGCTGCGGGCCGGGGCGGACAAGGTGGGCGTGAACACCGCCGCCATCGCCCGCCCGGAGCTGATCGCCGAGATCGCCGACCGGTTCGGCCGCCAGGTGCTCGTGCTCTCGCTGGACGTGCGCCGCGCCCCGGACGGCGCGACGCCGAGCGGCTTCGAGGTGACCACGCACGGCGGGCGGCGCGGCACCGGCTTGGACGCGGTCGAGTGGGCGGAGCGCGGCGCCGAGCTGGGCGCGGGTGAGATCCTGCTCAACTCGATGGACGCCGACGGCACCAAGGCCGGGTTCGACCTGCCGCTGATCCAGGCGGTCCGGGAGGTGGTCGACGTGCCGGTGATCGCCAGCGGCGGCGCGGGCGAGGTGGCGCACTTCCCGCCGGCCGTCGGCGCGGGGGCGGACGCGGTGCTCGCCGCGAGCGTCTTCCACTTCGGCGAGCTGACCGTCGGCCAGGTCAAGGACGCGCTGCGCGGGGCCGGGCACCCGGTGCGCTGAGGCAGGCGGCCGGCGTCACTGCCGGCCGGAGCGCCCCTCGGGGGAGCGGCGCGGCATCGGGATCGAGCGGACCACGTACTCCTGCACGGCGGCGGCGTGGTCGTCCTCGTCGAGCTGCCACTCGGACTCGCCCGGCGGGTGCCGGCGGGTCAGCACGCCCTGCACGGTGTCCACAGTGGTGCCGAGCCCGGCGCTGGGACGGGTGCGCCACAGCTGCTCACCGTCCGGGGTGACCCGGAACCAGCCGTCGGAGACGCTGACCAGGCCCGCGCCGACGAGCCGCCGGACCGCGCCCTCCACCTCGTGCCGCTCGGGGATGGCCTGGTTGAGGTGGTCGGCTGTGGAGAGCACGTCGGCCAGCCGGACGCCTTCGGGGCGGCGTGTCGACGCGGACCGCCGGTGCCGGCCGGCGCCACTGGCGATGACAAGCGCGACGAAGATCCAGGCGTCGCTCCAACGCCATCCGTTCTCCCCCATGCAGGAATGATGCCCGGCCGCGACGGCGGAGGAAACACCTGGTTTCGCTGTTCTGTGTCACCGCAGCTCAGCGCGTTGCGGTCCGCCTCGCGCCGTGGCGGTCGGCCCGGCGCTGATCACGTAGCGTAAGCGCCGCTCGTCGGCCGTGCGGGCAGCGCGAAGACCGGGATGAAGAACTGGGCGAGCGGGCCGATGGTCAGCGCGTACGCCACGGTGCCGAGACCGACGGTTCCGCCGAGCAGCCAGCCGAGGCCCAGCACGGTGATCTCGATGCTCGTGCGGACCAGCCGGACCGAGAAGCGGGGATGGCGGGCGACGAATCCGGTCATCAGACCGTCGCGGGGCCCGGGGCCGAGCCCGGCGCCGAGGTAGAGCCCGGTGGCGGCGCCGTTGGCGACGATCCCGGCCACCAGCATCGCGACGCGCGCCGGCATGCCGTCGCCGGGCGGCAGCACGGCCAGTGTGGCGTCGACGACCAGCCCGATCACCACGACGTTGCTGACCGTGCCGAGGCCGGGCCGCTGCCGCAGCGGGATCCAGAGCAGCAGGACGAGAGCGCCGACGGCGATGGTGACAGTGCCGAAGGAGAGGTCGGTCTGCCGGGAGAGGCCCTGGTGGAACACGTCCCACGGGTCCAGTCCCAGCTCCGACCGGATCATCAGCGCCATGCTGAGGCCGTACAGGACGAGCCCGGCGTAGAGCTGGGTGAGTCGTCGCGCCGAGCGGTGCCCGAGATTGCCAAGTGGTGCCATGCATGCCACCCTAGGGGCCAATTGCAGGCCGCAAGGGGGCCAATTCTGGAGGTGTGGCCATGACCAGCCAGGTGCGCGGCGTCCAATTGGCGCGACTCCTCGGCCAGTGGCACGCCTTGCCGGGCCGCCGGCGCAGCCCCGACTACGCCGCGCTCGCCGGCGCCGTCCGGGGCCTGCTCGCCGACGGCCGGCTGCCGCTGGGGGTACGCCTGCCGGCCGAGCGGGAACTGGCCGAGGCGCTGCGGATCAGCCGGACCACCGTCACCGCCGCGTACCGGGAACTGCGGGAGAGTGGCCACCTGGCCAGCCGCCGGGGCGCCGGGAGCTGGACCATGCTGCCCGGCGGCCACCGGGTCGCCAGCACCGGGCTGTGGACCCCGCTGGACGACCGCGACATGATCGACCTCGGCGTGGCCGCGCTGTCCGCGCCGCCGCAGCTCGTCCCGGCCGCCCGCGCGGCCGCCGAGGACCTGCCCCGCTACCTCGGCGGCGCCGGCTACCACCCGACCGGCATCATCGAGCTGCGCGAGGCGGTCGCCCGCGGGTACACCGAGCGCGGGCTGCCCACCAGCCCGGAGCAGATCATGGTCACCAGCGGCACCCAGCACGCGCTGGACCTGGTGCTGCGGCTGGCCCTGTCGCCCGGCGGCGCGGTGCTCGTCGAGTCACCCACCTACCCCAACGCCCTGGCGGCGCTGTCCGCCCGGCGGGCCCGGATCGCCACGCACGGCCTGTCCGACGAGGGCTGGGACGCCGAGCTGCTGCTCGGCAGCATCCGGCAGACCCGGCCGAAGCTCGCGTACGTGATCCCGGAGTTCCACAACCCGACCGGTCATCTGATGGCGGCTGACCTGCGCGAACGGCTGGTCGGCGCGGCCCACGCGGCCGGCACCGACCTCGTCGTCGACGAGTCCTTCGTCGACCTGCCGCTGGACGACACCCCGCTGCCGCCGCCCGTGGCGGTCTTCGACAGGCACTCCCGGGTGATCAGCATCGGCGGGATGAGCAAGCCCTACTGGGGCGGGCTGCGGATCGGCTGGGTCCGCGCCTCGGCGCCCCAGGTGCAGCGGCTGGCCGCGGCCCGGGTCGGGGTGGACATGGCCAGCCCGGTGCTCGACCAGCTCGTCGCCGTGCACCTGCTCGCCGAGGCGCCGGCCATCGTGGCCGCCCGCCGCGCCCAGCTCGCCGCCCAGCGGGACGCCCTCGTCGCGGCGCTCGCGGAGCAGCTGCCCGACTGGCGGGTCACGGTGCCGCGCGGCGGCGTGACGCTCTGGGCCGAGCTGGACGGCCCGATCTCCAGCGCGCTGGCCCGGGCCGCCGAGGAGGTCGGCGTACGGCTGGCGCCCGGACCCCGGTTCGGTCTGGACGGGACGCTCGAGCGCTTCCTGCGCCTGCCGTTCACGCTGGCCGCCGAGGAGCTGGTGGAGGCGGTGGGTCGGCTCGCGGCGGTGCGCTACGACCTGGACCGGGCCGGCCGCCCGCAGTGGCGCGAGGCCGGCGTCATCGCCTGACCCGGCGCGCCCGCCCGATCCGGTGGTGAAAGCTCCGAACCCCGGCCCCGGGCGGGACGGTGACCGCAGACTGCCCGAGTGGGAAACGGGGGCGGGGTCCGGTGGTCGTGGGCCATGCGGCGCAGCGCGCCGGGCTCCCGGACCACTCCGGTGGAGCTCTTCTACGACCTGGTCTTCGTCTTCGCGTTCCTGAGCGTCACCACGCTCACCGCCTCGGTGCTCACGCCGGTCAACCTCTACCGGTTCCTGCTGGTGCTGGCGTTGCTCTGGTGGTCGTGGACCGGGTTCGCCCGCCTCGGCAACGCGTTCCGCGCCGACCAGGGGGTGCTGCCGCTGGTCGGCATCGTCACCGTGGCGGCGACGTTCCTGCTCGTGCTCAGCACGCCCAGCGCGTTCGCCAACCGTGACGGCTGGCTGCCCGGGCCGCTGGTCTTCGCCGGGTGCTACTTCGTGATCCGGACCGCCCAGCTCACCGTCTTCGCCTGGGCCGACCGCGCCGACCCGGCCCGGCGCCGGGGACTGCGGATCCGCTTCCTGGCCCCGACGGTGGCCACGGCGCTGCTGGTCGTCGCCGGCATCCTCCCCGGCCGGCTGCCGCAGGAGCGGTTCGCGGTGGGGCTGCAACTGGCGCTCTGGACGCTGGCGCTGCTCGTCGAGTACCTCAGCGGGGCGATCCTGGGCCAGCAGTGGTGGGTGGTGGTCTCGGCCGGACACTGGGCGGAACGGCACGCGCTGATCGTGCTCGTCGCGCTCGGCGAGTCGATCATCGCGCTCGGGCTCGGCCCGAAGCGCGGGCTGCCGCTCACCGGCCCGGTGGCGGTCGCCGCGCTGCTCGGCGTGGTGATCGTGGCGACGCTGTGGTGGGCGTACTTCGACACGCTGTCCTTCGCGCTGGAACAGGCGCTGCACCAGGCCCGGGACCGGGCCGTGCGGCTGCGGCTGGCCCGTACCGTCTACACGTTCCTGCACCTGCCGATGGTCGCCGGGATCATCCTCTTCGCCCTCGGCCTCAAGGACCTGCTGGCCGAGGCGACCTCACCGGCGACGCCCGCGTGGGGCCCGCCGCTGGGCGCCTTCTGGGCCGGGATCCTGTTCGGCGGGGTCGGGCTCTACCTGCTCAGCATCGCCGGGTGCTGGTGGCTGGCGGAGCGCCGGGTGCGGCGGCCGCTGCTGGTGACGGTGCTGCTGCTGGTCGCCGCCGTACCGGCCGTGGCCCGGCTGCACGAGCTGAACGCGCTCGTCGTGCTGGCGGTGCTCACCGTCGCGGGCGTGATCTGGGAGACCCGGGCCGAGGACGGTGACCGGCGCCGGGTACGCCAGCTCGCGCTGGAGGAGCAGATCGCCGCCGAGGCCGAGCAGAGCCGCTGGCGGGAGCAGCACCTCTGACCGGCGCGGACGCGACCGACCGTGCCCCGGGACGGTGGGGCACGGCCGGTCGACCGCCTGACGGCGCGGACTACAGCTCGGCGAGCGTGCCCTCGTACATCTTGTCGATCTCGGAGGCGAAGTTCGTCTCCACGCTCCGGCGCTTGATCTTCAGCGACGGCGTGACCTCGCCGTCCTCGATGGTGAGATCCCGGGGGAGGATCGTCACCTTCTTGATCGTCTCCCAGCGGTTGAGCTTGGCGTTCAGCTCGGCAACGTAGCCCTCGACCATCTCCCGCGCCTGCGGCGAGGTGACGATCGTGGTGTAGTCGCTGCCCTCCAGCGGGGTGCCGGCGGCCCAGCCCTTGATCGCGTCCGGGTCCAGCGTGATGAGCATGGTGCAGTAGTTGCGCGCCTGCCCGATCACCACAGCCTGCGAGGTGTACGGGCAGACCGCCTTGAACATGCCCTCGATGTGCGACGGCGCGACGTACTTGCCGCCGGACGTCTTGACCAGGTCCTTCTTGCGGTCGGTGATGCGCAGGTAGCCGTCGGAGTCGAGCGTGCCGATGTCACCGGTGCGGAAGAAGCCGTCCTCGGTGAACGCGGCGGCGGTCTCCTCCGGCAGGTTGTGGTAACCCCGCATGACCGGCTTGCCGCGCAGCAGGACCTCGCCGTCGCTGTCGATCCGGCACTCCAGGTCACCCATGGCCCGGCCCACGCTGCCGATCTTCAGCCCGTCGGGCGGGTTGACGAACGCGCCGGCGCTGGTCTCGGTCAGGCCGTAGCCCTCGGAGATCGGCAGGTTGGCGGCGGCGAAGAAGGTCGCGATCTCCTTGCTCAGCGGCGCCGCGCCGGAGACCAGCACCCGCATCCGGCCGCCGAGCCGGGCCTGCAGCTTGCTGAACACCAGCTTCTCGGCCAGCGCGTACTTCATCCGCAGCCCGGCCGGCACCGGCTTGCCGGCCTGCTCCAGCGCCACCTTCTCCTTGCCCACCGCGACGCCCCAGGCGAAGATCTTGGCCTTCGCGCCGCCCGCGCCCTGCGCGGTGGTGACCGCCTTGTTGTAGACCTTCTCGAAGACCCGGGGCGCGCCGCACATCAGCGTCGGCCGGACCACGCCGAGCAGGTCGACCAGCTTGTCCACCCGGCCGTCGACGTACGTGGGCAGGCCGACGTGGGTGGCGCCGCAGAGCAGCGTCTTGCCGAACGAGTGCGACAGCGGCAGCCACAGGTACTGCAGGTCGTCGGTCCGGAGCAGGCCGAGCTCGGCCTGCGCCACGCCCTCCCAGCACCAGCCGCCGTGCAGCAGCTCCACGCCCTTCGGGCGGCCGGTGGTGCCCGAGGTGTAGATGAGCGTCGCCAGGTGGTCCGGGCCGATGCCGCCGACGAGCATGTCGATCAGGTCGGGCTCGGCGCTCAGCGCGGCGGCGCCGCGCTCCTCCAGCTCGGCCAGGGTGAGCTGCGGGACGGCGGCGGCCGGATCGGGCGAGCCGTCGAAGAGCACCACGTGGGTCAGCGCGGGCAGGTCCGCCCCGGCGATCTTCGCCGCCTGGGCCGGGTTCTCCGCGAACAGCACCTTCGAGCCGGAGTCGGCGATGATGTAGACCGCGTCGTCGGGCTCGGTGGTCGGGTAGACGGTGGTCGTGGCCCCGCCGGCGCACATGATGCCGAAGTCGGCCAGCACCCAGTCCAGCCGGGTGTTCGCCAGGATCGCCACCGGGTTCTCCAGGCCGACACCGAGCCCGTGCAACCCGGCGGCGATCGCCTTCGCGCGCTGCCCGACCTGCTCCCACGTCAGCCAGACCGGGCCCGAGTCGTCGGGTGCGGGGTGAGCGAACGCCTGCCGGTCGGGGGAATCCGCCACGCGCTTGAGGAACATGTCGGGTACGGAACGGTACGGTACATCGAGAGCCATCGCTGTAGCCGCCTTCAGGGGTGGAGGGACGTGACGGGGGTCACGTCGATCTGCGGTTACCGAAGGGTATTGCCTGCACCCGGCCAGCGGCTAGCCCTGATCGGCCGAGTCGCTGCCGTCCCGACTGCTGGGAACCGGATCAGGCGTACCGGCTGGCGGCGCGGGACCAGTCGTAGGTGGCCCGGACCCAGTCCCGGCGGGTGTCCAGGAACGCCCGCATCCCCGCGTCGGCCCCGGCGCTCAACGCCGCGTCCCGCTCCGCGTACGAGGCGAGGGCCGTGTTGAAGCAGCTCGCCGCCGCGTTCAGCGCCGCCGACTCGTCCTTCCCGGTCTCGCCCGCGATCGTGGTCACCAGGTTGTGCGCCTCCGGGGCGACGCCCCGCTCCTTGCCGTAGGAGAACATGTCGTTGCACCAGCAAACCAGGTCGGTCGCGAGCGCGTCCAGCGCGGTGAGCGCCGGGTTGGCCCGCTGGTCGGGCCGGGGCAGGGACGGGCGGGCCAGGTCGGTCACCGTGAAGCTGGGGCGTACGCCTCCGGTGTGGCGGCGCATCTGCACGTACTCGGCGACCCCGGGCACGCGCCGGCGCTCCCGGTTCGCGGCCTCCCAGAGCAGCGCCAGCAGGTACTCCCGCAACTGGCTCACCAGTCGCATCAGGTGCGCCGGCCGGCCCCGGCCGCGGGCCCGCCGGCACAGGTCGTGCAACGCCAGGCCCATCGGGCCGGCGTCGGCGGGCGCGGGCGCGTCCGGGTCACCGTGCCGGTCGAGCACCGCCAGCAGCGCCGCCAGGGTGGGCGCGAGCAGTGTCGGCGCGGCGCCCAGCCCGTCGTCGTCGCAGGCGTCGTCCACCACGAACAGCCAGTTGATCAGGTCGGTGAGCAGCCGCAGGCCCTCCGGGGAGGCCTCGGGGCAGGCCCGTCCGGCCAGCTCGGAGGCGTGGGCCCCGGTCAGCCGGAGCAGGCCGGCCCGGTCCTTGATCAGGCCGAACCCGCGCACCCAGGCGACGCTCTGCGCGGCCACCTCGTCGGTGGCCGGGTGACATCGGGAGGGAAAGGGCGGCTCGTGCAGCGCCGAGAGCGCGAAGTCCCGCATCGTCGTCCCCTGTCCGCCGCCCCGCGGGGTCGGGACGGTTCGCAGGAGCGTACGGCAGCCGGTGACCGTTATCGACGACCGGGTGTCCACATTCTACGATCGCTTGTGAACGGGCGGAAACGTCGCTCACAGGCCCAGTTCGGCGTTACGCAGGCGCTCGGCGCGTTCGGCCGGGCCGTCCACCTGGACCCGGGCCACCCGCTGCCGTCCGGTGAGGAACAGCACGAGTTCCCCCGGCGCGCCGACGAGCCGCAGCCGCTCGCCGCCGCCACCGGCCCGCAGCTCGCCGTGCCCCGGCGCCTGCACCAGCACCTCGGCCGGGAAGCGCCGCAGCGCCATCCGGGCCAGCAGGGCGACCCGCTTCCAGAGCACCGCCTGCTGCCCGGCCGGCAGGTCACGCGGCTGCCAGCCCGGCCGGGCCCGGCGGACGTCCTCGTGGTGGATGAAGAACTCCATCCCGTTCGCCAGCTCGTCGGTGAGCGGGTTGCTCACCGGGCTCCACACCGGGGGACGGCGGACCCGGGCGATCAGATCGGCGTACGGCCCGGCGGCGATCCGCCGGCGCACCGACTCGCCGTAGCCGCGCAGCGGCGGCAGCAGGATGCCGCCCGCCGCGTCCGGCCGGCGTTCCCGCACCAGCAGGTGCGCGGCCAGGTCGCGGGTGGTCCACCCCTCGTTGACGGTCGGCGCGTCCGGTCCCAGTTCCAGCATCAGGTCGGCGAGCGCCTCGCGCTCCGCTCGGGCGTACCGCGGCATGGCCCGATCGTAGGCCCGCGCGGGCAATTCGGCGCGCCACGCCCGGCGTGAGGACGGGCCGGGCGCGCCAGTGGCCGTTGTCCGCCCAGGTCGAGCGGAACGTGACGGCGGACATATGCCGGCCGGGTCGGCGGAGCTGGCGATGAGCGGTAAGGATGGGGGAGAAAATTGCGGCTTACGGCGGGGGCGAGCGTGGCGAGCGGGACAAGTCGGGACGTGCTCGGCAGAGGGCTACGGGTCCTCGGCCGGGCCATCCGGGAACAGCCGCGGATCTTCGCGGTGGCGGTCAGCGGCAGCGTGCTCTTCGGCCTCCTGGTGATCGCCAGCGCGTACGTGGTCGGCGGGGTGGTCGGCAATGTCGTCGTGCCGGCGGTCGAGCGCGGCGAGGTGGCCCGGGGAGCCCTGGCGCTGGCCGCGACGGCGCTGTTCGGCATCAGCGTGCTGCGCGTCGTCGGCATCTTCGGCCGGCGGCTCGGCGCCGGCTACATGCAGTACCGGCTCCAGGCCGCCTACCGCCGCCGGGTCACCCGCCGCTACCTGGAGCTGCCGCTGGCCTGGCACCACCGCAACTCCACCGGCACGCTGCTGTCGAACGCCAACTCCGACGTCGAGGCCGCCTGGTACCCGATCGCGCCCATGCCGTTCGCGGTCGGCACGCTGGTGATGCTGGTCGGCGCGGTGGCGTCGCTGTTCTTCACCGACTGGGCGCTGGCCCTGGTCGGCCTCGCCGTGTTCCCCGCGCTGTTCGCGCTCAACGTGGTCTACTCCCGCCGGATGGCGCCGCGGCAGGCCCGGGCGCAGCGGCTGCGCGCCGAGGTCAGCGGCATCGCGCACGAGAGCTTCGACGGCGCGCTGGTGGTCAAGACGATGGGCCGCGAGGCCCAGGAGACCGCCCGCTTCGCGGCCCGCGCCGGTGACCTGCGGGATGCGCTGATCTCGGTCGGCCGGCTGCGCGGCGTCTTCGACCCGATGCTGGAGACGCTGCCCAGCCTCGGCACGCTCGCCGTGCTGGTGGTCGGCGCGATCCGGCTGCGGCAGGGCGCGATCACAGTGACCGAGCTGGTCAGCGTCGCGTTCCTGTTCACCGTGCTGGCCTTCCCGGTGCGCGCCATCGGCTGGGTGCTGGCCGAACTGCCGCGCAGCGTCGCCGGCTGGGACCGGGTCCGCCGCGTGCTCGACGCGACCGGCGAGATGCCGTACGGCGACGTGACGCTCGACCCGGCCACCCGCACGCCGGCCACGCTCGCCTTCCACGACGTGCATTTCGCGTACGAGCCGGCCGAGGCGCACCTGCCCGGCGCCCAGGTGCTCGGCGAGGTGACGTTCACCGTGCCGGCCGGAAAGACGGTCGCCCTGGTCGGGCCCACCGGTGCGGGCAAGTCCACGATCGCCTCGCTGGCGGTGCGGCTGGTCGACCCGGGCGCCGGCCGGGTGACACTGGACGGCGTGGACGTGCGGGAGGTGACCGCCGCCTCGCTCGCCGGCACGGTGGCGCTCGTGGCGCAGGTGCCGTTCGTCTTCGACGACACGGTCCGGGCCAACATCGCGCTGGACCGCGCCGGCATCGGCGACGACGAGGTGTGGGCGGCGCTGCGCCTGGCCGAGGCGGACGGCTTCGTGGCCGCGCTGCCGGACGGGCTGGACACCATGGTCGGCGAGCGGGGCACCTCGCTGTCCGGCGGGCAGCGCCAGCGGCTGACGCTGGCCCGGGCGCTCGCCGGCCGCCCCCGGCTGCTGGTGCTCGACGACGCCACGAGCGCTGTCGACCCGCGCGTCGAGGCGGCCATCCTGGCCGGGCTGCGCGCCCCCGCCGACGGCGGCGCCCCGGCGTCGATCCTGGTGGTCGCGTACCGCCGGGCCACCATCGCGCTCGCCGACGAGGTGATCTACGTGGAGCAGGGCCGGGTGATCGCCCGCGGCACCCACACCGAGCTGCTGGCCACCGTGCCCGGCTACGCCGACCTGGTCACCGCGTACGAGCAGGCCGAGCAGGAACGCGAGCAGAAGCAGACGTACGACGAGGTCACGCCGTTGCCGTCGGGCCTGGAGATCGAGGTGGACCGGTGAGTACGACCACGGGGGAGAACACCGAGAGCACCGAGACCACCTGGCAGACGTTGCGGCGCGGGCTGGCGCTCTCCCCGGAGCTGCGCACCGGCCTCGCCGGCACGCTGGCGCTGGCGCTGGTCTACATGATCGGCCGGGTCGCGGTGCCGGTGGCGGTGCAGCGCGGCATCGACCACGGCATCGTCGGCGGGCTCGACCTGAACGTCATCTCGCTGACCGTGGCGATCACCGCAGGCGTGCTGGTGATCACCACCGCCTGCGGGTACCTGATGATGCGCCGGCTGTTCACGGTGAGCGAGACCGCGCTGGCCGGCGTGCGTACCCGGGCGTTCCGGCACGTGCACGACCTGTCGATGCTGCACCAGCAGTCCGAGCGGCGTGGCTCGCTGGTCTCCCGGGTCACCAGCGACGTCGACCAGATCACCCAGTTCCTCCAGTGGGGCGGCGTGATCCTCATCGTCAACCTGGGCCAGCTGCTGGTGACCACGGCGGTGATGCTCGCGTACTCCTGGCAGTTGACGCTCGTGGTGCTCGTCGCGTTCGCGCCTGCGGTGCTGGTGATCCGGCAGTTGCAGCGCCGCCTCGCCGGGGCGTACGGGCTGGTACGGCAGCGCACCGGCACGCTGCTCGGCGCGATCGGCGAGAGCGTGGTGGGCGCGCCGGTGATCCGGGCGTACGGGATCGCCGGGCGGACCGCGCGGCGGCTGGACACGGCGATCGACAGCCAGCGGGTGGCCCAGCAGCGGGCGATCCGGATCAGCATCATGGGCAGCTCGGTGGGGGAACTGGCGGCCGGGCTGGCGCTGGCCGGCGTGGTCGTGGTCGGGGTGAGCCTCGGCGTCGACGGCACGCTGTCGGTCGGCCAGCTCACCGCGTTCCTGTTCCTGGTCACGCTCTTCATCCAGCCGGTGCAGATCGCCACCGAGGTGCTCAACGAGGCGCAGAACGCGATCGCCGGCTGGCGCCGGGTGCTGGACGTGCTGGACGTCGAGCCGGACGTGGCCGATCCGGGCGAGCAGGGGCGGGACCTGCCCGCCGGCCCGCTCGACGTCCGGTTCGCCGGTGTGACGTTCGCCTATCCGGGCGGCCCGCCGGTGCTGCACGACGTCACGCTCGACATCCCGGCGAAGAGCCGGGTGGCGGTGGTGGGCGAGACCGGCAGCGGCAAGACGACGTTCGCCAAGCTGCTCACCCGGCTGATGGACCCGAGCGAGGGTGCGGTGCTGCTCTCCGGCGTCGACCTGCGGCAGGTGCGGTTCGACTCGCTGCGCGCCCGGGTGGTGATGGTGCCGCAGGACGGCTTCCTGTTCGACGCCACGGTCGGGGAGAACGTCCGCTTCGCCCGTCCCGACCTGACCGACGGGCAGCTCACCGCCGCCTTCGGCGAGCTGGGCCTGGCCGACTGGCTGGACGGGCTGCCGTCCGGGCTGGACACGCCGGTGGGGGAGCGCGGGGAGGCGCTCAGCGTCGGCGAGCGGCAGCTCGTGGCGCTGGCCCGCGCGTACGTCGCCGACCCGGACCTGCTGGTGCTCGACGAGGCGACGAGCGCTGTCGACCCGGCCACCGAGGTACGCCTGCAACGGACGCTCGACGCGGTGACCCGGGGGCGGACCACGCTCGCCATCGCGCACCGGCTGTCCACCGCGCAGGCGGCCGACGAGGTGATCGTGGTGGACCGGGGCCGGATCGTGCAGCGCGGCCCGCACGAGGAGCTGGTCCGCGACACCGACTCGGTCTACGCGCTGCTGTACGCGTCCTGGCTGGAGCAGACCCGCTGATCCTGGCGGGTCCGCTCGAAGGTCTCAGCGGGAGTAGAACTCCACCACCAGCTGCTCGTCGCAGACCACCGGCACCTCGTGCCGGGCCGGTTCGCGCAGCAGCGTGGCGCGCAGCTCGGCCTGCTGCACCGACAGGTACGGCCGGGGCTGCGCGTCGGCGTGCGCGCCCGCGGCGGCGAGCTGGAACGGTGGCAGCGCGCGGCTGCGCTCGCGTACGCCGACCACCTGGCCGGGCCGCAGCCGGTACGACGGCCGGTCGACCTTGCGCCCGTCGACGGTGACGTGGCCGTGCCCGACGAGCTGGCGGGCCTGGTAGATGCTGCGGGCCAGCCCGGCTCGCAGGACCACCGCGTCGAGGCGTCGTTCCAGGAGTGCGACGAGCGTGTCGCCGGTCTTGCCGGCGGACCGGGCGGCCTCGTCGAACAGTCGGCGTAGCTGGGCCTCGCTGACGTTGTACTGGTGGCGCAGCCGCTGCTTCTCCAGCAGCCGTACCTGGTAGTCGGAGGTGGTGCGGCGGGACCGGCCGTGCACGCCCGGGGGATAGGGGCGCCGCTCGAAGTACCGCACGCATTTGCGGGTGAGCGGGATGCCGAGGGCCCGGGAGAGCCGGGCCTTGGGCCGGGGGTGGTTCACGTCGACGTCTCCGATCGTCTAGCCTGCTTCTTAGGTAAGCCTAACCTACCTTTGAGGAGGCGGATCATGCGGCCCAGCCCGGCGGAGATCGTGCGTACCCTGGTCGCGGGCCGGTTGCCCGCCCTCGTCCACCTGGCCCGGCATCCCGGTCCGCATCAGGTCCGGCACGCCGTCGACCCGGACGGGCGGGTGCTGCTGCTCGTACCGGTGGTCAGCGACCTGGCCGCGGCGCTCGTGCCGCCGCCCGGCGACACCGACGTGGCCACCGTGCTCGACGTGCTGGACCTGCCGCCGACCGCCGGCGCACCCTCGCTCGGCCGGGCCTGGGTGTCCGGCTGGGCGGCCCGCCTCGACGGGGACGAGGCGCGCCGGGCCGCTGTCGACTTCGCCGCCACCGAACCCACCGGCGACCTGCTCGACGTGGGCCGCCGGTTCCACCTGCACCGCTTCGAGGTGGCCGAGGCCCGCTGGGAGCGCGCCGGGCGGGTGCGGCGCATCGACCCGGAGGCGTTCGCCGAGGCCGAGCCGGACCCGCTGCACCCGGTCGAGGCCGCGCTGCTGGCCGACCTGGCCGACCACCACGCCGAACAGGTCGGCGACTACCTGCGGCGGCGGCTGGACCTGCCCGTCGACCGGACGCCGCGGGTGGTCCGGATCGACAGGTACGGCCTGCTGGTCGCGCACGGGCGGCCCGGCGCGACCCGGCGGGCCCGGATCGCCTTCGCGCGGCCCGTGGCCGACGTGGCGGAGCTGTCCCGCCTGCTGCACCCGATGCTGTGCCCCCGGGCGGCGGCCTGAGCGGACCGCCGTCGACGCGCGGGGCGCGGGCGGCTCAGGTGATGTCGCCGGTGAGGTACCGCTGGACCGTCGGACCGACGGCGGCCACCAGCGTCGCCGGCTCGGCGGTGGCCACCGCGTCGAGGCGGAGCACGTACCGCATCATGGCCAGCCCGGCGAGCTGGGTGGCGACCAGCCCGCCGCGCAGCGCGCGCTGCGCCGGGTCGACGTCGAGCTGGTCGAGCACCCGGCGCAGCACCTGCGTGACCAGGAACTCGCGCAGCAGGCGCGCGCTCCAGTCGTTGCTGACCGCCGACCGCAGCAGCGCCACCGCCGCCGTGCCGGTGGGGGAGTCCCAGACCTCCAGGAACACCCGGACCATCCGCTCGCCGACCCCCTCCGGACCGCCGGTGAGCACCGCCGGCAGCAGGCGTCCCGGGTCGGCCGGGAACGCCGTCGCGGCCCGGAACAGCTCCTCCTTGCCACCGAAGTAGTGGTGCACGAGCGCCGGGTCCACACCGGCCGCGGCGGCGATGGCCCGGATCGACGCGGCGTCGAAGCCCCGCTCGGCGAACGCCTCCCGGGCCGCGGCGAGGATGGTCTCCCGGGTGTCCGGAGCGCCGGGCCGCCGCCCGGTGCGCCGCGCGTTCACCCGCTGCGCCGGCGCAGCGTCGCGGCGGCCAGCACCAGCGCCGCCACCGCCGCCCCGGCCACGATCGCCACGTCCCGCCACATCGTCGCGGTCGGCTCGGCGTGCGCGCCAACCTCCTGCAGCGCCTCGACCGCGTACGACAGCGGCAGCGCGTCGCTGACCGCCTGGAGCCAGCCGGCCATCTGGTCACGCGGCACGAACAGGCCGCAGAGCAGCAGTTGCGGGGCCACCACCACCGGCATGAACTGGACCGCCTGGAACTCGGTGCGGGCGAACGCCGAGCAGAACAGCCCGAGCGCCACCGCCAGCACCGCGTTCACCCCGGCGATCAGCACGACCAGCCACGCGCTGCCGGCGGTCTCCAGCCCGAACACCCGGTACGCGACGACCGAGGCGACTGTGGACTGGAGCACCCCGGCCAGGCCGAACGCGATGCCGTACCCGAACAGCAGGTCGAGCTTTCCCAGCGGCGTGGTGAGCAGGCGTTCCAGCGTGCCGGTGGTGCGCTCGCGGAGCATGGCGATGCTGGTCACGAGGAACATGATGATGAACGGGAAGAAGCCGAGCATGATCAGGGCCACCCGGTCGAACGTGCTGGGCGCGCCGGGCGGGGCGGGCTGGTCGACGTACATGAAGTAGACGAGCGTGAGCAGCACCGACGGCACCACCACCAGCAGCGCCACGGTCCGCCGGTCGTGCCGCAGCTGGCGCAGGATGCGCCCGGTGGTGGCGGCCAGGATCCGTGCGTTCATCGCGCCTCTCCCTCGGCGTCGCGGATCAGGCGCAGGAACGCCTCCTCCAGGTCGTCGGTCCCGGTGGCGGCGCGGACCGCGGCCGGGGTGTCGTCGGCGACCAGCCGGCCCTCGCGGATCAGCAGCAGCCGGTCGCAGCGGGCCGCCTCGTCCATCACGTGGCTGGAGACCAGCAGCGTGGTGCCGTTCGCGGCCATGGCGTGGAACCGGGCCCACAGGTCGGCGCGCAGCACCGGGTCCTGGCCGACTGTGGGTTCGTCCAGCACCACCAGCTCCGGCTCGCCGACCAGGGCGCAGGCGAGCGAGGCCCGGCTGCGCTGCCCGCCGGAGAGCGTGCCGACGAGCTGGCCGGCGGCGTTCGCCAGGCCGACGTCGGCCACCGCGCGGTCGGCCTCGGCGCGGCCCCGGCCCTGGAGCGTCGCGAAGTAACGGGCGTTCTCCCGGACCGTCAGGTCGGCGTAGACGCTCGGCGCCTGGGTCAGGTAGCCCACCCGGCGGCGCAGCTCGGCCGAGCCGGCGGGGCGGCCGAGCACGTCGACAGCGCCGGAACCGACCGTCTGCACCCCGACCACCGCGCGCATCAGCGTGGTCTTGCCGCTGCCACTGGGCCCGAGCAGCCCGGTCACGGTGCCCCGCGGCACCTGGCAGCTGATGCCGTGCAGCACCCGCCGTCCGCCCCGGTCGACCACCAGGTCGCGGACCGACACTGCGTCGTCCATGCTCGCCTCCGTCAATTCATCGCTCGTTGAAATCAACGCTAGATGAATTCCGTCGGCAAGGCAATGAGGGACTTGACTTCGAGTGCGCTCGAACTGGAAGCCTGGAGGGCGTGGACATCAGCACGCGGGAGATGAGCCTCACCGTGGGTGAGGCGGCGGAACGGGTCGGCCTGACCACCTACACGCTGCGCTGGTACGAGCAGGAGGGCCTGGTGGGCCGCGTCGGACGCGACTCGTCCGGCCGCCGGCGCTACACCGAGTCCGACGTCAACTGGCTGTTCCTGCTCACCCGGCTGCGGCGCACCGGGATGCCGGTGCGCGACATGCGCCGCTACGCCGAGCTGGCCCGGCACGGCGACAGCACGCTCGGCGCGCGGCGGGCGCTGTTCGAGGCGCACCGCGCCCGGGTGCTGACCCGGATGGCCGAGCTGGAGGAGGACCTGAAGGTTCTCGAATACAAGATCGACGCGTACCGGCGGGCGGAGGAGGAGTCCGGCTGAACGCCTCGGTGGCGGACAGGGAGTCCGGCACCGGAAGATCGGATCTCGGCACCATGACGCCGTGGGTCCAGCGCAGTTGCCCGACACCGGATTCCTCGACGACTGGGCCGCCCGCCTGCGGCAGACCGCCGACCGGCCGGTCGTCGGGATCATGCTGCGGGGCAGCCACGCCCGGCGGGCCGCCACCGAGCACAGCGACGTGGACGTGGACGTGCTCGTGGTCGCCGACGAAGGGCGTACCGCCACCGGCGCGCCGGCCCGTGCCGCTGCCCGGCGCGGCGGTCACTACGCCGCCCGGCGGGCGTACCTGACCGATTTCGGGGGTCGCCTCGTGCACGTCTCGGTGGCCGCCCGCGACGTCCGGTCCTGGGTGCGCCGGCTCGGCCAGCCCGCCGACTGGGCGTTCGGGCTGCCGGTGACCGCGCCGGCCCGGCTGCTCTGGGCGGTGCCGGAATGGCGCCGCCGGATCGACCTGCCGGTGCTCTGCCAGCCCGCCGACGAGCCGCGCCTGGAGGAGTTGATCGCCACGTTGGGCAAGGTTGCCGCCGCCCGCCTGGCCGGCGACCCGGTCGGGGTCCGGCTCGCCGCGGCCGACCTGGCCCGGCTCTGCCCCTCGGTGCTGCGGCCGGCCAACCCGTCGGTGCGCGTGGTGTCCCGCCGGGCCGCCCTGACCGCCGCGCTGGACCTGCCGGTCGCCCCGCCCGGCTACCGCGACGACATGCTGCTCTGCCTCGGGCTGCGCCACGGCGACCCGGCCGAGGTCGGCGCCGCCGCCGGACGGCTGGTCACCGGCATCCTCCCGCTGGTGCGCCCTTACGCGGCGGAGATCGCCCGGGTCGCCGGCACCGACCTGGCCGAGGCGCTCACCGACGGCCGGGTGGACCGTTACCTGCGGCAGCTGGGCCGGGCGCTGGCGACGATGACGCCCGCCTCCCGGGACACGTCGGCGGTACCCGGGCCGCGTGCGGGAGAATGGTCAACCGTGCCCGCCCCTGACGCGCCGCTGAACGGCGCCCCCACTCCCGGCCCGGCCCGGCCGTCCCGGCTCGACCCGGCCATCGCGGCCCGGCTCCGCCGCACCCCGGACGGCCTGGTCGCCGCCGTGGTCCGCGCCCACGACTCGGGCGAGGTGCTGATGGTCGCCTGGATGGACGACGAGGCGCTGCACCGCACGCTCACCACCGGCCGGGCCACCTACTGGTCGCGCAGCCGCGGCGAGTACTGGGTCAAGGGCGCCACCTCCGGCAACCACCAGTACGTGCGCTCGGTGGCGCTGGACTGCGACGGCGACGCGCTGCTGGTCAGCGTGGAGCAGGTCGGCGCGGCCTGCCACACCGGGCAGCGCACCTGCTTCTTCACCGACCTGCCGGTCAGCTCCCCAGAGGTGACCCCGTGACCGACGGCAGGGTCAGCCCGGACCGGTCCACGTTCGCCGACCTGGCCGCCCGCTGGCGGGTCGTGCCGGTGACGCGGCGGCTGCTCGCCGACGCCGAGACCCCGGTCGGGGTCTACCGCAAGCTGGCCGGCGGTCCCGGCACGTTCCTGCTGGAATCCGCCGAGCAGGGCGTCGGCTCGGCCGGCACGGCCTGGTCGCGGTACTCGTTCATCGGCGTGCGCAGCAGCGCCACGCTCACCGAGCGCGACGGCGAGGCGCACTGGACCGGCACACCGCCCGCGGGCGTACCGACCAGCGGCGACCCGGTCACCGTGCTCCGCGAGTCGGTCGACGCGCTCGCCGGCCCGGCCTGGGACCCGGCCGGCGGCATGCCGCCGCTGACCGGCGGGCTGGTCGGCTTCCTCGCCTACGACCTGGTCCGCCGCTTCGAGCGGCTGCCCGAGCTGACCGAGGACGAGCTGGACGTGCCCGAGCTGGGCATGATGCTCGCCACCGACCTGGTGGTGCTCGACCACTACGAGGGCTCGGCGATCCTCGTCGCCAACGCGGTGCTGCCCCCGCTCGACACGCCCGGGCGGGCGGAGCGGGTCGACGCCGCGTACCACCACGCCGTGGGTCGCCTGGACGCCATGACCACCGCGTTGTCCCGACCGATTCCGCCCATGGTGTCCACCGTCGACCGGCCGGGCGTCGGCGAGGTGGTCAGCCGCACCCCGGAGGGCGGGTACCCGAAGGCGGTGGCGGCGGCCAAGGAGGCGATCCGGGCCGGCGAGTGCTTCCAGATCGTGCTCAGCCAGCGCTTCGAGCGCCCCACCGACGCCGACCCGCTCGACGTGTACCGGGTGCTGCGCACCACCAACCCCAGCCCGTACATGTACCTGCTGCGCTTCGACGGCTTCGACATCGTCGGGTCGTCCCCGGAGGCGCACCTCAAGGTCAGCGCCGGCCCGGACGGGCGGCGGCGGGCCCTGCTGCACCCGATCGCCGGCACCCGGCCGCGTGGCGGCTCCCCGGAGGCCGACGCCCGGCTCGCCGCCGAGCTGCTCGCCGACCCCAAGGAGCGCGCCGAGCACGTCATGCTCGTCGACCTGGGCCGCAACGACCTGGGGCGGGTCTGCCGGCCGGGCACCGTGGAGGTGCCCGAGTTCGCCACCATCGAGCGCTACAGCCACGTCATGCACATCGTCTCGACAGTCGTCGGCGAGCTGCGCGCCGACCGCACCGCGTTCGACGCGCTCGCCGCGACGTTCCCGGCCGGCACGCTCAGCGGCGCGCCGAAGGTGCGCGCCATGGAGATCATCGAGGAGCTGGAGCCGGTCCGGCGCGGCGTCTACGGCGGCACCGTCGGCTACTTCGCCTTCGGCGGCGACCTGGACATGGCCATCGCGATCCGTACCGCGCTGATCCGCGACGGCCGCGCCTACGTGCAGGCCGGCGCCGGAATCGTGGCCGATTCAGATCCGGCCGCCGAGGACCAGGAGACGCGGAGCAAAGCCGCCGCCGTCCTCGCCGCGATCGCCGCCGCCGAGACGCTGCGGGCAGCCCGGTGAGCGCGCCCGGCACCACCGCGCCGGCGGCCCGCGGCCGGCGCGAACTCGCGTACGCGGTGCTGCTCTGCCTGGCCGGCGCGGGCCTGGCCTGCTGGGCGGTGACCCGGACCTGGTCGGCGGAGGTGACCGCCCGCGGCTCGCTGCCGCCCGGCCGCGCCGACCGCACCGGCGCGGACCTGCTGCCCTGGGTGCTGGCGCTGACCTACGTGGGGCTGGCCGGCGGCGGCGCGGTGCTCGCCACCCGGGGCCGCCTGCGCCGGCTGCTGGGCCTGCTGCTGGGCGCGGTCGGCCTGGCCGTGGCGGTCGGCGGCGGGATCGGCCTCGCCGAGGCCGGGGTGAGCCGGCAGTGGCCCGCGCTGGTGCTGGCCGGTGGCCTGGCCCTCGCCGCAGGCGGCGCGTTCACCGCGCTGCGCGGCGAAGGCTGGCCGGCGATGGGCGCGCGGTACGAGCGACGGGCCGCGCCGGCGGACGAGCCCGGCCGGCCGGCGGTCGAGCGGGGCACCCGGGACGCGTGGGACGCGCTGGACCGGGGCGAGGACCCGACGGTCAGCTGACCGGCTGCGCCTCGCGCGCGTCGCGCCGCCGTCGGGCCGCGGCCCGTGCGGCGGTCAGCTCGGCCACCAGCCGCTCCAGCTCGCGGCGCTGGGCGGCGCGGGCCCGGTCCGCGCAGACGGCCTCCCAGGCGTTGCCCTGGGCGGTGCGCGTCCGGCCGTCACCGGCCACCGCGCGCTCCAGCGTGTGCACCACGCCGAAGGCGAGGGATGCGACGGTCCGGGAGATGGTGGTCAAGCCGATGGTCTGGTTCGGCCCGTTGGCGCTCATGGTCACCCCGCACGAGATGGTTGTCGGCGGTCGCAGCCGCCGGTGTCGAGTCTGCCCGAGGACGATGCTGCCGGGCTCACGTTTCGCCCTCATGAAGCACAGGTCAACGGTCCTGCAGCGGGCCCGACCTGGGCAGGGCCGGAGGTCCTTGACCTTGGTCACAGACGTCGCCGGAACCCGTCCTGCGGGCCCGGAACGATCGTGGTGAGATAGGGGATGGGTGACGGTCGATGCCAGCGTGGCGCTGCGTGACATGGCGTTCACCGGAAGTCGGCCATCATGCCACAGCCCATGTCGTGAGGTGCGCCATACCCCCGGGCACTCGTCGCCAGGTGGCGCCCCCTAGCATCGGCCCATGACGCCCGGAGAGGGGAGTCCGTCTGTGACTGCTGAGCATGCGCACGCGGAGGGGGACGACGCCGGAGCGGCGCCGTCCGCAGGGGTGCTCGACGAGATCCTGGCCGGCGTACGTGAGGACGTGGCCCGGCGCCAGGAGCAGGTTCCGCTGGAGCGGATCCGTGAGCTGGCCGCGGCCGCGCCGCCACCGCTGGACGCGTACGCGGCCCTGCGTCGCCCCGGCGTGGCCGTGATCGCCGAGGTGAAGCGCTCGTCGCCGTCCAAGGGGCGGCTGGCCGAGATCGCCGACCCGGCGGACCTGGCCAGCGACTACGCGGCCGGGGGAGCGCGGGCGATCAGCGTGCTCACCGAGGGCCGCTGGTTCGGCGGGTCGCTCGACGACCTGGCGGCGGTGCGGGCCGCGGTGAACGTGCCGGTCCTGCGCAAGGACTTCGTCGTCTCCAGCTACCAGGTGCACGAGGCCCGCGCGCACGGCGCCGACCTGGTGCTGCTGATCGTCGCCGCGCTGGAGCAGAACGTGCTGGTCGGCCTGCTGGAGCGGATCGAGTCGCTGGGCATGACCGCGCTCGTCGAGGTGCACACCGAGGAGGAGGCGGACCGCGCCCTGGAGGCCGGCGCCCAGGTCATCGGCGTCAACGCCCGTGACCTGCGTACGCTGGAGGTCGACCGCTCGGTGTTCGAGCGGATCGCGCCCGGCCTGCCGAGCAGCGTCGTCAAGATCGCCGAGTCCGGCGTGCGCGGGCCGCACGACCTGATCCGGTACGCCTCGGCCGGCGCCGACGCCGTCCTCGTGGGCGAGGGCCTGGTCACCCAGAAGAGCCCGCGCGAAGCGGTCGCCGAGCTGGTCAACGCCGGCAACCACCCGGCCACGCCCCGCCCGGTGCGCTGAGCCGCCGGCCACCCGATCCGAGAGGACGCCCGCGATGAGCGCCGTACCCGCAGCCGGTCAGGTTCCCGACGCCGCCGGTCACTTCGGCCGGTTCGGCGGCCGGTTCGTCCCCGAGGCGCTCGTCGCCGCGCTGGACGAGCTGGACGCGGCGTACCGCAAGGCGATGGGCGACGAGGACTTCCTCGCCGAGTTCGACGGGCTGCTGCGTGACTACGCCGGCACGCCCTCGATGCTCTACGAGGCCCGGCGCTTCTCCGCGCAGGTCGGCGCGCGGGTCCTGCTCAAGCGGGAGGACCTGAACCACACCGGCGCGCACAAGGTCCGCAACGTGCTGGGCCAGGCGCTGCTCACCAAGCGGATGGGCAAGCGGCGGGTCATCGCGGAGACCGGCGCCGGGCAGCACGGCGTGGCCACCGCCACCGCCGCCGCGCTGTTCGACCTGGAATGCGTCGTCTACATGGGCCAGGTGGACACCGAGCGGCAGGCGCTCAACGTGGCCCGGATGCGGATGCTCGGCGCCACCGTCGTCCCGGTGACCGCCGGCTCGCGGACGCTCAAGGACGCGATGAACGAGGCGATGCGGGACTGGGTCGCCAACGTCGACAGCACCCACTACCTGATCGGCACCGCCGCCGGGCCGCACCCGTTCCCGGAGATGGTCCGCGACTTCGTGCGCGGCATCGGCGTGGAGGCCCGCCAGCAGTGCCTGGACCTGACCGGCACGCTGCCGGACGCGGTCGCGGCCTGCGTCGGCGGCGGCTCCAACGCGCTCGGCATCTTCCACGCGTTCGTGCCGGACGCCGGGGTGCGCCTCTACGGCTTCGAGGCCGGCGGCGAGGGCGTCGACTCCGGCCGGCACGCCGCCAGCATCACCGGCGGCTCGTCGGGCGTGCTGCACGGCACCCGCACGTACGTCCTGCAGGACGCCGACGGGCAGACCATCGAGTCGCACTCGATCTCGGCCGGCCTGGACTACCCGGGCGTCGGGCCGGAGCACGCCTGGCTGCACGACACCGGCCGGGCCACGTACCTGCCGGTCGACGACGCCGACGCGATGGCCGCGTTCGAGCTGCTCTGCCGCACCGAGGGCGTGATCCCGGCGATCGAGAGCGCGCACGCGCTCGCCGGCGCCCGCGCGATCGCCCCCCGGCTCGCCGAGGAGCTGGGCCGGGAGCCGTTGATCGTGGTCAACCTGTCCGGCCGGGGCGACAAGGACGTGCACACCGCCGGCGCGTACTTCGGCATCCTCGACAAGGAGTGACAGCGTGAGCCGCATCGGGGTCGCCTTCGACAAGGCGCGCGCGGACGGACGGGCCGTGCTGGTCGGCTGCATGCCGGCGGGCTTCCCGACCGTCGAGGGCAGCATCGCCGCCATGAAGGCAATGGTCGAGGCGGGCGTGGACGTCATCGAGGTGGAGATCCCGTACTCCGACCCGGTGATGGACGGCCCGGTCATCCAGAAGGCCAGCGACATCGCGCTCGCCGGTGGCGTCCGCGTCGCGGACACGCTGCGCGCCGTCGAGGCGGTCGCCGCGACCGGGGCCAGCGTCGTCACCATGACCTACTGGAACCCGATCGAGCAGTACGGCGTGGACGCGTTCGCCCGCGATATGGCCGCCGCCGGTGGCACCGGCCTGGTCACGCCGGACCTGATCCCCGACGAGGCCGCCGAGTGGCTGGCCGCCTCGGACGCGCACGGCCTGGACCGGACGTTCCTGGTCTCCCCGTCCTCGACCGACGCGCGGCTGCGGATGACCGCCGAGCACTGCCGCGGCTTCGTCTACGGCACCGCGATCATGGGCGTCACCGGCGCCCGGGCGCAGACCTCCGAGGCGGCCCCGGTGCTGGTCTCCCGGCTGCGCGAGGTCACCGACATCCCGGTCGGCGTCGGGCTGGGCGTGGGCACCGGCGCGCAGGCCGCCACCGTCGCCGGGTACGCCGACGCGGTGATCGTGGGCAGCGCGCTGGTCCGCTGCGTGCTGGACGCCCCGGACCAGGCCGCCGGCCTGACCGCGCTGCGCAAGCTCAGCGCCGAACTGGCCGAGGGCGTCCGCAACCCGGCCCGCTGACGGCCGGGGGTCCGCTCCGCCCGGTCCCGGTGAGGGCCTCGTCCGGCGTGGGTGACCGCCAGCTCGCCGAGGTGCGCTGTCCAGCCCGCGCCATGCCCTTGATCGACTCCATAACGCCGATCTGGCGTGGTCGTAGACGCCGGGACCCCGCCACCTCGCCGATCTGGTGTCGATCACGCGCGAGCGCAAACCCGGCCGCCCGGGATCCTGGTACGAAACGGCCCCCGGAAGGGCCGAAACCTACCAAGATCTTGAAGGTGTCCCGCGTCGAGTGGGAGGGTGGTCAGCGTTTGCTGTCGGCCTGCTCGGACGCGCGCTGACCGGGTGCGGCGGGCGGCCCGTCGCCGGGCGGCGTGAGCGCGTCACCCGTACTTGTATGGCGCAGCACGCCGGAGCGGCCGGCCAGCGCGTCCGCGATCGCCGCGCGCGTGGCCGGGGTCAGTACGTCGGGCAGTTCCTGCGGCGGCCACCACCGCGGCAGGCACCCGGCCGCCGGCTCGCCCAGCGGCTCGGCGCCGGCCGGCCCGGCGCGGAACACGTGCACCAGCACATCGGGGCGCGCGCCGCACCGCCCGGCCGGTGGCGCGGGCGCCCGCGGGCCGATCACCCGGTAGAGGCCGACCAGGTCGACCGGTTCCACCGCCCAGCCGGTCTCCGCGCGGACCGCCCGGACGACGGCGTCCGCCGGGCTCTCGTCGTGGCGCAGCCGCCCGCCCGGCAGCGCCCAGCGACGCGCGGCGTCGGAGCGGCGGCAGAGCAGCAGCCGGCCCGAACCGTCGATGACGACCGCGGCGACCGCCCATGTGAGCGGGCTCATGGACAAAGAGCCTACGACCGTGCAAACCAGAAGTCATCCGACCCGCGCGGCAGGCCGACCGGGGTGCCGCACACACAGTCCGCACAGGTACCGTGTGGACCCGTGACCCTCGCCCCGATGACCCCACTGGCGGCCATGCCCAGCCCCAGCACCGCCGTCTGGCAGCTCGGTCCGGTTCCGATCCGGGCGTACGCGCTCTGCATCATCCTCGGCATCGTGGTGGCCTGCGTGGTCACCGAGTACCGGCTGCGCCGCCGCGGCGTCGCTCCGGGCGCGGTGCTCGACATCGCCGTCTGGGCGGTGCCGGCGGGCATCATCGGCGCGCGGATCTACCACGTGATCACGTCGCCGGAGAAATACTTCGGCGCCGGCGGTGAGCCGATCAAGGCGCTCTACATCTGGGAGGGCGGGCTCGGCATCTGGGGCGCGGTGGCCGGTGGCGCGGTCGGCGCGTGGCTCGCCGCCCGGCAGCTCGGCATCCCGTTCACGGTGATCGCCGACGCGCTGGCGCCCGGGCTGCCGCTGGCGCAGGCCGTCGGCCGGCTGGGCAACTGGTTCAACAACGAGCTCTACGGCGGCCGGACCACGCTGCCCTGGGGTCTCGAGGTGCACGTGATGGACCCGGACAACCCGGGCCACGCGTTGCGCGACGACGCCGGCAACCCGGTGCTCCAGCCCGGGCTCTACCACCCGGCGTTCCTCTACGAGGCGCTCTGGAACGTCGGCGTCGCCGCGCTGGTGCTCTACCTCGACCGCAAGCTGCGGCTCGGGCGCGGCCGGGCGTTCGCGCTCTACGTGATGGGCTACACGGTGGGCCGGTTCTGGATCGAGCTGATGCGCACCGACGAGGCCAACCTCATCCTCGGCGTACGGCTCAACGTCTGGACCGCCGTGCTCGTCTTCCTCGGCGCGCTGGCCTACTTCGTCCGGGTCCGGGGCCCTCGCGAGTACCTCGTGCCGGTGGGCGAGCCGGCCCCCGCGCCGACCCCGTCCGGGGACCTGTCCCAGGTCGACCTCTCCGCCCGGGAGGCCGCTGCTCGCCCGGCGGTGCCGGAGGGCTACCGGGTGGTGAGCGAGGAGCAGTTCGACACGTACCGCAAGACCGGCGTGCTGCCCCCGGCCGACGACGAGCGGACCGAATCCTCGGACGACGCCACCACCACGGACGACGCGGCCGACGCCGCCACGGCCGGAGCGGACGCCACCACGGCCGACGCGGACGACGCCACCACGGCCGACGCCGACCGCGCGGACGCCGACGGTGCCGACGCCGGCCCGGAGCGGACAGACGCCGAGCGCACGAACGCGGGCCGGGCCGACGCCGGCGCGCGCCCCACCGACCGGGACAGCTGAGCGGGGGAGTCATGCGCAGCGCGGTGGTGGTCGGCGCCGGCCTCGGCGGGATGGCGGTGGCCGGCGTGCTGGCCCGCTCGGGCTGGCAGGTCACGCTGCTGGAACGCGCCGACCGGGTCCGGCCGGAGGCGACCGCCGTGGTGCTCTGGCCCAACGGGGTACGCGCGCTGCGCGCCCTCGGGCTGGGCGACGGGCTGGACGCCATCGCCACCCCGCTGCCCGACGGCGGCGTACGCCGCCCGGACGGGCACTGGCTGGTGCAGCCCCGGCCCACCCCGGCGGAGCGGATGCCGGTGGTGGTGCACCGGGAGGACCTGCACGACGCGCTCATCGCCGGCCTCGGCGACCGGGTCGAGCTGCGTACCGGCGTGACAGTGCGGACGGTGCGCGCGGCCTCCGGTGAGCGCCCGGCGGTGGGCGACGGCCGGCACACCTACGAGGCGGACCTGGTGGTGGCCGCCGACGGCGCCGAGAGCGAGATCCGCAGGCAACTGGCGCCGGAGAGCTCGGTGGTCAGCTCCGGGTGTGCCGCGTGGCGGGCGGTCATCCCCTGGTACCGGGCCCCGCAGCTGCCCGACGACCAGCCGCTGCACGGGGAGACGCTGGGCGCTGGTTACCGGTTCCTGGCCGCCTCGCTCGGCGAGCGGGGCAACGCCGGGGCGTCGCGCCGGGGCGGCGTCTACTGGGTGGCCACCGCGGCGGGCGCGCCCCGCCCGGAACCGCCGGAGGTCCAGCTCGCCCTGCTCAAGCGCTGGTTCGCCGGCTGGCCCGCGCCGATCGGCACGCTGCTGGAGGCGACCGACCCGGACGACGTGGTGCAGCAGGAGATCCGCGAGCTTCGCCCGCTGCCGAAGGCGTACGGCTTCCCGGCCGGGCCGGGCGGGGTGGTGCTGCTCGGCGACGCCGCGCACGCCATGCCGCCGCACCTCGGTCAGGGCGCCTGTCTGGCGTTCGAGGACGCGGCGACGCTGGCCGGGCTGCTGCGGGATTCGCGGCTGCCGGACGCGGTGACCGCGTACGACCGGCTGCGCCGCCCCCGCGCGGCCACGATGGTCCGGCAGACCCGGCGGATGTCGGCGGTCCTGCAGGCCCGGGGCCGGCTGGCGCTGCGTGCCCGCGACGCCGCCCTCGGCACGATCAGTCCCCGGATGCGCAACACGGCCGCCGCGGCGGCCGCCGCCTGGCAGCCGCCGGCCTGACCGTCCCGCGCATGCGGCCTGTCCGCGCGTGGCCGTCCCTCGACGGCACGGTCCCGGCGGCCGGGCTCTCGACCGGCGCGGTCCCTGGCGGCCGGGCCCTCGACCGGCGCGGTCCCCGGCGGCCGGGCGCTCAACCGGCGCGGTACCCGGGCGACCGGCCCGACCCGGTAGCCGGGCCGGTGCTCAGATGACGGCGGCGGGCTCGGCGATGCAGGCGGTGCCGATCCGGCGGAACCCGACCCGCAGGTAGACCCGGGCGATGTCCTCGCTGCCGGCGCTGAGGAAGATCAGGTCGGTGCCGGCGGCACGCAGTTCCCGCGCGAGGGTGGCGGTCACCGCCGCGGCGAGGCCGCGCCGCCGCGCGGACGGCAGCGTGGCCACCCCGGCGATTTCCGCGACGTCGCCCACCCGCATGGCCATGCCGCTGGCGAGCGCCCCTTCCCCGGGCGTCCCGGCGAGCACGGAGACGCGCCGGCCGTCGGCGACCCGGGCCGCCTCCTCCTCCAGCGCTGCGACGTCCAGCCCGTCGACGGCGGCGTCCCGCTCGGCCGGTCCGGCCTCGCCGCGCGCGGTGCCGCCGTTGGCGAAGCCGACCGCGGCGACGGCCCGTCGCAGCGCGATGTCCGCGGCGAAGCCGGGGACGGCGGGGTCCAGCACCCGCACCGGTACGTCGCTGAACGTCCCCGGTTCGGGCAGCCGCTCCGGTTCCAGCAGCATCAGCGGCGCCTCCAGCACGCCCAGCCCGGCCGAGCGGGCCACCGCCAGCAGATCCGGCTGATGCTCGTGCACCCATTCGAACGCCTCCGGCAGGCCCAGCTCCCGCTGGCGGGCGCGGACCGCCGTGACGTCGGCGAGCGTGGGGTGCTCGGTGGCGTCGAGCCGGGGCCGGGCGTAGAACGGCCATCCGGCGCCTTCCCGGACGAAGAGCACCAGAGCGCCGTACTCCTCCGTGCGGGCCACGTCGCGGGGCACCGCGTCGTAGAACCGCTCCAACCGGGCGAGTACGTCAGCGCGTGCGAGATCCACCGCGCGAGACTACACGTCCCAGCATCTGGAAGTGTGATCAATCTGAACTGGCCTTGCGCCGGAAGCCCTAACGTAGACTCAATAAACCGCAGAGGGCCGACGTCGTCCCCATCATGATCCATCCTGAGTGACGACAGGAGGCCCGGTGGCCTTTCCGTACCCTCACAGCCTGCAGTCGGCCCCACAGGCGACCGGGCTCTACGACCCCGCGTACGAGCACGACGCCTGCGGCGTGGCCTTCGTGGCCGACCTGCACGGGCGGCGCTCGCACCAGGTCGTCGCGAACGGCCTCGGGGCGCTGTGCCGGCTGGACCACCGGGGCGCCCGGGGCGCGGAGCACAACACCGGGGACGGCGCCGGCATCATGATCCAGGTGCCGGACGCGTTCCTGCGCGCCACCGTCGACTTCCCGCTGCCCCCGGCCGGCCAGTACGCCACCGGTCTGGTGTTCCTGCCCGACGACGACGCGGCCGAGATCCGCGCCCGCCAGGTGGTCGACAAGTACGCGCTGGTCGAGGGCGCCGACGTGCTCGGCTGGCGCGAGGTGCCGACCGACCCGTCCGGCCTGGGGGAGACGGCGCTCGCGGCGATGCCCCGGGTCCGGCAGCTCTTCCTGGCCGCGCACCGGCTGACCGACTCGCCCGCCGGCCCGGCCGGCTCCCCGCTGACCGGGCTGGACCTGGACCGGGTGGCGTTCTGCCTGCGCAAGCAGGTCGAGCGGGAGACCGCCGAGCGGGGCGTGCCGGCGTACTTCCCGTCGCTGTCCGGCCGCACGATGGTGTGGAAGGGCATGCTCACGCCGGACCAGCTCCCGGAGTTCTACCCGGAGCTGACCGACGAGCGGGTGGTCAGCGCCATCGCGCTGGTGCACTCCCGCTTCTCCACGAACACGTTCCCGTCCTGGCCGCTGGCGCACCCGTACCGGTTCATCGCGCACAACGGCGAGATCAACACGATCCGCGGCAACCGCAACTGGATGCAGGCCCGCGAGGCGCTGCTGCGCAGCCCGAACCTGCCCGGCAACATCCGCCGGGTCTTCCCGGTGTGCACCCCGGCGGCGTCCGACTCGGCGAACTTCGACGAGGTGCTGGAGCTGCTGCACCTGGCCGGGCGGAGCCTGCCGCACGCGGTGCTCATGATGATCCCCGAGGCGTGGGAGAACGACCCGGACATGCGCGCCGACAAGCGCGCGTTCTACCGCTTCCACGCCAGCCTGATGGAGCCGTGGGACGGCCCGGCCTCGGTGGCCTTCACCGACGGCGAGGTCGTCGGCGCGGTGCTCGACCGCAACGGGCTGCGCCCGGGCCGCTGGTGGCACACCGCCGACGGGCTGGTGGTGCTTGGCAGCGAGGCGGGCGTGCTCGACCTGGACCCGTCCACGGTCATCGCCAAGGGCCGGCTCCAGCCGGGCCGGATGTTCCTGGTCGACACCGTCAACGGCCGGATCGTCTCCGACGACGAGATCAAGACCGAGCTGGCCGCCGAGCAGCCGTACCAGGAGTGGCTGCACGCCGGCCTGATCGAGCTGGACGACCTGCCCGCCCGCGAGCACACCGTCTACACCCACGACTCGGTACGCCGCCGCCAGCAGGTGTTCGGCTACACCGAGGAGGAGCTGAAGATCCTGCTCGGCCCGATGGCCCGCAGCGGCGCGGAGCCGATCGGCTCGATGGGCACCGACACGCCCATCGCCCCGCTGTCCACCCGGCCGCGGCTGCTCTACGACTACTTCCATCAGCTCTTCGCGCAGGTCACCAACCCGCCGCTGGACGCCATCCGGGAGGAGCTGGTCACCAGCCTGGCGTCCACCATCGGGCCGGAGGGCAACCTGCTGGACCCGGGCCCGGCGAGCTGCCGGCAGATCGTGCTGCCGTACCCGGTGATCGACAACGACGAGCTGGCCAAGATCCTCTCCATCGACGAGGACGGCGACCTGCCCGGCTTCAAGGCGGTCCGGGTCTCCGGGCTCTACCGCCTGCGCGACGGCGGCGCCGGCATCAAGGCCCGGCTGACCGAGATCTGCCGGCACGTCTCCGAGGCGATCGAGGACGGCGTACGCATCCTGGTGCTCTCCGACCGGGACTCCAACGCCGACCTGGCCCCGATCCCGTCGCTGCTGCTCACCGCCGCGGTGCACCAGCACCTGGTCCGCGAGCAGACCCGCACCCAGGTCGCGCTGGTCGTCGAGTCCGGCGACTGCCGCGAGGTGCACCACGCGGCGGTGCTGATCGGGTACGGCGCGGCGGCGGTCAACCCGTACCTGGCCTTCGAGTCGGTCGAAGACATGATCTCCACCGGCGTGCTGGCCGGCGTGGACCGGGTCAAGGCCGTCCGCAACTACGTCAAGGCGCTCGGCAAGGGCGTCCTGAAGATCATGTCCAAGATGGGCATCTCGACCGTGTCCTCGTACTGCGGCGCGCAGGTCTTCGAGGCGGTCGGCCTGGAGACCCGCCTGGTCGACAGGTACTTCCGGGGCACGCCGAGCACCATCGGCGGCATCGGGCTGGCCGAGATCCACGCCGAGGTGGCGGCCCGGCACGCGCGGGGCTGGCCGGCGCCGGGCGCGCAGGCCGACGACCGGCTGGAGGTCGGCGGCGAGTACCAGTGGCGCCGCGAGGGCGAGCTGCACCTGTTCAACCCGGAGACCGTCTTCCTGCTTCAGCACGCCACCCGCAGCCGCCAGTACGACGTGTTCCGGCAGTACACCGCCAAGGTCGACGAGCTGGCCGCGAAGGCGGGCTCGCTGCGCGGGCTGTTCACGCTGCGCACCGGCGTACGCCCGGCGGTGCCGCTGGACGAGGTCGAGCCGGCCTCCGAGATCGTGAAGCGTTTCGCCACCGGCGCCATGTCGTACGGGTCGATTTCGGCGGAGGCGCACGAGACGCTCGCCATCGCGATGAACCGGCTCGGCGGCAAGTCCAACACCGGCGAGGGCGGCGAGGACGTCGAGCGGCTGCACGACCCGGCGCGCCGCTCCGCGGTCAAGCAGATCGCCAGCGGCCGCTTCGGCGTGACAAGCGAATACCTGGTCAACGCCGACGACCTCCAGATCAAGATGGCGCAGGGCGCGAAGCCCGGCGAGGGCGGGCAGCTGCCAGGCAACAAGGTCTGGCCGTGGATCGCCCGGACCCGGCACGCCACCCCCGGTGTCGGCCTGATCTCCCCGCCGCCGCACCACGACATCTACTCCATCGAGGACCTGGCCCAGCTCGTCCACGACCTGAAGTGCGTCAACCCGGCCGCCCGGGTGCACGTGAAGCTGGTCAGCGAGGTGGGCGTGGGCACGGTCGCGGCCGGCGTGGCCAAGCTCAAGGCCGACGTCATCCTGATCTCCGGGCACGACGGCGGCACCGGCGCGTCCCCGCTGAACTCGCTCAAGCACGCCGGCACCCCGTGGGAGCTGGGTCTGGCCGAGGCGCAGCAGACGCTGCTGCTCAACAAGCTGCGCGACCGGGTCACCGTGCAGGTCGACGGCCAGCTCAAGACCGGCCGGGACGTGCTGATCGCGGCGCTGCTCGGCGCCGAGGAGTTCGGGTTCGCCACCGCGCCGCTCATCGTCGAGGGCTGCGTGATGATGCGCGTGTGCCACCTGGACACCTGTCCGGTCGGCATCGCCACCCAGAACCCGGTGCTGCGCGAGCGCTTCACCGGCCGGCCCGAGTTCGTGGAGAACTTCTTCCTCTTCCTCGCCGAGGAGGTCCGCGGCTACCTTGCCGAGCTGGGCTTCCGCAGCATCGAAGAGGCGATCGGCCACACCGAGCTGCTCGACGTGGTCGGGGCGATCGACCACTGGAAGGGCCACGGGCTCGACCTGAGCCGCGTGCTGCACCTGCCCGAACTGCCCGAGGGCGCGGCCCGGCGCGGTGTCCGCGCCCAGGACCACGGCCTCGACGCGGCGCTGGACAACCGGCTCATCGAGCTGGCCGGGCCGGCGCTGCGCGACAAGACCCCGGTCCGGGTCGAGGTCGAGGTGCGTAACGAGCACCGCAGCGTCGGCGCGATGCTCGGCGGCGAGGTGACCCGCCGCTTCGGCGGCGCCGGGCTGCCCGACGACACCGTCGAGTTCCTGCTGCGAGGCACCGCCGGCCAGTCGTTCGGCGCGTTCCTGCCGCGCGGGGTCACGCTGCGCCTGTACGGCGACGCCAACGACTACGTCGGCAAGGGACTGTCCGGCGGGCGCATCGTGGTCCGGCCGGACGCCGACGCGCCGTTCGTCGGCGTGGACGCCGCGCCCGGCCGCCGGGCCGAGGACCAGATCATCGCCGGCAACACCATCCTGTACGGCGCGACCGGTGGCGAGGTCTACCTGCGCGGCCGGGTCGGGGAGCGGTTCGCGGTGCGCAACTCCGGCGCGGTCGCGGTGGTCGAGGGCCTCGGCGACCACGGCTGCGAGTACATGACCGGCGGCACTGTCGTGGTGCTCGGGCCGACCGGGCGCAACTTCGCCGCCGGCATGTCCGGCGGCACCGCGTTCGTGCACCGGCTCGACCGGCGGCTGGTGAACGCTGAGCTGGTCGACCTGTCGCCGCTGCGCGACGAGGAGCGTGACCGGCTGCACGAGCTGGTCCAGCGGCACTTCGCCGAGACGGACTCGGCGGTCGCCGAGGACCTGCTCAAGCGCTGGCCGCAGGCGGTGGAGGAGTTCACCGCAGTGGTGCCCCGGGACTACCGCCGGGTCATGGAGATCATGCGGGCCGCCGAAGCCGCCGGCCGAGACGTCGACGACGCGGTGATGAGCGCGCTCAGCGTGCCGCCGGCCGCGCCGGTACCGCCCGCGCCCCGGGCGGTCGCCCAGGAGGTGGCTCGTGCCTGACCCGAACGGTTTCCTGCGCTACGACCGGCGGCTGCCGGCCCGCCGTCCGGTGCCGGTGCGCATCTCCGACTGGCGGGAGGTCTACCCGCCGGCCGGTGAGGAGCTGATCCGCGAGCAGGCCACCCGGTGCATGGACTGCGGCATCCCGTTCTGCCACGACGGCTGCCCGCTGGGCAACCGCATCCCGGACTGGAACGACCTGGTCCGCACCGGCAACTGGGACGCGGCGGTGGATTCGCTGCACGCCACGAACAACTTCCCCGAGTTCACCGGCCGGCTCTGCCCGGCGCCGTGCGAGGCGGCCTGCGTGCTCGGCCTGGGCGGCCAGCAGCCGGTCACCATCAAGCAGGTCGAGGTGGAGATCGCCGACGCCGCGGTGGCCCGCGACGGCCTGCGGCCCCGGCCCGCGTCCGTGTCCACCGGCCGGTCGGTGGCGGTGGTCGGCTCCGGCCCGGCCGGGCTTGCCGCCGCGCAGCAGCTCGCCCGCGCCGGTCACACGGTCACCGTGTACGAGCGCGACGACGCGATCGGCGGCCTGCTCCGCTACGGCATCCCCGACTTCAAGCTGGAAAAGCAGCACATCGACAAGCGGCTGGCCCAGCTCACCGCCGAGGGCGTGCGGTTCCGTACCGGCGTCGAGGTCGGCGTCGACGTGACCGCCGAGCAGTTGCGCGCCGAGCACGACGCGGTGCTGCTGGCCTGCGGCGCGTTGCAGGGCCGCGACACCCCGGAGACGCCCGGCCGGGCGCTGCGCGGCGTGCATCAGGCGATGTCGCACCTGGTCGCCGCGAACCGGGTCGTGGCCGCCGCCGGGGAGGGGAAGCCGGCCCTGGCCACGCTGCCCGACGGCACGCCGATCGACGCCGCCGGCAAGCACGTGGTGATCATCGGTGGTGGCGACACCGCCGCGGACTGCCTCGGCGTGGCGCACCGGCAGGGCGCGGCCGGCGTACACCAGCTCGACCTCTACCCGCAGCCGCCGTCGGAGCGGGACGCGGAGCGCGACCCGTGGCCGACCTGGCCGTGGGTGCTGCGCAACTACCCGGCGCACGAGGAGGGCGGCGACCGGGTCTTCGCGGTCGCCGTGCAGGAGTTCGTGGACGACGGCACCGGCCAGGTCCGCGCGGTCCGGATCGCCGAGGTGACCGTGGAGAAGGTGGACGGTCGTCGCATCGTCACCGCGCTGCCCGGCTCGGAGCGGGAGATCCCGGCCGACCTGGTGCTGCTCGCCATCGGCTTCGAGGGCACCGAGCAGCAGCCGCTGCTGGCGCAGTTCGGGGTGACCCGCAACCGCCGGGGCGCGATCGACTCCGGCCCCGACTGGCAGGCCGCCGACGGCGTCTTCGTCGCCGGTGACATGCATCGGGGCGCGTCGCTGATCGTCTGGGCGATCGCCGAGGGGCGTGCCGCCGCGGCGGCGATCCACACGTACCTGGGTGGGGTGGGCGACCTGCCCGCCCCGGTCGACCCGGCCCGCCAGCCGCTCGCCGCCAGGTGAAAGGAAGGGCCCCCTTTTAACGCCTCAGGTAGAGGAGGGGGCCCTTCTTAACACTCGCCGCCGCGCGGCGGCACCCGGTCAGCGGCCGAGGAGGTCGTGCGCGGCGCGGATCTTCGTCCACGAGGCCGGCTGCGCCGGTGCGGCGCTCGTCCGCGCGGCGGCGGCCACGTCGGGTCGGCCGGGCGTGAACAGCCAGGTGGTGAACACCGCGTCGAGGTCCCGTCCGGAGATCCGCTCGGCGAGCGCCTGGAACTGCGCGACGGTGCCGTTGCCGTACTGCCGCTTGGCGGTCCACGTGCGCAGGATCCGGAAGAACGCGGCGTCGCCGACGGTGAGGCGGATCTGGTGCAGCGCCATCGCGCCCCGGTCGTAGACGGCGTCGTCGAAGATCCCGCTCGGGCCCGGGTCGCCGGGGCGCACCTGCCAGAACTCGGAGTCGGCCGGGTAGCTGTCGTAGGTGAAGTCGAACAACTCCTGCGCGGTGCCCTCGCCCTGCTCCTCGGACCAGAGCCACTCGGCGTACGAGGCGAAGCCCTCGTTGAGCCAGATGTGCCGCCAGTCCGCCACCGACACCGAGTCGCCGAACCACTGGTGGGCGTTCTCGTGCACCACGACGTACGGGTTGGCGCCGCGCCGCCAGAAGCCGGGGCCGTACACCGGGCGGGTCTGCGTCTCCAGCGCGAAGCCGATGCCGTCGACGGGCCCGGCCACGCCGCCCTGCGCCTCGAACGGGTACGGGCCGAACAGCCCGCTCTCCCAGTCGACGATCTCGGCGGTGCGTTCGATGCTGGCCCGCGCGGCGGGCAGGCGCTCGCCCAGCGTGGTGCTGTACGCGTTCACCACCGGCTGCCCGTTCGGCGCGACGTCGGTGACGATCTCGTACTGCCCGATGGCCAGGAACGCCTGGTACGTGGCGCCGGGTTTGACGCTGCGCCAGCTCCACCGGGTGCGGTTGCCGGCCTCGGGGAGCGGGTCGCGTGGCTGCACGCCGTTGCTGATCACCTCGACGCCGGTGGGCACCGACACGGAGATGTCCCAGGTGGCCTTGTCCTTCGGGTGGTCGTTGCTCGGGTACCACCACCAGGCCGACTCGGGTTCGTTGACGGCGAGCGCCCCGTCGGCGGTACGGGTCCACGCGGTGTAGCCCTGCACCGTGGTCTGCGACGGCACGCCGGCGTACTTCACCACGACGGTGAGCTGCTGCCCCTTGGTCAGCGGCCGGGCCGGGGTGATCACCAGCTCGTGGTCGCCGGCTCGGGCGAAGCCGGCGACCCAGCCGTTGACGCGCACGGACTCGACGTCGAGGAGGAAGTCCAGGTTGAACCGGGACAGGTCCTTGGTGGCGGTGGCCAGGATCGTGGTGGTGCCGCTGAGCCGGTCGGTGGCCGGCTCGTAGCGCAGCCGGATGTCGTAGTGCCCGACGTCGTAGCCACCGTTGCCGTAGTCGGGGAAGTAGCTGTCGCCGAGGCCGGGGCTGCCGGGCGTCGGGGTGGCCGCCGCGGGTTGCGGTCGCCCCCATCCGGCCGGGGCGGCCTGGCCGGGCGCGCCGGTCACTGTGGTGCCGGCCGCGGTGAGGGTCAGGGCGGCGATGGCCGCCGTGAGTGTGCGTCGCACGGGGGACTCCCTCCGTCGGGTGTCGTCACCGCCAAGCTAATCGACACATGTGAACGTATCTGTCCCGTCCGGTCGATCTCGGCTATTCAATTTCGGCAAATGTTTCGATAGCATTACCGACCAGTAACAGCACCGATCCCTCGGCCACGCGCGCGGTCAACGGGCTCCACCACCCTGCCCCGTGGAGGCTCTGCCATGTCCCGTCGCGTCCGTACCGCGCTCGCCGCCGTCCTGGCGGCCGTCCTCGGCGCCGTGCTCCTGCCCGGCGCCGCCCGGGCGGCCACAGTCAACTACGTCGCCCTCGGCGACTCCTACTCCTCCGGGGTCGGCGCCGGCCCGTACGACCTGTCCACCTGCCTGCGCAGCCAGAAGTCGTACGCCCCGCTCTGGGCCGCCGCCCACTCGGTCACCAGCTTCAAGTTCCCGGCCTGCGGCGGCGCGGTCACCGCCGACGTGCTGGCCAACCAGGTCGGCCAGCTCAGCAGCAGCACCACGCTGGTCACCATCACCATCGGCGGCAACGACGCCGGGTTCGCCGACGTGATGACCAGTTGCCGCTTCGGCAGCACCTCCAGCTGCGAGAGCGCTGTGAACGAGTCGAAGGCGTTCGCCACCGCGACGCTGCCGGGCCGGCTCGACGCCACGTACACCGCGATCCGCAACCGGGCACCGAACGCCCGGCTGGTGGTGCTCGGCTACCCGCGGCTGTTCGAGACCGGCTCCTGTGGACTGCTCGCCATGAGCAGCTACAAGCGCACCATCCTCAACCAGGCCGCCGACACGCTCAACGGCGTCATCTCCGGCCGGGCCGCCGCCGCCGGGGGCACGTTCGTCGACGCGCGGCCGTTCTTCGCCGGGCACGGCGTGTGCGCCGCCGATCCGTGGATCCGTGACGTCAGCGGCGTCATCGAGGCGTACCACCCGAACGCCAGCGGCTACCGCTACGGCTACCTGGCCGCGCTGACCGCCGCGATCGGCTGACAACAACGGCGAAGCCCCGCCCGGCACAAGCGCCGGGCGGGGCTTCTGTCTGCGTACCCCATCAGGTCAGCGGGCCGGGACCAGCTCCGGCGCCGGCGCCAGGTCCGGCGCCGCCGGCCCGATGCGCCGCCGGGGCCACCGGCGGCGGCCGGAGGGTACGGCGAGCGCGGCCAGCGCCGCGGCCACCGAGATGCCGGTGAGCAGCAGGAAGCCCGCCGTGAATCCGGCTTCCCGGGGCAGCCCGCTCGGCTGCGGGTTCGCGGTGATCACGGCGCTGGCGAGCGCCGCGCCGATCGCGCCGCCGATGGTACGGATGTTGGCGTTCATGCCGGTCGCCGCGCCGGTCTGCCCGGCCGGCACGTTCGCCACGATCAGGTTGGCCATCGAGGCGAACGCCAGCCCGATGCCGAGGCCGACCAGGCCACCGGCGAGTCCGACCTGCCAGCGGGTGTCGTGCGCGACGGTCAGCATGGCGGCGGCCGCCACGTTGAACACCGCGCCGGTGCTCAGCTGCGCCTTGGCGCTGAACCGGGACTCCAGCCGCCCGGCCAGCAGGCCGGCCACGAACATGCCGACGAGCATCGGCAGCATCAGCAGCCCGGCCTGGGTGATGCTGGCGCCGAAGCCGTACCCGGCGCTCGTCGGGATCTGCGTGAACTGCGGCAGGAACGCGTAGACGGCGAACATCGAGGCGCCGTAGAGCAACCCGACGAGGTTCGTGGTCCAGACCGCCGGCAGGCGCATCATCCGCAGGTCGATCAGCGGGTTCGCGGCGCGGGCCTCGGTCGCCAGCCAGGCGGCCGCGAGCACCGCGGCCAGCGCCAGCAGCCCGATCACCGGGACGGAGTTCCAACCCCACGCGGCGCCCTTGCTGACCGGCAGCAGCAGCGCCACCAGCCAGCCGGACAGGAGTACGGCGCTGAGCCAGTTGATCCGGCCCGGGGTGCGTACCGGCGAGCGCGGCACGAACCGGTGCGCGGCGACCGCGGTCAGCCCGACCACGACCAGCGGGATCCAGAACAGCCACCGGTAGCCCAGGGTGGCCACGATCGGCCCGGCCAGCACCACGCCCAGCCCGCCGCCGACGGCCACGACCGCGGAGATCGAGGCCACCGCCGAGCTGACCCGGGCGGCCGGGAACTCGTCGCGGATGATGCCGAACGACAGCGGGAAGACGGCGCCGCCGATGCCCTGCACCACGCGGGCGGCGATCAGCACGCCGATGGTCGGGGCCACTGCCGCCAGCAGGCAGCCCAGCGCGAGCGCGGCGAGCGAGAAGACGAGCGTCTTCTCCTTGCCGACCATGTCGCCGATGCGACCGACGATCGGCGTGAAGACGGACGCGGAGAGCAGGTACGCGGTGAGCACCCAGGTCACCGTGCTGGGCGAGGTGTGCAGGTCGTGCTGGATCGTGGGCAGCACCGGCGTGATCAGCGACTGGAGCATCGCGAAGAATCCGGCGCCGGCGGCCAGCACGAGGAACGTGATCCGGCGCGAACCGCGCCGGGTTGAGTGGATCATGTGGGACGACTCCCCGTTCTCGGTACGAGAGTGGTGGCCGCTCGCGCGGTCCTGCGGCGGTGGCGGCCGAAGTCCGGAGTACGCTATCCGGAGGGGTGGCTCCGGTCAGTAACCGGAGGCGTGCCTCCATTAACTTAGCGGAGGGTTGCCTCCGGTTGCAAGACGGAAGGGGTGACGCGCGTCATGACCGACGCCGCCGTGCCCGGTGAGGTCTTCTCCCGCCGCCCCAAGCGGGCCGACGCCCGCCGCAACTACGACGCGCTGATCACCGCCGCCCGCGAGGTCTTCGGCGAGCACGGCGCGGGCGCGTCGCTGGAGGAGATCGCCCGCCGGGCCGGCGTCGGCATCGGCACGCTCTACCGCAACTTCCCCCACCGGCGGGACCTGTTCGAGGCGGTCTACGTCGAGGAGGTGCGGGCGCTCAGCGCCTCCGCCGCCGACCTGGCCGACGATCCGCCGTGGGACGCCCTGGTCGGCTGGCTGCACCGGTTCGTCGCCTACGTGGCCACCAAGCGGGCGCTGGCCGAGGAACTGGTGCACGACTCCGAGGTGTTCCGCAGCTGCCGCACCGAGATCTACGCGACCGGCGAGCCGCTGCTGCGCCGCGCCCAGGAGGCCGGGGCGGCCCGGCCCGACGCCGGCTTCGACGATGTGATCCGGCTGATCAGCGGGCTGGCCGCGTACCAGTTCCCGGACCCGGCGCAGCGCGACCGCGTCCTGGCCATCGCGCTGGACGGCCTGCGCCCGCGCGCCTGACGCGCCGGTCCGCCTGGGCAGAACGAGGCCGGGCCGGCGGTTCCCGCCCCCTGGCGAACCGCCGGCCCGGCGCCCTTTCTCAGCGGTGCCCGTTGTCCGGCCGCCCCCACGGGCCGGTGATCGCGAACACGTACCCCGGCGACTGGATGTTGGCGAACAGCGTCTTCCCGTCCGCGCTGAACGTCGGCCCGGTGAACTCGCTGTCGTTGCGCTCGTTGCGCGCCAGCGGGTACGCCCTGCCCTGCTCGGTGACGCCGATAAGGTGCGACACGCCCTCGCCGTCCTCGGCCAGGATCACCCCGCCGTACGGCGAGACGGTGATGTTGTCCGGCCCGTCGTAGTTGCCGTTGTCGGCCTCCGGGTCGGTGTTCACCCCGAAGATGGTCTTCAGCGTGACGGTCTGCCGGCGCGGGTCGTAGAACCACACCTGCCCGTCGTGCTCGTTGGCGCTGCCGTCGTCGTGGCGGGCGTAGCTGGCCACGAAGTACGCGCCGCCGTCGCCCCACCAGGCGCCCTCCAGCTTGCGGCTGCGGGTCACCTCCGCGTCGGTGAACTGCTTGCGCACGGACACGGTGCGGGCGTCGCGGTCGGGCACCTCGACCCACTGGACCCGGTAGCGGGTGCCCGGCGTGGTGGCCTCGGACAGGTCGGCCACGTGGTCGTCGCCGCGCAGGCAGCGCATCGCGGCGAGGCTGCCGGCGGTGTCGCCGTCGGGTCGCTGGGCGAGCGCCCGCAGCGCGCCCTTGCCGGCCCGGAAGCCGGGCGGCGGCGTCCACCGGAAGTACAGGCCGTTGGGCCCGCTCGCGTCCTCGGTCAGGTAGATCGAGTGGGTGTACGGGTCGACCGCGACCGCCTCGTGCGAGTACCGCCCGAGGAACGTCAGCGGGACCGGGTCGGTGTTGGCGGACCGGTCGTGCGGGTCCACCTCGAAGACGTACCCGTGGTCCTTCAGATACCGCCCACCGGCCCGCTGCTCGGTCTCCTCGCAGGTCAACCACGTACCCCACGGGGTGATGCCACCGGCGCAGTTGTTGTGCGTGCCGGCCACGCTGACGTACTCGCGCAGCCGCCGCCCGTGCCGGTCCACCTCGATGGTGGTGGTGCCACCGCGGGCGCCCGGGTCGTAGGTGGGGCCGGGCAGCGCCGGCACCGGGTACGGCTCGTCGCCGCCGATCTCGTGGTTGTTCACCAGCACCGAGCCGTGCGGGCCGCGGAAGCAGCCGGTGCCGTCGGCGTCGCTCGGGGTGGGCTGCCCGGACTCCAGCAGCGTCGCGCCCGCCTGCGCGACGACCGTGTACGAGAAGCCCGGCGGCAGGGCCAGCAGACCGGCCGGGTCCGGCACCAGATCGCCGTAGCCGACGGCGGGGCGGCACGCGGGCCGGGCCGCGGCCGGACCGGCGATCGCCTCCAGGCTGCCGGCCACCACGATGCCGAGCCCGCCGGCCACGCCGCCGCGCAGCAGGGACCGCCGGGGAAGAGGTGAGGTGGTCACGTCGTCGCCTTCCTGTGCGCACGGTTGCCTGGAGGAAGGCAAGCCGGGCCGGGGGAACGGCGGGCGGCGCGCCCGTCCGCCGCCGGGTGAACAGTGGACGAATCCCCGGTGCGGAGCGCCACGTGCCGCTGTGGCGCGCGTCGGTTAGGGTTCCCTCGATCGCATGACGTCGGAGGGCGGACGGTGGGCAGACTCGCGGCGGCGTACCGGCAGGCGGTCGATCGGCACCGGCAGGCGCTGCGCCACTGGGAGGCGGCCCGGCAACTGCTCGGCGCCGCCGGTCCGGCGCCGGTCGGCAGCCCGGAACTGGTCGCGCGGCTGGCCCGCCTCGGCGGTGAGCTGGCCGCCGCGGTGCCCGGCACCGCCCGGATCGCCACCCACCCCGTTCCGGTACGCCTCGGCGCCGCGACCACTGTCGACGGCGCGTTCCCGGTGCTCGTGCCGGTGGGCGCGGGCGCGCACCTGGCGCTCGATCAGGACGCCCGGGACCCGCGCGTCGGCGAGCTGCTGCGGGCGGTGGTGGTGCGGCTGCTGACCGCCGCTCCGGCCGGCGCGATCCGGGTCGCCGGCATCGACCAGGCCGCGTTCGGCGCGGCGTTCCTGCCGCTGCGCCCGCTGCACGACGCCGGGGTGCTCGCCGCGGCGGCGACCACCGAGGCGGAGACGACCGCGCTGCTCGACGCGGCCGAGCGGCACGCGCGTACCGCCCAGCGGTCCGCGCCGGAGGACCGGGAGCTGCTGGTGGTGGTCGCCGCGTCCGCGCCGCCGCCCCGGGAACTGGCCCGGCTCGCAGCGCTCACCCACGCCGGCCCGGCCGCCGGGGTCTGCGTGCTGCTGGCCGGTCACCCGCCCGCCGGGCCGAGCGCCGCGCCGCCGCTCGGCGCCACCACCCAGCTGCGGATCACCGAGCGGTACACGCTCGTCGGTGACCCGCCCGGCCGTCCGTTCAGCGCCGACGGCAGCGGGCTGGCCGCGCCGGTGGTGCTCGACGGCGACCCGTCGCACGCCACGGTGACCGCGCTGGCCCGCCGGTACGCCGAGGCCGCCGACCAGGACGGCGTCACGTTCGCCGACCTGCTGCCGGCGCAGCGCTGGGCCGGGTCCGCCGCCTCCGGCCTGCGTACCGTGCTCGGCCGGGCCGGACGCCGCCCGCTCGCGGTGGCGTTCGACGACGCAACCCCGCACTGGCTGATCGGCGGGCGTACCGGCGCCGGCAAGACGGTGCTGCTGCTCGACGTGCTCTACGGGCTGGCGGCCCGCTACTCCCCGGCCGAGTTGCGGCTGATGCTGCTCGACTTCAAGGAGGGCGTGAGCTTCACCGAGTTCGTGCCCACCGGCCGGGACCCGTCCTGGCTGCCGCACGCCGACGCGGTGGGCATCGAGTCCGACCGCGAGTACGGCGTGGCGGTGCTGCGCGAGCTGCGCGCCGAGCTGGGCCGCCGCGCCGACCTGCTCAAGCGGCACGGGGTCAGCCGGCTCGCCGACCTGCCGCCCAACGCCCGGCCGCCCCGGATCGTCACCGTGATCGACGAGTTCCACGTGCTGTTCGCCGGCAACGACGCGCTGGCCCGGCAGGCCGTCGACCTGATCGAGGAGCTGGCCCGCAAGGGCCGCTCGTACGGCCTGCACCTGGTGCTGGCCAGCCAGAGCACCAGCGGCATCGAGGCGCTCTACGGCCGGGCCGAGGCCATCTTCGGCCAGTTCCCGCTGCGGATCGCGCTGCCCGGCGGCGACGCCGTGCTGGACCCGCGCAACGACGCCGCGCGCGGGCTCACCGTCGGCACGGCAGTGGTCAACACCGCCGCCGGGGCGCCCGGCGCGGACGTGGAGGTGCGGTTCCCGGACGCGCACGCCGCCTCGGCCGACCTGGCGGCGCTGCGCCACGAGCTGCACGCGGCCCGCCCGGCCGGATCGCGCCCGCCGTCGGTGTTCCGGGGGCACGAGACACCCCGGCTCGCCGACGACCCCGCCTGGGCCGCGCTGGCGCCCGGCGCCGACCCGCCGTACGCGCTCGTCGGCCGCGTGGTCGACGTCGCCGGCAGCCCGGCCGGATTCGCGCTCGACGCCAGCCCGGGCCGGCACCTGGCAGTGGTCGGCACCGCCGCGGTCGGCGCGGAGGTGCTCCGGTCGGCCGCGCTCTCCCTGGCCCGGCAGCACGCGCCCGGCACCGCCCGGTTCCTGTTCGCGCCGCTGGCGCCGGGCACCACCGATGCCGCCGACGACCTGGCCATGACGCTCGCCGCCGCCGGGCACCCGGTCCGCCGCCTGGACGCCGACGCGCTGCGCGCCCAGCTCGCCGAGGCCGCCACCGGAGACGCCCCGGCGCCCGGGCGCACCTATTTGGTGGTGTTCGGGATGGACGCCGCCGCAACGACGCTCGCCGCCTCCGACCCGGCGACGTTCCGCTCCGGGTACGACGACCTGCGCGCCGTGCTGCGCCAGGGGCCCGCGCGCGGCGTGCACGTGCTCGGCTGGTGGCGCGGGCTGCGCCGGCTCGCCGACGACCTCGGCGGCAGCGGGCAGCGCGACGACGTCACCGGGCTGGTCGCGCTCAACGTGCCCGCCGCCGACCTGGGCCTGCACCTCGGCGTGCACGACCTCGCGTACGTGCCGCGCGAGGGCCGCGCCCTGCTCGTCGACCGGCACGAGCACCGCACCGCGCTGATCGTGCCGTTCGCGGCCGGGAGTGAGGTCACCCCGTGAGCGCGAGGAGTGAGCCGGGTTTGCGAGCCCCGCAGTCGCGAACGAAAGACGGCCCCGTGAGCGCGAGGAGTGAGCCGGGTTTGCGAGCCCCGCAGTCGCGAACGAAAGACGTCACATGAGTGGATTCGACGAGTACGCGGCGCTGCTGCGGGAGCTGTCCACCCGGCAGCGGGGCGGGGAGCGGGAGATCGCGGCCGAGGCGGAGCGCCGCCGTGGCCTGCAGGCCGCCGTCGACAAGCTGGGGCAGCGGCTCGTCGCCCAGGGACAGCACCTGGACCGGCTGGGGCAGGCGATCGGCACGCCGATGACCTCGGTCCCCGCGGAGGCGCCGGCAGCGGCGGTCGCGGTGGCCGCCGGACCGGGTGCGCCGGAGGCGCCGGATGCGGGCGGGCGGACGGGCGCCGGACCGGGGGACGGCGCGACCGGCGGCGCAGCCGCCGCGCCGGGGCAGGCGGGTGTCGGGGCGTACCCCTCTCCGGGTGTGCCCGCGCCGCGGGCGGGTGACCCGGCGGCGGAGCTGGCGGCGGCGGAGCGGCTCGCCGGGGAGGCCGACGGGTTCGGGCAGCAGGCCGACGCGCTGGCCCGCACCCCGGTGCTGCTGCCGACCTGGTCGGCGCCGGCCCGGGCGGTCGCCGTGTACGGCGGCTGCGCGCTCGTCGGCTCGCTGCTGATGCTGGTCGCGCTCGTGGGGTCGCCGGTGCCGGTGGCCGGGCTGGACCTGGTGGCGGCGCTGTCCTGCGCCGGGGTGCCGCTGCTGTCCTTCGTGGCCGGTCAGGTCGTGCTGGCCCGCTGGGGCCGCCCGGCGCTGGCCGGCGCCGAGGCCACGACGGGGCGCTACGTGCCGCTGGGCTTCGTGATCTGCGCCCTGGTCTCCCCGTCCCTGTTCTGCGTCTACCTGCTCCTGTTCCGCCTCCTCCGCTGACCCCGCGGCGTCGCGCCGTCGATCATGGACTTGTGGCCCCCGGGGTGGGCTCGATGTGGCTTTTGCCGGGGCGGAAACTGCAAGATCGCGGAGGTGTGGGGGTGGGGGAGGGCGGTAGGGTTCCCGAGGGTGGGTGAGCTGGGGGAGGGTCTGTGAGCGCGGCGGAGATCATCGCAAGGCTGGCGGCGGCGGCGCAGAAGCTGGACGAGGCCAAGGCACGCACGGCTGCCGCGGCGCAGGACGCGGCGGAGGCGCGGGCGCTGGTGGCGGGCGCTTTGGAGGGGGCCACGGCCGGGCCGCTGATCGGCGTCATCGACTCCTACCGGCAGGCGCTGGCGCAGGCCGCGCAGGGCGGGGAGCCGGCCCGGCAGCACGTCCAGGAGACCATCGCGAAGGTCCAGGCGCTGGGCAACTGACGGCCCGGCCCGGCTTGCCGGTTTGCGCGGAGGGCGCGACAAGGGTTACCGCTGCGTAACTTTTCATTGACGTGTGTGAAATCGGACACGCATCATCGTGTCCACGATCGATCGGATCCCACCCGTCCCCTCCCGGCCCGCCCGGGTGCCTCCCCCTCGGAGGTGCAGCCCATGCTGCTCCGAACGATCCTGGCCGCCACCACCGCCGCCACCGTCCTGCTCGTCCCGGCCGCCGCCCAGGCGGCCGCCGCCGAACCCGCCGCCCCGTCGAAGACGGCCACCGTCACCACCGCCGCGCAACGCGCCGCCGCCGCTGCGGTCGACCCGGTGATCGTGGTCGGCGGCCTGAGTGGAATCTCCATCGCGTACGAGCCGCTCGCCGCCCGGCTGCGCGCCGACGGCTACCGGGTCTCGATCTACCAGCTGCCGAACCTCGGCCTCGGCGACATCCGCGAGTCCGCCCGGGCGCTGTCGTCCTACGTGGACCGGGTCCGCGCCGCCACCGGGGCGGCCCGGGTCGACCTGGTCGGCCACTCCGAGGGCGGCCTGGTCAGCCGCTGGTACGTCAAGTACCTCGGCGGCGCCGCCACCGTCGACCAGTACGTCAGCCTCGGCAGCCCGCAGTACGGCACCTACGTCGCGAACCTGGTCGCCTTCCTCGGGCTGGGCAGCTGCGCCGGAGTGATCGCCTGCCAGCAGATGACGATCGGGTCGAGCTTCCTGGCCGACCTAAACGCCGGCGACGACACCCCCGGGCCGGTGCGCTGGGCCACAGTGCGGACCTGGCAGGACGAGCTGGTCCGGCCGGTCGACAACGCGCTGCTCGCCGACGGCGCCACGAACGTCCTGGTGCAGGCGTGGTGCCCGCTGCGGGTCGTCGGCCACCTCGGGCTGGTGCTGGACGGCACCACGTACACGGTGGTGCGCCAGGTGCTCGCCGGCGCCCCGGTCCAGCCGAACTGCTTCGCGGTCTGACGCGGGTGCCCGGGCCCGCCGTCGCGCGGGCCCGGGCACGTTTCAGCTCGCGTCCCGCCCGCGGATCACGTCCGCGGCCCGCCAGGCCAGCGCGCTCACCGGGGCGCTGGTCCAGCCGGCCACCATCACCGGCAGCACCGACGCGTCGACCACCCGCAGCCTGTCGACGCCGCGTACCCGCAACCGCGTGTCGACCACGTGGTCGTCGCCGTCGCCCATCGCGCAGGTGCCGACGGCGTGGTAACCGCAGTAGCCGCGCGCCACCGCCGCCTCGACGATCTCCGCGTCGGTCCGCACCGCCGGGCCGGGCACCGTCTCGGCCCGGATCCGCTTCGCGATCGGCCCGGCGCCGAAGAACTCCCGCATCCGGCGGAACAGGTCCGCCGCCACCCGCCGGTCGTGCCCGGTGGTGAGGTAGTTCGCCACGATCGCCGGCGGCGTACGCGGGTCCGCGTCGGTGATCGCCAGGCGGCCCTCACTGTCCGGCCGGGTGACGGTGCCCAGGCACATCAGGCCCGGCTCCCGTTCCAGTTCGAGGGCCTTGCCGGGGCGCGGCGGCGCGGCGGAGAACGGCGCCATCAGCAGGTGCGCGTCCGGGCGGTCCAGGTCGGGCCGGGACTTGACGTGGGCCGCCACGTCCAGCACCGGCAGGGCGAGCGGGCCGCCTCGGGTGAGCAGCCAGCGCAGCGCCGCCCGGGCCTGCCCGAGCGGGCTGCCGAGGGTCATGTTGTGGCCGCCGGGTTCGGCGAGGCGGTACTGGAGCACCATCGACCGGTGCTCGCGCAGCCCCGCGCCGACCCGGGGCCGGTCGAGCAGCACCGGCACGCCCGCGGCGCGCAGCGTGTCCGCCGGCCCGATGCCGGAGACCTGCAACAGGTGCGGGGTGGCGAGGGCGCCCGCCGCGAGGATCACCTCCCCGGCCGCCCGGCGCTCGACCTCCCGGCCGTCGCGTGCCACCCGTACGCCGACCGCCCGGCCGCCCTCGACCAGCACCCGCAGCACGACGGCGCCGACCTCGACGGCCAGGTTGGGCCGGCGCCGTACCGGGTGCAGGAATGCGTCGGCGGCGCTGACCCGCCGTCCGTCGTGGATGGTCGCGGTGGGGTAGCCGATCCGCTCGTCGTCGTCGGCGTCCAGGTCGTCGGCCCGGCGCCAGCCCAGCTCGACGCCGGTGGCCACCATCTCCTCGGCGAGGGGATCGGTGCCGGTGGCGATCGACAGCCGCACCGGGCCGCCCGCGCCCCGGTGCGGCGCGGCGCCCAGCGGGTGGTCCTCCAGCCGCGTGAACACCTGCCGCATGGCCGACCAGCCCCAGCCCAGCGGGTCGAGGGCGTCCCAGTCGTGGGCCGCGCCGCGACTCCAGATCATGCCGTTCACCGACGTCGAGCCGCCGATCATCCGGCCGCGCTGCCAGATCTCCTGCCGGCCCGGCCCGGTGCCGGCCGGGTAGTGCCAGGCGGTGCGCTCGTCGTCCATCAGCCGGGAGAACGCCTTCGGCACCCGCACGTACGGGCTGCGGTCCCAGCCGCCCGCCTCCAGCAGCAGCACCCGCGTCCCCGGATCCTCGGTGAGCCGGTTGGCCAGCACGCATCCCGCCGCGCCGGCCCCCACGATGACGTAGTCGAACTCCTCCACAGCGGACCCCCACTCGTGAGAATCCTTCTGACGGTAGTTGTCCGATCACTGTCCGCGAAAGGGCCGCTCGGGTGGGTGTGACCGCCGACTCAGGCCGCCTTGGCCAGCGCCTCGAACTCGTCGTTGGTCAGCTCCACCTCGGCCGCCGCGACGTTCTCCTCCAGGTGCGCCACCGACGACGTACCCGGAATCGGCAGCATCACCGGCGACCGGCGCAGCAGCCAGGCCAGCGCGAGCTGCGCCGGGCTGGCGCCGTGGCCGGTCGAGATCGCGTCCAGCGGGCCGCCGGGGCGGGCCAGGCCGCCGGTGGCGATCGGGAACCAGGGGATGAACGCCAGGTCGTGACGCTCGCAGTGCTCCAGCACGTCCTCCGCGCTGCGGTCGGCCAGGTTGTAGAGGTTCTGCACCGACACGATCGGCACGATCTCCCGGGCCGCCTCGATCTCCTCGACGCTGACCTGCGACAGCCCGATGTGCCGGATCTTGCCCTCCTGCCGCAGCAGCGCCAGCTCGCCGAGCTGGTCGGCCAGCGGGACCTTCGCGTCGATGCGGTGCAGCTGGTAGAGCGGGATGCAGTCCAGGCCCAGGTGGCGCAGGCTCAGCTCGCACTGCTGGCGCAGGTACTCCGGGCGCCCCACCGGCCGCCAGTCGTCCGGGCCGGAGCGGGTCAGCCCGGCCTTGGTCGCAATGACCAGGTCGTCGGCGTACGGGTGCAGCGCCTCGCGGATCAGCAGCTCACTGACGAACGGCCCGTACGAGTCGGCGGTGTCGATGAACGTGACGCCCAGCTCGTACGCGCGGCGCAGCACCCGTACCGCCTCGGCCGGGTCCTTCGGGTCGCCCCACACGCCGGGGCCGGTGAGCTGCATCGCCCCGTAGCCGAGGCGGTCGACCCGCAGGTCACCACCGATCCGGTAACTGCCCGACGCCTTGGCGGGCTGGGTGCTGGTGGCCATCGCGGTCCTCCTGTGCTCGTACGCGGTCGCGGGCGGCGCGCGCCCCGACCCCTGGACATTCCCCGAATCGCGGCGGCGAAGCACTGGCAGTTGCGGCGAGCGGCCCCGGCGCACCGGACCGTCGTGCGAGGCTGAGCGCAACGCCGGTCAGGAGGTGCGCATGGGCGCGACGCCACAGCTCGACTTCGCGCTGGACACGTACGAGTGCATCGTGCTCTACCCGGGGCCCTCCGGCCGGGCCCTGCCGGACGAGACCGTGCAGCGGCTGCAGGCCGAGCACCTGCAGCACATGCGGGCGCTGCAACGGCGCGGCATCGTGCTCGTCGACGGCTCGGTGGACGGCCCGGCCCGGGAACCGGACCCGCCGATCGGTTTCGGCCTCGCGCGCACCGGCTCGGTGGACGACGTGCGCAGCGTCATGGAGGCCGACCCGGCGGTGCAGGCCGGGCTCTACCGGGTCGAGGTGCTGACCTTCCTCTGCCCAGCCGGCTCGCTGGAGTTCCCGCTGGTCAAGACGGAGAGCTGACGGCCGGAAGCACTGTCGCGCGGGCGACGGCGGGGCCGGTGCGCCGGTGCTAGCGTCCGGCGCAGTGAGCCGATCCCGGCGCGTCCGGCGCCGCCGGCCCGGGTCGGCCGAGGAGTCGCCATGACCTCCGCCCCGGACCTGCCCCGCGCCACCGGCCTGCTCCGCGAGGCGCTCGGCGCCCGCCTGCTCACCCCCGCCGACCCGGGCTTCCCGGCCGCCGTCCGGCTCTGGAACGGCGCCCCGGCCGGCACGCCCGCGCTCGTCGCCCGATGCCAGGACGCCGACGAGGTCGCGCTCGCGGTCCGCGTCGCCGGGCGCTGCCGGCTGCCGCTGTCCGTGCGCGGCGGCGGCCACGACTGGGCCGGCCGGGCGCTGCGCGACGGCGGCCTGGTCGTCGACCTCACCGGGATGCGCCAGGTCGACATCGGCCCCGGCGCGTCGACTGTCACGGTGGGCGGCGGGGCGACGGCAGCCGACGCGCTCGCCGCGCTGCGGCCGTACGACCGGGTCGTGGTCACCGGCGTGGTGCGCGCGGTCGGGCTGGCCGGGCTGACAATGGCCGGCGGGTACGGCCCGCTCTGCGGCCGGCACGGGCTGGCGCTGGACAACCTGCTCGGCGCCGAGGTCGTGCTCGCCGACGGCCGGCGGGTCACCGCCGACGCGGAGCACGAGCCCGAGCTGTACTGGGCGCTGCGCGGCGGGGGCGGCAACTTCGGCGTGGTCACCGCGCTGCGCCTGCGTACCCATCCGCTGGCCGCCGCGTTCGCCGGGATGCTGCTGTTCCCGGCGGCCCAGGCGACGGCGGTGCTGCGCGGCTACGGGCAGGCCGTGCGGGACGCCCCGGACGAGCTGACCGTGATGGCCGGGTTCCTGCCCGGCCCGGCCGGGGAACCGGTGGTGTTCCTCGCCCCGGTCTTCATCGGCGACGACGCGGCGGCGGGCCGGGCCGCGGTGGACCGGCTGCGCGCGCTCGGCACCCCGATCGTCGACCAGGTCGCCCCGCTGGCGTACGAGGACGTGCTGCGCCTGTTCGACGGCGGCATGGCCGACGGCAACCACTACCTGCTGCGTACCCGATGGCTGGCCCGCGTCGACGAGCCGGTGGTGGCGGCGCTGACCGCGGCGGCCGGCGTGGTCTCGTCGCCGTTCTCGGCGATCGCGCTGCACCACTTCCACGGCGCCGCGAGCCGGGTCCCGGTGCAGCGGACCGCGTTCGGGCTGCGCGCCGACCACCTGCTCGCCGAGATCATCGCGGTCTGGCCGCCCGGCGGCGACCCGGCGCCGCACCGGGCGTGGGCCGAGCACACGAGCGCCGCCCTGGCCCCGCACGCGCTGCCCGGCGGCTACCCGAACCTGCTCGCGCCCGAGGAGACCGACCGGGTGCGCCTGGCGTACGGATCGAACTGGGAGCGGCTGCGCCGGGCCAAGCGCCGCTACGACCCGCGCGGGACGTTCTCGGCCGTGCCCACGCTGCCCCCGGCCGGTCCGCCGGGGCCGCGCCGCGGCGAGGGCGGACGGCATCCACGGGAGCACCCGGCCGGCACGTGACAGCGAGGGGTACCATTTCCGCCGCGCGGTCGCCGATGCCCGCCACACACGACGTTCCGGTGCGGTACGCCAACCGCCCGCCCGCGCGGTAGACGCGCGTCGTTGGACAACTGTTCCGCTGTCCGCAAGGGGTCGGCCGGGAGGCCGATCCGGAGGAGAGACTAGCCTGATGGGCGTGACACGCCGCGCGAAGATCGTCTGTACTCTCGGCCCCGCCACCTCGTCCCCGGAGCGTATCCGAGGGCTTGTCGAGGCGGGCATGAACGTGGCGAGGCTCAACTTCAGCCACGGCAGTCACGCCGACCACGAAGCGGTCTACCGGCTGGTCCGGGAGGCCGCCGAGGCGTCCGGCAAGCCGGTCGCGGTGCTCGCCGACCTCCAGGGGCCCAAGATCCGGCTGGGCCGGTTCGCCGACGGCCCGCACGAGTGGCGCACCGGCGACTCGGTCGTGATCACCGGTGACGACGTCCTCGGCTCGAAGGAGCGGGTCTCCTGCACCTACCGCAAGCTGCCGCAGGAGGTGAAGCCGGGCGACCGGCTGCTGATCGACGACGGTCGCGTCGCGGTCGAGGTCAGCGACGTCACCGGCAACGACATCCGGTGCCTGGTCACCGAGGGCGGCCCGGTCTCCAACAACAAGGGCGTCTCGCTGCCGAACGTGGCGGTCAGCGTCCCGGCCATGTCGGACAAGGACGCGGAGGACCTGCGCTTCGCCCTCGGCCTCGGTGTCGACCTGGTCGCGCTCTCGTTCGTCCGCTCGCCCGAGGACATCAAGCTCGTCCACTCGATCATGGACGAGGAGGGCGTGCGCCGCCCGGTCCTGGCCAAGGTGGAGAAGCCGGAGGCGGTGGATCACCTGGAGGCGATCGTGCTGGCCTTCGACGGCGTCATGGTCGCCCGCGGCGACCTCGGCGTCGAGCTGCCGCTGGACCAGGTGCCGCTGGTGCAGAAGCGCGCCGTGCAGCTGTGCCGGGAGAACGCCAAGGCCGTCATCGTGGCCACCCAGATGCTCGACTCGATGATCGAGAACTCCCGCCCGACCCGCGCCGAGGCCTCCGACGTGGCGAACGCGGTGCTCGACGGCGCGGACGCGGTGATGCTCTCCGGCGAGACGAGCGTCGGCAAGTACCCGGTGCTCACCGTCAGCACCATGGCCAAGATCATCACCACCACCGAGGCCGGCTCGATCGCCGTCCCCCGGTTGCAGCACGACCCGCGTACGCACGGCGGCGCGCTCACCGTGGCCGCCTCCTCCATCGCCCGGGCCATCGGCGCCAAGGCCATGGTGGCGTTCTCGCAGACCGGCGACACCGTCAAGCGGCTCGCCCGGCTGCACTGCGACCTGCCGCTGCTGGCCTTCACGCCGGTGCCGGAGGTGCGCAACCAGCTCGCGCTCTCCTGGGGCGTGGAGACGTTCCTGATGCCGTTCGTCCAGCACACCGACGACATGTTCCGCCAGGTCGACCAGGCGCTGCTGGGCCTCAACCGGGCCAACCCGGGCGACTATGTGGTGATCGTGGCGGGCAGCCCGCCCGGCACCCCCGGCTCCACCAACACGCTGCGCGTGCACCAGTTGGGTTCGCTCGTGGATGCGGCCTCGGCGCGAGCTCTCCAGTGAGCGGTGGCGGTGCGGCGACCGGGCAGGCGGCGGTCGACCAGCTGCTGGAGGTGCTCGACCTCGCCCGTACCGGGGAGATGACCTTCCGGGGGATGAGCCCGCCGGTGGGCCCGCAGCGGGTCTACGGCGGGCAGGTCGCCGGGCAGGCCCTGGTCGCGGCCGGCCGCACCGTCGACGCGGAGCGGGCCGTGCACTCCCTGCACGGCTACTTCGTGCGTCCCGGCGACCCGGCCGAGCCGATCGAGTACCAGGTGGAGAACGTCCGCGACGGCCGGTCCTTCTCGGTGCGCCGCTCGGTGGCGTTGCAGCACGACAAGCCGATCTTCTTCATGTCGGCGTCGTTCCACCGGCAGGACGAAGGGCTGGACCACCACGCCCCGGTGCCGCCGGACGTGCCCGGCCCGGACGACGTGCCGACCATGACCGACCGGCTCTCCCGCTACCCGGAGCGGCTCGGCATCTGGGGGATGATCCCGCGCCCGATCGACGTGCGCTACGTCGGCGAGCCCGGCTGGGTACGCCCCGGCGACCGCCCGGCCGAACCGCACCAGCGGGTGTGGATGCGCCTGGACGGCAAGCTGCCGGACGACCCGCTGCTGCACGCGTGCGCGCTGACGTACGCCTCCGACCTGACGCTGCTGGACTCGGTGCTGTCCGTGCACGGCGAGGTGTGGGGCCCGGGCGGCGTGGTCGGCGCGAGCCTTGACCACGCGCTGTGGTTCCACAGGGCGTTCCGCGCCGACGAGTGGTTCCTGTACGACTGCTGGAGCCCGTCGGCGTCGGGCGCCCGTGGCCTGGCCACCGGGCGGATGTTCACCGCCGACGGGCGGCACATCGCCAGCGCCGTGCAGGAGGGCCTGCTGCGCCGGGTCGGGGGCTGAGCGGCGGGTAATGATCGTCCGGGCGCGGGTCGGCGAGGCGGCCCGCACTCCAGCGGACTAACCTGGCCGTATGCGTCTTTCCGCCCGGGTCGACTACGCCCTCCGCGCAGCCGCTGAGCTGGCCTCGGTCGCGGACGGGACCGCCGAGCGGAGCCGCCCGGTGACCGCCGAGCAGATCGCCCGGTCCCAGGACATCCCGCCGAAGTTCCTGGAGAGCATCCTGCTCCAGCTTCGCCGGGGCGGCATCGTGCACGCCCAGCGTGGTCCCGAGGGGGGCTACTGGCTGGCCCGCCCGGCCGGTGAGATCTCCCTGGCCGAGGTGATCCGCGTCATCGACGGTCCGCTCGCGCACGTGCGCGGCCACCGTCCGGAACAGCTCGGCTACCAGGGCGCGGCCCGCGCGCTGCAGGACGTCTGGATCGCGCTGCGAGCCAGCGAGCGGGAGATCCTCGAGCTGGTCACGATCGCCGACGTGGCCTCCGGGGCTCTGCCCGGCCGGGTCAACGAGCTGGCCGCCGACCCGCGCGCCTGGACCTGACCGCGCCGTCCGGCGCGTCCTACCAACCGGATGGGGGACTTGACCGGGACCACCTCCGTGCCGCATTGTCGACCAAGTTGATAGGAGATACCGAAAAGTCAGGGGGCGCTCGTGCGCAAGCTGCTGGTACTCGCCCTCGTCGGGCTCGCCGCGCAACTGGTCGACGGCTCGCTCGGCATGGCGTACGGGCTGACCTCCTCGACGCTGCTGCTGCTCGCCGGTGTCGCGCCGGCCGCCGCGTCGGCCTCGGTGCACCTGGCCGAGATCGGCACCACGCTCGCCGCGGGCGTCTCGCACTGGCGCTTCGGCAACGTCGACTGGCGGGTCGTCGGCCGGATCGCGCTGCCCGGAGCGATCGGCGCGTTCGCCGGGGCGACGTTCCTCAGCTCCATCTCCACCGAGGCGGCCGCCCCGTGGATGGCGGCCATCCTGTTCACGCTCGGCGCGTACCTGCTGGTGCGGTTCTCCCGGCCGTTGCGCGCCAACCGCGCCGGCGGCCGGCTGCGTAGCCGCTTCCTCGCCCCGCTCGGCCTGGTCGCCGGCTTCGTCGACGCCACCGGCGGTGGAGGCTGGGGCCCGGTGGCCACCCCGGCGCTGCTGGTCTCCGGCCGGATGGAGCCCCGCAAGGTCATCGGCTCGGTGGACACCTCCGAGTTCGTCGTGGCCGGCGCGGCGAGCGTCGGCTTCCTGATCGGACTGGGCTCCGAGGGCTTCCTGCTGCCCATCGTGGGCGCGCTGCTGGTCGGTGGCCTGATCGCCGCGCCGATCGCGGCCTGGCTGGTCCGCATCGTCCCCGCCCAGCTGCTCGGCGCCGTGATCGGTGGCGTGATCGTGCTGACCAACGCCCGCACCTTGCTGCGCGCCGGTGACCTGGGCGGCCCGGTGCCGGCGGTGGTGTACGCGCTGCTCGGCGTCGCCTGGGTGGCCGCCATCGTCCTGGCGGTGCGCGCGCTGCGCCGTACCCGCCGTGCCCGCGCCACCGTCGAGGCGGCGCTCGCCTCCGCGTCGCCGGCCGAGGCCGCGGTCGTCTCCGCGTCGCCGGCCGAGGCGGGGGAGCCCGCGCGGTCGGCGGAGCCGGGGGAGATCGTCGAGCCGGCGGGCGCCGCCAAGCCGGCGCCGGTCGCCGCCGCCGAGACCGACGAGGCCGCGGAGTCGCGGAAGCTCGCCGCCGCTGTCGAGGGCTGAGCCGCCTCGCGGCCCGGGCCGCGCCTTCGCCCCGGCGGGTCTGCACCGGCGTGTCGCTCGTCCAAGAGAGACGTCCTGCTGGCCGATATGCCTCTCGGTCATATTCATGACTCTGCGGTATATCGGCTGTCGGCCGTCTCTTCTCGCGGGCCGACGATCCGCCGCGTCGCCGCGCTTGTGGGGGTGTCCGGCGGTGACCTAGGCTGACGGAGCGCGGAGCCTAATCACCGACGTCGATGCGTTGACGTCGCCCGTCGCAGCAGGGCACGTACCTTCCCGCCGGCCCGGGCAGGCCGGCGTCCTCGCGTGCCTGACCTCCGCGAAAGGCATCCCCGTGCACCTCACCACCCCACGCCGCCGGCTCGCGCTGCTCGCCGCGGCCTCGGCGGTCACCCTGTCGGCCGGCGTGCTCACCACGATGACCGCCGCGGCGGCGGCCGCCGCCTGCCGGGTCGACTACCGGATCACCAACCAGTGGAGCGGCGGCTTCGGCGCCGACGTGACAGTCACCAACCTCGGCGACCCGGTCAACGGCTGGACCCTCGGCTGGAGCTTCGCCGCCGGCCAGCAGGTCGTCCAGGCCTGGAACGCCACGGTCAGCCAGTCCGGCGCGCAGGTGAGCGCGCGCGACGCCGGCTACAACGCGGCCCTCGGCACCGGTGGCACCGCGAACTTCGGCTTCAACGGCTCGTGGAACAACGCGTCGAACCCGGTACCGGCCGCGTTCACGCTCAACGGCACCGCCTGCACCGGCGCGCCGTCCACCACCCCGCCTCCGTCGACGCCCCCACCCACCACACCGCCGCCCACCACGCCGCCACCGACCACACCCCCGCCGACGACCCCGCCGCCCACCACTCCGCCGCCGACCACCCCGCCGGCCGGCGCGAAGCAGATGGAGGACCTCGACCGGGGCCTGGTCAGCGTCCGCTCCGGCAGCGGGAACCTGGTCTCCTGGCGGCTGCTCGGCACCGAGACCACCGGCGTGACGTTCAACCTCTACCGGGGCGGCACCAAGGTGAACGCCAGCCCGATCACCGGCGCCACCACGTACCTGGACAGCGGCGCGGCGGCCGGATCGGCGTACACCGTGCGGGCCGTGGTGAACGGCGCCGAGCAGGCGGCGTCCGCCCCGGCGCTCCAGTTCGCCAACGGTTACCTGGACGTGCCGATCCAGCCGCCGCCCGGCGGCACCACCCCGTCCGGGGAGGGCTACAGCTACTCCGCGAACGACGCGAGCGTCGGTGACCTCGACGGCGACGGCCGCTACGAGTTCGTGCTCAAGTGGGACCCGTCGAACGCCAAGGACAACTCCCAGTCCGGCTACACCGGCAACGTCTACGTCGACGCGTACACGCTCACCGGCGCCCGGCTGTGGCGCATCGACCTGGGCCGCAACATCCGCGCCGGCGCCCACTACACCCAGTTCCAGGTGTACGACTACGACGGCGACGGGGACGCCGAGGTGGCCATGAAGACCGCCGACGGCACCCGCTCCGGCACCGGCCAGGTGATCGGCAACGGCTCGGCCGACCACCGCAACTCCAGCGGCTACGTGCTCGCCGGCCCGGAGTACCTGACCATGTTCGACGGCCGCACCGGCGCGGCGCTGTCCACTGTCGACTACGACCCGCCGCGCGGCACCGTCTCGTCCTGGGGCGACTCGTACGGTAACCGGGTCGACCGGTTCCTGGCCGGCACCGCGTACCTGGACGGGCAGCGCCCCTCGCTGATCATGGCGCGCGGCTACTACACCCGGGCCGTTGTCGCGGCCTGGGACTTCCGCGACGGCACGCTGCGCAAGCGCTGGACGTTCGACTCGAACGCCTCCGGCAACGGCGCCGCCGCCGGCCAGGGCAACCACCAGCTCTCCGTGGCCGACGTCGACAACGACGGCCGCCAGGAAATCGTGTACGGGGCCGCCACGATCGACGACAACGGCCGGCTGCTGTACTCCACCGGCAACGGCCACGGCGACGCGCTGCACGTCGGCGACCTCGACCCCTTCCGCTCCGGCCTGGAGGTGTTCAAGGTCGACGAGGACGGCAGCAAGCCCAGCTCCTGGATGGCCGACGCGCGTACCGGGCAGATCATCTGGCAGACCGCGCCCAGCGGCGACAACGGCCGCGGCGTCTCCGGCGACGTCTGGGCCGGCAGCCCGGGCGCGGAGTCCTGGTCGTCGGCTGTCGACGGGCTGCTCAACACCCGGGGACAGAACGTCGGGCGCAAGCCGTCGTCGGCGAACTTCCTGATCTGGTGGGACGGCGACCCGGTACGGGAACTGCTCGACGCCACGAAGATCGACAAGTACGGCACCGGCGGCGAGACCCGGCTGCTCACCGGCAGCGGCGTCGCCTCGAACAACGGCACCAAGTCCACCCCGGCCCTCTCGGCGGACCTGCTCGGCGACTGGCGCGAGGAGGTCGTCTGGCGCACCAGCGACAGCACCGCGCTACGGATCTACAGCACGCCGGTGACCACCGGCCTGCGCCTGCCGACGCTGATGCACGACCCGCAGTACCGGGTGGCAGTGGCCTGGCAGAACACCGCGTACAACCAGCCGCCGCACCCCGGCTACTTCCTGGGCGACGGCATGAGCACCCCGCCGGCGCCGAACATCTACCTGCGCTGAAACGGCAGGCACCGGGTCGCCGGCCGCGGAATCCGCTCCGCCGGCGACCCGGTGCTCCACACCGCAGCATTCCCGACCCGTCCCGACCGGGAATGCCGTACCACCACCGGGGACAAAGTTATGCGTCCCACGCGACGCTGCGGTGACGTGGCTATGAAGAGCGTGTTTCAGCCCTCCCGGCGCAGCCCGCCCGCCACCTTCTCGGCGATCAGCTCGAACGAGCGGACCCGGTCGGCCACGTCGTACACCATCGAGGTGAGCATCAGCTCGTCCGCGCCGGTGCGCTCCAGCAGCTCCCCGAGCTGCCGGGCCACCGTCTCCGGCGAACCGGTCGCCTGCCCGTCGCGGCGCTGGGCGACGAACTCCCGCTCGAACTCCGAGTACGGGTACGCCGCCGCCTCCTCCGGCGTGACCAGCGGCTCCGGCCGCCCCGAGCGCAGCTTCAGGAACGACAGCCCGGCCGGCCCGGCCAGCCACTCGGCCCGCTCGTCGGTCTCCGCGCAGACCGCGTTGACGGCCACCATCGCGTACGGCCGGTCCAGCCACTGCGACGGCCGGAAGTTCTGCCGGTAGAGCTGCAACGCCGGGATCGTGTTCTGCGAGCTGAAGTGGTGCGCGAACGAGAACGGCAACCCGAGCAGACCGGCCAGCTGCGCGCTGAACCCGCTGGACCCGAGCAGCCACACCTGCGGCGACTGGCCCCGCCCCGGCGTCGCGGTGATCGGGCCGGGCTCGGCGCCGGAGAAGTAGTTCATCAGGTCGGCCAGCTCGCGCGGGAAGTGCTCGGCGGACAGGCCCTCCATGGTGCGGCGCAGCGCCAGCGCGGTCACCTGGTCGGTGCCGGGCGCCCGGCCGATGCCCAGGTCGATCCGGCCCGGGTGCAGCGCCTCCAGGGTGCCGAACTGCTCGGCCACCACCAGCGGCGCGTGGTTGGGCAGCATCACCCCGCCGGAGCCGAGCCGGATGGTGCTGGTGTTCGCGGCCAGGTGCGCGAGCAGCACCGCCGGGGCGGAGCTGGCGATGGCCGGCATGTTGTGGTGCTCGGCCACCCAGAACCGGCGGTAGCCCAGCTCCTCGGCGCGGCGGGCCAGCTCCGTGGTGTATCGCAGCGCCTCACCGGCGTTGCCGGTCGCCGCCACCGGGGCAAGATCAAGAACAGACATGGGTACGTCGATCACAGCGTGGTGCAACAGCCCACGTGCCGGAATTGTTCCGCCGGGTGCGCTACCCCATACCCCGGGCCTGCTCGAAGATCAGGCTGGTCTGGGTGTGCTGCACCGCCGGATCCACAGCCAGATGGTCGAGCACGAAGTCCCGCAGCGCGTCGCCGGAGGCGGCCCGTACGTGCAGCACGTAGTCCTCCGCGCCGGCCACGTGGAACACCGACACCACCCCTGGCAGTCGCACCGACCGGGCGCGGAACGCGTCCACCGCGGCCCGCTCGTGCGCGGTCAGCCGCACCGACACCAGCGCCTGCAACGGCAGACCCACCGCCGCCGGGTCCACCTCGGCGTGGAACCCGCGGATCGCCCCGCACTCGCGCAGCGCCCGGGTACGCGTCAGGCACGTCGACGGCGCCACCCCGACGCGCTCGGCCAGCGCGTTGTTCGGCAGCCGGCCGTCGGCCGCCAGTTCGGTGAGGATCGCGCGGTCGGTGTCGTCCAGGCCGGCGAACGGCCGTACATCATTCGGTGCGGCAGGCATGTGACCATCCTTCACCGAATCACCGCCGGGCGAAAGCGCAATCGGCAGAATCTTGTTCGCTGCTATTGCCCACCAGCGTCGTCATGTTCGACAGTTCCGTCATGACTTCCGTGGACACCGCAGCCGTACACGCCGGGCGCGCCGACCTCGCCGGGCTCGGCGTCCACGTCCCGCCCATCGACCTGTCCACCACCAACCCGCTGCCCTCGGTGGCCGGCGGCGGCGACGACTACGAGACGCTCGCCACCGGCGGCACCCTCCCGGCCGGCGGCAGCGCCGTCTACCAGCGCCTCTGGAACCCCACTGTGGCCCGGTTCGAGACCGCGCTCGCCCAGCTCGAAGGCACCGCCGAGGCCGTCGCCTTCGCCAGCGGCATGGCCGCGCTCACCGCCGCCCTGCTCGCCGCCACCCGCGACGGCAACCGCCACGTCGTCGCCGTCCGGCCCCTCTACGGCGGCACCGACCACGTCCTCGCCACGGGCCTGCTCGGCACCACAGTCACCTGGGCCACCCCCGCCGACGTGGCCGCCGCGATCCGCCCCGACACCGCCCTGGTCGTGGTCGAGACCCCGGCCAACCCCAGCCTCGACCTGGTCGACATCGCCGCGCTCGCCCACGCCGCCGGTGACGTCCCGCTGCTCGTCGACAACACCGTCGCCACCCCGGTGCTCCAGCAGCCCGCCCGCCACGGCGCCGCGCTCGTGCTGCACAGCGCCACCAAGAGCATCGGCGGCCACGGCGACGTCCTCGCCGGCGTGATCGCCTGCGCCCCCGAGTGGGCCGCCCGGCTGCGGCAGGTCCGCGCCGTCACCGGCGCCGTCCTGCATCCGCTCGGCGCGTACCTGCTGCACCGCGGCATCCAGACCCTCCCGCTGCGGGTCCGCGCCCAGCAGGCCGGCGCCGAGAAGCTCGCCGCCTGGCTCGCCGGCCACCCCGCCGTCGAGCGCGTCCACCACCCGTCGCTGCACGACCCGGCCGGGCTGGTCGGGCGGCAGATGTCCGGCACCGGCAGCCTGCTCGCCTTCGAGGTACGCGGCGGCGCGCCCGCCGCGGCCGAGGTCGCCGGCGCCTGCGAACTGATCACCCACGCGGTGTCGCTGGGCGGCGTCGACACGCTGATCCAGCACCCGGCCTCGCTCACCCACCGGCCGGTCGAGGGCGACGCCAAGCCGTGCGGCGGGCTGCTGCGCGTCTCGGTCGGCCTGGAGGACCCGGAGGACCTGCGGGCGGACCTCGCCCAGGCGCTGGCGCGGATCTGACGCCCGGCCGTTGCTGGCGCCGTCGAGTCAGGACTTCGGGCCGACATGCCGGTCCAGCGCGGCGACGGCCTCCCGGCGGGCCACGGACAGCGACCACGGCAGGTTCATCCGCCACGCGATACCGAGCAGGTCGAGGGACCACTGGCACAGCGCCATGATGTCGGTGGAGCGGTTGGAGAACATGTAGCGGGGATAGACGTATTCCTTCCCGCGAACGACGACCCGGTTGGCGAAGCGGCAGCCGTCGGAGTGGAACAGGCCCCGCAGCAAGTCGCCCGGCTGGGCCTCGACGATGGTGCGCTGCCAGTCGGCCAGGACGATCGGTCGCTCGTGTTTCTTGCCTGGCCCGTGCTGCGGAAACAGGCACGGCCAGTGGGCGGCGGTGCTCTGTACGGCAACGCAGCCCCGCTTCTGGATGCGCTGCACCTTATTTGCCAACACCGCCCGCATCGCGGCATCGCACTTGTCGATGAGGCTCGGCCAGGCGTCGGCACAGTAGACGCGGAGCACCGGCGTTCGATCGGTGGTAACCAGGTGGCCGTCACCAAGATAGAGTCCGAGCAGGTAGGCGTAGGCGGCCGGATCAGGTGGCCCGTCCTGGTCGGGGCGGCAGCGGAAGCAGCGGACCGCGCTGCCGAAGACCGCCGGCTGGGGCCGGTCGACGCACCAGTGCCAGACCGTGGTGTAGGGCAGGGAAAGGCTGCGGGCCACCGAATGGATGTTGTGACCCCGGGCGCGAAGGGCGCGGGCTCGTGCCCGCATTTCGGGAGGATGCACAGCAACATCCTCGAACACGTGTATGACAAGAAGTGCCGGGAGCGGGATTCGAACCCGCAAGCCCTTTCGGGCAGAAGTGTTTGAGACTTCCGTGTATGCCGTTCCACCATCCCGGCGGGGTGCGGTAACTGTACCCGACTAGGCTCATGCGGGAGCATGGGTGGTGACCGTGCCGGGATCGATGGTGGGAGTGGCTCGTGGGCGAGATGCAGGCGGACGCCGAGCGCAAGCGCGTTCTGATCGCCGAGGACGAGGCGCTCATCCGGCTGGACCTGGCCGAGATGCTCGTCGAAGAGGGCTACGAGGTGGTCGGCGAGGCCGGCGACGGCGAGACCGCCGTCAAGCTCGCCGAGGAGCTCAAGCCGGACCTGGTCATCCTCGACATCAAGATGCCGATCATGGACGGGCTGGCCGCCGCCGAGCGGATCGCCGGCGCGCGTATCGCCCCGGTGATCATCCTGACCGCGTTCAGCCAGCGTGACCTGGTGGAGCGGGCGCGGGCGGCCGGCGCGATGGCGTACCTGGTCAAGCCGTTCCAGAAGAGCGACCTGGTGCCGGCGGTCGAGATCGCGCTGTCCCGCTACTCGGAGATCGCCGCGCTGGAGTCGGAGGTCGCCGGCCTCACCGACCGGCTGGAGATCCGCAAGACCGTGGAGCGCGCCAAGGGCGCGCTGATGACGACGTACGGCATGACCGAGCCGCAGGCGTTCAAGTGGATCCAGCGCACCGCGATGGACCACCGGATGACCATGAAGGAGGTCGCCGAGCGGATCCTCGCCGAGACCACCGGCGGCGAGGTGGAGCAGCCGGCTTCCTGACCTGCCGGACGGCGTCCGATCGATAGGATCGGATTCATGCCTTCCGCGCGCGTCCGGCCGGCGCTCGTCGCCGTGACCGCCGCCGCGTTGCTCCTGGGGGCCTGTCACGCCGGCCCGCGGCCGCTGCCGGTGCCCGCGCCGCTGCGTCCGCAGTGGCGGGCCGTGGAATTGACGCTTCCGGCCGGCGCTGTGGGCCGCGCGGTGCCACGTGACGCGGTGCGCTGCGGTGCCCGCTGGTACGTGGTGGGCGGGCTGATCGATCCGGCGGGGGAGACGCGGCCGGCGGCGTGGTCCTCATCGGACGGCGTGTCCTGGTCGCCGATCCCGGTACGCGCGCAGACGTTCTACGGCCGTCAGCACGTGCTCTACGCGGTGGCCTGCCGGGGCGACGGGATGGCGGCGCTCGGCGCGAAGACGGGTGGCGTGCACGGCAATCCGCGTACCGGGACGTGGGTCTGGCGGCCGGGCGGGCCGTTGCGGGAGGCGCCGGCGGCGTTCGAGCTGTTCGGCGGCCCGCGCGCGGTGTTCGCGTCGCGGCTGGCGGCCGGGCCGGGCGGGTGGCTGATCGCGGGGGCGCGGGTCGACGGCGCGGCGGTGTGGGCGTCGCCGGACGCCGAGGGGTTCGTCCTGCGCGAGGGCGTCGACGAGCTGGGAAGTGACGGCCGGGGCCGGACGGCTGCCTACGACGTGGCGGCGGTGGGCCCGGGCTGGCTGGTGGTGGGGTCGTTGCTGCCGCCCGGCGGTACGGCCCGGGCGCCGCTCGCGTGGTTCTCGGCCGACGGCCGGGTGTGGCGGCGGGTGGCGTTGCCGGTGCCGGAGGGCGCCGCCGGGGCGGCGGAGCGGGCGGCGGCGGCCGACGGCGGGCCGGTGGTCGTCGGGCCGGTGGGGGACCGGTTCGCGGTGTGGCGCGCGTGCGACGACTGCGGCTCGCCGTCCGCCGCCCCGGTGGGTACGGCGCAGGGGTGGCGGCGGGTCGGCGGGTTCGGTGCGGCGGGTCCCGGGGTGTCGTCGGTGGATGCGCTCGCGGCGTCGGGTCGGCGGCTCGTCGCGGTGACCGGTGACGGGGCTCAGCGACGGCTCTGGATGTCGCGTGACGGCGGCGCGTCGTGGCTTCCGGTGATCACGTCGGTGCCGGTGCCGGACGGTGGCGACGCCGCGCTGGCGGTGGCCGTCGGCGACGACGGGCTGTTCGTGGTCACCGACGACGGGAAAACGTCCCGTGCCTGGTGGGGGGCGTTGCCGGTCGTCGATCGGTAGCGGGTGCTCGCAGGTGGACCCGTTACCGAGGATTAGTTGGTGAGAGCCTTTCTCCGCCTTCGGTTCTTACGGCGATCGGCTTGAATCCGCCACCGCGTGTAACGGTTCGGTCAACCCCGCTTTCCAGGTCTTACGCCACCGCTCGTGGTGGGATAACGTCCCGCCCCAGACCGGCGACGACGGTCTTGGTTCGTCCACCCCGCAAGGGCCAATCAGCGGCGGGTGGTTCGGATCATGGACGGAGGAGGGTTCGGGCCTTGAGGCAGAAGCTCGCACGCGTGATCGGCGGGGTCGCCATGCTGGCGCTCGTCGCCGGTGGCACCGCTTGTTCCAGCGGCAGCGACGATGAGGGTTCCGGGGGCAGCGCCTGCGGGAGCAAGATCGCTTTCTTCGGCGCGCTGACCGGTAGCTCGGCCGCGCTGGGCATCAACGAGAAGAACGGCGTCAAGCTGGCCGTCGACAAGTACAACAAGGAGAACCCGGACTGCAAGGTCGAGCTCGCCGAGCTCGACTCGCAGGGCAGCCCGGACCAGGCGCCGGGTCTGGCCCAGAAGGCGATCGACGACACCAAGATCCTGGGTGTCGTGGGTCCGGCCTACTCGGGCGAGTCCGAGGCCGCCGGTCCGCTGTTCAACGAGGCCGGTCTGGTCACCATCACCCCCTCCGCGACCCGTCCCAGCCTCGCCGAGCAGGGCTGGAAGACGTTCTTCCGCGCGGTCGGCAACGACCTGAGCCAGGGCCCCGCCGCCGGTAACTACATCAAGAACGTGATGAAGGCCGACCGGGTCTACGTCATCGACGACCAGTCCGCGTACGGCGCCGGCCTGGCCGACGAGGTCAAGAAGGTTCTCGGCGCCTCGGTCGTGGGCAGCGACAAGGTCCAGGGCGAGGGCAAGCAGACCGAGTTCTCCGGCGTGGTCACCAAGGTCAAGGCCGCCAACGTGAAGGCGGTCTTCTACGGCGGCTACTACCAGGAGGCCGGCCTGATCCGTAAGCAGCTCACCGCTGCCGGGGTCACCGCTCCGCTGGTCGCCGGTGACGGCGTGAACGACGGCGCGTACATCACCTCCGCCGGTGCTGCCGCCGCCGAGGGCACCATCCTCACCTGCCCCTGCGCTCCGTCCACCGAGGCGCGCGGCACCTTCGCCGCCGACTTCAAGGCGCTCAACGGCACCGACCCGGGCACCTACAGCGACACCGCCTACGACGCGGCGAACATCCTCCTGGCGGGCATCAAGGCCGGCAAGAGCAGCCGCGCCGACCTGCTGGAGTTCGTGAAGGGCTACAGCGGCGAGGGCGTTGCCGCCACCTACAAGTTCGTCGAGGGTGGCGAGCTCGACCCGGCGCAGGTCAAGGTCTGGGCGTTCAAGGTGCAGGGCGGCAAGGTCGTCCCGGACCAGGAGATCCCCAAGTCCTGAGCGTTCGATCGCTGGACTGGCGATTGAGTAGTGATCGCGGGTGCGGCCGGGAGCTGGCTCCCGGCCGCGCCCTCTTTTTCTCTTGAGCGACGGAGCGTCCCTCCCTTGGACTTCGACGGATTGTTCTCCAACTTCGGGGAACTCACCACGACCGGCTTGACGCAGGGCGCCATCTACGCCCTGGTCGCGCTCGGCTACACGCTTGTGTACGGCGTGCTAAGGCTCATCAACTTCGCCCACTCCGAGGTCTTCATCGCCGGCGCGTTCGCCGCGATCTGGACCTGGAACGGATTCGGACTCGACCAGAACTCGCAGGTCAGCGGCCTCGGCTCGATCCTGTTCTACCTGCTGGTGGCGATGATCGTGGCAGCCATCGCCTCGGCGGGCACCGCGACGGTGATCGAACGGGTGGCGTACCGGCCGCTGCGCAAGCGCAACGCGCCGCCGCTGGCGTTCCTCATCACCGCCATCGGCGCCTCGATCGCCATCTCGGAGGCGTTCGGCGTCTACACCCGGCGTCGGCCGGAGGGCGCGCCGATCCTGGTCAGCTCGAAGCCGCTGTTCCACATCGCCGGGGTGCCGATCGACGCGGTGCAGCTGCTCACGGTCGGCTCCGCGCTGGTGATGATGTTCGCGCTGGACCAGTTCATCAACCGCAGTCGTACCGGCCGCGGCATCCGGGCGGTGGCCCAGGACGCCAACACGGCGGCCCTGATGGGCGTCAACAAGGACCGCATCATCCTGATGGTCTTCATCGCCGGTGGCACCATGGCCGGCGTCGCGGGCCTGCTCTACGACGTGCGGATCCAGACGCTCACCTACAGCGTCGGCTTCCTGCTGGGCCTGAAGGCGTTCACCGCGGCGGTGCTCGGCGGTATCGGCAACCTGCGGGGCGCGCTCGTCGGCGGGTTGCTGCTCGGCGTCGTGGAGAACTACGCCGCGGGCCTGTTCGGCAGTCAGTGGAAGGACTTCGCCGCGTTCGCGGTGCTGGTCGTGCTGCTGATGTTCCGGCCGACCGGTCTGCTCGGCGAATCACTGGGGAGGGCACGCGCATGACGACCACCATCGACCCGCCGGAGCGGCGGGAGACGGCGGCGGACAAGCTGCGGCAGGGCCGGCACGCGATCTCGGAACGCTGGCACCACGCGCCGCGCTGGGTGCGCTGGGTGCTGCTGGCCGCGGTCATCGCGTTCTTCTACGCGCTGCCGAACAGGGAGTTCTACCAGTACCTCGGGCCGATCCCGACCCCGGGAGCGAACTTCACCCAGGTGATGTTCACGGTCTCGATCTACGTGTTGCTGGCGGTCGGACTCAACATCGTGGTCGGCTTCGCCGGCCTGCTCGACCTCGGCTACTTCGGCTTCTTCGCCGTCGGCGCGTACACGGTCGCGGTGCTGACCTCGCCGAGCAGCGACCTCAAGACGCTGTGGCCGTGGCTGGCGGTGGTGCCGATCGCGATCGGCCTGACCATGGTCTCCGGCGTCATGCTCGGTACGCCGACGCTGCGTCTGCGCGGCGACTACCTGGCGCTGGTGACGCTCGGCTTCGCCGAGATGATCCGGATCGCGGCGGTCAGCTCCGAGTTCCTCAAGGGACAGCGCGGCTTCAACCAGATCCCGCACCCGCCCGGCCAGTACGCCGACGGCCGGCCGTGGTTCGGCGTGCTCGACGCCCGCCCGTACTACTGGCTGGTGCTCACGCTGATCATCCTGGTGGTGATCGGGGTGCGGAACCTGACCCACAGCCGGGTCGGCCGGGCCTGGATCTCGATCCGGGAGGACGAGGACGCGGCCCAGCTGATGGGCGTGCCGACGTTCAAGTTCAAGCTGTGGGCGTTCGCCTCCGGCGCGGCCATCGCCGGCCTGGCCGGCGCGCTGTTCGCCGGTAAGCAGAACTTCGTCAACTCGCAGAACTTCGAGCTGCTCAACTCGATCATCATCCTGGCCGCCGTCATCTTCGGCGGCTCGGGCAACATCGTCGGCGCGATCGTCGGCGGCGGCCTGGTGGCGTACATGATCGAGCGGTTCCGCGGCATCGAGCTGTTCGGCATCGAGCTGTACGAGTACCGGTTCCTCTTCTTCGGCCTGGTGCTCGTGGTGATGATGATCTTCCGGCCGCAGGGCCTGATCCCGAACCGGCGACGAGCGGCGGAGTTCAAGGACCGCCGCAAGGAGGTGATCGTCGGTGAGTGACACCGAGCAGAACCCGAAGGTTCCGGCCCAGGCGGCGGCCCCCGCCGTCGAGGCGGTCGGCAAGCGGGAGCCGTTGCTGGAGGTCGACCACGTCACGCTGCGCTTCGGTGGCGTGGTGGCCCTCAACGACGTGGACTTCACCCTCTACAAGGGGGAGATCCTCGGTCTGATCGGCCCGAACGGCGCCGGCAAGACCACCTGCTTCAACGCCATGACCGGCATCTACCAGCCCACCGAGGGGCAGATCCGGTTCCTCGGCCAGAAGATCAGTGGCAAGAAGCGCCACCAGATCACCCGGATGGGCATGGCCCGTACCTTCCAGAACATCCGTCTCTTCCCGGAGATGACCGCGCTGGAGAACGTCCAGGTCGGCGCGGACGCGCACCACAAGACCAGCGTGATCGCCGCGCTGCTGCGCCTGCCGCGGCACTGGAAGGAGGAGCGCGAGGGCCGGGAGAAGGCCGAGCGCCTGCTGGAGTTCGTCGGCATCAGCCACCGGATGCACGAGTTCGCCCGCAACCTGTCCTACGGCGAGCAGCGCCGGCTGGAGATCGCCCGCGCGCTCGCCACCGACCCGAAGCTGCTCTGCCTGGACGAGCCGGCCGCCGGCTTCAACCCGGCGGAGAAGGAGGAGCTGCTCCAGCTCATCCGGCAGATCCGGGACCAGGGCGTGACGGTGCTGCTGATCGAGCACGACATGCGCCTGGTGATGGGCGTGACCGACCGGATCGTGGTCCTGGAGTTCGGAAAGAAGATCGCCGAAGGGCTGCCCGCCGAGGTGCGGGACAACCCGAAGGTGGTCGCGGCGTACCTGGGGGTGCCGGACGATGCTGCTTGAGATCGAGGACGTGAGCCTGCTCTACGGGCGGATCCAGGCGCTGCACGGCATCAGCCTGACCGTGGACGAGGGGGAGATCGTCGCGCTGATCGGCGCGAACGGCGCCGGCAAGTCCACCACCATGCGGGCGATCTCCGGCATCCGGCCGGTCGCCTCCGGCACGATCAAGTTCGCCGGTGAGGACATCACCAAGCTCCGGGCCGACCTGCGGGTGCGGCGCGGGCTGTGCCAGGCGCCCGAGGGCCGGGGCATCTTCCCCGGCATGTCGGTGCTGGAGAACCTGGACATGGGCGCGTACACCCGGCGCGACAAGGCCGGCATCGCGCAGGACCTGGCCCGGGTGCTGGACCTGTTCCCGCGGCTGGCCGAGCGGCGCAAGCAGGCCGGCGGCACGCTCTCCGGCGGTGAGCAGCAGATGCTCGCCGTCGGCCGGGCGCTGATGAGCCGGCCGAAGCTGCTGCTGCTCGACGAGCCGTCGATGGGTCTCGCGCCGATGCTGATCCAGCAGATCTTCACGATCATCACGGAGATCAACCAGCAGGGCACCACGATCCTGCTGGTGGAGCAGAACGCCCAGCAGGCGCTGGCGCGCGCCCACCGGGCGTACGTGCTGGAGACCGGCCGGATCGTCAAGAGCGGTTCCGGCACGGACCTGCTGCACGACCCCTCGGTCAAAGAGGCCTACCTCGGCGTGGCCTGACCGACCGACCCCTCGCAATAAGGAGTACCGCCATGTTCCACTCCAACCCCGGACGGCGGGCGGCGCTCGGCGTCGCCGGTGCGGCCGTCCTGCTGCTCTCGCTCGCCGCGTGCGGCGAGAAGGAGAACTCGGCCGAGCCGGGCGACGGCCCGTCGGTGTCCGCCACTGCCGACTCCAACCTCGCCGCGAAGGTGCCGGACGCGATCAAGGCCGACGGCGTGATCAAGGTCGGCACCGACTCGACGTACGCCCCGGCCGAGTTCCTCGACGCCGACGGCAAGACCGTGGTCGGCTTCGACGTGGAGCTGTTCAACGCGGTGGCCCAGAAGCTCGGTCTCAAGGCCGAGTACGAGTCGGCGCCGTTCGACGCGATCCTGCCCGGTGTGGGTTCGGGCAAGTACGAGGTCGGCGTCTCGTCGTTCACCATCAACCCCGACCGTCTCAAGACGGTCAACATGGTGAGCTACTACTCGGCTGGTACCCAGTGGGCGACCAAGAAGGGCAACCCGGCCGGGGTGGACCCGGAGAACGCCTGCGGCAAGAAGATCGCCGTGCAGGTCGGCACCGTTCAGCTCGACGACATCACCGCCCGGTCGAAGAAGTGCACCGACGCCGGCAAGCCGGCCATCAAGATCGACCAGTACCAGGCGCAGAGCGACGCCACCGCCGCCGTGGGCAGCGGCAAGAACGACGCCATGCTGGCCGACTCCCCGGTCGGCGCGTACGCGGTGAAGCAGAGCAACGGCCAGCTGGAGGTGCTCGGCGACATCTACGAGTCGGCGCCGTACGGCTACGCGGTGAACAAGGACCAGCAGGCGTTCGCCGAGGTGCTCAAGGAGGCCGTGCAGGCGGTCATCGCCGACGGCAGCTACAAGGCGGCGCTCAGCAAGTGGGGTGTCGAGGGCGGCGCCATCACCAACGCTGAACTGAACCCGTCGGTCTGACCATGTCGGCCGACACATCCGGACGGGCACGGCCTGAACCGATCAAGGCCGTGCCCGTGCGGCACCCCGGGCGCTGGGTCGGCGTGGCGGTCATCGCCGTGCTGGTCGCGATGTTCGTGCACATGCTGGTCACGAACTCCGCGTTCCAGTGGTCGTTCATGGTGGACGAGATGTTCCGTCCGCCGATCATCGAGGGACTTCGCGGCACCATCCTGCTGCTGATCACGTCGATGGTGATCGGCATCGGCCTGGGCATCGTCATCGCGATCATGCGGCTGTCGCCCAACCCGGTGCTGCGCGGCGTGGCCTGGGTGTACACGTGGTTCTTCCGTGCGGTGCCCCGGCTGGTGCTGGCGATCCTCTTCGGTAACCTCGGCATCCTCTGGTCGCGGCTGGAGTTCGGTCTGCCGTTCGACCGGCAGATCGGCGCGCTGTTCGGGTTGCACGACTTCGAGGCCCGGCTGTTCGGGTTCAGCGCGGTGGACATCCTGACCGGCTTCGTCGCCGGCATGCTGGCGCTGGGGCTGTCCGAGGCCGCGTACATGGCCGAGATCGTCCGGGCCGGCATCCAGTCGGTGGACGAGGGGCAGACCGAGGCGGCTCAGGCGCTGGGCATGAGCCGGGCGCAGATCCTGCGGCGGATCGTGTTGCCGCAGGCGATGCGGGTGATCATCCCGCCGACCGGGAACGAGACCATCGCGATGCTGAAGGACACCTCCCTGGTGGCCTTCGTGCCGGTGTCGATGGAGCTGTTCTTCCAGCTCAAGGCCGTCGGTTCCCGGACCTTCCAGCCCTTCCCGATGTACGTCGCCGCGACGTTGTGGTACCTGCTGCTGACCAGCGTCCTGTTGGTGGGGCAGTACTACCTGGAGCGGCACTACTCCAAGGGGTTCGGACGCAGTACGCGGGCTCGGCAGCGGCTCCGAGGGCTTGCGGCCGAGAGTGGCAGCACCACGAGTGGGACGGCGCAATGACGGACATGACCGCTTCCCCGCAGGTGTCGGGGGCCGAGTCCGGCCTGATGGTGCGGGCCGAGCAGGTGCACAAGTCGTTCGGGCCGCTGGAGGTGCTCAAGGGCATCGACCTGGAGGTCCGCTCCGGCGAGGTGTGCTGCCTGCTCGGGCCCTCGGGCTCCGGCAAGTCGACGTTCCTGCGCTGCATCAACCACCTGGAGAAGATCGACGCCGGCCGGATCTGGGTGGACGGCGACCTGATCGGCTACCGGGAGCGCGGCGGCAAGCTCTACGAGATGCGGGACAGGGACGTGGCCGCGCAGCGCCGCGCCATCGGCATGGTGTTCCAGCGGTTCAACCTGTTCCCGCACATGACGGTGCTGCAGAACGTCATGGAGGCCCCGGTGCTGCTGCGCCAGGCCAAGAAGACGGAGGCCCGGGAGCACGCCGCGCAGCTGCTGGACCGGGTGGGGCTGGGTGACAAGCTCGGCGCGTACCCCGGTCAGCTCTCCGGCGGCCAGCAGCAGCGGGTGGCGATCGCCCGGGCGCTGGCCATGCGGCCGAAGCTGATGCTGTTCGACGAGCCGACCAGCGCGCTCGACCCGGAGTTGGTGGGCGAGGTGCTGGACACGATGAAGGACCTGGCCCGCGACGGCATGACGATGATCGTGGTGACCCACGAGATCGGCTTCGCCCGCGAGGTGGGCGACCACCTCGTGTTCATGGACGGCGGCGTCGTGGTCGAGCAGGGCGACCCGCGCGAGGTGATCTCGGCGCCCCAGCACGAGCGGACCAAGGCGTTCCTGGCCAAGGTTCTCTGACCTCGGCCTCCGGTGCGGCGCGCGCCGCACCGGAGGCCGGAGTTGTCGGGCGTACGGACTAGAGTCGCAGCCGTGACAGCTACGACGCCGCGCCTGCTCCTCGTCGACGGACACTCCCTGGCATACCGGGCGTTCTTCGCCCTGCCGGTGGAAAACTTCTCCACGACCACGGGGCAGCCGACGAACGCCGTCTACGGCTTCACCTCGATGCTGATCAACGTGCTGCGCGACGAGCAGCCGACGCACATCGTCGTGGCGTTCGACGTCTCCCGCCGTTCCTTCCGCACGGAGAAGTACTCCGAGTACAAGGCCGGCCGCAGCGAGACCCCGACCGACTTCAAGGGCCAGGTCAGCCTGGTCAAGGAGGTGCTGGCCGCGCTGCGCGTGCCGGTGGTCGAGAAGGAGGGCTACGAGGCCGACGACGTCATCGCCACGCTCGCCTGGCAGGCCCGCGACCAGGGCATGGACGTGCTGATCACCACCGGTGACCGGGACGCGTTCCAGCTCGTCGGCGAGCGCGTCACGGTGCTCTACCCGCGCAAGGGCGTCTCCGACCTGGCCCGGATGGACCCGGCCGCGGTCGAGGCGAAGTACGGCGTCACCCCGGACCGCTACCGCGACCTGGCCGCGCTGGTCGGCGAGACCAGCGACAACCTGCCCGGCGTGCCGGGCGTCGGCCCGAAGACCGCGGCCAAGTGGATCAACCTGTACGGCGGGGTCGAGGGCGTGGTGGCCCGCGCCGACGAGATCAAGGGCAAGGCCGGCGACAGCCTGCGCGAGCGGCTCGCCGACGTGATCCGCAACTACGAGATCAACTGCCTGGTCTCCGACCTGGAGCTGCCGGTCCGCCCGGAGGACGCCCGCTGGCAGGGCTGGGACCGCGAAGCGGTGCACCAGGTCTTCGACACGCTCCAGTTCCGCATCCTGCGCGACCGGCTCTACCAATACCTGGAGGCGGTCGAGCCGGAGGCCGAGGCGGGCTTCGACCTGGACGGCGCGGTGCTCACCGAGCCGGGCGCGCTCGCGGGCTGGCTCGACACGCACGCCCCGGCGGGCGCACCGGTCGGCCTGGCCGTCACGCTCGACACCGGCCCGAACCGCCGGCACACCGCCACCGTGACCGCGATGGCGCTGGCCACCGCGGCCGGCGCGGGCGCCTGGTTCGACCCGAGCCGGCTGGACGCCGGCGACGAGGCCGCGCTGGCCGGCTGGCTGGCCGACGCCGAGCGCCCGAAGGTGCTGCACGACAGCAAGCCGGCGGTGCTGGCGTTCGCCGCGCACGGCTGGGAGCTGCAGGGCATCGCCCGCGACACCCAGATCGCCGCCTATCTGGCCCGCCCCGACCAGCGCTCCTACGACCTGACCGACCTGGCCCTGCGCTACCTGCACCGGGAGCTGCGCGTCGACGCGCCGGAGACCGGTCAGCTCACGCTCGACGGGCTCGGCGACGAGGGCGTGGCCGAGCAGAACCTGATGCTCCAGGCCCGCGCCACGCTCGACCTGGCCGACGCGATCGACGCCGAGCTGTCCCGCGACGGCGAGCAGTCGGCCCGGCTGATGGCCGGCGTGGAACTGCCGCTCATGCGGGTCCTCGCCACCATGGAGCGCACCGGCATCGCCGCCGACACCGACTACCTCTCCGAGCTGGAGGCGCACTTCGCCGCCGAGGTGAAGGCCGCCGCCCAGGGCGCGTACGAGGTGGTCGGCCGCGAGTTCAACCTGGGCTCGCCGAAGCAGTTGCAGGAGATCCTCTTCACCGAGCTGGGCCTGCCCAAGACCAAGCGGATCAAGACCGGCTACACCACCGACGCCGACGCGTTGCAGTGGCTGTTCGCGCAGACCGAGCATCCGCTGCTGCACCACCTGCTGCGCCACCGGGACGTGGCGAAGCTCAAGTCGACTGTCGACGGCCTGCTCAAGTCCGTCTCCGACGACGGCCGGATCCACACCACGTTCAACCAGACGGTGGCGGCGACCGGGCGGCTGTCCTCCACCGAGCCGAACCTGCAGAACATCCCGATCCGCACCGAGGAGGGTCGCCGGATCCGGCGCGCGTTCGTGGTCGGCGAGGGCTACGAGTGCCTGCTCACCGCCGACTACAGCCAGATCGAGATGCGGATCATGGCGCACCTGTCCTCGGACGATGCGCTGATCGAGGCGTTCAACTCCGGGCACGACTTCCACGCCGCCACCGCGTCCTCCGTGTTCGCCGTCGAGGTCGGTGACGTCACCGCCGACCAGCGCCGCAAGATCAAGGCGATGAACTACGGCCTGGCGTACGGGCTCAGCGCGTTCGGCCTGTCCCAGCAGCTCGGCATCTCCGCCGAGGAGGCTCGCGGGCTGATGGAGAACTACTTCGCCGGGTTCGGCGGGGTCCGCGACTACCTCCAGGAGGTGGTGGCCCGGGCCCGCCAGGACGGCTACACCTCCACCATCCTGGGCCGCCGCCGCTACCTGCCCGACCTGGTCAGCGACAACCGGCAGCGCCGGGAGATGGCCGAGCGGATGGCGCTCAACGCCCCGATCCAGGGTTCGGCGGCCGACATCATCAAGGTCGCGATGCTGCACGTCGACGGCGCGCTGCGCGACGCCGGGCTGCGGTCGCGGATGCTGTTGCAGGTGCACGACGAGCTGGTCTTCGAGGTCGCGCCGGGCGAGCGGGAGACGCTGGAGGCGCTGGTGCGCAAGGAGATGGGCGAGGCGTACCCGCTGTCGGTGCCGCTGGAGGTTTCAGTGGGCGAGGGCCACGACTGGAACAGCGCCGACCACTAGCCGTTCTTGCCCGTGCCCGTCCCCATACTTACAGTGGTCGATATTCATCGACTTCTAAGGGGCGGGTGGCGATGGGCGTACGTCAGATGGTGAGCCGGGTGGCGGCAGCCGGGTTGTTGGCCGCCGCGGCAGTCCTCACGCCCGCCACGGCGGCGCAGGCGGCCCCGACCGGGTGCAGCGCCTGGGACTCGGCCGGCGTCGGGTACGCGACCTGCACCGGCGGCACCGGCACCGTCCGGGTGGTGATCCAATGCCTCAGCCTCGCCGGAGACGAGATCACCCGCCTGGGCAACGCAGCGGCGGTCGGCCAGCTGTCCCGGGCGACCTGCCCCTCGTCGGTGTACTGGTCGTTGCAACCTGAGCCGTGGTACACGACGTCCGGCTGAGCCGTGGCGGCCCCGGGCGGCGGCCGCCGCCCGGACACCGCTGGATCGGCAACGGTCCGGCCGATGCCGAGCAGGTCAGAGGCCGAGCAGGACGGGCATCGCGTTGAGCGCGCCGTGCGCCACCAGCAGCGGCCACATCCGGCGGTACCGGGACCACAGGTAGCCGAGGAAAAGTCCGAGCACGCCGTGGTTGACGAGCACCGTGGCCACGTCGACGGCGGGCCGGCCGCTGCCCTGGATGGCCACGTGCCAGAGCGCCCACACCAGCGACGCGAGCACGATCGCCGGCCAGCGGCCCAGCAGCGACTCCCACCGGGTCTGCAGCCACCGCCGGTAGAAGACCTCCTCCAGCAGCGCGTTCACCGCGAACGCCACCAGCAGCGTGACGACCAGTTCGACCGGCGTGACGGTCCGCCCCCAGTCGCTGGCGGGCACGGCCAGCGGCGTCGCGTAGCTGAGCGCCAGCCACACCGCCACCGGCAGCGCCGGACCCCACCGGTGGACGGCGTCCGCCGGGGCCGGCCCCGGCCGCCACCGCGGTGGCCGCCGCCGCGCGGCCAGGAACACCACAAGGGGTACGCCGAGCAGCAGCGCGAGCTTCAACAGCGTGTACGCGGGTTCGCCGCCCAGCAGCGGCATGAGCGCGGCGAACGCGATCCCGGCCAGCAGCAGCGGCACCGCCTCGCGGTACGGCGCCACCGGGTCCGGCCACCTCGGGTCGGGCGCGGGCGGGATCAGGCGGATCAGCGCGATTCCGGCCAGCGCCGGGATCCATCGGGTCCACATCGGTACGGTGCCGTCGTGGTCGGCGCTGTACCGGACACCGGTGTTCCCGGTCGCCACCAGGAAGATCGCCGCGACGGCGACGAGCCCGAGGCCCGCCAGGAGGACCACCCGTCCGGCGCGGGGATGACGGCCGGCGGTCGAGACGTCTGTCGTCATCGCCCGCACGGTACCAACGCGGGGCGAACGACCCGGCCGGCTCAGCTCTTGAGCGGGTCGTGACCCCAGTTCATCAGCGACCAGCGCCACCTCGTGTCGCGGACGTCTCCGGAGGGGCGCTGGGCCAGGTGGCGGTGGACGTACCCGATCACCTTGCGCATGTGCTTGTAGTCGGCGGCGGTGAGGTCGGCACGCTTGCGGCGCAGCAGGTCGACGATCCGGCGGCCGGAGTCGTGCCCGACCGACTCACCGCCGGCGGTGCCCTTCTTGTGCCAGCCGACGTGCTTGGACTCCTCGGTCTCCAGCCAGCGGGTCAGCTCGCCCGGCTTCATGTTCACCGCGTCGGTGAACTCCCGGTACGTCTGCTGCGGGTCCTCAGCGCGACTCATGGCGCAGCACCTCCGGCCGGTGGGCGACGTCGCGGCCCGAGTCGTCGTTGGTGATCCGGTACTGCGGCTGCTCCGGGGAGGCGTTCACGGTGTGCCCGCGGACGTGGGTGCGCTCGGTCAGCTTCTCCTTGACGACGCCGTACGCCCGGCCGCTGTGGCTGGCCCAGGAGACGTGGTCGCCGGCGCGGAACTCCTTCTCGGCCATGCCGCCCGGTTACCCGGAGTGGATACCGAGTAACGGCGTGGTCAGGGCCGGATCTCCGCGATCGGCAGCTTGATCGCGAACGGCTCGGACAGCTCGATCACCTCGCTGCCATCGTCCACCAGTTCGTACTGCCGCTCGCCCCCGGGGCCGATCCGCTCCCCGAGGCGGTACGCGTAGAGGTGCACCGGGTCCTGCTCGATCCGCCAGTAGAACGGGATCCCGGCGGCGGCGTACTCGCCCGGCTTGGCGAACCGGTCGACCCGCCGGGTGCCGGGGGAGACGATCTCGACGGCCAGGACGACGTCCGCCGGCCGCAGGAGGGACCTGTCGCTCGGTAGCCCGGCGTGGTGGAGCAGCACATCCGGTTGGCGGCTGGTGTTCGGGCTGAGTCCGACCCCGATGGCCTGGGCGACTCGCAGCCCGGCCGGAGCGTGCGACCGCAGCCAGAGGCTGAGCAGGAGGGATATGTCCTGGTGGCCCAGGGTGGGGGAGGGTGTCACCTGGATGACTCCGTCGACGAGTTCGACGCGGGGGGCGTCCTCCGGCAGGGTGAGCAGATCCGCCAGCGTGTAGTCCGCACGCTGCTGCCGCATCGGGTCCGGACACCAGGGGCCAGGTGATGCCGGGACGGGCTCGGCGCTCATGCGGCGAGCGTACCGCCGGGTGCCGGAGCTCGTGTCGCACCGGACGTGCGACGCGCTCAGTCCGCCGGCTTCTCGGCGACGAAGATGGCGGTGCCGGGGAACAGCCGCCCGCGCAGCGGGCTCCACTGGCCCCAGATCCCCTCGTGTCCGGCCGGCCACTCCGGCTCCACCAGGTCCAACAGGCGGAAACCGGCGTCGACCAGCTCCCGGATCCGGTCGCCGAGCGTGCGGTGCTGCTCGACGTACGTGGCGACGCCGTGCTCGTCCTGCTCGACGTAGGGGGAGCGGTCGAAGTACGAGTGCACGGCGGTCAACCCGCCCTCGCCCGGGTCGTCCAGGAAGATCCAGCGCATCGGGTGGGTGACCGAGAAGACCCACCGGCCGCCGGGGCGCAGCACCCGTGCCACCTCGCGCATCGCCGCCGCCGAGTCGTCGACGAACGGGATCGCGCCGAACGCGGTGCAGACGGCGTCGAACGCGGCGTCGGCGAACGGCAGGGCGAGCGCGTCGGCCTGCACCAGCGGCACGCGTACGCCGGTGCGGTCGGCGGCTTCGGCGGCGTGCCGCAGCATGCCGGCGGAGAGGTCCAGCGCGACCGGCCGGGCGCCCTGGGCGGCGAGCCAGCGGGCGGCGGCGGCCGCGCCGGCGCCGAGTTCGAGGATCCGCCGGCCGGGCACGTCGCCGAGCAGCCGGGCATCGGCCTCGCGCAGCCCTTCCGGGCACCAGACGAAGTCGACGTCGCCGAGGAACGCGCCGTGCTCGGCCTGGTACGCGTCGGCGTCGGTGTCCCACCAGCCGCGGTTGGCGCGGCGGATCTCACCGGCCTCGACCCGTCGGCGGGTCACCCTGTCGTCGTCCACCCGTCCACGCTAGGTCCGGCGGCACCGGGCCGGTCGGGTGGGGTGGCGGTTGGGACGGATGTGACGGACGAGACAGCTGTGGCACCTTACCGCGCAAAATCTCCGCTTTCGCAGGCGATGAGTTCGCGCGGACCCGGGAGGGCTTGCACGCTGTGGTAATGCAGCGGGTAGGCTAGACGATGCGCTCGCGGATCGTGTGCCTCGGCAGGGAGCAGGTGCGCGGTCACCGGAGCCACTAATGATCTTCTCGCGTCGATCGTTCGGTGTGCCCGGCGACGGATCCGTTGGCGCGGCAGAGTCACTGCGACACCCATGCCCGCTGTGACAACCCATCCGACCGGAGCAACCGCCCACATGACGAGCAGCATCGAGGCCACCTCGAGCGCAAACAAGGTCACCCACGACGACCTCGGCTCTGAGGAAGCTTTCCTCGCCGCGATCGACGAGACCATCAAGTACTTCAACGACGGCGACATTGTCGAAGGCACCGTCGTCAAGGTCGATCGGGACGAGGTCCTGCTCGACATCGGCTACAAGACCGAGGGTGTCATCCCCTCTCGGGAGTTGTCGATCAAGCACGACGTGGACCCGGCCGAGGTCGTTTCGGTGGGCGACCACATCGAGGCCCTCGTCCTCCAGAAGGAGGACAAGGAGGGTCGGCTGATCCTCTCCAAGAAGCGGGCGCAGTACGAGCGGGCCTGGGGCACGATCGAGAAGATCAAGGACGAGGACGGCGTCGTCCGCGGCTCGGTCATCGAGGTCGTCAAGGGTGGTCTCATCCTCGACATCGGCCTGCGTGGCTTCCTGCCCGCGTCGCTCGTCGAGATGCGGCGTGTGCGTGACCTGCAGCCGTACGTCGGCCGCGAACTCGAAGCCAAGATCATCGAGCTGGACAAGAACCGCAACAACGTGGTCCTGTCCCGCCGTGCCTGGCTGGAGCAGACGCAGTCCGAGGTGCGCACCGAGTTCCTCAACAAGCTGCAGAAGGGGCAGGTCCGCAAGGGCGTCGTCTCTTCGATCGTCAACTTCGGCGCGTTCGTCGACCTGGGCGGCGTGGACGGCCTCGTGCACGTCTCCGAGCTGTCCTGGAAGCACATCGACCACCCGTCCGAGGTCGTCGAGGTGGGCCAGGAGGTCGAGGTCGAGGTCCTGGACGTCGACCTGGACCGCGAGCGGGTCTCGCTGTCGCTGAAGGCGACGCAGGAGGACCCGTGGCGTCAGTTCGCCCGCACCCACGCGATCCAGCAGATCGTGCCGGGTAAGGTCACCAAGCTGGTGCCGTTCGGCGCGTTCGTCCGCGTGGACGACGGCATCGAGGGCCTGGTCCACATCTCCGAGCTGGCCGAGCGCCACGTGGAGATCCCGGAGCAGGTCGTGCAGGTCGGCTCCGAGGTCATGGTCAAGGTCATCGACATCGACCTGGAGCGCCGCCGGATCTCGCTGTCGCTCAAGCAGGCCAACGAGGGCTTCGTCGAGGGCGAGGAGCACTTCGACCCGACCCTCTACGGCATGGCCGCGACCTACGACGACCAGGGCAACTACATCTACCCGGAGGGCTTCGACCCGGAGACGGGCGAGTGGCTCGAGGGCTACGACAAGCAGCGCGAGACCTGGGAGCAGCAGTACGCCGAGGCGCGTCAGCGCTGGGAGGCCCACACCAAGCAGGTGCAGACCTCCCGCGCCGCCGACGCCGAGGCCGCTGCCAACCCGGCTCCGCCCGCCACCAGCGGCACCACCTCGACCTCGACCTCGGCCCCGAGCCGTCAGGCCGAGGAGCCGGCCGGCACGCTCGCGACCGACGAGGCGCTCGCCGCGCTGCGGGAGAAGCTCGCCGGCGGCAAGTGACCGGACGCTGACGCCTGTACGTCCCACCGGACGAACCGGCGACTGCCTCTGACGACGGGCCCCGTCCCCGCGTTCCGCACCAGCGGAGCGCCGGGGGCGGGGCCCGCGTCGTACGCCGGGCGGGTTTGGCATGCGGACCGGAGATCCGGTTGACTGTCCGGGTGCTGAAAGTGGGGCTGACCGGCGGAATCGGATCGGGCAAGAGCGCGGTGGCGAGCCGGCTCTCCGCGCTGGGCGCGGTGATCGTCGACTCGGACCGCATCGCCCGCGAGATCGTCGCGCCCGGCACCGACGGGCTGGCCGAGGTGGTCGCCGCCTTCTCCGAGAAGATCCTGGACGCTGACGGGGCGCTGGACCGGGCCGCCCTGGGCGCGCTGGTCTTCGGCGACGAGGCCGCCCGCCGCACGCTCGAAGGGATCACCCATCCCCGGGTACGCGCGCGTAGCGCCGAACTGGTCGCCGCCGCCCCCGCCGACGCGATAGTCGTCAACGACGTGCCGCTCCTGGCCGAGGTGGGACTCGCGCCGACGTACCACCTGGTGGTCGTGGTGCAGACGGCCGTGCCGACCCGGATGGCCCGGCTGACCCGCGACCGGGGGATGGCCGCGGCGGAGGCGCAGCGGCGCATCGCCGCGCAGGCCGACGACGCCACCCGCCGCGCGGTCGCCGACGTGCTGCTCACCAACGACGGCACGCTCACCGAGCTGCACGCCGCCGTGGACGCCCTCTGGCGGGACCGCCTGGTGCCCTACGAGCGCAACGTCCGCGAGCGCCGCGCCGTGCCGCCCGACCCGGCGGCGCTCGCCGGGCCGGACCCGACCTGGCCCGAGCAGTACGCCCGGCTGGCCGCCCGGATCCGCCACGCGGCCGGCGGTGACCTCCGGGTCGACCACGTGGGCTCCACCGCGGTGCCGGGGCTCGCCGCGCCGGACGTGATCGACATCCAGGTCACCGTCTCCTCGCTGGACGAGGCGGACGGCCCGCTCGCGCAGCGGCTCGCCGACGCCGGCTTCCCCCGGCTGCCGGGCGAGTGGTGGGACGCGCCCCGGCAGCCCGAGCCGACGCGCTGGGCCAAGCGGCTGCACGGCGGCGCGGACCCGGGCCGTCCGGTGCGGCTGCACCTGCGCGAGGCCGGCTCGCCCGGCTGGCGGCACGCGCTGCTGATGCGCGACCACCTGCGCGCCGACCCGGCGCGGCGGGCCGACTATCTGCAGGTGAAGCGGGATCTGGCGGCCACCGCGCCGGAGCGCGCCGCGTGGGGCACCGTCAACGACCCGTGGTTCGACGAGGAGCACCTGCGCGCCGAGGAGTGGGCCGCGCAGACCGGCTGGCGCCCCTGACCGCACTCCCGCCGCGCCGCTGATCCGGCGCGGCGGCGGGCGGGTCAGCGCGACGTCGGGGCCGGCGAACCGGCGGGCACGCGGCCCGGCGTGAGGTCGAGCCGGACCCAGACGCCGGACCCGGTACGCAGTTCCAGCCGGTGCGGCAGCCCGCCGCGGTCGAGCCACCAGCGCCTGCCGCCCGGCACCTCGACGACGTCGACGGCCCGGTCGGCGAGCCGGTCCTCCCGTATCCGGACGGCGGCGCCCTCCGGCGCGCGCACCGCGGCCCGCAACGCCGCGTCGAGCAGCCGGTCCAGGTCGTCGCCGGGCGGGCGCGTGCGCGCCGAGAGCAGCCCGGTCGGCACCGGCGTCGGGGGCGTCGCCGGCCCGTCGGGGGACCGGTGCACCTCGGCCACCTGGCCCGGCCGGGCCCAGCGCAGGGTGCGGCGGCCGCTGCCGTCCTCGATCACCACCAGGTACGCCGACGAGGTCGCCCAGCTCAGCGTGCCCGTACCGCGAAGGGTGGCGGACGGGCCGAGCGGGGCGGTCGCGGTCACCGCCGCGCCGCCGACGGCGCGTAGCCGGGCGGGCAGCGCGGCCAGTCGCTCGGCCTCGTCGTCGGTGAGGTCACGGGGCTGCCCGGGCCGGCCGCCGAGGGCGTCCACCGGGTGCAGCGTGGGCCGGTCCGCGCGGCTCAGCTCGACGGTGACCGGCGTGCCGTCGGCCAGCCGCCCGGCGAGCCGGTGCAGGCGGGCGTCCGCGTCCAGCCAGAGCGTGGGCCGCGGGTCGCCCGGCACGGGCAGCGGGGCCTGGAGCACGTCCACCGGCACACCGTCGACGCTGTCGTGGCGCAACCACCTGCCGTCCGTGCCGGGCGGGTCGACCCGCGCGGCGCCGAGCCCGATCAGCAGGTCGCGTACCGCGCCCAGGCTGTGCCCGCCGGCCGGGTCCCGCATCCGCCAGCGGTCCACGGGCGGCACCAGCGGGGGCCGGGCCGGCGTGGGGAGCGCCGCGGGGTCGGGGCGCACGAGCAGCGCGGACGTGGTGGCCTGGGCCAGGCCCCGGTCGCCGCCCGCGCCGGGACCGCCGACGTCCAGGTAGACCAGGGGACGGGCCCAGTCGACCCAGCCGACCAGTTCGGTACGGGCGCCGCCGGCGCCCACCGTGACCCGGACGCCGGCGCGCACGTCGCGCAGGTTGGTGACCCGCAGCGCGGCCACCCGGTCGGCCTCGGCCGGGGTGAGCGGGCGGGCCGTCGCGGCCGGTTCGCCCCGCCCGGGTACCCAGGCCAGCAGCGCGGCGACCAGCGCTGTCGCGGAGATCACGGCGGCGCCCGCGAGCGCGGCGAGCATGATCCGGCGGCGGTCCGGCCCGTCCGGTGGGTCGTCGGCGCCGTCCATTTCCGGGTCGCCTCCCGGGCGGGCCGGGAGAACGGGGGAGCGGCCGGCGCCGGCCTCGGCGCGGCGGCGCCGCCCGGCCACTGTGGCGGGCCGGACCGGCGAGCTGGTGCGGGCGCGGCGGTGCCGCCGGCCGGGCTCACGGGGCACGGCCTGGTCGCCGCCCCCGCGGGCGGTGAGCCGGTGGGGACGACCCGAGCCGCGCGGCCGGCCGGCGTCGTCGGCGGGCAGGGGCGCGCCGGTGTCGGGCTCGCGTCGCGGCCGGCGGTCGGGAGAGGTCCCCACGAGTGGAGAACGCGAGAGCGGGGTTTCGGTGACGAGCAGGGGCGCTCGCGGCGGCCGGTCAGCGCCTGCGCGCGACCACCGTCGGCGCGCACGCCGGTCGACCCGGGTGCTGCGGCCCTGGCGCCGGGGGCAACCGGGCCCCGGAAGGGGGCGGTCGCCGGCCCGGTCGGCCGCCGCGAGCGGCCTACGGTACGAGGGTAAACCCGTGAGATGAGCCACACAATGGGAATATCGAAGCTGATCAGGGACGGTCCGTGGTCGTGGCCGGAAGTGTCGGACCTCGGGCGTACCGTTGGTGGCATGGCGCTCGACATTCCCCGGCTCGACGGCCGATTCCAGGTCGTCAGTGAGTTCCAGCCGGCCGGTGACCAGCCGGCGGCGATCGACGAGCTTGAGCGTCGCGTGCGGCGCGGCGACCGTAACACGGTGCTGCTCGGCGCGACCGGCACCGGCAAGAGCGCCACCACGGCGTGGCTGGTCGAGCGGCTCCAGCGGCCGACCCTGGTGCTCGCCCCCAACAAGACCCTCGCCGCCCAGCTCGCGAAGGAGTTCGGCGAGCTGCTGCCGCGCAACGCGGTGGAGTACTTCGTCTCCTACTACGACTACTACCAGCCCGAGGCGTACATCCCGCAGACCGACACCTACATCGAGAAGGACTCCTCGGTCAACGAGGAGGTCGAGCGGCTGCGGCACTCGGCCACCATGTCGCTGCTCACCCGGCGGGACGTCATCGTGGTCGCCACGGTGTCGGCGATCTACGGCCTGGGCACGCCGGAGGAATACCTCGAGCGCGCCGTCCGGGTCAAGGTGGGCCAGGAGCTCGACCGCGACCAGCTGCTGCGGCGGCTGGTCGACATCCAGTACACCCGCAACGACATGGCCTTCCAGCGCGGCACCTTCCGGGTCCGCGGCGACACGCTGGAGATCATCCCGGCGTACGAGGAGCTGGCGGTCCGGATCGAGCTGTTCGGTGACGAGATCGAGAAGCTCTACTACCTGAACCCGCTGACCGGCGACGTGGTCCGCGAGGTCGACAGCTTGATGATCTTCCCGGCCACGCACTACGCCGCCGGCCCGGAGCGGATGGAACGCGCGATCCGCGACATCGAGGTCGAGCTGGGCGAGCGGCTGGCCGAGCTGGAGCGGCAGGGCAAGCTGCTGGAGGCCCAGCGGCTGCGCATGCGCACCACCTACGACATCGAGATGATGCGCCAGGTGGGCTTCTGCTCCGGCATCGAGAACTACTCCATGCACATCGACGGCCGGCTGCCCGGCAGCCCGCCGCACTGCCTGCTCGACTACTTCCCCGACGACTTCCTCACGGTGGTCGACGAGTCGCACGTGACGATCCCGCAGATCGGCGGCATGTACGAGGGCGACGCCTCCCGCAAGCGCATGCTCGTCGACCACGGCTTCCGCCTGCCCAGCGCCGCGGACAACCGGCCGCTGCGCTTCGACGAGTTCCTGGAGCGGGTGGGCCAGACGGTCTACCTCTCCGCCACCCCCGGCCCGTGGGAGCTGGAGCAGGCCCAGGGCGAGTTCGTCGAGCAGGTGATCCGCCCCACCGGCCTGATCGACCCCGAGGTGGTGGTCAAGCCGACCAAGGGCCAGATCGACGACCTCATGCACGAGATCAAGCTGCGCACCGAGCGGGACGAGCGCGTGCTCGTCACCACGCTCACCAAGAAGATGGCCGAGGACCTCTCCGACTACCTGCTGGAGAACGGCATCCGGGTGCGCTACCTGCACTCCGAGGTCGACACGCTGCGCCGGGTCGAGCTGCTGCGCGAGCTGCGCAAGGGCGACTACGACGTGCTCGTCGGCATCAACCTGCTCCGGGAGGGTCTCGACCTGCCCGAGGTCTCCCTGGTGGCGATTCTCGACGCCGACAAGGAGGGGTTCCTGCGCAGCGGCCGGTCGCTGATCCAGACCATCGGCCGGGCGGCCCGTAACGTCTCCGGCCAGGTCCACATGTACGCCGACAAGATCACGCCGTCGATGGCGAACGCGATCGACGAGACCAACCGGCGCCGGGCCAAGCAGATCGCGCACAACGAGGCGAACGGCATCAGCCCGGAGCCGCTGCGCAAGAAGATCCACGACATTCTCGACGACATCTACCGCGAGGCGGAGGACACCGAGAACAGCAACGTCGGCGGGGCCGTGCGGCAGCTCTCCCGGGGCAAGGCGCCGGTGAAGGAGACGCGCAGCCGACGCAGCGCCGCGGGGACCCCGTCGCGCGAGGGGATGGCCCGGGCCGACCTGGCCAACCTCATCCAGGAGCTCAACGACCAGATGCTCGCCGCCGCGCGGGAGCTGCAGTTCGAGCTGGCCGCCCGGATCCGCGACGAGGTCGCCGACCTCAAGAAGGAGCTGCGCGGAATGGACGCCGCAGGGGTCCGGTGACCGGCACGGCGGCCGGGGCGGCGCGATGCTGACCGAGGCCGTCGTCGCGCGCCCCGACCCGCGACTGCGCCAGTGGGTGGACCGCTACCTCGGCTACCGCGAGGACGTGCCCGTCCCGCTGGCGCGCCGGGAGGTGGCGGGCGCGTTCGTGGTGCTGATCCTCGGCTGGGGCGACCCGATGGACGTCACCGACCCGCGTGACCCGGCCCGGGGCGCGTACGGCACGAACGCGTTCCTGGCCGGTCCGTTCGACGGCTGGTGCGCCACCCGCACCGTGGGGACGGGCACCGGGGTCCAGGTGCTGCTGACCGCCCCGGCGGCCCGCCGCCTGCTCAGGCTGCCGCTGGCCGACCTGGCCAACCGGGCGGTGCCGGTCGACGCGGTGGCGGGCTGGCTGGCCCGGCTGCGTGACGAGCTGGCCGGAGCGCAGGGCTGGCCGGAGCGCTTCGCCCGGCTCGACGCCGTCCTGGCCGCGCGGCTGGCGGAGACCGCGCCGGTGGACGCGTACCTGCTGGCGGCCTGGCGGCGGCTGGCCGGCAGCGAGGGCGGGGTGGGTGTGGCCACGCTGGCCGAGGAGCTGGGCTTCTCGCGCCGCCACCTGTCGGTCCGGTTCCGGCAGGAGTTCGGACTGCCGCCGAGGACCGTCGCCCGCCTGCTGCGCTTCGACCGGGCGTACGCGAGCCTGGGCCGCACCGTGCTCACCGCGCCCGCCGCCGTGGCGGACGAGACCGGCTGGGCGGAGCGGGCGGCCCGGTGGGGCTACTACGACCAGTCGCATCTCATCCGGGAGTTCCGCGAGTTCGCCGGGGCCACCCCGGCCGCGCTGGTCGGGCCGGGATCCCATTCGTCCAATCCGGCCTGACCGGCCGGGCGGCAGACTGGCGGCATGCAGAGCGTTTATCCCGTCTTGCGGTATCCCGACGTGCGAGCCGCCGTCGACTTCCTCTGTTCCGCGTTCGGCCTCACCGTGCGCGAGCTGCACGAGCTGCCCGACGGCACGCTCGTCCACGTCGAGCTGGAGTACGCCGGCGACCTGGTGATGCTCGGCCCGGGGCCGGCGCCGCAGCCCCGCCCGGCCGACGACGACCACCGCGTCTACCTGGCGATCGACGACGTCGACGCGCACCACGAGCGGGCCCGGGCGGCCGGCGCGGAGATCGTCCGGGCGCCGTTCGACACCGACTACGGCTCCCGGGACTACATCGCCCGCGACCTGTCCGGAGTGGTCTGGTCGTTCGGCACCTACCGCCCCTGAACGACTGGCGTCTACTTCGGGCATGGTAGCGCTGTGTGGGCGAGGTATTGCCGAGCGTGATGGTCATGCGTACGCTCCTCCCCTGGGAGGCGTGCATGCCGTTGTCAGCAAGTCCCGTGGTCCGGAGGGCGCGGCTCGGTGTGGAGCTGCGCCGGCTGCGCCGCCGCGAGTCGCTCACGTTGGAGCAGGTCTGCGTCCGGCTGGGTTGGGCGTCCACCTCGAAGCTGTCCCGCATCGAGCTGGGGCAGAGCCGGCCCGACCTGGCCGACGTGCTCGACCTGCTCGACGTCTACCAGGTGCCGTCGCCGCAGCGGGACGAGTTGATCGTCATCGCCCGGGACGCCGCCACCGGACGCGGCTGGTCCCGGGCGCTCGGCGAGATGGGCGAACGGCAGCGGGCGTACGTCGAGCTGGAGGCGGGCGCCGAGCGCATCGTGGAGTACCAGTGCGCGCTCGTGCCCGGCCTGCTCCAGACCCCGGCGTACGCCCGGTTGCGGGTGTCGGCGGGCGCGGCGCTGACCGGCGATGTCGACGTGGAGGCCGAGGTCCGCGCCCGCGCGGCGCGTCAGGAGCTGCTGATCCGGCCGGACCCGCCGCACTACACGGCGCTGATCGACGAGCGGGTCTGCGACCCGGACGGCCTGCCCGGTGACGTGTGGCGCGACCAGATGCGGCATCTGCTCGCCCTCGGCGAGCGGCCACGCGTCAGCGTCCGGCTGCTGCCCGGCGCGTCCTGCGGCGACGGCCCGCACCCGCTCGCGCCGTTCTCGTACTACGCCTACCCCGATCCGGCGGACCCGCGCACGGTGCTGGTGGAGACGCTCACCACCGACGTGCGCCTGGTGTCCGAGACGGACGTGGCCCACTACGAGCGGGTCATCGAACGGCTGCTCGCGGTCGCGCTGCCACCGGATGCCACGGCCGAGCTGGTGGCCCGGCGGCTGGGCGCCGCGCCGGTGCCCCGTCAGCGCGATCCGCACGAGCTGGACTGACTGTGAGCATGGCGGGCTGACCGGCACGAGTTGGCGCGACCACCGGGCCCGGCGCCCCCGATGACCGTCGGGGCCGATGGCCGCGCAGCGCGCAGGCTACGGCACGGGTACGACAGTTCAGGCCGGGACGTCGGTGAAGTGCTCGACCAGCGGCGGCCCGGCGAAGAACGGGCCGATGAGCCCGCGCCACTGCGCGAACCGTTCGGTCTGGCGGAAGTTCACGTCGTGCGCCTCGACCGAGTCCCACTCGACCAGCAGGACGAACCGGGTGGGCGACTCCACGCCCCGGGTCATCCGCACGGAACGGCAGCCCTCGGCGCCGGCGAGGATCGGCCGCGCCTGCGCGTAGGCGGCGGCGAAGTCGTCCTCGTTTCCGGGCGTCACATCGATAAGCGCGACCTCAAGAACCATGCCCGCAGCCTGCCATGCCGCCCCGACGGGCGTACGCCCCGGGGGAGATCCCGTCCGGCCGGGTCGATGTCCGAGCGGGCAGGCTATGAGCTAGCCTCCTAGGACGCGCTGCGCGACGTGAGGCGGCACACGTCACCCAGCCGGACGACGGCCCGGAGATGCGGCGCCTGGGTGTGATGGTGAACAATGGCTGCCGAGGAGGGGAGTATTCCCTCGCGGCGGAGTCGTCAGCACGGAAGAGCCCCGGTACCCCCACGGTGGCCCGACCCGGCTCCGTCGGTCGGAACCAGCTACCGGGTTCCGGCGGAAGAGACCTCCGACAGTCACCCCTGTCAGCGTCGACGCACCCCGGCACCCCACCCGGCGTACGGTGTGCCCGACGCCGCGTGTCTGCCGGAGGATGGATTTGAACGTGTCCGCATTGGTGTGGGCGGTAACGCTGATCGCGATGACCGCGGTCCTGCTCGCCGACCTGTTCATCATCGGCCGGCGACCGCACGAGCCCAGCGTCCGCGAGTCGAGCCTCTGGGTGGGCTTCTACGTGGGCCTGGCGCTGATCTTCGGCGTGGTGCTCTGGCTGACCGCCGGTGGTCGCGTGGCGGGCGAGTTCTACACCGGCTGGCTCACCGAGTACAGCCTCTCGGTGGACAACCTCTTCGTCTTCGTCATCATCATGGCCCGCTTCGGGGTGCCCCGGCAGTACCAGCAGAAGGTGCTGCTCGTCGGCATCATCCTGGCGCTGGTCATGCGCGGCGGTTTCATCGCGGCCGGCGCGGCGCTGATCTCCCAGTTCTCCTGGGTGTTCTACATCTTCGGCGCGTTCCTCATCTACACCGCTGTGAACCTGGCCCGGCAGGGCGAGCCGGACGAGGACGAGTTCAGCGAGAACCTGCTGATCCGGTGGAGCCGGCGGGCGCTGCCGCTGTCCCGGGACTACGACGGGGCGCGGATCACCACCCGGGAGAACGGACGGCGGCTCTTCACCCCGATGCTGATCGTGATGATCGCGATCGGCACCACCGACCTGATCTTCGCGCTCGACTCGATCCCGGCGATCTTCGGCATCACCCAGGAGCCGTACCTGGTCTTCACCGCGAACGTGTTCGCGCTGATGGGGCTGCGGCAGCTCTACTTCCTGCTCGGCGGCCTGCTGGACCGGCTCATCTACCTCAGCTACGGGCTGGCGGTGGTGCTCGGCTTCATCGGCGTGAAGCTGGTGCTGGAGGCGCTCGCCGACAACCACCTGCCGTTCATCAACGGCGGCGAGCCGGTGGGATGGGCCCCGCACATCCCGATCTGGCTGTCGCTCACCGTCATCCTCGGCACCCTGGCCGTGGCCACTGTGGCAAGCCTGGCGAAGTCGTCGCGGGACCGGCGCCGGGAGCTGGTCAAGGCCCGCCGCTGACCGGATCACCAACCGCTGGGCGTCCTCGTGCCGGGGGCGCCCAGCGGCGTTTCTGCGAGTGTCAGACGCGGTGCGCGCCGACGAGTGTGGCGACCCGGTCGGCGGGCAGCTCCTCCTCGACCACCCGGCGGGTCAGGTAGCAGGCGTGCAGCATCCGGCGCCGGCCGCCGTGCGGCTCGGCCGACACGATCCCGACGTGGTGGACGCGCCGGCCGGGCCGCGCGAAGAAGTAGAGGTCGCCGGGACGCTCGTCGTCGAGCGCCACCGGAGTCGTCGCGTCCGCCTGATCGTCGGCGTCGCGGGGGAGCGTGATCCCGTACCGCCGCCAGGCCAGGTGGACCAGCCCGGAGCAGTCGATGCCGTCGGTGGACAGGCCGCCCCAGACGTACACCAGGTCGCGCAGCCGCTCGGCGACCGCGAGCACCTCCTTGGCCTCGGGGCGTTCGGCCGGCAGCGGCACCAGGTCGCCCTCCGGGGCCCACAGCGGGTCGGCCCGACCCGGTACGCGGACCGGCCGCCCGCCGTCCACCGGCCGTCCGGCCGACGCCAGGCGGGTGCCGAGCACCAGGCCGCTGAGCGCCGCAGCGCCGCCCGGCGCGACACGCAGCGTGGTGTGGGCGACGTCGACGGTCAGCGCGGCGTCGACCGGGTCGGCGACGGTCAGGTGGGCGGTCCGCATCCAGCCCGGGTAGCCGTCGGCGCCGTGTTTCGCGGCGGGCTGCCCGAGTGCCACCACCCGGGTCCAGCCGTCCGTCCGCGTCTCGGTGACCCGTACCCGCTCGCCGAGCAGCAACTGGGTCAGGACGCAGTCGCCGACCAGCTGGTCGCGGTCCATTCCGGCGATCCAGCCGGCGATGTCGGGGCAGTCGGCGAGGGCGGGCCGGTCGATCGGGCGCACCGCGTCGGGTGCTGTCCACAGGGTCGCCACCGGCACCCGTACGACGGCCTGTCGGCACGGTTGAGGCACCACGCGCACCCCTCTCTGCAGTGGTTCTCCGGGCGACCCTATGAAAAATTCTGCCGCCACTCAACCACTTCTTTGAATCTTAGCTTCACGTAGGCCGGTGACGCCGAGCCCCGGCGCGTCCGGCAGCAGCACGCTCGCGCCCTCGTACCGGATGCCGCCGGTGACCGGCGACCAGGCCAGCCACCACGCGGCGTCGAGGTCCGACACCGCCGTGGTCCCGTAGGCGGCGACCAGGCTGGCGGCGGCGCCGACCCCTACCGGCCCTTCCATCATCGACCCGACGATGGTGCCCATGCCATGCGCGGCGGCCAGGTCCAGCAGCGTGCGGGCCGGTTGCAGGCCGCCGCACTTGGCCAGCTTCACGTTCACCATGTCCGCCGCCCGCCGCCGGATCACCTCGACCAGGTCACGCGTGTCGAAGACGGACTCGTCGGCCAGGATCGGCAGCCCGACCCGCTCACTGACCCAGGCCAGCCCGTCCAGGTCACGGCGGTGCACCGGCTGCTCGACCAGCTCGACGTCCAGCCCCGCGTCCTCGATCGCGCGGATCACCCGGACCGCCTCCCGCGGCGTCCAGCCCTGGTTGGCGTCCAGCCGGATCCGCACCTCCGGCCCGACCGCGGCCCGCACCGCCCGCACCCGCTCGAGGTCGCCGCGGGCGTCGGTGCCGACCTTGAGCTTGAGCACCCCGAACCCCTCGGCGCCGCGCCGCGCCGCCGTCGCGGCCAGGTCGACCGCGTCGCCGGCCGCGAGCGTGACGTCCGTCGGCACGCGCAGCGCCGAGCCGCCGAGCAGGCGCACCAGGGGTACGCCGAGCCGCCGCGCGGCCAGGTCGTGCAGCGCCACGTCGAGCGCCGCCTTCGCCGACTCGTTGCCCACCACGGCGCGACGCACCAGCGCGCAACCCGCCTGGAGGTCGTCGGCGTCCCGGCCGATCAGCAGCGGCGCGAGCATCTCGCGTACGCACGCCTCGGCGCCGGCCACCGACGCGCCGGTGACCTGCCAGACCTGCGGCGCCTCACCGAAACCCGAACGGCCGTCGCCGTCGATCACCTCCACGACCAGCGTGTCCACGGTGGTGGTACGGCGCAGCGCGGTGACGAACGGGGTGTGTAAGGGGGCCGAGAGCCGGTGGGTGCGTACCGCGGCGATCGTCATGTGGGGCACCCTATAGCCAACTGGCGGCGAACAGGGGAGGGCCGATGACCGGGCGGGAATGGGAGCTGGTGGGCGCGCCGAACGCGCGTGACCTGGGCGGACTGCCGACAACCGACGGGCGGCGGGTACGCGCCGGGCGGCTCATCCGCACGCCCGCGCTGGGCCGGCTCACTGACGAGGACCTGCCGGTGCTGGGCAAACTCGGCCCGGCCTGCGTGGTGGACCTGCGCGACGTCCACGAGCAGGCGGTGGCCCCGCCCGACCGGCTGGTCGGTGAGCCCCGCCAGGTGCACCTGCCGGTCTACGACGCGGCGCACCCCGTCTTCACGTACGTCTCGGCGGTGCTGCAGGGCCACGACCTGAACGCGTACGCGGCGCTGGCCCGCGAGGGCATGCCGGGGGCGATGACCGCGATCTACCGCTGGTTCGTCACCGGCGAGCCGGCGCGGGCCGGCTTCAGCGCGGCGGTGCGGCTGGCCGTGGAGGAGGCGAACCTGCCGCTGCTGTTCCACTGCTCGGCCGGCAAGGACCGCACCGGCTGGCTGTCGGTGGTGCTGCTGACCGCGCTGGGCGTCGAGGAGGAGGCGATCCGCGCTGACTACCTGGTGCACAACGAGCTGACCGAGAGCCTGCGCGAGGTGCTGCTGTCCGCGATGATCCGGCGCCGGCCCGACCTGGACCCGGCTGCGGCGCGGCCGCTGTTGGAGGTGCGCCCGGAATACCTGGACGCCGCCTACGACGAGGTGCGCCGGGCGCACGGCTCGTTCGAGGCGTACCTGCGTGACGGTCTGGGGGTGACCGACGCGGACCGCGCGGCGCTGCGCGAGCGGCTGCTGGAGTAGCCGGGTCAGCCGGCCAGGTCGTGCCGCGCCGCCCAGACCCGCGCGGAGACGTGCGCGATCAGACGGCAGGCGTCGTCCTCGACCTCGTCGCCGTCCGCGCCGCCGTCGGCCAGGTCGGTGGTGGTGCAGACGACGATCGTGTACGGCGGGGCGTCGTCCGGGAAGACCACACCGGCACCGTGGCGCACGCCGCGTACCCAGCCGTTCTTGTGCGCGATCCGGGTGCCGTCGGGCAGCCCGGCGGCCAGGTCCTCGCGGTGTTCCTGGGCGGCGAGCACGTCGAGCATGGCCGTGCAGGCGGACGGCGGGGCGAGCGGGCCGGGCCGGGTCGCGCCGAGCGCCAGCTCGCCGAGCAGCGCGGCCAGGTCGGCGGCGGTGACCAGGTTGTCGATGCCGGAGTCGCGGGCGGCGAAGTCCTCGATGCCGCGCCCGGTGACGCTGTGCCGGGCCCCGGCGAGCGCCCACGCCTGCGCCACCGCGGGCAGCCCCACCTGGCCGATGCAGATGTTCGTGGCGAGGTTGCTGGACCGGACGATCATCCGTTCGGCGAGCCAGCGCAGCGGCGCGTCCCCGCCCACCCGGTCCCAGACCGCCTCGTCGTTGTCGTAGTCCCGGGCGTTGGCGAACCGGGGCGCGCAGGGCAGGGCCGAGTCGAACGAGTTGCGCACCGGCACCGGCGCGTCCAGGTCCAGCCGGCCGGCCTCGGCGGCCCGGAACAGCGCCACCAGCACTGCGAGCTTCATGGTGCTCGCCGCGTAGTGGGTGGCGTCGGCGCGTCGCGTCCACGTGGGCCGCGCGCCGGGCCGGCCCACGTACGCGGAGACGGTGCCGGGCACCTTGTCCAGGTGCGCGTCGAGCTCCTCCCAGGTCATGGGGGCACCGTAGCCGATCTGCGGGGCAGCGGCGGGCCCCGGTGCGGGGCTAGCGTGCGGAGATGACGACCCCGCTGTACGACGACATCGCCGACTGGTACGAGGAGTACGCCAGCGAGACCTCGTCCGTCTACATGGACCGGATCCGGTCGGTGCTGGCCGGCCTGCTGGGCGAGGGCCCCGGCCGCTGTCTGGACCTGTGCTGCGGCACCGGCGCGCACGCGGCCGAGCTGCGCCGTCTCGGGTGGACACCGGAGCCCGGCCCGCCTGAGGGCGGGCCGGGCTCCGGGTGGGGCTGGTGAGCGGGTGGGTCAGCCGGCGTGCTTGCGGCGGGCGGCCATCCGGCCGCGCTGGGTCTGGTCCAGCACCACCTTGCGGATGCGCACCGCGGCCGGGGTGACCTCGACGCACTCGTCCTCGCGGCAGAACTCCAGCGCCTGCTCCAGCGACAGCTTGCGCGGCGGGATCAGCTTCTCGGTCTCGTCGGCGGTCGACGAGCGCATGTTGGTGAGCTTCTTCTCCTTGGTGATGTTGACGTCCATGTCGTCGGAGCGGGAGTTCTCACCGACGATCATGCCCTCGTACACCTCGGTGCCCGGGTCGACGAAGAGCTGGCCGCGCTCCTGGAGGTTGGTCATGGCGAACGCGGTGACCGCGCCGGCCCGGTCGGCGACCAGCGACCCGTTGTTGCGGGTGCGCAGCTCGCCGAACCACGGCTCGTACGACTCGAAGACGTGGTGCAGGATGCCGGTGCCGCGGGTCTCGGTGAGGAACTCGGTGCGGAAGCCGATCAGGCCGCGCGCCGGGACCAGCCACTCCATCCGGATCCAGCCGGTGCCGTGGTTGACCAGCTGCTCCATGCGGCCCTTGCGGGTCGCCAGCAGCTGGGTGATCGCGCCGAGGTACTCCTCCGGGGAGTCGATGGTCAGCCGCTCGACCGGCTCGCAGGTCTTCCCGTCGATCTCCCGGGTTACCACCTGCGGCTTGCCGACGGTGAGCTCGAAGGACTCGCGGCGCATCTGCTCGACCAGGATGGCCAGAGCCAGCTCGCCGCGGCCCTGCACCTCCCAGGCGTCCGGCCGCTCGGTGGGCAGCACCCGCAGCGACACGTTGCCGACGAGCTCCTTGTCGAGCCGGTCCTTGACCATCCGGGCGGTGACCTTGGCGCCCTTGACCCGGCCGACGAGCGGCGAGGTGTTGGTGCCGATGGTCATCGAGATGGCCGGCTCGTCCACGGTGATCAGCGGCAGCGGGACCGGGTTCTCGGCGTCGGCGAGCGTCTCACCGATCATGATCTCCGGGATGCCGGCGACGGCGATGATGTCGCCCGGTCCGGCGGACTCGGCGGGCTTGCGCTCCAGGCCCTCGGTCATCAGCAGCTCGGAGATGCGGACCCGCTGGGTGCTGCCGTCGGTGCGGCACCAGGCCACGGTCTGGCCCTTGCTGATGGTGCCCTGGCGGACCCGGCACAGCGCGAGCCGGCCCAGGAACGGCGAGGCGTCGAGGTTGGTGACGTGCGCCTGAAGCGGCGCGTCCTCGTCGTACGCGGGCGCCGGGATGGTGTCCAGCAGGGTGCGGAACAGCGGTTCCAGGCTGCTGCTGTCGTCCGGGACCGCGCCGTCGGCGGGCTGGGTCAGCGAGGCGATGCCGTCGCGGGCGCAGGCGTAGACGATCGGGAAGTCGATCTGCTCCTCGTCGGCGTCCAGGTCGAGGAAGAGCTCGTAGGTGTCGTCCACGACCTCCTTGATCCGGGCGTCCGGACGGTCCACCTTGTTGATCACCAGGATGATCGGCAGCCGGGCGCGCAGCGCCTTGCGGAGCACGAACCGGGTCTGCGGCAGGGGGCCCTCGCTGGCGTCGACCAGCAGCACCACACCGTCGACCATGGTCAGGCCGCGCTCGACCTCGCCGCCGAAGTCGGCGTGACCGGGGGTGTCGATGATGTTGATGGTGACCGGTTCCGAGCCGTCGGCCGGCAGGTACCGCACGCCGGTGTTCTTGGCGAGGATGGTGATGCCCTTTTCCCGCTCGAGGTCCATCGAGTCCATGACCCGATCGGTGGTCTCACCGCGGGCGCCGTAGGCGCCGGCCTGCCGCAACATGGCGTCGACCAGGGTCGTCTTGCCGTGGTCGACGTGGGCGATGATGGCGACGTTGCGGAGGTCGGTGCGTAGCTGCATACCCTCCATACTCCTGTCTGCGGTTGCCCGGGCACGCCTCGGGGTCACCCCGAGATCGCCCGGATCTGCGTCGAAAGTGCTGTGCCGACCGTTCCAGCGACTGGCATGCTGACACCCGTGCGGTGTGCCCGATGCCTGACCTGCTGAGCTGGCTGCAGGAGCTGCCGCCCCTGCTGATCTACCTGGCCGCCGCGGCGATCGTCGCGGCGGAGACCGCGGTGATCGTCGGGCTGCTGATGCCCGGCGAGGCGACCCTGCTTCTGGTCGGCTTCCTAGCGTACGCGGGGACGCTGCGCCTCGCGCCCGTGCTGGTGGCCATGACCGCCGCCGCAGTGATCGGAGACACACTCGCGTGGCGGGCCGGGCGGCGGTACGGCCCACGGCTGCGCGCCTCGGGGGTGGGCGCCCGGATCGGGGCGCACCGGTGGCGGCGCGCCGACTCGCTGCTGGACCGGCTGGGCGGCCGGGGTGTGCTGGCCGCCCGCTGGATCGCGTTCGCCCGTACGCTGGCGCCCCGGCTGGCCGGGTCGGCCGGGATGCCGTACCGGCGGTTCGCGCCGTGGAACCTGGCCGGGGTGGCGAGCTGGGTCGGCGCCTCGGTGCTGGCCGGCTACCTGGCGGGCGAGTCGTACGAGCGGGTGTCGAAGCTGCTCGGCCGGGCCACCGGGGCGGTGCTGGCCCTGCTGCTGTGCCTGCTCGGCGTGGTGCTGGCGGGACGCTGGCTGGGGCGTAACCCGGACCCGGTGCGCGCGTTGGCGGCACGGGCCGCCGCGCTGCCGCCGCTGCGTTGGCTGCGGTCCCGGTACGGCGTGCTGTTCTTCCTGCTCGGGATGCGGGTCGGGCCGGCCTGGAGCCTGCTGGTCAACCTGGTGCTGGGGCTGGCGCTGCTGTTCGTCGCCGGGCTGGCCGTGGCGCTGCTGCTGGAGGCGGTGGTCCGGCACAGCGGGCTGGGCGTCCTCGACGGGCTGGTCGCCGACTGGTTCGCCGCCCGGCGTACCCCCGGGGTGGTCGACGCGGCGCAGGCCGCGGTGTCGGGTCTGCGGGGTTGGCTGCTCATCGCCGCGGTCGCCGTGGTGGCCGCCGTGGTGACGGGGCGGGGCCGGCCGTGGCGGGCCGATCCGCTCGGGGTGCTGGGCACCGTGGGCGCGGCGGTGCCGCTGGTGTTGCTCGTCGTTGTCGCGGATCTGACAGATCCGGGTGGCCCGGACCGGGCCGGTGACCTGTTCCCGACCCAGAACGCGGTGGTGACGGCGAGCTTCGGCACGCTGGCCTGGCTGCTGTCCCGCGGCGTGCGCTGGCCGGTCGGCGTGGCCGTCTGGACGGCCGCGTCGGCAGGGGTGGTCATGGTCACCGGCGCGCGGCTCTACCTGGGACTCAGCACCGCGAGCGGCACCGTCACGGCGGTGCTGCTCGGCATCGCCTGGACCACGGTGTTCGTGGTGGCGTGGGCGACCCGGGACCGGCTGGCCGACGGCGCCGAGCGGCCGGACCCGGCCGACGGCGACCCGGCCCCACGGGACGCGCCGCCCCGTCCGCGGCGGCGCCGGTCGGCGTCTCGGGTACCCCGTGGACCTGCCGATCCTTGTTAGGGTGCGCCGACGGCGACGACGGGGGAGGTCGGATGCGGCGAGGACTCGGCCGGTGGGCCGCGGTGGCGGTGGCGGCGCTGCTCGCGACGGGCACGCTGACGGCGTGCGGCGAACAGGAACGGCCGGTCCGAGAGGTCGCCGCGGACCTGCCCACGGCGGCGCCGGCGGACGAACCGCAGGAGGCGCCCGCCGACGCGCCCAGCGAGGAGCCGCCGGCGGTGGCGGCGATGGGCGGGCGGCCCAGCCCGAGCGCGTCGGCCTCACGAGCCAAGCCGCCGCGCACGTCCACCAAGCCGCTGGCCCGGCCGGATCCGCCGACCGAGACCCGGCTTCCGCCGGAACCGCCCAAGGACGTGGACGAGGGCTGCAAGCCGAGCTACCGGGGCACCAAGGCCAGCCGGAGCCAGGTCAAGGCGGCGCTCGCGGACGCCGCGGCGCGCACCTACTGGCCGACCTCCGCGCCGGACATCCGCATCCCGTCGGCGCTGCTGAAGGCCACCGCCTGGCAGGAGAGCGGGTGGCAGTCCAACATCATCGCCTGTGACACCGGGATCGGGCTGATGCAGGTCATGCCGGATACGGCGGAGTGGATGAACCAGCGGTTCGGCCAGTCGTACGACGTCGAGGACTACCGCGACAACGCCTACCTGGGCGGCAGCTACCTGGCCTGGCTGACCAAGTACATCGGCGACATGTACTTCAAGGCCGACTACCGTCTCGACGCCTCGCTGTGCACCGCGCAGCTGGACTCGTGCCTGCTCAACGCCGTGATCGCGGCCTACAACTTCGGTCACGGCAAGGTGGCGCAGAAGGACATGCCGCTGGCCATCCCCAACCCGCAGTACGTGCGCAACGTGCGGGCGCTGATGACCGAGTGCGAGTGCCTCAGCTTCTGAGCTGAAGAACAGACGAACGGGCGGGGGCCGGCGAACGTGCCGGCCCCCGCCCGTTCCGTCGAGGTCAGTCCCGCGCGGGCACCGGCTCGGCCGGCGCCTCGGCGGCGCCGGTGGGCGCGTCGGCGTCCCGCTTGATCCGGCCGGGCCACCAGAACCGGTCGCCGAGCAGGAACGCCAGCGACGGCACCAGCACGGTACGGACCAGCAGCGTGTCCAGCAGCACACCGAGGCAAACGATGATGCCGATCTGGGTGAGCGTGATCAGCGGCAGCACGCCGAGCACCGCGAAGACCGCGGCGAGCAGGATGCCGGCGCTGGTGATGACGCCGCCGGTGACCCGCAGCGCCGACAGCATGCCCTCGCGGGTGCCGGTGCGCCGGGCGTCCTCCCGGGCCCGGGTGACCAGGAAGATGTTGTAGTCGACGCCGAGCGCCACCAGGAAGACGAACGCGAGCAGCAGCACCCCGCTGTCCAGCGCCGGGAAGTCCAGCACGTGGTCGAAGAGCAGCCAGGCCGCGCCGAGGCTGGCGAAGAACGACGCGATCACGGTCAGCACCAGCAGCAGCGGCGCCAGGATTCCGCGCAGCAGCAGCACCAGCACCGCGCCGACCAGCAGCAGGATGAGCGGCAGGATCAGCTGCAGGTCCCGGGTGTTCGCCTCGTTCGAGTCGTACGTGGCGGCGACCGAACCACCGACCAGGGCGCCGTCGGGGGCGTCCGCGCCGTCCACGGCGGGCGGCGCGGAATCCGGTACGGCGGCCACGGCGTCGCGCAGCGCCACCACGGCCCGGTCGGAGGCGGCGCTGCCGGGCTCGGCGGTGAGCACCACGTCGATCTGGGCGACCCGGTCGCCGGCGGCGCCCGGGCGGGCCGAGGCGACCCCGTCGACGTCGCTCGCGGCGGCGAGGACGGCCTGGGCGGCCTGCGGGTTGGTGAGCACCGCCACCGGCTGGGTGCTGCCGGCCGGGAATGCCCGCGCGAGCGTCTCCGCCCCGGCGACCGCCTCCGGCTTCTCGCTGAACTGCTCGGTCTCGGACAGGCCGGTGCGGATGCCGAGGCCGCCGAGGGCCAGGCCGGCGAGCAGCAGGACGGCGAGCGCGGCGACCGGCAGCGGCCGGCGGACGACCATCTCGCCCAGGCGGCCCCAGATCCGGCCCTCGCGGGCGGCGCTGCCGACGCGGGGGATGAACGGCCAGAACAGGCCCCGGCCGAACAGCAGCAGCGCGGCGGGGAGCACGAACAGCGCGGAGAGCATGGCGAGGATCACACCGGTGGCGCAGGCCAGGGCGAGCGCCCGGTTGGTCTCCTGCTCGGACAGCAGCAGCGTGAGGACGCCGAGGACGACGGTGCTGCCGCTGGCCAGGATCGGCTCGGCGGTACGGCGCAGCGCGGACCGCATGGCGGCGAACCGGTCCTCCTCCCGGCGCAGTTCCTCCCGGTAGCGGGCGATGAGCAGCAGCGCGTAGTTGGTCGCGGCGCCGAACACCAGCACGCTGGCGATGCCGGTCACCTGCCCGCTGGGCAGGTAGATGCCGAACGCGGGCACGAGGGACTCCACCACGCGCAGCGTGATCTGCTCGGTCGCGCCCACCACGAGCAGCGGTACGAGCCACAGGAACGGGCTGCGGTAGGTGATCAGCAGCAGCACCGCCACCACGGCGGCGGTGAACAGCAGCAGCGTCGTGTCGGCGCCCTCGAACACCTTGCCCAGGTCGGCGGTGAACGCCGGGCCGCCGGTGACCTCGACGGTCAGCTCGCCGGGCAGGTCACCGACCGCCTCGCGGAGCTTCTCCACCTCGTCGACCACCGCCGACGGGCCGCCCTCGGTGGACAGCGGCACCGCGACCAGCGCCACGGTCCCGTCCGGGGAGACCTGGGCGGGGGAGACCCGCCCGCCGGCGGCGAGCGAGCTCAGCTGGCCGGAGAGGCCGTCGAGCGTGCCGCGGTCGGCGCCGCTCAGCGGCGCCTGGTCGGCGCGGCTGACCACCACCAGGGCGGTCTGGGCGTCCTTGGAGGGCAACTGGTCCTGTAGCCGTTCGACCTGCGTCGACTGCCATTCCACGGACAGGCCGGTGCCGGAGACCGGGTCGGGATTGTCCGGCTTCGGCAGCCCGAAGGCGACTACGCCGACGACGAGCGCGACGGCCAGGGTGAGCCAGGCGGCGAGCCGGCCCCGGACGACGCGGGAGAACAGTGACATCGGATGCCCTCACTATTGGTCGCGGAGGATTCTCTTTGAACGAGTATCTTGATAAGCGAGATTATCCGGGGTGGTTCTATGCTGCAACCGGACCGGGTCCGGACAGGGGGGTGGCGGCGAGCGGTGGCGCACAGGATGTACCGGCGACGGGACGACCCGCGCGGGCGGATGGTCGCCGAGATCACCAACGACCTGCGCCGCTACTCGGTCGACGCCCAGCACATCGGGCACGCCTTCGCCGGGCTGCACGGGCTCAACGCCACCGACCTGCACGCGCTGATCGCGGTGATGGAGGCCGAGCTGGTCGGCGACCCGATCACCCCGGGCCGCCTCGGTGAGGCGCTGAACATCTCCTCCGGCTCGGTGACCGCGCTCGTCGACCGCCTGGAACGCGGCGGCCACATCCGCCGCGACCGGGACACCGCCGACCGCCGCAAGATCCTCCTGCACTACGCCGACCGTGGCGCCACGCTCGCGCAGAGCTTCTTCGGCCCGCTCGGGCGCCGTACCGACGAGGTGATGGACCGCTTCAGCGACGACGAGCTGGCCGTGGTGCAGCGGTTCATGGCGGAGATGGTGCACTCCATGCGGACCCACCGCGACGAGATCCGCGCCGCGCCCCGCCGCGGCGCCGCGCCAGTCCCGGGCGGAGACGACTGACCGTGCGGCTGGTCACCCGGGCCGCCACCGCGGCGCTGCGACTGCCCGCCGCCCGCACCGGGCGGGTCACCGTCACCCGGGACATCCCGGTCCGGGTCCGTGACGGCGTGACGCTGCGCGCCGACCACTACGCGCCCGACCTGCCCGGCGCCCACTGCGTGCTGATCCGCACCCCGTACGGGCGGGGCGGCCCGGTCCGGCTGCTCGGCCGCCTGATCGCCGAGCGGGGCTTCCACGTGGTCATCCAGTCCTGCCGCGGCACGTACGGCTCCGGCGGCGAGTTCGCTCCGCTGGTGCACGAGCGCGACGACGGGCTGGACACGCTGGACTGGCTGCGCCGCCAGCGGTGGTGGACCGGCTCGCTCGGCATGTTCGGCGCCAGCTACCAGGGCTTCGTGCAGTGGGCGGTAGCCGCCGACGCGGGCGAGGAGCTGCGCGCGATGGTCGCCGTGGTGACCGCCTCGGCCACCCGCGACTCCACGTACGCGGGGGAGTCGTTCGCGCTGGACACCGTGCTCACCTGGGCCGAGCTGCTCCAGGCGCAGACGGTGCCCTGGCTGGCCCGGCAGTGGGAACTCAAGCGCGGCCAGCCCCGGCTCGCCCGTGCCCTCGCGCATCTGCCGCTGGCCGAGGCGGACCGGGTCGCCACCGGCGTCACGGTGCCGTTCTTCCAGGAGTGGCTGCGCCACCACACCCCGGACGCCGACTACTGGCGTACCCGGGTCTTCGGCGAACGGATCACCGAGGTACGGGCCCCGGTCGCCATGGTCAGCGGCTGGCAGGACATCTTCCTGCCGGCCCAGCTCGACGACTACGCCCGCCTGCGGGCCACCGGAGCGCGACCCCGCCTGGTCGTCGGTCCGTGGACCCACGGCAGCCCGGGCCTGCTCGTGGCGTCGCTGCGCGAAGGGCTGGACTGGCTCGACACGCACCTGGCCGGGCGGCCCGCGCCGCAGCGCGCGCCGGTGCGGGTGCACGTCGGCGGGGCCGGCGGCGGCTGGCGTGACCTGCCCGACTGGCCGCCGCCGGCCACGCCTGTCCGATGGCACCTGCGCTCCGGCGGCGGGCTCGCCGCGCAACCGCCGGAGCACGGCGCGCCGGACCGCTTCTGGTACGACCCGGCCGACCCGACGCCGTCGCTGGGCGGACCGCTGCTCGTGGCCCAGCGGGCCGGCGCGGTGGACAACCGGCCGGTGGAGGCCCGGCCGGACGTGCTCACCTACACCAGCGAGCCGCTGGCCGAGCCGGTCGAGGTGGCCGGGCCGGTACGCGCCGAGATTCACCTGCGCAGCGAACTGTCGTACCTGGACGTGTTCGTGCGTCTGTGCGACGTGGACCGGCGGGAGCGTTCCTGGAACGTCTGCGACGGACTGGTCCGCGTCGAGCCCGGGCGGTTCCCACGCGATCCGTCCGGTGTGGTCACGGTGCCGGTGACGCTCTGGCCGACCGCGTACCGCTTCGCGCCCGGGCACCGGCTGCGCGTCCAAGTCTCCGGTGGCGCCCATCCCCGTTACGCCCGTAACCCCGGCACCGGCGAGCCACTCGGCACGGCCGTGACTCTTCGTGCTGGCTGGCGAGAGATCCTCCACGATCGTGAGCATCCCTCGGGGTTGGCGCTGCCGCTCGTGCGGCCACCGTCCACAGCAGGCTGATAGTCCAAAAAACCGCTTCTGAGCTGGGCACTTCTGCCTAACCGTGGTTAAGCTCGGGGCAAGTGCCCGGTGCCGTGCAGTTATCCGGCGGGGCGCGTCCGCGGATCGCATGTCATCACGCGGTGTGATTGTCATGCCCTCGCCGGTCATCGATCGGAAGGGGATCTGCCATGACGTCGGCCCCGGCGAACCTGCTGGCCGTCCGGAACCTGTTGCTCACCTATCTCAACGTCGACAAGAAGGCCGTACGCGGCGACGACCTGGAGCCGGCGGAGGTCGGCATCGTCGGCGACGTCAACCACCGAGGTGGCTACCACTGCGGCTCGGACCGGGTCGTGCGCAACGACTACTCGGTGGTGGAGTCCAGCCGGGACCGGAACGGGCTGACCCTGCACGCGTCCGGGTTGGACGTCGGCACGTTCTCCGTCCGCTCCGGCGGCAGCACGCACAACCTGCGGACGTTCTCCACCTGGATGGTGGCGCAGTGCAGGGCGGACGCGGCCGACACCCGGGACATCAGGGAGATCATCTACTCGCCGGACGGCCGGACCGTGCGGCGCTGGGACCGGCTGGGACGGCGTACCGGCGGCGACAGCAGCCACCTGTTCCACACCCACTTCAGCTTCTTCCGCGACTCGACCAAGGCGGGGCGCGACCAGACCCCGCTGTTCCGCCGCTACCTGACCGCGATCGGAATGATCGCCATCGCGAAACCGGAGGACGACATGGAACAGACCGACCGGCTCATCAACGACACCGGATCGAGGAACCGTACCGTCGGCGACGTCCTGGCCGACCTGCAGAATTTGCGCAACTGGCTGATCTCGCCGGCCAACACGACCGGTCTGGTCAACCCGCCCATGGCCAACTCGCCGCTGCAGCAGATGCTGGCGATGCTGCGCGCCTGGCCGGCGCTCGTCGCGCAGGTGAACGAGCTGTCCGGCAAGGACTTCACCGACGAGCAGCAGATCGTCTCCGGCGTGCTGGCCGGCCTGCCGCCGGAGAAGATCGCCGAGGCCATCCCGCCGCAGATCGCCCGGGACGTCGCCGACGAGCTGTCCCGGCGGCTGACCGCCTGACCGTCCGGCGCCGCGACCGCCGGTCGCGGCGCCGTCGGCGGGGCAATTCGGCAAGAGGTGTTGCGCAACACCTCTTGCTGATGTGAGACTCGGCGCATGGAACAGCCGACCGTCCGGCAGATCACCGACTCGCGGGTGCTCGCCGCGCTCGCCCACCCACTGCGCCGCCGGCTCATGGACGTGCTCAAGGTGTACGGCCCGTGCACCGTCGGCATGCTCGCCGAGCGCACCGACCAGGCGCCGGCGAACGTGAGCCACCACCTCAAGGTGCTGGCCGCCGCAGACCTGCTGGTCGAGGCGCCCGAGCTGGCACGCGACCGCCGGGAACGCTGGTGGAAGCCCCGCAACCGGGGCGTGCGCTGGTCCGAGTCCGACTTCGGCGACGACCCGTCCACCCGGGTGGTCGTCGAGGCCGCCGGCTCGCTCAACCTGGAGCGGCACACCGAGATGGTGCGCGCCTGGCACACCGCGTCCGACGAGACGCACGCCGCGTGGAACGACGCCCCGTTCAGCACCGACCACTGGCTGCACCTGACCCCGGACGAGCTGGACACGCTCGGCCGCGAGGTGATCGCCCTGCTCACCCGATGGGCCGACCGGCCGATCCCCGACGACGGGCAGCGCCGCGAGCCCGTCTTCGTCTTCGCCCACGGCGTCCCGGGCCGGCCGTGACCGCCCACAGTGTTGCGGCCGCGAACGCCTTACCGGGGCGCCCGTCGTGACCGCCTCCGCGCGTACGGCCGGGCCGGCCGCCCCGCCGCGCGGCGGGCTGTTCCGGAACCGAGACTTCCGGCTGCTCTGGACCGGCCACACGGTCAGCGCCGTGGGCAGCAACATGACCGCCGTGGCGCTGCCGCTGGTGGCTGTCGCGGTGCTCGACGCGAGCACCTTCCAGGTGGCGGTGCTCACCGCCGCGGCCTGGCTGCCCTGGCTGCTGGCCGGCCTGCCGGTCGGGGCGTGGGTCGACCGGGTCCGCCGCCGCCCGGTGATGATCGCCGCCGACCTCGCCGCCGCGGCGCTGTTCGCCAGCGTGCCGGTGGCCGCCCTGGCCGGGATGCTCACCGTCGGGCACCTGCTGATCGTGGCGCTCGGCGCCGGCCTGGCCCGGGTCTTCTTCGAAACCGCCGACCAGGTCTACCTGCCCACGCTGCTGCGTCCCGAGCAGGTGCCCGAGGCCAACGCACGGCTGCACGCCACACAGACCGCGAGCTACCTCGTCGGGCCCGGACTGGCCGGTCTCGTCGCCCAGCTCGTCGGCGCGGTGACCGCCGTGGCGCTGGACGCGCTCACGTTCCTGCTGTCCGCGCTCTGCCTGCGTCGCATCAGCGCGGTCGAGGCCCGGCCGCACCGTCCGGACGCGACGACGTCGCTGCGCCGCGAGGTCGCCGACGGACTGCGGTTCGTCGTCCGCGACCCGTACCTGCGGGTGCTGACGGTCTTCGGGGCGGCGAGCAACATCGGGCTCACCGGCTACCAGGCGCTGCTCGTGGTGTTCCTGGTGCGCTCGGCCGAACTCCCGGCGGGCCTGGTCGGCCTCCTGATCGGGCTCGCCAGCCTCGGCGGCGTGATCGGCGCCGCGCTCGCCGCGCGCCTGGCCCGCCGGATCGGCAGCGCCCGTACGCTGCTGGTCGCCGGCGCCCTCACCGGGCCGCCCGCGCTGCTCATCCCGCTGGCCGGACCGGGCGCGCGCACGGCGTGGCTGGTGCTCGGCGGTGTGCTGGTGAGCCTGGGCGTCGCGGTCGGCAACGTGGTAAAGGGCAGCTTCCGGCAGACGTACACGCCGCACCGGCTGCTCGGCCGCGTCACGGTGAGCATGCACCTGCTCAACTACGGCACGATTCCGCTGGCCGCCCTGCTCGCCGGTGCGCTGGGCGCGGCCTGGGGGCCGGGCGGCGCGATCCGGGTGATGACCGCCTGGCTGGCCGCGACCCCGCTCATCCTGCTGGCCGGACCGCTACGGAAACGGCGCGACCTGCCGGCCGCGCCGTCCTGATGGTGCGCTGCGACGGCGGTCGGTTTCCGACCGCCGTCACCGGCACGTCATTACATGGGACGGACGTTGTCCGCCTGCGGGCCCTTCTGGCCCTGCGTCACCTCGAACTCGACCTTCTGGCCCTCGTTCAGCTCGCGGTAGCCATTGCTCTGGATGGCCGAGTAGTGGACGAACACGTCCGGGCCTCCGCCGTCCTGCTCGATGAAGCCGAAGCCCTTTTCCGAGTTGAACCACTTGACCGTGCCGGTTGCCATGCGTCTCTCCCTGTTCAATGCGGGCGAGCCCCGGCCCCGCGGCCGGTGGTCGCCCTGTACCACCCTGACAGTAACCGTCCGGGCGGCATTCCGCTGCCGGAAGCGCGCGGCGCGCCCGTGAATACGTGGCGCGCCGGGAAAATGACCCCGGCGTCCGGCGGGGCGCGGCATGCTTGCCCCGATGAGCACGCAGACGGCTCTGGCCGACCTGGAACAGGAGATCGCGGCGCCCGGCGTGGGCCCGGACCGCCTGCGCCTGGTCGACACGCCGTTCGTGCCCGAGGTGCGCCTCCACCTGGCCGAGGACGCCATCCTCTGGTGGGCCCGGATGGAGGCCGCCGCCGGGCGGTCGCTGCCGCCACCGTACTGGGCGTCGGTCTGGGCCGGCGGGCAGGCGCTGGCCCGGCACCTGCTCGACCACCCCGAACTGGCCGCCGGGCGGCGGGTGCTCGACCTGGCCGCCGGATCGGGGCTGGTCGCCATCGCCGCCGCGCTCGCCGGCGCGGACGAGGTGATCGCCAACGACATCGACCCGTACGCGGTGGCGGCGATCACCGTCAACGCCCGCGCCAACCGGGTCCGGGTGACCGCCGACGGCGCCGACCTGCTCGACGGGGTGCCGGCCACCGACCTGCTGGTGGCAGGCGACGCGCTCTACGACGCGGGCCTGGCCGCCCGGGTCCTGCCCTACCTGCGGCGCTGCGCCGCGCACGGAGTCCAGGTGCTGGTCGGCGACCCGGACCGGGGCCACCTGCCGCCGGACGGGCTGGAACTGGTGGCCACCTACCTGGTGCCGACCACCGAACCGTTTGTCGACTCCCCGGTACGACGGGTGCAGGTGCTGCGCCCCCGATGACCCTCAGGGATCTCCGGGTCGGGTGTCCGGGGCCACTGGGGGATCATGCCCGATGTGCCGGGTGACCGGCGGGCCATAGCGTGCAGCTCATGAACGATCTCGTGGCCGCCGCCGGTGAGCTGCCCACCACCCTGCTGATGGGTCTGCTGGGCATCGTGATGCTCGCCGACGCCGTACCCCTGATCGGGGTGCTGGTGCCCGGCGACGCCGCGGTGCTCGCGGCGGTCGGCGCCGGTCGCCCGGCCGGCGGTGCGCTGACCGTCGCGGCGGTGGTCGCCGGCTGCCTGGCGGGCTGGTCGCTGAGCTTCTTCGCCGGACGGCGCTGGGGCGGGCAGCTGCGGGACAGCCGGGTGGGCGGCTGGATCGGCGAGTCCCGGTGGGCCGCCGCCGAGACGCTGCTGCACCGCGGCGGCGGACGGATCGTGCTGGTGGCGCCGTTCCTGCCGGTGTTCAACGCGTTGCTGCCGCTGGCCGCCGGCGGGCTGCGGATGTCGTACCGGCGGTTCCTGGCCTGCGCGGCGGCCGGGGCGACCGCCTGGGCCGGGCTCTACGTGGCGCTCGGGCTCACCGCGCGGGCGCTGACCGGGCTGCTTCCCGGCGCGCTGAACCCCACGGTGCTGACCATGGCGGTCGGGCTGCTGCTCGCCGGGCCGGTGCTGCTCGCCACCCGGCGCCGGCTGCGCGCGGTCACTGTCACCGGCTGACCGCGACCGGCCCGGCCGCCACGGGGGAGGCCGGGCCGGTCGTGTTCACCAGCCGCGGGCGCGCCACTGCGGCACGGCGGGCCGCTCGGCGCCGATGGTGCTGTCCTTGCCGTGCCCCGGGTAGAACCAGGTGTCGTCGGGCAGGCGGTCGAAGAGCTTGGCCTCGACGTCGTCGATGAGCTGCCCGAAGCGCTCCGGGTCCTGGTCGGTGTTTCCGACCCCGCCCGGGAAGAGAGAGTCCCCGGTGAAAAGGTGCGGGGTGCCGGACGGGTCGCGGTAGAGCAGCGCGATCGAGCCCGGCGTGTGCCCGCGCAGGTGGATGACCTCCAGCGCGCAGTCGCCCACCGGCACGGTGTCGCCCTCGCTGAGCCGCTCGGCCTCGATCGGCAGGCCCTCCGCGTCGTCGGCGTGCACGAGCGCGCGCGCACCGGTCTTGGCCACCACCTCCTCCAGCGCGACCCAGTGGTCCATGTGCCGGTGCGTGGTCACCACGGCGGACAGCCCGCCGTCGCCGACCAGCTCCAGCAGGCGTGGCGCCTCGTTCGCGGCGTCGATCAGCACCTGCTCGCCGGTGGCCTGGCAGCGCAGCAGGTAGGCGTTGTTGTCCATCGGGCCCACCGACAGCTTGCTGACGGTGAGCCGGTCGAGCTCGCGTACGGCCGGCGGCCCGCCGGGCGTGACGTCTCCGGTGTAGGTCATGACGATGCTCAGATCCATTCCGGTGGGTTGGGCAGAGGGCCGTCGGGGTCGACGGTGAGCAGCTCGCCCGCGCCCCGGCCGGTCAGCCAGGCGGCGAGTTCCGGCGCGGGGCCGGTGACCGTGGGCGCCCCCTCGGGGTCGCCCACGACGAGTTCGGAGGCCGCGCCGTCGAAGCGCAGCACCATGGCCGGCGCGGCCGGATTGCCGGACAGCCCGGTCACCACCTCGTGCAGCAGCCGCTGGGCGAACGCCTCCGGCCAGTCCGCCGGCCGGTAACCGGCCGCCAGGTCGACGTGGTGGACCTCGACCTCGCGCAGCCGGCCCCAGACCAGCATCGCCGCCGGCCAGGGGCCGCGCCGGGTCTGCACGGTGGCGCCCCAGGCGTCGACGGGCATCGCCGCGACCGCCGCGTCGAAGCGCTGGCCGCTGCGGCGTACGTCGTCGAGCAGGTCGGCCGGACCGCGGTCGGCGCCGGCGTCGATGTCGGCGGCGCGGACCTGCGCCGAGGCGTACATCGGGATGTCCTCGCCGGTGCGCGCGGAGGTGAGCAGGTTGACGAACCCGTCGGCGTTGCGGGCCAGGTGGGTGAGCACGTGCGCCCGGGACCAGCCCGGCAGCAGGGAGGGCGCCGCGACGTCCGCGGCGGTCAGGCCGGAGACGGTACGCAGGAGCCGGTCGTTCGCCTCGGCCAGCGGGCCGGTCAGCAGCAGGGGGTCGGCGGTCATCTCGTTCTCACGGCTCGACCCTAGCGGGCCGGGGCGGGCCACGCCGCCGGGGAAATCGCTTTCGGCGCGTCGGCGCGCCACCTACCGTCGGGGCCGACGACCTCGGGCCGCGCGGCCCGGGTCGTCGCCAACTGCGGCACCGGGAGTCGGAGGGGAGGTGGTGCGCATGCCGGTCGCAGCGCGTGTGTTCCGCCATGCATCCCCTCGACACCGATGAGGACACCATGACTCTCGATCTGACCGCCCTCGGCTGGGACGCCGACTGGGCGGCCCACCTCGACCGGCGTGCCGGCCACCGTCCCGGGCGGGTCGCCCGGGTGGACCGGGGCGTCTGCACCGTGCTGAGCCCGCAGGGGCCGGTACGGGCCAGCCTCGGCGGCGCCGTGCTCGCCGCCGCCGCCCGTGACCTGACCGCGCTGCCCTGCGCGGGTGACTGGGTGCTGCTGTCCACCTGGCCGGACGGACCGGTCACCCTGGAGGCGGTGCTGCCGCGGCGTACCGCGCTGGTGCGGCGTACCGCCGGCAAGGACGCCAGCGGCCAGGTGCTGGCCGCCAACCTCGACGCCGCCGCGGTGGTCGAGCCGGTGCACCCGGAGCCGGACGCCGCGCGGATCGAGCGGCTGCTGTCCCTGGTGCACGAGTCCGGCGCGGAGCCGCTCGTCGTGCTCACCAAGGCCGACCTCGCCGCGGACCCGGACGCGGTGGCCCGGCAGCTGGCCGACCTCGCGCCGGGCGTGCCGGTGCTGCCGGTGAGCGCCGAGCGGGGCGCCGGCCTGGCGCCGCTGCGCCGGTTCGTCGGCCCCGGGCGCACGCTCGGCCTGCTCGGTCCATCCGGCGCCGGCAAGTCGAGCCTGGTCAACGCGCTGGCCGGGGCGGAGGTGATGCGGACCCAGGCGATCCGCCGGGTCGACGGCAAGGGCCGGCACACCACCACCTGGCGGTCGCTGGTGCCGCTGCCGGGTGGGGGAGCGGTGCTGGACACCCCGGGTGTACGGGCGGTCGGCCTGCTCGACGGCGCCGCCGGTCTGGACCGCGCCTTCGCCGACATCGCCGAGCTGGCCGCCGGCTGCCGGTACGGCGACTGCGCCCACGACGCCGAGCCGGGCTGCGCGGTGCGCGACGCGCTGGAGGACGGCGTGCTGCCGGTGCGCCGCTGGGAGAGCTGGCGCCGGCTGCAGCGGGAGATCGAGTACGAGGGCGGCCGGCGCGCGGCCCGGCTGGCGGCCGAACGGCGGGGCGGCTGGCGTGGCGGGCGGCGACGCACGGGGCGTCCGGCGACGCCCCCGGCTCCCGGGGCATTCTGAACCGGCCCGAGCCGGTCGGGCAGGAGTGAGTGGTTCCCGCCCGACCGGCCTGAGCTGGGGGAATGTTCGCGCGACGGAAGTTGTCATACGTCGGGGCTAGAGTTGCCGGGGCGTTTTCTCTGCGCCCCCGACAACCTGTGAAAACCATCCAGACCCGGCGTCTGATGCACAGATCCGCCTCATATTCTTCTTCCGGGAGCACACGCACCGTGGCCGACCGACTGATCATCCGTGGCGCGCGCGAGCACAACCTGCGTGACGTCAGTCTCGACCTGCCCCGGGACGCCCTGATCGTCTTCACCGGGCTCTCCGGTTCGGGCAAGTCGAGCCTGGCGTTCGACACCATCTTCGCGGAGGGGCAGCGCCGCTACGTCGAGTCGCTGTCGTCGTACGCCCGGCAGTTCCTCGGCCAGATGGACAAGCCCGACGTCGACTTCATCGAGGGCCTCAGCCCCGCCGTCTCCATCGACCAGAAGTCCACCTCGCGCAACCCGCGCTCCACCGTCGGCACCATCACCGAGGTCTACGACTACCTCCGTCTGCTGTTCGCCCGCATCGGCGAGCCGCACTGCCCGATCTGTGGCGAGCGGATCTCCAAGCAGAGCCCGCAGCAGATCGTCGACCGGGTCCTGGCCATGGCCGAGGGCACCCGGTTCATGGTGCTCGCGCCGGTGGTGCGCGGCCGCAAGGGCGAGTACGTCGACCTGTTCGCCGAACTCCAGGCCAAGGGCTACGCCCGGGCCCGGGTCGACGGCGTGGTGCACCCGCTGACCGAGCCGCCGAAGCTCAAGAAGCAGGAGAAGCACACCATCGAGGTGGTGATCGACCGGCTCAGCGTCAAGCCGACCGCCAAGCAGCGGCTGACCGACTCGGTCGAGGCCGCGCTCGGGCTCTCCGGCGGCCTGGTGCTGCTCGACTTCGTCGACCTGCCGGAGGACGACCCGGCCCGCGAGCGCCGCTACTCCGAGCACCTGGCCTGCCCGAACGACCACCCCCTCGCCATCGAGGACCTGGAACCCCGGGTCTTCTCCTTCAACGCCCCCTACGGCGCCTGCCCGGAGTGCACCGGCCTGGGCACCAAGAAGGAGGTCGACCCCGAGCTGGTCATCCCCGACCCGGAGCGCACGCTGCGCGAGGGCGCGATCCAGCCGTGGGCCACCGGGCACAACCTCGAATACTTCCTGCGGCTGCTGGAGGCGCTGGGCGAGGCCGAGCACTTCGACATCGACACGCCGTGGCGGGCGCTGCCGTCGCGGGCGCAGAAGACGATCCTGCACGGCTCCGACGACCAGGTGCACGTGCGCTACCGCAACAAGTACGGCCGCGAGCGCTCCTACTACACCGGCTTCGAGGGCGTGGTGCAGTGGATCGAGCGCCGGCACACCGACACCGAGTCGGAGTGGTCCCGCGACAAGTACGAGGGCTACATGCGGGACGTGCCCTGCGCGGCCTGCGGCGGCGCGCGACTCAAGCCCGAGGTGCTCGCGGTCACCCTGGCCGGCAAGAGCATCGCCGAGGTCTGCAACCTGTCCGTCGGCGAGGCCGCCGACCTGCTGGCCGGCATCGAGCTGACCGACCGGCAGAAGATGATCGCCGAGCGGGTGCTCAAGGAGATCAACGCCCGGCTGAAGTTCCTGCTCGACGTCGGGCTGGACTACCTCTCCCTGGACCGGCCCGCCGGCACGCTCTCCGGCGGCGAGGCGCAGCGCATCCGGCTCGCCACCCAGATCGGCTCCGGCCTGGTCGGCGTGCTCTACGTGCTCGACGAGCCGTCCATCGGCCTGCACCAGCGCGACAACCACCGGCTCATCGAGACGCTGCTGCGGCTGCGTGGGCTGGGCAACACGCTGATCGTGGTCGAGCACGACGAGGACACCATCCGGGTCGCCGACTGGATCGTCGACATCGGCCCGGGCGCGGGCGAGCACGGCGGCAAGATCGTGCACAGCGGCTCGGTGCCGGCGCTGCTGGACAACACCGAGTCGGTCACCGGGGCGTACCTGTCCGGGCGCAAGGCCATCCCGACGCCGGCCGCCCGCCGCGCGCAGACGCCGGGCCGCGAGCTGGTGGTGCACGGCGCGCGCGAGCACAACCTGCGCAACCTGACAGTGAGTTTCCCGCTCGGCCAGCTCATCGCGGTCACCGGGGTCAGCGGCTCGGGCAAGTCGACGCTCGTCAACGACATCCTCTACGCCGTGCTGGCCAACCAGATCAACGGTGCCCGGCTGGTGCCCGGCCGGCACACCCGGATCACCGGCCTGGAGAACGTGGACAAGGTCGTCGGCGTGGACCAGTCGCCGATCGGGCGTACCCCGCGCTCCAACCCGGCGACCTACACCGGGGTCTGGGACCACGTCCGCAAGCTCTTCGCCGAGACCACCGAGGCCAAGGTCCGGGGGTACGGCCCGGGCCGGTTCTCGTTCAACGTCAAGGGCGGGCGCTGCGAGGCGTGCTCCGGCGACGGCACCATCAAGATCGAGATGAACTTCCTGCCGGACGTCTACGTCCCCTGCGAGGTGTGCAAGGGCGCGCGTTACAACCGCGAGACGCTCGAAGTGCACTACAAGGGCAAGACGGTCGCCGAGGTGCTGGACATGCCGATCGAGGAGGCGGCCGAGTTCTTCTCCGCCATCCCGGCCATCCACCGGCACCTCAAGACGCTCGTCGACGTCGGCCTCGGCTACGTGCGCCTCGGCCAGCCCGCGCCGACGCTGTCCGGCGGCGAGGCGCAGCGCGTCAAGCTCGCCTCCGAGCTGCAGAAGCGCTCCACCGGCCGCACCGTCTACGTGCTCGACGAGCCCACCACCGGCCTGCACTTCGAGGATATCCGCAAGCTGCTGATGGTGCTGGAGGGCCTGGTCGACAAGGGCAACACGGTCATCACCATCGAGCACAACCTCGACGTGATCAAGACGGCCGACTGGCTCATCGACATGGGTCCCGAGGGCGGCCACCGGGGCGGCACCGTGCTCGCCACCGGCACGCCGGAGGAGGTCGCCGAGGTGCCGGAGAGCCACACCGGGCAGTTCCTGCGGCCGATCCTCAAGCTCGACGGGCAGGCCAAGGGCGCCAAGGCGGCCACCACCCGGGCGGCCAAGGCCAACGGCACCGCCAAGCCGCGGGCCCGCAAGGTGCCGGCCGGGGCGCGCTGACCGACGTCCTCCACCGCGATGCCCGGTTCGTTGACGCGCCAGTATGAACCGTGTCCCACGCTGGTGCGTGTTTCCGCAGTAAGTCGAGAGAAAGGCCGGATATGAGTGATGACCAGGCGTTGACCCGACCGGTCACCCAGAGCCGCCGTGCCCTGCTCGCCGGCGCCGGCGCGGTCGGCGCGGCCGTGGTGCTCGCAGGCTGCGGCAGCGACGACGACGCGTCGCCCGGGCTCGCCCCGACCAGCGGTGGCCCGCCCGGCGCCACCGCCACCGGTGACGCCGGCGGCGGTGACCGGGCCGGCAGCAACGCCGTGGCCCGTACCTCGGACATCCCGGTCGGCGGCGGCGCGGTCTTCGCCAGCCAGGGCGTGGTGATCACCCAGCCCGAGGCCGGCCAGTTCAAGGCGTTCGACCCGATCTGCACGCACCAGCGCTGCCCGGTGTCGAACGTCGACGGCGGCACGATCAACTGCACCTGCCACAACAGCCGGTTCTCCATCACCGACGGCTCGGTGAAGGGCGGCCCGGCCACCAAGCCGCTCCCGGCCAAGGAGATCACCGTCGACGGCGACCAGATCCGCCTGGCCTGACCCCGCCGCGCCCCCGGTCGCCCGGGGGCGCGGCGGCGGCCGGGTGTCGGGGGTGCGGACTAGGCTTGACGGCGTGGCTGACCCCTCGACCTACCGTCCCGCGCCCGGCACCATCCCGGAGTCGCCAGGGGTCTACCGCTTCCGCGACGGCACCGGCCGGGTGATCTACGTCGGCAAGGCGCGCAACCTGCGCAGCCGGCTCAACTCCTACTTCGCCGACCCGGTCGGCCTGCACCAGCGCACCCGGCAGATGGTCTTCACCGCCGAGTCGGTCGACTGGATCACCGTCGCCACCGAGGTCGAGGCGCTCCAGCAGGAATACACCTGGATCAAGCAGTACGACCCCCGGTTCAACGTCCGCTACCGCGACGACAAGTCGTACCCCTATCTCGCGGTCACGCTCGACGAGGAATACCCCCGGTTGCAGGTGATGCGCGGCGCCAAGCGCAAGGGCGTGCGCTACTTCGGGCCGTACTCCCATGCCTGGGCGATCCGCGAGACGCTCGACCTGCTGCTGCGCGTCTTCCCGGCGCGGACCTGCTCCTCCGGGGTGTTCAAGCGGGCCGGGCAGGTCGGCCGGCCCTGCCTGCTCGGTTACATCGGCAAGTGCTCCGCGCCGTGCGTCGGCAGCGTCACCGCGCAACGGCACCGCGAGATCGTCGACGGCTTCTGCGACTTCATGGCCGGCCGCACCGACACCATGGTCCGCCGGCTGGAGAAGGAGATGCTCGACGCCAGCGAGCAACTGGAGTTCGAGCGGGCCGCCCGCCTGCGCGACGACGTCGCGGCGCTGCGCCGGGCCATGGAGAAGCAGACGGTGGTGCTCGGCGACGGCACCGACGCCGACGTGGTCGCGTTCGCCGACGACCCGCTCGAAGCCGCCGTGCAGGTGTTCCACGTGCGCGGCGGCCGGGTGCGCGGCCAGCGCGGCTGGGTGGTGGAGAAGACCGAGGAGCTGAGCACCGGCGACCTCGTGCACCACTTCTGCACCCAGGTGTACGGCGGCGAGCAGGGCGAGGCCGACGTGCCGCGCGAGCTGCTCGTCCCCGAGTTGCCCGGCGACGCCGACGCGCTCGCCGACTGGCTCTCCACCCGCCGGGGCAGCCGGGTCTCGCTGCGGGTTCCGCAGCGCGGCGACAAGCGGTCGCTGCTGGAGACAGTCGAGCGCAACGCCAAGGACGCGCTGGCCCGGCACAAGCTCAAGCGGGCCGGCGACCTGACCACCCGCAGCCAGGCGCTCGACGAGATCGCCGACGCGCTCGCCATGAACACGTCACCGCTGCGCATCGAGTGCTTCGACGTCTCGCAGATCCAGGGCACCGACGTGGTCGCCAGCATGGTCGTGTTCGAGGACGGGCTGCCCCGCAAGAGCGAATACCGTCGCTTCATCGTGCGCGGCGCCACCGACGACCTGTCGGCCATGTCCGAGGTGCTGCGGCGGCGCTTCGCCCGCTACCTCGACGCCCGCGCCGAGACCGGTGAGCTGGGCGAGGAGACCGCCTCCGACCCCGACCGGCCCGGCATCGACCCGACCACCGGGCGGCCGCGCAAGTTCGCGTACCCGCCGCAGCTCGTCGTCGTCGACGGCGGCCCGCCCCAGGTCGCCGCCGCCGCGAAGGCGCTCGCCGAGCTGGGCATCGACGACGTGGCGCTGTGCGGGCTGGCCAAGCGGCTGGAGGAGGTCTGGCTGCCCGACGACGAGTTCCCGGTGATCCTGCCCCGCACGTCCGAGGCGCTCTACCTGCTGCAACGCGTACGCGACGAGGCGCACCGCTTCGCCATCACGTTCCACCGGCAGCGCCGCTCCAAGCGGATGACCGAGTCGGCGCTGGACAATGTGCCCGGCCTCGGCGAGGTACGCCGCAAGGCGCTGCTGCGGCACTTCGGCTCGTTGAAGCGGCTCTCCACCGCCACCGTGGAGGAGATCACCGAGGTGCCCGGCGTCGGCAGGCGTACGGCCGAGGCGATCCTGGCCGCACTGGACGGCTCCCCGGCCGACGCCACGACCCCGTCCTGACCTTCCCTGCGCTCGCTCGCCATCCGGCCTGCCGGCACGTCAACGCCTGAGTGGGACGCCATGGGTGTCTCCGCCCCCGTTTGACACCCATGACGTTCCACCGACGGTCGGGCTCCCGGTTGGTGCGAGCGCTGTCCCGCATGCTGAGAGTCCTGGCAGATCTTGGTACGGAAGTGCCCCCATAGGGGCCATTTGGTACCAAGATCTCGCTCACCGCGCGGACTGTGTGTGGTGGGTGCGAAACGGCAGCCCAGTCCTGGACGCGAGTGCTGTCACGGGGTCACCGTCGACCGCTCACGCCCGGCCCCCGGCCCCCGGCCACGGCTTAACGGCCCGCGCCCGCGCCCACGGCAGCGCCCGCGCCCACGGCAGCGCCCCCGCCCACGGCAGCGCCCGCGCCCACGGCAGTGGCCCATGCCCCTGCCCGCGCCCACGCACCACGCCCACGCCCACGCGATCTTGCACTTAGTGCCCCAGGGATGCCAGCTCTGCGAGGTTTGCCGGACACCCAAGTGCAAGATCGCGCGTGTGGGTCGGGTGGAGCTGTGACGGCTGGCCGTTCGAGGCCAGCATCTCGCGGATTCCATCCGCACCCCGCCCGGGCCATCCGCACCGGGGCGGGACCGAGGCGGGTGGTTTGGTGAGCGGTGTCCGGTTCGCGGCGGTGGGCCTTGCGGGGCTGTGGTCGGTGCCACCGTGGGGGTGGAATCGGCGGCGGGCGCGGGGCGTTGTACATAGCTGACCGCCCGAACACCGGCACGAGCCGCGGAGCACCCGGCCCGGCGCCGGCGAGCGGATCGCCAGGTCAGGGAATCGGCCCGGCCCGGACGTCGTTACATCCCCGCAGGCCACCACGGTCATCACCCCGGCCAGGAAGCACGGTCGGCGGGAATGACCCCGGCCCGCAAGTCGTTACACCCCGAGCCGCGCAGAGCAGGCCCCACGGCCGCCCGCGTGCCAGCCCTTTCACGGGCACCCCCAAGACCTCCCCCTTTCGCGGCATCCCCCATCGCCGCGTACCCCCGACAGAGAGGCAACTGATCATGGCTACCACTCTGCTGCGCAAGACCGTTCTGACCGCTGCCGGCATCGCCGCCACCGCCGGTGGAATCGCCGGCCCCGCCATCGCCGCCCACGCCGCCCCCACCACCAGCCCCACCTCCAGTGTGGTGGCTGACCGTAAGGGCCACGGCGAGCGGGAACTGGACGTGCGCTACGAAGCCCAGCCCAACTTCTACTTCTGCGGCCCCGCCGCCGCCCGTAACGCCCTGAGCGTGCAGGGCAAGAACATCGACGTGCACGCCATGGCCCAGGAGATGGGCACCACCGAGGCCGGCACCAACTCCATCAACGACATCACCCCGGTGCTGAACAAGGAGACCGGTAAGGACGTCTACAAGTCCACCGAGATCCCCGTGGACAAGGCCCGCGACCGCGACAAGGTCGACAAGCTGCGCGCCGACGTGGTCACCACCGTCGACGACGGCCGCGCCGTGGTCGCCAACATCGCCGGCACCGCCACCGACACCGACGGCAACGCCCACTCCTTCGAGGGCGGCCACTACATCAGCGTGGTCGGCTACCGCGACGACGGCAAGATCGTCACGATCGCCGACTCGGCCAACCCGAACCAGGCCTCCTACCGCATGGACGTCGACGAACTCGCCCGCTGGATCGCCAGCCGCGGCTACAGCTCCTGACCCAACCACCATGACGAAAGGGCCCGACCCCACCACAGGGGTCGGGCCCTTTCGCGTACTCAGGACTCGGCGAGTACGGCCAGGATCGCCTCGCCGTACTTGGCGAGCTTGTTCTCGCCCACCCCGTTGACCCGGGACAGTTCGGCCAGGGAGGCCGGTGGCTCGGCGGCGATCTGCCGCAGCGTCGCGTCGTGGAAGATGACGTACGCCGGGACGCCCTGTTCCTTGGCGGTGGCGGCGCGCCACGCGCGGAGCCGCTCGAAGACGGGCGCGGCGGCGGGGGAGAGGTCGGCGACGACTGTGGCGGCGCCCCGGGGCTTGGCGGACCGGCCGGCCGCCGGACGCTCCGGCTCCTTGCGCAGTGTGACGGTACGGCGGCGGCCGAGAACGTCCGCGCTGGCCTCGGTCAGCGCCAGCGTGCCGTAGTCGCCCTCGACGGCGAGCAGACCCTCGGCGAGCAGTTGGCGCACCACGCCACGCCACTCGGCCTCGCGCAGGTCGGTGCCGATGCCGAACGTGCTGAGCGAGTCGTGGCCGTACTGGTCGATCTTGTCGGTGTGCTTGCCGAGCAGGATGTCGATGCTGTGCCCGGCGCCGAAGCGCTGGTTGCGTTCGCGGTCGAGCCGGTAGACGGTGGAGAGCAGCTTCTGCGCGGCGACGGTGCCGTCCCAGGACTCCGGCGGGTCGAGGCAGGTGTCGCAGTTGCCGCAGGCGGCCACGCCGGTCTCGCCGAAGTATTCGAGCAGTTGCGAGCGGCGGCAGCGGACCGTTTCGCAGAGCGCCAGCATCGCGTCCAGGTGGGCGGCGAGGTTGCGCCGGTGCGCCAGGTCGCCCTCCGACGTCTCGATCATCTTGCGCTGCTGCACCACGTCCTGCAGCCCGTACGCCAGCCAGGCCATGGACGGCAGCCCGTCGCGCCCGGCGCGGCCGGTCTCCTGGTAGTAGCCCTCGACCGACTTGGGCAGGTCGAGGTGGGCGACGAAGCGTACGTCGGGCTTGTCGATGCCCATGCCGAACGCGATCGTGGCGACCATGACCAGCCCGTCCTCGCGCAGGAAGCGCTGCTGGTTGGTGGCGCGGGTCGTGGCGTCCAGCCCGGCGTGGTACGGCAGCGCGGGGATGCCGTTGGCGACCAGGAACTCGGCGGTCTTCTCCACCGAGGCCCGGGACAGGCAGTAGACGATGCCGGCGTCGCCGGGATGCTCGTCGCGCAGCAGGCTCAGCAACTGCTTGCGCGGCTCCCGCTTGGGCACGATGCGGTACTGGATGTTGGGCCGGTCGAAGCTGGCCACGAAGTGCCGGGCCTCGGTGAGCCGCAGCCGGGTGGCGATCTCGGTGCGGGTCGCCCGGGTGGCGGTGGCGGTCAGCGCGATCCGGGGCACGTCCGGCCAGCGCTCGTGCAGCATCGACAGGTTGAGGTAGTCGGGCCGGAAGTCGTGCCCCCACTGCGAGACGCAGTGCGCCTCGTCGATCGCGAACAGGGCGATCCGGCCGCGTTCCAGCAGGCCGAGCGTGGAGCGCACGGCGAGCCCTTCCGGGGCGAGGTAGAGCAGGTCCAGCTCGCCGGCGAGGTAGGCCGCCTCGACCCGGCGCCGCTGCGCCGGGTCCTGCGTCGAGTTGAGGAAACCGGCCCGTACGCCGACGGCGGTGAGCGCGTCGACCTGGTCCTGCATGAGCGCGATCAGCGGCGACACGACCACCGCCACGCCGTCGCGCACCAGCGCCGGGATCTGGTAGCACAGCGACTTGCCGCCACCGGTGGGCATGAGCACCAGCGCGTCGCCGCCGCCCACCACGTGCTCGACGACCTCCTGCTGGAAGCCGCGGAAGGCGTCGTACCCGAAGACCCGCCGCAGAACCTCAAGCGCGTCGCCGGCCGGTGGGGAGGTGGTCCGCTCGTCGGTGGGGGAGACCATCCGGGCAGTCTACGATCGTCCCCCGACAGCGCCGCCCCGGCGAGCCGTTGCGGGGACGGCGACATGTTCCGGTCGTCACCCCGTGGAATCCCGAGCCGGGTCGCAGCCGTTAGAGTCGCTGATTGACCATGCGCGGCCGACCGGCCGCGGCGCCACGGCTGGGGGTAGCGGGTGAGCGAGGCGCGTACAGCGGGAGACCTGGGGCCGACCGAGGCGGAGACGGCACCGGCCGAGTCGGACACCTCACTGGTGGTGGTGACCGGGCTGTCCGGCGGCGGGCGCAGCACTGTGGCTCGGGCGCTGGAGAACGTCGGCTACTACGTGGTCGACAATTTGCCCCAGGCGCTGCTGCTCGACATGGCCGAGCTGGCGTTCAAGGCCGGCGGCGCGGCCCGGCGTACGGCGATGGTGCTGGACGTGCGCTCGCGCGCGTTCTCCACCGACCTGGCCGGGGCGATCCGGGAGCTGCGCGAGCGCGGCTTCCAGCCGCGGGTGGTCTTCGTCGACGCCGACGACGAGGTGCTGATCCGCCGGTTCGAGAGCGTGCGCCGCTCGCACCCGTTGCAGGGCGACGGGCGGCTGGCCGACGGCATCGCCGTCGAGCGGACGCTGCTGGAGGAGGCCCGCGAGCAGGCCGACGTGATCATCGACACCAGCCACCTGAACGTGAACCAGCTGCGGCGCCGGGTCGAGGAGCTGTTCGGCGGCGAGGACGCCCGCCGGCTGCGGATCACGGTGATCTCGTTCGGCTTCAAGTACGGACTGCCCCCGGACGCCGACTTCGTGATGGACGCCCGGTTCCTGCCCAACCCGTACTGGGTGCCGGAGCTGCGCGAGCACACCGGCCGGGAGGAGGCGGTGAGCGCGTACGTGCTGGGCCAGGAGGGCGCGGACGCGTTCGTGGCCGGGTACGCCGACCTGGTCAACGCCACCACCGCCGGCTTCGAGCGGGAGGGCAAGCGCTACCTGACCGTGGCGGTCGGCTGCACCGGCGGCAAGCACCGCAGCGTGGCGATCGCCGAGGAGTTGGCCGCCCGGCTGCGCCGCTCCGGCATAGCCGCCAACGCCCAGCACCGGGACCTGGGGCGGGAGTGATCCCGACCAGAGTGGTCGCCTTCGGCGGCGGGCACGGGCTCTCGGCGTCGCTGCGGGCGCTGCGGCACTGCGTACCCGAACTGGACCTGGACATCACCGCGGTGGTCACCGTCGGCGACGACGGCGGGTCCAGCGGGCGGCTGCGCGCCGAGCGCGGCGGCCTGCCCCCGGGTGACCTGCGTCAGGCGCTCGTCGCGCTGGCCGGCGACCATCCGGCGACCCGGCGCAGCGCGGCGCTGTTCCAGTACCGCTTCACCACCGCCGTGCCGCCGGCGCCGACGCTCGCCGCGCCGGTCCCGGCCGCCCGCGCCGGTGACTCGCTCGCCGGTCACGCGGTCGGCAACCTGCTGCTGCACGGCCTGACCGAGCTGCTCGGCGATCCGGTGGCCGCGCTCGACCACGCGGGCGCGATGCTCGGCTCGGTGGGGCGGGTGCTGCCGATGTCCCGCCAGCCGGTGGGCATCGAGGCCCGGGTCCGTGGCGCCGACCCGGCCCATCCGGACGAGGTGTCCACCGTGCGCGGGCAGCACCAGGTCGCGGTCACGCCGGGCACCGTCGAGTCGCTGCGGCTCAACCCGCCCGCGCCGGCGGCGTGCGCCGAGGCGGTGACCGCGGTACGCGCCGCGGACTGGCTGATCTTCGGGCCGGGCAGCTGGTACACCAGCGTGCTGCCGCATCTGCTGGTGCCGGGCCTGGCCGACGCGATCGTCTCCAGCCCGGCGCGGCGGCTGGTGACGCTCAACCTGGTGGCCGAGAAGGAGACCTCCGGGCTCTCCCTGCCCGACCATCTGGACACGCTGCGGCGCTATCTGCCCGAGCTGAAGGTGGACCGGGTGCTGGCGGACTCGACGGCGGTGGGTGATCCCGCGGCGGTCGAACGTGCGGCAGAATCGCTTGGTGCCCGGCTGGTCCTCGCTCCCGTCGCCGTCCTCGACGGCACGCCCCGTCATGATCCAGCTGCCCTGGGCGCCGCGCTGGTGCCTGTCCTGCGCGCCGATCGTTAGACACGTACGTAAACACCGGCGACACGCCGGAACCGGTCCGTGAGGGGGCGCACTATGGCGATGACGGCTGCGGTCAAGGACGAGCTGAGTCGGGTCGACGTGCCCAAGCCCTGCTGTCGGCGGGCGGAGATGGCCGCCCTGCTGCGTTTCGCGGGCGGTCTGCACATCGTGTCGGGCCGCGTCGTGGTCGAGGCGGAGCTGGACACCGGCGCGGTGGCCCGCCGGCTGCGGCGGGAGGTGGCCGAGGTCTACGGCTACCCGAGCGAGATCCACGTGCTCGCCTCCGGCGGCCTGCGCAAGGGCAGCCACTTCATCGTGCGGGTGGTCAAGGACGGCGAGGCGCTCGCCCGGCAGACCGGCCTGCTCGACGTGCGAGGCCGCCCGGTGCGCGGCCTGCCGCCGCACGTGGTGGCGGCGAACGTCTGCTGCGCGGTCTCGGCCTGGCGGGGCGCGTTCATGGCGCACGGCTCGCTCACCGAGCCGGGCCGCTCCAGCGCGCTGGAGATCACCTGCCCCGGCCCGGAGTCGGCGCTGGCGCTCGTCGGCGCGGCCCGCCGCATCGGCATCACCGCGAAGAACCGCGAGGTGCGCGGCGTGGACCGGGTGGTGGTCAAGGACGGCGACGCGATCGCCGCGCTGCTCACCCGCATAGGAGCGCACTCCAGCGTGCTGGCCTGGGAGGAGCGGCGGGTACGCCGGGAGGTGCGCGCCACCGCCAACCGGCTGGCCAACTTCGACGACGCCAACCTGCGCCGCTCGGCCCGTGCCGCGGTGGCCGCCGCCGCCCGGGTGACCCGCGCGCTGGAGATCCTCGCCGACGACGCGCCCAACCACCTGACCTCGGCCGGCCGGCTGCGGCTGGAGCACCGTCAGGCGTCCCTGGAGGAGCTGGGCGCGCTCGCCGAGCCGCCGCTGACCAAGGACGCCATCGCCGGCCGGATCCGCCGGCTGCTCGCGCTGGCCGACAAGCGCGCCCGCGACCTGGGCATCCCGGATACGGAAGCGGCAGTCACGCCCGACATGCTCGTGGTCTGATAGGACTCGGGCGGCGAGCACCGCGAGCGGGGTCACCACCCGCCGCAGCGCGACGTCGCACGCTCGGATATGGTCGCTGCGTACGGCAAGGGGGCCGCGCACAGGCATCCCTCGCCGTGCTCACCGCCTCGGGCGGTCAGGTCTCCGTGACCGCGGCGGGGTGGCCGAGATGACATGTCGACGGCCGGCTCCAACGGTCGGCGCACACACCTCCGCCGGCCCCGGTCTGGCGCCGGCGGACCAGAACGCGAGGAGATGGGACCTGTGACCATCCGGGTTGGCATCAACGGCTTCGGCCGGATCGGCCGCAACTTCTTCCGGGCAGTGCTGGCGTCCGGCGCTGACATCGAGGTCGTGGCGGTCAACGACCTGACCGACAACGCGACGCTCGCCCACCTTGTCAAGTACGACAGCATCCTGGGCCGCCTCCCGCACGAGGTGAAGGCCACCGCCGACGAGATCACCGTGGGCGGCAAGACCATCAAGGCGTACGCCGAGAAGGACCCGGCGAACCTGCCGTGGGGCGAGGTCGGCGCGGACGTCGTCATCGAGTCCACCGGTTTCTTCACCGACGGCACCAAGGCGAAGGCGCACCTCGACGGCGGGGCCAAGAAGGTCATCATCTCCGCGCCGGCGAAGAACGAGGACGTCACAGTGGTCATGGGCGTCAACCAGGACCAGTACGACCCGGCCAAGCACAACATCATCTCGAACGCCTCCTGCACCACGAACTGCCTCGCGCCGATGGCGAAGGTTCTGCAGGACACGTTCGGGATCCAGCAGGGTCTGATGACCACCATCCACGCGTACACGCAGGACCAGAACCTGCAGGACGCGCCGCACAAGGACCTGCGCCGGGCCCGCGCCGCCGCGCTCAACATCGTGCCGACCTCGACCGGCGCCGCGAAGGCGATCGGCCTGGTGCTGCCGGAGCTGAAGGGCAAGCTGGACGGTTACGCGCTGCGCGTGCCGATCCCGACCGGCTCCGCCACCGACCTGACCGTGACGGTCGGCCGGGAGACCACCGTGGACGAGGTCAACGCCGCGCTCAAGGCCGCCGCCGAGGGCCCGCTGCGGGGCATCCTCACCTACAACGAGGACCCGATCGTCTCCGCCGACATCGTGACCGACCCGGCGTCGTGCATCTTCGACGCGCCGCTGACCAAGGTGATCGGCAACCAGGTCAAGGTCGTCGGCTGGTACGACAACGAGTGGGGCTACTCGAACCGCCTGGTGGACCTGGTCAAGCTGGTGGGTCAGTCGCTGTGACGATCCGTAACCTCGACGACCTGCTCGCCGAGGGGGTGTCAGGTCGGCGCGTGCTCGTGCGCGCCGACCTGAACGTCCCGCTCGACAAGCAGACCGGGGAGATCACTGACGACGGCCGGATCCGGGCCGTCCTGCCGACGCTGAGCGCGCTGGTGCAGGCCGGCGCGAAGGTGGTCGTCTGCTCGCACCTGGGTCGCCCGAAGGGCGCCCCGGACCCGCAGTTCAGCCTCCGCCCGGTCGCCGGGCGGCTCGGTGAGCTGCTCGGCGCCCCGGTGGCCTTCGCCGAGGACACCGTCGGTGACTCGGCGCGGTCCACCGTGGCCGGCCTGGCCGACGGACAGGTCGCGCTGCTGGAGAACCTGCGGTTCAACAAGGGCGAGACCAGCAAGGACGACGCCGAGCGGGGCGCGTTCGCCGACCAGCTCGCCGCGCTCGGTGACGCGTACGTGGACGACGCGTTCGGCGCGGTGCACCGCAAGCACGCCAGCGTGCACGACGTACCGGCCCGGCTGCCGCACTTCGCCGGGCGGCTGGTGCTGCGCGAGGTCGAGGTGCTCAGCCGCCTCACCGGCTCCCCGGAGCGGCCGTACGTGGTGGTGCTGGGCGGCTCGAAGGTCTCCGACAAGCTCGCGGTGATCGAGGCGCTGCTGCCGACTGTGGACCGGCTGCTCATCGGCGGCGGGATGTGCTTCACCTTCCTCAAGGCTCAGGGCCACGAGGTGGGCACGTCGCTGCTGGAGAAGGACATGGTCGAGACCTGCCGCAACCTGATGGAGCGCGCGCCCGGCAAGATCATGCTCCCGGTCGACGTGGTGGCCGCCGACGCCTTCGCGCCGGACGCCGCGCACGACACCGTGCCCGCCGACGGCATCCCCAGCCACCGGCTGGGCCTGGACATCGGCCCGGAGACGGTGGCCGGTTTCGCCGCCGCGCTGTCGCAGGCGAAGACCATCTTCTGGAACGGCCCGATGGGCGTGTTCGAGATGGCGGCGTTCGCCAACGGCACCCGGGGCGTGGCCGAGGCGATCACCAAGGCCGACGCGTTCAGCGTGGTCGGCGGCGGCGACTCGGCCGCGGCGGTACGCGCGCTGGGCCTGGACGAGTCCTCGTTCGGGCACATCTCCACCGGCGGCGGCGCCTCCCTGGAATACCTGGAGGGCAAGACCCTCCCCGGCATCGCGGCCCTGGAGAACTGAATGGCGAGCACGACCCGCCGGCCGTTGATGGCCGGCAACTGGAAGATGAACCTGAACCACCTCGAGGCCAACCTGCTGGTGCAGAAGCTGGCCGCGAGCCTGAACGAGAAGCAGCTCACCGACGTCGAGTGCGTGGTGCTGCCGCCCTTCACCGATCTGCGTACCGTGCAGACCGCCGTGGACGGCGACAAGCTGCTGATCGGCTACGGCGCGCAGGACCTGTCGCCGCACCCGTCCGGCGCGTACACCGGTGACATCGCCGGTCCGATGCTGGCCAAGCTGGGCTGCGGCTACGTGGTGGTTGGCCACTCCGAGCGGCGGCAGTACCACCACGAGGACGACGCGCTCGTCAACGCGAAGGTGTCGGCGGCGCTGGCGAACGGGCTCACCCCGATCCTCTGCATCGGCGAGGGCCTGGAGGTCCGGGAGCAGTCGGGTCAGGTGCGGCACTGCTGCGACCAGCTCGACGGCGCGCTGAAGGGTCTCACCGCCGAGCAGGTCACCAAGGTCGTCGTGGCGTACGAGCCGGTCTGGGCGATCGGCACCGGCAAGACGGCCACGCCGGAGGACGCCCAGGAGGTCTGCGGCGCGGTGCGTAAGCGCATCGCCGAGACCTACGACGAGAACACCGCCGAGCAGGTCCGGGTCCTCTACGGCGGGTCGGTCAAGGCGTCGAACGTCGCCGCGATCATGGCCCAGCCGGACGTGGACGGGGCCCTCGTGGGGGGCGCGAGCCTGGACGCGGAGGAGTTCGCGAAGATCTGCCGGTTCCCGGAGCACACCGCCCGCTGATCGCTCGCTATCCTTGACGCTGCCCGTCCACCGGTCGGTGCCGCAGTGCCCGACAGGTCCGGGCAGTGATCGCAACGAGAGGACTGACCCCCGCCATGCCGATCTGGTTCGCCTATACGATGATCACGTTGCTGGTCATCACCAGCGTGCTGCTCGTCCTGCTGATCCTCCTGCACCGCGGCAAGGGCGGCGGGTTGTCGAGCATGTTCGGCGGCGGCGTCAGCTCCAGCCTGGCCGGTTCCTCGGTGGCCGAGAAGAATCTCGACCGCTACACCGTTCTGGTGGGAATCGTCTGGTTCGCCTGCATCGTCGGGCTCGGGCTCTGGCTGCGCCTGCAGATGGCCACCGGCACCTGAGTCGGCGCTGAGAAGCGTACAATCTGCGCGCGGTCCGTCACGGACCGCGCGCAGTTTTGTTTCTCCGCGCGTCGCCCGTCGCCCACCCCCTCCGGCGGCGGTCCCCTCCGACGACAGGGAGCGAGCAACAGTGCCTAGCAACAACGTGATCCGCGGCACCCGGGTCGGGTCCGCCCCGGAGCGCTTCGACCAGCGCGTCGAGCCCGCCCCGCGCCGCCCGGTCGTCTACTGGTGCCGCCACGGGCACCGGGTCGAGTTCCTGATCGCCGCCGAGGCCGAGACGCCAGCCGCCTGGGAGTGCCCCCGCTGCGGCGAGCCGGCCGGCCCCGACCCGGGCGACCCGCCGGGCCGCCCGCGCCCCGAGCCTTACAAGACCCACCTGGCGTACGTGCAGGAGCGGCGCACGCCGGAGGAGGGTGAGGCGCTGCTCGCCGAGGCCCTCGACGCGCTGCGCCGCCGACGCGGCCGCGCCTGAGCCGAGACGTGTTAAGAAGGGGCCCCTTCTCTACCGGAGGCGTTAAGAAGGGGCCCTTCCTTACACCTCAGCGGAGGCTGCGCAGGCGCGGGGGCACGTTGGCCGCCGCGGCCCGGTCGAGCAGCCAGAGGGTACGGGAGACGCCCTGCACCCCGGCGGCCGGCAACTGCACCGGCCCGGCCCCGGCCAGCGCCATGCCCACCGCCCGGGCCTTGTCCGCCCCGGCGGCGATCAGCCACACCTCCTCGGCCGTGTTGATCGTCGGCAGGGTCAGCGTGGTCCGCACCGGCGGCGGCTTCGGGCTGCCCCGCACCGCGCTGACCGGGCGGTTGTCGTGGTGCACCGGGTGCTCCGGGAACACCGACGCCACGTGCCCGTCCTCGCCGACGCCGAGCATCAGCACGTCGAAGTGGGGCAGTACCGCGTTGCCGGGCCGGGCGGCGGTGGCCAGCTCCCGCGCGTACCCGGCGGCGGCCGCCTCCGGGTCATCACCGGCCGGGCCGTCGGAGGCCGGCATCGGGTGCACCCGCGCCGGGTCCAGCGGCACCGTGTCCAGCAGCGCCGCCCGTGCCTGCGTCTCGTTGCGCTCCGGGTCACCGGCGGGCAGGAACCGCTCGTCACCCCACCACACGTCGACCCGGGACCAGTCGACCGCGTCCCGGGCGGGCAGCTGCCCGACCGCCCGGTACACCGCCGCGGCGATCCGCCCGCCGGTCAGCACCACCGACGCCTGGCCGCGCTCGGCCTGCGCGTCGAGCAGCTTCACCACCAACCGGGCCGCCACCGCCTGCGCCAGCAGGTCGGGGTCGGCGTGTACGGCGACACTCGCCTCAGTCATCCGTGCCCTCGTGTTCCGGCCGCCCACCGGCGGTCACCTGTGCTTCCGGCCGCCCGGTCCGGGCGGTCACTCGTTCGCGGTCGCGCCCGCGTGCGCGGTCACGCCGGCCTCGGCCCGCTGGGCGGTCGCCGGATCCTTCCACACGTGCACCCGCTGGGCCGGGCGCTGGTCGAGCCCGGTGATCCCGGCCGCGGCGCCGAGCGCCTCCGCGTACACCTGGTCGGCGTCGAGGCGCCGCAGCTCCTCGGCCAGCTCGTCGCCGAGCGGCCGGCGGACCAGCGGCAGCGTGCGGTCCTCCTGCCCGGTACGCCGGAACACCGCGATGCTGTCGTCCCGGGTCAGCGTCAGCTCGTCGCCGTTGGCGCAGCGCAGCTGCACCTGACGCATCCGCGGGAACTCGTCGCTCCGCTCCCAGGCCGGTTCGATGCCGAGCCGGGCCTTGAGCCACCCGCTCATCAGCGCCGCCGTCGGGTCCGACGGGGGCGCCACCACGCTGGCCTCGGTGACCCGGGCCTGGGTGGTGTCGAACGCGCCCGCGACGAGCGTGCGCCACGGGGTGATCCGGGTCCACGCCAGGTCGGTGTCTCCGGGGGCGTAGTCGTGGGCCCGCTGCCGCAGCGCGGCGATCGGGTCGGCGGCCTGCGCCGAGTCGGTGATCCGCCGGTCGGCCACCACACCGAGGAAGTCGGTGGCGATCTCCTCCGGCGGCTCGCCGTGCCACCACGTCACCACCGGCACGTCCGGCACGAGCAGCGGCATCACCACGGATTCGGCGTGCAGCGCGAGCCGCCCGTACATCCGGGTCACGACCGCCTCGCACGGCCCGAGCCGGCCGCCCACGACGATCTCCGCGTCCAGCCGGTTGCGGTCGCGTTCCACGTCGGAGCGGACCACCACGAGCAGCCGGCAGGGGTGCGCTGCCGCGGCGATGGTGGCGGCCGCCTCGGCCTCCCGGACCCGCTTCTCGTCCACCACCACGATCAGCGTGAGCGCCATGCCGCTGGCCACTCCGCCCGCGCTGCGCCGTTCCGCGGCCAGCGCCTTGACCACCTCGTTGCCGGTGGTGTCCCACAGCCCGATCATGCTCTTCTCCAAGCCCGGCCCTCGCGGGCCAGCATCTCGTCGGCGGCCCGGGGTCCCCACTCGCCGGCCCGGTACGGCTCCGGCGTGGTGCCCTCCCAGGCGTGTTCCAGTGGGTCGACGACCTGCCAGCTCTGCTCCACCTCGGCGGCGTCCGGGAACAGCGTCCGGTCGCCGATCAGCACGTCCAGCACGAGCCGCTCGTACGCCTCGGGGCTGGACTCGGTGAACGCCTCGCCGTACTGGAAGTCCATCGCGATGTCGCGGACCTCCATCGTGGTGCCCGGCACCTTGGAGCCGAACTTCAGCACCACGCCCTCGTCCGGCTGCACCCGGATGACGAGCTGGTTGGGGCCGAGGGACTCCATGTCGGCGGCGTTGAACGGCAGGTGCGGCGCCTTCTTGAACATGATGGCCACCTCGGTGACCCGCCGGGGCAGCCGCTTGCCGGCCCGGATGTAGAACGGCACCCCGGCCCAGCGCCGGTTCTGGATGCCCAGCTTCACCGCCACGTACGTCTCGGTGGTGGAGCCCTCCGGGACGCCTTCCTCCTCCAGGTAGCCCTTGGCGCGCTCGCCGCCCACCCAGCCGGGCAGGTACTGGCCGCGCACGGTGTCCTGGGAGACGTCGTGCGGCACGGTGATCGCCTTGAGCACCTTGAGCTTCTCGGCGCGGATCTCGTCGGCGTCGAAGCTGGTCGGCTCCTCCATCGCGACCAGGGCGAGCAGCTGGAGCAGGTGGTTCTGGAGCACGTCGCGGGCGGTGCCGACGGAGTCGTAGAAGGCGGCCCGGGTGCCGATGCCGACGTCCTCGGCCATGGTGATCTGCACCGAGTCGACGTACTTGGAGTTCCACAGCGGCTCGAACAGGTTGTTCGCGAACCGCAGCGCCAGGATGTTCTGGACCGTCTCCTTGCCGAGGTAGTGGTCGATCCGGAACACGTCCTGGCGGGTGAAGACGTCGTCGACCAGGTCGTTGAGCGCCTTGGCCGAGGGCAGGTCGTTGCCGAACGGCTTCTCCACCACCACGCGGCGCCAGCCGCCGGACTTGTCGTTGTCCGCCATGCCGGTGCGGGCGAGCTGCTTGAGCACCACCGGGAAGGCCGCCGGGGGGATGGAGAAGTAGAAGGCGGCGTTGCCGGCGATGCCGTGCGAGTCGCGCAGCTCGTCGAGGGTGGCGGCGAGCTGGTCGAACGCGGCGTCGTCGTCGAACGAGCCGCCGACGAACTTGATGTTGCCGGCCAGCCGGGCCCACACCTCCTCCCGCCACGGGGTACGGGCGTGCTTCTTGGCCGCCTCGTGCGCCACCGACTCGAAGTCGCCGTCGCCCCAGTCCCGGCGGGCGAAGCCGAGCACCACGAACCCGGGCGGCAGGAGCCCCCGGTTGGCCAGGTCGTAGACCGCCGGCAGCAGCTTCTTGCGGGCCAGATCGCCGGTCACCCCGAAGATCACCAGGGCACACGGCTCGGGGATCCGGGGCAACCGCCGGTCCTGGACGTCGCGCAGCGGGTTCACCGGGCCACCTCCTCCTGCGTCTCGGTCCGCTGATTCCAGGTCATTGATCGTCACGTGCGTGTCCGTCCGGCCGTATCCAGCAGCTGGGCGGCGCCAGCCGCCCGCTTGGTCAGGTGCAGTCGCAGCACCGGTCGTTCCCGGCCGGCCAGGGCCTGCCGGTCACCGGCGGCCTGGGCCGCCTGGAGCTGCGCGAAGGTGTACGGACGGCCGGGCACTTCCAGATCATCGGTGACCGCACCGGTGATCTGGAGGTGCCGGCCGCGGGTGTCGGTGTGCTCCGGCCGGCGCGGTCCCCAGGCGAAGGTGACCGGCCGTCCGGTGTGCCGTGCCAGCAGCGGGCGCAGCCCGGCCACCGCCGCGTCGGCGCGCGGGTCGAGGTACGCGGTGACCACGAGGTGCTCCCGTTCGCCCAGCCCGTCGAGCAGCCAGCGCAGCGCGCCGGCCAGGTCGGCCGGCGCGCCGTTCGGGGCGTACACCTCGATCGTGTCCTCGACCGACGACGGCGGCCCGCTGTCCGGCTCGTGGTCCGCCACCGCGGCGGCGGGCGACGCGAACGGGTCGGCCCGCAGCGTCACCGCGGCGGTCGCGGCGGCGTAGGTCCAGGTGAGCAGATGCGCGCCGAGCGGCCCGTTGACCGCGACGTCGGCGGCCACGCCCGGGCCGACGCCGGCGCCGAGGGCGCCGCCGAGACCGACTGTGAGCACGCCCGGCCCGGTGGCGCCGGGGGAGTCCGGGGACTCCGCGACCAGCGGCAGGAGCCGCCCGCCGGTCGCGTCGGCGAGCAGCGCGCCCGCCCAGCGGCCCAGGCCGTCGAGTCCGGTGCCGTCGGGGACCAGCGCGACCGTGTCCCGGCCCGCGCCGGGCGCCGCGCCCAGGGCCGCGCCGAGCGCGAGGCCCGGATTGTCCCGGTCCCGGTCGAGCGCGGCGGTGAGCGCCTCCGCCTCGTCCAGCACCTCGGCGACCGGCGCGCCGGCCAGCGCCGCCGGGACCAGGCCGAACGCGGTGAGCGCGGCCCACGGCCCGGCCACGCCCGGCTCGGCCGGGAGCACCACAGCGCCCAGCTCGTCAGCGCGCGCCGCGAGTTCCGTGCCGGGTTCGGTGACCACCACGACGTGCCGGGCGGCATCCGGGCCCTCGTCCGCCCACGCCTGCCGGTAGGCCCGCAGGTGGGCGTCGGTGGTCCGGTCCAGGCCGTGCCGGGCGGCGAGCACCAGGAGGGTACGCGCCGGACGGTCGGCGAGCGCGGCCCGCGCCGGCCCCGGATCGGCGGTGCCGAGCACCGTCACCGGCCGGCCGAGGCATTCGGCCAGCACCTCGGCGGCGAGCGTGTCGCCGCGGTCACCGGCCAGCACCACATGGTCCAGGTCGTCCAGCTCGGCGGCCAGTTCGGCGAGCTGGGGGAGCAGGTCCCGGCTGCGCCGGTGGGCGTGCAGCCAGCCCAGCCGGGTGAGCGCCGCCGTCTCGGCGGCGGGCCCCCAGAGGGTGGGGTCCGCCGCCGCGAGCCGGGCCGGGACGTCGTGGGAGACGAGCGTGGCCCGCGCCGACGCGCCGACCGCGTCGGCGCCGCGCACGGCCAGGCCGGCGGCCATGTCCGCCCGCCCGGCCAGCAGGTCACTCATGGTGTCGCCTCTCACCCGTCACACGGTACGGCGCGACGCGTCCCGGGGCCCGGCCCCGGGACGCGTCGGACGCCGTCGGTCACGCGTTGCCGCCGGCCTGCTGGGCCGCCTGCGCGTTCTCCCCGGCGGCCCGGTGCGGGCTGCCCGAACCCTTGGCCGCCTCGGCGAGGGACTTCTTGACCCCCTCCAGCAGCTCCACCCAGCTCGCCTCGAACTTCTCCACGCCCTCACGCTCCAGCGTGGCGATGACGTCGGAGAGGTCGACGCCCACCGACTGGAGGTCCGCGAAGACCTTGCGGGCGTCGTCGTACGCCACGGTGACGGTGTCCGGCTTGGTCTCGCCGTGCTCGGCGTACGCGTGGATGACCGGTTCCGGCATGGTGTTGACGGTGCCGGGCGCGATCAGCTCCTCGACGTAGATGACGTCCCGGTAGTCCGGGTTCTTCGTCGACGTGGAGGCCCACAGCGGGCGCTGCGGGTGGGCGCCCGCGTCGGCCAGCTTTTGCCAGCGCGCCGAGGAGAAGACCTCGCCGTAGCGCTCGTACGCCAGCCGGGCGTTGGCGACAGCGGCCTTGCCGCGCAGCGCCTTGGCCTGGTCGGAGCCGATCTTCTCCAGCCGCTTGTCCACCTCGCTGTCGACCCGGGAGACGAAGAACGAGGCGACCGAGCCGATCTTCGACAGGTCGTGCCCGTTGGCCTGCGCCTGCTCCAGGCCCGCCAGGAAGGCGTCCATCACCTGCGAGTACCGGTCCAGGCCGAAGATCAGCGTGACGTTGACGCTGATCCCCTCGGCGAGCGTCGCGGTGATCGCGGGCAGGCCCTCCTCGGTGGCCGGGATCTTGATGAACAGGTTCGGCCGGTCGACCAGCCACCACAGCGCCTTGGCCTCGGCGACGGTCTTCGCCGCGTCGTGCGCCGAGCGCGGGTCCACCTCGATCGACACCCGGCCGTCCACGCCGGCGCTGGCCTCGTACGAGGGGCGCATCACGTCGCAGGCCCACCGCACGTCGTACGTGGTGAGCATGCGGACCGCCTCCTCGACGTCCACACCACGTACGGCGAGGTCACGAAGCTGCCAGTCGTACTCGTCGGCGTCGCTCAGCGCCTTGGCGAAGATCGTCGGGTTGGTGGTCACCCCCGCTACGTGGCTCTCCCGGCGCAGCTTGTCCAGCCCGCCGGAACTCAGCCGTACCCGGGAAAGATCGTCGAGCCAGATCGCCACCCCGGCGCCCTGGAGTTCCTTCAGCCTGTCCGTCATGCCGTCCACGCTCCCCTCAGTTGCCGGTCGTGAAACCGGTGATGTCGCCCACCCGGGTCAGCGCCGCGTGCGCGGCGCCCACGATCCGGTCGGGGGTGAACCCGAACTGCTCGAACAGCACGGTGTGCGGCGCGCTGGCGCCGTAGTGCTCGATGCTCACGCACTCGCCGCTGTCGCCGACGATCGCCCGCCAGGACATCGCGATGCCCGCCTCCACGCTCACCCGTGCCTTTACCCCGCGAGGCAGCACCGACTCCCGGTACGCCTCGTCCTGCGCGAAGAACCACTCCTGGCAGGGCATCGAGACGACCCGGGTGGGGGTGCCGTCGGCCTCCAGCCGCTCCCGCGCGGTGAGGCAGAGCTGCATCTCCGAGCCGGTGCCGATCAGGATCACCTGCGGCTTGCCGCCGGACGCCTCGGCCAGCACGTACCCGCCCTTCGCGACGCCCTCGGCGCCGGCCAGGTCGGTGCGGTCGAACGTGGGCAGCGCCTGGCGGCTGAGCGCCAGCGCGGTCGGCCGGTCGGTGTGCTCCAGCGCCTGCCGCCACGCCCAGACCGTCTCGTTGGCGTCGGCCGGGCGGACCACGTCCAGGCCGGGGATGGCCCGCAGCGCGGTCAGGTGCTCGATCGGCTGGTGGGTCGGGCCGTCCTCGCCGAGGCCGATCGAGTCGTGCGTCCAGACGTAGGTAACCGGCAGCTTCATCAGCGCGGCCAGCCGCACCGCCGGGCGCATGTAGTCGCTGAACACCAGGAAGGTGCCGCCGTACGGGCGGGTGCCGCCGTGCAGGGCGATGCCGTTGAGGATCGAGCCCATGGCGTGCTCGCGGATGCCGAAGTGCAGCGTGCGGCCGTACTCGTCACCGGGGAAGTCCTTGGTGGCGTGCGCCGCCGGGACGAACGACCGCTCGCCCTTCATGGTGGTGTTGTTGCTCTCGGCCAGGTCGGCCGAGCCGCCCCACAGCTCGGGCAGCACCGGCGCGAGGGCCTCCAGGATCTTGCCGGAGGCGGCCCGGGTGGCGACGCCCTTGGCGTCCGCGTCGAAGGTGGGCAGCGCGTCGGTCCAGCCGGTCGGCAGGGTACGGGTGGACATCCGGTCCCACAGCGCCTTGCGCTCCGGGTTGGCCTGCGCCCAGGCGTCGAACCGGGTGGTCCACTCCGCCTGCGCCTGCGCGCCGCGCTCCAGCACCTGACGGGCGTGCTTGAGCACCTCCTCGTCGATCTCGAAGGTGCGCTGCGGGTCGAAGCCGAGGATCTCCTTGGTGGCCTTGACCTCGTCCGCGCCGAGCGCCGACCCGTGGATCTTGCCGGTGTTCTGCTTGTTCGGGGCGGGCCAGCCGATGATCGTGCGCAGCGCGACGAACGACGGCCGGTCGGTCTCCGCCTTGGCGGCCAGCAACGCCTGGTACAGCGCCTCCACGTCCTCGTGGTAGTCGCCCTGGTCGGCGTCGCCGCTGCGCCAGTCGACGGTCTGTACGTGCCAGCCGTACGCCTCGTAGCGGGCCGCGACGTCCTCGCTCTTGGCGATGCGGGTGTCGTCCTCGATCGAGATCTCGTTGTCGTCGTAGATCACGCAGAGGTTGCCGAGCTGCTGGTGACCGGCGAGCGCGCTGGCCTCGTGGGTGATGCCCTCCTCGATGTCGCCGTCGGAGGCGATGCACCAGATGTCGTGCCGGAAGGGCGAGTCGGCGCGGTCCGGCTCGGGGTCGAACAGGCCGCGCTCGCGGCGGGCCGCCATGGCCATGCCGACCGCGTTGCCGAGGCCCTGGCCGAGGGGACCGGTGGTGGTCTCCACGCCCGGGGTGTGGCCGTGCTCCGGGTGACCCGGGGTGAGCGAGCCCCACTGGCGCAGCGCCTTGAGGTCGTCCAGCGCGAGCGGGTAGCCGGACAGGAAGAGTTGAATGTAGAGCGTCAGGCTGGAGTGGCCGGCGGAGAGCACGAACCGGTCGCGGCCAGCCCAGTTCGGGTCGGCGGGATTGTGCCGCATGACCCGGTTGAAGAGCAGGTACGCCGCGGGGGCGAGGCTCATCGCCGTCCCCGGGTGGCCGTTGCCGGATTTCTCCACGGCGTCCATGGCCAGCACGCGGACCGTGTCGACGGCCCTGCGGTCGAGGTCGGACCAGTTGAGAGCGGGAAGCTCGGGTCGGTTGGCAGCCACGATGGTTGTGCTCCTCGGCAGATGGGCGGAACCCTCACTGATGACCCTATCGAGCGGTGCTAAACGTCCGCCCGGGGATCTCAGCATGCTGTTCTGTACGGATCGCGAACGTTCCGTCGTTCAACCGCAGGTGTGACGGCTCGCACCGTTGCCGGGTCCACGGGGCAGCCAAAACGACGCCGCGTAGTGTGTGGGGCGGTGTGTGGGCCTCGAAGGGTCCGGGCCGAACGACCTCCCCCGCCGATGCCGGAAGGTGGCAATCCGTGAGCATGATCACCGAGCGCCCCGTCAGCAACCCTGCCGGGCAGCCGCCGGTGGGCACTGTGGCGGAGGTGCCGGCGAGCGGCCGGCGGGACGTACGCGCCGTGGTGGCGGCGTACGTGGCGCTGACCAAGCCGCGGATCGTCGAGCTGCTGCTGGTCACCACCGTGCCGGCGATGATGCTGGCGCACGGCGGGATGCCGTCGCTGTGGCTGGTCGCCGTGGTGCTCGTCGGCGGGTCGCTCGCGGCGGGCGCGGCGAGCGTCATCAACTGCTACATCGACCGCGACATCGACCAGCTCATGCGGCGCACCAAGCGCCGCCCGCTGCCCACGCACACCGTGTCGCCGCGCAGCGCGCTGATCTTCGGCCTGGTGCTGGCGGCCGTCTCGGTGGCGCTGATGGCGGCGACCACCAACTGGCTGGCGACGGTGCTGACGCTCGCCGCGATCGCCTACTACGACCTGGTCTACACGCTGTGGCTGAAGCGGACCACGGCCGCCAACACGTTCTGGGGCGGCATCTGCGGCGCCGCGCCGGTGCTGATCGGCTGGGCCGCTGTGACCGGCTCGCTGGCGCCGGCCGCCTGGGGCCTGTTCGCTGTGGTCTTCTTCTGGCAGATGCCGCACTTCTACGCGCTGGCCATCAAGTACAAGGCCGACTACGCGCGCGCCGGCGTGCCGATGCTGCCGGTGGTGGCCTCGGTGCGGCGGGTCAACGCCGAGATCATCGGGTTCTCCTGGCTCACGGTGCTCTCCTCGCTGGCGGTCTGGCCGCTCGGGATGAGCCCGATCTACGGGGTGACAGCGCTCGTGGTCGGCGGGATCTTCCTCGTCGAGGCGCACAAGCTGTGCCGGCGGGCCACGCGTGGCGAGGCGGTCAAGCCGATGCGCCTGTTCCACTGGTCCACCACGTACCTCACGATCCTCTTCGCGGCCGTCGCGCTCGACGCCCTGCTCTGACCCGCCCGTCCGGCGGTTCATCAGAAATTTTTTTCGGGCTTTCGCGGAGCGGGCCAACCTGGACAGATTGTGACGATCTCGCCTGCCTGCTTTGCCCAGATTTAAGGGACATGTACGGGCGAATCACCTGTGGTTCTTCTTAAACCGACGGGTAATTGGCATCACATTCAGTTCATGGTTCTCGCACATCCGAGTGGAAGTCTGCTTAGGCTTCGCGTCATGGCAGAAGGTTCCGATACGACGCTGACGGCTGACAAGACCGCCGAGCAGGCCCCCCAGGGCCTGGTCGCGGGCATCAAGTCGTTCGCCGCCGGACACGGCGGCGCGAAGGCGGTCATCGAGTACGTCGGCAAGCGCGGCGCACGGATCGTCCTCGTGGGTTCCGACGGGGTGTGGGCGGACCAGTTCGCCGACGGCACCGACGTGGCGCGGCAGGCATGCGCCAAGGCCGGGGTCGACGTCGAGAACGCCTGGGAGCGTGAACTGATGGACCAGATGCGTCCGAGCAACGACCTGTGGCGGTCGATGGCCCGGCGCACCATGGCCCGTTGACATAGACCGAATGACCAACCACCACCAGTCGACCCGGGGGAAACCCCGGGTCGCTTTCGTCACCTGCGCCGAGCTGCCCGACCTCGACCCGGACGACCGGCTCGCGCTCGCCCCGCTCGCCGCCCGCGGGGTCACCGCCGAGATCGCGGTCTGGGACGACCCGGCCGTCGACTGGGCCGGGTACGACCTGGTCGTGCTCCGCTCGCCGTGGGACTACGCGCGGCGGCGCGACGAGTTCGTGGCCTGGGCGCGTACCGTGCCGGCCCTGGCCAACCCGGCCGACGTGGTCGCCTGGAACACCGACAAGCGCTACCTGTCCGAGCTCTCCGCCGCCGGAGTGCCCACCGTCGAGACGGTGTGGGTCGAGCCGGGGCAGGCGTGGACGCCACCCGCCGGGGGCGAGCACGTGATCAAGCCGGCGGTCAGCGCCGGCAGCCAGGACACCGGCCGCTACGACCTGACCGACCCGGAGCACCGCGAGCTGGCGGTGGCCCACGTCCGGCGGCTCTCCGACGCCGGGCGGCTCACCATGGTCCAGCCGTACCTGGAGGCGGTGGACACCGCCGGGGAGACCGCGCTGCTGTTCCTGGCCGGCCCCGGCGGCCTGGCGTTCAGCCACGCGATCCGCAAGGGTCCGATGCTGACCGGGCCGGACCTGGGCGAGGCCGCGCTCTACAAGGAGGAGCGGATCGACCCGCGCACCGCCACGGCGCAGCAGCGCGAGGTTGCCGAGAAGGTGCTGGCGACCGTGCCGGGCGGCCCGGAGCGGCTGCTCTACGCCCGGGTCGACCTGATCCCCGGCCCGGACGGCGCGCCGGTGCTGGTCGAGCTGGAGCTGACCGAGCCGAGCCTGTTCGTCGGGTACGCCGACGGCGCGCCGGACCGGCTCGCCGACGCGGTGCTCGCCCACCTGCCCCGCCGCTGAGCCCGAGGCGAGCGCACGACGCTCAGTCGCGGTCGCTGTGGTTGCGCGCCCAGCGGCCACCGATCGGCGGCGTGTCCAGCCGCAGCGCCGCAGCGGTGCCGGCCAGGTCGTTGTCCTCGAACGCGCACGAGACGCAACTGCCCGCCTCGGTGACCCAGATTCCGTACGCCTGGGTGTCGGCGTCCCGGTGCCAGATCCGGTTGCCGCGCACGGTGGCCGAGTCGAACGGCGCGGCGATGGTGATGCCGCCGCAGGCCGGCGGAGAGTCCGGCAGCTCGTACGCCGTGCCGGGCCCCGGCGTGGCCGCGCTCCAGCCGGTGGAGCCGTCCGGGCGTACCTCGGCCAGGGAGAGCCGGGTGGCGCTGTTGTCGGACACCACGGCGTCCCGTGAGCCGACCCGGACCACCTTGCCCCGGTGCCCGCCGTCCGGCCAGTCCGCGTTGCCGTCGGTGACCTCGCGCGGGCCGTAGCGCACCGCCTCGCCCGAACCCCGGTGGGCCGGGGCGGAGCGGCAGCCGTTGTCCCGGATCCGGTTCCCGACGATCGACGTGTCGAGCATCGGCCGGTCGATCCGGATGCCGTCCAGCGCGTTCTCCCGGATGTCGTTGTCCTGGATCACCACGTCGGCCGCCGCGCCCCGGTAGCCGTGGCCCAGGTCGTGCTCGTGGTAGCCGAAACCGCCGTTGCGGCTGATCCGGTTGCCCTGCACCGTGTACGGGCCGGGGGTGTTGCCCATGCTGATCCCGTCGCCGACGTTCGAGTCGATCACGCAGCCGGTGAGCAGGCCGCCGCGCCCGGCCACCCCGGCGGTGCCGTTGCCCGACACGTCGAAGCCGGCCTCCAGGTTGTTGGTCATGGTGCAGCCGGACACGATCAGCCCGTCCGCGCCCCAGTCGGAGATGCCGAACCGGTTGGCCTGGCTGTGGCAGCCGATGATCCGGATGCCGCGCGGCGGGGTCCAGTAGTCCTTCTGCAACTCCAGGAAGATGCCGTTGGTGCCGTTGCCGATGGTGGTGCAGTTGGCGATGGTGAGGCGCTCCACGTCGCCCCAGCCGCCGATGCCGATGCCGATCCCGGCGCCGCCCATCTGGTCGCCGTTGTCCAGCCGGCCGCACCCCACCGCGACCACCCCGTCGATCAGGCCGTCCTGGAGGAAGTCGCAGCCCAGGCCGGTCGCGCCGGTGTGGTGGATGTAGAGGTTGCGGAACACGCCGCGCACCACGTACTGCAGGCCCAGCCCCTTGGCCAGGTAGTCGTAGGCGGTCTGGGCGACCCCGGAGCCGTCGATCTCGAAGTCGGCGAACGTGCAGTCGGCGATGTGCCGGTCCCGGTCGGCGCCGTGCTGCACGGTGGTCCAGTACGCCAGCGGGACCGGTTCGCTGCGGTTGCCCTCGTTGCTGAGCAGGAACCGGGTGGCGGCCGGCCCGGCGCCGAGCAGCGAGACGCCGCTGCGCCAGACGGTGCCGGCGTCGCGGATCGAGTAGAGGCCCGGCGGGCAGTAGATCACCCGGGCCCGGCCGTCGGCGTCGTACCCGGCGCCGAGCCGGTCCACCAGCGCCGCCAGGGCCGGCTGATCGTTCGTCACCCCGTCGCCGGTGAGGCCGTGCTCGTGGGCGTCGCACCACAGCGGCGCGCCGGCGACCGGCGTCAGCCGTTGCGGCGTGGTGGTGGCGAGGCTCTTGCGCGGCACCGGGAACTCCCCTCGGGCGTGCGGTCCGTGGCCCGGACCGCTTTCCCGTTCCCGTCGTGCGATAACGCGCCGCTCAGGCGCCGGCGCCCACCGGCTCGGCGACCGGCTCGGCCGGGGCCGGCGGAACGGCCGGCAGCCGCTCCCGGGTCGCGTGCAGGACGCCGAGCGTGGCCAGCAGCACCAGGCAGGAGCCGAGCATGTGCGCGCCGACGAGCACGCCGGGCAGGTGGGTGAAGTACTGCACGAAGCCGATCACGCCCTGGCCCAGCTCGACCGCGATCAGCACCGCGGCGGCCCGCGCCGCGCGCGCCGCGCCGACCGCCCGGAACGCGAAGTACAGCGCCACCGACAGGCCGATCAGCAGGAAGACGCCGTCGGCGTGCACCTGCGAGATCGCTGCCGGGTCCAGGCCGTTGCGGGCCGCGCCGTGGTCGCCGGCGTGCGGGCCGCTGCCGGTCACCCAGGTGCCGACCACCAGCACCGACGCGCTCACCGCCGTGGTGATCCAGGCGAGGGTACGCAGCGGCGCCGGCACTGTCGGGGTCACCGGCCCGTCCGGCTCCTTGATGCGCCGCCACAGCGCGTACGCGGCGGCGATGACCGCCATGGAGGCGAGGAAGTGCAGCCCGACCACCCACGGGTTGAGGTTGGTCAGCACGGTGATGCCGCCGACGACCGCCTGGGCCGGGATGCCGAACAGCACGCCGACGGCCAGCGGGAGCAGCCCGCGCCGGCGGGGGCGGTGGGCCAGCACGGCCAGCACGACGGCGAGTGCGATGATCCCCACCGCGAAGGTGAGCAGCCGGTTGCCGAACTCGATCACCCCGTGCACGCCCATCTCGGCGGTCGTGGTGTAGGAGTCGTCGGTGCACCGGGGCCAGGTGGGGCAGCCGAGGCCGGACGCGGTGAGCCGGACGGCCCCGCCGGTGACCACGATCGCGACGTTCGCGATGATCGAGGCGAGCGCGAGGCGGCGCAGCAGCGTGGACGAGACCGGGAACCGGACGGAACGCTTCACGGAGCGAATCCTACGCACCGTAGTTGATCCCGATCGGGTGACTCCGCCACCCCGGTGGTCGGAATCACCGGACCCGGGTTTGCGGGCCCCGGACGAATTACGTAACGTTGCCGTTGTGAAAAACGCGGCGGCGCTGTCCCGGGCGTCGGTGACCAGTGCGGTCACCGACGGTTCGCGGTCGCGTCGTGGGGTCCGGCCCGTCGAGCGGGAGTCCGCTCCGGCCGACCTGTCGACCCGCGACCGGGTCACCCAGCTCCTGCTGGAGCGCGGCGCGACCACCGCGGCGCAGCTCGGCTCGGCGCTCGGCCTCAGCCCGGCCGCGATCCGCCGGCACCTCGACGCCATGCTCGCCGACGGCGACGTGGTCGCCCGCGACCAGGTCGTGCGCGGCAGCCGGGGGCGGGGCCGGCCGGCCAAGGTCTTCGCGCTCACCGAGGCGGCCCGCGGTCGCTGCGGCACCCACCACTACGACAACATGGCCACCGCCGCGCTGCGGTGGATCGCCCGCACCGGCGGCGCCGAGGCGGTCGCGGCGTTCGCGGCCGAGCAGGTCTCCGCGCTGGAGACCCGCTGCCGGGCGGCCATGGAGGACGCGGGAGACGCGCCGCTCGCGCGGGCCGAGGCGCTCGCCGGGGCGCTCACCGCCGAGGGTTACGCTGCCAACGCGTCCACGATCGCCTCCGGCGGCCAGCTCTGCCAGCACCACTGCCCGGTGGCGCACGTGGCCGCCGAGTTCCCTCAGCTGTGCGAGGCCGAGACCGAGGTCATCTCCCGTCTGGTCGGCACCCACGTACAGCGCCTGGCCACCATCGCGCACGGCGACGGCGTGTGCACCACGCACATTCCCGCCCAGTCCGGTTCCACCGTCACCACTGTGAGGACAGATAAATGACCGAGCAGATCGTTCAGCCCCTGACCCAGGAGGAGCAGCTCGCCGCCCTCGGTCGCTACGAGTACGGCTGGGCCGACCCCGACGTCGCCGGGGCGTCCGCTCAGCGCGGCCTCAGCGAGGCGGTGGTGCGGGACATCTCGGCCAAGAAGAACGAGCCGGCCTGGATGCTCGACCTGCGGCTCAAGGGCCTGCGGCTGTTCGGCCGCAAGCCGATGCCGAACTGGGGCGCCGACCTCACCGGGATCGACTTCGACAACATCAAGTACTTCGTGCGGTCCACGGAGAAGCAGGCCACCTCCTGGGAGGAGCTGCCCGAGGACATCAAGAACACCTACGACAAGCTCGGCATCCCGGAGGCGGAGAAGCAGCGCCTGGTCGCCGGTGTCGCGGCGCAGTACGAGTCCGAGGTGGTCTACCACCAGATCCGTGAGGACCTGGAGGAGCAGGGCGTCCTCTTCCTGGACACGGACACCGCGCTCAAGGAGCACGAGGACCTGTTCAAGGAGTACTTCGGCACGGTCATCCCGGTCGGCGACAACAAGTTCGCCGCGCTGAACACCTCCGTCTGGTCCGGTGGCTCGTTCATCTACGTGCCGAAGGGCGTGCACGTGGACATCCCGCTGCAGGCCTACTTCCGGATCAACACGGAGAACATGGGCCAGTTCGAGCGGACGCTGATCATCGTCGACGAGGGCGCGTACGTGCACTACGTCGAGGGCTGCACCGCGCCCATCTACTCCTCCGACTCGCTGCACAGCGCGGTCGTGGAGATCATCGTCAAGAAGAACGCCCGGTGCCGCTACACGACCATCCAGAACTGGTCGAACAACGTCTACAACCTGGTCACCAAGCGCGCCGTGTGCCACGAGGGCGCGACCATGGAGTGGGTCGACGGCAACATCGGCTCCAAGGTCACCATGAAGTACCCGGCGGTCTACATGACCGGCGAGCACGCCAAGGGCGAGGTGCTCTCGGTCGCCATGGCCGGTGAGGGCCAGCACCAGGACGCCGGCGCCAAGATGGTGCACGCCGCGCCGCACACCTCCTCGACCATCGTGTCGAAGTCGATCGCCCGTGGCGGCGGCCGCACCTCGTACCGCGGTCTGGTGCAGGTGCTGGAGGGCTCGACCAGCAGCAAGAGCACCGTCAAGTGCGACGCGCTGCTGGTCGACACGATCTCCCGCTCCGACACCTACCCGTACGTCGACATCCGTGAGGACGACGTGTCGATGGGGCACGAGGCGACCGTCTCCAAGGTCAGCGAGGACCAGCTCTTCTACCTGATGAGCCGGGGCCTGAGCGAGGACGAGGCGATGGCGATGATCGTGCGCGGCTTCATCGAGCCGATCGCCAAGGAGCTTCCGATGGAGTACGCGCTGGAGCTCAACCGCCTGATCGAGCTGCAGATGGAGGGCGCCGTCGGCTGAGCCTGACCGCGAGCCCGGACCAGTCAGGCCGGGCCGCGGGGGCCCTGACCCGCCCTCCGGTTAATGACACCTCGTCGCAGAACAGACCAAGGAAGAGATGACTACCCAGGCTTCCGCACCGCCCACGACCAAGTCGCAGGCGCTCCGCTCGTACGACGTCGCCGACTTCCCGGCCCTGACCGGCCTGGAGGAGGAGTGGCGCTTCACCCCGCTCAAGCGCCTGCGCGGCCTGGCCGCGGCGGCGCAGGGCGCGACCGGCGCCGTCCGGCACGAGTACGGCGACCTGCCTGAGGGCGTCACCGTCGACCGGATCGGCAGGGACGACCCCCGGGTGGGCAGCGTGCTCACCCCGTTCGACCGGGTCAGCGCGCTCGCGTACGGCGGGGCCGACGGCGCGCTGCTGGTGCGGATCGCCCGCGACGCGGTCGTGGAGCAGCCGGTGCGCCTGCGGGTGGTCGGCGAGAACGCCGACGCGCTCGCGTTCGGCCACACGTTCGTCGACGTGGAGCGGTTCGCCGAGGCCACCGTCGTGGTCGAGCACGTCGGCTCGGCCACGCTCGCCGACAACGTCGAGGTGTCGGTGGGTGACGGGGCGAAGCTGACCCTGGTCACCGTCGCCGACTGGGCCGACGACGCGGTGCAGGCGCAGCACCTCAAGGTGCGGCTGGGCCGCGACGCCCGGATCGTGCACGTGCAGGTCAGCCTCGGCGGCGACCTGGTCCGGCAGTACACGTCGGTGGAGTACACCCAGCGCGGCGGCGAGGCCGAACTGTACGGCGTCTACTTCGCCGACTCCGGCCAGCACCTGGAGCACCGGCAGCTGGTCGACCACACAGTGCCGGACTGCCGCAGCAACGTCGGCTACCGCGGCGCGCTGCAGGGCGACGACGCGCACACGGTCTGGGTCGGCGACGTGCTGATCCGCGCCGAGGCCACCGGCACCGACACGTACGAGATCAACCGGAACCTGCTGCTCACCGACGGCGCGCGGGCCGACTCCGTACCCAACCTGGAGATCGAGACCGGCGAGATCGCCGGCGCCGGGCACGCCAGCGCGACCGGCCGGTTCGACGACGAGCAGCTGTTCTACCTGATGGCCCGGGGCATCCCGGAGGCCGAGGCGCGGCGCCTGGTGGTGCGCGGCTTCTTCGCCGAGCTGATCAACAAGATCCCGGTCGAGGAGCTGCGCGAGCGCCTGGGCGACGCGATCGAGGCCCGGCTCACCAAGGCCGGCGCCTGATGCTCAGGATCTGCTCCACCGAGGACGTGCCGAAGGGCACCGTGATCAGCGCCGACGTGGACGGTGTGCAGGTCGCGATCGTGCACGGCGGGGACGACGTGTTCTACGCCGTGCACGACGAGTGCTCGCACGCCGCCGTGGCGCTGTCCGAGGGCGAGGTCGAGGGCTGCACGCTGGAATGCTGGCTGCACGGATCCCGTTTCGACCTGCGTACCGGTGAGCCGACCGGGCTGCCCGCTACCGAACCCGTACCCGTCTATTCCGTCGAAGTCCGTGACGGCGACATCTACCTTTCCGTGGACGGCGACGGCCGTCCGCTGCCGAGCAATGGAGTGACCCGCTGATGAGCACCCTGGAGATCCGCGACCTGAAGGTGTCGGTCAAGCTGCCCGAGGGTGAGCTCAAGCCGATCCTGCACGGGGTCGACCTGACCGTGCGCTCCGGCGAGACCCACGCGATCATGGGCCCGAACGGCTCCGGCAAGTCGACGCTGGCGTACTCGATCGCCGGTCACCCGAAGTACGAGATCACCGGCGGCGAGGTGACCCTCGACGGCGAGGACGTGCTGTCCATGTCCGTCGACGAGCGGGCCCGCGCCGGCCTCTTCCTGGCCATGCAGTACCCGGTCGAGGTCCCCGGCGTGTCGGTGGCCAACTTCCTGCGTACCGCCAAGACCGCCATCGACGGCGAGGCGCCGAAGCTGCGCACCTGGGCCGGCGAGCTGCGCGGCGCCATGGAGAAGCTCCAGATGGACCCGGCGTTCGCCCAGCGCAACGTCAACGAGGGCTTCTCCGGCGGCGAGAAGAAGCGGCACGAGATCGTGCAGCTGGAGCTGATCAAGCCGAAGATCGCCATCCTCGACGAGACCGACTCCGGCCTGGACGTGGACGCGCTGCGCGTGGTCAGCGAGGGCGTGAACCGGGTGCGCGACACCGGTGACACCGGCCTGCTGCTGATCACCCACTACACGCGCATCCTGCGCTACATCAAGCCCGACTTCGTGCACGTCTTCGTGGCCGGCCGGATCGTCGAGCAGGGCGGCCGGGAACTGGCCGACAAGCTTGAGGAAGAGGGCTACGAGCGGTACGCCGCCGGAGCCGGCGCGGCGCGGGCCTGAGACTCGACATGACCTCGATGGCCATCCCGGCGGGCATGCCGCAGTACGACGACGTGCCGCGCTTCGACGTGGCGAAGGTGCGGGCCGACTTCCCGATCCTCGACCGGGAGGTCAACGGCCACCCGCTGGTCTACCTGGACAGCGCCAACACCTCGCACAAGCCGCGGCAGGTGCTCGACGTGCTCGCCGAGCACTACGCGCTGCACAACGCCAACGTGTCGCGCTCGGTGCACACGCTGGGCACCGAGGCCACCGAGGCGTACGAGGGCGCGCGGGCGAAGATCGCCGCCTTCATCAACGCGCCGAGCGTCGACGAGGTGGTGTTCACCAAGAACTCCACCGAGGCGATCAACCTCGTGGCGTACGCGTTCTCCAACGCCTCGCTGCGCGCGGACGGCGACCCGCGGTTCCGGCTGGGCCCCGGCGACGAGATCGTGATCTCCGAGATGGAGCACCACTCGAACATCGTCCCGTGGCAGCTGCTCGCGGAGCGCACCGGCGCGACGCTGCGCTGGTTCCCGGTCACCGACCAGGGCCGGCTCGACGAGTCCGGCCTGGACGACCTGGTCACCGAGCGGACGAAGATCGTCTCGCTGGTGCACATGTCGAACATCCTCGGCACCGTCAACGCCACCTCGCGGATCACCGCGCGGGTACGTGAGGTCGGCGCGCTGCTGCTGCTCGACTGCTCGCAGTCGGTGCCGCACCTGCCGATGGACGTGGTCGACTACGACGCCGACTTCATCGTCTTCACCGGGCACAAGATGTGCGGCCCGACCGGCATCGGCGTGCTCTGGGGCCGGGGCGAGCTGCTCGCCGCGATGCCCCCGGTGATGGGCGGCGGCTCGATGATCGAGACGGTGACCATGGCGCGCTCGACGTTCGCCGCGCCGCCGGCCCGGTTCGAGGCGGGCACCCCGCCGATCGCCGAGGCGGTCGCGCTCGGCGCGGCGGTGGACTACCTCACCGCGATCGGCATGCCGGCCATCCAGTGGCACGAGAAGGAGCTGACCGCGTACGCGCTGGACGCTCTCGCCACCGTGCCGGGCCTGCGGATCTTCGGCCCGACCGTGCCGGTGGGCCGGGGCGGGACGATCTCGTTCGCGCTCGGTGACGTGCACCCGCACGACGTCGGGCAGGTGCTCGACTCGCTCGGCGTGCAGGTGCGGGTGGGACACCACTGCGCCAAGCCGGTGTGCACCCGGTTCGGGGTGCCGGCCACCACGCGGGCGTCGTTCTACCTCTACACCACCACCGCGGAGATCGACGCCCTGGTGGCGGGTCTGGAGCAGGTGCGGAAGGTGTTCGAGTGATGCAGCTTGAGTCTCTGTACCAGGAGATCATCCTGGACCACTACAAGCACCCGCACGGCCGCGGCCTGCGGGACGCGGCGGATCCGGCCGCCCGGGTCGGCGAGGCGCACCACGTCAACCCGACCTGCGGCGACGAGATCACCGTGCGGGTGGCGACCGACGGCACGGTGTTCACCGACATCTCGTACGACGGGATGGGCTGCTCGATCAGCCAGGCGTCGGCGAGCATCCTGCACGAGCTGCTGCGCGGCAGGGCCGCGAGCGACGCCGCCGTGGTGCACGAGGCGTTCGTGCAGTTGATGTCCGGGCGGGGCCAGGTCACGCCGGACGAGGACGTGCTCGGTGACGGGGTGGCGTTCGCGGGTGTCGCGCGCTACCCGGCCCGGGTCAAGTGCGCGCTGTTGTCGTGGATGGCGTTCAAGGACGCCGCGGCACGCGCCGGGGTGGGCGTGAGCCCGGAGGTGAAGGCATGAGCGACGAGACCAACATGACCTCGGAGACCGGCGCGGTGGCGACCGACGGCACGGTTGCCGGTGGCGCGGCCGTCAACGGGGCTGTTGCCGACGGCGCAGCCGCGGGTGCGGCGGCGGGCGCGGCGGTGCCGGCCGGCGGCAAGGCCGCGGTCGGCGACATCGAAGAGGCGATGAAGGACGTCGTCGACCCCGAGCTGGGCATCAACGTGGTCGACCTGGGCCTGGTGTACGGCGTCCACGTCGACGACGACAACATCGCCACCTTGGACATGACGCTGACCTCGGCGGCCTGCCCGCTGACCGACGTCATCGAGGACCAGGCGCGGCAGGCGCTGACCACCGGTCCCGGCGGCGGCCTCGTCAACGACATCCGGATCAACTGGGTCTGGCTGCCGCCGTGGGGCCCCGACAAGATCACCGACGAGGGGCGCGACCAGCTCCGCTCGCTCGGCTTCAACGTCTGACCGTTCACCCGGTCACCGCCACGGGCGCGGCACCCCTGAGGGGGTGCCGCGCCCGCAGCGTCTGTTGCCCCGGCGGTATGGCCCTTCCGAGGGCCACTCCCTTCCAAGATCTCCCCGCTTCCCTCATGCCGGGACACCTTCCGTCTGCTCGGCTTGATCGACACCGTTACGCCGAAGTGGTGTGGTCGGAGTGGCTCCGATGCCGCCACATCGGCGTAACGGTGTCGATCAAGGTGGGCTGACAGCGCCACCGCGGGCGCCGGTGCCCGCGGTGGCGGGATCTTGGTACGAGATCGCCCTCGTGGGGGCGGTTTCGTACCAAGGTTTCTCCGCCTTCCTCATTTCGAGATGCGGCTCCCTCATGCTGGGAAGCTGCCCGCCTGTTCGGCTTGATCGACACCATTTCGCCGAAGTGGTGTGGTCAGAGTGGCTCCGATGCCACCACATCGGGGTAGTGGTGTCGATCAAGGGGTCTGGCAGCGTCGGCACCGGCACCGGTGCCCGGAACGGCAAGATCTTGGTACGGAATCGCCCTCACGGGGCGACCCCGTGCAAGATCCCCAGCCCAGCCCAGCCCAGCCCAGCCCAGCCCAGCCCAGCCCAGCCCAGCCCAGCCCAGCCCAGCCCAGCCCAGCCCAGCGCGGGCCCGGGAGCGGGAACGGGCGTGGGTGGGGGCGGGCGCGGGGGCGTGGGAAAAGTGGTCGCGGGGCGGGGGAGCGTGGGCGCAGGATGAGCGGGTGATCGAGGCGTACCCGAAGCAGGCTCCTGTCCGTGCGGCCACCGCCGCGCGTCGACAGCGCGCCCTGCCGCCGGCCGCCTCGCCCCACCTCCCGTCGTCGTGACCGGGGCGTTCCTGGCCGGCCTGGTCGCCGGCTACGGCGTCGCCATTCCGGTCGGCGCGATCGCGATCCTCATCCTCGGGCTCAGCGCGCGTACCTCGTTCCGGGTCGGTGCGGCGGCGGCGCTCGGCGTGGCCACCGCCGACGGTCTCTACGCTGCCGTCGCGGCGCTGGGCGGCGCCGCGGTGGCGAGTCGGCTCGCGCCGTTCGCAGGTCCACTGCGGCTGGTCGCCGCAGGGGTGCTGCTCGCCCTCGCCTGCCTCACCGCCTGGCGCGCGCTGCGCCCGCCCGCCCCGACACAGGAGCCGACGCCGCCTGCCCCGGTGCAGGAGCCGACGCCGCCCGCCCCAATACAGAAGCCGACCCCACTCGCCCGGACGCCGGAGCCGCGCCCGCCCGCCCCGACGCCGGAGCCGAGCGCGGAAGGCGGTCGCACGCATGGGGCGAGCGCGGCCACCCCGCGCCCGACTGCGCCGCGGGGTGGGCTGGACACGCCGGTGCGGGCGTTCGCCGCGGTTCTCGCGCTGACCCTGCTCAACCCGGCCACGGTGGTCTACTTTGTGGCGCTCGTCCTCGGCCGGGGTGACGTGCTCGGCTCCGGCCCGGCCGGGGCGGCCGCCTTCACGGCAGGGGTGTTCCTCGCCTCGGCCAGCTGGCAGTTGCTGATCGCCGGGGGCGGCTCGCTGATCGGCCGGGCCCTCACCGGGCCCCGCGGGCGGCGGGTCACCGCGCTGCTGTCCAGCGTCATCATCGCCGCCCTCGCGGTCGCCACAGCGCTAGACGTGTGACCGGCGTGGACACAACCGGGACCGACGTGGACACGACCATGTGTCGGCCCGATTGCGAGCCCGTTCATGATCAGTTACCCGGGGATCGGCCGAAACGGCAGTTGCGGATGACGGAAAGCGCTGTTCCGGTCCCGCGTCCGACCACAGGTGTCCTCGGCCGTCAGGCCGACCGGCGCGGCCTGGCGAAGCGCGGATCCCGTGAGCCGGGACGACCCGAAGCACCGTCCAGACAGAATCGCATCGTCTTTGCGGGTGATGTTCGGGCTCGCTAGTGGTCCTAGGGTCACGGAACAATCCGTGGACCATCGACGTACGTTCCGGTCATCCCCGCCGGTCGTGCATCGGTCCACACTCGACCCGGCAGGGAGAAGACTTGAGGATCACCCTGTGGCGTCCGCCGCGCGACCGGCAACCCGCCCGGCGCGGACGGACCGCTGCCCTCCTCGTCGCGGCGCTGGCCGCGGCGACGCTTCCCGTTCTCGCGGTGCCCGCGCCCGCATCCGCCGCACCCGGCGTCCACGGACCGTGGCAGAAGGTGGACGGCAAGCCGGCGGCCACCAAGGCGGGCCGTAAGGCCGCCGTCAAGGCCAAGCGGCTGGCCGCGTACAAGCTGGACCGCGGCACCATGAAGGGCCTGCTGGACAAGGCGCCGGCCGAGAAGCGCGTGGCGGTGGCCCGGGTGGCGAAGCAGGTGGTGTCGCTGCCCGCTCCGGACGGCACGTTCCAGCGCTTCGAGCTGGTCGACTCGCCGGTCATGGAAGCCGGCCTGGCCGCGAAGCACCCGGAGATCACCACGTACGCCGGCAAGGGTCTGGACGACCCGGCCGCGACCATCCGCGCGGACCTCACCCCGCTCGGGTTCCACGCCTCGGTCCGGTCGGCCAAGGGCAACTGGTACATCGACCCGTACTACCAGGGCGACCAGAGCCTGCACGCGAGCTACTTCGCCCGCGACCTGGAGCACCCGGAGGGCGAGTTCGTCGAGCGTGAGGACGTCACGCAGGAGGCGCACGCGCTGGCCGGGAGATCGCCGCGGCGGAGGTCCCGGCCGGGCCGCTGGTGAAGCTGCGCACCTACCGGGTGGCGCTGGTGACCGACCCGTCGTACGCCACCTACTTCGGCGCGGAGAACGTCACCGCCGCGAAGGTGACGCTGATGAACCGGGTCACCCAGATCTACGAGGACGAGACCGCGATCCGGCTCGTGCTGATCAACGACACCGACAAGACCAACCTGAACACGCCGGCCCTGGCCACCGAGCCGAACGGCCCGTGCGGCGCGGTGGCCTGCTTCACGCCGGCGCAGCTCACCTCCTGCGGCAGCGGCACGCTCAGCCATAACCGGATCGTGCTCGGCCAGCTGGTCGGCGCGAGCAACTACGACGTGGGCCACATCGGCCTGGGCGTCAACGGCGGCGGCGTGGCCAGCCTCGGCGTGATCGGCGGCAACGGCAAGGCGCAGGGCTGCACCGGCCTGCCGACACCGGTCGGCGACTTCTACGCGGTCGACTACGTCTCGCACGAGATGGGTCACCAGTTCGCCGGCAACCACACGTTCAACGGCACGCAGTACAACTGCTCGGGCGGCAACCGCAGCGCGGCCAACTCGTACGAGCCGGGCAGCGGTTCGTCGATCATGGCGTACGCGGGGATCTGCCAGCAGGACAACCTCCAGCCGCACAGCGACCCGTACTGGTCGCACCGCAGCTACACCGAGATCACCAACTACGTCACGTCGAGCCGCCCGGCGATCAACGAGGTGCAGAACGTCTCGCTGTACGGGTTCGACGCCGACGGTGACTCGTTCACCGTCCGCTACGCGGGCAACGACTCGGCGCCGATCGTGCGGGGCGTCAACTACACCACCGCCGGCATCAAGGCCGCCATCGAGGGCATCGCCGGCTGGCCGGTCGGCGCGACGGTCACCGTGGCTGCCTTCGGCGGCAGCGGCACCCTCAACGACAACGGCTTCCAGGTGACCTTCGGCGGCACGCTGGCCACCACCAACGTGGCGTCGCTGGAGCTGACGAACGTCTCCGGCGCCTCCGGCTTCGTCGGCGAGACGGCCAAGGGCGGCGCCATCGACAACGGCGGCTGGCTGGTCGAGGAGACCACCAACCACGCCCCGGTGGTCACCGTTCCGGACACCGTCACCATTCCGGTTCGTACGCCGTTCGCGCTGACCGGCGGCGCCACCGACGCGGACGGCGACACTGTCACGTACCTGTGGGAGCAGAACGACAGGGGCGCCACGACCGGCACCGCGCTGACGAACAACACGAAGGTCAACGGTCCGCTGTTCCGGGTGTTCGGCGAGGCGGCGATCGTGTCGCCGACGGACACGCTGAAGTACTACTCGCCGGGTCTGAACGCGGTCACCACCGACTCGACCCGGGTGTTCCCGGACATGCGGCAGATCCTGGCCGGCAACACCAACGCCGCCACCGGCGCCTGCCCGGCGGCCCCGGCGCCGCCGGCGACCGGTGGCGCCTCGAACGTGCCGGCCGAGCTGGTCGACTGCTACTCGGAGTTCCTGCCCACCCGCGACTGGGTCGGCATCGCGGGCGACCGTACCCTGCACTTCAAGCTCACCGCCCGGGACGGGCGGCTGGGTGGCGGCGGCATCGGCAGCGCCGACGTCGCCGTGGTGCTGGCGCCGGACGCGGGCCCGTTCCTGGTGACCTCGCAGGGCGCCGCCGCCGTCCTGGACGGCGGCTCGGCCCAGACCGTGACGTGGGACGTGGCCGGCACCGACGTGGCTCCGGTGAACGCCGCGCAGGTGAAGATCTCGCTGTCCGCCGACGGCGGGCTGACCTTCCCGTACGTACTGGCGGAGCAGACCGCCAACACCGGCTCGGCGACGGTGACGCTGCCGAACGTGGCGACCGAGAAGGCCCGGATCAAGATCGAGGCCGTCGGCAACGTCTTCTTCGACGTGAACGACGCCGACTTCACCATCCGCTCCGCCCCGGTCGTCACCAGCACCGCACCGGACGGGGTGAGCGTCCAGTACAGCGACCCGCTCTCGCCCGCCGTCACGGTCACCGCCACCGACGGCGACACCGCCGGCGCGGACCTGACCGCTGCCGCCTCCGGGCTGCCCGCCGGCCTGTCCCTGGCCGTCACGAGCACCTCGGCGACGGACGCCCGGCCGGGCTCGCGTACCTGGACGGTCGCCGGCACGACCACGGCGGCCCCGGGCGACTACCCGGTCACGGTGACCGTCTCCGACGGCGCCGGCCTGACCGGCGCCACCTCGTTCACGATCACTGTCACCGCCGAGGACGCGGCGGTGAGCTGGGCCGGTGACACGCTGGTGAACATCGCGACCGGCGGCGCCTCCGGCAAGGCCCTGCTGCGGGCCGTGGTCCGGGACAGCTCGGTGCTGCCCGGCGCGACGGACACCACAGCGGGCGACATCCGGACCGCCACCGTCACCTTCACCAAGGACGGCGTGACGCTCTGCACCGCGGTGCCGGCCCTGCTCGGCACGGCCACCACGAGCGCGTCCGCGGCATGCGAGGCCACCCTGCCCAAGGGCACGCACACCGTCACCGCGACGGTGGGCGGCAACTACACGGGCAGCGCCACCGCGCAGGTGACTGTCGCCGTCTCCGACGGCGCGTTCCTCACCGGTGGCGGTCACCTCACCGCGACCCGCTCGGCGGGCACCTACCCGGCCGACGTGAACTCCACCGTCGAGGTGGAGCTGAACGCGAAGCCGGGCAAGGCGAACAAGCCCGCCACCGGCAAGGCCGAGGTCGAGTTCCGCTCCGGCGGAAAGGCGTACACGATCAAGGCCGACACGGTCGACGCGCTCGGCGTCACCTCGGCGGGCAAGGCCGCCCAGGTGCGCTACCAGGCCGCCCTGTACGACAGCAAGGGCAAGCTGGTGGCCTCCGGACTGACCCTGGCCGTGACGGTGACCGACCGGGGTGCCCCGGGTCGGAACGACACCGTCGGGGTCACGCTGTGGAAGGGCGGCTCGCTGCTCTTCTCGTCCGACTGGACGGGCGGCGGCACCGCCGAGGTCGCGCTGAAGGGCGGCAACCTCACCGTCCACTGATCCGCGCGGTAGACGCGGGAGGGCGCCGATCACGGTGTCCTCCCGCGTTGCGTTCCGGGGCCCGGCGATGGCGTACCGTCGGGCCATGAGCAGCCGACCCGCCGCCGGCGGCGGCCGGTGGGTCGAGGTCGACCCCGGCCGCGTCGCCCGCTGGGTCGAGGGCTTCACCGACCGGCACGGCCCGCCGACGACGACCGTCCAGGAGTACGGGCTGCTGCTCACCGCCCCGGACGACGCCACCGCCGAGCTGCACACCCCGCCCGGCGCGAGCGCGTCGGCGGACGTACCCGGATTTGTCGCTGCTGCCACGGCGGCCCGCCGGATCGGTCTGCTCCTGGCCCGCAAGGGCGCTGTCGCCGTCGGTGTCGCCGACGGCGTCGACCTGGTGGTCTCCAAGGTGGACACCCGCTACGTGCAGGGTCGTACCGCGGCGGGCGGCTGGTCCCAGCAGCGGTTCGCCCGGCGGCGCGACAACCAGGCGAAGGCGGCCCTGGGCGACGCGGCCGAGCTGGCCGTGCGCCTGCTGCTACCGGAGGCGGGCACGCTGACGACGCTCGTCTGCGGCGGTGACCGGCGCGCGGTGGACACGGTGCTGGCCGACCGGCGGCTGGCCCCGCTGACGGCGCTGCGCGCCCCGCGCCTGCTCGACGTGCCCGAGCCCCGGCACGCCGTCCTGGTGGCCGCAGTCGCCGCCGCCCGGGCGGTCCACATCCTGGTCCGCTGAACAGGAAAGATCACCTCAAGACGGCTCAATCCCGCTCCTCGATGGTGCATCGAATCGACTCGATGCCTATCGTCGGTGTCACGAAGCCGGGTCTCCGGGCGACCCGCAGGGCAGCTTCGCCTCCGCCATCACGCGCCGACATCGTTGGGAGACGACAACTTCATGAGCGGATATCAGGACGGCCGCCTGCGGGCCCGGTGGCGCCGTGCGACGAGACTCCTCGTCGCGGCGGCGGCAATGAGCGCCGGAAGCCTCGTGCTCACCGCCGCGCTGACCGCGGGCACGGCGAACGCCGGCCCCGTGCAGGGCGCCGCGCTCGCCGCACCCACAGTCAGCAGCGTCACCGCGGGCGGCGCGCACACGTGCGCGATCAGCACCGACGGGGGACTGTGGTGCTGGGGCTCCAACTACGCCGGCCAGCTCGGCGACGGCACCACCACCAACCGCAGCGCCCCGACGCGGGTCGGCACCGCCACCTGGACCGATGTCGACGGCGGCTCCGGGCACACCTGCGCGGTACGCACGGACGGGACGCTGTGGTGCTGGGGCTCGAACTTCCGGGGCCAGCTCGGCGACGGGACCACCACCAGCCGCACCGCCCCGGTGCAGGTCGGCACCGCGACCACCTGGGCCCGGGTCGACGCCGGCCCCCAGCACACCTGCGCGATCCGCACCGACGGCACGCTGTGGTGCTGGGGCTTCAACCGGACCACGCAGCTGGGCGTCGGCGCCTCGCCGTACGTCGCGAACACCCCGCTGCAGGTCGGCACGGCCACCGACTGGGTGAGCGTCTCGACCGGCTACGGGCACACCTGCGGGATCCGGACCGGCGGCACGCTCTGGTGCTGGGGGTCCAGCTCGGACGGCCAGCTCGGGCTCGGCAACCTGGCGCCCCAGACCGCGCCCGCGCAGGTCGGCACCGCGACCGGGTGGACCGGCGTCGCGGCCGGGTACGCGCACACCTGCGGGGTCCGCTCCGGCGCGCTGTGGTGCTGGGGTGAGAACGGCTACGGCCAGCTCGGCGTGAGCGGCACCTACCGGACCGCGCCGGTGCAGATCGGCACCGCCACCACCTGGAACCGGATCGCCGCGAGCAGCGACACGAGCTGCGCGGCGCGTACCGACGGCACGCTGTGGTGCTGGGGCAAGAACTCGGCGGGACAGGTGGGCGACGGCAGCACCACCCACCGGTCCGCGCCCGCGCAGGTCGGCGCCGCCACCAGCTGGACCGGCGGCCTTGCGGTCACCGACCACGGCTGCGCGATCCGTACCGACGCCGGCCTGTGGTGCTGGGGCGACAACAGCGGGGGCCAGCTCGGGGACGGGACGACGGTCAACCGGTCCACCCCGGCCCAGGTGACAGTGCCGGCCTGACCGGCCCCGGAAACGACATCGGCCCGCACCGCCGGTCTGCGGCGGTGCGGGCCGATGCGCGGTGCGGGGATCAGGCCCCGGCGCCGAAGGTGTCGCAGGACTTCGGGTCGCCGGTGGTGAAGCCCTTGGTGAACCACTGCTTGCGCTGCTCCGAGGTGCCGTGGGTGAACTCGTCCGGATTCACCGGCCGGCCGGAGCGCTCCTGGATCGCGTCGTCGCCGATCTTCTCGGCGGCGTCGATGGCCTGGGAGATGTCCTCCTCGGTGATGCTCTTGAAGATCTTCTGCCCGCGGTCGTCGGCGGTGCCGGTGGCGTTCTTCGCCCACGCGCCGGCGTAGCAGTCGGCCTGCAGCTCCAGCTTCACCGACAGCGCGTTCGCGCTCTGCGGGTCGCGCTGCTGCTGACGGCGCATCTGCGCCTCGGTGCCGAGCAGGTCCTGCACGTGGTGGCCGTACTCGTGGGCCAGCACATACGGCTGGGCGAACTCGCCCTTGGCGCCGAGCTGGTCGGCCAGCAGCCGGTAGAACGTGAGGTCGATGTACACCTGGTCGTCGGCCGGGCAGTAGAACGGGCCCACGCCGGAGTCGGCGGCGCCGCAGGCGGTGCTGACGTTCTGGCTGAAGAACACGGTCTTCGACGGCTTGTACTGCTCGCCGAACGCCTCCGGCAGCGCGGTACGCCAGTACGCCTGGATCGAGTTGACGTAGAGGGTGTTGCGGCAGTCGAGCTGCTCCAGCGCGTCCTGCGCCGAGCACTTCTGCTCCAGCGAGGTGTTGTCGCCCTGCTCGGAGCCGCCGCCGTTGGTGGCGGCGTTGAGGCCGAAGCCGCCGCCCACCAGGGCGACGAGCACGGCGATGATGATGCCCACGATCCCGCCCCGGCCACCGCCGATCGGGATCGGGATGCCCATCCCGCCGCCTCCGCCGGACCCTCGCCGGTCGTCCACCTGGCTGGTGTCGACCCGCGCGTTCTCGTTCAGCTCCATTTGACCCCGATCACCGATGTGTCCGTTTGTGATGGTTGCGGTACCGGACCGGGTCCGGACGGCGGTTTCGGTACCCGATGATCTTGCTCGGTAATCCGGCGGAGAGGGTCCGCGGGGCCCGGTACACTTGCCCCCGTGCTGCGCTGCGAAGGCTGAACCGCCCCGCGCCGACGGGAAATCACCACCCGCCGGCGCTTTCGCGTGCCCTGAGTCAGCCCTTCCGGACCCGAGAGCGAGTACTCCGAAATGATCACTGCCACCGGCCTGGAACTGCGCGCCGGTTCCCGGATCCTGCTGTCCGACACCACCCTGCGGGTGCAGCCGGGGGACCGGATCGGCCTGGTCGGGCGCAACGGCGCCGGCAAGACCACCACGCTCAAGGTGCTCGCCGGGGAGGGGCAGCCGTACGGCGGACAGATCGACCGGCGCAGCGCCATCGGCTACCTGCCGCAGGACCCGCGTACCGGCGACCTGGACGTCACCGGCCGGGACCGGGTGCTCTCCGCCCGCGGGCTGGACGTGCTCATGGCGCAGATGAAGGAACTGGAGGACAAGCTCGCCGAGGGCGCCGACGACGAGCGGCTGGTCCGCCGGTACGGCGCGCTGGAGGACCAGTTCGCCTCCCTCGGCGGCTACGCGGCCGAGGCCGAGGCGGCCCGGATCTGCGCCAACCTCGGCCTGCCCGACCGCGCCCTGGCGCAGACCATCGGCACCCTCTCCGGCGGTCAGCGCCGCCGCATCGAGCTGGCCCGGATCCTGTTCCGCGACGCCGGGGAGAACGGCGGCGGCATCCTGCTCCTCGACGAGCCCACCAACCACCTCGACGCCGACTCGATCACCTGGCTGCGCGGCTTCCTCGGCAACCACAAGGGCGGCCTGATCGTGATCTCCCACGACGCCTCGCTGCTGGAGGCGGTGGTCAACAAGGTCTGGTTCCTGGACGCCACCCGCTCCGTGGTCGACACGTACAACCTGGGCTGGAAGGCGTACCTGGAGGCACGGGAGACCGACGAGCGGCGCCGCCGCCGGGAGCGGGCCAACGCCGAGAAGAAGGCCGGCGCGCTGATGGCGCAGGCGGACAAGATGCGGGCCAAGGCCACCAAGACCGTCGCCGCGCAGAACATGGCCCGGCGCGCCGAGCGCCTGCTCTCCGGCCTGGACGAGGTCCGCGTCGCGGACAAGGTCGCCAAGGTACGGTTCCCGAGCCCCGCCCCGTGCGGCAAGACGCCGCTGACCGCCACCGGCCTGTCCAAGTCGTACGGGTCGCTGGAGATCTTCACCGACGTCAACGTGGCGGTGGACCGCGGTTCCCGGGTTGCCATCCTGGGCCTCAACGGCGCCGGCAAGACCACGCTGCTGCGGATGCTCGGCGGGCTGCTGGAGCCGGACACCGGCGAGGTGCGCCCCGGGCACGGGCTGCGGCTGGGCTACTACGCCCAGGAGCACGAGACGCTCGACGTGGACCGGACGATCCTGGAGCACATGCGCAGCGCCGCCTCGGACCAGACCGACACCGACCTGCGCAAGATCCTCGGCGCGTTCCTGTTCTCCGGCGAGGACGTGGACAAACCGGCCGGCGTGCTCTCCGGCGGCGAGAAGACCCGGCTGGCGCTCGCCACGCTGGTCTGCTCCGGCGCCAACGTGCTGCTGCTGGACGAGCCGACGAACAACCTCGACCCGGTCAGCCGCGAGCAGGTGCTCGACGCGATCGCCCGTTACCCGGGCGCGATCGTGCTGGTCACGCACGACCCGGGCGCGGTCAGCGCGCTCAAGCCGGACCGCGCCATCCTGTTGCCCGACGGCGACGAGGACGCCTGGTCCGACGACCTCCTGGAACTGGTGGAGCTGGCCTGACCCCGCTCGTGGTCGGCCTTCCCCCGCTTTCCCTCGTTGATCATGAAGTTGGCGGCACTTTTGGAGATCCACATCGCCGTCAACTTCATGATCGACGGGCTGGGTGGGGGCCGTTCCGGGTTGGGCCTGGGGCGGTCGGGCGGGCGGGGTGGTGGTCAGGTCAGGAGGGTGGCCGCGTGGGGGAGGACGCCGGAGGTCAGCAGGATGACCGCGCCGATGACGATGAAGATCACCGGGACCAGCCAGTGGCCGGCGCGGCCGACCAGGGCCACCACCCGGGGGTGCCCGCCGAGCGCGGCGGCGACCTCGCACCACACGGCCACCAGCAGGGCGAACACCAGCAACCAGACCAGGCCGGTGGCCGGGTCGAGGGAGCGGAACACCGGTATGTAGACGGCGATGTTGTCCGCGCCGTTCGCCACGGTCACCCCGGCGACGCCGAGCAGGCTGCCGACCACCGCCGGCGGCTCGTCGTCGTCGGCGCGGGACAGCAACGCGCGGACGCCCAGCCCGATCGGCAGCAGCCCGAGCAGGCCGGGCCACGGGTCCGGCACCACGAGCAGCCCGGCGGCAGCAACCACCGCGATCGCGACGAGCGCGCCGATGCCCGCGTACTGCCCGGCGACGATCTGCCACGGCCGGGGCCGGCCGCTGTGCCGGGCGGCCACGAACAGCACGGTGAGCACGACGATGTCGTCGAGGTTCGTGGCGGCGAAGACACCGGCGGCACCCGCCGCAGCCGTGATCACGTCAATCACGCGGGGCACGATACGGCCCGCCGCACCGGTCGCCCACCGTCAACCCAAGCCACCTGACCCCGCTCGGCCCGCTCGCCCGTCCACCCGCCTGGCTTGCCCGGCCTGCCTTCGCGGCCTTCCTCGCGCACCCACCATCGGCATGATCCACACCAGTTCGCCGAAGTGGGGGTGTCCGGGGCGCGGTGATGCAGCCACTTCGGGGAAGTGGTGTCGATCATGGGGGAGGATGCCGCCACTTCGCCGAAGTGGCGCGGAACGAATCGTCGCCTGTCGATCGGTGGGCCGGTTGGCGGTGACTCGCGTGCTCTCGCCGGCATCGAACGGCCGGCCACGGGGTGAGCGTGGGCCCGTCGATGCCGCCACCTCGCCGAACTGCCGCGGACGGGCTCGTCCGGCGGGCCGGTACGGATCAGCCGGCCGGAAGGATCACTCTATCGGGAAGCTGACATTGCGTAGCGTGTCGGTTGGCGAATAGTTGATATCTGGCGCATGATCGTCCGAGGCGGTCTAATAGGTGGGACCGTATCCGAACCGCACAGTCTGGGACGTGAGGGATCAGCATGGCAGCCACCGGCACAGCCACCAGCACTGAGAAGGGTCGCCGGATCGTCGGGGCCGAGCGTCAGACGCTCGCCAAAGACCTGGTAAAGCGGTACACCGGGGGTGAGAGCATCCGTGCTCTGGCGGCCTCGACGGGCCGTTCCTACGGGTTCATCCACCGTGTGCTCACCGAATCCGGCGTGCAGCTGCGGCAGCGCGGCGGCGCCCGGCGCCGGAAGAAGGCGTGACCCGCCGCCCAGCGTCGTCCATCAGCGCAGTGTTCCGGGCCGTCCGGTGACCGCCGAGACGACCGGAGTGCGCTTCGACTGCGACGGGCCGGTCGCGACGGTGACGTTGTGCCGGCCCGACGTGCTCAACGCGCAGACCCCGGCGATGTGGTGCGCGATGAGCGACTTCTCCCGCGACCTGCCCGGCGACGTCCGCGTGGTCGTCGTACGCGGCGAGGGGCGAGCCTTCTCCGCGGGCCTGGACCTGGCGGTCGCCGGTGCCACCGGGCCGGGTTCCTTCGCCGAGCTGGCCGCGCTCCCGGAGGCGGAATGCGCCGACCGGATCGCCGAGTACCAGGGCGGCTTCACCTGGCTGCACCGGCCGGACGTCGTGTCGATCGCCGCGGTGCAGGGCCACGCCATCGGCGCCGGCTTCCAGCTCGCGCTCGCCTGCGACATGCGTGTGCTCGCCGCCGACGCCAAGCTCTCGATGGCCGAGGTGACGCTCGGCCTCGTGCCCGATCTGGCCGGCACGCGCCGCCTGGTCGAGCTGGTCGGCTATTCGCGTGCCCTGGAGATCTGCGCCACCGGCCGCCGGATGGACGCCGCCGAGGCGGACCGGATCGGCCTGGCCACGCTCGTGGTGCCGAACGACGAGCTGGACGCCGCGGTGCGTGACCTGTCGGCCGGGCTGCTCGCCAACAACCGGGACGCGATCGTCGAGATCAAGGCGCTCCTGGCGGGCGCGGCGGACCGTTCGCACGCCGAGCAGCAGCGCGCCGAGCGGGAGTCGCAGACCCGGCGCATCCGGGACCTGGCCGGCCGGGGCGAGTAACCGGCCCGGAAGCGCGATTTCGTAAGGACCGTTCGGGAAGAACCGGGTTACTCGCGAGGTTGTCACAGGCGTCTGGAGAATGGACTCCGACGATTCATGCTGCCTGACGACCCGGAGGTGACGCGTGTCCCACCCGATGGCCGGCGGCGGCATGGGCGGCTGGAGCATGCTCCGGTCGCTGCGTAACCGGGACGAGGTCTCCACCCACGAGCTCAAGCGCGGCACCGCCCGGCGGATCGTCGCGTTCGCCCAGCCCTACCGGCGTGACATCGTCGTCTTCCTGATCACCGTGATCGTCGCCGCGGTGATCGGCGTGGCCACTCCGCTGCTCGCCGGCGACGTGATCGACGCGATCGCCGGGGCCGGCCCGGACGCCCGCGCGACGGTGGTCCGGCTCGCCCTGATCATCGCCGCGCTCGCCGTGGCCGACGCGCTCTTCTCCCTGGTCCAGCGGTGGTACTCGGCCCGCATCGGCGAGGGCATCATCCTGGATCTGCGCACCCGGGTCTACGACCACGTGCAGCGCATGCCGCTGCAGTTCTTCACCCGCACCCAGACCGGCGCGCTCGTGAGCCGGCTCAACAACGACGTGCTCGGCGCGCAGCGGGCGTTCACCTCGACGCTGTCCGGCGTGGTCAGCAACGTCATCCAGCTCGTGCTCACCGCCGCCGCGATGCTCGTGCTGTCCTGGCAGATCACCGTGATGGCGCTGGTGCTGCTGCCGATCTTCATCATTCCGGCCCGCCGGGTGGGCCGGCGGCTGGCCGAGATCACCCGCGAGTCGTACAACCTCGACGCCAAGATGAACGCGACAATGACCGAGCGGTTCGGCGTGGCCGGCGCGCTGCTGGTCAAGCTGTTCGGCGCGCCTGAGGTCGAGGCCGACCGGTTCGCCCGCCGGGCCGAGCGGGTGCGCGACATCGGCATCCAGTCCGCGATGTACTCGCGGACGTTCTTCGTGGCGATGCTGCTCGTCGCGTCGCTGGCCCAGGCGCTCACCTACGGGGTCGGCGGCTGGCTGGCGGTCACCGGGGCGGTCAGCGCCGGCACCGTCGTCAAGCTGGCGCTGCTGCTGACCCGCCTCTACGGCCCGCTCACCGCGCTGTCCAACGTCCGGGTCGACGTGATGAGCGCGCTCGTCTCGTTCGACCGCGTCTTCGAGGTGCTCGACCTGCGCCCGTCCATCGCCGAGAAGCCCGACGCGGTGCCGGTGCCGCGCGGCGCCGGCCGGGTCGAATTCCGCGACGTGCGCTTCCGCTACCCGAGCGCCGCCGAGGTGTCACTCGCGTCGCTGGAAGAGGTCTCGACCCTCGACCGTACGGTGAACGAGCCCGTGCTCAAGGGCGTCTCGTTCGCCGTCGAGCCCGGGCAGATGGTGGCCCTGGTCGGCCCCTCCGGCGCCGGCAAGTCGACGCTGTCCATGCTGATCTCCCGGATCTACGACGTCAGCGAGGGCCAGGTGCTCGTCGGCGGCGTCGACGTGCGGGACGCGACGCTCGCCTCGCTGCGCGACGAGATCGGCGTGGTCACCCAGGACTCGCACCTGTTCCACGAGACCATCCGGGAGAACCTGCGCTACGCCAAACCCGACGCCACCGACGACGAGATCTGGGCCGCGCTGGCCGGCGCGCAGGTGGCCGACCTGGTCCGGACGCTGCCGGACGGGCTCGACACGACAGTCGGCGAGCGGGGCTACCGCTTCTCCGGCGGCGAGAAGCAGCGCATCGCCATCGCCCGGCTGCTGCTCAAGGCCCCGTCGATCGTGATCCTGGACGAGGCCACCGCACACCTGGACTCGGAGAGTGAGGCCGCGGTGCAGCGGGCGCTGTCGGTGGCGCTGACCGGCCGTACCGCGCTGGTGATCGCGCACCGGCTCTCCACAGTGCGCGACGCCGATCAGATCCTCGTGCTCGACGAGGGCCGGATCGTGGAGCGCGGCCGGCACGACGAGCTGGTGGCCGTCGGCGGCCTGTACGCCGAGCTGTACCGCACCCAGTTCGCGGTCACCGACTCGCCCGCGCCCCACGCCGAGGCGGAGCAGCCGGAGCCGGTCGTGACCACGGTGCCGATGGGCACCTACGTCGCCCACGAGGCCCTGCCCCCGGCGGCAGCCAACTAGCGGACCGACGAGGCCCCACTCCCGGCGCGCAACGGCTGGACCGGGGCGGACCGGCTGGACCGGGGCCGACCCGGCGGACCGGGGCCGACCCGGCGGAGCGGCTGGACCGGCTGTACCGGAGTCGACCGGCGGACCGGCGGGGGCGGCTGGACCGGGGTGGACCGGCTAGACCCGGGGCGGGCCGGCTGGGCCGGGCCGACTGGGCGGACCGTCGGCGCCCCGGCTGGCACCGGACTCCCGGAGCCAAGCCCTAACCCGCGACGACCGCGGCACGCAGCTCGGCGAACGCGGCGCCGAGCGTCTCCGGGGTGAAGTGGGCGTTCAGGCCGCTCGGGTTGGGCAGCACCCAGAGCCGGGCCGGCCCGAGCGTCTCGGGCTGCGGCCCGAAGCCGGCCTTCGGCCGGGTGAACCCGATCCGGTACGCGGTCACGCCGACCACCGCCACCCAGCGCGGCTGGTACCGCTCGACCTTCGCGGTGAGCATGGCGGCGCCGTCGACAAGTTCCGTGGCGGTCAGCTCGTCGGCGCGGGCACTGGCGCGGGCCACCATGTTGGTGATGCCGAGGCCGAGCGCTGGCATCGTGTCCTGCTCGCTGGGGTGCAGCAGACGCGGGGTGAAGCCGCCCCGGTGCAGGGCGGGCCAGAACCGGTTGCCCGGGCGGGCGAAGTGCCAGCCCGTGGCCGCCGACCACAGGCCCGGGTTGATGCCGACGAAGAGCACGTCCAGACCGGGCGCGATCACGTCCGGCAGCAGCCGGTCGGCCGCCGCGGCGAGCTGCTCGCGGCTGGGGCGTGGGTGCCGCCGTGCGGGCGTGCCGGGGCCGGGCGCGGCCTCGGGCCGCCCACCGCCCGGCCGCCGTCGATCACTCACCGGCCCACCGCCCCGGGTGCCCGGCAGACGCCAGCCGCCAGCGACATCCAGCCCGCCGCGGGCACGGCCATCCGCCCCCGGCGCACCACAGCCGCCGCGGAAAGCCCCCTCACGGGAGCCACGACCCCGGAAAGCCCGCTCACCGCAGCGACGGCCGCGGGAAGCCCACTCACGGGACCCACGACCCCGGAAAGCCCGCTCACCGCAGCGACGGCCGCGGGAAGCCCACTCACGGGACCCACGACCCCGGAAAGCCCGCTCACCGCAGCGACGGCCGCGGAAAGCGCGTTCACCGAAGCGACGCCCGCGGCAAGCCCGCTCACCGGAGCCGTAACCCCGGAAAGCCCGCTCAGCGCAGCGACGGTCGCGAAAAGCGGGCTCGACGCAGCCACGAACCCGGAAAGCCCGCTCGTCGGAGCCACCGTCGCGAAAAGCCCGGCCACCGCAGCCACACTCACAGCCCGCGCAGCGCGCCGCCGTCGACAGGGACGGTCACCCCTGTGACGTACCCGGCGGCGGGGGAGAGCAGGAACGCCGCCACCCGGCCGAACTCCGCCGGGTCGCCGATGCGGCCCAGCGGGATCGCGGCCTCGGCCTGGGCTCGGGCCCGCTCGGGGTCGCCGGAACCGGCCAGCAGTTCCCGGTTGCGGTCGGTCATGATCCGTCCCGGCAGCAGGCTGACCACGCGTACGCCGCGCGGGCCGAACTCGTCGGCCATGTCCTTCGCCACGCCGGCCAGGCCCGGCCGCAGGCCGTTGGAGATGCCGAGCCCGGGCAGCGGTCCGCGTACCGACGTGGACAGCACCAGCCCGATCGCGCCGCCGTCGGTCAGCGCGCCGGCCACCGTGCGGGCGAGCCGGACGCTGCCCAGGAAGACGGTTTCGAACGACTCGCGCCACTGCTCGTCGGTGACAGTGGCGGCGGTGCCGGGCGGCGGGCCGCCGACGGAGATCAGCGCGCCGTCGAGCCGGCCGAAGTGTTCGCGGGCGGCGGCGACGAGGCGGTCCGGGGTGCCGGGGTCGGTGAGGTCGGCGGTGAGCCCGATCGCCCGCTGCGGGTCGCCGAGCGCCTCGATCGCGGCGGCCACCCGTTCCGGGGCGCGCGCGGCGATGACGACCCGGGCGCCGTCGGCGACGAGTTGTTCGGCGGTGGCGAAGCCGAGGCCGCCGGAGGCGCCGGTCAGCACGTACACCCGGTCGGCGAGTCCGAGATCCATACGCCCGATCCTGCCGTACCGGAGGTCGCGTGTCAGCGCGGGGCGGGCCGCAGCAGGCGTACCCGGCCGGCGAACTGGGCCGCGACGGCGCCGCCGGCCCGGGCGACGGCCGGCATCCGGCGGGGCCGGGGCGGGCGGTGGCCGTCGTAGTGGCTCGCGGCCTCGCGCGCGGCCAGTTCCTCCGCGCCCAGCGGCGGCAGCGTGCCCCGGTCGCGCAGCGCGCGGGCCAGGTCCCAGCCGTCGCGCAGGGAGCCGTTCGTGGGGCGGCCGTCCGCCCACGTGGTGAACGTCGCTGGCCAGTCCGCGCCGAGACCCGCGGCGAGCAGCGGCCAGTGCCGGGCCACGTCACCGGCGCGTTTGCGCAGCAGCGCCCGGCGGGCCGCCTCGACCGGCGCGGGGGCGAAACCGGGCGGCAGGGGTGCACCGGCGACGAGCGCGGCGACCAGCTCGGCCTGCCGGGCCGCCAGGTCGCCGCTCACGTGACGACCGGGTGGCCGGAGGCGGCGGCGAGCGCGTCCAGCTCCGCGCGCAGCTCGGCGGCGGGCGGGTAGTGCCCGTCGCGTTCCAGCAGCAGCGCGGGCGGGCGGTGCCGGGCGCACAACTCGCGGACCAGGTCGAGCACGGCTTCGGGCATCGGGTCGGTGTGGGTGTCGTGGTAGAAGCCGCCGTGCTCGGCGCCGCCCGCGACGTGCGCGTAGGCGATGCGCTCCAGCGGCAGCCGGTCCAGCAGCTCGGTCGGGTCGCCGCCCCGGTTGCGGGCGTTGGCGTGCACGTTCGCGACGTCGAGCAGCAGCAGCGCGCCGGTGGCGTCGAGGATCTCGGTGAGGAAGTCCGCCTCGTCCAGCTCGTCGTCGGGCCAGTCGAACAACGCCGCGATCGGTTCCAGGGCCAGCGGCACCGGCAGCTCCGCCTGGGTCCGGCGGACGTTCGCCACCACCGCGGCCACCGCCTCGCGGCTGCGCGGCAGCGGCAGCAGGTGGCCGGCCTCCAGGCCGCCGGCCCGCACGAACGCGATGTGCTCACTGACCAGCGGCGCGTCCAGCGCCGCGGCCACCCCGGCCAGGTGCGCCACCCGCTCCGGGTCGACCGGCTCCGCGCCGCCGAGGGACAGCCGCACCCCGTGGGGTACGACGTCGACGCCGCGTTCGCGCAGCTCAGCCAGCCCGTCGGGGAGCGGCCCGGCCGGGGCGACCGCCTCCGCGACCACCTCGACGAAGCGCAGCCCCGGCAGACCGGCCACGAACCCGGCGATCTCGGGTCGCCAGCCGATGCCGATGCCGACGCCGGACGGGCCGGTCATCCGCCGCACCCGCCTCCGCCGCAGCCACCGCCACCCCCGCAGGAGCTGCCGCCGCCGCACGAACTGCCGCCGCCGGCGGTCGCCCCGCCGCCGCAGGAGGTGCCGGAGCTGGCGCCGCCCGCGCTGCCCATCGCCTGGCGCTGGATCTCGGCCTGCTCGGCGAAGCCCGGGTCCATGGTCCAGAGCGTGGCGGTGCCGAACAGCGCCACGCCCAGCGCCACCTCGGCCGGGCCGTACGTGTTGTACGCGGGGGAGGCGGCCGGGCGCAGCCAGGTGTGCCGGCGGCGCATGTCGTTGAGCGCCGCGGTGGCCGCCCGGGTACGCCAGGGCACGCGGTTGAGCAGCACGAACGCGAGGCCGAGCGGGAGCAGGCTGAGCAGCAGCCAGCCGGTGGGCCGGTCGTTGAGCAGGCCGGAGATCGCGCGTACGACGCCGATTGCCAGCAGGAATCCGATCAGCAGCGCGCCGCGTCGCAGCGTCCGGCGCCGCTCCTGGTCCAGTGCCAGGCCCCGGCGGACCAGACCGTCGCGCAGCTCGTCGATCGCCCGCCGCACCCACTCGTCGGCGGCCAGTTCCCGGGTACGCAGACCACGGCTCGCCGCGTAGTGGACCGCCTGGTCCAGCGGGGTGGCCCCGGCCGGCAGCGGACCGCCGGTGGCCAGCCGCCGGTCCGGTCGTACGCCGACCGCGCCCGAGTGGCGCAGCGCGCCGAGCGCGGCCCAGACGGCGAGCTGGTCGCCGCCGTTGAGGTATGCGACCTGCTGCGGCCCCAGCGTGCCGTGGTCGGTCACCGGCGTGCCGGCCAGCATGCGACGCCGGTACACGATCGCACCGATGACCAGGACGACGGCGAGCAGCAGATACCAGCGCAGGAATACGGGGCCGGGGATGCCCCAGGTGTCGGAGGGGGTCATCGTCTGCTCCTGTCGCGAGGAGGGGTCGCGGCTCATTGTGGAGCAGGCGCGCCAGAGTGGATCTCCTGGAGCGGCGCAGTTACCGGACCGAGACCGGAGCGGCTCAGTGCCGGCGCACGGCCTCCTCGACCAGGTCGAGCACCCGGGCCAGGTCGCCGGCCGGGCGGCCCATCGCCAGGTGCAGCACCAGCCCGTCGTAGGCCAGCTCCAGGAACTGGGCCAGCACGTCGATCGGGACGTCGTCGCGGAGCACGCCGGCCTCGCGCTGACGCACCAGGCGTTCCCGGGTCGCCCCGGCGATGGCCTCGGAACGCTCCGCCCAGCGCTTGGCGAAGGCCGGGTCGGTGCGCAGCCGGCGGGAGACCTCCAGCTGGCTGCCGAGCCAGCCGGTGGTGTCCGGCGAGACCGCCCGGGCGAGCAGGTCCCGCATCACCTGGACCAGGCCGTTGCGGGCCACCGTCTCCACCATGGCGGCGGCGTCGTCCTCGGCGACGGCCAGGAACAGGGAGTCCTTGTCCCGGAAGTGGTGGAAGATCGCGCCACGGGACAGGCCGGTGGCCTCCTCCAGCCGCCGCACGGTGGCGCCCTCGTAGCCGTGCCGGGCGAAACACGCCCGCGCCGCCGCGAGAATCTCCTGACGGCGCGCGTCGAGCTGGTCCTGACTTACTCTGGGCACCTGTGGATCGTCCCAGGTGGGACCGCGTGATGCAAACCGTACGTACGGCTTGAGATGCGATTTCCGAAGATCATCCGCTGCTTACCGGATGGTTAGGATCGGCGCGTGACCGCCCTTCCTGCGCGCCCGCTCACCGTCGCCGCCGTCCAGGCTCAGCCCGTGCCCGGCGACGTCGCCGGCAACGCCCGCGCCGCCGCCCGCCTCGTCGGCCGCGCCCCGGGCGCCCGGGTCGTGGTGCTGCCCGAGCTGTTCCTGCCGGCGTACCACCCGCCGACGCTGGGCGCCGACCCGGACAGCACCGACGTGGCCGCCGACGCCGACGGCCGGGTAGCCGACCCCCGGCTGGACCCGTTGCGTACCGCCGCCGCCGACGCGGGCGCCGCCGTGGTGATCGGCGCCGCCGTCCGCCACCCCGACCGGCGGCGCACGATCTCCTCGCTCGTCGTGGACCCGGCCGGCACGGTCACCGCTGCGTACGACAAGCAGCAGCTCTGGAGCGGTGAGCGCGAGCTGTTCGACGCGGGCCGCCGGGGCGCGACGCTCGAAGTCGACACGTGGCGGTTCGGCCTGGGCGTCTGCTACGACGGCTGCTTCCCGGAGCACGCGCGGGCCGCGGCCGGCGACGGCGCGCACGGGTACCTCTGCCCGAGCGGCTACCTGGCCGGCTCGGCGCACCGCCGTGACCTCTACTACGCCGCCCGCGCGTTGGACAACACCATGTACGTCGTGTTCGCCAACGCGGTCGGCGGCGCGGATCCCTGGCGGTTCAACGGCGGCGCGGCGGTGTACGACCCGGAGGGCCGGCCGCTGGCGCGGGGCGCCGACACCGGCGAGGACGTACTGGTGGCGACGCTGGACCCGGACGCGCTGGCGGCCACCCGCGCGGCGCACACCATGCTGCTCGACCGGCCGGTGGACGCCGGGGCCGCCCGCACGGCGCTCGTCGCCTGACCGTGGCGGGCACCGGGGCCCTGTCGGTGCCCCGAGCGTTCCCGTAGGGTGCCCAAGTGCCGTTGCTCCTGCTCGATCTGGACAACACCCTGCTGGACCGCGACGGGCCGTTCCGTGTCTGGGGAGAACGCTTCCTGGCGGGCATCGGCGCGCCGCCCGCCGACCTCGACTGGCTGGTGTCCGTGGACGCCGACGGGCTGACCAACCGATGGGACGTGGCGGACGCGATCCGCGACCGGTACGCGCTGCGCATCCCCTCGATCGACCTGGTCGACGAGCTGCACGACGGCGTGGTGGCGCACATGCGGCTCGATCCGCTGGTGGCCTGCGCGCTGCGGATCGCCGCCGACGCCGGCTGGGTGCCGGTGGTGGTCACCAACGGCGCGTCCCGTCAACAGGACGCCAAGATCCGCAAGACCGGCCTGGACCGCTACGTCGCCGACTGGGTGATCTCGGAGGAGGCCGGCGTCAGCAAGCCGAACCCGAGGATCTTCGCGCTCGCCGCCCAGCGGGCCCGGATGCCGTTGCGCGGCGCGTGGGTGGTCGGCGACAGCCCGGAGGCGGACATCGGCGGCGCGACGGCAGTGGGCCTGCCCAGCGTCTGGCTGCACCGGGGACGCCGCTGGTCGGACCCCCGGTTCGCGCCGACCCGGGTCGAGGACGGGCTGATCGCGGCCGTCGCGGCCGTGCTGGCCGGCTGACCGGCGGCCGATCGACGGGCCGTCCGGCGGCACTGCGGCCGGATCGACGGGCCGTCCGGCGGCACTGCGGCCGGATCGAAGGGCCGCACGGCGGTCGGACGGGCCGGCCGCACGGCGGGGGAAAATCCGTTGACCCGCGCCGGGCCGCGGACGAGCATGGTGCCGCGCGAGTGCGCTGCCGGGTGATGCCCGGTCGAGGAGAGGAGGTCGGTCATGGCCGTCTTCGCAGGGTCGTTCCACCTGCCTCCACCAGCCTCGATCGAAGGACAGATCCACCCGTGCGCGATCACGACTTCCCGGCGCCGCAGCGCCGTGGCCGCGGCAAGAGCCGCTTCGACGACGACGAAACCGACTTCCTGAAGCGGGGGCGGCCCACGCCGACCCTCACCGACCCGGACGCCGAGCCCGACGCGGAGGACAGCTGGTCCTCCTGGGACCGGGCCGTCCACGGCCCCGAGCCGTACCCGGACTGGCTGGTCACCGAGCTGGCCGCCCGGGACACCGAGCTCGGGGTGCTCAAGACCGGCAAGGAGGCGGACGTCCACCTCGTCCGCCGCGCGGTGCCGGACACCGACCGCTCCTGCCTGCTGGCGGTCAAGCGGTACCGCGACGCCCAGCACCGGCTCTTCCACCGCGACGCCGGTTACCTGGAGGGCCGCCGGGTGCGCCGGTCGCGGGAGATGCGGGCGATGACCGGCCGTACCGCGTTCGGCCGGCAGATGATCGCCGGGCAGTGGGCGGCGGCCGAGTTCGCCGCGCTGTCCCAGCTCTGGGAGATCGGCGCCGCCTCCGGGCGGATCGCCGTGCCCTATCCGGTGCAGCTGCTCGGCACCGAGCTGATGCTGGAGTTCGTCGGCGACGCCGGGGCGGGGGAGGCCGCGCCGCGGCTGGCGCAGGTCCGCCCCGACGCCGCCGAGCTGCGCGATCTGTGGGACCAGCTGGTCGAGGCGCTGACCGTGCTGGCCCGGGCCGGGTACGCCCACGGCGACCTGTCCCCGTACAACCTGCTGGTGCACGCGGGCCGGCTGGTGCTGATCGACCTGCCGCAGGTGGTCGACGTGGTGGCCAACCCGCAGGGCGGCGAGTTCCTGGCCCGCGACGTGCGGGTGGTGGCCGCCTGGTTCGCGGCCCGCGGGATGCCCGCCACCGTCACCGACCCGGAGGCGCTCACCGAGGCGCTGTTGCGGGAGGCGGGGATCCGCTGACGGGTGGGCGTCCCGGGCGGTTCGACCGCCCGGGGCGCCCACCCTTGCGGGTCATTGCAGGTAGCGCTCGACCTCCGGCACCGGGCGCTCGCCCTGGGCGTCCGGGTCGCCGTGCGCCTGGCGCGCGGCACGGCGACGGCGCAGCAGGTCCCAGCACTGGTCCAGGGACTCCTCCAGGGCCCGCAGCCGCTCCCGGGCCTCGTCGTCGGTGCCGGACTCGTGCTGCTGCGCGTCGGCCCGCAGCCGGTGCTCCTCGTCGACGAGTTCCGAGATCCGGCTCAGGATGGTCTTGTCGTCCATGCCCGAAGCTTGGCACAGCGGGCCGGTCCCCGCCCGGGTTCTGGCGGCGTCGGCCGTACCGGATAGGTGAGACGGGCTCGCACTCCGCGGGACACACCACTGTGTACGCGAGTGACGCACATCCCAGTAATTCCATTCTCGACAAAGAGATTGTTGTTACGTGAAATATCCTCCGACCTGCCTTTTGATCTGCGGCTCAGGATGGCATGCTCGCGAGCAACATTACGGCTCGATACGGAGTCGCGACCCTGAGTCAACCGAGGGAGCGTTCAGGTGCCCGAACCTACGGACACACCGGGGCCCACCGGCCGACCACGAACCGTGCCGCTGCGGAAGATCCTGCCGGCGGCGCTCCGCGATCCCGCCCGGGCGCTCATCGACATCGGTAACCGTACCGACGGCGAGCTGGTCCGGCTCAACCTCGGTTCGTTCCGGCCGTACCTGGTCACCCATCCCAGGCACGTGCAGCACGTGCTGCGCGACCGGGCGGACAACTACGAACGGGCCGGTGACGGGCTGTTCTGGCGCCCGGTGAAGCGACTGTTCGGCGAGGGCATCCTCGGCGAGGGGCAGATCTGGTCGGCCAGCCGCCGCATGCTCCAGCCGATGTTCACCGCCAAGCGGGTGGAGGCGCTCGTCGACGGCATGGCCGACGCGATCCGCGACGCGGTCGACGAGCTGGACGAGCCGGCCCGCGCCGGGCGCCCGGTCGACATCGGCGTGGAGCAGGCGCGCATCGTCAGCCGGGCGATCATGAAGGTGCTCTTCGCCGACCGGATCTCGGTGCCGGACGCGATGCGCGTGATCGAGGCACAGGACCGGATCGCCACCGCCGTCATCCCGCGCATCATCGTGCCGTTCGCGCCGCTTTCCCTGCCGATGCCGGGGGACCGGACGTTCGCCCGCGCCGTCCGCATCGTGGACGACGTGCTGGTGCCGATCGTCCGCGAGACCCGCGAGTCCGCCGACCAGGGCGACGACGTCATCTCGACGCTCTGGCAGGCCCGCACCGACGACGGGCGGCAGCTCGACGAGCGGCAGGTCCGCAACGACACCGTGGCGATGTTCGCCGCCACCACCGAGACCACCATCAACGTCCTGACCTGGGCCTGGCCGCACCTGGACCAGCACCCCGAGGTGGCCGAGCGGCTCTACGCCGAGATCGACGAGGTGGTCGGCGATGAGCCGGTACGCCGCGAGCACCTGAGCCGGCTCACGTACACCCGGATGGTGCTGGACGAGCTGCTGCGGCTCTACCCGATCGGGTGGATCATCCCGCGCCGCGCGGTCGCCGAGGACGTCATCGACGGCGTGCCGATCGAGCCCGGCGCCACGATGGCGGTCAGCCCGCTGATCACCCAGCGGATGCGGCAGTTCTGGGATCGCCCGGACGAGTTCGACCCGGAACGGTTCCGGCCCGAGCGGGTCCGGGCCCGGCACCGGTACGCCCACTTCCCGTTCGGCGGCGGGCCGCACCAGTGCCTCGGCATGTACCTGTTCTATCTGGAGGCGCAGCTCATCCTCGCCACCATGCTCAGCCGCTACCGGTTCCGGCTGCACCGCCCCGGCGTACCCGGGTTGCGGCTGGCCGCGGCGCTGCGACCACGCGAGCGGGTGGAGCTGACGCTCGTCGCGGCCGGGCGGGCGGAGCGCGCGTGACCGACGGGCCGACACCGGATCCGGTGGCCGCCGCGGCGGAGCAGGGCCGGGTCTGCGCGCTCGCCGCGCAGGGCCAGCGCGGCCTGCGCAAGGCCGCCGCCGCGCACCCCGAACTGTTCCCCGCTGACCCGTTCGACGCGACGCTGTTCAGCAGCATCGCGCAGGCGATGGCGTTCAGCGCGCCCTGGCACAGCGCCGCCGAGCTGGCCGTGACCAACCGCGCGGTGCTCTGGGGGTTCGCCGTGGACTGGCTGGTCGACCACCAGGCGACCAGCCGGGCGGCCGTGGACCGGGTCGCCCGTACCTGCCTGGACGTGCTCGACGGCGCCGGCGCCGACGACCCGCTGGGCCGGTTCCTGGCCGAGTTGCGCGACGACGTCGCCGCCGCGCCCGGCTATCCGGCGCTGCGCGGCCATTGGCATGCGGCGATGGAACGCACGCTCGACGCGATGGCCCGCGAGTGGGACTGGCGGCGCACCGGCCGCCCCACGCTCGCCGACTACCTGGCCAACGCCGACAACCTCGCCGCGACGGTGGTCAACGTGGCGCACTGGATCCACACCGGATCGGTGTCCACGACCGAGGCGATGGACCGCGCGGTCGCCGTCAGCGACGAGGTGCAGCGGGCCCTGCGGCTGGTGAACGACCTCGGCACCCACCGCCGGGACGCCGAGTCCGGCGACCTCAACGCGCTGCTGCTGGTGGACGACCCGGCGGAGGTCGAGCAGCGGTTCGCCGAGCAGGTCGACCACTGCCGCGTCCTGCTGGCGAAGCTGGCCGGGGAGGCGCCCCGGGAGGCCGACTTCCTGTCCCGGCAGCTCGGCTTCACCACCGGCTTCTACCGGAGCACCGACTTCTGGGGTGTGCGGTGACGATCACCGCCCGACCGGCGCTGGCCGGGCGGCCCGCGCCCGCGCGTGAACTGCTCGCCGCGCTCACCGGTGAGCCGTCCGGACAGACGTCACCGTCGATCTACGAGACCGCCCGGCTGGTCACGCTCGCGCCCTGGCTGGACGGCCACGACCGGCGCCTGGCCTGGCTGCTCGGCCGGCAGCGGCCGGACGGCGGCTGGGGCGGCCCCGGCGGGTACGCGCTGGTGCCGACGCTGAGCGCGGTCGAGGCGCTGCTGACCGTGCTGCGCCGCGACGGGCCGGCCACCGCGCCGACCGCGGCGGCCCACCGGGGCCTGACGTTCCTGGCCGGCGCGCTGCGCGGCGGCGCCCCGCCCGACCTCCCGGCCACCGACCTGATCGTGCCGGCGCTGCTCACGGCCGTGGACCGGCACCTCGCCGGACCGGCCGGTCCGCCACCCGGGCTGGCCGAGTGGGCCGGCCGGCCCCGCCTGCCGCTGCCGGCCGGTCTCGACCCGACCCGGCTGACCGGGGTACGCGGGCTGCTGGCCGCCGGGCGGGCCGTGCCGGAGAAGCTGGCGCACGCTCTGGAGGTCGCCGGGGAGCTGGCGTACCGGGCGCCGGGAGTGCGTCCCTCGGCCAGCGGCGCGGTGGGCGCCTCGCCGGCCGCCACGGCCGCCTGGCTGGGCCGGCCGGAGCCCGGAGCGGCGCTGGACTACCTGCGCGCGGTGGCCCGGCCCGGCCCGGTGCCCTGCGCCAGCCCGATCACCGTCTTCGAGCGCGCCTGGGTGCTCGGCATCCTGGTCCGGGCCGGTGTGCCGGTCGGCGCGCCCGAGCCGGTGCTCACCGAGCTGCGCGCCGCCGTCGGCCCGTCCGGCGCGGCCACCGCGCCCGGCCTGCCCGCCGACGCGGACACCACTGCTGTCGCGCTCTACGCGCTGGCCCGGCTGGGCCGCGCGCCGGGCGTCGGGCCGCTGGCCGGGTTCGACACCGGGCGGCACTTCTGCACCTGGCCGGGGGAGGACGGCGCGTCGCTGACCACCAACGCGCACGTGCTCGACGCGCTCGGCGAGCAGCCGAGCGGACCCGGAGTCACCGGCGCGCGCCGCAGGGTCACCGAGTGGCTGCTCGAACGGCAGGAGCCGGACGGGCGGTGGGAGGACCGCTGGCACGCCTCGGCCTACTACGCCACCTACGCGGTGCTGCTGGCGCTGGCCGACCACGCGCCCGACGGCACGGCGCGCGCCGCCGTCGAGCGGGGCGTCGCCTGGCTGCTGGACACGCAGCGCCCGGACGGCTCCTGGGGACGATGGCACGGCACCGCCGAGGAGACCGCGTACGCGGTGCTCGCCCTGGCCGGCGCGGGCCGTTCCGGGGACGCGCGGATCGGCGCGGCGCTCGCCCGCGGCCGGCGTCGACTGTCCGAGCTGGACGGATGCGACGACGAACCGGCACTATGGCACGACAAGGATCTCTACCGCCCGACGCAGATCGTGCGCGCGGCGGTGCTGGCGGCCTCCGGCCGCGCCGTCGAGGCCGGACCCACCATGATCAGGATCGCTTGAATGGAGTTCACGACGGCTGCTAGCGTGCGCCGGAGTCGATCGGATTTCGGACCGACCGTAGACCGGGCCAGGACGGTGTGATGGGTTCCCGCAGTACGAATCTCCGTACGAAGATCATCGCGCTGCTGGCGTCGCTGATCGCGCTGTGGGCGTTCGCCGCGTGGGTGACCGTGCGGGACGGGTTCAACCTGCTCGGCGTGCAGGCGCTCAACGCGCGCGTCTTCGAGCCGAGCGACCCGCTGCTGCAGGAGCTGCAGGCCGAGCGGCGGCTGTCGCTGCGCTACCTGGGCGAGTCCGATCCGGGCCGGCTGCGGGAGCTGGACGCCCAGCGCGCGCGTACCGACGAGACCGCCACCGTGCTGTGGCGCTCGGCGCAGGACTGGCGTACCGAGGTCCCGGCCAGCGAGGAGCTGATGCAGCGGCTCGGTGAGCTGAAGACCGAGCTGGACCAGCTCGGTCAGGTACGCGCCGACGTGAGCCGCAAGACCATCGACCGGACCGCCACGCTCAACGCGTACGACGAGGCGGTCGACGCGATCTTCGCCGTCTTCGACGCGCTCGGCGGCCTCGACGACGACGAGATCGCCAAGGACACCGCCGCGCTCATCGACCTCAACCGGTCCCGGGAGCTGCTGTCCCAACAGGACGCGCTGATCACCGGCGCGATCGCGGCCAACCGGATCACCGTGGCCGAGCAGACCGCGTTCGCCCGCCTGGTCGGCGCGCAGTGGTTCCTCGCCGACCGCACCGCCCGGGACCTCGCCCCGACCGACCGCGCACGCTTCGAGCGGATGGTCGAGGGCGACGCGTTCCAGCAGCTGCGGACCCTGCAGGACCGGGTCCTCGCGGCCAAGGGCGCCGACGTGCGCCCGCCGGTGACCGCCGCGGCGTGGCAGGCCGCCGCCGAGCAGGCGATGGCCGACCTGCGCGGGGTGATCCTGGCCGGCGGTGAGGACATCGTGGCCCGCGCCATGCCGGTCGCGGTGGGCGTCATCGTGCGGCTGGTGCTCGCCGCCGGTCTCGGCCTGCTCGCCGTCATCGCCTCCGTGGTCGTCTCGATCACCACGGCACGGGCGCTGGTACGGCAGCTGGAACGGCTGCGGGAGGCGGCCTTCAGTCTGGCGCACGAGCGGCTGCCGAGCGTGGTGGAGCGGCTGGGCCGCGGCGAGGAGGTGGACGTCGCCCGCGAGGCGCCGCCGTTGCAGTTCGGCGACGACGAGATCGGCCAGGTGGGCAAGGCGTTCAACGTCGTGCAGGAGACCGCCGTCCGCACCGCCGTCGAGCAGGCCGAGCTGCGCCGCAGCGTACGCGACGTCTTCCTCAGCCTGGCCCGGCGCACCCAGGCGCTCGTGCACCGGCAGCTCACGCTGCTGGACGCGATGGAACGCCGGGAACACGACGCCGAGGAGCTGGAGGACCTGTTCCGGGTCGACCACCTGGCCACCCGGATGCGGCGCAACGCGGAAAACCTGATCGTGCTCTCCGGCTCGACGCCCGGCCGGGCTTGGCGCCGCAACGTGCCGATGGTCGACGTCGTCCGCGGCGCGGTCGCCGAGGTCGAGGACTACACCCGGGTGACAGTGCGCCCGCTCGGCGAGGTGTCGCTGACCGGCCGCGCCGTCGGTGACGTCATCCACCTGCTGGCCGAGCTGATCGAAAACGGGCTCTCCTTCTCGCCGCCGCAGACCATCGTGGAGGTCCGCGGACAGCTCGTGGCGAACGGCTTCGCCATCGAGATCGAGGACCGGGGCCTCGGCATGAGCGCCGACGAGCTGGCCGCCGCCAACGCGCGCATCGTCGACCGGTCCGAGCTGAACCTGGCCGACGCCGCCCGGCTCGGCCTGTTCGTGGTCAGCCGGCTCACCGAGCGGCACGGCGTCAAGGTGCAGCTCAAGGAATCCGCGTACGGCGGCACCACGGCCGTGGTGCTGATCCCGCGCGAACTGATCACCACCGCCGACGGCGCCGGTGGATCCGACGGTCCTCCCGCCGCCGAGCCGGCCGTCACCGCGACGCTGAGCACGCCGGCCGACGCCGGGACCGAACCGGCCACCGCGTCCGACGCCGACGGTGGCGCCGAACCGGACGAGCCGGCCGAGGCGGCCCCGCCCGTGCCGGAGCCGGCCACGCGGGCGCCCCGGCTGACCCCGTCCGGGCTGCCCGCCCGTACCCGTAAGCGGCAGCCGGCGGTGGCGGGCCCGACCACGGAGCTGGCCGTGGTGGAGCGCCGCCCGGCCGCCGCGCCGGATTCCTCCCCGGAGGCGGAGCCGGAGGAGTCGCCGGTGACCGACGCCGGGCTGCCGGTCCGGGTACGCCAGGCCAGCCTCGCGCCGGAACTGCGACACGACCAGACCGAGGCGGTCGACGACGCCGCCGACGACGACACGGCGCGTGCACCGGAGCAGGTGCGCCGGATGATGAGCTCCTACCAGAGCGGCACCCGACGCGGCCGTACCGATGCCGCGCGTCTGCTCGGCGGGGCGCAGGGGGCCGGCGGTGCGCCGGCCGACGCGGACGAGCAGGTCACCTGACCGGAACGTCGACGCGACGCAAACCGGAAGAGAACGGCACACAGCCGGGAAGAAGAGGACGACGAGTGGCGCAGAAGACGGCTTCGAGCGCGGATCTGACGTGGCTGCTGGATGACCTGGTCGGCCGGGTCAAGCAGGCGGAGCACGCCGTGGCGCTCTCCACCGACGGACTGCTGATGGCCTCGTCCCGCGGATTGAGCCGCGACGACGGCGAGCACCTGGCCGCCATGGCGGCGGGCATCCAGAGCCTGGCCCGCGGCGCGGGCAAGCGGTTCGGCGGCGGGCAGGTACAGCAGACCATCATCGAGATGCAGTCCTCCTTCCTGTTCGTCACCGCGGCCGGGCGCAACGCCTGCCTGGCGGTGCTGGCCTCGGAGGACGCGGACGTCGGCCTGATCGCGTACGAGATGGCCATGCTTGTCACCCGGGTCGGCCGGTTCGTCGCGTCACCGACCCGGGAACAGCACCTCGGCGAGAACGCGGCACGATGACCGGCCGGGGGGACTCCGCGGAGCAGGAGTGGGTCGACGACCACGCCGGCCCGGTGGTGCGCCCGTACGCGGTGACCGGCGGCCGAGCCCGCCCGGTGACCGGCACGTTCGACCTGATCTCGCTGGTCACCGCGACCCGCGCGGATGTCGGATCGGATTCCGGGCTGGGCCCGGAGCATGTGGCGATAGTCGGCCTCTGCCAGCGGATTCTGTCCGTGGCCGAGATCGCCGCTCACCTCGACCTGCCGGTGGGCACGGTCCGGGTCCTCCTCGGAGACCTGGCCGCCCGCAGCCTGGTGCAGGTACGCGAGCCGCGCGCGACCGCCGCCGGCCTTCCCGACGAGCACGTTTTCGAGGCGGTAATCAATGGACTACGGGCGCTCTGAGCGGCCGGCGGGCGCCGCGCCGCTGCCCACCGCGATCAAGATCCTGATCGCGGGCGGGTTCGGCGTCGGCAAGACCACCATGGTGGGCGCGGTCAGCGAGACCAAACCGCTGCGCACCGAGGAGGTGCTGACCGAGACCGGGATCGGCATCGACGACCTGTCCGGCGTGGAGGAGAAGTCGACCACCACTGTGGCGATGGACTTCGGCCGGATCACCCTCAGCGACGACCTGGTGCTCTACCTGTTCGGCACGCCCGGGCAGGACCGGTTCTGGTTCGTCTGGGACGAGCTGGCGCTCGGCGCGCTCGGGGCGGTGGTGCTCGCCGACACACGCCGGCTGGCGGACTGCTTCCCGTCGATCGACTACTTCGAGGGGCGCGGCACGCCGTTCGTGGTGGCCGTGAACTGCTTCGAGGGCGCCAAGAAGTTCCGGCTCGACGAGGTGCAGGCGGCGCTCGACCTGGACCCGGGCGTACCGGTGGTGCTGTGCGACGCGCGCAAGCGCGAGTCGGCCAAGGAGGTGCTGATCACGCTGCTGGAGCACGCCATGAAGCTGCGCGAGGCCCGCCGTCGCGCCGCCACCGACTGAGCGCCTCGCCGCCACGGATTCCCGGGGCAGCCCGGGCGGGCGAATCGTGAGAGCCTGAGCCGCATGACCGAGCTGAGCGTCCGGGCGATGAGCCCGGAGGAGTTCGACCGCTGGCAGGACGAGCTGACCGCGGACTACGCGCGAGAGCACGTCACCGCCGGCAACTGGGCTCCGGAGGAGGCGCTCGACCGCGCGCGCGAGGCGAACGCCGTCCTGCTGCCGCAGGCCATGGCCACGCCCGGCATGCTGTTCCTGCTCGGCGTGCTGGCCGATGGCTCGCCGGTCGGGCGCCTGTGGATCAGCCTCACCCATCCGCGCGGCCTTGCCGGGTGCGCCTACCTCTACGACATCGAGGTGGCGGCCGAGCATCGGGGCCGGGGGCTCGGGCGGGCGCTGCTCACGGCCGGGGAGCGGGCGGCCCGGGAGCACGGCGCCCAGGCGCTGGAGCTGAACGTCTTCGGCGCCAACGAGACGGCGCGCAAGCTGTACGAGACGTCGGGATACCGGGTGGTCACCCAGCAGATGCGCAAGGACCTGCCCGCCTAGGGGCCGGCGTCAGAGGCGGGTGGCGGTCCGGATCAGGCCGGCCAGCGCCCGGGACCGGCTGTGCGGCGGCCACGCGATGACAGTGGTCACCGCGGGCGCGTCCGGCACCGGCACCGCGGCCAAGTCGGCGAGCAGCAGCGACCGGGCCGACTCCGGCAGCACCACCACGGTCCGGCCGAGCGCGATGAGCTGGAACAACTGGGCGTGGTCCCGGACCTCGGGGCCCGGCCCGTCCGGGTACGACCCGTCGGCCCGGGGCCAGCGCGGCATCGGCAGGTCCGGCAGCGCCTCCACCTCGGCCATCAGCAGGTGTGGCCGCCGGGCCAGCGGATGCCCGGCCGGCATGATCGCCACCTGCGGTTCGGTGATCAGCTCCTCGGTGTCCAGCCCGGTCGTCGAGTCGAACGGCAGGTGCAGCAGCGCCACGTCGGCGCGTCCGTCGCGCAGCAGCCCTTCCTGTTCGCCGATGCCGCACAGCAGGACCTCGACGGGGACCGCGTCCGGCTCGGCGGCGTACGCGTCGAGCAGTTTCGGCAGCAGCTCGCTCGACGCCCCCGCCTTGGTCGCCAGCACCAGCCCGGGGCCACCGGCCGCGGCCTGCCCGGCGCGGCGGGTGCGGCGGTCGGCGGCGTCCACGGCGTCGAGGGCGGCCCGGCCCTCCCGCAGCAGCACCGACCCGGCCGCGGTGAGCGCGACGCTGCGGCTGTCCCGCTCCAGCAGGGTCACGCCGAGGCGGCGTTCGAGCTGCTGGATGGCACGCGACAGCGGCGGCTGGGCGATGCCGAGACGGCGCGCGGCGCGGCCGAAGTGCAGCTCCTCGGCCACCGCCACGAAGTAGCGAAGCTCCCGCGTCTCCATCCCGCCACCGTACCCCCGGATCGATACCCGTCAGGTATCGCACGCCACCGAAGCGGTGTTGGAACCCTGTGCGGCCCGCGGCCAGGATCGAGGCATGAGCGAACGGACGATCGCGCTGGTGACCGGCGCGAACAAGGGAATCGGGTACGAGATCGCGGCCGGCCTGGGCGCGCTCGGCTGGCGGGTGGGCGTCGGCGCACGGGACGAGCGGCGGCTCGCCGAGGCGGTGGCGAAGCTGCGCGCCGGCGGCGTGGACGCGTTCGGCGTACCGCTGGACGTCACCGACGACGCGAGCGTGGCCGCCGCCGCCCGGCTGCTGGAGACGGAGGCCGGCGGTCTGGACGTGCTCGTCAACAACGCGGGCGTGACCGGTGGCGTGCCCCAGCACCCGGGTGACGTCGACCTCGCGACCATCCGCACCGCCGTCGAGGTCAACGTGATCGGGGTGGTCCGAGTGACCGAGGCGATGCTGCCGCTGCTGCGCCGCTCGGCGTCGCCCCGGATCGTCAACATGTCCAGCGGCGTCGGCTCACTGGCCCGGCAGAGCAACTCCGAGGGCGAACATCAGACCGGGCCGCTGTCGGTGGCGTACTCGCCGTCGAAAAGCATGCTCAACGCGGTGACGATCCAGTACGCGCGGGCGCTGGCCGGCACGGGCCTCCTGATCAACGCCGCCTGCCCGGGTTTCACAGCGACCGACCTGAACGCCTTCCGCGGCGTGCGGACTCCGCAACAGGGCGCGGCGATCGCGATCCGGCTCGCGACGCTGCCCGCCGACGGGCCGACCGGCGGCTACTTCGAGGACGCGGGCGTCATCCCATGGTGAGTGCGGCGCGTCAGAACCACATCACCGGGTTGCCGGTGGCCACTGACGCCGCGCACAGCCGGCGCAACGGCTCCACGATGTAGGCGAAGTCGTCGCCCGACCGGCTCCGGGACCGCACCGCGAGCCGTTCGGGCGGCGGCTCGCCGTGCGCGCCCACCGGCGGCATCGCCAGCACCGTCCGCGTCCCGCCGGCGGTGAGCTCCACCCGGTCGCCGGGCAGCGGCCGCTGGCTGAACCGGACGGCCCGGAACAGCGTGGCGGGCGGGTCGGCGGTGTCGAGGACGAAGAAGCCGTCCGGATCGACGCCGGCCCGGTAGTCCGGACCGAGCATGAACACCCCGCGGTAGCTCTCGACGTACTGCGTCAGCACCCGGCCGGTCGCCTCGTCGATCAGCTCGACCTCGTCGGTAATCCGGGCGGTGCGCGCGAACGCGTCCAACTCGGCGAGCGCCACCGCCGCCCGGTCGGCCGGCAGCGAGCCGCCGTTGAGGTTCGGCAGCGCGGTGGCGAGCGTCGGGAAGCGCTCCTCGCCGGCAGTGCGGAGCGCCTGCTGGAACAGGCGTACGCCGGCCCAGTTGGACACGTGCTCGCTCGCCTGTTCCATGGCCTTGTGCGGGCACGCCTTCGCCAGCCAGGCGTCGAACGTGCGGTGCGCGGCCTCGTTGCCCTCCCACTGCCGCAACAGCGCGAGACAGCCGTCCTCGTCGAGGCCGACCGGTTCGACCGGGCACGGTGTGGTGAGGCCGTCCTGCCAGCACCGGCAGTACACGAACGCGTCGAGTCCCACGCCGGCACGGTACCGGGTCAGGTGATGGCGAGCAGCACGCCGTCCCCGTGCTCGGCAGCGGCGCGGTAGAAGTCGCGCAGGGCGGTGAAGTTCGGCAGCAGGTAGCCGTCGAATTCGTCGCCGCCGTCGTCCCAGATGTGGGGGTAGATCTCAGCCTCCGACATGGCCGCCGGGTCGAAGCGGGCCCGCAGCCTCGCCTCGTCCACCGCGTCGAGCCCGGCGGCCACGGCGCGCACGGCGTCGGGCATGAGCAGCCGGGCCGGGCCCATGCCGAGATCCGGGCCGATCGGGTCACCACCCAGGACGGCCGGCCCGGCGTCACCCCGGATCTCGTACGTGTCGCCGGTCAGCAGGTAGTGCAGCCCGTGCCACGCCTTGTCCAGGTCGAGCTCGTCCGGGCCACCCTGGAACAGAGTGCCGACCTTCTCCGGGTCGGCGAGCACCGCCGCGAGTTCCTCGGCGGACAGCCGGCGCGCGTTGAAGATCATGCCCATGGGTGTGCCTCTCGGGGGTGCCTGTCGAAATCAGCGGCAGCGTAGCGTGAGCGTGCGACAGGCATGGCACCATCGGCGCATGGCCACCGACACCCGGCACCTCAGCGTCCACATCGACCGGCCGGTGTCGGAGGTGTACGCCTTCGCCGCCGACCCGGCGAACCTGTCCCGCTGGGCGCCGGGCCTCGGCGGCTCGGTGGCCCGGGTCGACGGCCAGTGGTTCGTGGACACGCCCGAGGGGCGGGCGCGGCTGACGTTCGCGCCGGCCAACGAGTTCGGCGTGCTCGACCACGAGGTGCTGACACCGTCGGGCGAGACGGTGTACGTGCCGTTGCGTGCGATCGCCGACGGTGACGCCACGGAGGTGGTGTTCAGCCTGCGGCGAATGCCCGGCATGAGCGACACGGAGTTCGACAGGGACACCGCACTCGTGGAGGCCGACCTGGCCCGGCTCAAGGCCGTGCTGGAGTAGGCGCACATCGGGCGCGAAACCGGCGGCGTTCTCAGTCGCGCCACCACGAGGGCTGCGGGGTCGGGCAGTATTCGGTCTCCACGGGGAATCCGGCGTAGACGAAGAACATCCAGGCGCACAGGGCCAGCACGACGACGCTCACCACGGCGGCGACGACCGCAAGGACTGCCGCACTGGACCGCGACCAGGCCGGAGACAGGATGGCGAGGGCGATGAGCGCGACGACAGCGAATTGCCCTATCGCCAGGACGGGTGGGAAAGAAAAAAGGAAGATCCCCGCCCCGGGGCCTCCGGCGTCGCAGGTGTCCCAGACGCGGTACACCTGGAACATCTCCCACCCGGTCGCTGCGAGGGAGAGGAAAAGCGCGCCCAGCACTGCCGGCCACGCATGTCTGATCGCCAGCGAACTGCTTCCGGGGCCCGTCTCGGTTGACGTCACCGGAGTATCGCCGGGTCGAGGTCGAGTTCGTCCGGGCCGCTGTGTGCGGTGAACACCTTGCCCATGTGGTCGTCTCCAGGGGTGTCGATCGCAATTCCCGGGCAGCGTAGCGTGAGCGTCGGACGAGGTGGATGTTCGCGCGGCGGGCTGCGCCGGGGCGGGCAGCCTCCCTGGACGGTGGTGATCAGGGCAGTGCCGGCTGCGGTGGTGATGCCTCGGCCCTGGTAGGGCGGCGTGTCCTGTGGTTCCTGCCGCTCACCGACGCCGAGGCGTGGGGCCGTCGCCCTCCGGCTGCGACGACCGCGGTACGGCGAGGGCCGCTCCCCGCCGGAGCGGGAAGCGGCCCTTTTGTCAGCCGTACGCGAATCAGTTGGCGATCATGCGGCGCAGCACGTACTGCAGGATGCCGCCGTGCCGGTAGTAGTCCGCCTCACCCGGGGTGTCGATGCGGACCACGGCGTCGAACTCCACGCCGGTGTCGGTGGTGACCTTGACGGTGCGCGGGGTCTCGCCGTCGTTCAGCGCGGTGACGCCGCTGAACGAGAACGTCTCCGTGCCGGTCAGGCCCAGCGACTCGGCGGTCTCGCCGCCCGGGAACTGCAGCGGCAGCACGCCCATGCCGATCAGGTTCGAGCGGTGGATCCGCTCGTACGACTCGGCGATGACCGCCTTCACGCCCAGCAGCATGGTGCCCTTTGCGGCCCAGTCACGCGACGAGCCGGAGCCGTACTCCTTGCCGGCCAGGATGACCAGCGGGACGCCCGCCTCCTGGTACGCCATCGAGGCCTCGTAGATCGAGGTCTGCTCACCGGTCAGGTGGTTGACGGTGAAGCCGCCCTCGACACCCGGGACGAGCTGGTTGCGCAGCCGGATGTTGGCGAACGTGCCCCGGATCATCACCTCGTGGTTGCCGCGGCGGGAGCCGTACGAGTTGAACTCGTGCCGGGCCACGCCGTGCTCGGCCAGGTACTTGCCGGCGGGGGAGTCCGCCTTGATCGAGCCGGCCGGGGAGATGTGGTCGGTGGTGACCGAGTCGCCCAGCTTCGCCAGCACCCGCGCGTCGGCGATGTCCTGCACCGGGGTCGGGTCCTGCTGCATGCCCTCGAAGTACGGGGGCTTGCGCACGTACGTCGACTCGCCGTCCCAGGAGAACGTGTCACCCGTCGGGGTCGGCAGCGACTGCCAGCGCTCGTCACCGGCGAACACGTCGGCGTACGCGGCGCTGAAGCCGGTCGCGCCGATCGCCGAGGCGATGACGTCCTGGATCTCGGCGCTGTTCGGCCAGATCTCCCGCAGGTACACCGGGTTGCCCTGGGCGTCCTCGCCGATCGGCTCGTTCGCCAGGTCGATGTCCATGGTGCCGGCGAGCGCGTACGCGACCACCAGCGGCGGGGACGCCAGGTAGTTCATCTTGACGTCCGGGTTGATCCGGCCCTCGAAGTTGCGGTTGCCGGACAGCACCGACACGACCGCCAGGTCACCGTCGTTGACGGCGGCGGAGACCTCCTCCGGCAGCGGGCCGGAGTTGCCGATGCAGGTGGTGCAGCCGTAGCCGACCAGGTTGAAGCCGAGCTTGTCCAGGTACGGGGTCAGGCCGGCGCGGTCGTAGTAGTCCATGACGACCTTCGAGCCCGGCGCCAGGGTGGTCTTCACCCACGGCTTGCGGGCCAGGCCCTTCTCCACCGCGTTGCGGGCCAGCAGCGCGGCGCCGATCATCACCTGCGGGTTCGAGGTGTTGGTGCAGGAGGTGATCGCGGCGATCACCACGGCGCCGTGGTCCAGCTCGTACTCGACGCCGTCGGCGCCGGTCACGCGTACCGGATTGCTGGCGCGGCCGCCCGAACCCACCGCGGCGGTCTCCAGGTCGCGCGGCGCGTCCGCCGGGTCGTTCACGCCGTTGGCGGGGGAGTCGCTGGCCGGGAAGGACTCAGCCGACGCCTCGTCGGCCGGGCCGTCGGCGCCGAACGGCTTCTCCTGCTGCGGCACGCCCGGCTTGCGGCCCGGGTCGCCACCGGTCTCGTCGGCGGCCACGTAGTCGCTGAGCGCGGCGCGGAACAGCGTCTTGGCGCTGCCCAGCGGCACCCGGTCCTGCGGGCGCTTCGGGCCGGCCAGCGACGGCTCGATGGTGCCGAGGTCAAGCTCCAGGCGCTCGGAGTACTCCGGCTCGCGCTCCGGGTCGTGCCAGAGGCCCTGCTCCTTGGCGTACGCCTCGACCAGCGCGACCTGAGACGCGTCGCGGCCGGTCAGCTTCAGGTAGCGGACGGTCTCGGCGTCGATCGGGAAGATCGCCACGGTCGAGCCGTACTCCGGCGACATGTTGCCGATGGTGGCGCGGTTCGCAAGCGGCACGGCGCTCACGCCCGGGCCGTAGAACTCGACGAACTTGCCGACCACGCCGTGCTTGCGCAGCATCTCGGTGATGGTCAGCACCAGGTCGGTGGCGGTGGTGCCGGCCGGCATCTCGCCGGAGAGCTTGAAGCCGACGACCCGGGGGATCAGCATGCTGACCGGCTGGCCGAGCATCGCGGCCTCGGCCTCGATGCCGCCGACGCCCCAGCCCAGCACGCCCAGGCCGTTGACCATGGTGGTGTGCGAGTCGGTGCCGACGACCGTGTCCGGGTACGCCTGGCCGTTGCGCTCCATGATCGTACGGGCCAGGTACTCGATGTTGACCTGGTGCACGATGCCGGTGCCCGGCGGGACGACCTTGAACTCGTTGAACGCGGTCTGGCCCCAGCGCAGGAACTGGTAGCGCTCCTTGTTGCGCTCGTACTCCAGCTCGACGTTGCGCTCGAAGGCGTCCTCGCGGCCGAACAGGTCGGCGATGACCGAGTGGTCGATGACCAGCTCGGCCGGAGCGAGGGGGTTGACCTTGGTGGCGTCGCCGCCCAGGTCACGTACCGCCTCGCGCATGGTGGCCAGGTCGACCACGCAGGGCACGCCGGTGAAGTCCTGCATCAGCACCCGCGCCGGGGTGAACTGGATCTCCACGCTCGGGTCGGCGGTGGCGTCCCACGCGCCGAGCTGCTGGATGTGGTCGGCGGTGATGTTCGCGCCGTCCTCGGTCCGCAGCAGGTTCTCCAGCAGGATCTTCAAGCTGTAGGGCAGTCGCTCGTGGCCCTCCACCTTGTCGATCCTGAAAATCTCGTAGCTCGCGTCTCCGACGCGTAGCTGGGTCTTCGCACCGAAGGTGTCGAGGCTCGCCACGTCGTACTCCTTCACACCAGCGACCGTGAGTAGTCCTGAGCAGTTTGTCGCACCGACCGGGGCGCCGCCGTGCTTAGGCAACACTTACCTGCGTCGGTCTCTACAAAACCGTACGTCCGTCTTGCTATTCATGCAACCTCGTGCCACGCTGCGGGACGAGGAGGTGTCACCATGATCCATCACGTCCTGCTCGCCTGCCCCCGCGGCTCCGAGGATCTCTCCCGCTCCTTCTACGCCGGCCTGCTCGGCCTCACCGAGAAGCCCAAACCCCCGGCCCTCGCCGCCCGCGGCGGTTGCTGGTTCACCGGGTACGACGCCGAACTGCACCTGGGCGTCGAGGACGACTTCCGCCCGGCCCGCAAGGCCCACCCGGCGCTGGTGCGGCCCGACCTGGACGAGCTGGCCGCCCGCCTGGACGCCGCCGGCCACGCCGTGACCTGGGGCGACGAGGAGATTCCCGGCATGCGCCGGTTCCACACGCACGACCCGCACGGCAACCGCCTGGAGTTCTTGGCCCCCGCCGGGTGACCGGGCGCGGGTAGGGTCGGCGGGTGGTCGACGTACAGCACTGGCTCGCCGCCCTCCCACCGGGCCTCATCTGCCTGCTCGTGGGCGCGGTGATCGGCGTCGAGAGCATGGGCATCCCGCTGCCCGGCGAGATCGTGCTGGTCAGCGCCGCATTGCTCGCCGCCACCGGCGCCGTCGGCCCTGAATGGGTGGCCACCGCCGCGGCCACCGGCGCGATCCTCGGCGACTCCGTCGGGTACGCCGTCGGCCGGCGCGGCGGCCGTCCCCTGCTGGAACGGCTCGGCCGTCGCTTCCCGAAACACCTCGGCCCCGCACACCTGGCCCGAGCCGAGCTGAGCTTCGCCCGGCACGGCGTCTGGGCGGTGTTCTTCGGGCGGTTCGTCGCGCTGCTGCGCATCCTCGCCGGCCCGCTGGCCGGGGCGCTGCGCGTGCCGTACCGCCGGTTCCTGATCGCGAACGCCGCAGGCGGTCTGGTCTGGGCGTTCGGCACGACGTACCTGCTGTTCTACCTCGGCCGGGCCGCCGAGCACTGGCTCAAGGACATCTCCTGGGCCGGGCTGGTGCTGGCGGTGCTGGCCGGCGTGGTCAGCACTCTGTGGCTGCGCCGCCGGGCCAAGCGCCTGCAACCGATGGACGCGCCTGACACCCCCGAGCCGGTCCCCGCAGCCGACCGCTGACCCACCCCTTTTCACGCCCCCCGACCCTGCCTCCCCGGGCTCCGCGCTCTGCCTCCCCGGGCTCCGCGCTCTGCCTCGCCGGGCTCCGCGCTCTGGCCCGCCGCGCCCCGGTGATCAAGGAGTTTGGGTGCGGATCCGGCTCGCGAAGTGACCCAAACTCCTTGATCATCCGGTGCTCGGTGCTCGGTGCTCGGTCGGCGGTTTCGGCGGTGGGCGGTGCTGAGGGCGCGAAGGGTGGGACGCGGCGTGCCGGGCCGGACCGGGTGGGTCGGACTGGGCGAGCGGGAACGGCACGTTGACGATGGAGATGGAGTCGTGCGGCGGCTGGCAGACCGGGAAAGTCTGCGCTCGGCCGGGTAGGCGAGTTTGTGGGCTTCAGGCGCTCGACCACCCCGCTGATCATGAAGTTGACGGCATTTTGCGTCCGATTTGTCCCGGCTAACTTCATGATCACCGTGGCGGGGTGGGGCGTTGGGGAGATCTTGGTACGAAATGGCCCTCGGAGGGGCCATTTCGTACCAAGATCTTGAGGGTTGTCCGAGTGGCGGAACGCTAGTCCTGGGACGTGGGAGGGGTGGCGCCACGGGCGCTGATGGCCGTGGTCAGGGGGCGGTCAGCAGGTTGAGCAGCGCGTCTCGGGCGGTGCGGACGGCGGCGCGGGACTCCTCGGTGTGGTCCAGCGCGTCGAATCCGTGCTGCCCGTTCGGCACGTCCACCACGTGCAGCGGGATGCCGCGTCGCCGGGCGACCGCCGTGAACGCCTCGATGGTGGGGGCGACCTCGGGCCGTTCCCGCCCCGCCCTGGTCAGCACCAGCGTCGGCCGAACCGCCTCGTCCGTCCGCGCCGCGCCGAGACCCGAACCGCCCGAGTCCGCACCGCTGGAGTCCGAACCGCCCGAGTCCGAACCGTCGATGCCCGCACCGCTGGAGTCCGAACCGTGGGAGTTCGTACCGCCGACGCCGGAACCGTCGAGGGCGGTACCGGCGGAGTCCGCGCCGCCCGGCGTCGTGGCATCGCCGGGGTGCGCCGGGGTGGCAGCGGCGTCGCCCGTGGCGACGGGCGGGTCCAGGGCCTCGATCGGGCGGAAGCGTGCGTCGACCGGAGGCCATCCGGGCAGCGGGGCCAGCAGCGGATAGGTCGCGGCAATGCCGTGCAGCCAGCGGGGCGGGTCGCGGAGCCAGTCGCCGAGCAGCAGGCCGGCGCCGGAGAAGAACCAGAGGCCGAGCCGCTCGGCGTCGACGCGAGCATCGGCGCGGAGCAGTTCGGCGGCGGCGGCCACGCGCGCGGCGACGGCGTACAGGTCGTCCGGGCTCGTCACGGTGAGCCGGGGGATCGCGGCCAGCACGCCGCGTTCGGCGAGCAGCGCGCCGTAGCCCCGGTAGAGCGGCCAGTCGCGTGCGTCCGGCGCCTCGGGCGGGCCCGGTACGCCGTGCACGATCACGACGGCGGGATGTGGGCCGTCACCGGTGGGCACGTGCAGGTCGACGTCGCCGTGCCGTTCCACCGCGGCGGGCCGGGGATCGAGGACGAACGGGCTTTCCCAGAAGCTGGTTCCCATCACGCCGATGCTAGGAGAACCCGCCCGACCGCGCCGCCCCGTGACCGTCCCTTCAGGAGGACGACGCCTTGGCGTGCCGTTCGCGCAGCCGCTCCCGGATCTCCTCCGGGGTGTACGCCCGGCGCCGCCGTTCCGCGCGCGCCACGACCACGCCGGTCGCCGCGACGCCGGCGAGACCCGCGAGTCCGAGTACCTTCCACCACCGCATCCGTTGCCGCATCCGCATAGGGTAGTCCTCCATGAGCATCAGCCTGGACGAGGCCGTGGAGCTGACCCGTACCGGCGACCTGTGGGTGTTCCGTGGGCGCAGCGTGCCCGACCGGGCCATCCAGATCACCACGAACAGCCCGGTCAACCACGTGGGCATGGCCGTGGTGCTCGACGACATGCCGCCGCTGATGTGGCACGCCGAGCTGGGCCGTTCGCTGCCGGACATGTGGACCGGCACCCACCAGCGCGGCGTCCAGTTGCACGACCTGCGCGACGCGGTCTGCGTCTGGGGCAACCGGTACGGCCAGCGGGGCTGGCTGCGTCAGCTCGAACCGCCCGCCGATCCGGCGATGGAGGAGGCGGTGCTGCGTACCGTGGCGCGTCTGGACGGCACGCCGTTCCCGTCCACCGCGCAACTCGCCTGGCGGTGGGCCCGGGGCCGGCTGCCGCGCCCGCGCCGCCTGAGCCTCGGCGGCCTCCGGGGCAAGGCGGGCGACAGGAACCAGACCGGCATCCTGAGCAGGATCATCGACAGAGGAGAGAACGGCAGCCAGGGCAGGGCCGGCGGGACCGGTAGCCAGGGCAGGGCCGGCGATGCAGGCGCCCGAGGCGAGACCGGCGACACCAGCAGGGAGAACGCGGCGGCGCTGGAGACGGCGTACTGCGCCGAGGTGGTCGCGGTGACCTACGAGACGATGGGGCTGCTGCCCACCGGGCGGCGGCCCAACTGGTACGACCCGGGGCGGTTCTGGAGCGGCGACGACCTGGCACTCAGCGGTGGCGCGCAGCTCGGCGCCGAGATCGAGGTACGGATCCCGCCGCGCTGACCAGGTTTGCCGCCGCGCCGCGCCGGTAATCAGGAGCGTCGTGACGGCTTCCACCGACCTCGACACGCTCACCGACTTCTTCGACCGGTACGGCGTGGCGCTGACCACCGCCGACGTGCCGGCCATCGCCGGCTGCTACGCCCTGCCCGGGCTGGTGGTCGCCGACACCTACAGTTTCTCGTTCACGTCACCGGCGGCGGTGGCGCTCAGTTTCGTCGGCGCCGCCCCCGACTACCAGGAGCGGGAACTGGTGGCGGCGAACGCGCAGATCGAGGACGTGCAGCAGGTCTCGGCGCTGCTCACCGAGGTGGCGGTGCGCTGGGAGTTCCTGGACAGCCAGGGCGGCGCGGTGCCCGGCGAGCGTTACCGCTATCTGCTGCGCACCACCGAGGACGGCCCGGTGATCTGCACCGTGATCCGTACCGCCTGATCGTGGTGGCGCGGCGGCCGGCCCGCGAGGCCGGCCGCCGCGCCCACTGGCGTCAGCGGTGGTGGGCGCCGGCCCAGCGGTCGGCCTCGGGGGCCGGGTGCAGGCCGGGCTCGTGCAGGCCCTCCTCGGTGACCTGGCCGATCCGGTGGTACGTCTCGGGCCGGCTGGTGCGCAGCACCACGCCCCAGAGCAGGCCGAGCACGCCCGCCGCCACCGGAATGGCCGGCAGCAGCCACTTCAGGTAGCTCGCGGTGTCGGGCGCGAGCAGCGCGTCGAAGTTGAACAGCAGCACCAGCAGCACGGCGGTGAGCAGGACCGTGCCGAGGCCCGGGGCGATCGCCCGCTGCCACGCGTTCTCCGGGCCGGGACGGCCCCGGAAGAAGCCCACCACGGAGGCCGAGGTGAGCGTCATCAGCAGCACGACGCCCACCGCCGCCGCGCCGGACAGCCAGGTGAACAGGTCGATCACCGGGTCGCGGCCGGTCATCGCGAAGGCCAGGAACACCACGACGGCGAGCACGCTCTGCATCACCGAGCCCGCGACCGGGGCGCCGCTGCGGCTGGAGGTCGCGCCGAGGAAGCGCGGCAGGACCCGCTCGCGGCCCAGCGCGAACAGGTAACGCGCCACGCCGTTGTGGAACGACAGCAGGGCGGCGAGCACGCTGGTGATGAACAGGACGTTGGCGATGTCCGCGACGACCGCGCCGGTGTACTGGTCGAGCGCGCCGAAGATGATGCCGGGTCCCGCTTCGGCGCTGGCCGCCGGCGCGTTCTCCGGGCCGGTCAGCACGGTCAGCGCCCACGCGGAGAACGCGTAGAACAGACCGGTGAACGCCACCGCGATGTAGGTGGCCCGGGCCACGGTGCGCCGCGGGTCCTTGACCTCCTCGCTGTAGATGGCGCCGCTCTCGAAGCCGGTGAAGGAGGCGATGGTGAACGCGAGGACCGCGCCGAATCCGGCGCCGAACAGGTGGCCGGGGCTGATGCCTGCGGTGGTGACCGCGCCGCCGGCCGGGTTGGCGAAGGCGACCAGGTCGAAGATCAGCACGGCGATGCACTCGAGGATGAGCAGCACGGCCAGCACGGTGGCGTTCAGGTCGATGCGCAGGACGCCGAGCGCGCCGATGAACACCCAGGCCAGCAGCGCCCAGACCCACCAGTCGAGGCTGATGCCGGTCTTGGCGTCCATGAAGTCGCCGAGGATCGCGCCGAGCAGGCCGTAGAGGCCGATCTGAATAGCGTTGTACGCGGCCAGCGCGACCGCCGAGCCGGCCACCCCGCCGGCTCGGCCGAGGCCGTTGGCGATGTACGCGTAGAACGCGCCCGCGTTGGCGACGTACCGGCTCATCGCGGCGTAGCCGGTGGCGAAGACGGCGAGCACCGCCGCGAGGAGCACGTATCCGAGCGCGGCGCCGATGTTGCCGCTGACCGCGTACATGGTGGTGACACCACCGCCGAGAACGGTCAGCGGCGCCGATGCGGCGACGGTGAAGAAGACGAGGTGAGCGGTGCCGAGACGACCGCGGCGCAGCCCACCGTCGGAGAAGAACGGATCGGAGGACAAGGCTTCTCCAGGGGAGGGGGAGTGAGGGGGTTCTGCTGTCTACTTCGGAACAACCTGAAGCAGGGTATTGGTGATCACTGATCGTGACAAGCCCGCTTCGATATCGATTAGGGCGCGCCTGATCGACCGGAATTGAGCTGTGCGTGGTCATGCCGTACCGTCCCGTGTCGACGTTCACGGCCACCGTTCGAGGATGGACCATGACCTACCCCGGGGCGCAGGCCACCTATCGGCTTGCGGATGCGCTGTTCCTTATCGGACACGACGAGTTCACCGGCAAGCCACATGTCGCTGTCGACCGGCTGGAGTGCGGGCTGGCCGGCGCTGCGCTCGCCGAATTGATGTTCGAGGGCCGGATCGCCCTCGACGGCGGCGGAATCGCCGCTGTCGATCCGCGACTGTGGCAGGAGCCGCTGACCGATCTGCTGATCACCGAGATCCTCCGTCGCGAGGGCGCGCACCCGGCCCGGCTCTGGATCCGCTACCTGCGGACCCAGCTCAACATCAACGAACGCGTCGGCACCCGGCTGGTCACCGCCGGCGTGCTCCGCCGGGAGCAGGGCAAACTGATCGGCCGGACGGTGCGCTGGCCGGCCAACGACCCGAACCAGGCGGCCTCGCCGCGGGTCCGGCTGACCGCCATGTTGATGCACTCGTCCCCGGCCGAGCTGGACCCGGGCACGCTGCTGCTGGCAAGTCTCGCCGAGGCGGTCGGGCTGGCCGCGAACATCTTCGACCCGCAGGTCGGCGCCCGGATGCGGGACTGCCGCCGGTTCCTGCCGGGGCAGCTCGACGGACTGCTCGCCGCCGTCGTGGGCGCGCTCGACGTCAGCACCACGACGGTACGGCGTTGACGTCCCGCCCCGGGTGAGGCCGGGGCGGGACGATCCCGGTCAGGCCGGGTCGCGCCACATCGGGTAGAGGCTGGGCCCGTCCGGCAGGTCGAGCGTGGCGGGGCGGCGCCGAAACCCGAGCCGCTCGTAGAGCGCGGCGTTGCGCGGCGAACTGGCTTCCAGGTACGCGGCGGAACCGGCCTGATCCAGCTCGGCCAGCTTGTTACGCAGCAGCGCCGACCCGACGCCCCTGCCGTGATGGTCCGGGTGCACCGCGATGAAGGGCAGGTACCAGTGCGGCTCGCTCGGGTGGCGGGCGCTCATCATCTCGTCGAGCATGCCGAACCGCTTCATGGCCTCCGCGCCGATCGCGGCCTCCATCTCGGCGAACTCGTCGCCGTCCTCGGCCTCGTGGCCGTCGCCGGTGGGCAGCCAGAGCGTCGCGCCCAGCCCGTCACCCGCGACGTGGACCTCGCCGGTGCGCAGCGCCAGCGCGACGAACGGTCCGAAGAAGGCGGGATGAACCCGCGCGCGGTGGTCGTCGGCCGGGAAGACCCAGCCGCTCACCGGATCCCGCATGAACGCCTCGGCGAGAATCGCGGTCACGACGGCGGTGTCCGCCGTGGATGCCCGCCGGATGTTTCCCTGCCACTCAGTCACTGGCCAACCGTCCTACCGGCTCGACGAGCCATTGTGGTCATTGATCGGCGTGCAAGGTATCAGGTGTCCACGCCGTGCGGCAGTGCTCGATCGGGATCCTCGCCGCAGCCCGGTCCGGGTGGCTACTCTGGCCCGGACCCCCGACAGGAGGACCATGTCCCACAAGCGTCGCCCCGGCCCGCAGCCCGGGGCCGCCATGACCTCGTCCCCCTGGATCCTCGTCGCCACCGGCGTGGTCGTGATGGTGGTCCTGCTGGCGGTGGCGCTCGGTTCGGTGCGGGGCCGGAGCACGTTCCCGGCGGCCGATCCGGCCGATCCGCTGATGCCGTTGCCGTCCGTGCCGCTGACCCCCACGGCGGTCGGCGCGAGCGGGCCGTCGCCGGTCTCCTCCACCACCGCTCCGGTGATGCCGGGCCTGTCGCCCCGGTCCACGGTGCTACCCGCGGCGCCGACGCCGGCCGCGCCGACGTCCAGCCCTCGGGCCGTCGCCCGGCCGGTGCTGCCCCCGTCGCCTCCTCCACCGCCGCCGCCGTCCGCGGTGACCGGCCGGTACAGCGTGCACAGCGCCTTCGAGGGCGGCTTCATCGGTGAGGTGCTGCTCGTCAACACCGCACGCACGCACCGGGGCTGGACGGTGCGCGCGGTGTTCCCCGGGGGCCGGCTGGTGACCGCCTGGGTCGAGGGGGCCGAGCAGGGCGTGTTCGGCTTCGCCGACGGCGTGTTCACCTACCGCAGTGGATTCGACCTGGCGCCCGGGCAGTCCCTGCCGGTGCGGTTCCACATCGAGCGGGCGAGCGCCCGGCCGGCGAGCTGCACCGTCGACGGCACGCCCTGCGCCGCCCGGTAGGACCCGGCCCCGGGTAGGGGCGACGTGTCTGCTTCATCTTGCAAGGTGTCTGCTTTGTTGCGGCAGGGTTTGCAAGGTATTGCAGAATGTTTCGGCAAGGGCTAGCGTGCGGGCGAATCAGCGACCAGAGAAAGGCCGTCGATGAAACCGCCGCCGATATCCCCCAAGGCGCTGCTCGCCCTGGTCACCTCCTTCGTGCTCGCCGTCGTCGGCGTTCCGGTGGCCCTCCACCAGCTCGGCGACGGCGCCCCCGACCGCGCCGCCACCCCCGACGTCCTGGCCGCCGGCAACGCTCCCCAGTGGAACCGTGAGCCGTCCCCCGACGTGCTGCTCACGGCCGGCCGCAACACCGCCAAGGCCGAACAGTTCTACTTCGTCCTGCCGGACCGGTTCGCCAACGGCGACAAGCGCAACGACACCGGCGGCCTGACCGGCGGCCGTCTCACCACCGGCCACGACCCGACCGACAAGGGCTTCTACCACGGCGGCGACCTCAAGGGCCTGATCGACCGGATGGACTACATCCAGGGGCTCGGCACCACAGCCATCTGGCTCGCGCCGATCTTCAAGAACCGGCCCGTGCAGGGCAGCGGCGCGGACGTCTCGGCCGGCTACCACGGCTACTGGATCACCGACTTCACCCAGGTCGACCCGCACTTCGGCACCAACGCGGAGCTGAAGAAGCTGGTCGACCTCGCCCACCGGCGGGGCATCAAGGTCTACCTCGACATCATCGTGAACCACACCGCCGACGTCATCCGGTACGCCGAGGACAAGTACGGCTACGTGGACAAGAAGACCGCGCCGTACCGCGACGCGCAGGGGCGTCCCTTCGAGGACCGCAACTACGCCGACGGCACCCGGAAGTTCCCCGCCGTCAACGAGAAGTCGTTCCCGTACACGCCGACGTTCGTCACCCCGGCCGACGCGAAGGTCAAGGTGCCGGCGTGGCTGAACGACCCGACCATGTATCACAACCGCGGTGACTCCACCTTCGCCGGCGAGAACAGCGAGTACGGCGACTTCTCCCGCCTCGACGACCTGTGGACCGAGCGGCCCGAAGTGGTGCGGGGCATGACCGACATCTACGCCGAGTGGATCGGCAAGGCCGGCGTGGACGGGTTCCGCCTCGACACCGTCAAGCACTCGAACCTGGAGTTCTGGCCGCAGTTCGCCCGGGGCGTCGAGTCCGCCGCGGCCAAGGCCGGCAAGAAGGACTTCTTCATGTTCGGCGAGGTCTACAGCGCCGAACAGGAGATCCAGTCCACCTACGTGCGGCGCGGCGGTCTGCCCGCCACGCTCGACTTCTCCTTCCAGGAGGCGGCACGCGGCTACGCCGCCGCCGACGGATCGGCCAAGGCCCTCGCCGACGTGTACGCCAAGGACGACCTGTACGCCGCGCGGGACACGAACGCCAACCGGCTCACCACGTTCCTCGGCAACCACGACATGGGCCGGATCGGCTCGTTCGTCGCCGCCGGCGGCGGGGACGACGCCGCCCAGCTCACGCGCAGCCAGCTCGCCCACCAGCTCATGTTCCTCACCCGCGGCCAGCCCGTCGTGTACTCCGGCGACGAGCAGGGCTTCACCGGACCGGGCGGAGACAAGGACGCCCGGCAGGACATGTTCGCCTCGCGGACCGCCGACTACCTCGACGACGACCTGATCGGCACCACCCGCACGCACGCCGCCGACCAGTACGACACCCGCCACCCGCTCTACCGGACCATCGCCGAGCTGGGCAGCCTGCGGGCCGCGCACCCGGCGCTGCGCGACGGCGTCCAGGTCACCCGGCACGCCGCCGACGGCCCCGGCGTCTTCGCGTTCTCCCGCGTCCTGCCCGCCGACCGGATCGAGTACGTGGCGGCGGTGAACAACGCCGCGACCCCGCAGACTGTCTCGGTGGACACCTGGTCGGCCGGCGCCCGCTTCACCGGCGTGTACGGCGGCGCCGCCACCGCGACGGCCGCCGCCGACGGCAAGCTGAGCCTCACCGTGCCGGCGATGTCGGCGGTGGTGCTCAAGGCCGACCGGGCGATCCCGCACCCCGGAGCCGCCCCGAAGATCACGATCACCGAGCCGGGTGACACGCCCGCCCCCGGCAAGGCCACCGTCACCGCCCAGGTCACCGGCGACCCGCTCGCCACCGTCACGTTCGCCGCCCGGGTCGCCGGGGGCAAGTGGACGCTGCTCGGCAGCGCGCACCGCGCCCCGTACACCGTGCACCACGACCTGACCGGCCTGCCCGGCGGCACGAAGATCGAGTACAAGGCAGTGGTCCGTGACGGCAAGGGCCGCACCGCCACCGCCCGCGCCACCGGCACCGTCGGCACCCCGGACCGGGGCGAGTCGCGGGACTGGGCGATCGTGCACTACAAGCGACCGGCCGGCGGGTACGACGACTGGCGGCTCTACGCCTGGGGTGACATCGACCCGGCGTACGTCACCGAATGGCCCGCCGGGCAGCCGTTCGCCGGCGAGGACTCGTACGGCAGGTTCGCCTGGGTGAAGCTCAAGCCGGGCGCGAAGTCGGTCGGCTTCGTCGTGGTCGACTCCGACGGCAACAAGGACGTCGCGGCCGACCGCTTCGTCGACGTGACCCGCACCGGGGAGGTCTGGGTCAAGCAGGGCGATCCGGAGGTCTACCCGACGCGGCAGGCCGCCACCGGCGAACCCGATCCGCCGGTCGCGCAGGACACGGCGCTGATCCACTGGCGCAAGGCCGACGGCAACTACGACGGCTGGGGTCTGCACCTGTGGGACGGCGCGGCCAGTCCGACCGACTGGGCCACGCCGCTCAAGCCGGAGAAGACCGACGCCTTCGGTGCGGTGTTCCGGGTGCCGCTGACCGCCGGCGCGACCGGGTTGAGCTACATCGTGCACAAGGGGGACGAGAAGGACCACCCCGAGGACCAGCGGCTCGACTTCGCCACCGCCGGGCGCGAGGTGTGGCTGCTCGCGGGCGTCAAGGGCCGGCTGCTGCCGACCACCACGTCCGACGCCGCGACCGACATCGACATCACCCGGCAGAAGGCGAACTGGATCGACAGGTCCACGCTCGCCTGGGCCACCGGCCCGACCGACGGCAGGCGGTACGCGCTCGCCGTCGCCCCGGCCGGTGGGATCGGTGTCGCCGACGGCGAGCTGACCGGCACGTACACCGAGTTGCCGCTGCGGGCGCAGCCCAACGGGCTGACCGAGGCGCAACGGCAGGCGTACCCCCATCTCTGGGACCGTCGCGCCTTCACGCTCGCGCGCGGCGACCTGGCCAAGGTGCCGGCGGCGCTGCGCGGGCAGCTCGTGGTGACCGAGCGGGACGCCGCGGGCGCCCTGCTCGCCGCCACCGGCGTGCAGATCCCCGGGGTGCTCGACGACGTCTACGCCGCCGCGACCGGGGCGAAGCTCGGCCCGACGTTCGCCGGGCGGGTGCCCACGCTGGCCGTCTGGGCGCCGACCGCGCGGACGGTGTCGCTGGAGCTGTTCGACTCGCCCACCGCCAAGCCGACCACAGTGTCGATGCGACGCGACGACCGCACCGGCGTCTGGTCGGTACGCGGCACGAAGGCGTGGAACGGCCGCTACTACCGCTACGCGGTGCAGGCGTGGCAGCCGGCCACGCAGAAGATGGTCACCGCGTCGGTGACCGACCCGTACTCGGTGGCGCTCGCGCCGAACTCCACGCACAGCCAGATCGTCGACCTGACCGACCCGGCGCTCGCGCCGGCCGGCTGGGCGAACCTGCGCAAGCCGGCCGCCCCGCCGGCGTCGAAGGCCCAGATCTCCGAGCTGTCGGTGCGGGACTTCTCCGTCGCCGACAGCACGGTCCCGGCCGAGCGGCGGGGCACCTACCTGGCGTTCACCGACCCGCAGACGGCGGGCATGAAGCACCTGCGGGCGCTCGGCGACGCCGGGGTCAACTACCTGCACCTGCTGCCGGCCTTCGACTTCGCCACCATCCCGGAGAAGCGGGCCGACCAGGCCAAGCCGGCCTGCGACCTGGCCGCGCTGCCGCCGGACTCCGACCAGCAGCAGAAGTGCGTCGCGGCGGTCGCCGACACCGACGGCTACAACTGGGGGTACGACCCGCTGCACTACACGGTGCCCGAGGGCGGGTACGCCACCGACCCGAACGGCGCCAAGCGCACCACCGAGTTCCGGCAGATGGTCGCCGGGGTGAACAAGGCCGGCCTGCGGGTGGTCATGGACGTGGTCTACAACCACACCTCGGCCGCCGGCGCCGACCCGAAGTCGGTGCTCGACCAGGTGGTGCCGGGCTACTACCACCGGCTCCTGGACGACGGGTCGGTGGCCAACTCGACCTGCTGCGCCAACACCGCCCCGGAGCACGCCATGATGGGCAAGCTCGTGGTGGAGTCGATCGTCACCTGGGCCAAGGCGTACAAGGTCGACGGCTTCCGGTTCGACCTGATGGGCCACCACCCGAAGGCGAACATCCTCGCCGTACGCGCCGCGCTGGACAAGCTCACGCTCGCCCGCGACGGCGTGGACGGCCGGAAGATCCTGCTGTACGGCGAGGGCTGGAACTTCGGCGAGGTCGCCGACGACGCCCGGTTCACGCAGGCCACCCAGGCCAACATGGCCGGCACCGGCATCGGCACGTTCAACGACCGGCTCCGTGACGCGGTACGCGGCGGCGGCCCGTTCGACGCCAACCCGCGGGCGCAGGGCTTCGCCTCCGGCCTGTACACCGACCCGAACGGCGACGAGGTGAACGGCACGGCGGCCGAGCAGCGGGCCCGGCTGCTGCACCAGCACGACCTCATCAAGGTCGGGCTGACCGGGAACCTGCGCGACTACCGGTTCACCGACTCCTCCGGGAAGCGGGTCACCGGTGCGCAGGTCGACTACAAGGGCGCGCCGGCCGGATACACGGCCGCGCCGGGCGAGGCGGTCACCTACGTCGACGCGCACGACAACGAGATCCTGTACGACGCGCTGGCGTACAAGCTGCCGCAGGCGACCTCGGCGCAGGACCGCGCCCGCATGCAGGTGCTCGCGCTGTCGACCACCGCGCTCGGGCAGGGCGCCGGTTTCGTCACCACCGGTTCGGAGCGGCTGCGCTCGAAGTCGCTGGACCGCAACTCGTACAACTCGGGGGACTGGTTCAACCAGATCCGCTGGGACTGCGCCCAGGGCAACGGGTTCGGCGCCGGCCTGCCGCCGGAGCAGGACAACCGTGACAAGTGGTCGTACGCGAAGCCGTTGCTGGCCGATCCGAAGCTGGTGCCGGACTGCGCGGCGGTCGAGCTGGCCGACGCCCGGTACGCGGAGCTGCTGCGCGTGCGCCGGTCCTCGCCGGTGTTCGGGCTCAGCACCGCCGAGCAGGTGCAGAAGCGGGTGGCGTTCCCGCTGTCCGGCACGAAGGAGACGCCGGGCGTGCTCACCATGACCCTCGACGCGCGAGGGCTGGACGGGAAGTGGAAGTCGGTGACGGTCGTCTTCAACGCCACTCCGGAGACGGCGAAGCAGACGGTCGCCGGGCTGCGCGGGGCGAACGTGGCGCTGCATCCGGTGCTGCGGAACTCGGCCGACCCGGCGCTGCGTACCGCGTCGTTCGACCGGGCCGCCGGCACGTTCACAGTGCCCGCGCGCAGCGTGGCGGTGTTCGTCCAGAGCTGACCGGCGCGGCCGACCGGCCCCCTGCCACGTCACGTGGCAGGGGGCCGGTCGCGTACCCCGGGACCGTCAGGTCAGTTGAAGCAGTCCTCGACGGTGTTGGCGCAGTTGGTGGGGTCGTTGTTGCTGATGAGGGACTGGTCGTCGAGCTTGACGCGTCCTTCGTTGTTGAGGACGCCGCCGGCGACCCGGTGGAGCTTGCTGGAGTCGGTGGCGGTGTTCTTGGTGACGTGGGTCTTGGTGAGGGTGATCTTGGCCTTGTTGTTGAAGATGCCGCCGCCGTTGAGGGCGGTGTTGGCCTTGATCTCGGTGTCGCGGATGGTGAGGGTGGCGTTGTCGTCCTTGTCGTGCTCGCGGGTGAGGAAGCCGTCCTCGATCTTGATGAGCCACTCACCGTTGTAGATGCCGCCGCCGAAGCGGTTGGCGGTGTTGTCGACGATCTTGCTGTCGGCGATCGTGGCGCTGGCGTGCTCCTTGTTGTTCGGGTAGCCCCAGTGCTTGCCGCCGGTGACCACCACGCCGCCGCCGTTGCCGTCGGCGTGGTTCTTGGCCACGTGCACCTTGTCCAGGTCGAGGTCCGTGTTCTCGGCGTAGACGCCGCCACCGTTCTCGCAGGCGGTGTTGCCCGTGATCGCGGTGAAGGAGACCGTGACGGTGCCGCCGCTGCTGAACAGGCCGCCGCCGTTCTTGCCGGCGCGGTTGTCCGACAGGCTGGACTTGACGCCGTCCTTGCCGTGGTCGGAACCGAAGATCTCGACGATCCCGGCCTCGTGGTGCTTGCCCTTCGGGTCGTAGCCCTTCGGCGCGGCCGAGGCAGCCGGGCCGTGCTGGCCGGACATGCCGCTGCCGTTGGCGATGCCGCCGCCGTTGCCGCCGGCGGTGTTGTCGTCGACGTGGGTTTCCTCGACCTTGAGGATGCCCTCGTTGAAGATGCCGCCGCCGTCGCCCTGGGCGTGGTTGCTGACGACCTTGCTCTCCTTGAGCCAGGTGCGGCCGTAGTTGGCCACGGCGCCGCCGTCGCCCTCGGCGTTGTTGTCGACGAGCTTGACGTTGTCCAGGTAGGCGCTGCCGCCGCGCTCGACGAGCAGCGCGCCGCCGTCACCCTCGACCCGCTTGTCGTCGTCCTTGCCGCCGTTCATGCCGTCGACGACGGGCGTGGCAGCGGCTGCGGTGGTCGCCGCGGCCGGGGCCGCGACAGCCGGGGCGGCCGGGGCGGCGGCCGGAGCGGCGGCCGGCGGCTGGCCGCCGCCGGGAGCCCCGCCACCCGGGTACTTGAACTCGTTGGCGTTTCCGCCCTTGACGGTGAGGTCCTTGAGGGTGAGGTCGCCGCCGTCGCGGACGCGGAAGATGCGGAAGGTGTCTTCGGCGTCGCGCTTGATGGTGGAGCCGTTGCCCTTGATGGTGACGTCCTGCTTGATCTCGGGCAGGGCGGAGCCGAACTTGCGGTCCTTGACGCCGAGTTCGTAGGTGCAGTTCTCGGCGAGCTTCAGGGTGCCGCCGTGGTCGCGGTTGGCCAGTTCGAGGGCGTCGATGAGGGCGTCGTCGTCGCAGGCGACCTCGCGGGTCTTGCCGTGGTCGTCCTTGCCGTCCTTGCCCCAGTCGCCCTTGTCCGGGCCCCACTCGCCCTTGTCGCGGCCTTCCTGGCCACGGTCCTTGCCGTCCTTGCCGTACCCGTCCTTGTCGTGCCCGTCCTTGCCGTACTCGTCCTTGTCGTAGCCGTCGCGGCCGTACTTGTCCTCGGCGCCCTTGTCGCCGTGGTCGCCGTCGCTGAGCTGCTGCGTGGTCGACCACTTGACGTCGGCGAGCCGGTGCGGGCCGGTGGCCCCGGTGGTCGCATAGGCCACGCCGGCGAGGCTGACCGCTCCGGTCAGGCCCACGACGCCGGTGGCGAGCCACATCCGGCGACGCCGGAGCGGGGAGATGGTCTTGCTGGTGTCGCCATTGTTATTGCGAAGGTAGTTGGACATCGGAGCTCTCTGCCCTCTCCTTGTACCTGACAAGGTCGCTTCGCCCTGGCGAGGCGGCCTTCGCTACAAATCGGTTGTAGCTGCTGAGAACGACCGTATGAGAACCTTCTTCGCCTCGTGGTCATACACGAAAAAAACCCGCATAAGGGTGCGGGTGGGATGGGCGGGCGCAGTGCGGCCCGGACGCCCCGGCGGGGGACACCGCGGCCAGTCGGGGCGCGCGTCACCGCTGCTTCGGGGTGGGAGCCCTCCGCGCGCCGTCCGTGGCGCGAGGAGGGCTCCCCGGTTATGTGGTGGAACGAATCAGTTGAAGCAGTCCTCGACGGTGTTGGCGCAGTTGGTGGGGTCGTTGTTGCTGATGAGCGACTGGTCGTCGAGCTTGACGCGTCCTTCGTTGTTGAGGACGCCGCCGGCGACCCGGTGGAGCTTGCTGGAGTCGGTGGCGGTGTTCTTGGTGACGTGGGTCTTGGTGAGGGTGATCTTGGCCTTGTTGTTGAAGATGCCGCCGCCGTTGAGGGCGGTGTTGGCCTTGATCTCGGTGTCGCGGATGGTGAGGGTGGCGTTGTCGTCCTTGTCGTGCTCGCGGGTGAGGAAGCCGTCCTCGATCTTGAGAAGCCACTCACCGTTGTAGATGCCGCCGCCGAACCGGCCCGCGGTGTTGTCGACGATGGCGCTGTCGGAGATCGTGGCGCTGCCCTCGCGGCCGTCCTTCTCGGCGCCGTTGCCGACCCAGTTCCGCCCGCCGGTCGTCACCACGCCGCCGCCGTTGCCGTCGGCGTGGTTCCCCGCCACGTGGACCTTCTCCATGAGCAGGTCCGTGCTCTCGGCGTAGACGCCACCACCGTTGTCGCAGGCGACGTTGCCGCCGATGGCGGTGAACGAGACGGTGACCCAGCCGCCGCTGCTGAACAGGCCGCCACCGTGGTGACCCGCCCGGTTGTGGCTCAGCGTGCTCAGTGAGGCGTCCTTGCCCTCGTACGCCCCGATGATCTCGACGGTGCCGGCGCGGTGCTTGCCGTGCTCGCCCTTGTCGGCCTTGGCCGCCGAGGCCAGGTCGACCGGGCCGTCGTGGTGCTCACCGCTGCCGTTGGCGATGCCGCCGCCGTTGCCGGCTGCGGTGTTGTCGTCGACGTGGGTTTCCTCGACCTTGAGGATGCCCTCGTTGAAGATGCCGCCGCCGTCGCCCTGGGCGTGGTTGCTGACGACCTTGCTCTCCTTGAGCCAGGTGCGGCCGTAGTTGGCCACGGCGCCGCCGTCGCCCTCGGCGTTGTTGTCGGTCAGCTTCACGTTGACCAGGTGCGCGCTGCCGCCACGCTCCACCAGGAGCGCGCCGCCGTCGCCCTCGGTCCGCTTGGCGTCCAGCTCGGCCGGGTCGGCCGCCTTCGGCACTGACGGCCCGGGGTACTTGAACTCGTTGGCGTTTCCGCCCTTGACGGTGAGGTCCTTGAGGGTGAGGTCGCCGCCGTCGCGGACGCGGAAGATGCGGAAGGTGTCTTCGGCGTCGCGCTTGATGGTGGAGCCGTTGCCCTTGATGGTGACGTCCTGCTTGATCTCGGGCAGGGCGGAGCCGAACTTGCGGTCCTTGACGCCGAGTTCGTAGGTGCAGTTCTCGGCGAGCTTCAGGGTGCCGCCGTGGTCGCGGTTGGCCAGTTCGAGGGCGTCGATGAGGGCGTCGTCGTCGCAGGCGACCTCGCGGGTCTTGCCGTGGTCGTCCTTGCCGTCCTTGCCCCAGTCGCCCTTGTCCGGGCCCCACTCGCCCTTGTCGCGGCCTTCCTGGCCACGGTCCTTGCCGTCCTTGCCGTCCTTGCCGTACCCCTCGTCGCCCTTGCTGGTGTCGGAGTCGTTGCCGGCGTTCTGGGGAGCGGCGGCGTGGTTGTCCGCCACCGGCTCGGTGCCGGACTTGTCGTCGCGGGCGGCGAGACCACCCAGCGCCGCCAGACCGACGACGCCGGTCAGCCCGGCCACGCCGGTGGCGACCCAGAGCGCCCGCCGCTTGTTCGTCCGCGGGGGAGGCGCCATCGGCGCTCCACCGTCGGGTGTCGTTACGTCGTTCGACATGAGAGCCCTTTCGGTTCTTCCCAAACGGGTCGCACCGCCCCAGGCCGGGCGACCAGCTACAAACCGGTTGTAGCCTCTGATCGACACCGTATGAGAAGGTTCCTCGCGAGGAAGACGTATCCGAAAAAAGCCCGCATTCCTCCCACGAACGGCGGTCGGTGACCAACCACGTGAGCGGGACAGGAACGGCCCAGACGGCGGCGGGCCCCACCACCTGCCGGGAAGGCGCGGTGGTGGAGCCCGCCGGACGTCGCGGCCCGCGAGGATCAGCCGGGCAGGCGGGGGCCCGCCTCACGCTGCTCGGCGAGCCAGGTCTCCACCTCGTCGGAACGGCGCGGCAGCCCGGCCGAGAGGTTCACCGGGCCGTCGGCGGTGACCAGGATGTCGTCCTCGATCCGGACGCCGATGCCCCGCAGCTCCTCGGGGACCAGCTCGTCCTCCGGCTGGAAGTAGAGCCCCGGCTCGACGGTGAGCACGTACCCCTCGCCGAGCGGCCCCTCCCGGTAGTTCTCCTTGCGCGCGTTGGCGCAGTCGTGCACGTCGATGCCGAGCATGTGGCTGGTGCCGTGCAGCGTCCACCGCCGGTAGACCGTCGAGGCCGGGTCCATCGCCTCGTCCACGCTCACCGGCAGCAGCCCGAGATCCTTCAGCGCCTCCGCCAGCACCCGCATCGAGGCCAGGTGCACGTCCCGGAACGCCACGCCCGGCCGGCACATCTCGATGCCGGCCTGCTGTGCGGCGTACACCGCGTCGTAGACCTGACGCTGCAACGGCGTGAACCGGCCGTCGACCGGCAGCACCCGGGTGACGTCGGCGGTGTAGAGGTTGCGGTTCTCCACGCCCATGTCCATCAGCAGCAGGTCACCCGGGCGGGTGGCGCCGTGGTTGTGCACCCAGTGCAGGACCGTGGCGTGCTCGCCGGCCCCGACGATCGAGCCGTAGCCGACGTCGTTGCCGTCGTGCCGGGCGCGCAGCGCGAAGACGCCCTCCAGCAGCCGCTCGGAGACGCCACGGTCGGCCGGCAGCGCCCGCGCCACATCCTCGAAGCCGCGCACCGTGGCGTCGCACGCCTCCTGGAGCTGCGCGATCTCCCACTCGTCCTTGACCAGCTTCAGCTCGGCGATCGTGATGGCCAGCTCCCGGTCGCGGCCGGGCTGACCCTCGGCGCGCGCGCCGTCGTAGGGACGCACCGCCGCGTCCACCCTGGCGTCGAAACCGCGCAGCACCCGGGTACGCCCCGGCGCCAGCTCGGCCAGCGTCGCGTCCAGCTCGCTCAGGTCGGCCGTCGGCAGGCCCAGCTCGGTGGACTTCTCGCGCAGCGTCGGCCGGCGGCCCACCCACAGCTCACCGTGCCGGCTGCGGAAGAACTCGTCGGTCACCCGCGACGACCGGGGCCGCATGAACAGCGTGGACTCGCCACCCGGGCGCAGCACGAGGACGCTGTCCGGCTCCAGGTCGCCGGTCAGGTACGCGAAGTCGCTGCCCGGCCGGAACCGGTGCTCGGTGTCGTTGGCGCGTACCTTCTCGTTGCCCGTGGGGATGACCAGCGTCTCGCCCGGGAAGGCCTCGGCCAGCGCGGCCCGCCGCTTGGCGTGGTTGGGCGCCTCCGGGCGCGGGGCGACCGGCAGTTCGGTGTCCCGCCAGCCCTGGCGCATGAACGACAGGAACGCCTCCGGGAAGTCCGGGTCGTGCGACTCCGTACCGTCCGCCGGTTTGCCCTGCTGCGTCCGCTCCTCGGCCATGATCCGTCCCTCCGTGAGCCTCGTCGCTGGTCCAGACGGTACCGCGCGCACGACAGCGGGAGGTGCCTGCGGTGCCGCGACGGTGGCTTCCGGCGCGTGGAAAGATGGCGGCCATGTGCGGACTCCTGGCCTTCTTCAGCGCGCGCGGCGACGCCGCCACCCACCGCGACAACATCGCCGGCGCACTGGAGTGCCTGCACCACCGTGGCCCGGACGAGACCGGGGTCGAGGTGGTCGGCGACGCCTCCGGCCGGTACGCGGACGGCGTGTTCGCGCACAAGCGCCTGGCGATCATCGACGTGGCGCTGAGCCACGAGCCCCTGCCGTACGCGGGCGGTCGTTACCTGCTCACGTTCAACGGCGAGATCTACAACTACATCGAGCTGCGTGAGGAGCTGATCCGCGACTACGGCGCCCAGTTCGCCACGAACGGCGACGGCGAGGTGATCGTCGCCGGCTACCACTACTGGGGTGAGCAGGTGCTCACCAAGCTGCGCGGCATGTTCGCGTTCGTCATCTGGGACCGGCAGGAGCGGCGGGCCTTCGGCGCGCGCGACTACTTCGGCATCAAGCCGCTGCACTACCTGGAGACCCAGGACGGCCTCTACCTCGCCTCGGAGAAGAAGGCGCTGCTGCCGTTCGCGCACTCGGCGTACCAGGGCGACGCAGGCATCGACACCGCGAACCTGAGCCACTACCTGACGCTGCAGTACGTGCCGGAGCCGGGCACGCTGCACAAGGGGATCAGCCGGATCGGCTCGGGGGAGTACCTGACCTGGACCCCGGGCGGCCGGATCGAGGTGCGCCGCTGGTACCGGCCGGTGTTCCGCCCGGCCCCGGTCTCCGACGAGCAGCGGCTCTACCACGACATCCGGGAGACGCTGCGCGAGAGCGTCCGGATGCACATGCGCTCGGACGTGCCGGTCGGCTCGTTCCTGTCCAGCGGCATCGACTCCACCGCCGTGGTGGCGCTGGCCCGCGAGTTCAACCCGAACATCCTCACCTTCACCGTCGGCTACGACGTGCCCGGCTACTCCGAGATCGACGTGGCCCAGGACTCGGCCCGGCACCTCGACGTGACCACCATCCCGACCAAGATCGGGCCGCAGGACATGATCGACGCGCTGCCGAAGATCGTCTGGCACCTGGACGACCCGGTCGCCGACCCGGCGCTGGTGCCGCTCTACTTCGTGGCGAAGAAGGCCGCCGAGCACGTCACTGTGGTGCTCTCCGGCGAGGGCGCGGACGAGTTCTTCGGCGGCTACACGATCTACCGGGAGCCGCTGTCGCTCAACGCGGTGAACAGCCTGCCCGACGGCGTGCAGAAGGGCCTGCGCGCGGTGTCCAAGGCGATCCCGCAGGGCGTCAAGGGCAAGAGCTTCCTGGAGCGCGGCACCACCCCGATCGAGGAGCGCTACTACGGCAACGCCCGGATGTTCACCGAGGAGGAGAAGCAGCACCTGCTGCGCCGCTACGACCCCTCGGTGCGCTACACGGACGTGACCGCGCCGATCTACGCCGAGTGCACCGAGCTGGACGACGTCACCAAGATGCAGTACGTCGACCTCTACACCTGGCTGCGCGGCGACATCCTGGTCAAGGCCGACCGGATCTCGATGGCGCACTCGCTGGAGGTGCGGGTGCCGTTCCTGGACCGGGAGGTGTTCAACGTCGCCGCCGGCATTCCGGTCGACCTGAAGCTGCCGCCCCGCTCCGAGGCCACCAAGTACGCGATGCGCCAGGCGCTGCAGGGCGTCGTGCCGCCGGCCATCGTCAACCGCAAGAAGCTGGGCTTCCCGACCCCGACCCGGGTCTGGCTGCGCGGCGAGATGTACGAGTGGGCGCGGCACGTGCTGTCCACCTCGGGCGCCGGCGACCTGATCGACCTGTCGTACGCGATGCGCCTGCTGGAGGAGCACAAGCGGGAGGAGGCCGACCACTCCCGCAAGGTGTGGACCGTGCTGATCTTCTGCATCTGGCACGCCATCTTCGTGGCCAAGACGCTCGACCCGGGTATCCAGCGCAACCAGTCCGCGCTGCTCACCAAGCCGGTCGTCGGCAGCATGGTCCGCTGACCCGAGCGTGACGAGGAAGGGCCCCCGGGAAATCCCGGGGGCCCTTCTCAGTGCGTGATCAGCGACCGGTGCAGGTGACAGTCGGCAGGGAGTTGGTGCCGGAGAAGTTCGCCGTGAAGCCGAACGTCGTGGTGCCCTCCGGCGGAACGCTGCCGTTGTAGGCGGCGTTGGAGACGCTCACCGACGCCCCGCTGCCGCTCAACGTGCCGTTCCACACCTGGTTGATGGTCTGGCCGCTGGGCCAGGTCCAGTTCGCGGTCCACCCGGAGTACGTCCGGGTGCTGTGGTTCATGATCGTCACTTCGCCCTGGAAGCCGCCACCCCAGGCGGTGACCACCTTGTACACCGCCATGCAGGCGCCGGACGGCATGGTCGGGCTGGTCGTCACCGGCGGAGGCGAGGTCGGCGGCGCGGTCGTCGGCGGCGCGGTGGTGGGCGGCGCGGTCGTCGGCGGCGCGGTCGTCGGGGGGTTGCTGCCGCCCGAGCCGATCCCGGTCACCTCGCCGTTGCCGCCGTCGAACGTCACGTCCGAGCAGCCGAAGAAGTTCTCCTGGCTGTCCGAGCGGACCCAGCGCGAGTAGATGATGTGCCGGCCGCTCTTGTTCGACGGCAGGTTGCCGGTGAAGTAGTAGTGGCCGTCGTTGGTGCCGACCGCGCCGCGCTGCGGCGGGTTGGTCACCTGCAGGAACGGCTGCTCCTCCAGGTCGCTCCAGGCCAGCGGCCGGTTCGGGCTCCAGCTGTCCTTGGTCACGTAGAAGTAGAACGTGCCCGGGTGGTGGGCCCAGTTGCTGTACCGGAACTCCATCGACCGGCCCGCCGTCAGGTGGGTGAGCGGCCAGTCGGTGCGCGCCGCGTCGTACCCGCTGAAGTTGGGGTTGCCGCCGCTGCACAGCTTACCGTCGGGGATGAACCCGACGGTCCGCCCGCCGGCGTCGGAGCGCAGCACGCTGAACCAGTTGTACAGCGAGTTCGCCCCGCTCGTGGCCACCGCCGACGAGCAGGCGGGGTTGTTCGGCCGGATCTCACCGGTTCCGGTGAGGCCGTCCTTCCAGCACAGGTAGGTGCGGGCGCCCGGCGTCATGGCCGCGCCGTGTGCGGCCGCCGGTCCGGAGTTGGTGGCCAGGGCGAACGCGCCCAGGGCCAGGGTGGCGGCCGCGGTGAGCAACGCGGCCGTACGGGTTCGGTGCACGGGGATCTCCTGACTCGCGGAGCGTGGCCCGGTTCGGCCCGCTCCGCTGGGACGAGCGGATGCGGCGATCGCGGTGCCCGCGCCCGGTCGGAGTGCGGCCGGGGCCGTCGACGGGCGCGCACCGTCTGCGGTCCGTTGCCCACGGACCGTGGATGCCCTCGCGTCTGATCGACCCGGCGGCCGGAGGCGCGGCAGCCCCCGCGCCGTCACCCGGCACCGCCATCCCACCACGTCCGGGCGCGACCCGCAATAGGCGGTGCTCGATGCCCAGGTCCCGGCGCGCCGCGACCCCGGCATGCGCCAGGATCGGGGGAGGACGACGAGGGGAGCCAGGATGGGGTACGCGGTGGTGCTCGGCGAGGCGCTTGTGGACCTGCTCGACGCCGAGCACGACGGAGAGCCCGTCTACCGGCAGGCGATCGGCGGCGGGCCGCTCAACGTGGCGGTGGCGATCGCCCGGCTCGGCGGGGACGCGCGGTTCGTCGGGTCGCTCGGCGACGACGCGCTGGCCGGACGGATCCGCGCCTTCCTCACCGGCGCCGGCGTGGACGTGACCGGGGCGGTGACGGTACCGGCCCCGACCGCGCTCGCGGTGGCCACGTTCGCCGGCGCCGAGCCGGAGTTCCGCTTCTACGGCGAGCCCCGCTCGTACGCGCTGCTCGGCCCGGACGACCTGGACGTGGCGCTGGTCGAGGGCGCGGACGTGCTCTACTGCGGCTCGATCGTGCTGCTCGACCCGCCGGTGCTGGCCGCCGCCCGCCGCGCCTGGTCGATGGCCGGCGGGCTGCGGGTGTTCGACCCGAACGTCCGTCCCACCCTGCTCACCGCCCCGGGCGCGCTGGACGGGCTGCGCGCGGTGGTCGCCGAGTTCGCCGCCGCGGCGCACCTGGTCAAGCTCAGCGCCGCCGACGCGCGGGTGCTCTACCCGGACGAGCCGGTCGCGGGCGTGGCCGCGTACCTGCGGGAACTGGGCGCGAGCACGGTCGTGGTCACGCTCGGCGCGGACGGCGCGCTTGTCGCTGCCGGCGACGACGTGGTACGCGTGCCCGCCCCGAAGGTCGACGCGGTGGACGCGACAGGCGCGGGGGACTCGGTGATGGGCGCGCTGGTGGCCGAGCTGCTGGCCGCCGGTGAGCCGGCCGACCCGGCGGGCTGGCTTGATCGGGTGGCGTTCGCGCTGCGGGTGGCAGCGGTGGTCTGCGAGTCACCCGGCGGCGCCACCGCCATGCCCACCCGCGCCGAGGTGACCACCCGCTTCGCGTGAAAGGAAGGGCCCCTTGTTAACGCCTCCGGTAGAGAAGGGGCCCCTTCTTAACGCATTCGCGCGGCGCGCGCTCACCCCGCGCGACGCGCTCACCCCGCGAGCGGCGGGTGGGTTCCGGAGCGCGTGCGGGTCATCGTCAGGACGGTGATCAGGGTGAGGACGGCGGCGCCGGCCAGCACCGTGGCCATCGGCAGCGCGCTGCCCTCGCCGCCGAGCCCGACCAGGGGCGCGGCCACCGCGCCGACCACCGACTGGATGCCGCCCATCAGCGCGGCGGCGGTGCCGGCGTGGCGGGCGTGCGCGTCCAGCGCCAGCGCCGTGCTGTTCGGCGTCACCATGCCCAGCGCGCCGACGTACCCGAACAGCGCCACCGCCGTCAGCGCGAGGCCGTCGGTCAGCGCGCCGCTCAGCACGCCGGCCGCGGCGACCAGGCCGACCGCCAGCGCGGTGACCAGCAGCCGGCGTGGCGGGAACCGGTCGAGCAGCCGGGCGTTCAGCTGCCCGACGGCGACCAGGGCGAGCGCGTTGACGCCGAAGATGACGCTGAACACCGCCGCGGAGACGCCGAAGACGTCCTGGAACACGAACGACGAGCCCGAGATGTACGCGAACAGGCCGGCGAACGCGAAGCCCTGGGTCAGCGCGTACCCGAGGTAGACCCGGTCGGCGAGCAGCGACCGCATGGTCCGGGCGGTGGCCCCCAGCCCGCCGGTGCTGCGGCGCTCGGCCGGCAGCGTCTCCGGCAGGCGCAGCGCGACGGCGACGGCCAGCACCGCTCCGATGGCGGCCAGCACCAGGAAGACGGCCCGCCAGGAGCCGAACCGGAGCACCAGGCTGCCCACGCCCGGCGCCGCGATCGGCGCGACCCCGAAGACCAGTGTGAGCCGGGAGAAGTACTTCGCGGCGTCGCGGCCCGAGTAGAGGTCGCGGACCACGGCCCGGGCGACGACCACGCCCATGCCGCCGGCCACGCCCTGGGCGAACCGGACGGCGGCCAGCAGCGGGGCGTTCGGCGCCACCGCGCACGCCAGCGCCAGCACGGTGTACGCGACCACGCCGACCAGCACCGGGCGGCGGCGCCCCCAGCGGTCGCTGAGCGGCCCGGTGACGAGCTGGCCGAACGCCAGGCCGATCAGGCAGGTGGTGAGCGAGAGCTGGATGCCGGCCTGGTCGGCGCCGAGGTCGCGGGTCATGGCCGGGAACGCGGGCAGGTACATGTCGAGCGAGAGCGGGCCGATCGCGGTGAGCGTGCCGAGCAGCACCAGCAGGCTCGCGCCGCCGGTGGACGCGGTGGCGCCGGCGCCGGTCGGGCGTGCGGCGGTCGGCGCGGCTTGACTCACGAGCGGGTACCCCCTGATCCGGTGTGCTCGGGTACCTTACCTCTGTAGTCAGAACTATTGCGATGTGAGGCGGGTGACTCCGTGGCGACGAACGAGCAGGTCGCGCGGTTCGGCGCGGTCGTCGGGGAGCTGCACCGGCTCGTACGCCGCCGGTCCACAGCGCGCGCCGGACGGGACCCGCTGCCCGAAGCTCAGGTGGAACTGCTCCTGCTCGTCCGGGACACGCCGGGCATCAGCGGCAAGGAGGTGGCCCAGCGCCTCGGCACGGCCCCCAACACGGTGAGCACGCTGGTCCGCGACCTCACCGACGCCGGGCTGCTGGCCCGCGACCGCGACGCCGCCGACCGTCGCGTGGTCCGGCTGCGCGTCACCGAGGCCGCCCACCGGCGGATGGCCGACCACCAACGGCACCGCACCGCGCTGCTCACCGAGGCGCTGGCCGACCTCGACCCGGCGGCGCGCGACGCGATCCTGGCCGCCGTCCCGCACCTCGACACGCTGCTCACCACGCTGCGGGCACACACCCGCCCGGAACGGGACCACCGTGCGCCCGGAAACCCGGTGGCCGTCGCGCCGCCCGGGGCCGGATGATCACCGGGTGATGCTGCACCAGGACGAGACACCGGTGGACGAGGGGATCGTCCGGGCGCTGCTGACCGACCAGCGCCCCGAGTGGGCCGCGCTGCCGTTGACCCCGGCCGGCGCCGGGACCGACAACACCATGTACCGGCTCGGCGACGACCTGCTCGTCCGGCTGCCCCGGACCGCGGACAAGGCCGGCGCCCTGCGCAAGGAACAGACGTGGCTGCCCCGGCTCGCGCCACTGCTGCCGTACCCGGTGCCGGAACCGCTCCACGCCGGGACGCCGACCGCCGCCTTCCCGCTGCCGTGGTCGGTGCAGCGGTGGATCCACGGCGACGAGGTCGGACCCGGCACGGTCCGGGGCTGGGCCGCCCTCGGCGCCGACCTGGCGGTGTTCGTGCGCCGCCTGCACGCGGCCGACCTGCTCGGCGCGACCCGCGCGGACGCGCTGAGCGGATACCGCGGCGGCAGCCTGCACCCCTGTGACACTTGGATCAGCGCGGCACTCGACGACTGCCGGAGCAAAATCGGCGACGAGACCGACGTCGACACCCTGGACCGGCTGTGGCGGGCCGCCCTCACCCTGCCCGAACCCACCGGCCCGCACGTCTGGCTGCACACCGACCTCAAGCCCACGAACCTGCTGGCGCGCGACGGCCGGCTGTGCGCGGTCATCGACTTCGGCGGGCTGACCGTCGGGCACCCGGACGCGGAGCACGCGCCGATCTGGGATCTTCCACCGCAGGCCCGGCACGCCTACCGGCAGGCGCTCGGCATCGACGAGGTGACCTGGGCCCGCGCCCGCGCCTGGGCGCTCGGGGTCGCGGCCAGCGGTGTCTCCTACTACTGGCACACCTTCCCGGCGTTCGTCGCCGAGTGTCGCAACCGTCTCCGCGAGATCCTCGCCGACGCCGGCTGAGACCGGCCGCCGGTCAGGCCGTGCCGTCCAGCTCCGCGTAGCCGCGGCGGGCCGCGATCAGGCCCGGCCGGGCGCCGAACGGCGACTCGGCCGCCACCCGCTCCGGCGGCGCGCTGCCGGTGTGCCCGGCGCGGATCAGCCACGCCTGCCGCGCCAGCTGCGCGTGCTGGTCGCGGACGAAGTCCACGCCGACCGGCTCGCCGTGGCCGGGCACCACAACCGTCGCGGGCGTGGTCAGCCGCAGCAGGTCGGCCACCGCGTCCGGCCACCTCAGGGGGTACGACTCCTCGAACGCCGGCGGTCCGCTCTGCTCCACCAGGTCGCCCGCGACCAGCACGTCCGCGTCGGGCACGTGCACCACCAGATCGGCGTCGGTGTGCCCGTGCCCGGGATGGCGCAGCACCACCCGGCGGCCCCCGACGTCGAGCACGGTCTCCTCGACCACCTCGTGCGTCGGCGCCCGCAGCTCGGTACGCGCCAGCTCCTCGGCCAGCGCCGGCTGCTCGGCGCGCATCTCCTCGTACGCGGCGCGGCGCAGCGCGTCGGGCCGGTCCCGCAGCGCCGCCGCGGCCTGGGCGTGCGCGTAGATCGCGGTGTCCGGCCCGGCCAGCGTGGCGTTGCCGAAGCAGTGGTCGAAATGGTGGTGCGTGTTCACGATCGTCCACGGATGCGGGGTCACCGCCCGCGCCGCCGCCGCCAGTTCCCGGGCCTGCCCGGCGGTGGAGAGCGTGTCCACCAGCAGCGCCGCGCCGTCGCCGACCACGAGCACCACGTTCACCGCCAGCAGCGGCTCACGTCGCACGTGCACACCGGGGGCGACCTCGGTGAAGCCGGCGGTCATGAGGGGCCGACGGCCCGCTCGACGAAGCGCTGCCGGTCGACCAGCGCCCGCTCGACCCGGCCCTGCGCCGCCACTGTCGGCCCGTCGGTGACCGTCACCTCGAAGACGAGCCGCTTGCCGTCGACCTTGACCAGCTCGGCGTGGGCGGCCACGGTACGCCCGACCGGGGTGGCCGCGCGGTGCTCCAGCTCGACGCGGACGCCGACGGTGGTCGACCCGGACGGCATCCGGGTCGCGGTGGCGGCCACGGTCGCCGCCTCGGCCAGCGCCAGCACGCGCGGGGTGCCGAGCACCGGCACGTCCCCGGAGCCCACCGCCTGGGCGGTGTCGGCGTCGGTCACGGTGAGCTCGACGCGGGCGGTCAGGCCCGGCGTGAAAGGCGACTCCGGCTGCTCCTGCATGCGGCCGAGCCTAGTGCAGGTGGGCGGGGCCCGTACGGCGTCCGAGCCGCCACCGTCCCGGTCGTGCCGCCCGCCCGTCGGTTCACCGTACGACCGCCGTTAACCTTGTCCGCGATGGCCGAGCTGACACAATCCCCGTCCCCCGCACCCGCCGCGCAGACCGAGTCGCCCGACGGCGGGCGCCGCCGTGTGATCGCGATGACCATCTGGGGCGTCGCCTTCGTGGCGGCCTGGCTCGTCATCGGCCTGCCCACCGACCCGGCGTACGCGTTCCTGTGGATCTGGGCCGGCACCATCGCCTGGAACTCCGCCCGCCCGTGGCGCAGCCACCTGCGCTTCGCCCGGGACTGGATCCCGGTGGTGCTGCTGCTCGCCGCGTACAACCTGTCCCGGGGCTTCGCCGACAACGGCGCCACTCCGCACGCGATGGAGCTGATCGTCGCCGACCGGTTCCTGACCGGCTGGCTCACCGGCGGTGAGGTGCCGACGATCTGGCTCCAGGAGCGCCTGTACGACCCGGCCGAGGTGCGCTGGTGGGACGTGCTGGTGAGCTGGATCTACTTCTCGCACTTTGTGGCGACGTTCGCCGCCGCCACGGTGCTGTGGATGCGCAACCGGCGGCGCTGGATCGCGTACATGTCCCGCTGGGGCTTCCTCTGCGCCGCCGGGCTGGTCACCTACTTCCTCTACCCGGCCGCGCCGCCGTGGTGGGCGGCGCAGAACGGGCTGCTCACCGAGGTGGCCCGGATCTCCACCCGGGGCTGGAAGGAGATCGGCATGCACGGCGCGGGCAACCTGCTCAACGCCGGGCAGATCGCCTCCAACCCGGTGGCCGCCATGCCGTCGCTGCACACCGCGTTCGCGCTGTTCGTGGTGCTGTTCTTCATGCGGTCGGTGCGCAAGCGCTGGTGGCCGCTGATGCTGGCGTATCCGCTGGCCATGACGTTCACGCTGATGTACAGCGGCGAGCACTACCTGATCGACGTGCTGGTCGGCTGGGCGTACGTGGGCCTGACGTTCCTGGTCGTCGGCCTGGCCGAGCGCTGGTGGGCGGCCCGGCGGGCCCGGCAGGCCGGCGAGCCCGCCGTCGCCGCCGACGTGCCGCAGCCCGTCACCGGCGGCGGCACCGCGGTCGAGCCCGGCACCCCGGAGCGGGACGCCGACGACCGGGACGCGGTGCCGGCCGAGCGACGCTAGGCCCCCGCTGCCCGCCGGCTGGGCTTCTCGCCGGTCGCGCGACGCCACCGGCCCGGCCGCTGCCCGGCGGTCCGGGGTCAGCGTCGGTGGTCGGCTCCGCGGGCGGCCCGCGACCGCTCGGTCAGCTCCGCGGCCAGCTCCCACGCGTCGGCCAGGTCCCGGTCGACGGCTGTCGCGCCGGCTCCACCGGCGGTGTCCGCGTGCACGGTGGCCAGCCGCAGCAGCCGCTGCGCCGGGCCCTGGGTGACGCGCACGCTCTGGATCCGGGCGTACGGCACCAGCGTCACCTGGCGCGTCACCAGCCCGGAGCGGGCCACGAAGACCCGCTCGTCGAGGCCGGCGCCGACCACCTTGCGGCTCAGCGGGCGCAGCCAGCGGGCCCGGGACGGGGGCGGCGTGCCGGGCAGCTCGTCCAGGCGCACGCCGGGCAGCACCTCCGCCACGATCGTCGCGCCGATGCCGGCGTCGCCGACCGGCAGCAGCCGGTCCGGGCGGTTGCGGTCGTCCGGCTCACCGGCCGAGTAACCGGCCACCTCCAGGCGCAGCCGCAGCCAGCCCTTCATCCGCCAGAGCAGCGGCCAGGTCGCCCGCACGGTCTGCACCCGGTGCAGCGGCACGGTCTGCATCCGCGTCTCCAGCAGCCCGTTGTGCACGCGCAGCGTGCCGTCGTCCCGGTCGAGCCGGAAACTCCAGTCGTCGAGCACCCGGCGGACCGGTTGCAGCACCACGCCCGCCATCGCGGTGAGCGTGCTCGCCACCGCGATGAACGACCACGAGCCCTCGGAGAGGAACTGGGCGCCCACGAACACCACGCCGACCGGCAGCAGGAACGCCTGCGGCGTGAGCAGCTGGCTGACCAGCAGGTCCTGGTTGCGTACGACGTGCAGCCGGCGTCCGGCCGGCGCGGTCGCGACCGGCGCGCCCGGGGCGGCCGGCACGCCGGGCTCGGCCACGGCGGGCGCCGGGGCCCGGCCGGCGACCGCGAGCAGCCGCTGCCGCAGCGCGGTGGCCTCGGCCACGCTGAGGTAGGCCAGCGGCGCCTCGGTCTTGCCCCCGCCGACCACCTCGAGGCGCAGCTCGGCCAGGCCGGTGAGCTGGGCCAGCAGCGGCCGGACCACCTCCACCGCCTGCAACCGTTCCAGCGGGATGGCGCGCGTGCGCCGCCACAGCAGGCCCTCGTACACGCGCAGCTCACGGCCCACCAGGTGGTAACCGGTGTTCCACCAGCTCACCACGGACAGCACTGTGGCCCCGAGCACGAAGACCGTGACCAGCAGGGCGAACCAGCCGAACCCGACCCGCGACAGCGTCGACCAGGAGAGACCGGCGATCACGACGACGAGCGACTTCGCGCCGTGCAGCGCGGGGCTCAGCGGATGCAGCCGCTGCCGCGGTTCCTCGCCGTCCGCCGAGGGCGCGGCCGCCGGACCCCAGGGTCCCGGGTACGGCGGAGCGGGCGCGGGCCACGGCCCGGGCGTCGCGTCGGGACCGGATGCCATCCCGGCCCCGGGCGGGGGCCCGTATCCGGGCGGTGGCGCGTATCCGGGCGGTGGCCCGTATCCGGGTGGGGGTCCGTGGCCGGGCGGCGCGGCGGGCGGGCCGTAACCCGGCACGGGCGGCCAGGGATACCCGTTGGCCGGCTGCCCCGGAGCAGGCTGCTCTCCGGCGGCAGGCGGCTGTTGCGGACCGGCCGGTGGTGGCGGACCGGGCCGGTCGTCCCGGGGGAGCGGCGCGCCGGAGTCGCTCGGCTCGCTCACAGGCCCTCCGCCCGGTCCTCGCCCAGCGCGGTGAGCCGGTCGCGCAGCCGGGACGCCTCGGCCGGGCGCAGCCCCGGCACGCGGGCGTCGCTGGCGGCCGCCGCCGTGTGCAACTGCACGGTGGCGAGGTCGAAGGCACGCTCCAGCGGACCGGCGCTCACGTCGACGAACTGCATCCGGGAGTACGGCACGATGGAGAGCCGCCGCACCAGCAGGCCGTGCCGCACCAGCAGGTCGTCGTCGCGCTCTGCGTACCCCCAGGCGCGGACCGCGCGCACGATGGTGATCGCCCGCCAGACGCCGATCAGCAGGGCCACGCCGACGGCGGCGCCGAGCAGCCAGTGCCCGGACAGCGCCCAGGCTACGCCGAGCACCACGAGCGACACCGCCAGCCCGATGCCGAGCCGGATCAGCTCCACCCAGATCAGGTCGCGGGAGATCGGCTGCCAGTCGACCGTGTCCGGCCAGGGCTCCAGCGCGCTGCGCGAGGCGGACGGGGACCCGGTGTGGCCGTCACCGCTCACCGGGAGGACCAGCCGTGCTCGACGGCGGTACGGGCTCGGTTCGTCTGCTCGCTCACGCTCCGAGCGTAGGCGATCCCGGCACCGGGACCACCTCGCGGAGGAAGCCGCGTGCGTCGAGGAAGTCACCGAGAGAGCCGCGGTGCGCCGCGCAGGCGAGCCAGGTCTTGCGCCGGTCGGGCGCGTGCAGGCGCGGATTGTGCCAGCGGAGCTGGTAGGCGGCGGGCGCGCGACAGCCCCGCGCCGAGCAGATCAGCGCGTCTTCCGGGGCGTTGGGAGTCGTCACCGGGGCGAGTCTAGGCGTCGCACGCCGGGAGTTTTAGCGCCGGGCGGCCACGGGGGGAGCCGCCCGGCGACGGGGTGAATCGTACACACTGCGGACCCCTTGTTGTCCACCCGTGTTCAGCGTTTTCCGTGCGGCGGTACGGCGTGGCCGGACGGCGCGGCGAAAATCGTGCCTCTCCCACCCTCGGCTCTCAGCGAGGCATGACAGTCTTGATACGCACCACGCCGCGACGACGACCCTGCTGTGGAGGACCGGTGGCCCAGCCGACCACACCCGACGTGCCGAACCCGACCGAGGCGCCGCCGGACGGCCCGCCCCCGGCGGCCACCACCCCGGCCCAGGACGCCACGCTGCTGGAGCGGGCGCTTTTCGAGATCAAGCGGGTGATCGTCGGCCAGGACCGGATGGTCGAGCGGATGTTCGTCGCGCTGCTGGCCCGCGGGCACTGCCTGCTGGAGGGCGTACCCGGGGTGGCCAAGACGCTCGCCGTGGAGACCCTGGCCCGGGTCGTCGGCGGGTCGTTCGCCCGGGTGCAGTTCACCCCGGACCTGGTGCCCGCCGACATCATGGGCACCCGGATCTACCGGCAGTCCAGCGAGAAGTTCGACGTCGAGCTGGGTCCGGTCTTCGTCAACTTCCTGCTCGCCGACGAGATCAACCGCGCGCCGGCGAAGGTGCAGTCGGCGCTGCTGGAGGTGATGAGCGAGCGGCAGGTCTCGATCGGTGGCGAGAGTCACCGGGTGCCGGACCCGTTCCTGGTGATGGCCACCCAGAACCCGATCGAGCAGGAGGGCGTCTACCCGCTGCCGGAGGCGCAGCGGGACCGCTTCCTCATGAAGATCGTCGTGGGGTACCCGACCGACGCCGAGGAACGCGAGATCGTCTACCGGATGGGCGTCGCCCCGCCGGAGCCGGTCCGGGTGTTCGACACCCCGGAACTGATCGCGCTGCAGCACAAGGCCGACCAGGTCTTCGTGCACAACGCGCTCGTCGACTACGCGGTCCGGCTGGTGCTCGCCACCCGGGCGCCCGCCGAGCACGGCATGCCCGACGTCGCCCAGCTCATCCAGTACGGCGCCAGCCCGCGCGCCTCGCTCGGCCTGGTCCGGGCCACCCGCGCGCTGGCGCTGCTGCGCGGGCGCGACTACGCGCTGCCGCAGGACGTGCAGGACATCGCGCCGGACATCCTGCGGCACCGGCTGGTGCTCAGCTACGACGCGCTCGCCGACGACGTACCGGCCGACCACATCGTGCACCGGGTGATGTCGACCATCCCGCTGCCCGCCGTCGCGCCCCGCCAGCAGGCCACACCGCCGCCGGCCGTGCCGCACAACGGATGGCCCGGGCAGCGGCCGTGACCCCGCCCACCCGGCTCGCCACCGGCGACCGCTCCGGGGCCGTGCTGGCCCGTCTCCAGCTCATGGTCACCCGCAAGCTGGACGGGCTGCTCCAGGGCGACTACGCCGGGCTGCTGCCGGGACCGGGCAGCGAGGCGGGGGAGTCCCGGGAGTACCGCCCCGGCGACGACGTGCGCCGGATGGACTGGCCGGTCACGGCCCGCACCACAATGCCGCACGTGCGGCGTACGGTGGCCGACCGCGAGCTGGAGACCTGGCTGGCGGTCGACATGTCGGCCAGCCTGGACTTCGGCACCGGGCGGTGGCTCAAGCGGGACGTGGCGATCGCCGCCGTCGCCGCGCTGGCCCACCTCACGGTGCGCGGCGGCAACCGGATCGGCGCTGTCGTCGGCACCGGCGGGGCCGGTGGGCCGGGGACGCTGCTGCGGCTGCCCGCCCGCGGAGGCCGCAAGGAGGCGCAGGGGCTGCTGCGGGCGGTGGCCGGCGCCGAGATCCGGCCGGGCCGCAGCGACCTCGGCGCGCTCGTCGACATGCTCAACCGGCCGCCCCGGCGGCGCGGCGTGGCGGTGGTCATCTCCGACTTCCTCGCGCCGCCGCCACAGTGGGGCCGGCCGCTGCGTAAGCTGCGGGTCCGCCACGACGTGCTGGCCGTGGAGGTGGTCGACCCGCGGGAGCTGGAACTGCCCGACGTGGGGGTGCTGCCGGTGGTCGACCCGGAGAGCGGCGAGCTGCACGAGGTGCAGACCGCCGACCCGGGCCTGCGCCGGCGGTACGCCGAGGCGGCGGCCGCCCAGCGCGGGGCGATCGCCGCGGAGCTGCGCGCCGCGGGCGCGGCCCACCTGCGCCTGCGTACCGACCGAGACTGGCTGCTGGACATGGTGCGTTTCGTCGCCGCGCAGCGGCACGCCCGCACCCGAGGGACGACTCGATGATCCGTTTTCTGCAACCGTGGTGGCTGCTGGCCGTGCTGCCGGTGCTCGCCCTCGCCGCCGCGTACGTCTGGCGGCAGCTGCACCGCCGGCAGTACGCGCTGCGGTTCACCAACGTCGACCTGCTGCGTACCGTCGCGCCCAAGGGACTGGGCTGGCGGCGGCACGTGGCGGCCGTCGCGTTCCTGCTCTGCCTGCTGGTGCTGGCGACCGGGCTGGCCCGCCCGGCGATCGACACCCGCGAGCCGCTGGAGCGGGCCACCGTCATGCTCGCCATCGACGTGTCGCTGTCGATGCAGGCCGACGACGTGTCGCCGAACCGCCTGGAGGCGGCCCAGGAGGCGGCCAAACAGTTCGTCGGCGAGCTGCCGGAGAGCTACAACCTGGGGCTCGTGTCGTTCGCGAAGTCGGCGAACGTGCTCGTGCCGCCGACCAAGGACCGGGCGGCGGTGAACGCCGCCATCGACGGGCTGGTGCTGGCCGAGGCGACAGCCACCGGCGAGGCGGTCTTCACCTGCCTGGAGGCGATCCGCTCGGTGCCGGCCGACGGCGCGGCGGGCATCCCGCCGGCCCGCATCGTGCTGCTGTCCGACGGCTACCGGACCTCCGGCCGGTCGGTGGAGGAGGCCGCGGCGGCGGCGCAGGCGGCGAACGTGCCGGTGTCCACCATCGCGTTCGGCACCGATTCGGGGCAGGTCGACATCGGCGGGCAGCTCCAGCGGGTGCCGGTGGACCGCACCGCGCTGTCTCAGCTCGCGGAGACCACGCAGGGCTTCTTCTACGAGGCCGCGTCGGCCAGCGAGCTGAAGCAGGTCTACCAGGACATGGGCAGCTCGATCGGCTACCGGACGGAGCCGCGCGAGATCACCCAGTGGTACGCGGGGATAGCCCTGCTGCTGGCGCTGTGCGCGGGCGGGCTGAGTCTGCTCTGGACGTCCCGGCTGGTCTGAGCCGGGCCCGGCCGGCGGTGGTCAGTGACCGCCGCCGGCCAGCACGAACAGGACGGCCACCCAGACGGCGGCGAGGGTGAAGCCCAGAGGTGCGACGTAACGGCTCATGGGTGTGCTCCGTGGCGACAGTCGGCCCGGTGAGGGGCCGTGGGGGGTCGGGGCGTACGCGCACGAAGTCGTGACCGGGTGCTCCGCCGCGCGGCAGGGCCGCCCCGGCGTGGGCGCCGGAGAGCGGATGCGGTGCGGGGGCGGGAAGCGGGTCAGCCGCGTCGACCGAGCCGTGGCTCAGCGGGGCTGACGGTGGGCCCGGCCACGACTGGGAGGATCGCTATCTCGCACAGCGATCACCTCCTGCGGTCGGCGGGGCCCGGAACGCGGGCGCAGACCGGCCCGCAGACCCGGTGATCGTACACCGGGGGCAGGGGTGCCGCACGCGCGGTCGGCCGGCCCCGCGGACCCCTGCCGGCCACCTTCGGGGCAGACCCTGTGACCTGCTCGGGTTAGCGCTTACCTACCGGTAACCCCTAGGCTCCGACCGGACCGAGAGATCACTGAAGCAGAGGGGGATCCGTGGCCCGTACGGTGCTGGTGACCGGCGGCAACCGGGGGATCGGCCTGGCCATCGCGCAGGCCTTCGCCAAGCAGGGCGACCGGGTGGCCGTCACGTACCGGAGCGGCGAGGCCCCGGAGGGCCTGTTCGGGGTGCGGTGCGACGTGACCGACGCCGAGTCGGTCGACGCCGCGTTCACCGCGGTCGAGGCCGAGCTGGGCCCGGTGGAGGTGCTCGTCGCCAACGCCGGCATCACCGACGACACGCTGCTCATGCGGATGTCCGAGGAGCAGTTCACCCGCGTGCTCGACACCAACCTGAGCGGCTCGTTCCGGGTCGCCAAGCGGGCCTCGACGAAGATGCTCCGGGCCCGGTGGGGCCGGATGATCTTCATTTCCTCTGTGGTCGGCCTCTTCGGCGGCGCGGGCCAGGTCAACTACGCGGCCAGCAAGGCCGGCCTGATCGGCGTGGCCCGCTCGATCACCCGCGAGCTGGGCAGCCGCAACGTCACCGCGAACGTGGTGGCGCCGGGCTTCATCGACACCGACATGACCGCCGGGCTGCCCGAGGAGCGCAAGACGGAGCTGCGCAAGGCGATCCCGGCCGGGCGGATGGCCACCCCGGACGAGGTCGCGGGCGTCGTCACCTGGCTCGCCTCGGACGCGGCCGCGTACGTCACCGGCGCCGTCATCCCGGTCGACGGCGGCCTGGGCATGGGTCACTGAGCAGAGCACGGAGGAGACACGCAATGTCCGGACTTCTCGCCGGTAAGCGACTGCTGGTCACCGGCGTCATCACCGACGCCTCGATCGCCTTCTCGGTGGCGAAACTCGCCCAGGAGAACGGCGCCCAGGTCGTGCTCACCGGCTACGGCCGGCTCTCCCTCGTGGAGCGGATCGCCAAGCGGCTGCCCGAACCCGCGCCGGTGATCGAGCTGGACGTCAGCAACGAGGAGCACCTGGCCGGCCTGGCCGACAAGGTGCGCGAGCACGTCGACGGCCTCGACGGGGTGGTGCACTCGATCGGGTTCGCCCCGCAGAGCTGCCTCGGCGGCGGCTTCCTCGACGCCCCGTGGGCGGACGTGGCCACCGCGCTCCAGGTCTCCACCTTCTCGTACAAGTCCCTGGCCATGGCCGCGCTGCCGCTGATGTCCTCCGGCGGCGCCGTGGTGGGCCTCACCTTCGACGCCACCAAGGCCTGGCCGGTCTACGACTGGATGGGCGTGGCCAAGGCCGGGCTGGAGTCCGCCTCCCGCTACCTGGCGCTGCACCTGGGCAAGCAGGGCATCCGCAGCAACCTGGTCGCGGCCGGCCCGCTGCGCACCATCGCCGCGAAGTCCATCCCCGGCTTCGACCAGTTCGAGGACGCCTGGACCCAGCGGGCCCCGCTGGGCTGGAGCCTCACCGACCAGGAGCCGGCCGCCCGGGCCTGCCTGGCGCTGCTGTCGGACTGGTTCCCGGCCACCACCGGCGAGATCGTCCACGTCGACGGCGGCTACCACGCCATCGGCGCCTGAGATGTAAGGAAGGGCCCCTTCTTAACGCCTCGCGCATAGGAAGGGGCCCTTCTTAACACCCCATGCCCGGGTGGTCACCGCGCCGACCAGGGGGCGTCGCCACGCCGTCACGGCGGGCGAGGAACAATGGTCCTCATGGCGTACGACGCGTTGGTGCTGGTCTCCTTCGGCGGCCCGGAGCGGCCCGAGGACGTTCTCCCGTTCCTGCAGAACGTGACCCGGGGGCGGGGGGTGCCGCCGGAGCGGCTGGCCGAGGTCGCCGAGCACTACCAGCACTTCGGCGGGGTGTCGCCGATCAACCAGCAGTGCCGCGACCTGCTCGCGGCGATCCGCGACGACTTCGCCGCCAACGGCGTCGACCTGCCGGTCTACTGGGGCAACCGCAACTGGGACCCGATGCTCGCCGACACGGTGGCGCGGATGCGCGACGACGGGATCACCCGGGCGCTGGCGTTCGTCACCAGCGCGTACGGCGGCTACTCCTCCTGCCGGCAGTACCAGGAGGACATCGCCTCGGCCCGCGCCGCGGTCGGCCCGGACGCACCGCTGATCGAGAAGCTGCGCCAGTTCTGGGACCACCCCGGCTTCATCGAGCCGCACGCCGACGCGGTCCGCGCCGCGCTCGCCCAGCTCGACCCCGCGAAGCGGGACAGCACCCGGCTGGTCTTCACCGCGCACTCCGTACCGATGTCGGCAGCGGCCTCCGCCGGCCCGCACGGCGGCCGCTACACCGCCCAGCTGGAGGAGGTCGCCCGGCTGGTGCACGCCGCGGCCGCGCCGGACCTGGCGTACGACCTGGTCTGGCAGAGCCGGTCCGGCCCGCCGCAGGTGCCGTGGCTGGAGCCGGACGTCAACGACCACCTGGCCACCCTGCCGGAGCAGGGCGTGACGAGCGTGGTGGTCAGCCCGATCGGCTTCGTCTCCGACCACCTGGAGGTGGTGTGGGACCTGGACACCGAGGCGCTGGAGACGGCCAAGCAGCTCGGCCTGGACTTCGTGCGGGCCGGCACGCCGGGCGTCGACCCGCGGTTCGTGTCGATGGTCCGCGAACTGGTGCTGGAGCGCACCGCCCCGGACAGCGAGCGGCTGCGCCGCCGTCTCGGCGAGCTGCCCGCCTGGGACACCTGCCCGGCGTTGTGCTGCGTGCCCCCGGCGCGCCGGCCCTGAGCCCGACCCGACGACACCCCTGGGGACGACACGATGCTTGACCGTAAGCCGGTGCAGAGCTGGCTCACCGACATGGACGGCGTGCTGGTGCACGAGGGGCAGCCGGTGCCGGGCGCACCGGAGTTCGTCAAGAAGCTGCGCACCTCCGGCAAGCCCTTCCTGGTGCTGACCAACAACTCCATCTACACCCCACGTGACCTGCGGGCCCGGCTCGGCCGGATGGGGCTGGACGTGCCGGAGGAGGCGATCTGGTCCTCCGCGCTGGCCACCGCCCAGTTCCTGGCCGACCAGCGGCCGGGCGGCACCGCGTACGTCATCGGTGAGGCCGGCCTGACCACGGCCCTGCACGCGGTGGGGTACGTGCTCAGCGACTTCGCCCCGGACTACGTGGTGCTGGGGGAGACGCGCACCTACAGCTTCGAGGCGATAACCAAGGCGATCCGGCTGATCAACGACGGCGCCCGGTTCATCTGCACCAACCCGGACGCCACCGGCCCGTCGATGGAGGGCGCGCTGCCGGCGGCCGGCTCGGTGGCCGCGATGATCTCCAAGGCGACGGGCGTCGACCCGTACTTCGTCGGCAAGCCCAACCCGATGATGATGCGCTCGGCGCTGAACACCATCGACGCGCACTCCGAGTCGACAGCGATGATCGGCGACCGGATGGACACCGACATCCTGTGCGGGCTGGAGGCCGGCCTGGAGACGATCCTGGTGCTCACCGGCATCAGCAGCCGGGCCGAGGCCGAGCGGTACCCGTACCGTCCGTCGCGGATCGTCGACTCGGTGGCCGACCTGATCGACGAGGTCTGAGCCGGGGGTCTGCGGCGCTAGAGCCGCAGCGGCGCGTTGCAGGCGGCCACCAGCGCCTGCCGGCAGGCGGTGGTCAGCGGCCGCAGCGCCGCGTCGCGCTGCTGCGCCTCGTAGGTGTTCACCGCGCCGCCGGGCGCGCTCTCCCCGGCCAGGGCCAGCACCCGATCGAGTACGGCGGCGCGCGCGAACAGCCGGCGGGCCCGCGGGTCGAAGCCCGGCGGCAGGTCGGTGCCTCCGTCCGGGCGGCGCAGCGCGGCGAGCGCGCCGGCCAGTTCGGGCCGCCACTGCGCGACGTCGAGGCGGGTCAGCGTGGCGGTCGTCTCGGCGAGCACGGCGGACAGTTCCGCTTCGGCCTCCGCCGCGCCGGGCGTGGCCAGGGACGCCTTCGGCGCGTCCGCCGGCAGCGGGTGGACCCGCCACAGCACCGTCTCCCAGGTCATCCCCGACCCGGACGTGTGCGTGCGGACCTCCGGCACCAGCCCCATGCCGCTGGCCACCACCGCCTCGCCGGCCACCAGCGCCGCCCCGGCGAACGCGCCCGGGCCGGGCAGGCCGCGCGGGTCACCCGGCGCGGGCAGCACCAGGCGGATGTCGTCCGGGGAGTGCTTGGCCAGGGTGGGCAGCGCCTCCCGCAGCGACACGTCGGTCCAGGTGCCGGGCGCGTCGGCGACCAGGTGCTCCTCGTCGCCGGCGACCGCGTCGGCCACCTCGTCGAACGGCACCAGGCCGGCTCGCCAGGCACGCACCCAGGCGACGAACCGGCTCGACCGGCGCGGAGCCAGTGTGGCCGCGCCCGCTGCGGGGGAGGACATGCCGAAAGGGTACGTGCTCCGCGCCGCTGCTGTCTCGGCTGCCGCTCCGGTGGCGCGACCTGCCCCCAACTAACCCCTTCGCACCGTTTCGTGCCGACGGATGACGGCCCGGTCGGCGCGTCGGCGAGCGACACGCCGAGGTCGTGGTTAGCGTCTCCGGCATGGCGGGGCGATACGACGGCGACGTGCTGGCCGGCGACTGGCGGCGACGGAAGGTGACCCCCGAGGTCGACGCCGAACCCGACCTGGTGGTCGAGGACGCCGACTCCGGGTTCTGCGGCGCGGTCGTCGGCTTCGACGCCGGCGCGGTGGTGCTGGAGGACCGGCACGGACGGCGGCGCAACTTCCCGCTGCTGCCCGCCGCGTTCCTGCTCGACGGGCGGCCGGTCACGCTACGGCGTCCGGCCCGTGCCCCGGTGCCCGCGGCGCGCCGCCGTACCGCGTCCGGGTCGATCGCTGTGGACGGCGTACGGGCGCAGGTCGCCAAGGCCAGCCGGATCTGGGTCGAGGGCGTGCACGACGCGGCGTTGGTCGAGCGGATCTGGGGCGACGACCTGCGCATCGAGGGTGTGGTGGTGGAACCGCTGGACGGCATCGACGCGCTCGCCGACGAGGTACGCGCGTTCGCGCCCGGCCCCGGCCGCCGCCTCGGCGTACTCGTCGACCACCTGGTGCCCGGGTCGAAGGAGAGCCGGATCGTGGCCCGGGTGAACTCGCCGCACGTGCTGGTCACCGGCCACCCCTACGTCGACGTGTGGCAGGCGGTACGCCCGGCCGCGCTGGGCATCGCGGCGTGGCCCGTGGTGCCGCCGGGGCAGCCCTGGAAGGAGGGCGTCTGCGCGGCGCTCGGGGTGGCCGAGCCGGCCGACATGTGGCGGCACATCCTGTCGCGTGTGGACAGTTTCGCGGACGTGGAGACGCCGCTGATCAACGCGATGGAGCGTCTGATCGATTTCGTCACCGAGCCTGTCTGACCGGTCGCGAGTGGTTGCGGTGGGGGTCCGGGGGCGACCGTGCCCGGCTCCGGGCGGTCAGGCTTGATCCCTGCGCCGGTCACGGTCGCCCCCGGACCCGCCGTGCGCCGGCGGGCGGCGCGCCGATCTTGCAGTTGTGGCCAGGGCAGATCGGTCATAACGGGGTGAATTGAGGGCTGCGAGTGCAAGATCGGCGGGCCAGCCAAGCCAGGCTGGGCGGACCGCAAGCGGCGGGGGTTAGGGGAGTTCTTCGGGGGTTCGGGTCAGGACGAAGGTAGCTATGTCCAGGGCCACCGGGGTGCCGGAACCGTCGCGGATCACGGTGAGGATCTCGCCGTCCTGGGAGCCGGAGCGGCCCCGCCACCGGTCCGGGCCTTCGGGGGTGAAGCGCAGCTGCGGCCTGCCCACCTGGCCGCCGACCAGGTCACCGGCGGCGTCGACGCGGAACTCGTACTCGCCGCCCATCCACCACCAGCGGCCGGTCAGCGCGGCCACGTCAGCGGCGGGCGGGTCGGCGGGGCGCCAGGGGGTGGGCGCGGCCGGTTCGGCGTCCAGCACAAGCGTGAGCGCCTCCCGGTCGAGCGCGCCGATGTGGTGGCCGCGCAGGCCGTACGAGTTGGCGAAGTTCACCACTGCGGTGCGTGTAGGCCGGTGCACGGCCAGGCCGGCGACGTACCCGGGCATCGAGCCGCCGTGCCCGACGTGCACCCGGTCGCCGACCCGGTATAGCTCCACGCCGAGGCCGTGCCCGCCGCTCCACGTGTCCAGGTCGTTGATCACCATGGGGGCGCACATCTCGGTGAGCGTGGCGGGGGAGAGCAGCGCCGGGTCCGGGTCGGCCAGGAACGACGCCCAGCGGCCCAGGTCCTCGACGGTCGACCAGAGCTGCCCGGCCGGCGCCATCGCCCCGCTGTCGGTGAGTGGCTCCTCCCGCAGCGTCTCGTGCCAGGGGTGTACGACGTAGCCGCGGGCGTACGGCTCGGTGGGGTGGTACGTGGTGCGGCGCATGCCCAGCGGCGCCAGCAGCCGCTCGGTCAGCAGCTCCGCCCAGGGCGTGCCGGTGATCCGTTCCAGCACGCCGCCGAGCAGCCCGTACGCGAGGTTCGAGTAGTGGTAGACGAAGTGCGGCGGGTGGGCGATCTTGTCCGGCGTCAGCCCGGCGAGCAGCGTCGGCAGGTCCGCGCCCTCGGTCCGCTCCCACCACTGGCCGTCCGGCTCGCGTTGCAGGCCGCTGACGTGGCCGAGGAGCTGGCGGACGGTCACCGAGCCGACCGGGGTGCCGGGCAGGTGCGCGTCCAGCGGGTCGTCCAGCGCCAGCCGGCCGGCGTCGCGCTGCTGCATCACCAGCACCGCGGTCATGGTCTTGGTGATCGAGCCGATCCGGTACTGGAGGTCGGCGTCGGGGCGGGGCGTCTCACCGGCGACGGCCAGGTGCGCCAGCCGGCCGTCGCGGATCACGCCGAGGGCGAGCGAGGGGCCCCGCCCCTCGGCCTGGGCCCGGGCGACCAGCAGGTCCACCTGACGCGCGGTTTCGGGCAGCAGGGCCATGTCGTCCTCCTCGTCGGCGGTGGGCGCGGTACGCCGAGCCGAGCCTAGCGATCATGACAGTTCGATGACACGTGCGTTGACGTGTCAGGATTGTTCTCGTGGACGCCGTGTTCTGGATCGTTCTGGGTGTGGTATTAGCGGTCGCCGAGATCTTTACGACGACGCTCTTCCTGATCATGTTCGGGGTCGGAGCGTTCGCCGCTGCCGGCGCCGCGGCGCTCGGTGCGCCGGTGGCGTTGCAGGCGGTGATCTTCGCCGTGGTGTCGGCGTTGTCGGTGGCGGTGGTCCGTCCGGTGGTCCGGCGGCACGCGCGGCCGGCGATCGAGACCGGGGAGCAGCCGTTCGGGATCGAGGCGCTGGAGGGGGCCACTGCTGTGGTCCTGGAGCCGGTCGACTCCGAGCGCGGCATGATCAAGATTGATGGTGAGCTGTGGACGGCCCGCTCGTACGACGCGACGCGCGCGTACGCCGAGGGTGAGCACGTGCAGGTGATCAAGGTCCGGGGCGCTACCGCCCTGGTGTGGCAGGACGACATTTCCACCCCGGGCGAGCTGCCCGAAGCGAAAAGGTGAACGGTATGGAGTTTCTGGCGATCCTGATGATCGCGGTGGCGTTGATCGGTGTGGTGACGCTGTTCAAGGCGGTGCGGATCGTGCCGCAGCAGCGGCAGGACGTGGTCGAGCGGCTCGGTAAGTACAAGCGCACGCTCAACCCGGGCCTGAACCTGCTGGTGCCGTTCGTGGACGCGGTGCGTACCAAGGTCGACATGCGCGAGCAGGTGGTCAGCTTCCCGCCCCAGCCGGTGATCACCTCCGACAACCTGGTCGTCTCGATCGACACGGTGCTCTACTTCAAGGTGGTCGACTCGGTTCGCGCCACCTACGAGATCTCCAACTTCCTCCAGGCCATCGAGCAGCTCACCGTCACCACGCTGCGTAACGTGATCGGCTCGCTCGACCTGGAGCGCGCGCTGACCAGCCGCGAGGAGATCAACCGGCACCTGTCCGGCGTGCTGGACGAGACCACCGGCCGCTGGGGCATCAAGGTGACCCGGGTCGAGATCAAGGCGATCGAGCCGCCGCCGAGCATCCGCGACTCCATGGAGAAGCAGATGCGCGCCGAGCGGGACCGCCGTGCCGCGATCCTCAACGCCGAGGGCCACAAGCAGTCGCAGATCCTCACCGCCGAGGGTGAGAAGCAGGCCGCGGTGCTGCGCGCCGACGGTGACCGGCAGGCCCGGATCCTGCAGGCGGAGGGCCAGGCGAAGGCGATCCGTACCGTCTTCGACGCGATCCACACCGCCAACCCGAGCCAGAAGGTGCTGGCCTACCAGTACCTCCAGGCGCTGCCGCAGATCGCCAACGGCACTGCGAACAAGGTCTGGATCGTCCCGACCGAGCTGACCAAGGCCCTGGAGGGCATGGGCGGCGCGCTGGGCGGGCTCGCCAACATGGTCGGCGACCAGCCGTCGCCGGAGGCCGCCAAGAGCGCCGGCGAGGTCGAGCGGGAGGCCGCCGAGGCGGCCCAGGCCGCGGCCATCGCGGCCCAGGAGATCCACGACGAGGTACGAGTGGCGGAGGCGCAGGCCACCGGCGGCAACGCCCCGCAGGGCCTGCCCGCGCCGGAGCCGGTTTCGCCGGCGAGCCTGGTGAACGACCCGGCGGACCAGCGCGAGCGGGGCTGACCGGCAAATCCGAGAATCCCTCATACGGCGCTCCGGCGGCTGCCACCATCGGTTTCAGGACGGGTGGTGAGCAGGGCCGGAGCGCCGTTTGCGCGTCCCGGGCCGCCCGCGGCGCGAACGAGGTGAGGCATGAAGGACCCGGCGAACCGCCTGTTCTCCCGTACCCCGGTCCCCGGCGCGCACGACCCCGCCGGACCGATCGGCTCCCGGCGTACCGGAGGGGGGTTCGGGGTCCTGCCGTTCGTCTCCGAGCCCGGCCGCGGGGCGCCGGCCACCGACGCGACCTGGGCCTGGTCGGTCCGCCGGTTCGCCCGCGCGGCGGTCTGGCTGCTGCCGGCGTACGCGGTGCTCTACGGCCTGGTGGCGATGGCCAGCGACGGCGGGGTGGGCAACGACCCGTACCCGGCCGACGGCCGGCCGCTCTACCTGGTCGGCTGGGTCGCCTCGGTGTGGCTCGGGCTGCTCGCCCTGCTCGCGCTCACCGGCCTGCTCGCCGCCACCCGCTGCCGCCGCGTCGCGCTGGCCGGGCTGCTCGCCAGCATCGGCGGGATGGTGCTGATGCTGCCGTTCGCCGGGCTGGCCGAGCAGACGCCGGTGTTCGGCGTGACCGCGCGCGGCATCGTGCTGTTCGGCGCGACCCTCTACAGCGTGGGCTGGTTCCTGACCGGCTGGTCGGTCGCCCGGTCCGGGATGTTCTCCTACGGCGACGGGACCATGCTGATGATCGCCGCCCCGCTGCTCGGCCTCGGTGGCGCGCTGATCGGCTCGCTCCAGACGTTCGGCGCGATCTTCGTGCTGGTCGCCGGCATCGGCATCGGCTACCGCAGCGGCCGCCTGGTGCCCGAGACCATCGCCCGGGACGCGGCCGCCGCCAGCGTCGCCGCCGCACCCGTGCCGCCCCCGTCACCGAAGGGCCCACTCGGGGCCGGTTGACCGGTTCGGAGCTGGACAGTCGCCGTGAGGTAACTGACAGTTGCCTGGCGAGGTGGCCGGTAGGCGGCATCCGTGGCAATCCTGGAGTCCATGCCGTCTCCCCGGTCGCCCCTGTCGCGGCTGCTCACCGTGCTGCTGGCCGGCCTGCTCGCCGGGCTCGTCCTCGCGGTCGCCGCCCTTCCCGCCGGCCTGCTCGGCGGGTTCGCCGCCCGGGCGGCGCTCGGCACGTACGCGGACCTGCCCGACGCGCTGCGCACCCCCGTGCAGCCGCAGCGCTCCTACCTCTACGCCAACGACGGCACCACGCTGATCACCACGTTCTACGACGTCAACCGCACCGACGTGGCGCTGGACGAGATCGCACCGGTGATGCGGCAGGCGATCATCGCGGCCGAGGACCGGCGGTTCTACTCGCACGGCGGCGCGGACCTGCGCGGCATCGCCCGCGCGCTCGTGGCGAACGTCAAGGGCGGCGGCACCGAGCAGGGCGGCTCCACGCTGACCATGCAGTACGTCCGCAACGTGCTCAAGACCGACCCGAACCGCACCGCGGAGGAGCGGCAGGCCGCCACCGAGCAGACCGTCGGGCGCAAGCTCCAGGAGATCCGGTACGCGAACGCGCTGGAGCAGTCGCTCTCCAAGGACGAGATCCTCAACCGCTACCTGAACATCGCGTACTTCGGCTCCGGCGCGTACGGCGTCGCCGCCGCCAGCCAGCGCTACTTCGGCAAGGCCCCGGCCGACCTGACGCTGGGCGAGGCGGCGCTGCTCGCCGGTCTGGTCCAGTCGCCGGAGGCGTACAGCCCGATCGACGGCGACCTCGACCAGGCGCTGGTCCGCCGGGCGTACGTGCTCGACGCGATGGCCGAGACCGGCGCGATCACCGCCCAGCAGGCCGCGGCGGCGAAGGCGCAGGCGCCCACGCTGCGCCCGACCGCCCAGCCCAACGGCTGCACCGCCACCGCCCAGGGCCACGACGACTGGGGCTTCTTCTGCGACTACCTGCGCCGGTGGTGGCTCACCCAGCCGGCCTTCGGCAGCACCCCCGAGGAGCGCGAGCAGGCGCTGCGCCGGGGCGGCTACCGGGTCGTCACCACGCTCGACCCGAAGATCCAGGAGACCGCGCAGGAGCAGGCCACCAAGGTCTACGGGTACGGCAACAAGCGCGCGCTGCCGATCGCGGCGGTCGAGCCCGGCACCGGCCGGGTGCTCGCCATGGCGGTGAACCGGCACTACAGCCTCGACGACAACCCCGCCGGGCAGGCCAACTACCCGAACACGGTCAACCCGCTGATCTCCGGCGGCGCCAGCGTCGACGGCTACCAGGCCGGTTCGACGTTCAAGATGTTCACCATGCTGGCCGCGCTGGAGGCCGGCAAGCCGCTGTCCACCGGCTTCGACGCCCCGAGCCGCCTGCCCACCCGGTACGCCTCGGACGACGAGGGCAACTGCGACGGCACCTGGTGCCCGGCGAACGCCAACCCGCAGTGGATGGACGGCTACCGGATGATGTGGGACGGCTTCGGCCGCTCCGTCAACACGTACTTCGTCTGGCTGGCCGAGCAGGTCGGCGAGGACAAGGTGGTGGAGATGGCGCAGCGCCTCGGCATCACCTTCCGGGCCGGCTCCGACGCCGCGTTCGCCCGCGACCACGCCGCCGACTGGGGCGCGTTCACGCTGGGCGTGGCCGCCACCACCCCGCTCGACCTGGCGAACGCGTACGCGACGGTGGCCGCCGAGGGCACGTACTGCACGCCGCTGCCGGTGGTCTCGGTGACCACGCCCGACGGCAGCGCCGTCGACGTGGGGCAGCCGGAGTGCAAGCGGGTCCTCGAACCGGACGTGGCCCGCGCCGCCACCGACGCGGCCCGCTGCCCGGTCGGCCAGCAGTCCGCGTTCGAGCAGTGCAACGGCGGCACCGCCACCGCCGTCGACCGGATCGTGGGCCGCCCGGTCGCCGGCAAGACCGGCAGCTCGGAGCGGAACGCCACCGAGACGTTCGTCGGGTACACCCCGCAGGTCGCCGTGGCTGGCATCGCCGCCAACCCGGACGACGTCACCGACCTGGTCGGCTCCGCCGTGCAGGCGAAGGTGATCGACGCGGTGGCACGGACCATCAGGACGGCGGTCACCGGCGAGCCGGTGCGCGACTTCACCGCCCCCAGCCGGAAGCTCGTCGGCGACCCGCAGCGTCCGCAGCCGCCCCGGCGGACCGAGCCGGACCGCCGCGAGCAGCGCGAGGACCGCGAGCTGCCCTCCGACGTGCTCCGCTGGCTGCGCGAGCGCGGTTAAGGAAGGGCCCCTTCTTAACGCCTCCGGTAGAGGAAGGGCCCCTTCTTAACACCGCACCCCACCCGCGCCCACGACGGCGTCCACCGCCGCGTCGAGCGCGGCGGCCACCTCGTCCAGGGTGGCGTCGCCGTCGAGCGTGACGAACGAGCCGAACTCCGGCAGCGCCCGGTACGCGGCGTCCAGCGCGCGCAGGTGCGCCAGTTCCTCGGTGTCGATACCCCGTGCGGCCACCCGCCGCTGCGCCACCTCGGGCGAGGTGGCCAGGAAGCACACCACCGCCGGGCGCGGAAACACGGCGTACGCGGCGCGCGCCACCCGCCGTCCCCGGTCGCCCCGGGCCGCCATGATCACGTCCTGGCACCAGGTCCACCGGTCCAGCACCGCGACCCGGCCGGTCAGGCGGGCCACCGCCACGGTCCGGGCCATCGCCGCCGCGCGCACCGTCGCCTCCAGCGCCGGATAGACGGTACGGCCGAACAGCGCCACCCCGTCCGTCCGGCCGAGCGCCCGGGCCAGCCGGTTCCACAGTGGCCTCCCACCGGCGTTCTCGAAGTACCGCGCCCGGACACCGCGCCGGCGCAGCCGTTCGGCCAGCGCCTTCGCCTGGGTGGTCTTGCCGGAGCCGTCGACGCCGATCAACGCGATCATTACCGGTCGGGTCACGTACCCGGATGCTAGCGGCGCCCGCCAACGGCCGTTGATGATCGACTTGTGATCGACCGATGACGCTTGGCGACAGGCTTGGGCTCGTCTTCCGCGGTATCGCGGAAGGCGTACCCGAATCGAGGAGGCGTCCATGGAGAAGGCCACGATCGAGCAGGCCGGCAAGAAGAAGCTCTCGCTGAAGGTCCGCAAGCTGGAGCGGCTGGAGACCACCGTCATCCGCGAGAGCAACGGCGCCTGATCCGCCGCCGGCACCCCGGTCGCCATCACGCACGCCCGGCGGCCGGGGTGCCGCTTTCCCGCCTTCCGCCGAGCGTTAGTGAGGTTGCGGTACCCATGCTCAAGCCGCGCATCAAGAGCGTCCACGAGCCCTACACGCTGCCGGGGAACCGGCTGATCATCGGTCTGATGCAGTACGGCGTCGCCTCGGAGATCCAGGACGACGAGGACGGCACGATCGCCCGCATCCTGACGTTGCTCGACGGCACCCGGTACGTGTGGGAGGTCTGCGAGGACCTCGCCGAGACGCACCCGGGCATCGACGACGAGAGCGTCCGCGAGGTGGTGGACCAGCTCATCGCGCAGGGCTTCGTCGAGGACGCGGCGGCCCCGCTGCCCGACGGGTTCACCGTGGAGGCCGCGCAGCGCTACGACCGGGCCCGGCACTTCTACGCCTGGATCGACACCCAGCCGCGCCGCTCGCCCTTCGACGTGCAGGCGCGCATCGGGCGGGCCCGGGTCGCCGTACTCGGTCTCGGCGGCACCGGTACGGCGGTCGCGGCCGGACTCGTCGCCAGCGGCGTCGGCGGCCTGCACTGCGCCGACTTCGACGTGATCGACCAGCCGAACCTGACCCGCCAGCTGCTCTACACCGAGAGCGACCTCGGCCAGCCGAAGGTGAAGGTCGCCGTGGACCGGCTGCGGGCGATGAACTCGCACGTCGAGGTCACCGGGGAGGAGTGCCGGGTCCGCTCCGCCGACGATCTGGTGCCGCTGATGAACGGGCGGGACGCCTTCGTCCTCTGCGCGGACCGGCCCGTCGACCAGATCCAGGACTGGACGAACGAGGCGGCGTTGCGGACCGGCACGCCGTGGTTCATGGCGCTCTACACCGGGCCGATGACGGTGGTCGGCTCGTTCATGCCGGGTCGCACCGGGTGCTACACCTGCCTGCGGCGGCGGCCGGACAAGCACGAGATCCAGACCGACGGCACGCCGTTGCGCGGCGGGGAACGACCGAACGCGGTGATCGCCGCCACCGCGAACGTGACCGGTCACCTCTGCGCGCTGGAGGTGCTCTACCACCTCGGCGGGCTGCCTCAGCAGGTCGCCGGGCGGGTCTTCCACCAGAACGCCGCGCGCTGGGACCACCACTACTTCATCGACGTGCCGCGGGACCCGGACTGCCCCTCGTGCGGTCCGCGCGGCGCGTGAGGACCGGGCGATGACGACCACCGGCGTCGAGGCGGCGCCGGACCTGGGCACCGCGTCGCGGGTACGGTTCCACCCGCTGCGGATCCGGCCGTCCGACGACGACCCGGACTCGGTGGTGGTGGGCCGGCCGGAGGTCGGCGAGTTCGTGGAGCTGCCCGCGATCGGCGCCCGCGCCGTGGAGCTGCTCGACGGGGGAGCGCCGATCGGCGTGGCCGAGGAACGGATCGCCGCCGACCACGACGTGGACCTCGACCTCGTGGACCTGGTGCTCGCGCTGCGGGAGGCGGGCCTGGTGGCCGAGGTAGACGGCCGGCCCACCGGCGGCGCCCGCCGCGAGGACCGGCCGCACCTGCCCTGGCTGCGGGCCCGGCACGTGCGCTGGCTGTTCGGCCCCGCGGCGAAGGTGGCCTACCTCGCGCTGGTCGCGGCGACGCTGGCCACAGTGGTACGCCGTCCCGAACTGCTGCCCTCGTACCGGGACTTCTTCTGGACCGGCTACGTCGGTCTCGCCGTGCTCGTGAACACCGCGCTGTTCTCCGTGACGGCAGTGCTGCACGAGTTCAGTCACCTGGTGGCGGCCCGTTCGCTGGACGCGCCGGCCCGGATCCGCTTCGCCACCCGGCTGCACCACCTGGTCCTGGAGACCGACGTGACGGCGATCTGGTCGGTGCCGCGCCGCTACCGGTACCGCGTGTATCTCAGCGGGGTGCTCTGGGACTTCGCCGTCGTGTGCGCCGCGCTGCTGGTGATGGCGTACGCCCGCCCGCATCCGCTTGCCGAAGGGCTGCTGTCCGCAGTCGTCCTGGTGGTCGTCATGTCGATGGCGCTGCAACTGCACGTCTACATGCGCACCGACTGCTACTTCGTCCTGCTGGACCTGCTGCGGTGCCGCAACCTGTTCCAGGACGGTTTCGCGTACGCCCGGCACCTGCTGCGCCGGGGTCTGCACGCGGCGTTTCCCGGCCGGGTGGCGGCGTCCGCCGGGGATCCCACGGCCGTCCTGCCGCCGCACGAGCGGCGCGCGGTACGGATCTACGCGCTGGCGGTGGTGGCGGGCAGCGCCGTCGCGTTGTCCAGCTTCGTCCTGTTCGGAATCCCGATCGTCGCGCACGGCGCGATCCAGGCCGGCTCGGCCGTGCTGGCCGGCGCGACCGGCGGAAGCCTGCTCGCGGCCGTGGACGGCGCGGTCGTCCTGCTGGTCGAGGGCACGCTCCAGGCGATCTTCCTGGTCACGTTCTACCGCCGTCACGCCCGACGACGCCGGACGCGCGCCACCTCCGGCCCGGCGCCGCAGACCGCGCCGGAGCCGATCGGCTGACCGGCGGCGACGACCGGACACAGTGGTGGGTCCCCCCGGCCACCGCTGGGACGCGCCACTGTCTGACCTCGCGCGACCTCGTCTAGGGTGGGCCGGAGGGCGATCATGAAGTGGTCGCCCGGGTCCGCGCGCTTCGGGGGGAGCGAATGGTGCCGGCGGTCATGTTTCGGCTGCTCGGCCCGGTCGAGGTTGGCCTCGACGATCGGACGGTCCGCGTCGGTGGCCCGCGCAGTCAGGCAATGCTCGCCGCGTTGCTGCTGGAGGCCAACCGGATCGTCCCGGTGTCCCGTCTCATGGACGCCGCGTGGGGCGGCCATCCGCCGGCGAGCGCGGACGTCCAGGTCCGCAACCGGGTCGCGGCGGCGCGACGGGCGCTGCGTGCCGCCGGTCTGCCCGGCGACGTGATCGCCACCCACGGCTCCGGGTACCTGCTCACCGTTGCCGACGGTCAGCTCGATCTGGACGTCTTCGAGGAACGGGTACGCCGGGCCGAGGAGAGTCTCGACCGGGGCGGCGCCGCGGAGGAGGCGGTGTCCGAGCTGCACGCCGCGCTGGCGATGTGGCGCGGTCCGGCGCTCGACGGCCTGCGTACGCCGGCGCTCACCGCGGCGGCGCAGCGGCTCGACGAACGGCGGATGACTGTGGTCGAGCGCTGCCTCGGCCTGGAGCTGGGCCTCGGCCGGTACGACGGAGTGATCGGCCGGCTCACCGAGCTGGTCGAGGCGTACCCCTGGCGGGAATCGCTCGTGGGTCAGCTCATGCGGGCCCTCTACCTGGCGGACCGGCAGGGCGAGGCGCTGGACCGGTTCGACCAGCTGCGCCGCCGCCTGGCCGAGGAGCTCGGCGTCGACCCGACGGCGCAGCTGACCCGGCTGCGCGACCTGATCCTGCGCAACGACCCCAGCCTGCGGGCGGCGGCCGACGCGGTGCCGGTCGTCGCGCCGCAGGACCGCCCGCCCGCCTCCGGACCGCGCCCGGCGGAGGGGCCGCAGGGGTCCGCCGGACCGCACGGGTCCGCCGCCACTGACGACGTCCCCGATGCGGTCGGCACCGAAGCCTCTGACGCTGCGGGGGAGTGGGCCGGACGCCCACCGGTCCGGATGCTTCCGGCCGGCCTCACCGACTTCGTCGGCCGGGAGGAGCAGCTGACGGCGGTCCTGGCGTGGCTTCCGCAACGACCGGCGGTCGCCGTGACGGCGATCAGCGGCCTGCCCGGCGTCGGCAAGACCGCGCTGGCGGTTCGGATCGCCCACCACCTCGGCCCGGAGTACCCCGGTCCGCACCTGTACGTCGACCTGAACGGGCACGAGCATCCGTCGCCCCCGGTCGAGGTGCTCGGGCGGTTCCTGCGGGCGCTCGGCGTGCCCGGCGCGGAGATCCCGGCGGACCTGGAGGAACGCGCCGCGCTGTTCCGGGGGGCGATGGCCGAGCGGCCCGGCCTGGTGCTGCTGGACAACGCGGCCGACGCGGCGCAGGTGCGCCCGCTGCTGCCTGGGACGGACACCGTCGTGCTGATCACGAGCCGGCGCGCGCTGGTCGACGTCGACGGCGCCCACCAGCTGCGGCTGGACCCGCTGCCCGAGGCGGACGCGCTGCGGCTGCTCGCCGGCATCATCGGCGCGGACCGCGTCGCCGCCGAGCCCGGCTCCGCGTCCGACGTCGTCCACCACTGCGGGCTGCTGCCGCTGGCGGTGCGGATCGCGGGCGCCCGGCTGGCGATACCCGGCGTGCTGTCGCTGCGGCAGGCGGCGGCGCAGCTCGCCGAACTCTCGCACCGGCTGGACCATCTCACCCGCGCGGACCGCAGCGTACGGGCGGCGTTCCACTCGGCGTACGTGGCGCTGGACGCGCCGGCCCGCCGGCTGCTGCGCCGGTTCGCGGTGCTGGACCTCGACCGGGCCCCGCCGTGGCTGCCCGGCGTGCTGCTCGACGACGAGGCGAGCGCGGCGGACGCGGTCACCGGTCTGGTCGAGGCCAACCTGGTCGAGGTGACCGGGCCGGACGAGCTGGGCCAGGTCCGCTACCACCTGCACGATCTGGTCCGCGCGTTCGCCCGGGAGCGCGCCGCGCGGGAGGAGGGGCCGGGGGAGCGGCCGGAGGTGCTGCGACGCGTCTTCGGCGCCTGGCTGACCCTGACCGAGCAGGCCCGGGTGGCGCTGAGCCAGGAGGGCGGCGCCGTCATCGTCGCCGACCTGCCGAGGTCACCGGCGCCCACCGGTGAGCACCTGCGCGACCCGAAACGCTGGTTCGGCGCCGAACGGGCCGCCCTGCTCGCCGTCATCGAGCAGGCCGCCGCGACACCCGGCCTGGAGGACTACGCCTGGGCGCTGGCCTGGCACTGCGACTACTACCTCTTCGTGGACGCCCGGCTGGACGAGCTGACCCGGGTCACCGAGACCGGGCTGGCGGCCGCCGAGCGCCGCCGGCACCCGGAGGGGACCGCCCGGCTCCGGCTCTGCGTGGCGTTCGCGGCCCTGTCTCGCAGTGACCTGGAGGCCGCGCTCGGCTACGCGCAGGCCGCGGCCGCGGCGGCCGAGCCGCTCGCCCAGCCCTGGCTGCGGGCCGACATCGCCGGCGTCGAGAACCAGGTGTACGAGGGACTGGGGGACCGGGCGTCGGCACGCGCCAGCCTGGTCCGCTCCATCGAGCTCTACCAGGAGGCCGGCGACGAGGTGGGCGCCGGACCGAAACTTGTCCGGCTCGGCATCCTCCAGTTGCAGGAGGGCGATCCGGCCGCCGGGGAGACGCTCGAACGGGCGGTGGCACTGCTGCGGGCCGCCGGCACGCCCCGGCCGCTCGCGTTCGGCCTGCGCGCGTCGGGCCGCTGGCACGACCACCGTGGCGCGGTGGACGAGGCCCGGGCGGCGTACCTGGAAGCCGTGGATCTGGTCCGGCGGCACGGTGACCGGCTCGGTGAGGTGGCGCTGCTCAGCGAGGTCGCCGCGATGCTCGCCGGGCACGGCCGGCTGGGCGAGGCGGCCGGGTACGCCGACGCCGCCCTGACGCAGGCCCGGGAGACGCGGGCCGCGGCGTATCTGGCCTATGCCCGGTACGCCCAGGGGAGGATCAGCCTGATGTCGGGCGAGCCGGCGCGGGCGCGGGTCCTGCTCGAACAGGCGGCCGACGACCTGACGGCGAGCCCGCCGTTGCAGCTGGAGGCACTGATGGACCTGGCCCGGGCGGTGGAGCGGCTGACCGGGGCCGAGGCCGCCCGGGACGTCTGGCGGCGCGCCCACCAGGTGGCCGCCCGGATCGGGGCCACTGCCACGGCGGACGAGATCGAACGGCGGCTGGCCGGACCGTAACCTGACCGGGAGCCGCCGGCCCGGCCGACAATCGGCGCGACCGGGTTGTCGGATCCGGCCTGCCGGCTCCGACCCACCGGCGAGCGCGCCCGACCGGGACGCGCCGCAACGCGGAGGAACACATCATGGGCACTGTCATTTACGGGGTGCACACGTCGGTCGACGGCTTCATCGAGGGGCCGAACGGCGAATTCGACTGGCCGCAGATGGGGGAGGAGCTGTCGGCGTACTCGATCGACCTGGCCGAGCGGGCCTCCGCCTTCGTCTACGGGCGGCGGGTGTGGGAGATGATGGCCGCCTACTGGCCGCAGGTCGAGTCGATCTCCGACCATCCGCACGACCTGGCGTTCGTGCCGATCTGGCGGCGTACCCCGAAGGTCGTGGTCTCCCGCACGCTCGCCGAGGCCGGCCACGGCGCCCTGGTGGTCGGCGGCGGCGATCTGGCGAAGGAGTTCGCCGAGGTCCGCGAGCGGTTCCCCGGCGACCTGTTGGTCACCGGCGGCACCGGCGCGGCGACGGCGCTGGCCGCGCTCGGCCTGGTCGACGAGTTCCACGTGATCGTGCACCCGGTGGTGCTCGGCGGCGGGCGGCAGGTGCTGCCCGGCCTGCCCCGGCAGAGCCTGCGGCTGGCCGGGACGCGCGCCTTCGACGGGCGGTCGGTGCTGCTGCGCTACGAGCGGGCCTGACGGGTCAGCGCCCCCGGCGGCGGGGCCGGTACGTGGCGAGCGCGGCCGGTACGCCGCGGCGCACGATGCCGGCCCGGTCGCTGTCCCCGCGCAGCATCGCCGCGGCGGTCTTGCGGGCCTGCTCGGCGGTGAAGTGCGGCGGCAGCATCAGCTCGGCCGGGTCCACCACCGCGTTGACCACGACCGGCCGGTCCGCGTCGAGCACCCGCTGCCACAGGCCGTCCACCCGGGCGGGGGAGTCGACCAGCTCGCCGCCGAGGCCCAGCACCTCCGCCCATTTGTGGTACGCCACGTCCGGCAGGTCCTGGCTGTCCGGGAACATCGGCGTGCCCTCGCCGGACCGCTGCTCCCAGCTGACGAACGCCAGATCCCGGTTGTTGAGCACGAGCACCACGAACCGGGGGTCGGACCACTCCCGCCAGTACTTCGCCACCGTGATCAGCTCGTTGACGCCGTTCATCTGCATCGCGCCGTCGCCGAGCAGCGCGATCACCGGGCGGTCCGGGTGGGCGAACTTCGCCGCCAGCGCATACGGCATGCCGCCGCCCATGGACAGCAGCGTGCCGGAGAGGCTGGCCAGCATGCCGGGGCGCACGCGCACGTGGCGGGCGTACCAGGCGGTGGCGGTGCCGCAGTCCACCGCGAGCATGGCGTCGCCGGGTAGCGCGTCGTCGAGCGAGGTGAACAGCGACTGCGGGTTCACCGGGTCGGCGGGCTGGGCGGCGACCTCGCGCTGCGCGGCCCGCCACTTGCCGGTGGCGTCGGCGATCGTGGCCCGCCAGGCGGTCGGGCCCGGCCCCGGGCCCAGCTCCTTGAGCAGGGCGCGCAGCGTCGGCCCGGCGTCGCCGGTCAGGTTCACCTCGGTCGGGTAGCGCAACCCCATCCGGGTGCCGTCGATGTCGATCTGCACCGCCCGGGCCTGCCCCTCCGGTGGGTAGAACTCCGAGTACGGCATCTGGCTGCCGACGATCAGCAGCCGGTCGCACTCGCGCATGAGCTGCCAGCTGGGGCGGCTGCCGAGCAGACCGATCGCGCCGGTCACCCAGGGCTGGCGGTGGTCGACGGCGGCGAAGCCGAGCAGCGCGGTGGCGACCCCGGCGCCGAGCCGGTCGGCGATCCGGCGTACCTCGTCCTCGGCGCCCAGCGCGCCCTGCCCGACCAGCATCGCCACCTGCTCACCGCCGCGCAGCACCTCGGCGGCGCGGCGCACGTCGGCCTCCGGCGGCACCGTCGGCTCGCTGCTCGGCACCGCGCTGGTGTGGTAGTAGCCGTGCGCGTGCGGCGGGTGCGGCACCGCCGGCAGGTCCTGCACGTCGGAGGGGAGGACCAGGGCGGTCACGGTACGCCGGGCCAGCGCGGTGCGGCAGGCCCGGTCCACCAGGTGCCGGGCCTGGGACGGGTCGTCGAGCTGAGCCAGGAAGGCCGAGGCCACGTCCTTGTAGAGCGAGAGCAGGTCCACCTCCTGGTAGTAGCCGCCGCCCTCGGCGGGCAGCGCGGTGTGCCCGAGCAGCGCCACCACCGGCTGGTGGTCGAGCTTGGCGTCGTAGAGGCCGTTCAGCGCGTGGATCGCGCCCGGGCCGCTGGTCACCACCACGCAGCCGAGCGGGCCGCCGCCGTACTTGACGTGCGCGCCGGCCGCGAAACCGGCGGTCTCCTCGTGCCGGACCTGGATGAACCGGGCCCGCCCCTCGGCGCGTTGCAGCGCCGAGGTCATGCCGTTGATCCCGTCGCCCGGGTAGCCGTAGTAGCGGTGCACGCCCCACTCGGCGAGCCGGGCGACCAGGTAGTCGGCGACGGTGGCGTCGCGGGGGAGGTTGCCGTCGTGATCCGCGCCCATCGTGGTCCCTCCGTCGCGTCGGCCCTCCGGCTCCCTTCCCCGCCCGGGGCGGCGGAAACCCGGCCCGTGCCGGGGTGGCCGGGCGGGCCGGGCAGAATCGCCTGGTGCCCGTCCACGAGATCACCGACCCCGACGACGACCGGATCGCCGACTACCGCGCGCTCACCGACGTGGAGCTGCGTACCCGCTGGGAACCGCCGCACGGGCTGTTCATCGCCGAGGGGGAACTGGTGCTGCGGCGGGCGCTGCGGGCCGGCTACCCGGCCCGGTCGTACCTGGTCGACGCGAAGCGGGTGGACCAGCTCGCCGACCTGGACACCGGCGACACCCCGGTGTACGCGGCCACGCCGGAGGTGCTCCAGCGGGCCACCGGCTTCCACGTGCACCGGGGCGTGCTCGCGTCGTTCCACCGCAGGCCGCTGCCGTCGGCCGACGAGGTGCTGGCCGCCGCCCGCCGCGTGGTGATCCTGGAGGACGTCAACAACCACACCAACCTGGGGGCCGTTTTCCGGGGCGCGGCCGCGCTCGGCGTCGACGCGGTGCTGCTCTCTCCGACCTGCGCCGACCCGCTGTACCGGCGCAGCGTGCGGGTCAGCATGGGCGAGGTGTTCGCGGTCCCGTACGCGAAGCTCGACAGCTGGCCCGGCGGGCTGGACCAGGTCCGGGCGGCCGGGTTCACGGTGCTGGCGATGACGCCCGCGCCGGATGCCGTACCGATGCAGCGGCTGACCCCGGCGCAGCGGGAGCGGGCGGCGTTGCTGCTCGGGGCGGAGGGGCCGGGGCTGACCGCGGCGGCGCAGGCCGCCAGCGACGTGCGGGTGGTGATCCCGATGCGGCGCGGCGTGGACTCGCTGAACGTGGCCGCCGCCGCGGCGGTGGCGTTCTGGGAGCTGGGGCGCGACGACCCGCTCTGACGGACCGGCTTGCATGACCATGCGAGACCGTGCATAATCTTCCTTGTGTCCAAGGTTCTCACCTCCCTGCCCATCGGCGAACGTGTCGGCATCGCCTTCTCCGGCGGCCTCGACACCTCGGTCGCGGTCGCGTGGATGCGCGACAAGGGCGCCGTCCCCTGCGCCTACACCGCCGACATCGGCCAGTACGACGAGCCCGACATCGCCTCGGTGCCCGGCCGCGCCCACACCTACGGCGCCGAGGTCGCCCGGCTGGTCGACTGCCGCGCCGCGCTGGTCGAGGAAGGGCTGGCGGCGCTGACCTGCGGCGCCTTCCACATTCGCTCCGGCGGGCGGGCCTACTTCAACACCACCCCGCTGGGCCGTGCCGTGACCGGCACGCTGCTCGTCCGGGCGATGATCGCCGACGACGTCCAGATCTGGGGCGACGGCTCGACGTTCAAGGGCAACGACATCGAGCGGTTCTACCGCTACGGCCTGCTGGCCAACCCGCAGCTGCGGATCTACAAGCCGTGGCTGGACACCGACTTCGTCACCGAGCTGGGCGGCCGCACGGAGATGTCGGAGTGGCTGCTGGAGCGCGGCCTGCCCTACCGGGACAGCACCGAGAAGGCGTACTCCACCGACGCCAACATCTGGGGCGCCACCCACGAGGCGAAAACGCTGGAACACCTCGACACCGGCATCGAGACGGTCGAGCCGATCATGGGCGTGAAGTTCTGGGACCCGTCCGTGGAGATCCCCACCGAGGACGTCACCATCGGCTTCGACCAGGGCCGCCCGGTGACGATCAACGGCAAGGAGTTCGGCAGCGCCGTCGACCTGGTGCTGGAGGCCAACGCCATCGGCGGCCGGCACGGCCTGGGCATGTCCGACCAGATCGAGAACCGGATCATCGAGGCCAAGAGCCGGGGCATCTACGAGGCCCCCGGCATGGCGCTGCTGCACGCCGCGTACGAGCGGCTCGTCAACGCCATCCACAACGAGGACACGCTGGCGAACTACCACAACGAGGGCCGCCGCCTCGGCCGCCTCATGTACGAGGGCCGCTGGCTGGACCCGCAGGCGCTGATGCTGCGCGAGTCGCTGCAGCGCTGGGTCGGCACGGCGGTCACCGGCGAGGTCACGCTGCGGCTGCGCCGGGGCGAGGACTACTCGATCCTCGACACCACCGGCCCGGCCTTCAGCTACCACCCGGACAAGCTGTCGATGGAGCGCACCCAGGACTCGGCGTTCGGCCCGGCCGACCGGATCGGCCAGCTCACCATGCGCAACCTGGACATCGCCGACTCCCGGGCCAAGCTGGAGCAGTACGCCTCCGTCGGCATGGTCGGCGGCGGCAACCCGCAGCGGGTCGTGGGCGCCGCCCAGGCGGCCTCGACCGGGCTCATCGGCGCCATGCCGCAGGGCGGTGCCGAGGCCATCGCCTCCCGGGGCGTGCCCACCGCCGAGGACGAGGCGCTCGACCGGGCCGCCATGGAGTTCGGCGTCGACTGATCCACCACCGTCCGGCTCGTCCTCCCCGGCGAGCCGGCCGGTGCGGCCCTCGGCAACGCTGGTGACGCAGGGTAGCGTGTCGCCCGTGTTCCCTACCGTGCGTGAGGTCCTGGACCTGGTGCCGATGCGCCACGGTGCGCCACGCCTGGTCGCCGGGAACGCCGGGCTGGACCGCCCGGTGCGGTGGGTGCACATCGCCGAGGTGCCCGACATCGCCACCCTGCTCGGCGGCGGGGAACTGGTCCTGACCACCGGCATCGGGCTGCCGGCCGACGACGCCGGGCTGCGCGAGTTCATCGGCACCCTCGCCGACGTCGGCGCCTCCGGCCTGGTGGTCGAGCTGGGCCGCCGGTACCTCACCGGTGTGCCCCGGGTGATGGCCGCCGCCGCCGAACGCCGCGGCCTGCCCCTGGTCGAGCTGCGCCGGGGCACCCCGTTCGTCCGGATCACCGAGGCGGTGCACGGGCTGATCGTGGACGCCCAGCTCACCGAGCTGCGCGCCACCGAGGAGATCCACCAGCGGTTCACCGACCTGTCGGTGGAGGGCGCCGAACCGGCCGAGGTGCTGCGGCAGGCCGCCGAGCTGGCCGGCTGCCCGATGGTGCTGGAGAACCTGTCCCGGCAGGTGCTTGCGTACGACCCGGCGGGGCAGAACGCGGAACTGCTGCTGGACGGCTGGGAACAGCACTCCCGGCAGATCCGCCCGGCCGGGCGCACCGCGTACGACCCGGGCAGCGGCTGGCTGGTCACCACAGTCGGGGCGCGCGGGCAGGACTGGGGACGGCTGCTGCTGCGCTGGCCGGTCGCCGAGTCCGCCCCGCCGACGCGGCTGACCATCCTGATCGAGCGGGCCGCCTCCACGCTGGCCCTGGGGCGGCTGATCCGCCGCGACGCCGAGGGCCTGGAACGGCAGATCCACCGCACGCTGCTGACCGCGCTCATCGACCACTCCCGCCCGGTGGACGAGGTGGCGCTGCGCGCCAAGGCGCTCGGCGTCGTCCTGGACCGCCGGCACCTGGTCGGCGTGGTGGTCCGGCACCGCGGCGACGAACCGGCCGCCGACGCCGGCCCGGGCGCCGACGCCGACCCCGAGGCCGGTCCGGCCCGCCTGCGCGACCTCGCCGAGGCGGTCGGCCAGGCCGTGCGGGACGCCAAACTGACCGCCCTGACCAGCGCCGTCGACGACCACGCGGTGGGGGCGCTGCTGGCGTTGCCCGACGCGGCCGCCGAGGAGAAGGCACTCGCCGCGTTCGCCACGGCGTTGCGCCGGGTACGCCTCGACGCCGCCCCGTCCCGCCCTCCGGCCACCCGCACCGTGGTGGCGGCCGGTTCCGGCGTGGGCAGTCTGCGCGAGGCGCGCCGCTCACTCGTCGAGGCGCGCCAGATCGCCGAGGCGGCCCGGCGGGACCCCCGTGACCTGCCCTGCTACCGGCTGCCGCACGTCGGGCTGGCCGGTCTGCTGCACCTGCTGCGTGACGAGCCCCGGTTGCAGACGTTCGTCGAGCGCGAACTCGGGGCACTGCTAACGTACGACGCCCAGCACCCCCGCGAGCAGCTGCTCGGCACGCTGCGCGCGTACCTGGAGCAGGGGCGGAACAAGTCGGCCGGCGCGGCCGCGGCGCACCTGTCCCGGCCGGCGTTCTACGAGCGGCTGGCCCGGATCGGCCGCATCCTCGACGCCGACCTGGACTCGGTCGACAGATGCCTGTCACTGCACGTGGCCCTGCTGGCCCTGGACGCCATCCGCACCCCCTGACCCCCGGCGCGGCGCTCGGCCGAGCTCGCCGATCTTGGACTTGTGGCGCCCGCGATGCCCAGAAACGCGGCTTTTGCGCGGCACCACAAGTCCAAGATCGATGAGACGGGAGAGTTGATCATGAGGTTGAGCCGGTGATTCGCCCGAATTCGCCCCGCTAACTTCATGATCGACGGGGCGGGGGCGGGGGCGGGGGCGGGGAGAGGGGAGAGGGCGGGGTCAGGTTAGGGCGGTCAGGGCCTTGGCGTAGGGGGTGGGGACGAAGTTGGGGCCGCCGGGGGTGAAGACGTCGGAGGTCGCCGCCGCCTGCCAGGCGGTGTCGGGCAGGGCCGCGACCAGGGCGCGTACCACCGGGGCGTCGCGCCACTGGTCCTGCTGGGCGAGCAGGCTCAGCGCCACCACCGACTCCTCCACCTCGCCGACGCACTCGAACGGCTTGTGCCCGTCGACGCCGAGCAGCTCCCGGTAGCCGGGCACCTGGGACTCGTCGGCCAGCAGGTCACCGCCGAAGATGCCGGTCAGCCGCTCCCGGGGCATGAACGGCGCCATGGCCAGGAACACGAAGCGGCACTTCGGGCAGTCCCGGCACCACCGCTCGCTCGCGTCGCGCAGCTTGAACGCGGCGTTGCAGCTGGTCACCACCGCGTCGTACCGGTCGATCTCGGCGAACAGCCGGGCGATGTGCAGCTCGGACAGGGAGCGCAGCAACGAGAAGTACGGCTCGGTGAGCCCGGCGTGCTCGGCCAGCGCCGCGCGCAGCAGCCCTTCGGCCTCGACGCCCTTGGACCACTGGTGGTTGATCTCGTGGCCGTTCCAGATCAGGTTCGGGTCGGACGCCGAGCGCTCGTTGGACATCACCACCGGGCCGAGGCCGTGCAGCACGGCGGTGGCCACGGCGATCAGCGAGTTGATCGCGGTTACCGGGATGTGCCCGTTGCGCGCGCCGGCCGCGTTCAGCTCGAACAGCACCGGGTCCAGCCGTCGCCGGGCGGCCAGCGGCACCAGGTCCGACGCCTCGTTCACCGACACGATCACGTGGTTCGGGTTGACCGAGAAGGGCACCGGGTCGAGGCCGGCGCGGCGCAGCGCCTCCAGCGTGACGATGGAGTCCTTGCCGCCGCCCACCGCCGACAGCGGACGCCGGTCTGAGTTGTCCAGCGGAGTCGCCGGGTCCACCGTCCCGGCGGGCACCTCGGGGCGCAGGTCCAGCACGTACGGCAGGTCGTTGCGGTACGCGTACTCGGCGAGGCCCTTGGTGTAGACGGCGGTGACCAGCTCGACGGCGGCGGCGCCCAGCGGCGCGGGCAGCACCAGCCGGGGCGGCGCGGCGGCCTTGTAGTAGCTGACGCCGGCGACGACGTGCAGCAGCTCCAGGACCCGCGCCAGGATGGCCGCGGTGGCGCCGGAGACCGGCTCGGACGGCAGCGGAAGCGTGATCACCTCGGTGAATCGCTGCTCGCCGTCGGGGCCGGTCAGGGCGTAGTCGAACAGGACCTCGCCGGTGGCGAAGTCGATCGAGTAGGACGGGAAGGTGAAGGCGTCCATCCGCCGCAGCTGCTCGTTGGGCACACGCCATACTAGGCCCTGGTTCGTCCGCCCGTGTCCGGCTGGGCCGACCCCCGACCGCCGTGCACCGACCGAGTCCGAGGAGAGCCCGTGCGCCTGTCTGATCTGCGCGGACGTCATGTCGCCGTCTGGGGCGCCGGCCGCGAGGGCCGGGCCGCGGTGACCGCGATCGCCGCGCACGGGCCGGCCGGCCTGGTCGTCGTCGACGACAGCGCCAACTTCCTCACCCTGCCCTGGGAAGGCCCGCTCGCCGACGCGGCGCCGCTGGTCACCGGCGAGGAGGGCTTCGACCGGCTGGCCGCCGCGGACGTCGTGGTCCGCTCGCCGGGGGTGCCGAACACGCACCCGTGGATGGTGGAGCTGCGCCGCCGGTCCGTGCCGGTGACCCAGGGCAGCGCGCTGTGGATGGCCGACCACGCGGGCCGGACCGTCGGGGTGACCGGCAGCAAGGGCAAGAGCACCACGTCCAGCCTGATCAGCCACCTGCTCACCGCGATGGACCGGCCGAACGTGTTCGGCGGCAACATCGGGGTGCCGCTGCTGGACCTGCCGGAGGCCGAGCTGTACGTGCTGGAGCTGTCCAGCTACCAGTGCGCCGACCTGACCGACTCGCCGCGGGTGGCGGTGGTGACCGCGCTGTTCCCCGAGCACCTGGACGCGCACGGCGGTGAGCGGGAGTACTACCGGGACAAGCTGAACCTGGTCGCGCACGGCCCGCACGCCGTGGTGGTCAACGGCGCCGATCCGCGCCTGGCCGCGGAGCTGGGCGACCGGCCCGCGATCCGGGCCGGCTCACCGGACACGACGCACGTGGCGACCGGCCCGGACGGCACGCAGTGGTTCCACCTGCGGGACACGCCGCTGTTCCCGCGCGCGGTGCTGCCGCTGGTCGGGCGGCACAACGAGGGCAACCTCTGCGTCGCGCTCGCCGTGCTGGACGCGCTCGGCATCGACGTGGTGGCGCGCAAGGACAGCCTCGCCGTCGCGGTCGCCGAGTTCCAGGGCCTGGCGCACCGGCTCACCGAGATCGCCGACCCGTCCGGGCTCACCTTCGTCGACGACACGCTCGCCACCAGCCCGTACGCGGCGATGCACGCGATCGACGCGTACGAGGGGCGGCCGCTGACCGTGATCGTCGGCGGCGCCGACCGGGGGCTGGACTACAGCCCGCTGCGCGCGCACCTGGCCGATCGGGAGATCACCGTGATCGGCGTGCCGGACAGCGGCCCCCGCATCGTGGAGGCGCTGTCCGGCCTGCCGTCTGTGCGTACCGAACTGGCCGACGACCTGGTCGCCGCCGTCGGGCTGTCCCGCAAGCTCACCCCGGCCGGCGGGGTGGTGCTGCTGTCCCCGGCCGCGCCCAGCTACGGCCGGTTCCGCAACTTCGAGCACCGTTCCGAGGTGTTCGCGCAGGCGGTGGCGGACACCGCCCGCTGAGTCAGCCGCGCTCCGCCCGGGCGTCGCGCGACGGCCCCGGCTCGGTCGACAGGAGCGCGTCGAGGGACTCGGTGGGCGCCGAGCTGTCGACGGGCTCGCGCGGCCCGGGCGCGGTGGCAGCTGAGGCCGTGGCGGCGGGTGTCGCCGACGTCTCGGCCTGGGCCGCGCGCTGCTTGACCGGCGTCCAGGCGAACGCGAGCGCCCCGCCCACCAGCGCCAGCAACATGCCGACCAGGAACCCGCCCAGGTTCGAGGTGAGCCAGGAGACCAGCCCGAGCACCAGGGAGAGCACCGCATAGAAGACCCGTTGCTGCGGGGTGGTGATCAGCAGCACGCCGCAGATCACCAGCACCGCCGGGACCAGGTACGCGGCCAGGCCCTGCGGCCCGACGTGCAGCAGGACGCCGAGCGGCGCGCGCAGCGTCACCAGCATCTCCGCGCCGCCGAGCGCGATGAGCAGCCCGGCGGTGAACGGCCGGGCGCGCCGCCAGTGCCGCCAGCGTGCGCGGACGCCGGCGGCGGGCGCCGTGTGCTGTCCCCCGGTCACGTCAGCACCCGTCGGAGCTGAAGCCCATGCGCAGGTTGGGCAGCGTGAAGACCGCGGCGGTGGTGGCGTAGTTGTTCTGCCGCAGGTTGGTGATGGTCACCGTGTCGGCCTGCTGGGCGAACACGCCCGGGTTGCCCTTGACCCCGGGGACCTTGTCGACGGTGCTGGCGTCCTGCCCGACGTCGATGTTCTTGAAGGAGGCGTTGCCGGCGATCTCGTCGCCGTCGACCACGAGCGTGCGGGCGCTGACGGGCTTACCGGAATTGCCGGCGGTGATCCGCAGGTTGGTCCCGCCCAGGTTGATGCTCTGGCAGAGATTCGTCAGCTCGGCCTTGTCGATGGCCGAGACGATCACGAGCACCTGCCCGCCGGTGTCGCCCTGGTTGGGGCTGTCCGGGATCATCTGGTCGAGCGTGGCGAACTGTTCGAACCCGGTCCCCTCCAGTTTGTCGGCGGTGACTGTGAACGGCATGCCCGAGATGGCGAACTGCGCGCCGAGGACACCCTGGGCGGTGAGCATCACCATGCCGGCCGCGCCGACAGTCACGGTGCCGAGCGTGACGGCGAACCGGCGCCAGCGTACGCCGCTTCTCGGTTGATCGATCTGCTCCGACATGCTGGCTCCCTTTCGAGATCAATTCATCCGCGACGATGTGAATTGGATTCGCGGGATGACCGCGCCGGGTGGGCGCAGGCCGAAGTTACCGCTGAGTAAAGGGCCGGTCAACTGCCTGTAGCAGATCGTTGGGCGGTATTTGCCAAAAGCGGCCAAAGTGAAAAACCGCTGCGGTTTTTGATCGATCAGGGATGACCGGGCGGCGCGCACGGCGCCGTGGCGGCCGGTCCGTCGTCCGGCCGGGCGGCCCGGGTGACGCGCCGGGCGCCCTCGGGGCCGAGAAACGGCGCGGTGGCCGCGTACGTGAGCACCGGCAGCAACAGCGGCAGCTCGTCGGCCCGCCCCTGCGCCACCCGCTCGCGGATGGTGGCGTGGATGCCGCCGACCACCGTGGACACCAGCGCGTCGCGATCCACCTCGGTGCCCGCCGGCTCCGGCCCGGCGTCGGCGAAGAACCGGCGGAAGCTGCGCAGCAGCGCGTCGCGTTCCCGGCGCGCGTCCGGGCCGGCCGCGTCCACCTCGACAAGTGCCATCCGGGCGAAGGCGGGCACGCTGGCCAGCACGTCGAGCAGCGTGCGCAGCGCCGCCCGGGCGGCCTGCGGCCAGTTCGGGCCGGCGTCGCGGTAGGCGTCCTCCATCAGGTGCGAGACCACCGCGATGCCGTGCCGGTACGCGGCCAGGAAGGCGTCCTGCTTGCCGGTGAACAGCGCGTAGAAGGCGGGCCGGGTGACGCCTGCGGCGTGGCAGATGTCGCTGACCCGGGCGTTGTCGTACCCCCGGGCGGCGACCTCGCGGACCAGGCCGTCGAAGAGGCGGTCGCGCTGGGTCGCCGCCACCTCCTCGGCCGGCACCCGGCGCGGGCCGCGCTTGATGGCGCGGTCCGGGTCGCGGCCGTGGCGGGCGCCCGGCAGGGGTACGGGCGCCGGCGACGGCGGGCTCGGGACGGTCACCTATCGACCTTTCTTGATGCGTTGACTTTACGACCCTCCGGGGTTTATAACTTTCGACACGCTCAGTTCACGCCCCGTCACCGCTGGTGATCTCTCCTCGTCGGTCACCCCGTACGTGTCGAAGGAGGGCCGGATGGCTGCCATTATCGCCGCGCGCACCCGTCCCCCCAAGGCCGGGAAGACCGAGGTGACGCGGCACCGCCGCACTGCGCCACGCCGCCCGGCCCGCTGAGGCCGCAACGGCGCACCACCACAGTCGGTGGCCCGATCCCGGCCGCCGCACCCACCGGCCCCGTCCACTCCGGACGCCGCCGGCACCGTTTCCTGTCCCACCGCCGGAAGGAACAACCATGCCCAGGTACGGACGCATCGGCGCGGGCCTCGCCGCCCTGGCGCTGCTGACCTCTCTGGTCGGCGCCGCCCCCGCCACCGCCGCACCCACCACCTCGCTGGCCAGCAACGTGCTGACCTACCCGACCGTCGCCGGCACCGCCGTGTCGGTGGGCGACGTCATCCAGGCCAGCCTGCGCAGCGGTACGAACGCCACGTTCTACTCCTCGACCAGCGGCACCACCGGCATCAAGTGCGCCGCGTCCAGCTTCAGCGCCAAGGTGCTGACCAACCCGACCGCCCCCGGCACCGCCACCGAGAGCCTGACCGCGCAGTCGTTCACCAGCTGCACCACCAACGTCTTCGGCACCACCGGCGTGCAGAGCGTCACGGTCAACAACCTGCCCTACACCACGTCGGTGACCAGCGCCGGAGTGGTCACCATCTCCGGTACGGCGGCCGCGCCGATCCAGAGCACCGTCGTGCTCAACTCGCTGCTCGGCGCGATCACCTGCGTCTACCGCACCAGCACGAACACGCTGACCGGTACGGCGTCCAACGGCACCAACTCGATCACCTTCACCAACCAGGCCCTGACCAAGTTCTCCGGCCCGTCGCTCTGCTTCGGCACCGCGTACTTCACCGCCTCGTACTCGCCGGTGAAGGACATCAGCAAGACCGGCAGCCCGGCGGTCTACGTCAACTGACCACACGGCACACGGGCCGGTGCGCGGCACTACGCCGGGCGCCGGCCCCGCACGCCGGTCAGCCCGCCGCCAGCGTCGCGTGCAGCGCGCGCATCGACCGCAGCGCCGACCGGATCTCCTGGAGGTAGCGGCCGGGCGTCAGGGTCGGCTCCGGTACGTCGACCGCGGCGCGCGCGGCCGGATCCACACCGACCGTCTCGATGCCGCACCCGTACGGCACGGCGAGCGTGCGCAGCGCGTCGCAGTGCTGGAACGGCACGTAGATCGGGGCGGTCACCATCAGCACCTCGTCGCCCGCGCGCAGCCGCACGTGTTCGGCCCAGAACCGCTGCGTGTCGGCGGTGTGCGCGCGCCGGCGGTCCGGCTCGCTCGACGGCGCGGCGAGCACCCGCACCGGGGGCAGCCCGGCCGGCCGGTAGGTGCGCGAGGACCAGGCCCGGTGCGGATGACCGGCCGGCTCGCCACGCTCGTCGTCCGGCTCGGTGACACCGAACGCCAGCCGCACCCCGGCGTCGAGGACGTCGACCTCGGTGGCGCAGCCGGGTAGCCCGGCGGCGTCGATCATGCGGCGTTCGGCGGGGGAGAGCGGCCGGAAGCTGCCCAGCACCGCCACCTCGCCGGTCACCTGGGCCGAGGCGCGGGCCAGCAGCGCCGCGTACGCGGTGCGCCGCAGGCAGGCGTGCGCCAGCCCGCCGAGCACCAGCAGGTGCGCGTACCCGGATCGGGCCGGCGCGACGGCGCGGACCAGCCCGAGCGCGTCGGCGGCGCCCAGCACCAGCGCGGCGGTGGCCGGGTCGAACGCCGGCTCCCGGGCGTCCGGGCGTTCCCGTCCCTGCCGGAAGTCCCAGCGGCGGGCGGAGAACGCGTCCAGGCCGGCCAGCACCGCCGCCAGGTCGCCGTCGGGCCAGTCACCGCCGAAGCGCGCCACCAGGCTCCGCACCGGGCCGGACTCCACCCAGTACCGGATCCCGGCCAGGAGGTGTGCCCGCGTCGTCCCCGCCACGCCACCCGGCAACGTCACCTGATCCGTCCGCACCCGGCGGATGCTACCGCCGGGCCTTTCGGCGCAGTGCCGGTTGTCCCCGCCCCGGTCGTGGTGGGAACGTGCGGGGATCCACCTCCGCTGAAGGGTGCGCCGATGACCTCCGACGACCTGCTGGCCCGGCACCGGGCAGTGCTCCCGTCCTGGATGCCGCTCTACTACGCCGAACCGCTGGAACTCGTCGCCGGCTCCGGCCGCCGGGTCACCGACGCCGCCGGCCGGACCTACCTGGACTTCTTCGGCGGCGTGCTGACCACCATGGTCGGTCACGACATCCCGGAGATCCGGGAGGCGGTCGAGCGGCAGCTGCGGACCGGCCTCGTGCACACCTCCACGCTCTACCTGATCCGCCAGCAGGTCGAGCTGGCCGAGAAGATCGCCCAGCTCTCCGGCATCCCGGACGCCCGCGTCTTCTTCACGAACTCCGGCACCGAGGCGAACGAGGCCGCGCTGCTGGTCGCCACGAACCACCGGCGCTCGCACCAGATCCTCGCGGTGCGAAACAGCTACCACGGCCGGTCGTACGCGACGATGGGCGTCACCGGCAACCGTGGCTGGTCGGCCAGCGCGCTCAACCCGTTGCAGGTGGCCTGGCTGCACTCCGGCGAGCGGCTGCGCGGGCTGCTGGCCCGCCTCGACGCCGCCGACCGGGTCGACGCGGCGGTCGAGGACCTGCGCGAGGTGCTCGCCACCCAGACCGCCGGCGACGTGGCCTGCCTGATCGCCGAGCCGGTCCAGGGCGTGGGCGGCTTCGTGCACGGCCCGGACGGCCTGTTCGCCGCCTGGAAGAAGGTGCTGGACGAGCACGGCATCCTGCTGATCAGCGACGAGGTGCAGACCGGTTGGGGCCGTACCGGCGAGCACTTCTGGGGCTACCAGGCGCACGGCGTGACGCCGGACCTGCTCACCTTCGCCAAGGGCGTCGGCAACGGCTTCGCGCTGGCCGGGGTGGTCGGCCGGGCCGAGGTGCTGGAGTCGGTGCCGGCGATCAGCTTCTCCACGTTCGGCGGCAACCCGGTCTCCACCGCCGCCGGCAACGCGGTGCTCGACTACCTGCTCGACCACGACCTGCAGGCCAACGCCGCCCGGGTCGGCGCGATCCTCGGCGACGGACTGCGCGCCGCGACCGCCGGGCTGGACCAGGTCGCCGAGGTGCGCGGCAAGGGCCTGATGCTCGCCGTCGAGTTCGTCCACCCGGGCACCGTCGAGCCGGACGCGGCGCTGGCCACCCGCGTCTTCGAGGCGTGCCGGACCGGCGGCCTGCTGGTGGGCAAGGGCGGCCTGTACGGCAACGTGATCCGGATGGGCCCGCCGCTGACGCTCACCGAGGACGAGGCCCGGGAGGGCCTGGCGATCCTGGTCGACGCGATCCGCGCCTCGATCGGGGCGTGACCGTCAACCGGGCCGGCGCCGGACTGCCCGCCCGGACCTGAGCAGCCGCAGCAGACCCGCCCCGGCCAGGTACGCCACCAGCGCCGGGGCGGGCAGGCCCAGCGGCTCCGGCGCCTCCTTGGGCGTGAGGCTGTTCAGCAGCAGGCCGACCAGCACGCCCGCGTACCCGGCCAGGGCCAGCCCGGCGCGCAGCCGCCGCCCGCCGACCCCGGCCGGGCCGGTCGCGGCCGGGCGGCGGGTCCGGGCCTCGACCGGGCCGAAGACCGCGACCAGCACGGCCAGCACCGCGGCCAGCGCGAGCAGCCACGGTACGCGCCACGCCCACCAGGCCGCCGATCCGACCAGGGGAGCGGGCAGCACGCCGAGCGCGTCCAGCAGGCCGACCAGCAGCACCGCGGCGGTCAGATGCCAGAGGAACAGGGTGAGCACCACCGCGTTCACCGCCAGCACCGCCTGCCACGGGCCGGACCGGCGCAGCCAGCGCCCGGCCGGGCGCCGCAGCAGCAGGATCAGGCCGAGCTGGGCGGCCGCGGCGGCCATCAGCGCCAGGCTCGGCGGCGCCGCGTTGTCCAGCCGCTCGCCGGGGACGTGCAGCATCGGCACCGGGTACGGCCCTGCCGTCGTGAGCAGCACCAGCGCGACCAACCCGCCGCCGAGCAGGGCCGTGCCCGCCCGGCGGGACAGCGGCAGCCCGCGGCGGAACAGGCCCCGGGTTCCGGCGCCGGCCGTGTCGGCGCCGGCGGCCGCGCGGGTGTCCGGCCGGGCCGCGTCGTACCAGGCGAAACCGAGCTGGTGTACGGCCAGCCAGCCCAGCAGGTAGTTGCCGTCGGCGAGCACGGCCGGACCGAGGAGCCGACCGAGGTCGCCGAGCGCGACCAGCACCACCAGCGCCACGGGCACGGCGAGCCCGAACCGGCGGTGCAGCGCGTACATCGGCGGGGTCAGCGCCACCACGGCGACGTAGGCCACCAGGAACCACAGCGGGATGGTGGCGAACCAGACCACCTCGCGCACCTGGGCCGCGTCGGCGCCGCGCAGCGTGGCGATGCCCGCGCCCGCGGCCAGCACCAGCAGCAGTACGGTGGTCGGCCGGACCAGCCGGGCGCTGCGGTCGACCAGCCAGCCCGTCGCCGAGCCGCCCCGGCGGCGGCGCGCGGCCAGCGAGGCGGCGTTGGCGTAGCCGCCGACCAGGAAGAACACCGGCATCACCTGGGCCACCCAGGTCAGCGACCAGGCCCAGCGCAGGTCCGCCAGCGCCGAGTGACCGGAGGGGCGGCCGTGCTCGTACCCGATCGCCGTGACGCCCCAGTGGCCGAGCACGACCATGGTGATGGCCAGCGCCCGGAGCAGGTCGATGTAGCGCTCCCGCCCCGGCGGCGTGCGTTGCGCGAGCTGCCGCAGGCGGCGCATGGGCTCAGGCTAGGCCAGCGCGCCGCGACCGGTACGGATAACGGATCGGTCGAGAGGGGTTGTGGTCCCCGTCGCACTGTCGTAGAAATTCTTCAGTGGAAATGCCTCTTGTGAAGACAAGCGACAGATCGTTCACCGGGCGTACCCGAACCGAGGAGATGCGATGAACAGGCGTGAGATCCTTCGGCGCAGCGCCGCCGCCGGCCTGCTGGCCACCCCCGCCGCCGGCCTGCTCGCCGGCTGCGCCACCTCCGGAGGTGACGACGAGGGCGACGGCGGCGCGTACAAGGGCACGAAGAGCGAGCAGAACCCGCTCGGCGTGGCCGAGGACGCCCCGCTGGAGGTGGTGATCTTCAACGGCGGCTTCGGGGAGGACTACGCCAAGGCCCACGAGGCCATGTACAAGGAGCGGTACCCGAAGGCGGAGATCAAGCACTCGGCCACCGCGGAGATCAGCAAGACGCTCCAGCCCCGCTTCGTCGACGGCAGCCCGCCCGACGTGGTGAACAACTCCGGCGCCGGTCAGATCGACTTCAACGGCCTGGTCTCGCAGAACGCCATCGCCGACCTGGGCGAGCTGCTCGCCGCGCCCAGCCTCGACACGCCCGGCAAGACGGTCAAGGACACGCTGCTGCCCGGCACCGTCGAGGTCGGCTCCTACGACGGCCGGTTCCTGGTGCTCAACTACACCTACACGGTGTACGGCATCTGGCACTCCACCAAGCTCTTCGCCGACCGTGGCTGGGAGGACGCCAAGACCTGGGACGAGCACATCGCGCTCTGCCGCCGGATCAAGGCCGCCGGCATCGCCCCCTGGACGTACGCCGGTGTGCACCCCCGCTACATGAGCTGGCCGCTGATCTCCACCGCGATCAAGCTCGGCGGCCCGTCCGTGGCGCTGGCCATCGACAACCTGGAGCCCGGCGCCTGGAAGTCGGACGCGATGAAGACCGCCGCCGACGCCTGGCACCAGATCGTCAAGGACAAGTTCATCCTCGCCGGCTCGCCGGGCCTGGACCACAAGCAGTCGCAGACCGCCTGGTGCCAGGGCAAGGCCGCGTTCATCTCCTGCGGCTCCTGGCTGGAGAGCGAGCAGAAGGACGTCACCCCGTCCGGCTTCAACATGACAGTCGCGCCCACGCCGAGCCTGGGCAGCGGCGACAAGCTGCCGTACGAGGCGATCCGGGGCACCGCGGGCGAGCCGTTCATGGTGCCGGCGAAGGCGAAGAACGTCGCCGGTGGCCTGGAGTACTTCCGGACCATGCTGTCCCGCAAGGGCGCGCAGGACTTCACCCGGAAGGTCGCCAGCCTGCCCGTGGTCGCCGGCGCCACCGAGGGCATCGACCTGCCGCACGGGCTCGGCTCCGTGGTCAAGGCGCTCGACGCGTCCGGGTCCAACGGCTTCAACTGGGTCTACAACAACTACTACCGCAAGCTGGAGCGCAACCTGGTCGACGCGGCCTGCGGCGAGTTCTTCAGCGGCCGGATCGGCCCGGCCGAGTTCCTCGACCAGTGCCAGAAGGGCGCCGACTCGATCGCCCAGGACAGCTCGGTCAAGAAGTACAAGCGGTCCGCGTGATGCGACAGGGTCGCCTCCCCCTGATCCTCACGTTCCTGCTGCCCCCGCTGGCGTTGTACGGCATCTTCGTGCTCTCGCCGTACCTTCAGGCGTTTCAGATCTCCACCACCGACTGGATGGGCTACTCCGCGCAGGCCGACCCGGTCGGCATGGCGAACTTCCGCACGCTGCTGAACGACGGTTACGTGTGGAACGCGTTGAAGAACAACGCGATCCTGCTCGCGGTGGTGCCGGTGGTGACCATCGCGCTGGGACTCTTCTTCGCCAGCATGCTCACCATGGGCGGACGCAAGGGCCGGGCCGGGGTGACCGGGGTGCGGGGCACCTCGGTCTACCGGCTCGTCTACTTCTTCCCGCAGGTGCTCTCGGTGGTGATCATCGCGCTGCTCTGGAAGGAGATCTACAGTCCGACGAGTGGCCTGCTCAACGGCGCCCTGCGCGCCGTCGGGCTGGCCACCCCGGCCTGGCTCGGCGACCCGCGTTTCGCGTTCTGGTGCGTGCTGGCGGTGATGGTGTGGAGCAACGTCGGCTTCTACGTGGTGCTCTTCGGCGCCGCCATGCAGGCCATCCCGCGCGACATCTACGAGGCGGTGCTGCTCGACGGAGCGTCCCGCGCGACGATGCTGCGGAAGATCACCATCCCGCTGCTGTGGGACACCATCCAGGTCGCGTGGATCTACCTGGCCATCGCGGCGCTCGACGGTTTCATCCTGGTCCAGCTCATGACCAACGGCGGGCCGAACTTCTCCTCCGACGTGATCGGGCTGCGGATGTACGACACGTCGTTCGGCAGCGAGAACAAGTTCGGGTACGCCTCGGCGATCGGCGTGGCGATGTTCTTCCTGACCCTCTCGGTGGCGGTGCTGGCGCTGCGCACCGCCCGGCGTGATCGGATCGAGTACTCGTGACCACCGTGGACACCGGCGTCCCGGCCGCCGAGGCGACCCGCGCGGCCACCCCGGCCGACCGTCCGCCCCGGCGTGAGCTGGGCGTGGCGAACGTCTTCTCGCACGGCTTCCTCATGATCTGGGCGGCCATGACGGTGCTGCCGCTGGCCTGGATGGTGCTCAGCTCGCTGAAGAGCAACGGCGAGATCATCGCCGAGCCGTGGGGGCTGCCCGAGGCGCTGCGCTTCGACAACTGGGCGCGCGCCTGGAGCACCGCGCACATCGGCCGGTTCTTCTTCAACAGCCTGGTGGTGGTGTCCGGCTCGCTGAGCCTGACCATGCTGCTCGGCGCCACCGCCGCGTACGTCTTCGCGCGCTACGAGTTCCGCGGCCGGCAGGTGGTCTACTACCTGTTCGTCGGCGGCATGATGTTCCCGGTGTTCCTGGCCCTGGTGCCGCTGTTCTTCGTGGTCCGCAGCGTCGGCCTGCTCGGCACCTGGCCAGGCCTGATCCTGGTCTACACCGCGTACTCGCTGCCGTTCACGGTGTTCTTCCTGACCGCGTTCTTCCGGACACTGCCGACCTCGGTGGCGGAGGCCGCGCTGATCGACGGGTGCGGGCACTTCCGGCTGTTCTTCCGGGTGATGCTGCCGATGGCGCGACCGGGACTGATCAGTGTCGGGATCTTCAACTTCCTGAGCCACTGGAACCAGTTCCTGCTGCCCCAGGTGCTGATCCCGGGCGACGGGCAGGACCGGATGCTCGCCCAGGGCCTGAGTTCGCTCGCGGTCAGCCAGGGCTACGCCGGTGACTACGCCCAGTTGTTCGCCGGCCTGACCATCGCGGTGCTGCCGGTTCTCGTGGTGTACGTGGCGTTCCAGCGCCAGGTCCAGTCCGGACTGACCGCCGGGCAGCTCAAGTGAGGTGGTTGCCACAGGCAACGGGGCAGTGGAGAAGATCGAAGTGACCTAGGGTGAGCCGGCACGCTCATCTATCGACAGGAATATCATGTTCTTCCTCCTCTACACGCTGTTGCTGATGCTCGGCGGCATCGCGATGGTCGTGGTCGGCGCGGTCGTCAAGGAGCAGGGGGCCGGCTCCCGCATCCTCAACGTGGTCGTCGGCCTGGCCTTCTTCGGGTACGGCTTCTACCTGCTGTTCCTCTTCGACGGCGACAGCTACCGGATCTTCTTCTACGTCTTCGTCCTGCCGATCCTGCTGATCGTGCGCGCGGTGAAGGCGCGCAAGGAGGCACGCGAGCAGGCGGCCGCGCAGCTCGCGGGCGGGCAGCAGTTCGCGGGCGGGCAGCAGTTCGCGGGCGGGCCGCAGCAGTACCCGGGCGGCCAGCAGTTCGTCGGCGGCCAGCAGCAGTACCCCGGCGGCCAGCAGCAGTTCGCAGGGGGTCAGCAGCAGTTCGCGGGCGCGCCGCAGTACCCGGGCGGGCAGCAGCAGCCGGGCATGTACCCGGGGGCGGGGCACGGTCAGTCCGGCCAGGCGTTCCCGCCCGCTCAGGGTCAGCCCGCCCCAGGTCAGCCCGCACCGTACGGCGCCGCGCCGCAGGGTCATCCGGCTCAGCCCGCCCCGCAGGGCTGGCACCCGAATCAGCCAAACTCGCAAGACCGATACTGATCAGCAGGAGTACCCCGCCCACGCCGAGAACCGCCGGAAGCGGCGAGTGGAACGCCATGGGTGCCAAACCGGCGTTATGACACCCATGGCGTTCCACCCGGTGGGCGAGCGTCCCGGGAGGGCGGCGCGAGGTCTCCGGTGACAGCGCGGGCCGCCAGGACGTGGGTCAGGTGGGTGGGGGCACGAGGCGGGCGTGCAGCGCCGCCGCGTCGGTCACCTCGGGCAGGTCCCGGGCGGCGAGCCAGGCCGCGGCGGCGGCCCCGTCCCCGGCGCCGGACAGCGGCGCGTCCGGCCAGCGTTCGGCCAGTTCCGCGCGTACCGCGGCGGCCAGCGGGGTGTCGCCGGTGAGCAGCCCGCCGCCGAGCACCACCGGGTCGGTCGCGCCGGGCGGGCGGATCCGCGACACGCTCTGCGCCAGCGCCGCGGCGGCCTCGGCGATCAGCGCTACCGCTGTGGGCTCCCCGTCGCGGGCCGACGACACCACGAGCGGCGCGAGCCGGGCCAGCTCCACCGGAGGCCGCCGGGTCACCGCCTGCACCACGGCGTCGACCGTCGCGCGTGGACGGGCGTCCACAGCGGTCGCGCCGGTCAGCTCCGACAGGACGCGGTGCCCCAGCTCGCCGGGTGCTTCCGCGCGGTCCAGATCGGTCAGCAGCCGCCGGACCGCCTCACGGCCGAGCCAGAACCCCGAGCCGGCGTCGCCGAGCAGCCAGCCGTGGCCGTCGGCGACGCGGTCCAGGCGCAGGTCGCGTACCTGGGCGGCGATCGCGCCGGTGCCGGCGATGAGCACCGTGCCGTCCGGGGCAGCGGTGCCGGAGGCGTAGGCGACGAGGGCGTCGCCGTGCACCGCGTACGGGCAGCGCAGTCCCGCCTCGGCCCAGGCGTGGTCGAACGCGTCGCGGCCGTTCGGGTCGGCCAGGAGGCGGCCGGCCCCGGCGAGGCCGATGACGCCGGCGCGTACCCGGATCGGATCGATGTCGGCGAGCGCCGTGCGCAGGGCGGCGAGCAGCTCGGCGGCGGCCCGCTCGGCGCCGTGACTGGTCGGGTTGCCGCCACCGGCCCGGCCGGCGCCCAGGCGTGTGCCGTCGAGGCTGAGCGCTGCCGCGCGGGTGGACGTACCCCCGACGTCGAGGCCGACCACGACGGTGTCCGACATGGTCCTCATGCTGGTCGGCCGCGTCGCCGGACGCAAGATCGCGGTCGTGCGCCAGGTAACAGTTTGAAAACTTCGCCCACAGCCTTGACACGGAGGGGCCTTCAGTAAGAACTTTTACCACTAACAGTTAACACTCTTTTCCGAAAGGCGCCCGCCGATGGCCGAGCACGAGGTGGAGACTTCCGCGGCGACCGCGGTGGTCGATGCCGGTCCGGCCGACCGGCTGGGCGCCGACGGGGTGCTGGCCCGGGTCCGGGCCGGCGCGGGGGAGCTGACCGGCGCGTTGCGCCGGGTCGCCGAGCACGTGCTCAGCGACCCGGAGGCGGCGGCCCGCGCCACCATCGTCGAGCTGGCCGAGCGCAGCGGCACGTCACCGGCGACCATCACCCGGTTCTGCCGGGCGATGGGCTTCGAGGGGTACGCGGACCTGCGGCTCGGCATCGCCGCCGAGACCGGGCGGGCCCGCTCCGCCGGCTGGACCGTCGACATCGGACGCGAGATCCAGCCCGGCGACCCGCTGTCCCGGGTGCTCGACCAGATCATGGCCGCCGACACGCGGGCCATGCACGACACCGCCGCGCTGCTCGACCTGGCCGAGGTGGAACGGGCCGCGGTCGCCATCGCCGGGGCCAGCCGGGTGAACATCTTCGGAGCCAGCGGCAGCGCGCTCGTCGGCGAGGAGATGCAGTTCAGCCTGCACCGCATCGGGGTGGCGGCGTGGGCCTGGAGCGACGTGCACGAAGGGCTGGCCAGCGCCGCGCTGCTGGGCGCCGGGGACGTCGCGCTCGGCATCTCACACACCGGGCAGACCCGGGAGACGATCGAGCTGCTCGCCGAGGCCGGCAGCCGCGGCGCCACCACCGTCGCGCTCACCGGGTTCCCCCGCTCGCCGCTCGCCGAGCTGGCCGACATCGTGCTGGTCACCGCCAGCCAGGCGACCACGTTCCGGCCGGATGCGCTCTCCGCCCGGCATCCCCAGCTCGTCGTGCTCGACCTGCTCTACATCGCGGTGGCGCAGCGTACCCACGACCGCGCCCACGCGGCCTTCCGGCGTACCGCCCAGGCCGTCGACGGGCACAAGGCCGCGAAGGGGTCCCTCTCATGATCAGTGCCCAGCGGTACGCCGACGCGGTCCGCCCGGTGCTCGACCGGCTGGTCGACACCCAGGCGGTCGCGGTGGACCGGGCAGCCGACCTGATCGCCTCCGGGCTGCGCGCCGGCGGCGTCCTGCAGGCGTTCGGCGCCGGTCACTCCGAGGCGTTCGCCGCCGAACTGGTCGCCCGGGCCGGCGGCCTGGTCCCCGCCAACCGGCTCTCCCTGCACGACCTCGTGCTGCACGGCGACGCGCCCCGCGACGTGCTCGCCGATCCGAAACTGGAACGCGACCCGGCCGTGGCGCACCAGCTCTACGCGCTGGCGGCGCCGCAGCCGGAGGACGTGTTCGTGGTCGCCTCGCAGTCCGGCATCAACGGCTCGGTGGTCGAGCTGGCGACGCTCGTCAAGCGCGGCGGCCATCAGCTGATCGCTGTCACCTCGGTCGAGCACACCGCGCGGGTCGCTCCTCGGCACCCGTCCGGGCACCGGCTCGCCGACCTCGCCGACGTCGTGCTGGACAACGGCGCGCCGTACGGCGACGCACTGCTGCCGCTCGAGGGCGGCGGCGCGGTCTGTGCGGTCTCCTCGGTCACCGCGGCGCTGCTGGCGCAGCTGCTGACCGCCGAGGTCGTACGACGGTTCCACCAGGCCGGAGAGGTACCCCCTGTCTACCTCTCCGCCAACGTCCCCGGTGGGGACGAGCACAACCTCGCCCTCGAGTCGCGGTACGCCGGGCGCCTCCGGCGGACCGCCTGACCCGACACCACAAGGAGAGACAAGATGTCGGTTACTCCCGAGAAGTTCGGCGACGTCAGCCGTCGGACGCTGCTGCGGCGCGCCGCCGCGGCCGGTCTGCTGGCCGTACCGGCGGCGGGTCTGCTGAGCGCGTGCGCCGGCAGCGAGCCGAGCAAGTCCGACGGCGGCGGCGCGGCCAAGAGCAAGGACAACCCGTTCGGCGTCAAGGACGGCAGCGCGGTCAAGGTGGTGGTCTTCAACGGCGGGCTGGGCGACCAGTGGGCCAAGGAAGACAAGGTCATCTTCAACGCCAAGCACCCGAACATCACGGTCAACATGTCTTCCACTCAGAAGATCAAGACCGAAGAGCAGCCCAAGATGGCGACGCAGCCGAGCGACCTGGTGATGAACTCGGGCGCCGACATGATGGACCGCAGCACGCTGATCAACGAGGGCGCGATCGAGCCGCTGGACGACCTGCTCACCGCGCCCGCCTGGGACAGCGAGGGGACCGTGGCCGACAGCCTGCTGCCGGGCACCGTCGCCGACGGTACGCAGAACGGCAAGTTCTACGTCGTCAACGTGGCGTACACGGTCTGGGGCAACTGGTACAACGCCGCCCTGTTCAAGAAGGAGGGCTGGACGGCGCCGACCACCTGGGACGAGTTCTTCGCGCTCGCGCCGAAGATCAAGGCCAAGGGCATGGCGCCGTACGTGCACGACGCGGTGCACGGCTACTACCCGCGCTGGGCGCTGTTCGCCAGCATCTGGAAGGCCGTCGGCAAGCAGGCCGTCGTCGACATCGACAACCTGAAGGACGGCGCCTGGAAGGCCGACGGCATCGTCGCGGCGCTGGAGCCGTGGGAGAAGCTGGTCAAGGACAAGCTGCTGCTGCCGGGCAAGCTCGACCACACCCAGTCGCAGCAGGCGTTCCTGGACGGCAAGGCGGCCTTCATCCAGGTCGGCACCTGGCTGAAGAACGAGATGGCCGCGACCATCCCGCCGGGCTTCGAGATGACCATCTCCGACTACTGGAGCAAGAGCGGCGACAAGGCCGCCAAGGACGTCTTCGCCTCCTCCGGCGAGGGCTTCGTGGTGCCGAGCAAGGCGCCGAACAAGGAGGCCGCGAAGGAGTTCCTGCGGGCCATCCTGTCCAAGGCCGGTTCGGCGAAGTTCGCCGAGCTGACCAAGTCGCTGGCCTCCACCAAGGGCTCCGGCGACAACGTCCAGGACACCGCGCTGGCCTCGGCCAACTCGCTGATGAAGAACGGCAGCTCCGACCTGATCTCGGTCAAGTTCCCGGACTTCTACGCCGACCTGGACAAGGAGAGCCAGAACCTCTCCGAGGAGCTGATGGCCGGCCGCCTCACCGCGCAGCAGTTCGTCGACAAGATGCAGGCGGCCGCCGACAAGGTCGCCAAGGACTCGTCGGTCAAGAAGCAGACCCGCACCGCCTGATCCCTGCGAGGAAGTGAGTCCAATGCGGCACGGAGTCGCGCGTTTCGTCACGGGTTTCCTGGCCGTGCCCGTCGCGCTGTACCTGTTCTACGTGGTGTGGCCGTTCGCCCAGGCGGCGGGGTACTCGCTGACCGACTGGGGTGGGTACTCGGATTCCCAGCGCTTCGTCGGGCTGGACAACTACGTCCGGCTGATCTCCGACGAACTGATCCGGAAGGCGTTCTGGCACAACGTCTTCTTCCTGGTCACCGTGCCGCTGTTCACGATCGCGCTGGCCCTGTTCCTCGCGTTCCTGCTCAACGTGGGCGGACGCGAGGACAGGGCCGGCATCCGCGGGGTGTTCGGCTCCGGGATCTACAAGGTCATCTTCTTCTTCCCGCAGGTGCTGTCGCTGGTCGTCATCGCCGTCATGTGGCAGCAGATCTACCGCACCGACGGGCAGGGCCTGATCAACGGCCTGCTCATCAAGATCGGGCTGGTCGACGCGGACAACCCGATCGCCTTCACCGCCGACCCGGAGCCGTTCCTCGGCGTGCCGGCGGTGCTCTGGTGGCTGCTGCTCATCGCGGTGTGGAGCGGCGCCGGCTTCTACATGGTGCTCTTCTCCGCCGCGATGCAGTCGATCCCGAAGGACATCTACGAGGCCGCCATCCTCGACGGCGCGGGCCGGTTCCACACGTTCTTCCGGGTGACGCTGCCGCTGCTGCGGGACAGCATCTCGGTCGCCTGGGTCTATCTGGGCTTCATCGCGCTGGACATGTACGCGCTGGTCTTCGTCATGACGCCGAGCCAGGGCGGGCCGAACCACGCCAGCGAGATCTTCGCCTCGGTGATCCAGTTCAACGCGTTCCAGAAGGGCCAGTTCGGTTACGCCTGCGCGATCGCCGTCGCGCTGGCCATCTTCACCATCCTGCTGGCCGCGCTCCAGCTGAGGATCACCCGCCGTGAGCGGATCGAGTACTGAGGAGGTCTGGACGATGAGCACGGTGACCCACACCTCCGGTCCGGCCCGGTCCGACACGGCGCCGCCGGACCGGCCGCCGGCGGACCGGCGCGCGAAGGACATCGGCAACGGTTTCGGCGGCCGGATCTTCAACGGCTTCTCGCACCTGTTCCTCGCGGTCTGGGCGATCATGGTGGTCTACCCGCTGCTGTGGGTGGTGATGTCGGCGCTCAAGACCGACTCCGAGGTGATCCGCGAACCGCTGTCGCTGATCCCCGACTCGCTGCAGTGGGACAACTTCGCCCGCGCCTGGACCGCCGGGATCGACAGCTTCTTCCTCAACACGCTGCTCGTGCTCGTGTTCAGCGTGACGTTGACGATGCTGCTCGGCTCGATGGCCGCGTACGCGCTGGCGCGCTACGAGTTCCGCGGCAACCGGCTGATCTACTGGATGTTCCTGTCCGGGCTGACGCTGCCGATCTATCTGGCCGCGGTGCCGCTGTTCAAGGGCGTCTACAACACCGGGGTGAGCCTTCCGCTGCTCGGCCCGAACAAGCACCTCATGCTGATCCTGGTCTACGTGGCCTGGTCGCTGTCGTTCACGATCTTCTTCATGCACTCGTTCTTCCGGACACTGCCCGACTCGATCGCCGAGGCGGCCCAGGTCGACGGTGCGTCGCACACCCGTACGTTCTTCAGCGTGATGCTGCCGATGGCCAAGCCGGGCCTGATCAGCATCGGCATCTTCAACGTGCTCGGCCAGTGGAACCAGTGGTACCTGCCGACGCTGCTCATGCAGTCGGTCTCCGGCGAGCCGAAGAACCAGGTGATCGCCCAGGGGCTGATCGAGCTGTCGGTCAACCAGGGCTACAAGTCCGACTGGTCCGGTCTGTTCGCCGGCGTCACCATGGCGATGCTGCCGGTGCTGATCGTGTACATCGTCTTCCAGCGCCAGGTGCAGTCCGGCCTGACCGCCGGCGTCAGCAAGTAGCCCTCCGGGGGTGTAAGGAAGGGCCCCTTGTTAACGCGCAGCGTTAACAAGGGGCCCTTCCTCTACCGCAGGCGTTAAGAGGGGGCCCTTCCTTCCACGCGGAGCGTGTCGGGGGGAGGGGGCAGAATGCGTTCGTGCTGATGGCGGTGGTGGCGGACGAGCGGGGCGGCGGCGTGCTGCAACCGCTGCACCCCGACGGCACCCCGTCCGGCCCGGCCGAGGAGGTCGCCGACCTGGCCGCCGCCGTGGCCGCCCGCGAGGCCGCCGGGCACCCGCGCTGGCTCTGGGCCGCCTGGGCGGGCGTCTATCCGGCGCTGCTGCGCGCCGGGGTGCGGCTCGACCGCTGCCACGACGTGGAGCTGACCGAGGCGCTGCTGCTCGGGCACGCGGGCCGCTGGGGCGAGCCCCGCGCGCTGCCGGCCGCCTGGGCCCGGCTGACCGGCGCACCGGTCCCGCCGGATCCGGCGCCGCGTCCGCCGGAGCCGCCGGGCCACGCCCAGGCCGCGCTCTTCGAGCCGCCGTCGGGCCCGCCCGGTCCGGGCGTCACGGCGTTGACCCGGGTGTACGCCGACCAGCTCGCCCGGATCGCCGCGACCACCCACCCCGGCCGGTTCCGGCTGCTGGTGGCCGCCGAGTCGGCGGGCGCGCTGGTGGCCGCCGAGATGGGCGCGGCCGGTCTGCCCTGGCGCGTCGACGTGCACGACGCGATCCTGGCCGATCTGCTCGGTGAGGCGTCACCGGTCGGCGGGCCACCCCGGCGGCTGGCCGAGTTGCAGGCCCGCATCGCCGACGCGTTCGGCGTACGCCAGGTGCACGCCGACTCGCCCGCGGAGCTGCTGCGGGCGTTCGCCCGGGCGGGCGTGGACCTGCCGAACACGCGGGCCTGGGTGCTGCGCGGGGTGGAGCATCCGGCGGCGCCGCTGGTTCTTGAATACAAGGAGCTGTACCGGATCTGGACGGCGCACGGCTGGGCCTGGCGCGACGCGTGGATCTCCGGCGGCCGGTTCCACCCGGAGTACGTGCCCGGCGGTGTGGTCTCCGGCCGGTGGGCGACCCGGGGCGGCGGGGCCTTGCAGATCCCGAAGGTGATCCGGCAGGCCGTGGTGGCGGACCCGGGGTGGACGTTCGTGGTCGCGGACGCGGGTCAGCTCGAACCGCGCGTGCTGGCGGCGGTCTCGGGTGACGAGCGGCTCGCCGCCGCGGGCGGCGCCGGTGACCTGTACGCCGCGCTGGCCCGCGACGCGTTCGCCGGTGACCGGGCGAAGGCCAAGGTGGCCCTGCTCGGGGCGATGTACGGGCAGACCGGCGGGGCGGCTCTGCCCGCGCTGGCGGTGTTGCGCAAGAACTATCCGACCGCGTTCGGCTACGTCGAGGCGGCGGCGCGTACCGGTGAGGCGGGCGGGCTGGTCCGGTCCTGGCTGGGCCGCACCTGCCCGCCGGGGTCGGCGGGGTTCGCCGAGGGGGAGGACGCGCTGCCCGACGGCGAGGCCGACCCGCAGAGCCCGTCGGCCCGGGCGGCGCGCTCACGCGGGCGCTTCACCCGCAACTTCGTCATCCAGGCCACCGCCGCCGAGTGGGCCTCCACGCTGCTGGCCACGCTGCGCACCGAGCTGGCCGGCGCGGAGGCGGAGCTGGTGTTCTTCCAGCACGACGAGGTGGTGGTGCACTGTCCGGCCGGGCGGGCGGCGGCGGTCGCCGAGGCGGTCACCGCGGCTGGCGCGCGGGCCACCCGGCTGCTGTTCGGCGACACTCCGGTGCGGTTCCCGCTCGACCTGTCCACTGTCGACTGCTACGCAGACGCGGCATAGTCACGCAAATTTCCGTTTTGCCCCGCTACCCGCCCCCGGTCGTGCTCGTTGGGCCCGGTGTGCGTACGACGGGACGGACCGGGCGGCTGTGCCCGGTCCGTCCCCTGATCGAGGGGGCACAGCTGAACCGGATCGCTGCAATGATCATCGCCGCCGGTGGCGGCCGCCGCATCGGCGGACCCGAAGCGCTGCTGCACCAGGGAGAGAAGCCGCTGGTCAGCCAGATGATCGACACCATGGCCGAGGCAGGCTGCGCGCAGGTCGTGGTCGTCCTGGGCGCGGCGGCCGAGCAGGTGCGGCAGACCACCGACCTGACCGGCGCCACGGTCGTGGTCAACCGCGCGTGGGGCACCGGCGTCGGCTCCTCGATCCGGGCCGGGCTCGCCGCGCTCACCGACGACGACATCGAGGCCGTCGTCGTGGTGCCGGTGGACATGCCCGGGGCTCACCGCTGCGGCGGTCCGCCGGGTCACCGCCCTGCCGTACCCGGACGTGCTGGTCTGCGCCACCTACGACGGGTTGCGCGGCTACCCGATGCTGTTCGGCCGCCGGCACTGGTCCGGCATCGCCACGCTCGCCAGCGCCGACGTCGGGGCCCGGCCGTACCTGCTGGCGCACAAGGACCAGATCGTCGACATCGCCTGCGACTCGGTGGCCGACGGCAGCCGCATCGACAGCCCGGAGCTGATGGCGCTCTACGGCTTGTCCATCCCCGAGCAGCGCGTCGGCGCCTGAGGCGCCCCCGCTTGTCGGACCCGGGTGCCAGGATCGGACCGTGGCCTACGACGAGGACCTGGCGCACCGGGTACGCGAACTTCTCGGCCCTGAGCCCGGCATCACCGAGCGGCGCATGTTCGGCGGCCTGGCGATGATGCTGCGCGGCAACATGGCGGTGGTCGTGCGCGGCGCGGGCGGCCTGATGGTCCGGGTCGACCCGGCCGAGGCCGAGCGTGCGCTGGGCGAGCCCGGCGCCGAGGCGACTGTCATGCGGGGCCGGGAGATGCGCGGCTGGGTCACCGTGTCGCCGGATGCCTGCGAGCGCGACGCCGACCTGGCCCGCTGGGTCGACCGGGGTGTCCGCGTCGCGCGCACGCTGCCGGCGAAGTAGCCCGCCGGATATCCGGGTGCGGGACCGGACCGGCTCGTCCTACGCTGCGGCCAGTCGGCAGCGGGGGATCGGAGACGGCAGATGGCGGTTCACCTCTACGCGGTCAGCCTCGACACGGGCGACCCGCTGCGGCTCGCGCGGTTCTGGTCCGGGGTGCTGGGCCGGGAGATCGTCGAGCACCCGCGCGAGGGCGTGGCGCTGGGCGGCGACGCGCACAGCGACGTCCGCATCCGGCTCCTGCCCAGCGACGCGCCGAAGACCGTGCAGAACCGGATCCACTTCGACCTGACCAGCGCGTCGACGCAGGCCCAGCGGGAGACGGTCGACCGCGCACTGGCCCTGGGCGGCCGGCACATCGACATCGGCCAGGGCCCGGACGACGACCACGTGGTGCTCGCCGACCCCGAGGGCAACGAGTTCTGCGTCATCGGCGCGGGCAACACCTTCCTCGCCGGCTGCGGCCCGCTCGGCGCGGTCAACTGCGACGGCACCCGGGCGGCCGGCCTCTTCTGGAGCGAGGCGCTGGGCTGGCCGCTGGTCTGGGACCAGGACGAGGAGACCGCGATCCAGTCGCCCCGAGGTGGCGCGAAGGTCACCTGGAGCGGGCCGCCGCTGATGGACCGCGGCGGCCGGGACCGCGTACACCTGGACCTGGTCGCGGCCGGCGACCGGGACGCGGAGGCCGACCGGCTGCTCGCGCTCGGCGCGAGCCGGGTCGGCGTGGGCCGGCACACCGCCGACGACCTGGTGCTGGCCGATCCGGACGGCACCGAGTTCTGCCTGCTGACGCCGCGGTGAGGTGAGGCGCTACCGTCCTTCCGGGACGGTCACCGGGACGTCCGCCACGGGGGAGGGCACAAAGTGGGCACCACCATCGCTCGGCATCTCGCGGGAGCCACGGCGGCCTGGCTCGTCGTCGTCGCCGAGGCGGTCGTCGGCTACCTCGGCCTGCTGGCGTACGCGCTGGTCACCGGCGCCGACCCGGGCGGCCCGCTGGCCGGACCGCTGCTGGTGCTGATCGCCGCGTTGCTCGGCGTGGCCGCGCTGCCGCTGCTGTTCGCGCCGGCCGTCGCGCTCGGCGAAGCCGCGGGCCGGCGTCGGGCCGCCCCGGCGCTGGCGTACGCCGGGCTCGTCGCGGTTGTGCTGGCCGCCGGGTACGCCGCCGCGGTGGCGGTCGCCACGGACGTGCCCGGCGCCCGGGTGCCGCTCGTGGCCGGGATCAGCGCGCTGCTGGTCCTCGCGCCGACGGCGGCGTACGCGCTCACCGCCCGCGGCGTGGGTCGGACGGCCCGGCTGATCCGGCGCCGGATAGCCGACACGCGGGTGGTGCGGGCCGAGGCGGGCTGAGGCGCCCGGGCTACACCTGGATGTCGAAGCGCTGCAGCACCGAGGGCGCGACCAGCCCCACCGCGGCCAGCACGGACAGGATCGTCATCGCGGTACGCAGCACCACCGTCTCGGCCTTGCTGCCGGTACGCAGGGCGATCTTGTTGGGCAGCCCGATCATGGTCCACATCCGGCGTTTGATCGGGATGGGCCAGAGGATCGGCACCCCGGCCCGGGTGATCATGTCGCCGAGGATGTGCACGAAACAGCCCACGCCGACGGCGAGGCCGATCATCGGATAGCCCCGGTCGCCGGGCAGGTTGGCGAACGTGAACCAGGCCGCGGCGGCGGACACCAGCGTGACCACCACCCAGCCGGCGCGCTCGGCCCACCTGTCGAACAGCCCGCGCAGCGCCAGGCCGATCATGAAGAAGAGGATTCCGACGACCGCCCACTTGCCGTAGTGGGCGCAGAGCGCGGTGGTGCCCCAGCCGACCAGCACCGTGAACGGGATGGTGTGGGTGAGCGTGCGGTGCCCGTTGTTGCGGCGCGGATCCTTGCTGAGCTTGGTGGCGTAGTAGACGCCGAGCGAGATCTTCTCCATCACCTCGGCGACGAAGAGGCTGACCACGCCGAACGTGCGGGCCACAGTCGCGCCGCCCTGGTTGCGGGTGACCTTCCCGGACAGGTCGAGGTCGGGAAAGAGCGCTCCGCCCGCGCAGACCGCGGTGCCCACCGCGAGCGCCAGCGGTGTCTGGTGGTAGTCCGCGAACTGGGCCATCGCCCAGGAGCCGGTCAGCCACACCGCCGCGCCCGAGAGCGCGTGGGACGGTCCCATCATCTCGGCTCGCCCTTCCCGAAGGTCTTGATCCACAAAAACTACGCCACTGTAGTCAGCCCGTGCGACAGCGGGGCATCAGCCGGACGGTCCACTGGGGAAGGGGTGCCGCGGGCGCCCGACGGCGCACCACGGTCACCCGGAAGTATGGCGGGCCGGGCAGCCGGCGCCACGCCGACTGTCGGTGATGGGACGGGCGCCGTTCAGCCCGCGGTACGGGTGGGCCGGACCGTTCCGAGGCTCGCCCGGATGACGGCGAACTGCTTCGACGCGGCCGCCCAGTCGGCATCGGACGTGGTCAGGCCGAGCGTCCATCCGGCCCGCTCGCCGGGCAGTACGCGCAATGCGCGCATCCGCTCGCCGTACGGCGCGGTCCACCGGCACTCCCACTCCGCGCCCGGCCCGTCGGCGGCCAGCCGGATCTTCTCGTACTGCGGCAGCCGCCCGGCGGAGGTGAGGTCCCGCTCGGAGGAGCGCAGCCGGCCCACCGGATCCCCGCCCGGGTACGGCTCGACGCCGAGGATGCGCCGGGTGGCCGGGTCCTGGAAGCAGGTCGTGTCGCCGGAGCGCAGTTGCAGCCACCCGGCGGGCAGGGCGATGTGGAAGCCGCCGGTGTCGGCGGGCCAGACCCAGCCGGCCGGCACGTTCACCGCCGGGTCCTCGGGTGGTGGGCCTTTGCGGACCGGGGTGCCCGTCACGTCCGGCCGGACGCAGGGGAACGGGGGAGGGGGCACGCCCGGGCCGCCGGGCGGGCGTTCCCAGGGCCGCGCGACGGTCTCGCCGGACCTGCGCGCCTCCGGATGGTCGTCGGCGCCGTCGGTGACCGCCAGCGCGGTGCCGACGCCGGTCGCCACGGCGAGCAGCACAGCGCCCACGGCGAGCCCCCAGCGTTGCAGCCGCTTCTGATCCTCGGCGTCGAGGGGGCGGTCGGCGGGGCGGGGAACCCCGGTTGGCGGAGGCGGCCCGGCCCGCAGCGCGCCGCTGTCGGCGGGGCCGCTGTGGGCGACCGGGGCCGGGCGGGCGACCGGCGCCGCGTCCGGGCCGGCAATGCGCACCGGGCTGAGCGCGTCGGCGCGGGGGGCGGACTCGGGGCCGGTCGGGCTGCCGGGGTCGACGAAGCTGGTGAGGACCGTCGGGCCGAGGCTGACCGGACCCGGGCGGTCCGGGACGTCCCGGGGCGGCTCCGCCGGAGTGGTCGCGGCGGGCTCCGCCCGCTCCAGCTCGCCGGACCGGTCCCGCTGCGGCGGCTCTGAGCGGGGTCGCGGCGGCGGTTCGGAGCGGGGCGGCGGCGGTGGCTCGGAGCGGTCCGCCGAGCCCACCGGGCCGGACTGGCCGGAGCGAGCGGCGGCGGAAGGACCGGTCCGGCCGGACTCGCCGGAGCGCTCCGGCAGGTCGGCGGAGTCGGACGGATCGGCCGGGGTCGCCTGGTCGCCCGCGGCGGGCGGGGCCCACTCGCTGCGCTTCGCCGCCCGGCTCCAGGCGCGGGCGGCGGCGGCCGGCGGCATCAGGTCCGGGTACACGGCGCCCGCCGCCGGGGTCGCCGCCTCGTCACCGTCGCCCGGGGGACGTCCCCGGGTGTCGCCCTCGCGCCCGGTGGCTGGCCGGTCGGGTGGTGCGGCGGACCGGCCCGCGGACCCGCTGCCCGCCGTCGCGTCGGTGTCCGACACCGCGGCCACGCCGAGCAGGCGGGCGGTCTCGTGGTGGCCGAGCCGGGCGCGCGGGTCGCGCCGCAGCAGCCCGGCCAGCACCGGCGTCAGCGGGCCGGCGTGCGGCGCCGGGTCGGGCGGCCGGGTGGCGAGCGCGGCGAGCGTGGCCATTGCGGTGCTGCGGGCGTACGGCGAGCGGCCCTCCACTGCGGCGTGCAGCGTGGCGCCGAGCGACCACATGTCCGCCTCGACGCTCGACACGCCTTCGGCGGCCCGCTCCGGCGCCACGTACTGGGGGGAGCCGAGGACCAGGCCGGGCCGGGTCATGGCGCCGTCGCCGCCCTGGAACACGGCCAGCCCGAAGTCGGTGAGCAGCACCCGGCCGTCCCGGGCGAGCAGCACGTTTGCGGGCTTCACGTCCCGGTGCAGCACCCCCGCGTCGTGCGCGGCGCGCAGCGCGGCGAGCACCGCCAGCCCGATCTCGGCGGCCCGCCCGGGCGTCAGTGGCCCGTCGGACTCGACGATCTCCTGCAGGGAGCGGGACGGGACGTACTCCATGACCAGCCAGGGGTCGCCCTCGACCCGGACCACGTCGTAGACGCGGACCACGTTGGGATGGTTGAGCCGCGCGGCCGTCCGCGCCTCGCGCAGCGTCCGGGCGCGCAACTCGTCCCGCTCGTTCTCGGCCAGCCAGTTCGGCGGCACGACCTGCTTCACCGCGACCTCGCGGTGCAGCTCCTCGTCGCGCGCCCGCCAGACCTGGCCCATCCCGCCCCGGCCGACCAGGTCGAGCAGGCGGTACCGTCCGGCGATCACTACGTCCCGCACCGCACTCCTCACCGCTGGTCAGTGGTCCACAATAGCCAACGGATCGGACGGTACCTATCGCATGGCGAGACGTCATGCCCTAACTGGCCGTACCGGCAAGCAGATTCCCTTCCGGAATGGTGATCGCGGAACGATCCCGGGCCAGCAGGGCGGTGGCCCGGCGGGCATGGAACGTGTCGTGGTCGCGGCGCGCGGCGGCGTAGCTGCCCGCGGTGCGGGCGGCGATCGCCGACCAGGCGTACCGCCGCGTCACCATGGTCCGGGCCCGGCGCGCCACCCGGCGGGCGAAGACCTCGTCGGCGAGCAGCCGGTCGACGGCGCCGGCCAGCGCGTCCGGGTCGCCGTGCGGGAACGTCACCCCGGTCACCCCGGCCTCGACGATCTCGGCCAGCCCGCCGGTGCGGGCCACCGCCAGCGGCGCTCCGGCCGCCGCCGCCTCCAGCGCGATCATGCCGAACGGCTCGTAGAGGCTGGGGATCACCGTGGCGTCGGTGGCGGCGAGCACCGCGGGCAGCTGGGTGGAGTCCATGAAGCCGGCGAACCGGATCGTGTCGCCCAGGCGCAGCCGCCGCGCCTGGTCGACCAGCTCGTCCTTGTACGGGCCGTCCCCGGCGATCACCACCCGCAGGCCGGGGTGCCGGTCGGCCAGGCGCGGCACGGCGTGCACCAGGTGCTGCACACCCTTCTCGTAGACCAGCCGGCCGGCGTACCCGACGAGCGGCCCGCCCGCGGCGAAGCGGGCCCGGGCCGAGGCCACCGCGTGCGGCCGCGCCCGCCAGGCCCGGTCGTCGACGCCGTTGGCGACCACGTCGATGCGCCCGGCCGGTACGCCGAACAGCCGCGCCACCTGGTCGCGCATGTACCCGGAGCAGGCGATCACCCGGCCGGAGGCGTTGCTCAGCCAGTGCTCGACACCGTGGATCGTCCGGTTCATCTCCTCGGGCAGCCAGCCCTGGTGCCGGCCGGCCTCGGTGGCGTGGATGGTGGTCACCAGCGGCACGTCCAGGTGCTCGGCCAGCGTGACGGCGGTGTGCGCGACGAGCCAGTCGTGGGCGTGGATGACGTCGTAGGCGCCGGAGGAGGCGGCGCGCAGCGCGGTGCGGGTGAGGGTGTGGTTGAACGCCATGGTCCAGGCCAGCAGCGAGTCGGTGGCGAGCGGGAACCGGACGGGGTCCTCGGCGGCGCGGACGACGCGTACGCCCTCGGCGTACTCCTCCAGGGGTGCGCCTTCGGCGTGGCGGGTGACGACTGTGACCTCGTGCCCGGCGGCGGCCAGCGCGACTGAGAGCGCGTGGACGTGGCGGCCGAGGCCGCCGACGAGCACCGGCGGGTACTCCCAGGAGAGCAGCAGCACCCGCAGGCGCCGGGCGGGCTGGATGTCGATCACTTCGGCGTCAGCTGACACGCGGCCCCCTTTGAGTTGTGGTGTCCCCACCTCCGGCGGCGTCGCCGCGGGTGTCCCGGTGGGGCCGCCACCCATCCTGCCGAGGCGTCGATAACCGGCGGCGACGCGCCGGTTGCCGGTCTGTAACGCGTTACCGGCGGGAGCGCCGCGCGCGCAGCAGTTCGGCGACCGACCACGCCTGGAACGGGCAGCCGGTGGCCGCGTGCGGGGCGGCGCCGTCGGCGGTCTCGCTCACCGAGCCCAGGCCGTCCTCGGCGAGGTGGCCCTCCAACCCCACCAGCAGGTCGTCGGCGGGCAGCCCGGCCCGGCGGTACGCGTCGAGCAGCGGCCCGGTCAGCCACGGCCAGACCGTGCCCTGGTGGTACGCGGAGTCCCGCTCGGCCGGGCCGCCCCGGTGCCGGCCGGTCCAGCCGGGGGAGTCCGGGGCGAGGCTGCGCGGCCCGAGCGGGGTGACCAGCGCCTCGGTGATCCGGCGCAGCGTGCCCTCGTCCGGCTCCAGCGGCGCGTACGGCAGGGACCAGGCGAGCAGCTGGTTGGGGCGCAGCAGGTCGTCGTCGTGGTGCGCGGCCCCGCCCAGCGGGTACGCCGGCGCGGGGGCGTCCACCACGTCGTACAGCCAGCCGGCCGGTGCGGGGAACCGCTCCCGGAACGCGGCGGCGGCCCGCCGGTGCAGGGCGTGCAGCGCGGCGGCGTCGCCTCCGGCCAGCTCGGTCAGCTCGGCGAGCCCGGCCAGCCCGTTGATCCACAGCGCGTTTACTTCGACCGGCTTGCCAGTACGCGGGGTCACCGGCACCCCGTACACCCGGGCGTCCATCCAGGTGAGCGCCACGTCGGGCGGCCCGCCCTGGGTCAGCAGCCCGTCGGCCGGGTCGACGCCGATGCCGTACCGGGTGCCCGCCACGTGCGCCTCGACCACGCCGTGCAGCGCGGGCAGCAGCTCGTCGCCGAGGTCGGTGTCGCCGGTGACTGTGACGTGCCGGCTGACGGCGTGCAGGAACCACAGCGTCGCGTCGACGGTGTTGTACTCGACCCGGCCAGTGTCCGCGGTGTTCGCCAGCATCCCCTCGGACAGCGTGGCGGCGTACGCGCGCAGCAGGTCCCGGCCCTCGTCGGCCCGGTTCGTGCACAGGAACAGGCCCTCGTAGGAGATCATCGTGTCCCGCGACCAGGCCCCGAACCAGGGGTAGCCGGCGACCACGTCCGGGCCGGTCGCGGTGCGTACCACGAAGGCGTCGGCGGCGAGCGCCAGCGTCGCCTCGACCGCGTCGGCGGGTTTCGCCGCCGCCGTCACCGCCCGGTTGCGCCGGCGGGTCGACTCGATGACAGCGGTCGCCGGGGGCGGCTCCTCGGCCAGGTCGTCCGCCCAGGCCAGCACCGACACGGTCGCGCCGGGCTCGTCGAGCGCGCCGGTGAAGCGGCCCGCGTACCAGAGGTCCTCGTCGGGGTGCAGGCCGCGCTCGGCCTCCATCCGGTGGCGCACCCCGTGCCACCACTGCCCCTGCGGGCTCCAGTCCGGTCCGGCGAGCCGGTACGCGCCGTCGATCACCGCGCCGCCGGCCGCGGGTTCCAGCCGGGGCGCCGGGCCGTCGGCCCGCCGCTCGCCGTGCGCGTCGCGCCAGGTGCAGGCCGCCGCGAGGTCCAGCCGCACCGGGCCGCCGGAGATCAACCGGTGTACGACGGCGACGCAGGAGCGGCCGTACGTCATGGCGATCTCCCGTTCGATCACCACGTCACCGATGCGCCACCGCCAGCGCGGCACCCCGTCGGTGAGGTCGAAGCGCTCCAGCAGTTCGAAGCCGCGCGGGTCGACCACGCCGGAGGACCACTCGTGCGCGCCGAGGCGGACCTGCCGTCCCGACGGCAGGGTCACCGCCGGATCGAGGCTCGCCAGTCCCACCTTTCGGGACGCGGGCGTGTCACCGGCCACCACGAGCAGCCCGTGGTATCGGCGGGTGCGCAGCCCGGCTACGGTGCCCATGGCGTATCCGCCGAGCCCGTCCGTGACCAGCCATTCCCGCGCGGCGGCGGCGGACAGCTCGCCGCAGAGCCGCGGCCCGAAACGGATGTCGATCAACTTTCCTCCACCGGCAGCGAGGTGTGACATGCCACGGCGACAATGGCCGCTGTGGAGAAGTACCCCGGCGGCGTCGAAGATGTGCCAGTGATCACCGACCGGTCGACCTCCGCGTCCCCCGACCCCGAGCGGCACCGGCTCGCCCAGGCCGACGCCGGGGAGCAGGACTGGCGCGCATGGGGCCCCTATCTGTCCGAGCGGGCGTGGGGGACGGTACGTGAGGACTACAGCGAACACGGCACGGCCTGGGACTACTTCCCCCACGATCACGCGCGGTCCCGAGCCTACCGGTGGAACGAGGACGGCATGGGAGGCGTCTGCGACGACCGGCAGACGTTCTGCTTCGCCCTCGCGCTGTGGAACGGGCGCGACCCGATCCTCAAGGAGCGGATGTTCGGCCTCGGCGGCGACGGCGGCAACCACGGCGAGGACGCCAAGGAGTACTGGTGGTACCTCGACAGCACCCCCACGCACTCCTTCATGCGCTGGCGCTACCACTACCCGCAGGCCGCCTTCCCGTACGACGAGCTGGTCGCGGTGAACGCGCTGCGCGGCCGGGACGACACCGAGTACGAGCTGGTCGACACCGGCATCTTCGACGACGACAGGTACTGGGCGGTCACCGTCGACTACGCCAAGGCGTCGCCGACCGACATGTGCGTGGTGATCACCGTGGCGAACCGGGCCGACACCGACGAGACCCTGCACGTGCTGCCCACGCTCTGGTTCCGCAACACCTGGGCGTGGGGGCTGCCCGGCACCGACCGGGTGCCCCGGCTGACCGGCGAGGCGGCCGGGCCGCAGGCCGGCGCCCGGCTCGTCGGCGAGCACTGGGTGCTCGGGCAGCTGCTGCTGGAAGGCGACGGCGACCCGGTGCCGCTGCTGTGCGACAACGAGACGAACGCCGAGCGGCTGTGGGGGCTGCCCGGGCGGTCCGCGTACCCGAAGGACGGCATCAACGACCACGTCGTGAACGGTGCCGCCACCGTCAACCCGGAGCGCACCGGCACCAAGGGCGCGCTGCACTACGTGCTCGACGTGCCGGCCGGCGAGCAGCGGCAGATCCGGCTGCGGCTGACCCGCACCGCGCCACCGCCGGCCGCCGAGTCGCCCGCCCCGGCCGACCTCGGCGACGGGTTCGACGCCGTGCTCTGGGCGCGCCGGGCCGAGGCGAACCGCTTCTTCGACACCGTCATCCCGGCCGCCGCCACCGCCGACGAGGCCCTGGTCGCCCGCCAGGCCATCGCCGGGCTGATGTGGGGCAAGCAGTTCTACCACTTCGACGTCGAGCGCTGGCTGGCCGGCGACCCCGGCTCCGCGCCGCCGCCGGCCGGCCGCCGGCACGGGCGCAACAGCGCCTGGTGGCACATGAACAGCTTCGACGTCATCTCCATGCCGGACCCGTGGGAATACCCCTGGTACGCGGCCTGGGACCTGGCCTTCCACTGCGTCACCATCGCCCGCGTCGACCCGGGCTTCGCCAAGGAGCAGATCCTCCTGCTGCTGCGCGAGTGGTACCTGCACCCCAACGGCCAGATCCCGGCGTACGAGTGGGCGTTCGGGGACGTGAACCCGCCGGTGCACGCCTGGGCGGCGCTGAAGGTCTTCGAGATCGACGGCTCCCGCGACCACGAGTTCCTCGCCCGGGTCATGCACAAGCTGCTGCTCAACTTCACCTGGTGGGTCAACCGCAAGGACACCGGCGGCAACAACGTCTTCGAGGGCGGCTTCCTCGGGCTGGACAACGTCGGCCCGTTCGACCGCTCGGCCGCGCTGCCGGTCGCCGGGACGCTGGAGCAGTCCGACGGCACCGGCTGGATGGCCATGTACGCGCTCAACCTGCTCGACATGGCCATCGTGCTGGCCGAGCACGACCGCGCGTACGTGGACACCGCCACCAAGTTCTTCGAGCACTTCGCGTACATCGCCGCGGCGGCGTACCACCAGGGGCTCTGGGACGCCGAGGACGCGTTCTTCTACGACGTGCTGCGCCTCGCCGACGGCACGAAGGTGCCGCTGAAGGTCCGCTCCGTGGTCGGGCTGCTGCCGCTCGCAGCCGTCACCCGGCTCACCGCCCGCACCATGCGCCGCTTGCCCGAGCTGGGCGCGCGGCTGCGCTGGTTCCTCACCAACCGTCCCGAGTACGCCGAGGTGATCGGCGGCCGGCGGATCGGGCCGGACGGCCGCCAGCAGCGGCTGCTGTCGATGGTCGCCCCGGACCAGGTGGTGCGGCTGCTGGCCCGGATGCTCGACACCGACGAGTTCCTCTCCGAGTACGGGCTGCGCACGCTGTCCCGCGCCCACCTCGACAAGCCGTTCACCGTCACCCTCGGCGGGCAGGAGTTCAGCGTCGGCTACGAGCCGGCCGAGTCGACCAGCGGCCTGTTCGGCGGCAACTCCAACTGGCGCGGCCCGATCTGGATGCCGACGAACTTCCTGCTGATCAGCGCGCTGCGCGACTACGCCGCGTTCTTCGGCGACGACCTCCAGGTCGAGTATCCGACCCGGTCCGGGGTCAAGCGGACGCTCGACGAGATCGCCGACGACCTCTCCGCGCGGCTGATCTCGCTGTTCACCCGCGACGGGTGGGGACGGCGGCCGATCTACGGCGCCGCGCAGCTGTTCCAGACCCACCCGGACTGGCGCGACCTGATCTGCTTCCCGGAGTACTTCCACGGCGACAACGGCGCCGGGCTCGGCGCCTGGCACCAGACCGGGTGGACCGCGCTGGTCGCCGACCTGATCCTCACGTTGCGCCGCTGACCGCGTGCGCAGGGCGCGACGGAGACCCCGCCGCGCCCCGCACGGTCACGCCAGCGGCAGGAACGCCAGCCGGGCGTGGTACTCGCCGGCCACCGTGACGGTGTCGCTGCCGACCCACAGACCACGGTCGGTGGCGTACAGCTCGCCGGTGCCCACCCCGCGGTCCTTCGTCGGGTTCCACGGCAGCGCCTTGCCCGTGGTCGGGTGGATCGCCCCGATGCCCGGCCGGGACACCGCGCCCGGACCGGCCGAGTTGCGGCCCTGCGGGTTGTCCAGCCAGCGCTGGTGCCCCCCGACGTAGACCGCCGCGCCGGTCACCGCCACCGACAGCAGCGTGTCGCCGCCGGTGTAGTTGGCCCACGTCGGCTGCTTGCCGCCGGTGGCCGTGCCGAACTCGAAGCGCGCCGCGGTGTCGCAGAGCGTGCCCGGGAACGCCGCGCCGGTGGTGACCACCGCGAACCAGGTGCCGTCCGGCGAGATGTCGACACCGCGCAGGTACGACGGCATCGAGCGGGCGCACTGCGCCTGGTAGCGGTCGGTGGCCCAGCCGGAGAGCGTGGCGCCCGCGCTGGACAGGTTCGCCACCGCGAGCTGGTGCCGGGCCACTCCGGCCACGGTGCTGAAGTTGCCGGCGAACACCAGCCGGGTGTTGTCCGGCGAGACGTCCAGCGCCTCGATCTTCACCGGCGCGGTGACACCGGAGGTGGTCTTGCGCGGCCCGGCCAGGTTCAGGTTGACCGACGGGTCGGCCGCTCCGGTGGTGGCGTTCACCGCCGCCAGGGCGCGCCGGGTCACCCCGCCGACGGTCTGGAACGCGCCGCCGACGATCAGCCGGTTGCCGACCAGGCGCATGTCGTTGACCTGGTTGTTGAGGGCCGGCGTGGTGAACCCGGCGACCCGGGCGCCGGTGGCCGCGTCGATCCGGGCCAGCCGGGACGCCGCGGCGCCGTTGACAGTGGTGAACGCGCCACCGATGTAGAGCGAGCGGCCGTCCGGCGCGGCGGCGAGCGCCTTCACCGCGCCGTTGACCTGGGGTCGGAACGTGGTGTCGATCCGGCCGGTGGTCGCGTCGAGGGCCACCAGGCGGGGCATCGCGAGCTGGGCCGTCTGCCCGGCGTTGCGCACCTTGGTGAACGTGCCGGCGACGTAGACGCGGTTGCCGATCTGGAGGATGCGGTGCACGGTGCCGTCCAGCGCGTGCGGCGTCCAGTCGACCGGGTTCGTGCCGACGACTGTGGTGTGTGCGGCGTTGACGGCGAGCGCCGGGGATCCCGGCAGCGCCGCGCCCGCGACGGCGAGCGCCGCGGCCACGGCTACGGCCGCGCCCCGTCTGCGCCCAGGCGGATGATCGGGTGAGATCGTCATGGCCGAAGCATGTCGCCCGACCAGGGATCGCGCAGTCGGGTAGCCGCCGGTAACCGCCCGCCGACCGGATAATCCGCGTGGTCCGTCCGGAGACCGGGCAGTACGGTGTGCGAGGTCCGTGAGGGAGGGAGCCCGAATGCCGCGCCGGGACGCCGCCGTGCTGGTCTTCGACGCCGACGACACGCTCTGGGAGAACAACGTCCTGTTCGAGCGCGTCATCGACGACTTCCTCACCTGGCTCGACCATCCCACGCTGGACCGGGGCCGCATCCGCGCGGTGCTCGACGACATCGAGCGGGCCAACGCCGTGGCGCACGGCTACGGCAGCAAGGTCTTCCTGCGCAGCCTCGGCGAGTGCCTGGAGAAGCTGCGCGAGCGTCCGGCCACCGCCCGGGAGCGCACCGAGATCGAGCAGCTCGCGGCGGCGCTGATCGGGCACCAGGTCGAGCTGATGCCCGGGGTGGCCGAGACGCTCGACGACCTGGCCGACCGGCACGAGCTGCTGCTGCTGACCAAGGGCGAGCGCGAGGAGCAGCAGCGCAAGCTGGACGCGTGCGGACTGCTGCACCACTTCCGTTCCGCGCACATCGTGCCGGAGAAGAACGCCGACACGTACCGCTGGCTGGCCCGCGAGCACGCCTTCGACCCGGCCGCCGCCTGGATGATCGGCAACTCCCCGCGCTCGGACATCCTGCCCGCCCGCGCCGCCGGGATGAACGCGGTCTTCATCCCGAACGAGAACACCTGGATCCTGGAGCACGACGAGCTGGACCCGTCCGACTCCCAGGTGATCCGGCTGGCCGCGTTTCCCGACCTGGTCCAGCACTTCTGAGGCGGCCGGTAACGTCCGGGAGGTGCCACTCACCTTCCCGTCGCACCTGGCGCCGGTGCTGCCGCTGAAACTGTGGCGGCCCCGCTGGTTCGACGGGGTGGCGCTGTGCGCCGGAGCGGTGGCGCCGGATTCCGCGTACCTGCTCACCGGCACGCCGCTGGCGCTGGGCATGCGTACGCACACGCTCGGCGGGCTGCTCTGGTGGGGGCTGCCGGTCGCGCTCGCGTACGCCTGGGTGGCGCGCCGCGTGGTCGCCGGCGTCGCCGCGCACCTGCCGGGGCGGCGGCTGTTCGGCTGGCCCTGGTGCGCGACGCTGGCCGGGGTGCGGCACCCCTGGCAGGTGTCGGTCTGCTCGGCGCTCATCGGCGCGTTCAGCCACGTCGCGTGGGACCGGGTCAGCCACAGCGAACGCCTGCCCCGGCTGCTCGGCGTCGCCGACTTCCACGCCCTGACCGGCATGTACTGGTACCAGTTCGTGGACGTGACCGCCGGGCTCGCCGGTGGGCTGCTGGTGGTCGTCCTGGCCGTGGGGGAGGCCCGCCGGGGACAGCGGACCGGGGGCGCGGCGCCGTCGCTGCCGGAGGCGAACCCGGCCGTGTTCTGGCGGGTCGCGCTGGCGGTCACCGGGCTCGGCGCGCTGCTGCTGCCCGCGCTGCCCGCGGCGGACGTGCCCGGCCCGGCCGGCGTACGGGCGCTGCACGTGGTCGCGCTGGCGCTCGTCGCCGGCGCTCTCGCCGCCCGGTTCGCCGCGCCGCGACCGGCCGGGCGCAGTAGGCGCCTCGAAGCCGAACAGCGCGGAACCGGCTGACCCCGTTACGCCGACATGCCGCAATTCCGCATAGACATCAATCACAAGCGCAGCCGCCGGTCATCGCTTGTCCGGCCTGCGCGTACGCGCCTAACCTGAGCCGGCGTCCACGCCTCGTCGGGGTGAGTCGGGGGCGCACCGGAGTCCGGTGGTAAGAGCACCGTGGAGCTGAGTGCGGGCATACCGGCTCGCCGCGCGGAGCCCGGCGAACGGCGTCGTGCCACGCCTGCCGTGTTCCCACGGCGCAGACCGCTACCCAACCGGATGGCCGGGGTCAGGGCCGGGGAGTTGCGGACCCGGTCCTGACCCGTCCGGCCCTTCCGCCGCGCCTCGCCGCCGGCCTTTCTCCCGTTTCACCCGCCTGCCGTCGGCGCGTCCGTTCTGCCTGCTCACGGCGCGGTTGCCCGCACTCCCGCCGCCGGTCGGGAAGTAGCTGACGGATAGCCCGGCGTGTATGTGCCGTTCCTAGCCTTCACCCGTCCTGTCACCGGAGTTGACCGGAGGGTAACGGGTGAGGAGACCATCACGAGGCGCCCTGATCGGGGGCCTGGCGCTGGCCATGGTGGCCACGCTGGGCGGGGCCGCGGTCCTACCGGACCGCGATCCCCCCGCAACAGAACAGGCCGCCGCGCCGAGCGGGAAGAACGACGACAGCGGACTGCTGGACCGGCTCGGCGACGCCGCGCGTGGCCTGGTCGCCGGTGGCAACCGGGCGCGGCCCGAGGTGATCAGCGCGGGTCTCCACCGCGACGAGAAGCCCGTCGCCGGCCGGAAGTGGCCGGCGCAGAAGCGGGTCAAGGAGCTGCCCGGCCGGCGCAGCGAGAACGCCAAGATCTATCAGCTGGCCGACGGCCGGTTGCAGGCGGAGATCTCCGCCACGCCGTTGCACTACCGGGACGGCAAGGGCCGGTGGCAGCCCATCGACACCACGGTCCGTCCGGTGGACGAGCCCGGCTACGCGCAGGGCAACCGCACCAACGCCTACACCAGCCTCTTCGGCGACAGCTCCGACGAGCTCGTCCGCTTCGAGCGCGACGGCCGCGCGATCGAGCTGGGCCTGGCCGGCGCCGCCAGGGACGTCAGCCCGAAGGTCTCGGGCTCCACTGTGACGTACCCGGGGCTGGCCGGCGGCGCGGACGTCGTCTACGACGTGACCAGCACCGCGCTGAAGGAGAAGATCGTCCTGCGGCAGGCGCCGGCCGGTCCGGCGTCCTACACGTTCACGCTCCAGACGGCGGGCCTGACCGCGCAGCAGCGCTCGGACGGCTCGATCGCGTTCCTCGGTCGCGACGGCGGCGCTCCGGTGTTCGTCATGCCGCCGCCGTTCATGTACGACAGCAAGGACGACAAGTCCTCACCGCACGGCAAGGTGTGGTCGGACAAGGTCACCCAGAAGGTGACCAGCTCGGGCGGCACGTCGACGGTCACCGTCACCGCGGACAGCGGCTGGCTGGCCGACCGGTCCCGGGTCTACCCGGTGGTGATCGACCCGACGATCAAGTTGCAGCCGGTGCCCACCGACGCGCAGGACGTGCAGATCTACTCCGGCGCCACGACCACCAACTACAACGACACCTACCAGCTGAAGGTCGGCACGGACGCGTCGAACGCGTACCGCACGCTGGTCAAGTTCGACGTCGGCTCGATCCCGCGGAACACGCCGATCGACGACGCGCAGCTGCAGATGTACTACTCGCAGACCCACCACGCGTGGGGCTTCGACGTGGCCATGGAGGCCCGTAAGGTCACCCAGCCCTGGACCGAGAGCACCGCGACCTGGGCGAACATGAACGCCAACATGGCCGCCCAGCCGGCCGGCAACATGGTCACGCAGGACGACGGCGACGCCGGCACCTCGGTGACCGGCACCTGGTCGTACTCGACGAACACGGCGCTGACCGGGCTCGCAGTCAACGGCGACTACCGCTTCAACAACGACACCACCACCGGGCACACCCACACCTGGGTGCCGACCATCACCGAGGCCGGCAACTACCAGGTCGAGGTCCACTACGTGTCGGAGTCGGACCGGCCGACGAACACGCCGTACACCGTGCACTACAACGGCGGCTCGAAGACGTACACCGTCGACCAGACCGGCAGCGCGCGCGGCGAGTGGAAGACGCTCGGCGTGCACCCGTTCGCGGCCGGCACCACCGGCAAGGTCGTCCTCGGCGACGTGTCGGGCAAGTCGGTGATCGCCGACGCGGTGCGGTTCACCAAGTGGGGGGCGGCCACCAAGAAGGCGTCGGTCTCCAACACGTGGAGCTCCTTCCCGGTCCGCAACGTCGTGCAGGAGTGGGTCAACGGCGCGTCGGCCAACCACGGCTTCATGGTGAAGGCGGTCGACGAGGCGGCCAAGGGCCGGGGCGGCCCGATCTACGAGGCCTCCGAGTACGCGTACAACAACGCCCGCCGGGACTACAACCTGCCGAAGCTGGTCATCACGTACGGCCGGCCGGGCGTGGCGGTCAGCCCGCCGACGACGCTCACCTCCACCGGCGCGGTGCTGGACTGGCCGGCGTACGTCGACCCGTCGTCGTCGACGGCGGACGACGCGGTGGAGTACCAGGTGCACCGCAGCATCTACCAGAACTTCACCCCGTCGGCGGCGACCCTGATCGCCCCGGTGTCCACCAGCACCCGCACGTACCAGGACACCACGGCGATCCCGACGGCGGCGGACAACACCGACCCGCTGGCGCGGAAGTTCTACTACTACATGGTCGCGGTGAAGACCCGCGACGGTCAGGTCCTGGCCGGGCCCACCCAGTCGGCGATCCTGCCGAAGGCGGGCCAGGTCACCCGGATCTACCGCACCGGCACCACCGACACCACGCTCTCCCAGGCCCGCCCGACGGAGAACGTGGACGTCTACGACGGTGACCCGTACGTCAGCCCGGGCAACAACTCGTCCTACTACGGCGACACCCGCGGCCTGGTGAAGTTCCCGACGCTGACCGGCATCCCGGCCAACGCCCGGGTCGTCGACGCCGACCTGCGGCTGTACAACAGCGGGCTCTACCCGGGCACCGACACCGACGAGTACGTCGACGTCCACAAGCTGACCCGGAACTTCACCGAGACCACGGCGACGTGGAACACCTACGACGGCACCAACGCGTGGACCACCGCCGGCGGTGACTACGACACCTCGTGGAAGGCGAGCTTCAACCAGTTCACGAACGACCCCAAGTGGGCCTCCTGGGACGTGACGCCCGCGGCCGACGGCTGGGTCAAGGACCCGACGAAGAACTTCGGCCTGCTGCTGCGCCAGCGCGACGAGGCGAACCAGACCGCGCGGGCGGTGCTGCTGTCGTCCGAGGCGCCGGAGCCGCTGTTGCGGCCCACGCTGGAGGTCACCTACCTGGAGCAGACCGCGGAGTCGACGTACTACGCGGCCTCGACGCCGGCGCTTGCGACCGCCAACTCCACGTACACGGTGCCGGTGACGCTGTCGAACCCGACGCTCGCGGCGTGGAACCCGACCGACTGGGAACTGGCCTACGACTGGAAGCGGGCCGACGGGGTCACCGACGGCGCGGACGCCACCTACGAGCTGCGGACCGCGCTGCCCAAGAGCGTCCCGGCGGGCGGCACCGTCGATGTGGCCGCACAGGTGAAGACGCCGCCGTCGTCCACCGAGGGCAACGAGCGCACCGACTACGTGCTGCAGTGGGACCTGCGCAACAAGCTCACCGGCAAGAAGCTGTCGGAGACCGCGTCGATCCCGGCGCTGCCGCAGAACATCTCGGTGGAGGAGCCGACCTCCGACCAGCTCGGCCTGGAGAAGTTCTACTCGTACGCGGGGAAGAACACCGGCGCCGGCGGCACCCTGATGAACAACCTGTACTCCGGCAACTCGGTTTGGTCGTACAACGCGTTCAACAACCCGTCCCGGGGCCTGTCGACGTTCGTCCGGATGTCCTACAACTCGCTGGACACCACCGACACGGTGGCCGGGTACGGATGGTCGTTGCAGGCGTCGTCGATGATGCGTCTCGGCGCCCCGCTGGACTTCCACCCCAACCCGAACCCCACCAAGGTCACCCTGACCGACGGTGACGGCACCAGCCACCGGTTCACCTGGGACGCCACCGCGAACGAGTGGAAGAGCCCGAAGGGCGTGCACCTCTACCTGCAGAAGTACGGCAGCGTGGACTGCAAGCCCAACACCGACGAGCCGAAGGCGTGGGTGCTCACCCGGCCGGACCGGACGCAGTTCTTCTACGACTGCGAGGGCTTCCTGTCGAGTGTCGTCGACAACAACGGCAACGAGATGCTCTTCACCTACGAGGAGCGCAAGTCCAACAACAAGCCGACGAAGTTCCTGCGGTACATCACCGATCCGACCGGCCGGATCACGCTGACCATCGACTACTACGCCAAGGGTCAGACGTACGACTACATCAACGACACCACCTGGACGCGGGTCTCCGGGGCGACGAACCTGACCAACCCGAAGATCATCGACCACATCTCGCAGATCACCGACGTCTCGGGACGCAAGCTCACGTTCACCTACACGGACAAGGGCCTGCTCGGTGAGCTGATCGACGGGGCCGGTTCGACGAACGGCACGCCGAAGACGTTCAAGTTCGCCTACGACATGACCCAGGGCAACAAGAACGTCAAGCTGGTCAAGGTCACCGACCCGCGGGGCAACGCGACCGGCGTGGTCTACAACTACCCGCAGACCGGCGACGACCCGAAGTTCCACTGGACCACGAAGTCCTACACCGACCGGCTCACCCACCTGACGCAGTTCGGCTACGTCGACCCGGACGGCCCGCAGGGCAACAACATCAACGCCACTGTCACCGACGCGGAGAACCACGCCACCCAGTACCTGCTGGACGGCTACGGCCGGGCGTACCAGGTCACGAACGCAAAGAACGAGGTCACCAAGACCGGCTGGGACGACGACCACAACGTCGTCCGGCTGGAGGAGGCCAACACCGCGGTCTCCACCTGGGCGTTCGACCCGAAGACCGGCTACCCGACCCAGATCCGGGACGCGGAGGCGGTCAAGAACGGCTGGCCGGGCACCGTGCTGACCTACCAGCGTCAGCTCAACGGCTACGTGGCCGAGGTGCTCAGCAAGACCAGCTCTGAGGGCCGCAAGTGGACCTTCACGTACACCGGTGAGGGCGACGTCGCGACGGTCACCGACCCGGTCGGCAACACCACGTCGACTGACGGCGACTACACGAGCGTCAACACCTACGACGAGTGGGGCCAGCTGCTCAGCGCCCGGGACGCCAACGGCAACACCACGGCGTACGGTCCGTTCCACCCGAGCGGGTACCCGACGACCACCACGGACGCGGGCACCGGCAAGTCGTACTTCACCTACGACGACCGGGGCAACGTCACCGAGGTCAAGAACGGCAAGAACGCCAAGGTGACCCAGGCGTACGACACGTTCGGCCGGCCGACCACGAAGGTGGAGCCGGTGGACGCGGCCAACAACCGCTTCATCACCACCAAGGCCCCGGTGTACGACCCGAACGACAACATCACCACCGCGTACGCCGCGAACGGGGCCGTGTCGACCTCCGTCTACGACAAGGCGGACCAGGTCGTCGAGACGCTCGCCCCGAAGGACGAGCCGACCAACACGGCGGAGCCGGAGCGCAGGACGACCACGACGTACGACAAGGTCGGCAACGTCCTCACCGTCACCGAGCCGCAGGGCAACCTGACCTCGACGGTGGGCGACTACACGACGACCACGAAGTACGACGCGATCTACCAGCCGACCGAGGTCACCAACGGCCTCGGCCAGAAGGTGAAGTCCGACTACGACAACGTCGGCAACGTCACGGTCCTGTACGACGCGAAGAAGACCGCCAGCGCGGCGGACGACTTCACCACGAAGTACGAGTACGACCTGAACCGCCGGGTCGTGAAGACCACTGACGCGGCGGGCAAGTTCACCACCGCCCGCTACGACAAGGACGGCCTGACGCTCGGCACCACCGACGCCGACGGCAACGAGTCGCTGGCGACGTACGACGCCCGCGGCGCGCTGGTCGAGTCGAAGGTGCCGCACAGCAAGGACGGCTCCGGCACCGTCACCTACCGCACCACCAAGTACGAGTACGACCAGGTCGGCAACCAGACGAAGCTGATCACCCCGCGCGGGGTGGACACCACCGACGACGCCGACGACTTCTCCGTGGTGACCGTCTACGACGCGCTCAACCGCAAGAAGGAGGAGTGGTCGTCCTACGACAAGGACGACAGCCGCTACAACAAGCCCGACAAGACCTTCTACAGCTACGACGAGATCGGCAACCTGACGAAGGTCAGCGCGCCCCCGTCGGACGGGCAGACGGTCCGCAACGACACCGAGTACACCTACTACGACAACGGGTGGACCAGGACGTCCAAGGACCCGTGGGACATCGTCAACTCCTACGACTACAACGACCTGGGCCAGCAGACCAAGAACACGCTGAACTCGGCCGGCGGGTCGACCACGCGGACGATGACCTGGCAGTACTACCAGTCCGGCAACGAGAAGGGACGGTCGGAGGACGGCCTGCCGGTCGGCAAGGACGTGGTCCTGGTCGACAACACCGACTCCAACAACACCGCCTCGCAGGGCACCTGGAGCAACGGGACCGCCACCGGGCAGTGGGGCTACGACGTCTCCACCGCTCCGGCCGGCAGCGGCTCGGCGCAGTTCAACTGGCAGCTGACCATCCCGCGCGACGGCACGTACGAGGTGTTCGTCCGGCACCCGCAGGTCACCGGCGCCGCGACGGACGCGAAGTTCACCATCACGCACGACGGCGGCAGCGTCACGAAGACGGTGAACCAGACGCAGAACCCCGGCGCCTGGATCAGCCTGGGCAGCTACTCCTTCAAGGAGGAGGGCGTCCAGAAGATCACCGTCACCGACCAGGCGACCGGCAAGGTGCTGGCCGACGCGGTCAAGCTGGTGCGGGACAACGCCGCCGACGTCGACAACGAGCGCAAGGAGTTCACCTACCGGTACAACCCGAACGGGATGATGGTCGAGGTCAAGGACCTCAGCCCGGGCGCGAAGATCGGCCGGTACGACATCGCGTACGACCAGCTCAACCAGATCTCCACGGTGAAGGAGTTCGCCGGGCTCAGCGACACGAGCGCGAAGAACACCACGGCGCTGACCTACGACGACAACGGCAACCCGCTCACCTCGACCCACGACCTCACCTGGTCGAAGATCGAGTACGACTCGCGGGACATGGTCTCCAAGGTCACCAACGCCGACTCGCCGGCGGCCGGCAACCAGCAGATCTCGTCGTTCACCTACACCAACCGCGGGCAGGTGCTCAAGCAGACCAAGCCCAACGGCAACACGGTGGACTTCGAGTACTACCTCGACGGCGCCACCAAGCGTCAGCTGGAGAAGACGTCCGGCGGCGCCACTGTCGCCGAGCACAACCTCCAGTACCAGGCCAACGGGCACCCGTCGCGGGACGTGCTGAAGCTGATGAACGCCGACAACTCGTCGGACTACATCGACAACACGTACGTCTTCAGCTACGACCCGCAGGACCGGATCGCCAAGCTGGACAAGACCGGTGACAGCACCTCCACGGAGAACTACACCTACGACGCCAACGGCAACACGGTGTCGCAGACCGTCGGGGGGACGACCAGCACCAGCAAGTACGACCGGAACCGGCTGCACTCGACCACCACGGCGGGTGTGACCTCGACGTACAACTACGACCCGCTCGGGCGCCTCGACACGGTGTCGGTCGGTGGCCAGCGGGCGCAGAAGTACTACTACGACGGCTTCGACCGGACCGCGAAGACCACAGCCGGCATCGGCGCCAACGCCAAGTCGACGACGTACGTGTACGACCCGTTCGACCGGACGGTGTCGCAGACGACGGCCGGCAAGACCACCCTGTTCACGTACCTGGGGATGGACAACCAGGTGCTGCGCGAGGAGGTCGCGGGCAAGGCGACGAAGTCGTACCAGTACGCGCCGTGGGGTCAGCAGCTGACCCAGATCAAGCACAAGGACGACGGGGCGCGGGAGTACTCGCAGTTCATCTACCGGCCGCGCGGTGACGTCATCGGCATCACGAAGGAGGACGGCAAGACCCGGGCGACGTACGGGTACACCGCGTACGGCAAGGACGACTCGTCGCAGTTCACCGGTGTGGACAAGCCGGGAGCGCAGCCGGAGGGCGAGGAGCCGTACAACGCGTTCCGGTTCAACGCCTCCCGGTGGGATGCGGGTTCGGGCACGTACGACATGGGGTTCCGCAACTACGATCCGGGTCTGAACCGGTTCCTGACGCGGGACACCTACGGCGGCGCGATGGCGGACATGGCGCTGGGGATGGATCCGTTCACCGGCAACCGGTACGCGTTCGCCGGCGGGAACCCGATCAGCTTCATCGAGCTGGACGGGCACCTGTTCGGGATGTCGTGGTCGGACATCGGTCACGCCACCCTGGACGTGGTCGGGATGGTGCCGGTGGTCGGTGAGGTCGCCGACGTCGCCAACGGCATCTGGTACGCGGCCGAGGGCAACTACGTCGACGCGGCGCTGTCGATGGCCTCGGCGATTCCGCTGGCGGGTAACGCGGTGACGGCGGCGAAGCTGGCCAAGACGGGCAAGAAGATCGCCGACGGCATCGACACCGCCAACGACGTCAAGAAGGGCGTCGAGGCGACCACCGACGCGTCGAAGGCGTTGCCCACCAACACGCCGTCGCCGAAGACCGCGACCGACCAGCCGAGCACGCCGAAGCAGCAGACCACGCCGACGAAGCAACGCTGTAACAGCTTCGTACCGGGGACCAAGGTGCTGCTCGCTGACGGGAGCACCAAGGCGATCGAGGAACTCAAGGTCGGCGACAAGGTCGCCGCGGAGGACGTGGAGTCCGACTCCCAGCAGGGCCGCACGGTGACCAACGTGCGTAGCCACGCCGGGAAGAAGACCCTGGTCACCATCACCGTCGACGTCGACGGGAAGGATGGATCGAAGACCGGGAGCATCACCTCCACCGCCGAGCACCTGATCTGGCTGCCCGATGCCGGGCAGTGGGTCACCGGTGACGACCTCAAGCCCGGCATGTGGTTGCAGACCGGGGACGGAACGTGGGCGCAGATCACCGCGATCAGCAAGACCGTCCGGCACGAACGCGTCCACAACATCACCGTCGAGGGCGTACACACCTACTTCGTGACCGCCGGCGACACGCCGATTCTCGTGCACAACTGTGACAACCCGGGCTGCCCGTGCACGAGCCTGAAGCAGGTTGCGAACGACGCCGAAGATGCGGGGGCAGTGTTTGCCTCCGAGTACACATCGGCGTCCGGCCAGGTGTTCCGTGCCGACAACGCGGAGTACGTTCACCTGAGCCCGGAGTTCCGGAATGCCCTGCCGAACGTCAACCACCCGTCGTTGATGTGTTCGGAAGTCAAGTGTCTGGCAAAGGCATTCGAGGCCTCGGGCGGTGATCCTGCATCCATTCGGGGTGGCACCATGAGAACAGTGCACGTCGGGGATTCGAACGGCAGGCATGGTACTGCGGCGAGACCCTGTCGAGGATGCCAGCGACTCCTGGGAGCGCTTGGAATCCGTTTCTAGTCCCTTCGAGAGGCCGGAGCGCCGGTGGATCTGAGCAGCAGAGTCGAGGACGTCGCGTGGATGCGGCTTGAGCACGCGTACGACGACGCGACGGACCTGCCCGCTCTGCTGCGGGGGATCGGCGTAGCGGAGCATCCCGACCAGATTGTCGGGATGCTCCGCGACCGGCTGGTTCACCAGGGTCACGTGGTGTACTCCGCGACCGTGGAAGCCGTCCCGATCCTCGTGGACATGGTGTCGGACGGCAGTTGTCCCGCCCGGCCGGCGATCGTCCGGTTGATCGGCGACCTCGCCGCAGAGGCCGCCCGGGTCGGGGCGGAGCAGGAGACAAAGGTCCGTTGGTCGCGGATGTGGCGCGGGAAGCTGCCACTGATGGCTGACCTGCTGCGTGATGACGACGTCGAGGTGCGGCGGGCCGCTCCGGCACCGCTGGCTTCGGCGGAGTTCGACCAGGACCGGCTCCTGGAACGGTTGCTGGAGGCGTACGCGGCGGAGCGGGACGAGCCGGCGCGGCTGGGGCAGCTGACCGCCGTTGCCGACCTGCTGCCTGCGGTCCCGCCGGCCGTGCGGGCCCTGACGGTCGACCGGGCGGCCGAGATCGTGTCGGGCGGGTCGCCGCAGGTGCGGATGGCGGGTGCCTTCGTGCTTCGCCAGGTCGAGCCCGTCGGTGCCGGCGTCTTCCTCGACGCGCTCCGCGCGCCCGATGTCGAACAATGGCGGCGGACCTGGTGTGTGCCCGGCCGACGCCAGTCGATCGTGTCCTGGGTCGACCAGCGGCTGCGGGAGGACCGGGACCTCCGCCTGGCCCTCGGGAAGGGGCTGGTCGCCTCGGCCGACGCGGCGACCCGGGTGTCGGCGTTCGACGTGCTGATGCGGGTGGCGTCGAGGTGGCGGTCCCCGATGGTGGATGTCGCCGCCGCGGGGTTCCACGCGCTGGACGATCCGGACGAGGCCGTCAGCAGCAGGGCGCTGTTCGCGCTCGCGGTGTCCAGGTCGCGCGAGCCCGAGCACGCCGATCGGCTCGCGGAACTCGCCGAGGGCCCGGACGGCTATCCGCGGCTGGCGGCGATCTGGGGCCTGGCCCGGATGGGTGACTCGCGGTGTGTGCCGCACCTGCTGTCGTCCCTGCGGTCCGCACACCTCGGATACCGCGATCACCAGGTGTACGAGGCCAACGTGTCCCGTCCCGTCCTGCCATCCGTCGACGAGATCCTGCTGGAGGCGGCCGCGTGGTCCGACAGGCTGCTTTCCGGCGTCCTGCGGCGGTTGGCGGGAACGCCGGCGGGCGCCGAGCGTCGTGCGCTCCTGCGGACCGTCGCAGGGTGGGGGCCGAAGGCCGGAGCGGCGCTGCCCGTGCTGGTGGACGGCCTGGCGACACCGGACCCGACCCTTGAGATCATCGCACTCGCCGCGATCGGCGCGACCGCGACCGATGTGCCGATCGGACTGCTGCGACCAGCGTTCCAACGGGTGTCCGCAGCGCCGGGCGTGGACCGGCTCACGCTCATACGCGCGTACACCCGGATCACCGCCGACGTCGGACCGGTGCTCGCCGAGCTGCCTGACGCCGGATCGGACGAACCGCTGTCGGACTCGGCCCTGCATCTGATCGGCGCGTTGGGGCCGGCCGGCGCGGACTACGCCGGCCGCCTCGAACAGCTCCTGCCTGGACTGGGCAGGTGGGCGACACTCGGCGCGGCAAGGTCGCATTGGGAGATCACCGGGCAGGCCGGGCCCGGTGGTCGGGCCCTGACCGGGATACTCGTCGATCTCGAGAGGGGTCGGCCAGCGGTCAGGGCCGACCTGCTGGCGCTCACGCAGACAGCAGAGATGGGATTTGCCGACCCCGCACTGGTCAGCGTGCTGTGGTTCCTGGTCCGGGCCGAGGCGCGTGTGACCGGCCCGGCGGGCGGTTGGCAGAGTATCGATCTCGACGAGACCATGGCCGGAACCGCCCGCCGCATTCTCGACGCCGGAGAAAGGGCGGTTCCATGACCGGCTGATCGCGGGTCGGATCGGTGCTGCTTCGGGATCCTGAGATGCGGCCGCTGCGGGATGAATTGCAGGATATTCAGCCTCCGTAAAGGCTTGCTCTTGCAATGACAAGATCGGCGGTATGTACGCTGCGGATGTCGGTACCGCGACGGCGGCGCGACCCCGTGGACCGGAACGGCGGCCACGGCCTTCCCTCACTGCGCATCATGTGAGTGATGCGTCTCCAGCGGCGTTTCTGTTACCTCGACACGCCGCCAACCATATTGACATTCATCACGCTTAATTGTCCGGTTCGACCCTTGTTGGCCGCGAACCGGACCCATAGCGTGGGCGGCGCGTCTAGGGTCTACGGGGAGCGGCGCGATGAAACTTCAGATTCGGCTTCTGGGCACAGTGGAGCTGTGCGTCGACGGCGAGACCGTCACGCCCGGCGCGGCGAAGAGACGGGCCGTCCTGGCCGGGCTGGCGATCGAGGCGAACCACTCGGTCTCCCTGTCCCGGCTGGCCCGGATGGTCTGGTCCGACCACCCACCGACGTCCGCCACTGCGAACCTCCGAACGCACGCCGCCGGCCTGCGGCGCACGGTCGGCGACCGGTTGGTCGCCCGGCCGCAGGCGTACGAGTTGCGGCTGGCGCCGCACGAGCTGGACGTGACCGAGTTCCAGCGGCTGGCGGCGCAGGGGCGGTCACTGCTCGCGTCGGCCGATCCCGCGGGAGCGATCGACACGCTGAGTTCCGCCCTCGCCTGGTGGCGGGGCCCGGCCGGCGACGGGCTGCCCCGGGGCACCGCGCTGGACAACCGGTGGGCCGCCCTCGACGAGCAGCGGCTCCAAGTCTTCGAGGAACTGACCGAGGCGCGCCTGGCCGCCGGTGAACACGCGCACCTCCTAGCCGACCTGCGCGCGCACCTCGCCGCGCATCCGCTGCGGGAACGGGCCTGGGAGCACCTGATGCTCGCCCTCTACCGCTGCGGAGACGTGCCGGCCGCGCTCACCGTCTACCGGGACGCCCGGGCCGTCCTCGACGAGCAGCTCGGCCTCGAACCCGGCGCGGAACTGGCCCGGCTGCACCGGGCGATGCTGGACCGCGCGCCGGAGCTGTCCTACGTCGAGCCCGCAGGCGCCGTCGCTACCGTCTCGGCGCCGGTCGCGGACCTCCGTCCCGCCGTCGGCTGGGCGGTGCCGCGGGAGCTGCCGGCGGACCCGCTCACCTACGTCGCGCGTACCGCGGAGACCGCCGACGTGGTGGCGGCGGTGACCGCCGAGACCCCGGCCGCCGTGGTCGTCACCGGCGCCCCGGGCAGCGGCAAGACCACCCTCGCGGTACGCGCCGGGCACGCCGTGTCCGACCTGTTCACCGACGGGCAGGTCTTCGTGGACCTCGGATACCGGACCTCGGTGACGGCGGGGGAGGTGCTGGCCCGGGTGCTGCGCGCGCTCGGCGTACCGGCCGCGGACGTCCCCGAGAAGACCGACGAGCGGGCCGGCTGGTTCCGCTCGCTGGTGGCCGGCCGCCGGCTGCTGCTCGTCGTCGACGGGGTCACCCGGGCGGCGCAGGTGCGTCCGCTGCTGCCCGCCGGCCCCGGTCCGGCGCTGATCACCGTCGCGCAGCGGAATCTGGGCAGCCTGGACGGCGTACGCCGGGTGGCGCTGCGCCCGGTCGGGGGCGCGCAGGCCCGCGACCTGCTGGCGACGCTCGCCGGGCCGGAGCGGCTGGCCGCCGAGCCGGCCGCCACCGCCGACCTGGTACGGATCTGCGGCGGTTCGCTGCTCGCCCTGCGCATCGCCGGCGCCCGGCTGGGCCGGCGGTCCGGCGCATCGGTGTCCACACTCGTCGCGGAGCTGGGTGACGGGCGGGACCGGCTGGACCTGCTGGCCTACGAGGACCTGTCGGTACGGGCTAGCCTGGCCACCGGCGTGGCTGTGGTCCGCTCCGACGACGAACTGGCCGGGCGGATGCTGGAACTGCTCGCCGCGCGGCCGGGCACGCCGGTGGACACGGCCGCGGACCAGCTCGGCGTCTCCCCGCAACGGGCGCACCGCGCCCTGGACGACCTGGTCGACGCGCACCTGGCCCAGCGGGACCGGCACGGTGACTACCGGCTGCCGACCCTGGTGAGCGACTACGCCGCCGAACTGGCAGCGGTGGGCCACGTGCCAGTGCGGGAGGCGACCGGGCAGCTGTTCGACCCGTGGGCCGCCTGACGGCCGGATCGGCGCTGGAATCGGGGTGGGACGCCTCTGGTGCGCGGGCCGGTCACGGAGCGACACTGAGTCATGACTCCTCAGCGCGTACCGCTGCTCGCCGGCCTGGTCGTGCTGCTCGCGGCGGCCTGCACGGCGACCGGCCACGACGGCGCGTCCACGGCGCCCACCCCGACGGCCGCGGCGGCCCCCGCGGCGACCGCGACGGAGACGCCCACCCCACCCACCCCGCCCGTGCCGACCGAGGGCGCCGCGACAGGCGGCTCCTGGCGAGTCACCTGGGACTGGGCCGTGCCGGGCCAGCCGGCCCGGGTCGCCCACCGGGTACGGGTGCCGGTCACGCCGCCGCCGGGGGAGCCGCTGCCCGTCCTGGTGGCCGTGGACGTCGGCGACCACCCGGCGGACGGCTTCAGCCGGATCACCTTCGCGTTCCGCGGACCCACCCCGTCCTACCAGGTCGCCTACGTGCCGCGGGTGGTGACCGAGGGCCGGGGCGCGCCGGTCGCGCTGCCCGGCACGGCGTACCTGTCGGTGCGGTTCGAGCCGGCCCAGGCGCACGACGCGCGCGGCGGCGGAACGGCGGACCTGCCGCCGGCGGCGATCCGCTTCCCGACGCTGCGCGGATGGGCGGTGGCCGGCGACTTCGAGGGACATCTCAGTTTCGGGCTCGGCCTGCTGCCGCCGGACGGCGGCCGCCTGCCGGTGCGGCTGGGGGAGTCCACCCGCCCGGACGGTACGCACGTCGTGGCCGTGGACGTGCGGCGCAGCTGATGTCGGCCCGCACCGGGCGGAGCGGCGCGGGCCGACGGGGTCAGCGGTCGATGATGGTGTTGTTCTCGTCGATGCCGTGGGTGCGCCAGTAGACGTCCCACTCGTCGTCGACGTGCTTCGGCACCTTGCCCTCCGGGTAGCGCACGTACGGCGGGGACGGCTCCTCCCCGTCCGGCACGCAGGAACTGCCGCCCTGCGGACCGACCGCGATCACCGGGTACTCGTCGCTGCCGCAGATGCTCTGCCGCAGGGAACAGCCGGTGGTCGCCATCAGCCCGGCCAGTCCGAGCACGGCAAGAACGATCATGATTCGAGTTCGCACGGGGAGAATTGTCGCCGCCCCGGGCGGGCCCGCCATCGGTACGGGTACTCAATTCCAGGGGACGGCCCGGGCTCAGGTCAGCTCGCCCCGCACGATCGCCACCGCCACCCGGCAGAACTCGTCCATGTCGGGCTGGAAGCCGGCCGCGATGTCCGGGTGCAGACCGGAGCGGGTCTCGTCGAGCAGGCGGCGGCACACGTCCTCCACCGGCTCGCCCGCGTAGCCGGAGCGGACCCGGTCCGCGGCGGCCTGCAGGGCCGAGGTCAGCTGATCTTCCAGCGGGCCACGCAGCTTCCGCTGCACAGGGTCAAGCCCGCTCGGGTCGAGCGTGACATGTGGCTCCGACATCGGCGCTCCCTTCGTCGGCGTCCGCGGTACCCCACCGCGGACGTCGGTCAAACCATCGTCGGTACGGCCGACACCCGGACCAGGTACGAGAACTCCTCCGCCGGCTCCTCGACGTACGACAGCCGGCGGATCTGCCGGTCGTCGGACCAGAGCGCGACGTCGACGAGCACCCCGAGGTGGGCGAGGCCGATGGTGGCGACCCGCTTCTTGTCCTGGAGCACCGCGCACACGCCGCCCAGCAGGGTGCTGGCGTCGGAGGTGCGGTGCCCGGGCGGGCACCGCAGGGTCAGGTCCACCTCGACCGGGCCGGTGAGCGGGGTCCACCCGGTGCGCTGGGCCGCCGCGCAGGCGGCCTGGAGCAGGGCGCGGACCCTCGTCGCCTGCCGGTGGCCGGCGGCGAAGATGGACAGGGCCTCGGTCTTGACCGGGGGCAGGCCGCTCACCTCGAACGTCAGGGCGAGAGCGCGGGTGTCCTGCACGACGGCACCTCCTCGGGGCGAATCCTGCCCAACCGGGGAACGAGCGGGCGGCACTTCCCGACAGAACCAACCGATCGGGCGGGCAGTGGGGGACGGCCGGAGGCGTATCGACGTCGACGGCGACGCGCCGGCTACGGAGCCAGCCCCACGCTAATGCACGACCGCTGACGCTCGGTAGCCTCGCCGTTTCACCACGTGGGACGGCGTGTCGGCCGCGCCGTCGTCGCGCCGCCCGGCGGTGTGCGCGCCGTCACCGTCACATGTCCGTGATGTTTCGCTCCGTCGCAGGTCGGGCACGTTCAGCCGCACGACACGCCCGGGGCGTTCGGCGATCGGGCCGATACTCCGGCCGAATCGCCGTGCGCCGGGGCACGGGTCACTCCCCGGTTCTTCGCCGAAGAGAGGGGGAGGGTGATGACGACAGTCCCCGACACGGCCGCACGACGGCCGGCCGGACGCGCGGCGGCGGCAGCCGCCGCGCTCGCGTTGGTGGCCCCGCTGGCCGCCTGCGGGTCCGGCGGCGGCGACGGCGGCGTCCCCACGATCAACCTGTACTACCCGCCCGAGCAGAACCTGCAGAAGGTCGTCGACAACTGCAACACGGCGGCGCAGGGCCGGTACCGGATCGACTACCGGGTGCTGCCGCGCGAGGCCGACGAGCAGCGGGTCCAGATGGTGCGGCGGCTCGCCGCGCAGGACAGCGGGATGGACGTGCTCGGCCTGGACGTCACCTGGACCCAGGAGTTCGCCAGCGCGAAGTGGATCCGGGAGTGGACCGGCCCGGACAAGGCCGAGGTGGAGCAGGGCACGCTGGCCGGCCCGCTGGACACCGCCCGGTACGAGGACAAGCTCTACGCCGCGCCCAAGAACACGAACGTGCAGCTGCTGTGGTACCGGACCGACCTGGTGTCGCAGCCGCCGAAGACCTGGGACGAGATGATCTCCGCCGCCCAGCAGCTCAAGGAGCAGGGCAAGCCGTACCAGGTGCTGACCATGGGCGCCCAGTACGAGGGCCTCGTGGTCCTCTACAACACGCTCGCCGAGAGCGCCGGCGGCAAGATCCTCAGTGACGACGGCAAGAAGGCGGAGATGGACGCCGGCGCGGTACGCGCGCTCGACCAGCTCAAGAAGTTCGCCACGTCCGGCGTGACGTCGCCGTCGTTCAGCAACGCGCTGGAGGACCCGGTGCGGCTGGAGTTCCAGTCCGGCAAGGGCGCGTTCCAGGTGAACTGGCCGTTCGTCTATCCGGCCCTCCAGGAGGCCAACCCCGAACTGGCGAAGAACGTGAAGTGGGCCCGGGTGCCGGGCATCGACCCGGGCACCCCCAGCAAGGTCACCATCGGCGGGGTCAACCTGGCGGTCAGCAGCTACTCCAAGCACCCGGAGGAGGCGTTCGAGGTGGCCCGCTGCCTGCGCAACGCCGAGAACCAGAAGTTCTCCGCCGTCAACGACGGCGTGCCGCCCACCATCGAGGCCGTCTACGACGACCCGGAGATGACCGAGGCGTACCCGATGAAGGAGACCATCCTGGAGGAGCTGAAGGAGCCGGCGGTGCGACCGCTGACCCCGGCGTACCAGAGCATCTCCACGGTGATGTCGGCGATCCTGTCGCCGCCGTCGGCGATCCGGCCCGAGCAGACCGCCGACGAGCTGCGCAAGGCGATCTCCGACGCGCTGGAGTCCAAGGGGGTTCTGCCATGAGCGTGAACGCCACTCCGGCCGGCGCGCAGGCCGCCGCCGAGGCCGAGTCCGAGAAGCCGGGCGGCCGGCACGCCGCCGTACCGGAGCAGCGGTCCCGGCGCGGCTCCCGCGCCCCGCTGAGCGAGAACAAGCGGGCCGAACGGCGGCTCGGCTGGCTGCTGTGCGCGCCGGCCGCGCTGGTCATGGTGCTGGTCACCGCGTACCCGATCCTGTACTCGGTCTGGCTGTCGCTGCAACGCTTCGACCTGCGCTTCCCCGACGAGCGGCAGTTCGTCGGGCTGGAGAACTACGTCACCGTCCTCACCAACGACTTCTGGTGGACCGCGTTCGGGGTCACCGCACTGATCACCGTGGTCACCGTCGCGATCGAGCTGGTGCTCGGCATGGGCCTGGCGCTGATCATGCACCGGACGCTCGTCGGCCGGGGCATCGTCCGCACCGCCGCGCTGATCCCGTACGGCATCGTCACCGTGGTCGCGGCGTTCTCCTGGCGGTACGCCTGGACGCCGGGCACCGGCTACCTGGCGAACCTGTTCGACGGCAGCGCCCCGCTGACCGAGCGGGCCAGCTCGCTGGCGATCATCATGCTGGCGGAGATCTGGAAGACCACCCCGTTCATGGCGCTGCTGCTGATGGCCGGGCTGGCGCTGGTGCCGGAGGACCTGCTCAAGGCGGCCTCCACCGACGGCGCGACGGCGTGGCAGCGGTTCACCAAGGTGATGCTGCCGGTGATGAAGCCGGCCATCCTGGTCGCGCTGCTGTTCCGCACGCTCGACGCGTTCCGGGTCTTCGACAACATCTTCGTGCTCACCAACGGCGGCAACGAGACGTCGTCGGTGTCGATGCTCGCCTACAACAACCTGATCCGGGGCCTGAACCTCGGCATCGGCTCCACGATGTCGGTGCTGATCTTCATCACCGTGGCGATCATCGCCTTCGTGTTCGTGAAGCTGTTCGGCACCGCTGCCCCGGGCAGCGACGATGGGGAGAGGCGCTGACATGGCAGTGGAAACCACCACGCGGGCGAAGGTGCGCTGGGGCCTGCTGGACGTCGTGGTCGTCGTCTTCGCGCTGGTCCCCGTGCTCTGGATCGCCTCGCTGTCGTTCAAGACCCCGGCCACGCTCACCGACGGCAAGTTCTGGCCGCGCGAGTGGACGCTGGACAACTACCGGACCATCTTCGACACCGACCAGTTCGTCCGGGCCCTGATCAACTCCATCGGCATCGCGCTGATCGCCACCACCATCGCTGTGGTGCTCGGGGCGATGGCCGCGTACGCGATCTCCCGCCTGGATTTCCCCGGCAAGAAGCTGCTGGTCGGCGTCTCACTGCTGATCGCGATGTTCCCCCAGGTGTCGCTGGTGTCGCCGCTGTTCGAGATCGAGCGGCAGCTCGGCCTGTTCGACACCTGGCCGGGCCTGATCCTGCCCTACATCACGTTCGCGCTTCCGCTCGCCATCTACACGCTGTCGGCGTTCTTCAAGCAGATCCCGTGGGACCTGGAGAAGGCGGCGAAGATGGACGGCGCCACCCAGGCCCAGGCGTTCCGGCGGGTGATCGCGCCGCTGGCCGCGCCGGGCGTGTTCACCACGGCCATCCTGGTCTTCATCTTCTGCTGGAACGACTTCCTGTTCGCGATCACGCTCACCTCGACCGAGCGGTCCCGCACGGTCCCGGTGGCGCTGCAGTTCTTCACCGGCGAGTCGCAGTTCGAGGACCCCACCGGGGCGATCTGCGCCGCCGCCGTGGTGATCACCGTGCCGATCATCCTGTTCGTGCTCTTCTTCCAGCGCCGCATCGTCTCCGGTCTGACCTCCGGCGCAGTCAAGGGATAGGTGATAGCAATGGCCGACATCGTGCTGGACAAGGTGAGCAAGCGGTTCCCGGACGGGACGACAGCGGTGCAGGACGTCGACCTGGAGATCGCCGACGGCGAGTTCGTGATCCTGGTCGGCCCGTCGGGCTGCGGAAAGTCCACCACGCTGAACATGATCGCCGGGCTGGAGGACATCAGCTCCGGTGAGCTGCGCATCGGCGGCGAGCGGGTCAACGACAAGGCGCCCCGGGACCGCGACATCGCCATGGTCTTCCAGTCGTACGCGCTCTACCCGAACATGACCGTACGGGAGAACATGGCGTTCCCGTTGCGGCTGGCGAAGATGGACAAGGAAACCATCAACCAGAAGGTCGACGAGGCGGCGAAGGTGCTGGAGCTGACCGCGTTGCTGGACCGCAAGCCGGCCAACCTCTCCGGCGGCCAGCGGCAGCGGGTGGCGATGGGCCGGGCGATCGTCCGCCAGCCCAAGGCGTTCCTGATGGACGAGCCGCTGTCGAACCTGGACGCCAAGCTGCGCGTGCAGATGCGCACCGTCGTCTCGCGGCTGCAGAAGCAGCTCGGCACCACCACCGTCTACGTCACCCACGACCAGACCGAGGCGATGACGCTCGGCGACCGGGTGGTCATCATGCGCAGCGGCGCGGTGCAGCAGGTCGGCCCGCCGCAGGAGCTGTACGACCACCCGCGCAACCTCTTCGTCGCCGGGTTCATCGGCTCGCCGTCGATGAACTTCGTGCACGCCGTCGTGGAGGACGGCCGGCTGCGGACCGCGATCGGTGACGTGCCGATCGGCGACCGGATCCGCCGCGAGCTGGAAGGCGGCGACGCGCCCCGGGAGCTGATCCTCGGCATCCGCCCGGAGCACTTCGAGGACGCCGCGCTCATCGACGACGAGACCCGCCGCCGGGGCGTCGAGTTCGAGGCGCCGGTCGACATCGTCGAGTCGATGGGCTCGGACAAGTACGTCTACTTCACCGTCGAGGGGGAGCGCGCCACCGCCGCCGAACTGGAGGAACTGGCCGCCGATACGGGCGCCGCGGACTTCGCCGGCGCCGGATCCAACCTGGTCACCCGCCTGTCGGCGGAGTCGCCGGTACGCGAGGGTGAGTCGCGCCGGGTGTGGTTCAACCTGGAGAAGATCCACCTGTTCGACCCGGGCAGCGGCCGCAACCTGACGCTGCACGAGGGCCGCTCGGCCGGCGCCCTGGCCGACTGACCCGCGACGTGCCGAAGGGCCGGTGGCACGCGGTGCCGCCGGCCCTTCGGCCTGTCCGGCCGGCCCCACCCTCCGTCGCGGCTGGCCTCCGTCGTCGGCCATCGGCGTGAGTGGAACGCCACGGGTGTCTCGGCGCGGTTTTGACACCCATGGCGTTCCACCGAGCACGAGCGCGTGCCGCTGCGGCCGTGCCGGACCCGCTCGGTGGCGTAGGGGGAGCCGTCGCTCACCAGGAGTGGCGCAGCTCCAGGCCGAGGAAGCGGGCGTAACCCGTCAGCGCGGCGTCCACCCGGGCGCGCAGCGCGGCGTCGAACGGCACGAGCTGCTGCACCGATACGGTCACCGCCCTCGCGCCGAGCGTCCGCGTCCAGGTGCCTACCACGCGCCCGCCGCGCACCACTGTGGAGCGGAACATTCCGTTGTTGCCGGGAACCACCGCCGCGGCGTGCGCCGGGTCGAGCATCAGTGACCTGTCCTTGAAGCCGAGCAGGTATTCGTCGAAGCCGGGCAGGGTGTGCACGTCGTCGACGGGCGCGCGGGGCGCGTCGAGCAGCGTGGCGTCGACCACCGCCGGCTCGCCGTCCACCTCGACCGGGGCGAGCAGGTCACCGGCCAGCGTGATCGCCCGGGTCGCGTCGGTGACGGTCAGGCCGGTCCACCGGGCCAGCTCGTGCCGGCTCACCGGGCCGTGCCCGCGCACGTAGCGGTGCGCCAGCATCGCCAGCGCCTCGTCGCGCTCCGGGCGGCGTGGATCGGGCGCCCACTCGTCGAGCAGGGCGAACGTCTGCTCGGTGCCGACGTGCGGGGCGATGCAGGTGACGCCGCGCTGGCTGGCGTACCAGAGCAGGTGGTAGCCGCGCTGCCCGTCCGTGTCCAGCCCGGCGGCGCGCAGCGCCGTCAGGCACTCGGCGCGGGAGAGCCGGCCGCCGCCGGTCAGCGCCGCACCCAGCACCTCACCGGCCCGTTCGCCGTCGGCGACGCTCAGCCCGAGCTGCCGCCACCGCCCGGCGATCCCGGCCAGCGTCCGCACCCCGGTCAGGTCCAGCATCCACCGCGCGTCGCGGGCCGGGACCAGATGCACGGTGCCGCGCATCGGCCAGGTGCGCAGGGCTTCCCGCCGCTCCAGCGCCGCGCGGATGTCGTCCTGGGTGGCGCCGGGAAGGCGTACGCCGAGCGACCACAACCCGCTCGCGGCGTCCTGGGCCTGCATGGCGCCGAACCACTCGACCACGTCGGCGACGCCCTCGGGGCGGGCCGTCGGGTGCGGGCGCAGCAGCAGGCCGGTCATCCGTAGCGCGAGCGCCTCGGCGCAGCTGAGGCGAACCGTCACGGGCGTCAGCGTAGGCCCGGGGTACGACAAGCCCCTGATCGCGCTGCGCCGGCCGCGCTGCCGACGAAGCGCGATCCCCCGTTCAGGTTCCCGGCGCGGGGGCAGCCGAAGTGGCTGGCGCCGGTTCGACCAGGATCCTCGCTGAGCTGGACCGGGAAAGCGTTTTCGCGCGGAACTTGCGCAAATCTTGAGCCTCGGTCGGCGAGTCCCGGCGACCGCCGCGAGGCGACCGCCGGGGTGTTCCCGGACATGCCACGCCCGCCGTTTGACGCGACAAGTAACGGGTAGTCGCGGGAGCTGACCCCAAACAAGGAGGGATCGTCTGATGGATGGCCAGGTCAAGGTCGCGGTGATCTACTACAGCGCGACCGGCATCACCTACCAGATGGCGCAGTCGGCCGTCGAGGCGGCGGAGGAGGCCGGTGCCGAGGTGCGCCTGCGCAAGGTGCGTGAGCTGGCGCCCGACGAGGCGATCCGCTCCAACTCGGGCTGGCAGGCGCACCGGTTGGAGACCCAGGACGTGATGGAGGCGCAGCCGGACGACCTGTCCTGGGCCGACGTGATCATCATGGGTTCGCCCACCCGGTACGGCATGGTCGCCGCCCAGCTCAAGCAGTTCATCGACACCACCGGCCCGCTCTGGGCCGCCGGCGCGCTCGCCGACAAGGTGTACAGCGGGTTCACCTCGACCGCCACGTCGCACGGCGGCCAGGAGGCGACGCTGCTGTCGCTGTACACGGTCTTCTACCACTGGGGCGGCATCGTGGTGACCCCCGGCTACACCGACCCGAGCCAGTTCGTCGCCGGCAACCCGTACGGCGCCTCGCACACCAGCAACAACGGCGAGGTGGCCCCGGACCACGTGGCCCTGGCCGCCACCGCGCTCACCGCCAAGCGGGCCACGCTCATGGGCGCCGCGCTGAAGCGGGGCATGGCCGGCTGACCGGCAGATGGCGACCGGTGGCCGGACGGGGGCTCTCGAACCCGTCCGGACCACCGGTCGCCCCTCGCCCTACCCGCGATCGACCGCTCCATGCGCGCTCAGCGCGGGCCGGTCGAGCAGATGTCCGAGCAGATCCGCCAGGACCGACGTGCCGTCCTGGCTGAGCACCGACTCCGGGTGGAACTGCACCCCGGCGAAACCCGTCCCGCGCAGCGCGTGCACCGCGCCGTCGGCCGGGTCGCGGGACAGCTCGACCGGGCCGTACGGGCCGGTCATCCGGTCGGCGTCGGCGCGGGCGGTGAAGCTGGCGTAGAAGCCGACCCGGCGGGTCACCCCGAACACCGGCACGTCGCGCGGCAACCCCTGGTACGGCGCGTCCCGGCGGTGCAGCGGCAGGCCCAGCAGCCCGGCGAGCAGCTGGTGGCCCAGGCACACCGCGAGCGTCGGCCGGCCCGACGCGAGCAGCTCGGCCAGCAGCGTCCGCAACGCCGCCATCTTCGGCGCGGCCGGGTCCCGCGGGTCGCCCGGCCCGGGGCCGACCACCACCAGGTCGTAACCGTCGAGCGGGCCCGGGTCCGGCCAGTCCCGCCGGGTCACCGCCAGGCCCAGCGCGCCGAGCTGGTGGGCGAGCATGCCGGTGAACGTGTCCTCGCCGTCGACGATCAGCGCCCGCCGCCCGGCCAGCCCGCGCAGCGCGAGCGCACCGGGCCTGCGCTGCTCCAGCCAGAACCGGGCCAGCGGGGCGTTGCGGGCGGCAAGCGCGGCGCGCACCTCCGGGTCGTCGGCGTACCTGACGACCGGCTCGGCGCCGGCGCCCGGCGCGTCCGGGCCGAGGCCGAGCGCGGCCAGCACGCCCGCCGCCTTCGCGTGCGTCTCGGCCACCTCCCCGGCGGTCGTCGAGTGCCGGACCAGCGTGGCGCCGACCGGCACCCGCAGCGCGCCCTCGGGGGAGATCTCGGCGGTCCGGATCAGGATCGGCGCATCAAGCGTCTGCCGGCCCTGCTCGTCGCGGCCGAGCAGCGCGAGGACCCCGGCGTAGTAGCGCCTTCCCGCGCGTTCGTGCCGGGCGATCACCCGGCAGGCGTTCTCCATCGGGCTGCCGGTCACGGTCGGGGCGAACATGGTCTCCCGCAGCACCTCGCGTACGTCCCGGGAGCACCGTCCGGCCAGCAGGTACTCGGTGTGCGCCAGGTGCGCCATCTCCTTCAGGTACGGCCCGACCACCTGGCCGCCGTGCTCGGCGACCACGGCCATCATCTTCAGCTCCTCGTCCAGCACCATGTACAGCTCCTCCACCTCCTTCGGGTCGTGCAGGAAGCGCAGCAGCGCGGCCCGGTCGACGGTCTCGCCCCGGTGCCGGAACGTGCCGCTGATCGGGTTCATCTCGACCAGGCCGTCGGAGACGCTGACGTGCCGCTCCGGGCTGGCGCCGACCAGGATCCGGGCGCCGGTGTACACCAGGAACGTCCAGTACGCGCCCCGCTCGCGCAGCAGCAGCCGGCGCAGCGCGGCCAGGGCCGCGGCCAGCGGGTCGCCCTGCACCGTGGCGCACATGGTGCGGTGGATGACGAAGTTCGCGCCCTCACCCCGGCCGATCTCGTCGGCCAGCACCCGGTCCACCAGCGCCGCGTACTCGTCGTCGGCGATGTCGAAACCCGCGCCGGTGGTGCGTACGGCGGCGTCGGGCAGCGCGCCGAGCAACTCGGCCAGCGGTATCCGCCGGTGCGCCTCGACGGTCAGGAACTCCAGCGGCATGCCGTCGTCCACGCACTCGAAGCCACGTTCGGTGACCTGCCGGAACGGCACCAGGGCCAGCGTGCGCGGGCCTACGCCGTCGTCGGGCAGCGGCAGGTCGGCGAGCCGGTCGGCGGTGCGTACCGGGCCGGTGAACAGGTCGACGTGGTCGGCGCCCTCGCGGCGGACGAGCGCGAACGGGCCGGGGTCACGGCCGGCCGCGACGGCGGCGAGCGGGTCGGACGGGCGGGTCATCGGGTCTCCTCGGTGGGCCGGTGGCCGCCGGTGAAGGCGACCCGGGATGCCGGGGAAGACCGGCGGCCGCCTCGTCGGGCGGCCGCGTGGGGAAGCTACGCGCGGGAGTGGGCCGCCGGGTCGGCGGGCCACCAGCAGGACAGGTGCGCGAGCATGACCGTGACTGTACGCGATCGGCCCGCCTCCGGTAAGCCGGTCGCGCCGGGTAGGTTGACCCGCGATGGACATTCTCGCTCTCGACCTGGGCACCTCCTCGGTGCGCGGGCTGGTGCTCGACGCGGACGCCGTGCCGCGTCCGGGCGCGCTGGCCCGTCGCCGGGTGCACCTGGTCACCGGGGACGACGGCACCGGGACGCTGGACGGCCCGGCCTACCTGGCGTGCCTGATGGAGTGCCTGGACGAGCTGGCCGCCGGCGGGCACCTGCGGGACGTGGACCTGGTGGCCACCTCCGCGCAGTGGCACTCGGTGCTGCCGCTCGCCGCCGACGGCGCCCCGTCGGGACCGGTGCTGACCTGGCTGGACACCCGGCCGGAGCCGCTGCCCGGCGCGGTCGGCCCGGCCGACCCGGCGGACTTCCACAGGCGTACCGGCACCTGGTGGCACCGCTGCTTCTGGACGGTGCGGCTGCCCTGGCTGCGGGCGCACGGCGAGCGGAACGCACGCTTCACCGGGCTGGCCGAGTACGTGCTCGGGGCGCTGCTCGGCGAGGTGCCGATGTCCATGTCGATGGCGTCCGGCACCGGACTGCTCGACCTGCGGCGCCTGGACTGGGACCCGGAGGCGTGCGAGCTGGCCGGGATACGCCCGGAGCAGTTGCTGCGGCTGGCCCCGGACGGCTGGCACGGACGGCTGAACGCGGAGCACGCGCGGCGCTGGCCGCAGCTGGCCCGGGCGCGGTGGGCGCCGCCGGTCGGCGACGGGGCGGCCGCCAACGTCGGGTCGGGCTGCGTCGACCCGACACGCGCGGCGGTGACAGTCGGCACCTCCGCCGCGGTCCGCATGATGCAGGCCGTACCGCCGGGCGCGGAACCGCCGCCGCTGCCGGAGCAGCTCTGGCGGTACCGGGTCGACCACAACCATGTGGTGACCGGCGCGGCGTACTCCAGCGGCGGCAACCTGTTCGCCTGGGCCAACCGGGAGCTGCGGCTGCCGGAGGGCGCGGCGCTCGAGGCGGCGCTGCGCCGCGCCTCCGGGTCGGTGCGGGCCAACCCGCGGCTGGGCGGTGACCGGCCGCCGGGCACGGCCCCGGCGGGCTCGGGCGAGCTGCGCGGGCTCAGCTTCGGCACCACCGCCGTGGACGTCCTCGCCGGGCTGATGGAGGGCCTGTGCCGGCTCGTCGCCGACGACCTGGCCCTGCTGGAGGGCGGCGTCGGCGAGCCGATGGAGGTGGTCCTCGGCGGCGGGGCGCTGACCGCCTCGCCGTGGTGGCGCGCGGCGTTCGCCGACGTGCTCGCCCCGCGCGAGGTGCGGTGGCAACGCAACCCGGAGATCGGGGCGGCCGGCGCGGCGCTCGTGGCGCTGGGCCGTCTGCCCGAGGCGGCCCACATCGGGGGCATCGGTCGAACGGACGAGACCGCCTCACACGCGTGACTGTCCGTCCGGAGCGCTGACCGGCCTGCTCGTGCCGTCCGGGCGGCCGTTGACACCGACCGCCGGCCTGGTTGGATGGACTCCGCTCCCCGACGTGGTGGAGTGGGACGAGGAGGCAGGCGTGGGCGCAGGTCCCGACCCGGCTCGTGGCGCTGTCGCGCAGCCGAACCGGCGGCGCTCCGGGTTCCGGCTGCGGGACTGGCGGATGGGCACCAAGCTCGCCACCGTGCTGGTGATCCCGTCGCTGGCGTTCCTCGTCCTGGCCGGCATCCAGACGCGCGGGCTGGTCGGGCAGACCACCACGCTGAGCGCCTTCGCCGAGCAGGTGGGCATCGGCCGGCAGATCGCCGTCGCCGTCGACCGGCTCCAGCACGAGCGGGACCGCACCGCCGGGGAGCTGGCGGGACTGCGCCGCGCGGGCACCGGCGCCGACCGGGACGCCGCGGTCGCCGCGCTCAAGCCCCTCCAGGAGGCCACCGACCGCGCGATGGCGGAGCTGCGTGCCGCGGCCACGCCGCTGGCCGACGCCGACGCCGACGCCGCCTGGCGCGTGTCCTACTCGGAGGCGCTGGAGGCGTACGACCAGGTGGTCAACATCCGGTCGGCGGTGGCGCCGGCGGTGCTGTCCAGCGACACCGTCCTCAGCAACTACCACCGGTCCGTCGCGGCGCTGCTGAATTTGCTGGCCGAGCCGTCGCCCGGCGGCGGCCGGCAGGAGCTGACCGAGGCGGTGCTGCGCTACGTGCAGCTGTCCCGCGTCAAGGAGCTGTCCTCGCGGATCCGCGCGGAGCTGTACGCCGCCGCCCGGTCCGGCCGGTACGAGGCCGACGACCAGGTGACGCTCAGCGACCTGCGGGCCCAGCAGCTCACCGCGCTCGGCGCGTTCCGGGTCGCGGCGACCGCCGACCAGATCCGCCGCTACGACCAGACCTCGGTCGACCCGGCCTTCGTCGCGGCCACCCGGATGGAGGAGCGGACCCTGCCCGGCGGGGGCGACGCGAAGCCGGTCCTGCTCGACGCGGCGCAGTGGTGGGCGGCGAGTGAGCAGCGGCAGGAGCTGCTGCGCCAGATGGAGAGCGGGGTCGTCGACGACGCGGTACGCCGGGCCGACGACGCCAGCGCCCGGCAGCTGCGCGACACGCTGCTGGTGGCCGGTGGCATCGCCACCGTGCTGCTGGTGGCGGTGCTGATCTCGCTGCTGGTCGGCCGGTCGGTGGCCCGCGGCATGCGGCAGCTGCGGGGCCAGGCGCTGCGGATCGCGCAGGTGGACCTGCCGCTGACGCTGGAACGGCTGCGTACGGTCGACCGTCCGGTCGGCGCGATCGACGTGCCGCCCGCGGTGATCGACTCGCAGGATGAGATCGGCGAGCTGGCGGAGGCGTTCGTCGCGGTGCACCGCAGCGCCGTGGACGTGGCGGTCGAGCAGGCGATGATGCGGCGCAACGTCAACGCCATGTTCGTCAACCTGGCCCGGCGCAGCCAGGTGCTCGTCGAGCGCCAGCTGGAGCTTCTCGACGACCTCGAACGCGAGGAGAGCGACCCGGACCAGCTGGAGAACCTGTTCAAGCTCGACCACCTCGCCGCCCGCATGCGCCGTAACGACGAGAGCCTGCTGGTGCTCGCCGGCAGCGAGTCGACCCGGCGGTGGAACCGCCCGGTGGGTCTGGGCGCGGTGCTGCTGGCCGCGAGCGCGGAGATCGAGCAGTATCAGCGGGTACGCCATGAGAACCGGACGGACCTGCACATCGTCGGGCACGCGGTGGGTGACCTGGTGCACCTGTTCGCGGAGCTGCTGGAGAACGCCACGGCCTTCTCCCGCCCGGAGACCACGGTGCGGGTCGTCGTCGAGCCGGACGGCCGGGGCGCGCTCGTGCAGGTCGTCGACGAAGGGCTGGGCATGAGCCCGGCGGCGCTGGCAGAGGCGAACGCGGTGCTGGCCGAGCCGCCGGCCGCCGACGTGTCGGCCTCGGAACGGATGGGTCTGTTCGTGGTCAGCCACCTCGGCGCCCGCAACGGCGTACGGGTGTGGTTGCAGGCCGCCGGCGCGGGCCTGGTCGCCCGGGTGCGGATCCCGGCCGAGCTGCTGGCCGAGGCGCCCGCGCCGGAGGCGGACCGGCCGTCCCCGGCCCGGCTCACGCCGGGGACGGACAACGCCGCCCGCGTGCTCACCGGCCCGGTCGCGGCGTCCGGCGCGCTGGCCGCGCCGACGGCCGAGCTGCCGGTGGCCGGATGGCGTCCGGCGCCCGGCCAGCCGGCGGCGCTGCCGGTGTCGCCGCTGACCGGCCGGCCGCTCGGTGACGGGCCGGAGGCGTCGCCGGCCGGGTCGCCGGCGCCCGCCGCGCCGGCCGGCGCCGTGCCGCGACCCCGGCCGGGCCGGGCCGAGGACGTCCTGACCCCGGCTGCCGCCGGCCCCGCTGGTGGCGGCTGGTTCAGTCGGCAGGGGCCAACGGCGTCGACGCTGGGTGTGACGCCCGCCCCGGCGGCGACGCCGGTGACCGGAGGGACCAACGAGCGCGGGCTTCCGGTACGCGTGCCGATGGCCCAGCTCGCCCCGGCGTCCCCCGCTGACCGTCCGGTGATGCGGCACGAGCCGGACCCGGAGGCGGTCGGCGGCATGCTGTCGCGCCTCTACAGCGGGGTGCGGCGCGCCGAAGCCGAGGAGACCACCGAGATGTACCTGCCGCGCGACGAAGGAGGACGACGACAGTGACGACGTTGAGCCAGGAGGCACGCGACCTGAGCTGGCTGGTGAACGCGTTCGCGGAGCGCGTTCCCGGGGTGGCGCACGCGGTGGTGGTGTCCTCCGACGGGCTCCTGGTGGCGATCTCGGCGCATCTGCCCCGGGACCACGCGGACAAGCTCGCCGCGGTGACCTCCGGCCTGATGAGCATCACCGCGGGCGCGGCCCAGATGTTCGACGGCGACGTCGTCAAGCAGACAGTGGTGGAGATGGGGCGCGGCTACTTCCTGGTGATGCAGATCCGGGACGGCTCGATCCTGGCCACGCTGGCCGGGGCGGACGCCGACATCGGCGTGGTCGGCTACGAGATGGCGCGGCTGGCCAAGCAGGCCGGCGAGATGCTCACCCCGGCGCTGCGGGCCGAACTCCAGCAGGCGCTGCCGCGCTGAGACGCGGCCCGGCGCGTGCGCGCCGATCCGCCGACGTGGGGGCCCGGCCGGCACGCAGCCGGCCGGGCCGTACCTCCTACAGCCCGTTGCGGCGGATCACGTCGCGGTACCAGTGGGCGCTGCGCTTGAGCACCCGCCGCTGGCTCGGGTAGTCCACGTAGACCAGGCCCCAGCGCTGCTCGTACCCCTCGGCCCACTCGAAGTTGTCCAGCAGCGACCAGACGTGGTAGCTCTCCAGCGGCACGCCGTCGCGGATCGCCCGGTGGGCGGCGGCGAAGTGGTCGCGCAGGAAGCTGACCCGTCCGGCGTCGTCGATGTTGCCGTCCGCGCCGGGCACGTCGGGGCAGGGCAGGCCGTTCTCGGTGATGGTGATCGGCACCCGGCCGTAGTCGCGGGTGACCCGGGTCAGGATGTCGTACATGCCCTCGGGGTAGATCTGCTGCCACTCCGCCTCGGAGGTGGGCCACTTGCGGACCGTGCTGCCGGCGCCGGTGACGTAGATCGGCGTGTAGTACTGCACGGCGAGCAGGTCGACCGGGCTGGAGATGATCTTCAGGTCGCCGTCGCGGACGCCGCGGACCATCCGGCTGTCCGGGCCGCGGTCCTCCAGCACGTCCTGCGGGTACGCGCCCTTGAAGATCGAGTCGAGGTAGAGGCGGTTCTCGTAGCCGTCGTAGAGCTTGGTCGCGGCGGCCGCCTCGGCGGTGTCGTCGGCGGGGTAGCAGGGGTGCAGGTTGAGGGCAGGCCCGATCCGGCCGGAGACGCCGGAGGCGCGCAGCGCCTGCACGGCGAGGCCGTGGGCGAGCTGAAGGTGGTGGGCGACCAGGTACGCCGCGTCCTCGTCCTGGAAGCCCGGGGCGTGGTGGCCCCAGATGTAGCCGTTCTGCACCACGGTCTTCGGCTCGTTGATGGTCAGCCAGACCGGCACCTGGTCGCCGAGGGCGCGGAACACCGCGTCGGCGTACTCGGCGAAGCGCTCGGCGGTGTCCCGGTTCTCCCAGCCGCCGGCGTCCTGGAGGGCCTGGGGGAGATCCCAGTGGAACAGCGTGGCCATCGGCGCGATGCCGCGCTCGTGCAGCCCGTCCACCAGGCGGCGGTAGAAGTCGAGGCCGCGCTGGTTGGGGCGGCCGGAGCCGTCGGCCTGGATGCGGGGCCAGGAGATGGAGAACCGGTAGCTGCGCAGCCCCAGGTCGCGCATCAGGTCGAGGTCCTGGGCGTACCGGTGGTAGTGGTCGGCCGCGACGTCACCGGTGTCGCCGTTGCGGATGCGCCCCGGCGTGTGGCTGAAGGTGTCCCAGACGGACTCACCCCGCCCGTCCTCCTTGGCGGCCCCCTCGATCTGGTAGGCCGAGGTCGCCGCGCCCCAGCCGAAGCCGTCCGGGAAGCGCAGTCCGCGGTCCTGCTCCGGGTCGGTGGCGCGCTCGGGCGGACTGTCGCAGCCGCCGAGCGCGACGGTCGACGCGGCGGTCGCCGCCGCTGTGGCGCCGGCTAGCCCGGTCCGGGCCGCGCCGGCCGCGGTCGCGGACAGGGCGGCGCGGCGGAGCAGGCGCCGTCGGGTGAGTAACGACATGAGGTTTCTCCTCGGAGTGACGGGCCGCCCTGGGCCGGGAGCGCTCCCATCATAGCCAGGGAGCGGCCGGCCCTGATCCGGCGGTCGCGGCGAGGTGCGGCGCGGCCGGCGGGCGGCCGGAAAGTGGGTGGGCGGGGGCGTCGCTCGGGAACGCCGCTCGGGGCGGCGTGAGCGGCGAGGGATGGGGTGGATAGCGAGAAAGGCCGTCCGGGTGGCGTGACACGCCTGTCCCGTCGGCCTCTTTTGCCGTCGACAACGGGGGTTTAGTGTGGGGACGGGGGAGGGCAACCCCCGTCCCCACCGATGGTGCACACACGCACGAAGTGGAATTGGCGTCCGTCGTGCGCGTCGCGCGGGAGCCGGGCCACGCGAGTGGCTCTGGTTCCACCTCCCTCCGTCTGGCGGGTGGCGGCCGGTGGCGGCGTCCGGGCTGGTCCGCCGCCGGCCTCTGGGCCGACGCGCCGGGCACGGGCGTACCCGGCGATCCAGTACTTGTATCTCCGTCGATGGAAGCGCTCCCATCGGCGATGCTGCGACTGTAACGCCCGTCACGGGTTTGGAAAAGCCCCTAAACGAGATCGAAACATGGAAGCTCGTATCTGCGCTGGCCGTTGTGGTGGGAGCGCTTCCATGTCACACTCTCGTCACGCCACGCGGAGCCAGTGAACGCGAGCGCGGGCCGCCGAGGGCACCCGGTGACTAACCGGTGCGGCGCCCCGATCCCCGGCACGGCCGGGACGACCACCTTTCCGGACGCCTCCGTCCCCCCGCGTACGCCCCGTCGTCGCGTGGAGGCGCCCCGCCGGGGCCCCTGAGGTCCCGGCCCGGTCCGAGGAGACACCGCCCACATGAGACTTCTGGCCAGACGTCGCCGTACGGCGATGCTCGCCGCCGCCGCCCTCGTCATAGGCGGGGTGGCCCTGCCCGCGGGCGCCGCCCAGGCCGCGCCCGCCTGCGACGTGACGTATGCGACGACCGACTGGAACAACGGCTTCACCGCCAACGTGACCATCAAGAACCTGGGCGACGCGCTCAACAACTGGTCGCTGAAGTTCACCTTCCCGAACAGCAGCCAGCGCGTGGTTCAGGGCTGGTCGGCCCGGTGGAGCCAGTCCGGCAGCGAGGTGACCGCGACGAACGAGTCGTGGAACGGCAGCCTGCCCGCCGGCGCGTCCACGAGCATCGGCTTCAACGGCAGCTTCAGCGGCAGCAACCCGAAGCCCACCGCGTTCACCCTCAACGGCGTGGCGTGCAACGGCGCGCAGACCAACCAGCCGCCGACGGTCTCGCTCGGCGTGCCGTCCGGCCCGTTCGAGGCGCCGGCGGACGTCCCGCTCACCGCGACCGCCAGCGACCCCGACGGCACCATCAGCAAGGTCGAGTTCTACCGCAACGGCCTGCTGGTCAACACCGACACCACCGCGCCGTACGGCTACGACCTGCTCGACCTGCCGGCCGGCAGCTACACCGTGCAGGCCAAGGCGTACGACAACGCCGGCGCCTCGGCGGTCTCGGAGAAGTCGTTCACCGTGACCGCGGCCACCGGGCCGAAGCTGGTCGCCACGCCGTCCGCGGTCACCGTGGGCGAGGGCAGCAGCGCCACGGTCCGGTACACGCTCAGCGCGGCGCCCACCGCCAACGTGCCGGTGACCCTCGCCGTCACCGGTGACAGCGACATCACGGTCTCGCCGTCCACGCTGACGCTCACCTCGAGCAACTGGAGCACCGGCGTCACCGCCACGGTCTCCGCCGCGGAGGACGCCGACACGGTCGGCGGCACCGCCACCATCACCGCGTCGGCCACCGGCTACGCGCCGGTCTCCGTCGTCGCGACCGAGGCGGACAACGACAGCCCCGGTGGCGACAACGCCTACATCAAGAAGTTCCTCGACCAGTACGGCAAGATCAAGAACTCGGGGTACTTCAGCCCCGAGGGCGTGCCGTACCACTCGATCGAGACGCTCATCGTCGAGGCGCCCGACCACGGCCACGAGACCACCTCGGAGGCGTTCAGCTTCTGGCTCTGGCTGGAGGCGCAGTACGGCCGGGTCACCCAGAACTGGGCCCCGTTCAACAACGCCTGGACGGTGATGGAGAAGTACATCATCCCGTCGCACGCCGACCAGGCCACCGCCGGCTCGCCCGGCACCCCGCAGTACGCCGCCGAGCACAACCTGCCCAGCCAGTACCCGTCGGCGCTGGAGGCCAGCGTCCCGGTCGGCCAGGACCCGCTGCGCTCGGAGCTGCAGTCCACGTACGGCACCGGTGACATCTACGGCATGCACTGGCTGCTCGACGTCGACAACACCTACGGCTACGGCCACTGCGGCGACGGCACCACCCGGCCCGCGTACATCAACACCTTCCAGCGGGGCACCCAGGAGTCGGTGTGGGAGACCGTGCCGCAGCCGTCCTGCGACACGTTCAAGCACGGCGGCCCGAACGGCTACCTGGACCTGTTCGTCAAGGAGTCCAGCGCCCCGGCCAAGCAGTGGAAGTACACCAACGCGCCGGACGCCGACGCGCGTGCCGTCCAGGCCGCCTACTGGGCGCTGACCTGGGCCAAGGCGCAGGGCAAGGCGGCCGACGTGGCGGCCACCGTGGCCAAGGCCGCCAAGATGGGCGACTACCTGCGCTACGCGCTGTTCGACAAGTACTTCAAGAAGATCGGCAACTGCGTCGGCGCGAGCACCTGCCCGGCGGCCTCCGGCCGTGACTCGGCGCACTACCTGCTCTCCTGGTACTACGCCTGGGGTGGCGCGTACGACACCTCGCAGAACTGGTCGTGGCGGATCGGCTCCAGCCACAGCCACTTCGGCTACCAGAACCCGTTCGCGGCGTGGGTGATGACCAACGTCGCGGAGCTGAAGCCGAAGTCGCCGACCGCGTCCTCCGACTGGCAGAAGAGCCTCGACCGGCAGCTGGAGTTCTACACCTGGCTCCAGTCGGCCGAGGGCGGCATCGCCGGTGGCGCCACCAACAGCTGGGACGGCAGCTACGCCCAGCCGCCGGCCGGCACCGCCACCTTCTACGGCATGTTCTACGACGTCGACCCGGTATACAACGACCCGCCGTCGAACCAGTGGTTCGGCATGCAGGCATGGTCGATGCAGCGCATCGCCGAGCTGTACCTGGAGACCGGCAACGCGAAGGCCAAGGCGCTGCTGGACAAGTGGGTGCCGTGGGCGATCGCCAACACCACGCTGGGCACCAACTGGTCGATCCCGTCGGACATGAAGTGGACGGGCCAGCCGGCCAACTGGAACCCCAGCAGCCCGCAGCCGAACACCAACCTGCACGTCGAGGTGACGGTCAAGGGCCAGGACGTCGGCGTCGCCGGCGCCTACGCCCGCACGCTCATCGCGTACGCGGCCAAGTCCGGCAACACCGCGGCGAAGGACACCGCCAAGGGCCTGCTGGACGCGCTCTCGGCGTCCGCCGACAGCAAGGGCGTCTCGACGCCGGAGAAGCGCGGCGACTACAAGCGCTTCGACGACGTCTACAACGCCGCCGACGGCCAGGGCCTCTACATCCCCAACGGCTGGACCGGGAAGATGCCCAACGGCGACGCGATCGCCCCCGGCAAGAGCTTCCTGGACATCCGCTCGTTCTACAAGAACGACCCGGACTGGCCGAAGGTGCAGGCGTACCTGGACGGCGGTCCCGAGCCGGTCTTCAACTACCACCGGTTCTGGGCGCAGGCGGACATCGCCATGGCGTACGCCGACTACGGCACCTACTTCCCGCAAGGGTGAGGTGACCTCTCCTTCGTGGGCGGGTGCGAGCCCGCCCACGAAGGAGGCCGACCCGGCCGATGGGGGAACGGAGCGGCCGGGTCGGTGGACGGCCTGACGCCCACGGTCAGGCCGGGTGGGCCCGCCGTCCGGCCGACGCAGCGGACCGGCCGGCCCACCACTCCGCCCGGCGACGACCCATGGCGCGAAAAGGCACGCAAAAATCAGCGGTCCACGGGATCACATCCGGGCCGTGGACGGAGTAACGTATTTGACGGAGAGGCCGCTCCCCCCGTGGCGGCCTCTCCATTACTCTTCCCGGGCCGGCCCACCGCCGGAAGCCGGCGCCGTCACCGGGTGCCGCAGTCCCGGATGCCCGGCCGGCAACGACCGCCGGATCACCACCCAGCTCGACGCCAGCGCCGCCGCGATCAGCGGCCAGGTGAGCGCCGCCCGCGCCACGGTGAGCGCGACCACCTGCCCCTCCAGCCACAGCGGGATGAACACCGCCAGCCGCAGCGCGTAGGTGCCCGCCCACACCCAACTGCCCCGGCCGTACGCCCGCAGCAGCGCCGGGTCACGCCGCCACCGGGTCCGCTGGCCCAGCGCCGTGCCGACCACCACGCCGAGCAGCGGCCAGCGCACCACGATGCTCACCGCCCAGGCCAGCGCGCTCGCCGCGTTGGCGGCGATCTGGAGCAGGAAGAAGTCCTCGGCCCGGCCGGTACGCAACGCGACGAGCGCGGCCACGCAGACCGCGAGCAGCCCGATCAGCACCGAGCGGGGACGGTCACCGCGCCGCCACCGCCAGCCCGCCACCGCCGTGCCGGTCAGCACCGCGGCGAGCACGCCGCCGCCCAGCCCGCCGAGCACCCAGCCGAGCCCGAACGCGAGCGGGGGCAGCGTGGCGTCGACCGCCCCGCGCCGGCCGCCGAGCAGGTCGGCCAGCGACTCCGGCCGTGGCCCGGCCTCCGGTTCCCGCTGCGGCGTGCCGGTCACGCCCCACCTCCTCGAATCGCCCGCCTCACCGTACGCCGCAGCCGATGGCGCTCCGCCGCGCGCGTGGGCGGCCCTACCGTTAAGTTGTCCGGGTGCGGGAGACGGCGAGGGGTTGGACGGCGGTCTGGTTGGTCGTACTGGCCCTGCTGCAGACAGCTGCGTTCGTGCTGGTGTGGCGCTTCGCCGTGCACACCGAACTGGGCCAGTGGCTGGACACGGTGGCGCTGACCGGCAACCGGATCGGCCAGGACCGCATCGACGGTCCGGTGGACACGCTCCTCAACGCCATGTCCGTGGTGTCGCTGCTGGCCGCGACCGCGGTGATCGGCTTCATCGCGCTGATCCGGGGCCGCAAGGCGCTGGCCGTCACCGCGACGCTGCTGATCGCCGGGGCGAACGTGACCACGCAACTGCTCAAGCACTTCCTGGTCCGGCCGGACTTCGGCATCGACCCGGAGCGGGCCGCCGCCGGCAACAGCCTGCCCAGCGGCCACACCTCGGTGGCCGCATCGGTGGCGGTCGCGCTGATCCTGGTGCTGCCCCGCAAGCTGCGGGCGGCCGGGGCGTTCCTCGGCGCCGGGTACGCCGCCGCCGCGGGCGTCGCCACGCTCTCCGCCGGCTGGCACCGGCCCAGCGACGCGGTCGCCGCGTACCTCGTGGTCGGCGCGTGGGCCGCGGTCGCCGGGCTGATGCTGCTGGTCTTCCAGCGGGAGCAGGCGGTGGTCGAGCCCGGCGACGCGCACCGGGTCGCGGCCGCCGTGCTCGGCGGCGCCGGCGTGGTGGCGCTGCTGGGCTCCGCGCTGGCGTTGTCCTGGCTGGTGGACCGCTCCACGATCCCCGTCGAGGCCCTCAGCCGCCGTCAGCTCTTCGTCGGATACGCGGGCAGCGCGGCCGGCATCGGCGGCACGATCGCCGTGGTGGCCGCGCTGGTGCTGGTCGTGGTGCACCGGCTGGTGCCCCGGTGGAAGGGCTGACCCGGCGGATGGAGACGGTGCGGGCGGCGTTCCGGGCCGAGTGCGACCGCCTGGAGCGGGTGCTGCGCGACCTGGACGACACCGCGCTGGACCGGCCCACGCCGTGCCCGCCGTGGCGGGTACGCGACCTGATCGCACACGTGAGCACCGGGGCCGGACGCCTGGCCGGGATGCTCGCCGAACCCGCGCCGCGCCGGGCCGAGGTGGACGCGGCCGCCTACTTCGGCGCGGCCAAGTTCAGCCCGCCGGTCGACCGGGACCGCGTCGAGGGCGCACAGCGTGCGGCCCGGGAGCACCCCGGCGCGGCCGAGGTGGCCCGGGAGTTCGGCCGGGCCTGGCGCGCCACCGACGAGGCGGTCGCCGCCGAGCCGCCCGCACGGGTGGTACGCACCCGCCACGGTGACGCGATGGCGCTGCCGGAGTTCCTGCGTACCCGGGTGGTGGAGGTCGCGGTGCACGGCCTGGACCTGGCCGACGCGCTGGACCGGACGCCGTGGCTGACCCCGGCGGCGGCGGACGTGGTGGTCGGCGTGCTCACCGGCGGCGCGCCGGTGCCGCCGGGCCTGCGCTGGGACGCGCTCATCGTGCTGCGCAAGGCCACCGGGCGGCTGACCATCACCGGCGAGGAGCGCGCCGAGCTGACCCGCGCCGGCATCGGCCGGCTGGCCTTCGGCGGCTGAGCCTTCGTCAGCGCGCCGCGCAGCGCCGCAGGTGGTCCAGCACGATCGGGTCGATCCGGCCGGGCACGAAGCGTTCCTCCAGGTTCTCCAGACCCGTCCAGGCGGCCAGCGCCTCGTCCAGGCCGGCCGGGCCGACCGGGTGCCCGGTGGCGGCGAGCAGCTCGGCCACCTCGGCGGCGAGCGGGCCGGTGAGGTCGCGCAGCGTGGCCGGGTCGGGGCGGCCGAACAGCATGTGGTGGATGCCGAGCAGGCGGCGCAGCTCGGAGACCGGGTCCACATGGTCGTCCACCCGCAGGTCCACCAGCTCGTCGCCGGTCCCGGCGTAGCCGCCGTGGCGCTGCACCACGAGCATCGCCGCGCTCTGCCGCCCGCGCCGGTCGCCGCCGGCCGCGTCGCCGGCGGTGAGCGCGGCCAGCAGGCGCTGCGGGAACGGCAGGTCCTCGCGGGCCAGCCAGGCGTCGCGCAGCGCGTCGATCACCTGCGGGCCGGTCAGGATGTTGCCCTGCGCGGCCCAGCCGTCGCCGGCCTGCCCGCCGGCCCACGGGTGGCAGCGTGGCCCGGTCCAGGTGGCACCGTCGCCGGTCGCCCCGACCACGGCGAGCTGCCGGTCGTCGCGTCCCGGGTCGGCTGCGACCAGCCCGGCCACCGCGTCGACGGCGCTGACGCCGGTACGCAGCAGCGCGAGCGCCTGCGCCCGGTAGGCGAGGTTGGCGTGCGCCTGGGTGGCGACCGCCCCCACCAGCGCCTCGGCGGCCGGCACCAGCGCCCCGGCGGCGAGGAACCGGCTGGCCACTGCCACTCCGAACAGGCGCCCGTCGGCGGAGCGGGCGACGAGCGAGAAGGTCACGCGCGGATCGTAGCCCGCAGGGCGGGCGCGGAACCCCGCTCCGGCGGCACCGCTCAGAACGGCGGCGCCGCGTCCTCCGGGGGGCGGCCCCATGCACGCCGGGCGTCGGCCACCGCGACAGCCGTCAGGACCGCCGCGGCGAAGCCCGCCGCGACGAGCGGCGCGAGACGCACCAGCAGCGGTACGGGCAGCAGCAGCGCGGCGAGGCCCACCAGCCGGGACGGGGAGACGCGGCCGAACACCTCGTACTCGAAGCGGGCCCGGCCGGCCAGGAACAGCGCCGGACCACCGACGATCACGGCCAGCCAGGGCAGCTCGTTGTGCCCGACCGGGTGTTCGATCACCAGCTCGTAGCCGATCGCGGTGGCGACCACGCCGATCACCATGACCAGGTGGGTGTCGGCGGCGGAGCGGCCGACGGTGGCCGGGTGCGCGGCCCGGGTCACCGCCTCGCCCAGGATCTGCCCGGCCCGCTGCACGTAGATCCGCCACAGCAGCACCGAGGTGGCGAGCGCGACGGCGAACGCGGTGACCATGCCCGGGCTGGTGGTGGAGCGGGTGAACGACAGGCCGGCGAGCAGGATCGTCTCGCCGAGCGCGACCAGGAAGATCTGCTGGTAGCGCTCGGCCAGGTGCTCGCCGTGGATGTCCCAGCGGGAGACCGTCGAGCGGCCCAGGCCCGGCACCGGCCAGCCGAAGCGGCCGCCGAGGTACTCCAGCAGCATCGCCGTGCTCCAGAGCACCACCCGGGCGTTCACCGGCAGCAGCGCGCCGGCCAGCCAGAGCACGCCGGTCGCCGCGAACGTGATCAGCATACGCAGCTTGAGCCGGCGGTACTGGGCCTTGTGCAGCACCAGCATGAGGATCGCCGGACGGCTCACCTGGGCCACCACGTACGCGGTGGCGAACATCAGGCCGCTGTGGCCGAACGCGCGGGGGACCGCCACTCCCATCACCATCGCGGAGATCAGCGCGGTGATCACGATGACCTGCAACCACAGGTGGTGCGGGTCGTAGCGGCTCGTCGTCCACGCCGTGCCCTGCCAGACGCCCCAGAGCGCGAGCAGCAGCAGCAGCGTCTTGCCGCCGCCGGTCACCGCCGACCAGCCGGTCTGCCCGCCCTCCAGCACCAGGTCCTCGAAGGCGCGCGCCGAGATCCGGGTCAGCGCGAACACGTAGACCAGGTCGAAGAAGAGCTCCAGGAACGTGGCCCGGCCGGGTCCGCCGCCGGAGGTGCGCAGCGCGGCCGGCTCGGCGGTCCTCACCGCGCCGTCCCGTCCCCGGTCCGCCTCATCCGGCAGTCGTAACACTCTTTCCCGGCGTCTCGGCCCTGATCGCCCATATCAGCCTGGATCTTGCTCGCGGCGGTGCCGGACGGGCACCATCGACGGGTGACGAACCGATGGGGCATGACAGTGCCGTTGGGCGGGATTCCGCTCGCCGACCATGCCGCGGTCTACGCGGCCCTGGACGACGCCGGGTTCACCGACGTGTGGTCCTCGGAGGTGGCCGGCGCCGACGCGTTCACCCCGCTGGCCCTGGCCGCCGCCTGGTCGCCGCGGCTGCGCCTCGGCACCGCTATCACGCCGGTGTTCACCCGCGGCCCGGGACTGCTGGCGATGAGCGCCGCCGCGCTGGCCGAGGCCGCGCCGGGCCGCTTCGCGCTCGGCGTCGGCGCCTCGTCGCCGGTGCTGGTCCGGGACTGGAACGCGATTGAATTCGACGAGCCGTTCAAACGGACCCGCGACGTGCTGCGCTTCCTGCGGGCCGCGCTGCGCGGCGAGACCGTCGACGGCGCGTTCGACACGTTCGCCGTACGGCGCTTCACACTGGAACGCCCGCCGAGCGTGCCGCCGCCGGTCGTGCTGGCCGCGCTGCGCCCCGGCATGCTGCGCCTGGCCGCCGCCGGGGCCGACGGGGTGATCCTCAACTGGCTGGCCGCCGAGGACGTGCCGACAGCGCTCGCCGAGGTGGGCGAGCGCCGCCCCGGGTTCGAGGTGGCGGCCCGCATCTTCGTCTGCCCCACCGAGGACGCCGCGTACGCCCGCGCGCTGGGCCGCCGCATGATCACCGGCTACCTCACCGTGCCCGCGTACGCGGCCTTCCACAGGTGGCTGGGCCGCGAGGACTCGCTCGGTCCGATGTGGCAGGCATGGGCCGCCGGGGACCGGCGTGGCGCCTCCGCCGCCGTACCGGACGAGGTGGTCGACGCGCTGGTGCTGCACGGCTCACCCGAGCAGTGCGCGGCCGCGGTCCGCCGCTACGCCGACAACGGCGTCGACGTGCCGGTGCTGGCCGTGCTGCCCACGCCCGAGATCACCGAGGGCGGCGCGGCCGCCTGGATGGACCTGCTGCCCCGGCTCGGCCCCGGAAAGGCGGCCTGAGATGAACCTGACCGACCGGGTAGTGGTGATCACCGGCGGGGCCGGCGGGATCGGCGCGGCGCTGGGCCGCCGCTTCGCCGCCGAGGGCGCCGCCGCCGTCGTCCTGGCCGACCTGGCCGCCGACGCGGCCCGCGCCACAGCCGAGGCGATCGGCCCGGTGGCCACCGGTGTCGGGCTCGACGTCACCGACGAGACGGCGGTACGCGCGCTCGTCGACGACACCGAGCGCCGCCACGGACGGATCGACCTGTTCTGCGCCAACGCCGGAGTCGCCACCGGCGGCGGCATCGACGCGCCGGACGCCGACTGGGACCGCGCCTGGCGGGTCAACGTGCTCGGGCACCTGCACAGCGCCCGCGCGGTGCTGCCCGGCATGCTCAGCCGGGGCCAGGGCCACCTGCTGCTCACCTGCTCGGCGGCGGGCCTGCTCACCGCGGTCGGCGACGCGCCGTACACCGCCACCAAGCACGCCGCGGTGGGCCTCGCCGAATGGCTGGCGGTCACCTACCGGGACGCCGGGATCCGGGTCAGCGCGCTCTGCCCGCAGGGCGTGGACACCCCGATGCTCGCCGACGGCCTCACCGAGGGGCACCTGGGCGCCCGGGTGATCGCCGCGTCCGGGACGATCCTCAGCCCCGACCAGGTCGCCGACGCGGTGATCGCCGGGCTGGCCGAGGAACGGTTCCTGATCCTGCCGCACCCCGAGGTGGCCGACTACGCCCGCCGGCGCGCCGAGGACCCGGACGGGTGGCAGGCCGGGCTGCGCAAACTCGTCCGCAAGCTGCGCGCCGCCGACCGCTGAGCCCGGCACGTCACGGGCGCTCCGGTCAGCGTCGCCACCGTAGCGGCCCCGGATGGACCGTCCACAGCACCTGTCGCCACCACGACCGGGCCGCGCGCAGCGCGTCGGCGAAGCCGACGCTGAGTCCTGCGGCCCGGTCCGCCTGTTCCGGCGTGACGCTGCCCGGCGCGAAGCCCGCCTGGTTGAGCAGATCGGCCAGCTCGTTGACCGCAGCGCCGTCCGGGGCGTCGATCGCCGCGCCCTGTCCGGACCGCGCCGCGCGGGCCTCGGCGAGCGTCCGGCGGGCCCGCTCGGCGACCTCGGCCGCCGCCAGGTCCGGCCCGACCGGGTGCCCGGCCAGGCGTAGCGCGTCGGTCAGTTCCCGCCACGCGCCCGCGACCCGCTCGCCAGGGTCGCCCACTGCGAGACGGGAGCGGGTCAGCCGCCGGCGCATCGCGACCAGCGCCGCCAGCACCGCCCCGACCCCCAGCAGCAGGCCACCGGCACCACCGCCGACCAGCACCGGCGTGCCGAGCCCACCCTCGCTCCGGCCGGGCGCGGGCGCGGCGGCCGGGGGCGTGGCGCTCGGCTCCTTGGTGGGCGCGGGCACCTCCGACGGCGGCGGGTCCTCCGGCTGCGGCCGGAAGTCCTCCTCCACCGGGCGGGGCTCGGAGTCCGGACGCGGCATCGGGTCGAACGGCACCCAGCCGGCGCCGTCGAACAGCACCTCCGGCCAGGCGTACGCGTCGGCGGCCCGCACCGGCCCGTCGCCCTTCGGCCCGAACCCGACCACCACCCGGGTGGGTAGGCCGGCGAGGCGGCCGAGCACCGCGAACGCGGCGGCGAACTGCTCCGACGTGCCCCGCTGACCGCCGCCGTTACGCGGTCCGAACAGGAAGAACGCCAAATTCGGGTACGCGTGCCCGCTCGGCGCGTCCGCTGTCACCCGGTAGTGCTCGGCGAGGAACGTGGCGATCGCGTCGGCGCGCGCGTACGGGGCACCGTTGGACTCGGCGAGCTGGGTGGCCAGCCGGCGCAACGGTTCCGGCGCTCCGTCGGGCACCCGCAGCACCCGCGCCACCTCGTCACCGGCGGGCACGTTCGCCGTGCTCAGCAGGTTCACATCCGGGCGCTCCCGCACCGACGACACCTCGTACCGCAGCCCCGGTGCGAGCCCTTCCGGGCGGATCAGGGTGCCGGTCGCCGGGTCGTACGCCACCCGCGCGCCGCTCACCTCGCGTGGCGTGGGCACCGCCGGCAGCAGCCGCCCGGTCAGGTCCGCCACGGTGATCTCCTGGCGCACCGCCTCCGTGGCGGCGCCCGGGGCCGGGTCGGTGGCGGGCAGGATCCGCCCCGCGTTGCGGTACGTCGCGCCCACCCGCCAGGTCACGCCGTCGTAGTCGCTGAGCACCGCCAGCCGGATCCGGGGCGGCCCGCCGTCGACCGCGCCCGCGACGGTGCGCACGTCCAGCAGCCGCTGGTCCGGGTTCAGCGCCCACCCGGAGATCCGGATCAGCGGGTTCTCGTCCAGCGACTCCACCCGGGGCGGCTCCACGTAGCGGCGCGGGTCGACCGGCCGCTCGTCGACCTGGGCGGCCACCACCGGGGCGAGCAGCGCCGCCAGCGCCACCACCACCGCCAGCCCGGCCGCGCTCGCCGCGACCAGCCGCAGCCGCACCGCCGCGCGTACCGCAGGGCTCAGCGCGGCCACCGGATCGGGCGCCGGGCCGTCGCGGCGTCCGGGCGTCGCCAGGCCGGCCGCCGCGACCGCCGCGAACACCACCGTCGGGCCGACCGCCGGTTCCGCGTTCGGCCCGACCACGTAGAGCGCGCCGGCGTAGAGCAGCGCCGGCGGCAGGTAGCCCAGCAGCACCCGCCCGGCGCGCAGCGCCACCTCGGCGGCGGTCAGCCCCGCCAGCCACGCCGCCACCACCGGCACCAGCACCGTGTCCGGGGCCGGCTCGACCGGAATCATCGCGGTGAGCAGCCGGGGAATCGCGTTACGGGCGGCGTCGGCGGTCACCTCGCCGAGCCCGCCCGGCAGCGCCGCGTGCACGGCGGCCAGCCGCAGCGACAGCAGCGTCCACCCGGCCAACGCGGCCACCGACAGCGGCGCCACCAGCCAGGACGGCAACCGCCGCGCGGCCACGCTGACCAGCACCGACCCGACCGCCGCGCCGGCCATGAGGCGGGTCAGCAGCGGATCGGCGTACACCCGGCCCAGCACCACGCCGGAGAGCGCGACCAGCACGATCAGCGCGGCCGGGACCGGCACGGCCCGCAACGCCCGGACCACGCGCTCCGCCGCCGCTTCCGTCCGCGGCGGCGTCACCACCGGCGGACCCCGTCCCACTCGGCGGCGAACGCCGCGCCGTCCGCCGCGTCCAGCACCACCAGGCCCGCCTCGCCGGCCGCCGTCGGCCCGTCCGCGCCGAACATCCCGACCACCACCGACGGGTACGCGCCGCGCAGCGCGCCGACGTGCCCCAGATCGTCGCGGCCACCCGGCCCGGTCAGGAAGACCAGCGTGTCGCCGAGCCGGTCCCGGCGCAGCCGCCCCGTCGCGGCCGGCAGCACGTCCGGCCCGGCGACCGCCAGCTCCACCGCTGCGAGCCGGTCCAGCGGCCCGGCCGCCCCCTCCGGCTCCACCTCGGCCGGTGCGACGAGCAGCAGCTGCACCGGCAGGTCCTCCCGCACCGCGGCGGCCACCACCGACGCGGCCGCCTCGCACGCCGCCTCGAACGACTCCGCGACACCACCGGCGCGGCCCGGGTGCGCGGACGCGCGGTTGTCCAGCACCACCACCAGGCGCGGCAGGCTGGTGTCCACGTTCTCCCGCACCATCAGCTCGCCCACCCGGGCGCTCGTGCGCCAGTGCACGCGGCGCAACTCGTCGCCCACCACGTACTCCCGCAGCGAGTCGAACGTGATCGACCCGTGCGGCACGCTGTCGGTACGCCCGTCCAGGCTGCGCCCCGCGCCGGTCGGCACCGCGGACAGCGGGTGGATGCGCGGGTGCACCCACACCGGCACCGTGCCGCCGTAGCCGCGCGCCAGCGCCACCAACCCCAGCGGATCCCGGCGCACCACCCGCAGCGGACCCACCGGCACCACCCCACGCCGGTGCGTCGGCACGTCGTAGCGCACCACAGTGTCCCGGCCCGGGCGCAACCGCAGCAGCGGCACCGGCACCAGCGCCCCCGCGCAGCGGTCCTCGGCCACCAGGTTCGCCGCCCGCAGCCGCCCGGTGTTGCGCACCGTCAACTCCATCGCCGCCGGCTCACCCCGGGCCACCCGGTCCGGGTCGGCCCGCCGCGTCACGCTCAGCCGGGGCCGCCAGGCCGCGTTCACCACGGCGTAGCCGACCGCGACCCCGGCCGCCGCGCCGAGCACCGTCAGCTCCGGGTATGCGTACCGGAACCCCACGCCGAGCAGCACCAGGGCGGCGACGAGCAGCCCGATGCCACGGGCGGTGATCCCCACGCTCAGCCGTGCACCGGCGTGGCCTGGCCCGTCGGCAACGGCACCGGCACCGACGCCACCGCCTGGCGCAGCACCTCGGCGGACGTCACACCACGCACCTGCGCGTCGGGGGTGAGCAGCAGCCGGTGCGCGAACACCGGCTCGACGAGTGCCTTCAGGTCCTCCGGCATGATCCAGCCCCGGCCGTCGATGAGCGCGTACGCGCACGCCGCCCGGGTCAGCGCGATCACCCCGCGCGGACTCACCCCGACCCGCACCTGCGGATGGGTACGCGTCGCAGCGGCCAGCCGCACCGCGTACGCGTAGAGCGGCTCGGCGATGTGCACCCGCCGCGCCATCTTCACCATCTCGCCGACGGTGGCGGTGTCGGTGACAGCGGTCAGCGAGTCGGGGGAGCGGACCGTGGCGCCGCGCAGCACCTCCACCTCGACCGCCTCGTCCGGGTAGCCGACCGACAGCTTCACCAGGAACCGGTCGAGCTGGGCCTCGGGCAGCCGGTAGGTGCCGTCCATCTCCACCGGGTTCTGCGTCGCCACCACCAGGAACGGCTGCGGCACCGGGTGGCGTACGCCGTCCACAGTGACGGTGCGTTCCTCCATCACCTCCAGCAGCGCCGACTGCGTCTTCGGCGACGCCCGGTTGATCTCGTCGGCGATCACGATGTTGGCGAACACCGGCCCCGGGTGGAACTCGAAACCCCGGCTGGCCTGGTTGAAGATGGTCACCCCTGACACGTCGGAGGGAAGCAGGTCCGGCGTGAACTGGATCCGCCGCCACTGCCCCTTCACCGTCGCCGCGATCGCCCGCGCCAGCGTGGTCTTGCCGACGCCCGGCACGTCCTCCAGCAGCACGTGCCCCTGCGCGAACAGCGCGGTCAGCGCCAGCCGCACCACCTGCGGCTTGCCCAGCACGACCGCGTTGACGTTGTCGGCCAGCCGGGCGGCCAGGGCGGCGAAGCCCTGCACCTCCGGCTGGCTCAGCGGTTCGTGCGTGTTCACGGATGCGCCTCTCGGGGTGGTGCGGTCAGCAGGTGGGCAGCACGTCGAGGTCGTCGCCGCCCTCCAGGTTGAGCCAGGCCCACGGAATGTACGTCTTGCCCTTGTACTCCACCTGGATCCACCAGGTGCTCTTCTTGTTGTTGTTGTAGATCCAGGCGTCCACGTCCTCGCCCTTGGCCTTGCAGTACGTGCGCAGCCGCCGGCCGTCCGGCACCCAGCCGGCCTGACGGTCGTTGTCCTGCCGGGTGACCTCGAAGATCTCGTTGCCGTTGCGGCCCGGCACGTCCTTGTCGCAGTACGTCCGCTGATCCCCGTCCGGCCCGTTCTTGCAGGTGGCGATGCCGTACACCGGGTCGGTGGTCTGCGCGCGGCTGGCCGTGCCCTTACCGGCGGCGTTTGACGCGGTCAGCGTCACCGTGTACGCGGTGCCCGGCGTCAGACCGGTCACCCGCAGGCTGGAACAACTGCCGCTCGCCGTCTTCCCGCCGGTCGCCGCCGTGCAGGTGGTCCGCCCACCACCGGCGTCCACCGTGAACGTCACAGTCACCGACGTGGCGTCCGCCGACGATCCGGTCACCGTGATCCGCGGCTCGGCCACCGTCCGCGCGGTGGTGCTCGCCTCCGGCCCGGCGCCGGCCTCGTTCACGGCCTTGACCTTCACCGTCACGTTCTGCCCGTTGCCCAGCCCGCCCACAGTGGCCCGCACGTCGGTCACCTCGACGGACTTCCCGGCCGCCTCCACCACGTACTTCGTCACCGGGCGGCCGTTGTCCACCGCCGGGGACCACTGCACCGCGACAGTGCCCGGCTGGTCGGCGACTGTGGACGCGCGCAGCTCACCGGGCGCCTTCGGCACCGTGAACGGCACCACCGTGTTGCTCACCGGCGACGCCTTCGACCCGGCGCCCTTCTCGCTGACCGCAGTCACGGTGAACGCGTACTGGGTGCCGTACTCCAGTTGCCCGGCCGGCACCACCAGCTCCGTCTTCGCCGACTCGCCGGCCGGGGCGCTCGCACCCGCCGAGGTCGCCGTCACCGCGTACTTCGCGATCTTGTTGCCCTGGCCGTCGGCCTCGGTCCAGCTCACCCGCACCGTGCCGTCCGGCCGCGCCTCGGCGGTCACCGACGCAGGCGGGTCCGGCACCTCCGCGGTCGGCACCACCGGGTTGCTGCGCCGCGCCGGCCCCTCACCCTTGGCGTTCACCGCGCGCACCGAGAACGTGTACGTCTCGCCGTTCGTCAGGCCGGTCACCTCCAGCGAGCGCTGGTTAGCGCCGACCTGGCGGGTCTGACCGGCGCCCTCCACCACGTATCTGGTGATCTCGGCGCCGTTCGACGCGGCTGCCTGCCAGCTGACCCGCGCCGAGGCGTCGCCGGCGGCGGCGGTGACCGACTTCGGCGCGCCCGGCTTGCCCACCTTCGGCTTCTTCGGCGGGGGCGGCGGCGGAGCAACCGGCGGCGGATCCCCGCCGAGCACGTCGTTTGCGTACTTGTTGACCTCGCGCACCCGGTTCTGGTCGTCGACCACCTGCGCGGTGGACGAGTCCGGCGGGTTGATGAACAGGTGGTTCTCGCGGACCTCCAGCTCGACCGGACCGGGGCGGCCGGAGCCCTTCACGGTCTGCACGAGCTGCCCCTCGGCGTCGAAGGCGTAGACCGTGCCGGTCGTCTCGTCGGCGCAGTAGAACCGGCCCGCCCACGCCACCGCCGGGCTGAGCCGGACGCCGTCGCCCGGCACCGTGAACCGCTTCACCTCGCGGCTGTCCCGCACCACGTGCACCGACCGCTCACCGGGAACCGTCACCGGCACCTGCTGCCCGCTGGTACGTGGCGGCAGGTAGCCCGGTGCGGTCATGGTCAGCTCGGCCCGCGTGGTCCGGCCGCCCACCACCGTGACCAGCGACGTCGAGGTGCGGTCCAGCACCGCCACGCCCTCGTCCAGCGTGGACACCACCAGCTCGTGTGCCGGTTCCGCCACGTCGTACGTCTCCACGCGCTTCGGGCTGAGCCCGGCGGGCGGCGCGTCACCGGGCGTCTCCGGCAGTTCGGCGGCGGTGACCGCCGAGACGGTGCCCTCGCTCGGCACCCCGATCCACAGCTTGCCCGCGCCGTCGAACGCGCCGCCGGTGATGCCCGGCGGGTAGCGGACCGGCTCGCCCACCGGCGTCAGCGCCCGCGGGTCGAGCTGCCGGACGATGCCCTGCACCGCGTCCACCACGAACGCCGCGTCCTCGTGCAGCGCCACGCTCACCCCGAGGCCCGGCGCGGTCGGCGTGGTCGCGGTGATCTGCAGCGTCGCCAGGTCCAGCGAGCTGACCTGGCCGGTCTTGAGGTCGCGCAGGATCAGCAGCCGGTCGGTCTGGGTCACCTGCATCTGGTGCCGCCGCCCGCCCGGCACCTCCATCCGGGTGTCCACCCGCGCGGTGACGCCGTTGACCCGGGCCAGCTCGCTGCGGGTGGTGCTCCACAACCAGGAGGAGGCGTCGAAGCTCGCCACCGCGTTGTCGGCGGCGCCCAGCCCGAGCACCGTCAGGCCCATCGCGGCCAGCAGCGCGGCCACCGTGCCGACGGTCACCAGCCCGCCCCGCATCCGCGACCGTGGTCGGGCCGGCTCCGGCCCGGTGCCCGTGACGTCCTCGATGGTGGTCACTGCCGGCTGCCTCCCCGTGTCGGTGGGGGAGGTCCGCCCGCGCGCGGTCGACCCTCCCCAGAGCCGGGAGCCATCATAGGTGCCGCCCGGAGCCGGTGAAACCCGCACCGTCTCCCTGTGGACACCGAGCGTGTCGCCCCTGGGTCGTCAGTTCGGCGTGGCGTCGCCCTCCCGGTCCGTGCAGACCTGACCCGAGGTCGCGTACGAATCGGTCGAGTAGACGGCCAGCACTGTGAAGCAGTAGTCCAGCTTCGCGCTCAGCCCGTTCACCGTGTAGCGGGTCTGCCCCGCCTCCACAGTGGCCATCACCCCGAGCTTCTGCCCGGCCCGGCCACCCGCCACCACGAACGGCACCCCACCGTTCGTCGGGTCGCTCCAGGACACCGTGACAGTCGTGGTGTCGTCGCGCAACGCCAGGTCCCCCGGCGGCGGACCCGCCACCTTCGGCGACGCGGCGCCGGACGCGGGCACGGGAGCCGGGGGCGGTGCCGCCTCCCGGTTCAGCAACACCGCGCCGACACCGACCGCCGCGATCACCGCGAGCACCGCGCCCCCGACCACAAGGGCCAGGACCGTGCGGTTGCGGCCCGGCCGCTCCGGCTCCATCGGGTACGCGTCCTGCGGCTGGACCGACGCCGGCTGGTGGAACATCGGCGGGTTCACCGGCCAGGCGCCCGGCTCCGGTTGGGCGGGCGGCTCCGGTCGCGTGGACTCGGGAAAGTCCAGCAGGTCCTCGTAGATCGGCATCGGCCGATTCCGCTCCGGCGCGTCGCCTTCCAGCTGTCCGGCCGCGTCGCCGGTCGTCGGCTCGTCCGTGTCAGGCTCGCCTGCGTCCTGCTCGGGGTCGGCGGGCCGGTCGACCGGCTGGGACGGGGCGACACTGCTCCACGGCGGCGCGACCATGCCCCACGGCGGTACGGAGGAGCCGCTGACCGGTGCGGCGCTGATGGGTGCAGCGGGTGGTCCGCTCACGGGCGGTGGATAGGTGCCGGGGGGAGCGCTGACCGGCGGGTACGCCGCTGGTGGTCCGCTGACCGGCTGATATCCCGCTGGTGGTCCGCTGATCGGCGGTGGGTAGGCGGGTCCGGGTGGCGCGCTGATCGGCGGTGCTGGTGGCACGCTGATCGGCGGTCCTGGAGGCCCGCTGACAGGTGGTGCTGGTGGTCCACTGACCAGCGACGGGTAGCCGGGTGCCGGTGATCCGCTGACCGGCGGCGGGTAGCCGGGCCCGGGTGGTCCGCTGATCGGCGGCCCCGGAGGCCCACTGACCGAACGTCCGGCGGGCCCGCTGACCGGGTGCACAGGGGGAGCGCTCACCGGAGACGTCGAGGGCGATCCGATCGGCCGTGCGCTGATCGGGATTGCGCTGGCGGCTGGTGGGTTGGCCGGCACAGCGCTGGTGGACGTAGTGCTGGTCCGGGGTGCGGCGATCGGTGGTGCGCCGTCTGTTGCCGGCGCACCTGCGGCGGGTGCGCGGAGGACGTCCGGCGCGCCTGCCGAGGGCGCGCTCGGCTGCTTCACGGTCGCGGCAGCGTCGCCGCCACCCACAGCCGACGGACTGACCGGCGGTCCGCCGAACGGGGATGTGCTCGCCGGCGGCGCGCTTGCTGCGGGCGTCGCGGGCGAGCCGGCCCGGGAAGCGCTGACCGGTGGTGCACTGACGGGCGTTGAGCCGTCGGCCGATCCGCTGGCCGGAGGACTGCTGACCGGCCGTGCACCGACCGGGGGTTCGCCGGCGGTGCCGGCGGATGCGGGCTTGACCGGCGTGCCAGGGGTAGCCGTCGCGGCGCTGCGCGCTGCCTCCTCTTCCAGCAGCGGACCGATCTGCTGCACCTGGATCGTCGGCTTGTCCCAGCCAGGTCCACCGGGGACAGACGATGTCGTATCCCGGCCGGAAGCGCTCGTGTCGTCGCCGACCACCCGGTCCACGGCGGGCCGTACGGGAGCGGTCGTCTCGGCCCTCGGGGTCGCCTGCTGCGTGGGCGCTGACGGAACCGGCGTTGAGGTCGGCGTCGGTGCGGTGGCAGCTGCCGGCGTCGACTCGGCCACTGAATTGGGGGCGGGCGCCGGTGGCGCTGCCGAGGCCGGAGGGGCGACCGGTGGCGGGGCGGGCGGGGACGACACCGGCGGGACGACCGGAACGGCCGGCGGTGGTGGCAGCGCGCCGCTCGCCGGAGCCGGCACGCGAGGCGGCGGCGGTAGGACGGTCGGAGGCGGCGGCACGAGTCCCGCCGAGGGCGTCCGCGACGGTGGCGGGGTGATCCCGGCGGAGGGCGGCTCGGTGATCGGCGTGGCGGGCGGGGGCGGGATGACCGGCGGGGGCGGTAGCGGGGGAGCGCCGGGGGTTTCGGGCATCCGCGGCGGCGGCAGCGGGGGCGTGCCGGCGGTTCCAGGCATCTGTGAGGGAGCCTGCGGGGGCGTGCCGGCGGTTCCGGGCACCTGTGATTGGGGGTGCGGCGTACCGGTTGTGCCCGGCTGCGGGGGTGACAGCGGCGTACCGGCCGTGCCTGGCATCTGCGAAGGCGGAAGCGGAGTGCCGGCGGTACCGGGCGTCGGCGGTATTGGAGGCGTAGGGGTGGCGGTCGGCGGTACCGGACGCGTGGCGGCGGACGGCGCTGACACAGGCGCGATGTGTGGGTCGGCAGGCGAGGATGCCGGGCCGGGAACGGGAGACGCTGTCGGCTGTCCGGGCATCGACGTGCCGGCGGTTGCCGGATGCGGGGGCGTGACGGGGGCGCGTGGCGGCACCGGGGTCACCCCGGGAGCGGCGGCCGGTCGACCGTACGTCGCCGGTGGAGCCTGCGTGGCGCGCTGGGCCGGCGGAACCGGGATGACGCCTTGAGCCGGGGGCACCGGGCGGACACCGGGAACTTGCGGGGCCGCCCCGGCAGCGGGCGGCGTCGCCGGGACGGTGGGTTCGATGGGCACTACCGGGAACCGGGTGGTGGCCTCCTCCGTGATGGGCGCGAACCGGGTCGTCGGCTCTGACGCAGGCGGCGAGGGCGGTGCCCACGGACTCGCCGGTCCGTCCGGCCTGGCAGCGGAAGGCTGGTACGGCGGGGCAGACGTCACCGGAGGCGGCGGAGCGACGACCCGCGGGTCCGGCGCGTACTGAGGTGGCTGCCCGGCGTGGGGGGCGTGCGGCGCCGGGCCGGGGCGGGGAGCCCACTGGGAACCGGGCACCGGCGGACTCGCGGCGGGCGTACCCGGAGCCGTGGGCCGGGGCGGCGCCGGAGCGTGCGGGTGCGGCGGTGCGACCGCCCGCAGCGAGACGGTGGGCTCGGACACTCCGTGCCCAGGATGCCCGGAGGAGACGGGACCGGGTTGACCGGGCCGGACCGGACCGGGGCCTCCTGGCAGCGCCGGATCGGGGTGAACGGGCGGACCCTGGTTCGGGTACCCGGGTAGGGACGGATTGGGGTGCCCGGGTCGGCCCGGTTGCGGGTACGCGGCAAGGGGTGGAGCAGGATGCGGGCCGGCAGCGGCGGCGGAGCCGCCGGGAGGTGGGCCGTAGCCGGCGGGAGCGGCGGCGGAGCCGCCGAGGTACTGGCGGGCTGCGCGTACCGCGGGGTGGTCCGGACCGAGCACGGCGGGCCCGGCGGTGGCCACGCGGCTGTAGTTGCGGCGGGCCTCGTGCCGGTTGCCCAGCTCCTCGGCCACCCCCGCGAGGTCGAAGCTGAGCGCGAGCATCAGCGGGTCGGCGGCGCTCCGGCGGCGCTCGCCGGCCGCATAGGCCTCTTCGAGTACGCGCCGGGCGGCGGCCGGGTCGTCGGCCTCGCGGTGCAGCTGGGCCAGCAGGTGGCCGGTGGCCAGGACGTCCTGGTGGTCCTCGCCGTACGCCGGCCGGGCTGCGACGATCGCGTCGGCGAGCAGGCGGCGGGCGCTGGTCAGGTCGCCGGCGGCGCGCATCGCGAGGGCCTGGTGCTGGGTGGCGATCAACGGGGAGGGGTGGGACACGGGAGCAATGCTGCCCGGAATCGCCTGTCGAGCGCTACCCACCCGATCCTTGTGGGTGCTGACCTGCGCAAACGTGCCGAGCTGGAGCTGATGTGCATGATCGTTCCGGGCCGTGTACAGTAATGCCCCGTGCGGCCCGCCAGGCCGGCCGATGCGGTGAGATGATCACTTTGGCCGACCGAGTAGGCTGGTACGTGCAGGTCCGGGTGGCGGAATGGCAGACGCGCTAGCTTGAGGTGCTAGTGCCCGTATAGGGCGTGGGGGTTCAAGTCCCCCCTCGGACACGACCCATAGGCCCACGGTGTGCGCTGAGATCGGTTTCAGCGTGCACCGTTTGCGCTTCAGGGTGGTATGTCAGCCGCAGGCCCAGCTGGCGGTAGACCTCGGCTTTGTCGGCGGGGTCCGCGTCGCGGAGCGCGGTGACGATGTTCCCAAGGGCCTCGACCAGCGTGGTGATCTCTTCCTGGGTCATCCGGCGTGGTGCGGCGGAGTTCCCTGCGTGCAGCTTCGTTTCGGCTCGGGTCCGTTCGGCCTGTGTCTGGGCTATCCAATTACTGACGACCGAGGGGTCGGCTCCGGCGTCGAGGGCTGCCCGGTAGCGCTGCAGTTTCGTGTCGCACTCGGTGATGGTCGCGCGGGCGGCGGTGATGGCGGGGGATGGGTGGTCGCCCAGCTGGGCGTCTGCCATCGCGGTGATCGTGTTCTCGATGCGGTCGGGGTGGAATGCGGTGGCGAGCCAGGTGTCGAGTGGGTCGGTGAGGGTCTCCTCGCGGAGGTAGACGTTGCGAGGATGGGTGACGTCGTTGGCGAGGGCGTATTCCTGGGGGAAGCGGCAGCGGTAGTAGGCGGCGCCGTGGTTGTACTGGCCCTGCATCCGGCGGTTGCAGGCGGCGCAGTAGATCAGGCCGCGGAAGACGTACGGGTTGCGGGCACGGCGTTGCCGTTGCGGGATGTCCAATCCCAATCGATGTCGTGCGAGCAGTGCCTGCGCCTGTTCGAAGGTGGCTTCATCGATGATGGGTGAGTGGGTGATCTTCTTGGAGACGACCCACTTGTCCCGCGGGTTCCAGCGCATGACTCCGGTGTGGCCGAGCGCGACGTCGTCGACGTCGAGGAGGACCTCGTCGGTGCGTTGTTTGTTCCAGACCTGCCGTCCGGTGTAGCGGGGGTTGGTGAGGATGACCCGCACGGCGCTCTTGGACCAGGCGATGCCGCTGCGGTGCGGATTTCGGGCCCGGTCGTGTGCGGAGGGGCAGGGGATGTGGTTGCTGGTGAGTGCTTCGGCGATGGCGTAGAGGCCGCTGCCATTGAGGAACTCGTGAAAGATCTGGCGGACGATAGGGGCGGTCCGTGGGTCCGGGGTGAGGCCGCGTAGGTGTTTGCCGTCGGCTGCCTTCGCCGGGTTGGGGTGAGGGCCCAGGTCCTGCAGGGTGTAGCCGTATGGGGGACGTCCCCCGAGGTAGCGGCCTTCGAGCAGGGTCTGGGCGGCCATGGCGGTCCGGACGCGCAGCTTGATCCGGTTGCGTTCGCCCTTGCTCATGCCGCCGAAGACGGACATCACCAGTTCGTGGGCTTCGTTGTCCGGGTCGATCGGGCCGCCGATCTCCGGTACCCACAGTTCGACGCCGTAGTGGGCGAACAGCGGCACGGTGAGACCAAACTGGTTGCCGTAGAAGGCTCGGTGGGGCTCTCCGACGACGACGGCGGAGAATCCGCGTCCGGGGTCGCGGAGCGCGGCGAGAAGTCGGCTGGCGTGCGGGCGGCGCTGCCACGGCAGGGAACGGCTCTGGCCGATGTCGAAGTACTCGGCGGTGATCTGGCCGTTGTGGGGCTGGATGAGGGTTGTTGCCCGGCTGAGTTGCCAGCTGCGGGAGGACTCGGGGTCCTGGTTGTCCTCGGTCGATACGCGGCCGTAGAAGGCGAAGGGTTTCGGTGGAGGGGTGGTCATCGGTTCTCCCGGTTCGAGTTGTCGGTGCGGCGGTCGTTCATGTGTCTGAGTATCTTCAGCAGGGCCGCAGCGGCGCCGGGGTGCAGTTCGGGTGGCTGGCCGGGTACCACCACGCTGGTGACGCCGGGCGGTGCGCTGCTGTCGATGGTCTCGACCGTCCATGAACGGTCGTCTTCGCTGGGTTGGTCAAGTCGCTCGTCGGCCGGCGCGGTCGAATCCGGCTCTTGGTGATGTTCGGCCTGGTGGTCGGGCGGCAGCGTCATGCGCCTCCGTCCGGCGGTCGCCCCGGCCGGCACACGCTGCGGTGGGCGTGCACCGTTCGCTCCTCGGCCTCCGTCAGTTCGCTGTGAGAGGGGGCGGATTGGAGGGCGATGCCAGCATTGGCGGCGTGGTTGGGCGGGATCGTGCCTCTGCAGCTCGTAGCGCTGGCGACTCGTGCCGTGGCACATGGGTGGGTTGTCATGGGAGATGTCCTTCGGGTTGGTCGGTGCCGGTTCCTCCGGCGGGCATGAAGAAGCGGCCGGTGCCGTCAGGCGTCGGCCGCTCGTTGAGCAGTGGGCGTTACGTCTCTGCGGTCGCCAGGCTGGTTGGTGGCGGCCGTCGAGGTTGGTGGCAAGCGCATGATGGCGCGGCTTGCTGGGCGCCCGGGTGGGCCAACTTGCTGGAAAGAGCACTCTCTTCACACCGAAGAGGTCACTGGTTCGATCCCAGTATCGCCCACCATGAATATACGCAGGTAGGAAGCCCGTCACCGGATTCACCGGTAACGGGCTTCTCCGCTGTTGCCCCTTAAATTGGGAGCAGATTGGGAGCAGGTAGCTCCCCGGCCTACCGACGACAAGCCGGCATGGCAACCGCCCGGCCCATGTCACCCGTTGGAAGTCGAACACCAAAGCATGGCTGATGACACACGGAAACAGCTCAGATGCTCAGGACCGACGTGCCGGGGCCCCGGGAGCAGTCCGGTGCGCAGTCGTGCTGGAGCGACAGCTTCGCCAGGACGTCGATGGGGACACAATGGCGTATTGCAGCCTGGGCTGTGGCTGTGAGCTCGCCTTAGCCTTTGAGGAAGCTCGTACGTAGAGCCAGGCGCAGCGGCCAAATCCCGCCCGGCGGCGTATGACACCGCCTGCGACCTTGCCGGCGCCAGTCTCCTGCGACGAATCCCGGCGGCGACGACGCTTCTGCAGATCGTCGAGGAGAAGCTGTGGTCGGAGTTCGTGACGGCCGTCTACGTCGCGGCCGACTCGAAAAACGCCTTTCGCTACGTCGGGAGCGCGGTCCGGTCGGGGCTCGCCAGCGTGGACTACCGTATCCAGGAGCATGTACGAGCCGGTCGGGCGACACGCTGGACCCGCCTGATGGTGGTGCCGCTGATCCCGACACCGAGGTGGCTCTCGTGCATCGGATCGAAGGACGCGTTGGCGCGGTGCTGCAGCCGTTGGACACGATGCGGCTGCCGACCATCAGGGCCAGAAGGCCTGCGGGCTTCAGCCCGCCTCGGTAACGGAACGTCCGGAGTGGTTGGCTTCGTCCTTGACGGTGCGGCCGACCACCCCGCCAAGCCGGAACGCCTCGGCGGATCGGACGGCTGGTCGAGCCAATGGTCCGGTGGACCTTCATCCGGTTGGCGCCTGGTCGTACATATGGGCGAGTGTCGCCCCTCTTCTTCAGCTCGCTGAGCGTTAGGGTGTCGAGCCGGACGCTCAGACGGCGACGAATGATCACGGAGCGAGTGCTTTGACGCCAGCAACGGCACCAACGGAAAGCAGCCAGGCAGCACCGCCGGTGAGCGCGAAGCACGGACCGGCACGGTTCTGGGCTGTCGACCTCCACGTCCACACCCCAGCTTCGCGCGACGTCGACGTGCACACCTACGGCGCCATCGAGCCCCGGCAGATCGTCGACGCGGCGATCGCCGCCGGACTCCACGCGATCGCCGTCACCGACCACAACACGGTCGGCTGGTGCGACCGGATGGCCGAGGCCGCCCGCGGCACGACGCTCGTGGTGCTGCCCGGTCTGGAACTCAGCACGGCGGAAGGGCATCTCCTCGCCATCTGGGAGGAGGGCACCCCGGCACAGCATCTCGAGGACGTGCTCGTCGAACTCGGCGTTGTCCGCGCCGACCATGGTGACCTGCACAAGGCCCTGGACAAGGGCTTCGCCGACACCGCAAAGATCATTGCTGCCCGGGGCGGCCTGGCGGTCCCGGCGCACGCCGACCGGGCGAAGGGCCTGCTCCGCCTCGCCGTCGCCGACCGGATCAACCAGACGCTGCTCGACGACGCCATCAGCGCGGTCGAGATCGTCGACGTCGCAGAGGCTGAGCGGATCAAGGCCCGGCTCGACGGCCGGCGCGAGCTCGCGCTCGTCCGCAGCTCCGACACCACGGCACCCGGCGTGAGCTGGCATGTCCTGCGCGGCATCGGTCATCGCCGGACCTGGATCAAGGCGTCGCGGCCCGACCTGCGCGGCCTCCGGCACGCACTGGCGGATCCGGAGTTGCGCGTCCGCCTGGACGAGCCCCGGGCGCCGGAGCACACGGTGATCGAGTCGGTGACCGTGACCGGAGGGTTCCTCGACGGGCAGCAGTTCCAGTTCTCGTGCGACCTCAACTGCCTGCTCGGCGGGACCGGCGCCGGCAAGTCGCTGCTGATAGAGCTGGTCCGGTTCGCCCTCGACCAGCAGACCGACGCCGGCGACTTCCCCCAGGTCCGCAAGGAGGTCGACTCCCGGCTCAAATACGCCCTCACCTCCGGCTCGACTGTCGAGGTCGTCCTCGCCCGTGGCCACGCGCGGTGCCTCGTGCGCCGGGCGTACTTCGAGGACGGCTCCACCCAGCCGGAGTTCATCGGCGACACCGAGCAGCTGACCGGCCTGGCCGGCCGGATCGCGATCACCGGGTTCTCGCAGAGCGAGGTGATCGAGTACGCCCGAACGCCGGTCGGCCGGATGGCGCTCATCGACGCCGCGCTCGACTTGAACGAGTTCGAGATCCGCGAATCGGACGCGGTCGGCCGGCTCATCGACAACGGCCGACTTATCGGCTCGCTGGAGTCCAAAATCGGACAGGCCCGCGCCAGGTTGGAGACCCTTCCAGACGTCGAGAAGCGGTTGGAGGAACTGTCCGGCCTGTTCGACGGCGAGACCATCAAGATGCAGGCAAAGTGGAGCGCCGAGAAGGCCCTCTTTGAGCCGGTCGTCGGCATCCCCGAACTGAAGATCACCGTCCGGACCGACGGCGGGGACAAGTTCCGGGGCTCGGCCGCGATCGCCGACAATCAAGATCTTTACCAGCGAGTGCAGGCCGCGTACAAGCAGCTGTGGGAGGCGATCGAGGCGGCCAACGCGCAGGTGGCCCAGGTCCTGTTGGTGGTGAACAAGGAGCTGGTCGCTGTCCGGCAGGAATGGCTCGAGCGGTACCGGAAGTTCGATCAGGAACTCGCCGAGGCGGTCAGTCAAATCGACGTCGACAACAAGGGCCTCGCCGCGCTGCGCACCCGGCTGGTGGAACTTCAGACGGAGAAGGCGAAGCTCGACGCCCAGCGGACCCAGCTCAACGACGAGTTCCTGCCGAACCTGGTCGCCGCCACGACCTATCGGGAAGAGTTGATCACCGAGCTACTCGAGGCGCGCAAAGCACGCCGTCGGCGGCGCGAAGAACGGATCAAGGCGCTCAACAAGCTCATGGGCGGCATCGTCCGGATCAAGATGCTCTCCGAGAACGACGACTCGGCCTATCTGGCCGACGTGACCGCCATCGCCAAGGGATCCCGGCTGCGCGCCCCGGTCCTCAAGCTGATCTGCGAAAAGACCCTGCCGGTAAAACTGGTCCGCTCGTTCCTCGCCGACGACGTCGACGGCGTATGCACCGCCACCGGCGTCGAACGCAAGCACGTCGAGACCCTCTTCGAGCACGTGCGGGAGAAAGGCATCATCGAGGACTTCCTGCGGATGCAAACCCTCGACTTGCACGACGGCCTGTCCGTCGAGTTCCGCAAGCAGGCCAACGACGGCTATGTGCCGATCGAGCGGCTCGCGCACGGACAGAAGTGCACCGCCATCCTCATCATCGCCCTCGCCGACGGCAACGACCCTCTGATCATCGACCAGCCCGAGGACGCGCTTCACGCCCCGTGGATCGAGGAATACCTTGTCGCGAAACTGCGCGACTTGCGCGGTGGCCGGCAGTACATCTTCGCCACCCGCAGCCCCGGCCTAGTCGTCTCCGCCGATGCCGAAATGATCATCACTCTCACCTCCGATGCGAACAACGGCGTCGTCGAAGCCACCGGCTCCCTCGAACGCCACGACCTCAACGTCCTGACGCTCTACCACCTGGAAGGCGGTCCGGTGCCCTTCAAACGCCGAACCGTCAAGCTCGGCTCGTCGATGAACTAACGCTCGGCCACGCTGACAAACAGCGGGCGCAACGAGGAGTCAGAGTCCACGATCCACGCCAAGATCGAGCGCTCCTCGCTCGGCACCGCCGACGCCCGTGCCATGCGCGCCCGCACTTCCACCGCGACCGCCCGCGCCATCGTCGCCCGGGCGGCTGGAGCGGCCCCGCGTACCCCCCACAGCAATCTCGGCCGGAAAACCGGCCGAAAGAGTGGCGGGTAACCGGCCGACCAGCACATATGCCTCCGGCAGGAGCGGTCCAACCGAGACTGCACTACCAGAGGAGATGATCATCATGGCTCGAGGCGGCTCCCGCACCGTGGCCCGCAGCGCCAGCACAGGTCGGTTCGTCCGCAGCAGCACGGCGGTGCGGTCGCCGCGGACCACCACAACCGAACGCGTCGGACGCGGGACAAGCAACACCCGCACCGTCAACCGCAGCGCCAGCACCGGCCGATTCGTGACGGCAGCCACTGCGGCCCGGCACCCGGGGACGACGATCACCCAGCGAGTCTGACGCGACCCGCGATCGTGAGCCCTTTCCCCACCGGGAGAGGGCTCACAATGCTTACGCCGTTGTGGCGCCGGCACCAGACGGATTGAGATGCCCCGGGGACCGCATCGTTCCGATCCTTAGCTCCGGGTCGGGGCGATGCTGGCTTCGGGGCCGATCCGTGGCTCACAGCTCGTTGTCGGTAACGTTCAACCCGAGCTCGTTGCCCTTTGTCCGCTGCTGCGCGGTCCTTCGAATGATCTCGTCCCCCACGGGCTCACCGACGGCGATCGCCGCTGCGATCCATCCGCCCGCGCCCTGAGGGTCGCCGGTGCAGTGGTAGCAGCGGCAGTCCACCTCATCCCTGATCCGCCGATCGCGATGGATGCGCCCACCGGCGGTGAACCTGTTCGTCTCCCAGGGATCGATTCCGGCCTGTGTCAGGTAGGTGCGGGCAGCTTCGATCCACCGTCTCGGCGACAGCATCGCATTGCCATGCAGCTCGACCAAACCGAGGTTCCCGTTACAGTCGGCGCACAAGAGCCCCCGTACGCACCGACCGCACGAATCTCGTCCCGGGCTGCACAAGTGGTCATGGTCGACCGGCAGGGGCACCAGTCCGACCGGGTAGCGCCATGCCGGGCCGCCGCAGATTCCGCACCCGCCGCCCTGCGCCCGCAGTAACTCCCGGTACCGGGTTGCAGTAATGCGGTGCCGTAGCAGCGCCTTCTTCGGTGCCTCCAGGCAGCACACGTCGGAGGCGGGGTACGTGGGGATCAGCCCGAGCAGGCGGGCGTCGGCGATCGTCACACGCCGGATTGTGGCGGCCGGGTACGTCACCGATCGGGCACGATTGCGGAGCCTGGGGAGCCTGGCTGCCCCGTCCTGCTGGGAGCGAGATATGGCCATTGCATATGCGAGCTCGCCCACGGGCTGCGAGCGCTCTTCACAGACGACCTTGGGGCCACATGCGTCGCTATCGTGCCCGTTCTGCCCCGTGTCCCCGGCAGATACAACCTGCGCTACCTGTGCCGCCAACCAGATGCAGCTACGCCACCCGAAATGCACGTCTCAGCCCGGGCTGCTCGCTCGCCACGAGCCTTCATAGTTGGCCACATGCATGGCCTGCTGAGCCAGGAGGTCGATCTCGATGAGGAGATCGCGTGGCGGCGCGGACAGATCGAGGGGATAGTGCACGATGTCGATCTCGGTGTTGCGGACGCGCCGAGGGCCGGGCGGCGACGCCCCTTGGGCGTACACCAGCCAGCCGGTGCGCAGGCGCAGTGCTGTGCAGTAGGCGAGCATTTGGTAGGCGTCGGCGTTCGGATAGCCAGAGGTAATTCCTTCCAGCTTGTACTTGGCATCGAAGACTGCGACGGGCCGGTCACCGGCGATGTGAACGATGTCGGGTCGGATGGGAATGGTGAGCTCGGTGTCGAGGTGCGCGCCATACTGACTGTCGGTGTGGCCCGGATATTCCACTAGGGATTCGCGCAGCGCCGTGGTGACGAAGTCCTCGAAGACCTTTGCCATGTTGACGACGAACGCGGCCATCGTGACGTCGCCGGGTCCCGGCTCGGCGGACTGATTGCGGAGGACCAGTTCGGCGAGCCTGAGCGCCGGGAGATACCGGGCGTTGAGACGGCTGGGTCTGTAGGTCGGCTGCGGGGCGCCATGTGGCAGCACCCGAACCCCGTCGAGGCGGCCGTCCAGATGAGTCAGTCGCGACCGTGCTTCGGCGGGCAGCCGCGGCACCGCGAGCATGCGTCGAAGTGCAGTGCGCAGAATCCGATTCTCAGCAATGTCCGCGGCGTACTCGTCGAAGCGGACGTCGATCGGCAGTGGCATAGCGGGGCGACGGGAGAGTTGGTCTGCGAACCTGATCCGGCCCCGGACCAGCGGCAGGGCCTCATCGGTCACGACATAGCCTTGCAGGATTCCCGGCGCGAGTGCACGTTCGACCTGCCGGATCAGTGACTCCGCCAGGGCGGCCCACAGGTCGGGCTCCGGCTTCGCGGCGACGTCTTCTGGCCGGAACCCTGGGTCCAGCGCGTAGCCGAGGAAGAATAGCAGCCTGGCGATGCCAACCTTGGGCCGGACCTGGACGTCGAGTCCGGCTGTCCGCACCGCGCCGACCTTGCCGGAGGGCAGGATGTGCCACCATCCGTCGCTTTCGGGCCGAAGGCTGACGAGGCCCGTCGCGCTCAGTGCGGTCGCCTGATGGTCGTCCATTTGGTGCCGGACACCGACGCGGTCTAGTTCGGCGAGGCTGATCGACGCGGACACGGTCACGCCTGCGGCAGAGTCGGTGGCTCGGCTGCTGGGACGTCGGGTGGCGGGGGGCTGATCCGGGACCGGACGGCGGCGAGTCCGAAGCGGTTGCGGATCTGTGTCTTGGTAAGCCGGCCATAGTAATGCTCTTCCAGCAGCGGCATTAGGTCATAGCGCCACACCCGGTCAAGCCCTGCCTCCGTGTCGAGGTTTGGCTTCATCAGGTAGGACGGGCCAATCTTGAAGTCGTGGTCCTCCTCACCGATCGACTCGTTCAAGGCGGCAAGCAGCGATGCGCGTTCATCGCCGGGTTTGTTGTTAGCCTTGAGCCACTTGCTGAGCACGTCGCGCACCGGCGGGTCGTCGGGATGTAGCTCGACGAATGCAAACCGGCGTCGGATGGCCGCGTCGACCAAAGCGATCGACCTGTCGGCGGTGTTCATCGTGCCGATGATGAAGACGTTCGGGGGCAGGTTGAACGCCTCGGACGGTGAGTACTGCAACCGAATGGTGGCGTCGCGGTACTCCAGCAGGAAGTAAAGCTCACCGAACACCTTGGCTAGGTTGGCCCGGTTGATCTCATCCACGATCAGCACGTACGGCCGCTTGGGATTGTCGCGTGCCTCAACCGCGATCTCACGCAGCGGCCCAGGCGTCTTGGCGAAGGCAACTGACCCGCCATCGGCCCCTTCGACGGGCCGGAAGCCCTCGAAGAAGTCCTCGTAGGCGTACGACGGATGGAATTGCACCAACCGTACGGCATCTCGTTCGGCGACATGCGCGGCGAGCGCTCGTGCAAGGTACGTCTTTCCTGTTCCCGGCGGTCCGTACAAGATGATCTGCGAACGGTCCTGCCACAGCTCGATGAGGTCTTGTAGCCACGGCCGGGCGATGTACAGCCTGGTCGCAAGATCCTCGGTCGCGTTCGGCAGCTTCGGAACGACGCGTGCAGGCGGTGGGATCCGCTCGGACGGCTCAACCGTATCGGACGACTCGGCGCTGGTGTCCACAAGTGCTGACAGCACCTCCAGCGCGCCGGTCAGGTCGACGACCGTGCCTTGCTGATCCAGTTCGGCGGGTATCGGTGCCGGCAGCGTCTCGACCGGCAGTGGGGGAGTCGCCAGCCAGCCGGCTGGACGACGCAGTCGCGCACCGTTGTCGGCGGCGTGGTACTCCGGGTCCCCGTCGATGACGCCCAGGTACAGGTGGTCATCGACAAGCGTCACCACAACGTCGTCACTATCCATCTGGGACAGGAACGCGTGGTACTCGTTGGCCAGCGCCACCCGCTGGGCATAGTCGAGGTGCTGGTAGCCGGAATCGACTGTAGCCCGAACCTCGGACTTAGAGGCCCCGGGCGGCACGTCGCCGAAGTGGGACGCTGCCAAAGAGACGAAGGACTCTCCCGTCCAACGGGTGACAAGTTCGTGCCCGCCTTGGCGGGGTCGTACGAGCCAGGCGCGGCGCTCACCTGGCGGCCGGTCGGCCTGCTTGCGCCACTGTGCGATGAACGGCGCCTGGTAGTAGTCCACCGCCTGCCCTGCCTCGCGCTGGATATGGACGGTGATCTCGAATAGGTCCCGGTTGAGGTCGCCGGTGAGCGCCGTGTCCGGCTCAGCAAACGCGGCCCGGATCGCCTTCTTGTGCGCCATGTTCAGGATCGGCAGGAAGTGCGTTGGGTAGGCCAGGTACAGCAACTCCTCCCGTAGCGACGGCATGATCTTGTGCTGGTAGATAGCAGCCTGCCAGGCCCAAGGGCCGGTGAACGCCTGCTCTCGCTGCTCCGCCGGCAGCACCCACCAGTCGCACACCAACTCGACGGCGTCCACCAGCCATTTCCACAGCATGGTGTGGGCGCCGGTTCCGCCATTCCATGTGCCCTGTGTAAAAGCCGCCAGCACACGCTCGGGCACCGCGACGGGCTGCCGCATCCAGCTCAGCACCGTCAGCACCCGCTCGCGCAGCTTCTCTGGCGTCAGGTTCAGCAGCGGCAGTCCCTGCAGCGTCAGCAGCTCTGCCGCCAACTGGATTGCCTCGTCCGACGCCGAGGCGAGCTGGCGCTGGAGCTTCACCATGAACGGGTCTTTGCCCAGATCAGGCTGCTCGTTGTACCAGCGGCGCAGATCCTGAGCGACATCCAAATTCCACACCGACCGGTCGGGCGTGAACAGCGACCGTCCCTGACGCAGACCCTGATCAATAAGGTCCCGGCCTACCTGGCGGACCAGCTCATCGTGACGCGACGGGATGATGACGTCGTCGCTCATGCGCTCGCCTCTTCTCGTGCCGGATGCCGCAGGCCTTGACCAGGCGGTGGATTCAAGACCGTCTCATACGGCTTGCCGCTGTCGATCGCGTGCTGCATGGCGTCATACGTGTCTTGAAGTGACCCCTATCGGCCGGACACCTCGATGTGTGTCAGGGACTCTCGGTGGATCTTCTCGTAGGTGTCGGGGCTGACGTTACCCAGACGGCTGTGCCGGCGGCGAGGGTTGTAGAAGCCTTCGATGTAGGAGAAGACCTCCATCTCCAGTTCGTGTCGGCTGGGCCAGGCGCGGGTGTAGACCAGTTCGGTCTTGAGGGTGGCGAAGAAGGTCTCGGCCATGGCGTTGTCGTAGCAGTCGGCCACCGAGCCCATCGACGCGAGGACGCCGCAGGAACGCAGGGTGCGGCCGAACTCGAACGACGTGTACTGCGTCCCTCGATCCGAGTGATGGATGAGCTGGTCTCGGGCCGGTCGGCGGTGCTGGATGGCCATGCCGACGGCGTCGAGGATCAACTCGGTGCGCAGATGGTCGGCCATCGCCCAGCCGACGACGCGGCGGGAGTAGGCGTCGACCACGACGGCGAGGTAGAGGAATCCTTCCCAGGTGCGCAGGTAGGAGATGTCGGCGACCCACAGCCGGTTCGGTGCGGTGGCGGTGAACTGCCGCTGGACCAGGTCCGGCGCGGTGGCCGTGGACGCGGCCTTGCGGCGGGGCTTGCCGCGCCGCCGGCGGTGGGCGCCTTCGATCCCCGCCAGCCGCATCAGTCGGGCCACTGCCTTGCGATTCCACCGGTGTCCGCGATCGTGCAGCTCGGCGGTGAGCCGTCGGGCTCCGTAGACGCCGCGGTGCTCTGACCATGCCTGCTGGGTGATCTCGACGCGTTGCTGGTCGTGGCGTTCCCGCTCAAGCGCGCGGTGACGTCCCTGTCGCAGCCACTGGTAGAAGGCGCTGTGGCCCACGCCGAGCAGGCGGCAGAGCAGACGGACCGGGTAGGTGGTCTTCTCCGCGTCGATGAACCGATACACGTCGGTTCGGTTCACCGCTCCGTCTCGCGTGCGAAGAAGACCGCGGCTTTTTTCAGGATCTCCTTCTCGAGCTCCAGCTGGGCGACCTGACGCCGCAACCGCACCAGCTCGGCCCGCTCGTCCACGGCCAGGTCACTGGTCCGGCCGCCGTCGCGTTCCTGCCGCATCCGGTCGACCCAGTTGCGCAGCGTCTCGTGGTTGACGCCCAACTCCCGGCCCACGTCGCGGATCGTGCGACCGGAGTCGAGCACCAGCGCCGCAGCCTGGCGGCGGAACTCCTCGGGGTACTTGCTCTGTCGAGCCACAGCGGTTTCCTCCTCCTCGGCAGGATGCCAAGTCAGGAGGTGTCCGGTCTCAGGGGGTCACTTCACTGCTGGCCCCTGCACGAGCACGCCGCCGCCAACCGGGTCCGGCTGGCGTGGCTGCTGACCGCCTGCGCCGCGCTGCTGCAACCGGGCGGCTGCCTGATCCTCGTCGTCACCGTCCCGGCCGGCACCACCGCCGGCCCGGAAGACTTCTCCGGCGTGGTCCAGGCCGCCGCCGGCGTCGGACTGGGCTACCTGCAGCACCTCGTCGCCGTCACCGCCGACACCGACGGCGACGCCTTCGTCTACCACGTCACCGACGAGGAACTACTCACCCTCACCACCACCGACCAGCGGTGGCAGATGGCGCACCTGCGAATCCACGCGGACCTGATGGTCTTCAGCCGGTCCCAGAGCCGCGCCCCGCGTGGACGAGGCGGGCGCGAGGGCGGTGGTCACCGTGGCTAAGCACCACGCAGACACCGCCGGCGACCCCAACGAGCAGAGCACACCGACCGCCGCCACCACCAGCAACCCGATCGGAGGCCATCGGGCTGCTGGCCCCGACGGCCTGTCGGTGTGGGCGACCGCCCAGGCCACCGGCCCGGTCCAGCGCCGAGGCCGGTACGTACGCGAGTCCGTGCAACACCCGGCGCGGATGCTCCCCGCGATCGCCGCGCACGCCGTCACCGCCTACACCCAGCCAGGGGACCTGGTGCTCGACCCGATGTGCGGGATCGGCACCACCCTCGTCGAGGCCATCCACGCCGGCCGCGACGCGATCGGCGTGGAGTACGAGTCCCGCTGGTCCGACATCGCCGACGCCAACATCAAACACGCCCACACCCAGGGCGCGACCGGACGGGCCGGCGTCATCCGCGGCGACGCCACCAGCATCCTCTCGCTCGTACCCGGCGCCCTGACCGGGCAGGTCGCCCTCGTCGTGACCTCACCGCCGTACGGGCCGACCGTGCATGGCCTGGTCCGGCCCGGCGCCGACGGGGTGGCGAAGTTCGACAACGCCTACAACGACGGCACCGACCGCGGAAACCTTGCCTACCGCGACCTCACCGGACTCGCCGACGGGTTCGCCCAGATCCTCACCGGCTGCCACACCCTCCTACGCCCCGGTGGGGTCGTCGTCGTGACCGCTCGGCCGTGGCGCAAGCAGGGCACACTGGTTGACCTTCCGTCGGCCGTCATCGGCGCCGGCATCCGGGCCGGTCTCACCCCCGTCGACCGATGCGTAGCGCTACTCGCGGCCGTCCGCGACGGCGGGCTCGTCGCCCGGCCGTCGTTCTTCCAACTCCAGGCCGTCCGCAAGGCCCGGGCCGCCGGCACCCCCATGCACCTGATCGCACACGAGGACGTCCTCGTGTTCACCAAGAACCACACCGGCTCCGGCACAGGAACCCCGAAGGACACCGGTGGGGGAGGGGCGGTCGCGTGAGTGCAACTGCCCACCGCAACCCGCGTCGCCACCGACCCGCACCACCGGACGGAGACACCACGAGCAAGGCCGCCACCGGCCTGCGTGTGGACCGGCTACAGCCGTCCCGGCCCCGCGTACGCGGGGCGAAGCCTTTGCCGAGGCGGGCTCGGCAGTATGGCGAGCGGCTGTGCGCCGTCGGGACGTCCCGGAGCCCCGATGCGTGGTCTGCTCACTGTTGCCTCCCTGCTACCCACGGATTCGCAGAGCGTGAAGGGCGCTGACACCGTCGGCCGGGACAGTCGGGGCTACGACGCGGGCAAGAAGATCAACGGTCGGAAGCGGTTCATCATCACCGACACCCTCGGCTTGCTGGTCACCGTGACCGTGCTCGCCGCGAGCTGGCAGGACCGCGACGGCGCCAAGAGTGCCCTGCTCGGCGCCTACATGCTCACCCCGATCCGGCACGTCTTCGCCGACCAGGGCTTCACCGGCCGCTTGATCGACTGGACCCGCGACACCCTGCGCACCACGCTGCAGATCGTCCGCAAACCCGCCGACCAGCGCGGCTTCGCCGTTCACCCACGCCGTTGGGTCGTGGAACGCACCCTGGCCTGGCTCACCGCCTGCCGCCGGCTCGCCCGCGACTACGAACGACACCCCTCCATCTCCGCAGCCCTCATCCGCTGGGCCGCCATCGCCGGCATGACCCGCCGCATCACCCGCAGCCGACCCGCACGCCGCCAAGCCCGCCGCACCTTCACCTGGTCCTGATCAACCCGATCTCAAACACGCTCTAAGAATCCGTGTCTGCTCCATGGAGGACATGTCGGCCCGAGCAGCGGTCAACCGCATCCTGGCGGGCTGCGTAGGTCAACTCGCTGAACGGACAGATCGCTTCTCAAGGCGTAAGACGGCCCGCGGAGCGGGGGCTGATGCAGCAACAGGGGAGGAGATTGCCCGGGCGACCGGAGCGAGCCATGTCATCTGGTCAGCGGCGCCCACGTCACCGGTGGCCGAGTTGCGGGAAGGGCCCAGCGGTAGGGCAGGAGTGTCGTCCGACTCGTGGCCGCGGGTGCGCCGTCGAGCCGGGACGCCAAGGCCGCACCGATGACGACGGCCTCCACCATTGCGGTCTGCCGCTCACCCCGGAGGCTGGCTTCCTCAGCGGCGCGTTGCGCGTACGCGGTGGTTGTCGACATCCATGGCGACGTCGAAGTACCCCGTGACGATGCGTCCACCGTGAGGCTGGATGAGCGTCGTTGCTTGGGTGAGCTGCCAGCTCCGGTCGACTCGACGATCGTGCGAGCTCACCAACACGCGGCCGGTGCTAAAGGGGGCACCGGGAGTCGGACGAACCACAAGATCGCCCCTCGGTCAGACGCCGTCGAATCGTTGAACGCCCGTTACCGGCGGGCGGCCAAGGCCCGCGGCCACTTCCCTAACGAGCAGGCCGCGTTGAAGTTTTTGTACCTGGTGACCCGGTCCCCTCGACCCCACCAGAGCAGGCCGAACCCGATGGACGATGCGCTGGAAACCCGCGTTGAACGCCTTCGCCATCGCGTTCAGCGACCGCTTCCCCGCCGCTGAATCCTACTAACCAAGATCGCCGGAAACGCCGTCAGCGAGACAGCCCCGGACTCGGCGGGCGCAGCGCCCCCGCCGCATGCTGAGCAATGGTAGGGACCTTGTCGCAGGCAGGTACTACGGTGTCGTGGTGTCGATGAGGTGGTCTCCTATTCATGCCCAACTGGGTGAGGTTCCCGGCGAGCCTACCTACCAGCTTCTCGCCTCCGCGTTGGCGGAGCAGATGCCGGAAGCGGAGGACCTCGACTGGAAAGCGACGTTACCGGGCAAGGACAATGGCCAACTGGAGGAGTTCGCCAAGGACGTTGCCGCCATGGCTAACACCGCCGGCGGCCTCATCGTCTGCGGCGTCAATGAGGGACCGCGGAACAGGCCGCACCTAGTCCATGCAGAGCGTCGACATTTCGGAGGTCAGCCGGCGAAGACGGCGTGCGCCGGCAGCCAATCGCATCCACCCACCGGTCCTGGGATTGAACCTCGTTTCCCTCACCAACGACGACGGCCAAACCAACTTGCTCGCCCTCTCGATCCCACGCAGGCAAGACGTACCGCACGTCATTGGTCGTGGCAACTTGTCTCGAAGTGCCCTACTGGTCGGGCCCCGAGACGCACTGGATGCGAGCGGGGGATCTCGAGCGCGCCTACGCCAACCGCCTCGGTGCATCCCCGCGTGCCACGGCCCGCCATCAGCACCGTGCCGACCCGCGGTGACATTGCCGCGGTCCTGGAGCAGGCTGTGAACAGGACCAACGAACTCCTACCCCTGCGCGCGTTTGACCGCTACGCGCTGCTGCGCGAACTCGACCAGGCAGCACTCAACCCACGAGTTGGCCTGCGCCGGTGGATTTCCCAAAACCTGCCGTCGGTCAGCCCTCACGCTCGCTGCCACTTCCTCCACGTCCGGCTTCACCACGACGGTGCGGCTGGCTTCGCCGTAGCACTCGAAGGCTGGTACGACCCCTTGTTCCCCGCCCGCCACCACGTTCCGCGCACCTTGACCGAGAGCTTCGCAGCCGACCTCGTAGCACTCAGCAACACCTACGGACGCCATCTGGGCGAGCAACTGCCCTTCGCACTTCGCGTCGAAGTCGTCAGCCCCGACAACAGTAAGCTCTTCGTCTTGATCGGCCGTGAACGTCGCGGCGCATTCGTCGCGGAGGCCGTAGGGCAGATGCGCGGTACCCGAACCGTCAGCAAGGTCACCCCGATCCTTGTCGAAGTACCGGCACCAGCAGGTCCCGACGACCTGATCACGACCGCTCGGTCAATCGCCGAGGAAATCCTCCACCAAGTCGGAATGGCCAGCCGCTCGCTACTGACGGGGCGGGGGTGACCGCCATGAGCCATCGAGGAGCCGTAGCCAGAGCAACTACGGATGACGCTCCCAAGCTAGATAGTTTGGCCCCCAGGGTTGACAAGGAAGAACACGGGATCTACGTCTCGGTGCTCAAGCGGGCTATCGACGAACAGACCGATGTACGCAACATCGCCCTGACCGGCACCTACGGCACCGGGAAGAGCAGCATCCTGCGTAGTGTCGCCAAGACCTACCCCAAAAGGGTAATCGAGGTGTCGCTGTCGACGTTGGGGGTGCAGCCGGAGCCCGGCGGATCCGGGGACGAGGGCAACCCTGCCGCGGCGACAAAGACGAACCTTATCCAAAAGGAAATCGTCAAGCAGTTGCTCTATCAGCAGATGCCCTCAGATGCTCCCGAGTCACGGTTCCGGCGCATCAGTCGGTTTCCCCGCTGGCGTGAGTTCTTGCTCGCTTTGGGTGTCGGTCTAGTCCTCGTTTGCCTGATGGTGGTGACAGGATTGGACCGGCCCGTGATCGCGCTCACCGGAACCGACCCTGTCAGCCGGCCCGACTGGCTACGCACACCGCTTGTTTACCTCGCGCTTGTAGCCGCCCTCGCCATGACCGTCTACTTGGTGCGCCTTCTTTTGCACGACAGGCTGAGGATTGAGCAGGTCACGGCGGGGCCTGCCAGCATCACGCTCCCGCCCCGTTCGGCTAGCTACTTCGACGAATACCTCGACGAAATTGTCTACCTCTTCGAGACCAACCACCGCGACATCCTTATTCTGGAGGACCTTGACCGATTCGACGACCCGCTCATCTTCGAGACACTACGGTCACTCAACAACCTGCTGAACACTGCCAGACAACTCAAGGGCCGCAGGATCAAGTTCATCTACGCCCTCCGCGATAGCATCTTCGAGAAGCTGGGCCGCGACGAAAGCACGGGAATCACCGACGAAGCCAAGGCAGAACTTGTCCGAGCCAACCGGACAAAGTTCTTTGATCTTGTAGTACCCGTGGTGCCGTTCATCACGCACAAGAACGCTCGCGACCACCTGCACAGGCTCCTGCGAGAGCGTGGGCACTCGATCTCGAAGGAACTCGTTGACCTCGCTGCGCGGCACGTAGCGGACATGCGGCTCATTTACAACATTGTCAACGAGTACGAGGTGTTCAAGCACCAGCTCATAGACGTCGCCACACCGGTACCGCAACTCGATGAAGAGCGCCTCCTCGCGATGGTCCTCTTCAAGAACGTCCACATGGCCGACTTCGAAGCGATCCGGCTGGGCGAGAGCTCGCTGGACAAGCTGTATGACGTCTGGCGTGTGCTGGTCAGCACAAACCTTCAGCGGCTCCGCGATGAGTCCACCAGGATTCAAGAGCGGATCGAACGCGAGGAAGCGGCCGAGGAGAGGGCGGGTGAGCTGGCAGCGACGCTCCAGACGCGAGTCGCCGCGCTCGCTCGCGCGGTGGCGTCGCGAGGATCAACAATCGTGAACGAGCAGCTAACGGTCGGGAGTCGCGTCATCGCTGCCACGGAGCCCCAGACTGCGCAGTTTTGGCGCGATCTACTGCACGACAACGGCGAGATCATGCTGCGTGTCCGTGACAGCCATGGCCAGCAACGCGTGCTGTTCTTCCCAGGGCCGCTGCTGGGCGACCTGCTTGGCACCTCCCTCAACTTGGCCGAATGGGTCGAGCGGTCAGTGACCGCTGATCAAGGCGTCCTGGAGCGGAACGAGCGCGACTCCGATTTCCTTCGACACCACGCTTGGCTCGATCTTGTCGGCCGTCCGCAGTTCACGTGCAGAACGACGGACGCCGAGACTGCGCTGAGCTTCCGCCAATTGATCGAGCGACTCCTTCCATCACAGCTTGTCGCCGACCTGGTCATGCACGGGTACATAACGTCCTACTTCTCTCTTCACGTCTCGTCCTTCTACGGCGAGTTGATCCGGCCTGACGCGATGACCTACCTGATGCGTAACGTCGACCGCGGCACGCCGGACGCTGACTATGCCCTTGACGGCGAGGACATCAATGCGATCCTCCGCGACCGCGGCGACAGCGTGCTCGGTGACCGCAGCATGTACAACGTCTCGGTCCTTAACCACCTGCTCCAGAACGATGCCGATCGAGCCAAGGTTGTGGTGAAACGCCTCGCCGACTGGGGACCCGACGAGCGCTGGTTCGTTGACCACTACCTAGGCGTTGGCGCGGCAAAGGCCGCGCTCGTTGAACAGCTCACCCCGATTCTGCCCAACATCTTCGGCTACCTGATCGGTGACGCACCCCTCAGTCGAGACGAGCGAAGCCGTCTCGTAGATGTCGCTCTTACACACCAGTCTGACAACACAGAGTACGTACACCCGGACCAGGTGCGACCCTTCTTCGAAACCGCATACGCCGATTTTCCGTCGCTTTGGGAAGAGCGGGACGGCGACGTGGCCCGCCGCGCGGTGCAGTTCATCGCCAGCGCCGGCGCAGTCATCCCGAGCGTTGTTGGGCTGTCAGCGGCAGCACGTGCGGCACTGATCAAGGCACGTGCTTACACCATCACGGCTCAGAATCTCGAGGTGCTCGCAGGGACTGACAACGTCGCACTCGACCACCTCGCCAAGGTCGACCGCGAGATCTACGGCCATGCACTCCGGCACCTCGGCGCGTACCTCAAGTCAAACCGCGAGTCCGGGGGTACGAGCTGGACCATCGAGTCCTGTGCGATGTTCGTCGAGGTGCTACAGGACGTCGCACGGCACACGAAACCCGACTTCGGCAGACTCGTGCACGACGCGAGCCCGGACTGCACACTCGATGACCTCGGCGACGCTCCAGAGGATGCCTGGCCCGCTCTCGTAGAGACAGGTCGGGTTCCACCCACCTTCGCCAACGTGAGTGCTTACGTTGAGTGGGCAGGCGGCATCGATAGACAGCTCGCGACGTTGCTCGCGTCTAGGCGCGAAGTGACAGACGCGAACGGCGAAGAACTCGCCGACAGGCGCGACCTCGCGACGACCATTGTCAACGCGCGGGAACAACTGCCCGAACCCGCTATACGGGCGCAGATCGCGGGTTCCCTGCAGCCGGGGCCACTTCAGGCGGAATCTATCAACCCCGAGTCCGGCGAGCTGATCGCTCTACTCATCGAGAGAGAACTGATCAACGACGACGAGGACACGTTCGACTCTCGTCTCATGATCGACTGGCTCACGCTCGAGCACGCGATCACCCGGTCGAGCAATTACGCCGAACTCGTCGGTCCACGGACACTACAACCTACATACATCGCCGCGCTGGTGCAGAGTTCGAAAGTCGCCGACGACATCAAGAACGCAGTCTTGGAGGCACTGGACGAATTCGCAGACGAAGCATCTCATAATGCCCACCAGGCGATGGCCGCGTATGCGCTCCGGTCGGGCTTGGTGCTCCGCGCCGACCAGATCGAAGCGTTGCGCCGGGGCGGCGCACAGCAGGCGACGGTCGCCGGACTGCTGGCGGCTGCGGGGGAAACGATCTCCCTCGACGAGCTTCGCGATACCCTTCGGAACATGGGCGACGACTACGCCAGGATTGCCGACAGGGGCAATCGGCAGGCCCAACTTGCCGACACTCAGGCGCACCGGGCCATCCTCCATCGCCTTCGCGTGGGAGGAATTGTTTCCACAATCAAGGCCGAGCCTCGCAAGTCGAACCTCCGCGTACACATGAGGCGATGACGACAGCGAATTGACCCGTGAGCACGCGTGCTGCCGCTATTGTCGGCTTGAGTGAGCCCTTTTCATCCTGTGTAGCGGTTGGCTTCGACGTGGTGCAGGACGAGGATGGCCTGCACGATCGCGGTGGCGCGGTGCGGGCAGCAGCGCAGCTTGGCCAGGATCTTCCAGGTCTTGAGCGTGGCGATGGCTCGTTCGCCACGAGCGCGGATTCTCGCGCCGTGCCTGCCCTGAGCTGCAAGTTCAGCTTGAAAACGGCTCAGTGAACCGTCCCGGATCTTGTAGAGGTGATGTTCCCCGGCTTTCGCGGAGCCGTGTTGGTTGGCGTCAGGCAACGGATAGGGCGATCGGGCGGAGCCTTTCATACTCGACCGGGGTGAGCATGCCGAGCGAGCTGTGGCGGCGTTGTCGGTTGTGGAGGATCTCCAGGTACTCGAAGATCGCGTTGGCCAGTTCGATGCGGGTGCGCCAGCGCCGGCGGTTGAGCAGTTCGGTCTGCATCCGGCCCCAGAACGACTCGATCATGCCGTTGTCGTAGCAGTCACCGATCGATCCCATCGACGGCGCCAGGCCGGCTTCCTGAACGCGGCGGGTGAAGGCCCATGAGGTGAACTGCACGCCGTGATCGGAGTGGATCACGGTGCCGGTGGGTTGGCGGGTGCTGATGGCCATGCTCAGGGCGTTGGTCACCAACGTGGCCGTCTGGGTGGCGTCGATGGACCAGCCGACCACTCTGCGGGAGAAGGTGTCCAGCACCACCGCGCAGTACACCTTGCCCTCCCGAGTCGGGTGCTCGGTGATGTCGGTGACCCACAGCTGGTTCGGCGACGAGCGGGTGAAGTCACGGTTGACCAGGTCGCTGGCGGTGGGGGTCTGGTGCTTCGCCCGTGGCCGACGACTACCAGGCAGGCCGCGGATGCCGGCACGGCGCATCAGCATCTCTACCGCGTGATAGCCCACGACGAGGCCGCGGCCCAGCCGCAGTTCTGCGTGCACGCGCCGAGAACCGTACGTGCCACGCGATGCCAGGTGCACCGCGCGGATCTGTTCGGTCAGCCACGCGTGGCGCAGCGCCCGCTGCGAGAGCGGTCGGTTGCGCCAGGCGTAGTACCCGGACGGTGAGACGTCGAGTACGCGGCAGCAGACATCGACGGGCAACCCCTCAGCGGTCATCCGTTGGATGACCGCGTACCGGTCTTTTGGGGGCACCATCTCCTTGAGCAGTTCGGCCGCGCGGCGATGCGCCGCTAACTCGGTCTCCAGCTCGGTGATACGCCGTCGAGCCGCGACCAGCTCTGCCTGGTCGGTGGAGGTGACACCTGGAAGCTGGCCGGTGTCGATCAGGTCTTGGCGGCGCCAGTTGTAGATCGTCTGATCGCTGATTTCCAAGTCCCGGACTAGCTCCGCGACTGATCGGCCGGCCTTGAGCAGATCGAGGACCCTGCGACGAAACTCGGGCGGATATCTTCTCGGCACGTCTCTCCTCAACGAGCGACGAGCCTGACGAGTCAACCAACCCGACTCCACCGAACCCGGGGAACATCAAACCCTCCGGCAAACCGGGGGAACCTCAGGCCTGCCAGGCAACCTCATCTGCCGCCGATCGTGCGCGTCGGAGTCGGAGGGGAGTGTGGATCTAGGCCGTGTCTCGAAGTGCGTGTAGCCACTCGTTGATCACGGTGACGTGGACGGTGGCTTCGTAGCGAACGGCCAGCTTTTCGTATCGGGTGGCCAGCCCTCGGTGACGCTTGAGGCGGTTGATGCCGCACTCGACGGCGTGGCGCTGCCGGTAGACCTCGGCGTCGAACGTGGGCGGCCGGCCGCCTGCGGAGCCCTTGGCCCGCCGGTGGGCGTCCTGGTCGACCTTGCTCGGGATGCAGGCCCTGATCCCTCGGCGGCGCAGGTAGGTCCGGTTGGCGCGGGAGGTGTAGGCCCGGTCGGCGATGACCCGGTCGGGTCGCACCCGGGGACGACCGACACCGAGGCGGGGCACTCTGATGCCGGCCAACACGCCGGCGAATTGCGGGCTGTCACCGCGGTGCCCGGCGGTCAGCAGCATCGACAGCGGTTTGCCGCCCTGCTCGCAAGCCAGATGCAGCTTCGTAGTCCACCCGCCACGCGACCGGCCCAGGGCGTGGTCGCCCGGCTCGGCACGGACTCCGCCGGGCGGCTCGATCTGCTGCTGCGGGTGTCGCCGGGCGCCCCGCGGCGTGCTGATGGGCTCGAGCGATGGTGGAATCGACGCTGACATCCCACGTGATCAACCCGGCCGCGTCCGCGCGGGCCTGCAAGCCGGTCACGATCTGCTGCCAGACCCCGGCCCGCTGCCAGCGCCGGAACAGCGCGTAGATCGCCTGCCAGGAGCCGTAGCAGGCCGGGACGTCCCGCCACGGCGCACCGACACGCACCCGCCACCGGATGCCGTCAATGAGCTGCCGCTTGCTCCACTGCGACGGTCGGCCCGGCCGCTTACCCGCAGGCAGCAGCGACTCCAACACCCTCCACTGGGCGTCGGTCAGGTCGTGCCGCCTCGTCACCGCTATGGTGGCCACGAGGTCTCCGGTATTCAGGTTCTTCTTGGTCGATGAACCCTCTACCGGAGACCTCGCTATCTATCGATCACCGACACGCCGCACCTGACTTCGAGATGCCTAAAGGCACCTCTCTGTGTCAAGGCCTCGGCAGCAGAGAGGTTTCCAACTTGTTGGATTGGTGGCGGAGATCAGGGTCTGCAGCCATGATCTCCGAGGTTGTGGTCGGGGTTGATCGGAAACATCTGCCGCCCATGGGCTGGCCCTCGAACGGCCTGCGTCGGCCATACACCGGCGAGAATGGCTCGAGAGAGGTCTGTTAAGCCCGAAGTTGGTGTGCCCTCCTCGCCGGATCCCCCTTTTCCGGTCCTGCAAGGAGAACCAGTGCCCGCCGCTGCGTCGTCAACACCACCCCGGGTCGTTATCGCGATCGATCCCCTCAAGGCCTCCTGGACCGCCGTCGCGGTCGATAACCGATTCCAGCCTTTGGCCGCGATCCGCGTCGAGGTCAACCGTGACGGCTATCGGCAGTTACTTCCCTTCGCCGGCCGCTGGTCGCATGCCATTTGGGCGGTCGAAGGCGCCACCGGCCTTGGTGCCACGCTGACCACTCGTCTGGCAGCCGACGGCGTCGACGTCGTGGATGTGCCCGCGAAGCTCACCCGCCGCGTTCGGATGCTCTCCGCAGGGCGCGGCCGCAAGACCGACCAGGCCGACGCTCTCTCGGCCGGGATCGCCGCGCACACCGCTGCGCGACTCAACACCGCCGTGGTGGATGAGGCTATCGCCGCCCTGCGATGCCTCACCGAACACCGCGATGACCTCGTCCGCAGCCGCACTCAGATCGTCAACCGTCTGCAACGCTGCTGGCCCAGCTCATTCCCGCCGGCCTGCCCCGCGGACTGACCGCCGACAGCACCGGCCGCTGCGCTGCGCAGCATCCGCCCACGGGCCGTGCTGGCCCGCACCATGCGCCAGGTCGCCGTGTAACTGCTCGGCGAGCTGCGTTGCCTCGAGCGGCGCATCGCCGAGGCAACAGCAACGTTGTTCGCTGCGGCTGCAGCATCTGGCACCACCTTGACCGATCTGCACGGCATCGGCGACGTCACCGCCGCGAAGATCCTGGCCCACTCCGGCGCCGTCAACAGGTTCCGGTCGGAGCCCGCTTTCATTTCGTACTGCGGCGTCGCACCGATAGAAGTGTCATCCGCGGCGGTGGCGGCGCAGGTCGACAAGGCGGGTTTCTGGCGCGGACCGGGACCGTCCTTCGGCACCGGCGGCACGGGTGGCCGCAGCCGGCGCGGTCGCGGCCATCCGCGACGGTCAGCCGGCGGCCGGCAGCCGGTCGCCCGCGCCACGCCGGTGGCCCCGCCGGAGCATGGCGAGTTCGTCGGCGGTGAACGGAGGCGACTCCAGCGCCGGGTGGGTGGGGCCGGCGCGCAGCGCGGCGAACACCCGCGGATCCAGCAGGCTGCTCGCCGGGGCGCCGAGCGTGACGATGGAGAACAGCGCCGACGCGAGCACCGGGTTCCGTGCGGCGGCCGTGCCGATCGCGTCGGTCATCTCCCGCCGGGCCCCGGCGTGCTCCGGGGTGAGCCGGGCGTCCCGGGTGGACACCCGGCAGTCCGGGTAGCAGATGTCCTGCGCGGTGGCGAACGCCCACGCCTCGTCGACCACCTCGGCGAGCCCGCGCAGGACCCGCCGGACCGTGTCCGGACCGGCGCCACCGGTCCGCAGTTCGCGGTCCAGCACCGCGGCGCTGCGGGCCGCCGTCACCATGCCGTGGCCGTACGACGGGTTGAACGAGGCCAACGCGTCCCCCAGCACCAGCAGGCCGTCCGGCCAGTCGGTGGCGCGTTCCGGGTACAGGCGCCGATTGGCGGTGCTGCGCGACCGGTGAACCGGGGTGAGCGGCTCCGCGTCGGCGATCAGCTCCGCGATGACCGGGTGGCGCAGGGTGCCGGCGAACTCGGTGAAGGCGGCGTCGTCCCCCGACGGCTCGCCGCCACGGGTACCGGAGAGGGCGACGATCCACCGGTTCCCCTCGATCGGCAGGAGGTATCCGCTGCGGCCCGGGCGCCGCTCCCGGTGGTCCGGCTGCACGCTCACCCCGGGGAAGTTCCCGTCCACCCACTCGGGCACCCGGAACAGGCGGGTGGCGTAGGTGATGCCGGTGTCGACCACGTCCTCCTCGACCGGGCCCGCTCCGATCTCCGCCAGCCACCGCCGGCTCACCGAGGCGCGGCCGGTCGCGTCGACGACGACGGCGGCGGGCAGCTCGGCGGTCCCGCCGTCGGCCGCCCACCGCACCACCGCCCCGGTGACGGCCCCGGCGGATCCGAGCAGGCCCACGGCCTGGGTCCGGTCCAGCAGGGAGATCCTCGGATCGGCCAGCACCCGCTGGCGCACGGTGAAGTCGACAAGGTCCCGACTGCACGAGAGCATGAACTGCGCCTCGGGGAAACGGTGCTGCCAGCCGTACGCGCTGAGCAGGACGTTCCCGCTAGGGACGCCGACCCGTACGGCGCCGGCCTCGACCAGTTGGCGGGTCAGGCCGGGCAGCAGCGCGTCGAGCACCCGTGCGCCGCTGGACCAGAGCTGGTGCAGGTGTCGGGCCTGGGGCAGCCCGGTGCGCGGCTGCGGGCCCGACGCGGTCAGGTCGTCCCGGTCCACTACCGTGATGGTATCGAAGTGCCCGGCCAGCACGTGGGCGGCGAGCATGCCGGTCAGTCCGCCGCCGAGGACGACGGCGCCGCGCGCCGCGGCACTCATTCCGTCACCCGGCGGGTAGTGGCCGCCGCGAGTGGCGCGCGACGGCACCGGGCAGCGGTGCGGCAGACGACGTCCGTCATGGAATGTCCCTCCAGTGAGTGTCCCGGACACGGCGCGGGGCGCGGTCTCCGACCGACGCGCGGCTTCGGGACGCGGTGGATGGCGCTGCCGTCGGTCAGCATGTGCCGCTGGTCTCCGCCCGCCCGTCGACCGCGTCGACGAACTGCGCCCGGTGGAGCCGGCGGTAGGCGCCGTCCGCGGCGAGCAGCTCCGGTTCCGTGCCCTGCTCGACGATCCGCCCGTCCTCCAGCACCAGGATCAGGTCGGCGTCGCGGATCGTCGACAGCCGGTGCGCGATGACGAACGTGGTGCGCCCGGCCCGGAGTGCCGCCATCGCGCGTTGGACCAGCACCTCGGTGCGCGAGTCGACCGATGTGGTCGCCTCGTCCAGGATGAGCAGCGGCGGATCGGACAGGAAGGCCCGGGCGATGGTCACCAGTTGCTTCTCACCCGTGCTGATGGCGCCGCCGACCTCGTCGACGACGGTGTCGTAGCCGTCGGGGAGGGCGCGCACGAACCGGTCGACGTGGGTGGCCCGCGCCGCGGCGACGATCTCCTCCTCGGTGGCGCCCAACCGCCCGTAGCCGATGTTGTCCCGGATCGTGCCGCCGAACAGCCAGGCGTCCTGGAGCACCATGCCGATCCGCCCGCGCAGGTCGGCCCGGGGCAGCCGGGCGATGTCCACGCCGTCGATGGTGATCCCGCCGCCGTCCAGCTCGTAGAACCGCATGACGAGGTTGACCAGGGTGGTCTTCCCGGCGCCGGTGGGGCCGACGATGGCCACGGTCTGGCCCGGCTCGACCGTGAGGCACAGCTCCCGCATCAGCGGCCGGTCCGGCGTGTAGCCGAAGGAGACCCGGTCGAAGACGACCCGGCCGGCGCCCACCCGGGCCGGCTCGGCGGCGCCGGTCGACACCGCCGGCCGGCCGCTCTCCTCCTCGGCGTCGAGGAGGGCGAAGACGCGCTCGGCGCTGGCCACCCCGGACTGCACCAGGTTCGCCGTCGACGCCACCTGGGCCAGTGGCTGGCTGAACTGCTGCGAGTAGTGGATGAAGGCCTGCACGTCGCCCAGGGAGATGGCCCCCGTCGCCACCCGGATCGCGCCGACCACCGCGATGCCGACGTAGGTCAGGTTCCCAACCAGGATCATCAGGGGCAGGACGGTTCCGGACAGGAACTGGGCGCGGAAGCCCGCCTCGTACAGGTCGTCGTTCGTCGCCGCGAGCGACGCCTGGACCTCGCGCCGGCGGCCGAAGACCCGGACCAGCTCGTGCCCGCTGAACGCCTCCTCGATCTTGCCGGTGAGCGTGCCGGTCGCCGTCCACTGGGCGGTGAAGTGCCGCCGCGACCGCCGCGCGATCCGCTCGGTGACCACTGCGGACAGCGGCAGCGCGACCAGCGCGATGACCGCCAGCAGTGGCGACACGACGATCATCATGGTGAGCACGCCGATGACCGTGAGCAGGGAGGTCAGCAGTTGGCTGAGCGTCTGTTGCAGGCTCTGTGCGATGTTCTCCACGTCATTGGTGACGCGGCTGAGCAGCTCACCCCGGGGCTGCCTGTCGACGTACGACAGCGGTAGCCGGTGCAGCTTCGCCCCGACCTCGGCCCGCAGTTGGCGCACGGTGCGCTGCACGACGCCGGCGAGCAGGTGCCCCTGCAACCAGCCGAGCACGCCGGCGCCCGCGAACAGGCACAGGGCCAGCAGCAGAACCTGGCCCAGGCGGGTGAGGTCCACACCGACGCCGGGGACCGGCTGGATCCGGAGCAGCATGTCCGCGAGGTTGCTGTCGCCGTTTGCGCGTGCCTCCGCGACGACCTGGTCAAGGTTCTTGTCGCTGTCGAGTCGCCGGCCCACCACCCCGGCGAAGACGATGTCGGTGGCCCGCCCGAGGACCCAGGGGCCGAGCACGGTCAACACCACGCTCACCATGGCGAACCCGACCAGGGACAGCAACCGCAGGCGCTCGCCCCCCAGCCGCCGCAGCAGCCGGACCGCGGACGGTCCGAACGCGCGCGGACGGACTGCCGGCGTGGCTGCCCACGACCCCCCGGCCGCGCCTCCTGGGTCGCTCATGCGACCGCCGCCGGCTGCGACTCGACGATCTCCGCGTACGTGCGGCAGGTGCGCATCAACTCGGTGTGTGTCCCCAGGCCCACCATCCGCCCGCCGTCGAGTACCACCGTCTGGTCGGCGTCGACGACGGCGGACAGCCGCTGGGTGACGTACACGACCGCCATCCGCGCGGTGGCGACGCGCAGGGCTGCGCGGAGCCGGCTCTCCGTGCCCGGGTCGAGCGCGGAGAACGGGTCGTCGAGCAACAGCACCTCGGGGCGCCGGACCAGGGCCCGGGCGATCGACAGCCGCTGCCGCTGTCCACCGGAGACGTTGGCGCCCCCCTGCGTGATCGGCGTCGCCAGGCCCTCCGGCATCCGCGCCACGAAGTCCCGCGCCTGCGCGACGTTGAGGGCGGCCCACAGCTCCTCATCGGTGGCGGCCGGGTCGCCGTACCGCAGGTTGCTCGCCACCGTGCCGGAGAACAGGTAGGGCTTCTGCGGCACCAGCGCTACCCGGCGCCACAGGTCGTCCAGGTCCAGATCGCGGACATCGACCCCGCCGAGCCGCACGCTGCCGCCGGTCACGTCGAGCAGCCTCGGCACCAGCGACAGCAATGTGGTCTTGCCGGCCCCGATGCTGCCGACGACGGCGGTGGTCCCTCCCGGCGGCACCCGGAAGCTGACGCCGTCCAGCACCGGCTGCGCGGCGCCCGGGTAGCGGAACCGCACCCCGTCCAGGGCCAGCTCGGCGGGTGTCGACGCGACGGTGACCGGACGGGCGGCGGGCACCACCGAGGACTCGGTCTGCAACACCTCCCGGACCCGTCCGGCGCCCACCATGGCCCGGGGCACCATCATCAGGATGAACGTGGCCATCAGCACCGCCATGAGGATCAGCATCAGATAGCTGAGCAGGGCGGCGAGCGATCCGATCCCCACCAGGCCGGCGTCGGCCCGCCGGCCGCCGAACCACAGCACGGCCACACTCGACAGGTTGAGCACCAGCGTCACCGTCGGCAGGACCAGGGCCAACAGCCGGCCGGCCCGCAGGGCGGTGGCGGTGAGGTCGGTGTTGGCGCGGGCGAAGCGGGCCGTCTCGTGCGGCTCCCGGACGAACGCCCGCACCACGCGTACGCCGGCGATCTGCTCCCGCAGCATGGCGTTGACGGCGTCGATCCTGGTCTGCATCGCCCGGTACTGCGGCAGCAGCCGGCGCGCCATCAGGCCGATGGCCACGGCCAGCAGCGGGACGCTCAACGCCATGATCCAGGACAGGGCCGGGTCCTCGCGCACCGCCATGACCAGCCCGCCGACGCCCATGATGGGCGCGGTCACCAGCATGGTGAGTGACAGCATGAGCAGCAGTTGCAGGTGCTGGACGTCGTTGGTGCACCGGACGGTCAGGGACGACGGGCCGAAACGGGCGATCTCGCGACTGGAGAACTCGCCGACCCGCGCGAAGAGCGCCCGCCGGATGTCCCGCCCGACACCCATCGCGACGCGGGCGGCGAGGTGCGCCACCGCGATCAGGCAACCGACCTGGACCGCCGCGACGCCCAGCATCCGCAGCCCGGTCAGCAGGATGAAGCCGGTGTCACCGGTCGCGATGCCGCGGTCGACGATGTCGGCGTAGAGGCTGGGCAGGTAGAGCGCCGCCAGCGTGCCGACCAGTTGCCACAGCACCACGTGGACGAGCTGCCGCCGGTAGGGCCGCAGGAATCCGCGCAGCAACGGGATCAACACAGCGCGAGGTTATCCGCCCGGGACCGGCGCCAGAATGCGGTTTCGCTGGCAGAAACGGCCGGTGCCGGTCAGTCCTCGACCGGCCCGCCGCGGAGCAGGTCCCCGAGCCGGGCGGCCTGCCGGTCCCAGCGCCACTCGTCCTCGACCCAGCGTCGACCGGCCGCGCCGAGGCGCTTCGCGAGCGCGTCGTCCTCCAGCAGGGCGATCAGGCGTTCGGCGACCGCGGCGGGATCCCGGCCGTCCACCACGTACCCGGTCTCGCCCTCGCGGACGGCGTCCGGCGCGCCGCCGGAGTCGCCGGCCACCACGGGCAGGCCGGTCGCGGAGGCCTCCAGGTAGACGATCCCGAGGCCCTCGATGTCCTGCCCGGCGCGCCGGGTCCGGCACGGCATGGCGAACACGTTCCCGGCGGCGTAGTGCGCCGGCAGTTCCTCCGCCTCGACCGCGCCGGTGAACACCACGGCGTCGTCCAGGCCGGCGTCGCGCGCCTGCTTCTCCAGCCGGGCCAGGTCCGGACCGCCGCCGACGATCAGCAGGGCGGCATCCGGCACGCGGCGGCGTACCAGCGGCAGCGCCCGCAGCAGCACGTCCTGGCCCTTGCGCGGGACCAGCCGGGAGACGCACACCACGACCGGGCGCCCGGTGAGCCCGTGCCGTTCGCGCACCCGCGAGCCGTCCACCCCGGGGTGGTGGACCTCGGTGTCGACGCCCGGGGCGAGCTGCCGCAGGTTGGTCAGCGCCCGGGCCAGCCGGCGTCGGGTGTACTCCCCGAGGTACGTCACGACGTCGACCTCGCGGCCGATGCGACGCAGCACCGACCGTGCTCCCGGCAGGGCCGCCCAGGCGATGTCGTGGCCGTGGGTCTGCCCGAGGATCCGGCTGACGCCGGCCTGCCGTCGCAGTTCGCCCGCGAGCATCCCGAGCGGTGCCGCGGTGCCGAACCACACCTGGTCGCAGCCGTGGGTCCGGGCGATGTCGACCGCTCGGCGGAGCACCGGGGGCAGGGGCACCAGCAGGCGGGTGTCCTCCCGGACCACCTCGAACGGCTGCCGGGCGTCGAAGGCCGCCGCGCCGGGCGCGGCGGTGGTGTAGACGACGACGGAACCGGCCGGCTGGCGGATCGCGAGGTTGTGCAGGAACGACTGGATGCCGCCGATGCGGGGCGGGAAGTCGTTCGTGATGAGCAGCGTACGCGGAGTCACGAGCGGCATGGTAGCCACAAAGGGCGGTCCGGCCGGCCCCGTGGGTGGCCGGTCCCGCCGGTCCCGCGCCCCGGAACCCGCGTCCCACCTGCCGTTCCGCCAATCCACCACCGTTTCTGCCTGGTCCACCGTGGAATCCCGGGTCGACCATGGCGGTGCCACGGCAGTCGGCCCGCCGGTCACCGCCCGCGTCGCGCCCGTCGTCGGCCGGTGAGAGGGGAGAGACGGGATGGACGCGATGTTCCGGCGCTCGGTGGCCGACCGGCCCCGACGGGTCGTGGTGCTCGGCGGTACGGGGTTCGTGGGGCGGCGGCTCAGCGCCACCCTGGAGTCGCTCGGCCACCAGGTCCTGCGGGTGGCCCGGGGCACGGCCCCCGGCGCGGCGGCGCACCCGGTGCGGCTGCTCGACCTCGCGCGGGCCGAGGTCGGCGAGATCGCCGAGGTCCTGCGGGAGGCCCGGGTCGACGCGATCGTCAACGCGGCCGGGGGGATGTGGGGCCTCACCGACGAGGAGATGTTCGCGGCGAACGTCGCTCTCGTCGAGAAGGTGATCGCGGCCGCCGGCGGCCTTCCCGGTCCGCCGAGGCTGGTCCAGCTCGGCAGCGTGCACGAGTACGGGCTGACCGCGGTCGGAGCGTCGTCGACCGAGAGTGACGTGCCGCAGCCGGTCAACGCGTACGCGGGGCTGAAGCTGCGGTGCACCGAAGCCGTCGTCGAGGCGTCCGCGCGCGGCGTCGTCGACGGCGTGTCCCTGCGGATCGGCAACGTCACCGGTGCCGGCCAGCCGGCGGTGAGCCTGCTCGGCGTGGTGGCGAGGGAGTTGTGGACGGCGCGCGAGGAGGACCGGCCGGCGGTGGTGCGGATGCGGTCGCTCGGCGCGCTCCGGGACTTCATCCACCTGTCCGACGCGGTCAGCGCCATCGTGACCGCCGCGGCGGTGCCAGACCTGCCGGGCCGGGTCTTCAACATCGGCACCGGCCGGGCCACCAGCGCCCGGGAGATGGTCCGCATGCTCATCGACGTCAGTGGCGTCCCGACCGACCTGGTGGAGAGCGAGCCGGACGTGGTGGAGGGCACCTGGCAGCAGATGAGCATCGACCGGGCCCGCGATCTTCTCGGTTGGTCGCCCCGCGAGAGTCTGCGGGACGGGATCCGGGAGCTGTGGGCGTCCCACGCCCCTGCGGCGTCGGTCGCGCACGGAACGTGACCTGCGCGGGAGCGCCGGCGCCCCGCGGAGATACCCGACCTAACGGGCCTTCGACGGCAACTCGCCGAACGCCGACAATGCCGGATGATTTGCGGTGGTCGATGCGCGCGCCCTGTCCGTGATCATCAATGAACTTGTGAACTCGTGGCGGCCGGCGGGTTGCGACGGCTTCGTGTGCTCGGATATAAAGATCACCTGCATGCCGCGGATAAACGGGAGGCGCGGATAGCACACGACGGTCGATGCTGGACATCGTTCGGCCAGGATGCGAGAGCGGCCCAAGAGCTGATGATCGTCTGAGAAAACGCTGAGAGCGGAGAATTCCGCTGGTAGGCGGTCGCGCCGGAACATTGGCGCCTTTCGCGTGTCCTGCATTCGCCGTGAAATTGCAATCGCGCATTCCTTCGGGTTGTCCGTCGCGGCCCACGGGGGAGGAAGAAGTGGAAGCACAGAATGTTCGTGAGGATTTCGTCGGAGCCGAGTTCGCGCTGCTGCTGCGTACGCTACGGACGCGGGCCTGCCTGACCCAGGAAGAATTGGCGGAACGTTCCGGGTTGAGTATCCGGGCCATTTCCGACCTGGAGCGCGGGCGGACCAGCAATCCGCACCGGCGCTCCGTGGCGCTGCTGGCGCAGGCGCTGCGGGTGGAGGACCACCTCCTGGAGGACTTCCGCCGTTCGGCGCGCCGACGGCTGGCAACCGGCGCGCCCGCGCCGGCGCCGTTCGGCCCGAAGTCCCTGCCCATGGCCCACGTCGCCGCTGACCAACGGCAGCACGGCGGGCTCTCCGCGCTGATCGAGTGGATGCGGCAGGTGCTCGTCGAGGAGCCGGTCGGCACCCGACCGGCGGAGGCGCCGGGGCGCGACGAGGTGCGACTGGTGGAACTGGTCGGCGCTCCGGGCCCGGCCAAGACGGCGGTGGTCGTCCAGGCGGCGGCACGATTCCGCCGGCATTTCCCCGACGGCCAGTTCTATGTCAGCGCGGATACCGCCCACCTCGGCCGGGCCGTATTGACCAACCGTCTATCCGGGCTGTTGGGAGTCGATCTGGGCGACGGCGCGACACCCGAGGAACAGGCCGGCCGGATTCGCCGGACCCTCCGTACCCGGCGGGTGTTGTTGGTCCTGGAGAACGTCACCGACGCGGCTCACATCCGCCCGCTACTGCCGCGCGGCGGATCGTGCGCGATCATTGTCACCACTCCCCGGACACTCGCCGCGTTCGAGGGTGTGTGGACCATCGACGTGCCTCCGTTGACACCCACGCACCCCGCCCACGAGGCGGCCTGACGCGCCCTCCCGCCGATTCCGCATTCGTGCAGGCAGAACGTTTCGTCATGCCGCTTCTGCATACGAAACCGCCGCCGGAATCGCCTGGACCCGGCCGGTCCCAGTCCAGATGATTTCGGTTGATCCATCGAAGCGATCGCCGGCCGGCGGACAACGGGGGGACGGCGCGATGACGGACGACCAGAAGTACCTCGGCTACCTCCGGCGGGCCACCGCCGAGATCCAGGAGCTGCGGCGGCGGCTCGACGAGGCGGACAGCCGGGGCCGGGAGCCCGTCGCGATCGTCGGCATGGCCTGCCGGTATCCCGGAGGCGTCGACTCGCCGGAGGCGTTGTGGGACCTCGTCGTCGAGGGCCGCGACGCGGTGACCGAGTTCCCCCGCGACCGTGGCTGGGACGTCTCCGGCCTGTACGACCCCGATCCGGAGGCCGCCGGCAGGAGCTACACCCGGCACGGCGGTTTCCTGGCGGACGCCGCCCTGTTCGACCCCGACCACTTCGGCATCAGCCCGCGCGAGGCCGCCTCCATGGACCCCCAGCACCGCCTGCTGCTGGAGTGCTCCGCCGAGGCGTTCGAGCGGGCCGGGTTGACCCCCGAGGCGCTGCGGGGCAGCCGGACCGGTGTGTACAGCGGGGTGATGCCGAACTCCTCGTCCGGCCAGACGGGCAGCCTCGCGTCCGGGCGGGTGGCGTACGCGTTCGGGCTGGAGGGGCCGGCCGTCTCCGTCGACACCGCCTGCTCGTCGTCGCTGGTCGCCCTCCACCTGGCGTGCCAGGCGCTCGCCGCCGGCGAGTGCACCCTGGCGCTGGCCGGCGGCGCGACGGTGATGACCACGCCGGACCTGTTCGTCGACTTCAGTCGGCAGCGTGGGTTGTCGGTCGACGGCCGGTGCCGGTCCTTCGCCCGGGGAGCCGACGGGACGGGCTTCGCCGAGGGGGTCGGCGTGCTGGTGCTGGCGCGGCTCTCCGACGCCGTCCGGCTGGGGCATCCCGTGCTGGCGCTGGTCCGGGGCACGGCGGTCAACCAGGACGGCCGGTCCAACGGGCTGACCGCCCCCAACGGACCGTCCCAACGTCGGGTGATCCGCCAGGCGTTGGCCACCGCGCGGGTGCCGGCGTCCGAGGTCGACGTGGTGGAGGCGCACGGCACCGGCACCACGCTCGGTGACCCGATCGAGGCGCAGGCGCTGCTCGCCACCTACGGTCAGGACCGCCCGGCGGCCCGCCCACTGTTGCTCGGCTCGATCAAGTCGAACATCGGCCACACCCAGGCGGCGGCCGGCGTCGCCGGGGTGATCAAGATGGTCGAGGCGATGCGGCGCGGCGTCGTGCCACCGACCCTGCACGTGGACGAGCCGTCGCCCCAGGTCGACTGGAGCGAGGGCGCGGTCGAGCTGGTGACCCGGCCGGTGTCGTGGCCGGCCGTGGACCGCCCCCGGCGCTCCGCCGTGTCGTCGTTCGGCCTGAGCGGCACCAACGCGCACGTCGTCCTGGAACAGGCGCCCGAGCCGGCCGAGCCGGCCGAATCGCCGGCGCTCGCCGGGCCGCTGCCCTGGCTGCTGTCCGCGCGCGGGGAACAGGCGCTGCGGGACCGGGCGGCGCGGCTGCGGGCGTACGTCGAGCGGCGTCCCGACCTCGATCCGGCCGACGTGGCGGTGGCGCTGGCCCGACGTCCGGCCCTGGCCCAGCGCGCGGCCGTGCTCGCGACCGACCGATCCGACCTGCTCCGCTGCCTGGACACGCTCGCCGCGGGCGGCACCGACCCCGACCTGGCGCGGGGCGAGGCCCGCCCCGGCCGGCTCGTCGTCGTGTTCACCGGCCAGGGCTCCCAACGGGCGGGGATGGGGCGGGAACTGCACGCCGCGTTCCCGGTGTTCGCCACCGCCTTCGACGAGGCCTGTGCGGAGCTGGACCGGCACCTCGACCGTCCGCTGCGGAGCGTGGTCTTCGCCCGGCCGGACACCGCCGAGGCGCAGCTCCTCGACCGCACCGACTACACCCAGGTGGCGACGTTCGCCCTGGAGGTGGCGCTGTACCGACTGCTGGGGAGCTGGGGCGTACGGCCGTCGCACCTGATCGGCCACTCCGTGGGCGAACTGGCCGCCGCGCACGTGGCCGGCGTGTTCGACCTGGCCGACGGCGCCCGGATCGTGGCCCACCGCGGGCGGTTGATGCGCGAGCTGCCGGCCGGCGGGGCGATGGTCGCCGTCGCCGCCACCGAGGAGTGGATGCGGGAACGGATCGCCGAGCTCGACGCCGACGTCAGCGTGGCGGCGGTCAACGGTCCCGCCGCGGTCGTCATCTCCGGCGACGAGGCGGTGGTCCGCAAGATCACCTCCGAGTGCCGCGCGGAGGGCCTGCGGACCCGGCCGTTGCGGGTCTCGCACGCCTTCCACTCGTCCCGGATGGATCCCGTGCTGGCCCGCCTCGCCGACGTGCTCGCCACGGTGACGTTCGCCCCGCCGCGGGTCCCCGTGGTGTCCAACGTGACGGGCGCGCCGCTCACCGACGAGCAGGCCTGCTCCGTCGGGTACTGGACGGCGCACGTGCGGGAGACGGTCCGCTTCGCCGACGGTGTCCGGTGGCTGCACGGCGCCGGGGTGGGCCGCTTCGTCGAGCTGGGCCCGGACGGCGCGCTGGCCGTCGCCGCCCAGGACGTCCTGGCCGACCTGCCCGGCGCCGGGGACGCGGTGGTCGCCGCCGCGCTCCGCCGGGGCCGTCCGGAGGTCACGACCATGGTCGAGGCGGTGGCGCGGCTGCACACCGCCGGCGAGCCGGTCGACTGGTCCGCCGTGTTCGCCGGGCGGCCGGCCCGGGCGGTGGACCTGCCCACCTACCCCTTCCAGCGGCAGCGCTACTGGACGGGCCCGGCCACCACCTCCGCCGACGTGGGCGCGGCGGGCCTGCGCCGGTTCCCGCACCCGCTGCTGGGCGCGGTGGCCGACCTGCCGGGCGGCGCGGTGGTGCTGACCGGTCGGCTCTCCCTGGACACCGATCCCTGGCTGGCCGAGCACGCCGTGTGGGACACGCCGCTGCTGCCCGGCACGGCCTTCGTCGACCTGGCCGCCGCCGCGGGCGACCTGGTCGGCCGGCCCGGCGTCCGCGAGCTGGCGCTGCACGCGCCGCTGCTCCTCACCGACCGCACGGCGGTGCACCTGCGGGTCGTGGTCGAGCCGCCGGACGAGAGCGGGGACCGTGCGGTCGGCGTGTACTCCCGCCCGGAGGGCGGCGACCCCGACGAACCCTGGCGGCACCACGCCGGGGGAGTCCTCACCGCCGCCCCGGCGGAGGCGACGCCCCGGGTGCCGGCCGAGTGGCCACCCACCGGAGCCGTCGCGGTGGACGTCACCGACACGTACGAGCGGCTGGCGCAGCACGGGCACGACTACGGCGAGACGTTCCGCGGGCTGCGCGCGGTGTGGCGGCGCGGCACCGAGGTCTTCGCCGAGGTGGCGCTCCCCGACGCCGGACACGTCGAGGTGGACGGGTTCGTGCTGCATCCCGCGCTGCTCGACGCGGCGGTGCAGGCGATGGCGGCCGCCGGACTCGGCGACGACGGCGAGATGACGCAGGCCCGGCTGCCCGTCAGCTGGCGGGACGTGCACGTGCACGCCACCGGCGCGCGCAGCCTGCGGGTCGCGGTGGTGCCGGTCGGCGACCACGAGGTCACCCTCGCCGCGGCGGACCCCGCCGGCGCGGCCGTGGTCAGCGTCGCCGGGCTCGGCCTGCGGACCGTGGCGGTCGACCAGCTCGTCGCCCGCGACGTGCCGGACGACAGCCTGTTCCGGGTCGACTGGGTGCCCGTCGACGAACCACCGCACGACCGTTCGGCGGAGCTGGCCAGCGGTTGGACCGTGCTCGGCCCCGACGACGTCCGGCTCTCCGCGGCGTTGCGCCCCTCCTGGGGCGAGGGACACTGGCACGCCGACCCGGACGCGCTCACGGCGACCCTCGACGCGGGCGCTCCCGCACCGGCGGTCGGGGTGCTCTACTGCCCGGCGCCGGCACCCGGGGACGTGCCGGCGGGCGTCCTCGACGTGACCACGCGGACCCTCGCCGCCCTGCGCGCCTGGCTCACCGAGCCCCGACTGGCCTCCTCCCGGCTGGTGGTCGTCACCCGGTACGCGGCACCGGCCGCCGCCGGCAGCGTCGACCTGGCCGGCGCGGCGGTCTGGGGGCTGCTCCGCACCGCGCAGACCGAGCATCCCGGCCGGTTCCTCGTCGTCGACCTGGACGACGCCGAGGCCTCCGCGCGGATCTTCCCGGCGGTCGCCGGCCTGACCGAGCCGCAGGTGGCGGTGCGCGACGGGCAGCTCACCGCACCCCGGCTGGCCCGCCGCCCGGCGGCGCCCCCGGCCGCCGAGCCGTTCCGCCCGAACGGCACCGTGCTGGTCACCGGCGGCACCGGCGCGCTCGGCCGCGAGGTCGCCCGGCACCTGGTCACCAGCCACGGGGTCCGGCACCTCGTCCTGCTCAGCCGTACCGGCCGGGCCGACGCGGACCTCGACGCCGAGCTGACCGCGCTCGGCGCGCGGGTCAGCACGGTCGCCTGCGACGCCGCCGACCGGGCGGCGCTGTCCCACGTGCTCGCCGAGCTGCCGGCGGAGCACCCGCTGACGGCAGTCGTGCACGCGGCCGGCGTGGTCGACGACGGGGTGCTGGAGTCGCTGACCCCGCACCGGCTGGCCGCGGTGTTCCGGCCCAAGGTCGACGCCGCCTGGCACCTGCACGAGCTGACCCGGGACGCGGACCTGAGCGCGTTCGTGCTGTTCTCGTCGCTCTCCGGCACCCTCGGCGCGGCGGGGCAGGCGAACTACGCGGCGGCCAACGCGTTCCTCGACGCGCTCGCCGCGCACCGCAGGGCCGCCGGCCTGCCCGCCGTGTCGGTGGCCTGGGGGAGCTGGGCCGGTGACGGAATGGCCGGGCGGACCGCCGACACCGCCCGGATGGCGCGCACGGGCCTAGCCCCGCTGCACCCGAAGGACGGTTTGGCGCTGCTCGACCGGGCGGTCGGGGCGGACGCCGACCCGGTGGTCGCCGCGCGGCTGGACGTGCCGCTGATGCGGCGGGCCTTCGGCACGTACGACCAGGTCCCGCCGCTGCTGCGCGGCCTGGTCCGCCTGCCCCGCCCGCGTGCCGGCCTCGCCAGTGGACAGACCGAGGCGCTGCGGGCCCGACTGGCGGCGCTGCCCGCCGCCCGCCGGCCGCGTCACCTCCTGGACCTGGTGTGCGAGCAGGTGGCGGCCGTCCTCGGACACGCGACGCCGGCCACCGTGGACGCCGGCCAGGGATTCCTCGACATGGGATTCGACTCCCTGATGGCGGTCGAGCTGCGCAAGCGCCTCGACGCGGTCACCGGGCTGCGACTGCCCTCGACCGTGGGCTTCGACTACCCGACCCCGCGGGCGCTCGCTGAGCACCTGCTGTCGCGGCTGCTCCCCGACGAGGAGCCCGCGCCCGCGGTGAGCGACGACGCGGACATCCAACGACGCGTCGCCTCGGTGCCGGTGGCGCGGCTGCGGGCGGTCGGCCTGCTCGACCAGGTGCTCGCGCTCGCCGTCGACGGCCCCGACACCGACACCGACACCGACACCGCCGACGCCGCGGCGCCGGCCGAGACCGCGATCAGGGGCATGGACGGCCCGGAACTGATCCGCCTCGCGCTCGGCCGCGCCGGCGCCTGAGCCACCTGACCGACCGAGAACCACCTTTCCGGCCGCCGTCGCGGGGGACCGGACACCGAAGGGGCGATGAACATCGTGCGGAGCGACGCCGACTCGCTGTTGTGGGGACTGTCCGGAGCCAGCGCGGGTTCGCTGCGGGCGCAGGCCGGACTGCTCCTCGACGAGCTGGACCGCCGGCCCGGCTGGCGGCCGGCGGACGTCGGCTGGTCGCTGTCCCGGCAGCGCGGGGCCGACGGCTGGCGCGCCGCCGTGACGGCCGCGGACGCGGACGGGTTCCGCCGGGCGCTGCGTGCCCTGGCCGAGGGGCGGGGCGCGGCCGGGTTGACCGAGGGCGCGCCGGTCCCCGGCGGGGTGGTGTTCGTCTTTCCCGGCCAGGGCTCGCAGTGGCCGGAGATGGCCGTCGGCCTGATGGCCACCGCACCCGTGTTCGAGGCCCGGATGCGCGAGTGCGCGGACGCCCTCGCGCCGTTCCTCGACTGGTCACTGCTGGACGTCGTCCGGGGCGTGCCCGGCGCGCCGTCGCTGGAGCGGACCGACGTGGTCCAGCCGGTGCTCTTCGCCGTGATGGTGTCGCTCGCCGCGCTCTGGCGGTCCTACGGCGTCGAACCGTCGGCCGTGCTCGGCCACAGCCTCGGCGAGGTGGTCGGCGCGGTCGTCGCGGAGGCGCTGTCCCTCGCCGACGGCGCCCGGATCGCGGCGCTGTGGAGCCAGGCGCAGGCCACTCTGGCCGGCGACGGCGCGATGCTCGCGGTGCCGCTGCCGCTCGACGAGGTGCGCCGGCGTCTCGCCGCGTTCGCCGGGCGGCTCGACGTGGCGGCGGTGAACGGGCCGGGAGCCGTGATCGTCTCCGGTGACGCGGACGCCGTCGCGACCCTGCTCGACACGCTGCGCGGGGAGGGGGTGAAGGCCCGCCTGATCGGGGTCGACCTGGCCGCGCACTCCGCGCACATCGACCGCATCGTGCCCCGGCTGCGCGAGGTCCTGGCGCCGCTGGACCCGCGACCGCCCCGGCTGCGCTTCTACTCCTCCGTGGACGGTCGGATCCTGCCCGAGGACGTGCCGCTGGGCGCCGAGTACTGGTGCCGCAACCTGCGCAGCACGATCGAGTTCGAGCGGGCCACCCGGACCGCGCTGGCCGACGGGGCGGGCGTGCTGCTGGAGGTCAGCCCGCACCCCGTCCTGACCGCAGCCCTTCAGGGCACCGTGGAGGCGGCCGGCGCGCGGGCGAGCGTCCGCGCCACCGTCCGGCGTGGGCAGGCGGACCTCGACAAGGTCCTGCGCAGCCTGGGTGAGCTCCACGTCGACGGTGTGGACGCCGACTGGGCCGCCGTATTCGCCGGCCACCGCCCGGAGGTGGTGGAGCTGCCCGAGGCGCCCGACGACGCCCGCGCCCGGCCGGAGTCCCCGCTGCGCGCCCGGCTGGTCGGCCTGACCGTGCCGGAGCAGCGGGCCCTGCTGGTCGAGCTGGTCTGCCAGGAGGTCGCCGCGCTGCTCGGCACGACCGAGCCGGTCGCCTCGCACCTGCCGTTCCGGGAACTGGGCTTCGACTCGGTCACCGCGCTGGAGATCCGGGCCCGGATCGCCGCGTCGGTGGGCACGCCGCTGCCCGTGACCGTGGTCTTCGACCATCCCACCCCGGCCGAGCTGGCCGAGCAGCTCCGGGTCACGCTGACCGGCGACGCCCCGGCCGACGACGACGCCCTGCCCGCGGCGGCCGACGCCGACGATCCCGTGGTGGTCGTCGGCGTCGGCTGCCGGTACCCCGGCGGCGTGACCGGCCCCGGGGAGCTGTGGCAGCTCCTGCTCGACGGCGCCGACGCGGTCTCCGCGTTCCCGGACAACCGCGGCTACGACTTCGCCGCGTCCTACGACGGCGACTCCCGCCCCGCCGGCACGTTCTACCAGCGGCAGGCCGGCTTCCTGTACGACGCCGACCTGTTCGACCCGGACTTCTTCGGGATCAGCCCGCGGGAGGCCGCGGCGATGGACCCGCAGCAGCGGCTGCTGCTGGAGACCTCGTGGGAGGCGTTCGAGCGCGCCGGGATCGCGCCGGGCACGCTGCGGGGCAGCCGCACGGGTGTCTTCGTCGGCGCGATGACGATGGACTACGGACCCCGGATGGACGCCGGATCCGAGGTCGAGGGCTACGTGTTCACCGGCAACACGGGCAGCGTGATGTCCGGCCGGCTGGCCTACCTCTACGGGTTCGAGGGGCCGGCGGTGACCGTCGACACCGCCTGCTCGTCGTCGCTCGTGGCCCTGCACCTGGCCGTGCAGTCGGTGCGCCGGGGCGAGTCCGCCCTCGCGGTGGCCGCCGGCGTGACGGTGATGTCCGGCACCGGGATGTTCGTCGAGTTCTCCCGGCAGGGCGGCCTGGCACCCGACGGCCGGAGCAAGGCCTTCTCCGACAGCGCCGACGGGTTCGGGCTGGCCGAGGGCGTGGGCGTGCTGCTGGTCGAGCGCCTCTCGTCGGCCCGGCGGCACGGGCACCAGGTGCTCGCGGTGGTGCGGGGGACGGCGTTCAACCAGGACGGCGCGTCCAACGGCATGACCGCGCCGAACGGCCGGGCGCAGCAGCGGGTGATCCGGGCCGCGCTGGCCGACGCCGGCCTGGCGCCGGCCGACGTGGACGCGGTGGAGGCGCACGGCACGGGGACTCGGCTGGGCGACCCGATCGAGGCGCAGGCGCTGCTGGCGACGTACGGGCGGGAGCGGGAGCGGCCACTGCTGCTCGGCTCGCTGAAGTCGAACATCGGCCACACCCAGGCCGCCGCCGGCGTCGGTGGCGTGATCAAGATGATCGAGGCGATGCGGCACGGCGTCCTGCCCCGCACGCTGCACGTCACCCGACCGACCACGCACGTCGACTGGTCGACGGGGGCGGTGTCGCTCCTGACCGAGCAGACGCCGTGGCCCGAGGTGGACCGGCCCCGGCGCGCCGGGGTCTCCTCGTTCGGGGTCAGCGGCACGAACGCGCACGTGGTGCTGGAGCAGGCGCCACCGGCCGACCCGGCACCCGTGCCCACCGCCCCGCTGGCCGGACCGGTGCCGGTGACGCTGTCGGCGCGCGACGGCGCGGCGCTGCGCGGGCAGGCCGGGCGGTTGCACGCGTACCTCGCCGCCCGGCCCGACGCGGCGCTGCCCGACGTGGCCGCCACCCTGGCCGGGCGGACCCTGATGGAGCACCGCGCGGTGGTGCTCGGCGCCGATCGCGACGAGCTGCTCGCCGGCCTCGCCGCGGTGGCCGGGCAGGCCGCCGCGCCGGGCGTGGTGACCGGGGTGGCCCGGCCGGCGGGTGCGGTCTTCGTCTTCCCCGGGCAGGGCTCCCAGTGGACCGGGATGGCGCTGGAGCTGATGGGGAGCGAGCCGGTCTTCGCCGCCCGGATGCGCGAGTGCGCCGCCGCCCTCGCCGCGCACGCCGACTGGGACCTGCTCGACGTGCTCGGCGACGACGACGCCCTGCGCCGCGTCGACGTGGTGCAGCCGGCCCTGTTCGCGGTGATGGTGTCGCTGGCGGAGCTGTGGCGGTCGCACGGCGTCGAGCCGGCCGCGGTCGTCGGGCACTCCCAGGGCGAGATCGCGGCGGCCTGTGTCGCCGGCGTGCTCTCCCTCGACGAGGCGGCCCGGGTGGTGGTGCTGCGCAGCCGCCTGATCGGTGAGCGGCTGGCCGGTCACGGTGGCATGGTGTCGGTGCCGGTACCGGCGGCCGAGGTGCGCGCGGCCCTGGCGGACCGGGACGGGCTGGTGTCGGTGGCGGCCGTCAACGGCCCGTCGGCGACCGTGGTGTCCGGCGATCCCGACGCGCTGGACGCGGTGCTCGCCCGGTGGGACCGGGCCCGGCGGATCCCGGTCGACTACGCCTCCCACTCCGCGCAGGTGGAGGCGGTGCGGGACGAGCTGCTGGCCGCGTTGGCGGGCCTCGACCCGCAGCCGGCGCGGGTGCCCTTCCACTCCACCGTGACCGGCGCGCCGGTCCGGGGCCCCGAGCTGGACGCGGCGTACTGGTACGAGAACCTGCGCCGGACCGTGCGCTTCGACGAGGCGGTGCGCGCCCTCGACGGGCACGTCTTCGTCGAGTGCAGCCCGCACCCGGTGCTCGTCCACGGGCTGGACGGCCCCGCGCTCGGCTCGCTGCGCCGCGGCGAGGGCGGCCCGGCCCGGTTCCGCCAGTCGCTCGCCGAGGCGCACGTCGTGGGCTTGGCGGTGGACTGGCACGGCGTGGTCCAGGGCGGTCCGGTGGACCTGCCCACGTACGCGTTCCAGCGCCGCCGGTACTGGCTCGACGCCGCCGTCCCCACCGCGAACGACGCCGCGGGCCTGGGACTCTTCGCCGCCGACCACCCGTTGCTCGGCGCCGCCGTGGCGCTGCCCGACTCCGGCGGCTACCTCTTCACCTCCCGGATCTCCCTGGGTACGCACGCCTGGCTGGCCGACCACGCGGTGCACGACGTGGTCCTGCTGCCCGGCACCGCGTTCCTGGAACTCGCGCTGCGGGCCGGCCAGCAGGTCGGCGGGGAGTCGGTCGAGGAGCTGGTGCTCGCCGCGCCCCTGGTGCTGCCCGCCGACGACGCCGGCGTGCGCCTCCAGGTGACCGTCGGCGCCGCGGCGGACGACGGCCGACGCCAGCTCACCGTGCACTCGCTGGCCGGGCAGGAGGCCGAGGACGCCGAGTGGACGCTGCACGCCACCGCCGTGCTGGTCCCCGGCCGGCGTGCCTCCGTCCCGGCGCTGCCCTGGCCGCCGGCCGGCGAGGAGCTGGACCTGGCCACGGCGTACGAGACGCTGCACGACCACGGCTACCAGTACGGCCCGGTGTTCCAGGGCCTGCGCCGGGCCTGGCGGCACGGCGACGAGATCTCCGCGGAGGTGGCCCTGCCCGAGGCGCGCGCCGCCGAGGGCTTCGGCATCCACCCCGCGCTTCTCGACGCCGCCCTGCACGCGGCCGTGCTCGACGCCCCCGGACTGCCCTTCAGCTGGCGCGACGTCACGCTGCACGGAACCGGTGCGACGGCCCTGCGCGTCCGGCTCGTGCCGACCGCCGCCGGGCTGTCGGTGCACGTCGCCGACGAGGACGGCGCGGCGGTGCTGACCGCCGCCGAGATGGTGCTGCGGCCGGTCCCCGAGGGCCTGGCGCGGCGGCGGGCCGGGGCTCTGCTGGAGATGTCGGCGGTGGCGGTGCCGCGCGCCGCCGAGGCGCCGCCGGTGCCGGTGACCGCCGTCGACGACGTGCCGGACCTGGCCGCCGTGCCGGCGTCCACCGGCGCCGTGCTGCTGCGCGAGGCCCCGGTCGAGCGGGTGCTGCGGGTCGTGCAGGAATGGGTCGCCGGGGACCGTCCGACCGGCGCCCGGCTGGTGGTGGTGACCCGGGACGCCGGGAGCGACCTCGGCCAGGCGGCGGTGCGCGGACTGGTGCGCTCGGCGCTCGCGGAGCACCCCGACCGGATCGTCCTGGTCGACGCGGACGACCCGGCGACCGTCGCGGCACGCGTACCCGAGATCCTGGCCGGCGGCGAGCCCGAGGTGTGGCTGCGGGCGGGGACGGTGACCGCGCCGCGCCTGCGTACCGTCACGGGCCCGGGCGGGGACGCCCCGTGGCGGGCGGACGACTGCGTCCTGATCACCGGTGGCACCGGCACGGTCGGCGCGGCGGTGGCCCGCCACCTGTCCCGGACCCACGGCGTACGCGGCTTCGTGCTGCTGTCGCGGCAGGGGCCCGCGGCGCCCGGCGCGGCGGAACTGCGCGCGGACCTCGGGCCCGGCGCCGCGGTGGTCGCGTGCGACGTGACCGACCGCGACGCGCTCGCGGCGGTCCTCGCCGCGCATCCGGTCACCGCCGTGGTGCACGCCGCCGCGGTCCTCGACGACGCCGTGGTGGAGTCGCTGACCCCGGAGCGTCTGGCCACGGTGTACGCGCCGAAGGTCGCCGCCGCCGTCCACCTGCACGAGCTGACCCGCGACCGCGACCTCACCGCGTTCGTGCTGTTCTCCTCGATCGCCGGCGTGCTGGGCACCGCCGGTCAGGGCAACTACGCGGCGGCCAACGCGGCCCTCGACGCGCTCGCCGCCACCCGGCGGGCCGCGGGGCTGCCGGCCACCTCCGTCGCCTGGGGGCTGTGGGCCGAGACGAGCACGCTGACCGGCGAGCTGACCGGCACCGACCGGGCCCGCCTGGCCCGCTCCGGCATCCTCGGCATGTCCACCGTGGACGCCCTCGCGCTCCTCGACGAGGCCGTCGCCGGTGGACCGGTCACCGCGACCGCCGTCCGGCTGGACCACGCCACGCTGCGGGCGCAGGCCGCCGCCGGCACCCTGCCCGCGGCGCTGCGCGGCCTGGTCCGGGTGCCGGCGCGCCGGTCGGCGCCCGCCGCCGGGGGCCGGTCGGACCTGGCCGCCCTGCCGGCCCGGGAGCGGGCCGACGCGGTCCTGGAGCTGGTACGCGGCCAGGTCGCCGCGGTGCTCGGGCACGGCTCCGGCGGCGCGGTCGACGTCGACCGGGCGTTCCGGGAGATGGGGTTCGACTCGCTCACCGCGGTCGAGCTGCGCAACCGGATGAACGCCCAGTTCGACACGCGACTGCCGGCCACGCTGGTCTTCGACCACCCCACCCCCCGGGCGGTGGCCGACTTCCTGGCCGCCGGCATGTCCGGAGCGCGGCTGGCGACGGCCCCGGCGATCACCCGCGAACACGCCGACGAGCCGATCGCCGTGGTCGGGATGGGCTGCCGCTACCCGGGCGGGGTGCGGTCGCCGGAGGAGCTGTGGCGGCTGGTCGAGTCCGGCGGGGACGCCGTCGGCGACTTCCCCACCGACCGGGGCTGGGACCTGGTCAACCTGTTCGACGCCGACCCGGAGCGCGCCGGGCGCAGCTACGTCCGGGAGGGCGGGTTCCTGCTCGACGCGGGCGAGTTCGACCCGGTCTTCTTCGGCATCTCGCCGCGCGAGGCCACCGCCATGGACCCGCAGCAGCGGATCCTGCTGGAGATCTCCTGGGAGGCGTTCGAGCGGGCCGGCATCGACCCGGACAGCGTCCGAGGCAGCGAGGTCGGCGTGTTCGCCGGGGTGATGAACGGCGGGTACGGCGCACAGCAGATGGCCGCGCCGGAGGGCTCCGGCGAGTTCGAGGGCTACCTGGCCAGCGGCACGGCCGCGAGCGTCGCCTCCGGCCGGGTCGCCTACACGCTGGGTCTCGAAGGCCCGGCCCTGACCGTCGACACCGCCTGCTCGTCGTCGCTGGTGGCGATGCACCTCGCGGTCCAGGCGCTGCGGCGCGGCGAGTGCCCGATGGCGCTCGCCGGCGGCGTCACCGTGATGTCCTCACCGTCGCTGTTCGTGGAGTTCAGCCGGCAACGTGGCCTGTCGCCCGGCGGGCGGTGCCGTTCGTTCGCCGCCGCCGCCGACGGCACCGGCTGGGCCGAGGGCGCCGGTGTCCTGCTGCTGGAACGGCTGTCCGACGCCCGGCGCAACGGCCACCGGGTGCTCGCGCTGATCCGCGGCACCGCGGTCAACCAGGACGGGGCGTCGAACGGGCTCACCTCCCCGAACGGCCCGGCCCAGCAGCGGGTGATCCGCGCGGCGCTGGCCGACGCGGGGCTGACGCCGGCGGACGTGGACGCGGTGGAGGCGCACGGCACGGGCACCACCCTCGGTGACCCGATCGAGGCGCAGGCGCTCATCGCCACCTACGGCCAGGACCGGGAACGGCCGCTGCTGCTCGGCTCGCTGAAGTCGAACATCGGTCACGCCCAGGCCGCCGCCGGCGTGGGCGGAGTGATCAAGATGATCGAGGCGATGCGGCACGGCGTCCTGCCCCGCACGCTGCACGTCGACGAGCCGACGCCGCGGGTCGACTGGTCCGCCGGCGCGGTGTCCCTGCTCACCGAGAACGCCGACTGGCCCGACGCCGGCCGTCCCCGGCGCGCCGGCGTGTCGTCCTTCGGGGTCAGCGGGACCAACGCGCACGTGGTCATCGAACAGGCCGAGCCCGAGAACGTTCCGGACCCCGGCGGGGACGTGCCGGCGGTCGTGCCGTGGGTGCTCTCCGCCCGCACCGCCCCGGCGCTGACCGCCCAGCTCGACCGGCTCACCCGCTTCGTGGCGGCGGACCCGGCCCTGGACGCGACCGACGTCGGACACGCCCTGGCCACCACCCGGGCGACGATGCCGTACCGGGCCGTCGTGCTCGGCGCGGACCGCGACGAGCTGCTCGCCGCCGCCGACGTCGTCCGCGGCGACGGCGGCACGCCACGGCGGGTGGCGTTCGTCTTCCCCGGGCAGGGCTCCCAGTGGGTCGGCATGGCCCGGGAACTGGTCGACGCCTCGCCGGTCTTCGCCGCCCGGATGGCCGAGTGCGCCGACGCCCTCGCCGACCACGTCGACTGGGACCTGTTCGAGGCGCTGGACGACGCCGAGGCCCTGGACCGGGTGGACGTCGTGCAGCCCGTGCTCTTCGCCGCGATGGTGTCCCTGGCCGCGCTCTGGCGCTCGTACGGCGTCGAGCCCGCCGCGGTGGTCGGGCACTCGCAGGGCGAGATCGCGGCGGCCTGCGTGTCCGGCGCGCTCAGCCTGGCCGACGCCGCGCGGGTGGTCGCCCTGCGCAGCCGGGTGATCCGCGACGCGCTCTCCGGGCACGGTGGCATGGTCTCCGTGGCGCTTCCGGTGGAGACGGTCCGCGACCTGGTCGCGCCGTTCGCCGGCCGGATCGACGTGGCCGCGGTCAACGGTCCGACGGCCACCGTCGTCTCCGGGGACGCGGACGCCCTGCGGGAGTTCCTGGCCGGCACCGAGGCGCGGGTCGTCCCGGTCGACTACGCGTCGCACTCGGCGCACGTCGAGGCCGTCGAGGCGGAGCTGGGCGAACTCCTCGCGCCGGTCGCGCCGCGCCCGTCCGACATCCCCTTCCACTCGGCGGTCACCGGCACCCGGCTGGACACGACCGCCCTCGACGCCGGCTACTGGTATCGAAACCTGCGGCAGCCGGTCCGCTTCGACCTCGCCGTGCGCGGCCTGCTCGACCAGGGGATCACCGCGTTCGTCGAGGTCAGCACGCACCCGGTGCTCACGGCTGCGGTCGCCGGCACCGCCGAGGCGGGCGGACACGACGTCGCCGTGGTCGGCTCGCTGCGTCGCGACGAGGGCGGGCAGCGGCGCTTCCTGCGCTCGGTCGCCGAGGCGTACACCCAGGGGGTGCCGGTGCGGTGGTCCGCGGCCCTGCCCGCCCGGGCCCGCCGCGTCGACCTGCCCACGTACGCGTTCCAGCGGACCCATCTCTGGCTGGAGGCCCCGGAGCCGCCCGCGGCGCCCACCGGGCCGGACCGCTGGCGCTACCGGATCGACTGGCGGCCCCTCCCCGTCCCCGCCGCGTCGGCGCTGGCCGGCACCTGGCTGGTCGTCCACGCCGACGAGGCCGTCGCGGCGCCGGTCGCCGCCGCGCTCGGCGCGCTCGGCGCGTCGCCGGTCCCGGTGCCCGTCGGGGCGCTCGCGGAGACCGTGGCCGCGACGCCGGACGTCGCCGGTGTGCTGTCCCTGGTCGCGACGACCGACCCGGACCCGGTCGCGGCCACGCTCACCCTTGTCCAGGCCGACCTGCCGGCCCCGCTGTGGGTGGTGACCCGCGAGGCGGTGCACTGCGCCGAGCCGGCCGTCGACCAGGCGGCCGTGTGGGGGCTGGGCCGGGTGGCCGCCCTGGAGGCGCCCGCCCGCTGGGGCGGTCTGGTGGACCTGCCCGCGGACGCGGACGAGGAGACCTACCAGCGGCTCGCCGCCGTCCTCGCCGCCGGCGGCGGTGAGGACCAGGTCGCCCTGCGGGGCCACCGGGCGTTCGGCCGGCGACTCGTGCGCGCCCCGCGTACCGGGTCGGGCGAGGCGGTCTGGCGGCCCGCCGGCACCGTCCTGATCACCGGCGGCACCGGGGCCATCGGCGCGCACGTCGCCCGCCGGCTCGCCGCGCGCGGCGCGGAGCACCTGGTGCTGACCGGACGGCGCGGCGCGGACGCCCCGGGCGCCGACGCGCTGGCCGCGGAGCTGGCCGCCCTGGGTGCGCGGGTGACGATCGCCGCCTGCGACGTCGCGGACGCCGGGGCGCTGGCGGAGCTGGTCGCCGCCGTCGAGACCGAAGGCCCGATCCGGGCCGTGGTGCACGCCGCGGGCGTCCCGCACTGGGGCGACCTGGCCGACCTCACCCCGGACGCGGTCGCCGAGGCGGTGGCCGGAAAGGCGGTCGGCGCCGCGAACCTGGACGCCGTCTTCGACCGGGAGCTGGACGCCTTCGTCCTGATGTCGTCCAACGCCGGGGTCTGGGGCGGCAGCGGCCAGGGCGCGTACGCCGCCGGCAACGCCATGCTGGACGCGCTCGCCGCCCGCCGGCGGGCCCGCGGCCGGCGCGCCCTCTCGGTGGCCTGGGGCTCGTGGGCCGGTGACGGGATGGCGGCCGGTGACACGGGTTCCCGCTTCGCCCGGCTCGGCCTGCGGCTGATGCGCCCGGAGGCCGCGCTGACCGCGCTGGACCAGGCGATCGCGGACGACGAGACCTTCCTCGCCGTGGCGGACGTGGACTGGGAGCGGTTCGTCGCCACCTTCACCGTGGCGCGGCCCAGCACGCTCTTCGCGGACCTGCCCGAGGTGCGCCGGGCGCGGGGCGCCGCCCCGGCCGCCGCCACCGGGCTGGCCGCCGTCCCGGAGGCGGACCGGCACCGGACCGTCCGCGACCTGGTGCGGCAGGCGGTGGCCGGGGTGCTCGGGCACGACGCCGGCACCGACATCGCCGGCCGGACGTTCAAGGAGCTGGGCTTCGACTCGCTGACCGCGGTGGACGTCAAGACGCGGCTCTCCACCGCCACCGGCCTGAGACTGCCCAGCAGCCTGGTGTTCGACCACCCCACGCCGGAGGCGCTCACCACCCACCTGCTCGAACGGGTCTACGGCGACCGGGCCGCCCCGCCCGTCGTGACGGCGGTCCGTGCCCCGGCCGACGAGCCGATCGCGATCGTCGGGATGAGCTGCCGCTACCCCGGTGACGTCCGGTCGCCGGACGACCTGTGGCGGTTGGTGGACGGGGAGGTCGACGCGGTCGTGGACTTCCCGGACGACCGTGGCTGGGACGTCGAGAAGCTGTACCACCCGGACCCGGAGCACCCCGGCACCACCTACACCCGGCACGGCGGCTTCCTGGCGGACGTGGCCGGCTTCGACGCGGCGTTCTTCCGGATCTCGCCCCGGGAGGCGCTGGCCATGGACCCGCAGCAGCGGCTGGTCCTGGAGACGGCGTGGGAGGCGTTCGAGCGGGCCGGGCTGGACCCGACCACGCTGCGCGGCACGGACACCGGCGTGTTCGTCGGGTCGAGCAGCCAGGACTACGGCCCACGGCTGCACGAGGTGCCCGCCGGGCTGGAGGGGCACTTCCTGACCGGCAGCCTCGACGCGGTGATCTCCGGACGGGTGGCGTACGAGCTGGGCCTGGAGGGCCCGGCGATGACGGTGGACACCGCGTGTTCGTCGTCGTTGGTGGCGATCCACCTGGCGGCGCAGGCGTTGCGTCGGGGCGAGTGCTCGCTGGCGCTCGCCGGCGGCGTGGCGGTGCTCTCCAGCCCGGGCGTCTTCCTGGAGTTCAGCCGCCAGGGTGGGCTCTCCGCCGACGGGCGCTGCCGCTCGTTCGCGGCCGCCGCCTCGGGCACCGGTTGGGCCGAGGGCGCCGGCATGGTCGTGTTGGAGCGGTTGTCGGACGCGCGGCGTCGTGGTCATCGGGTGTTGGCGGTGGTGCGGGGTTCGGCGGTCAATCAGGACGGTGCGTCGAACGGTTTGACGGCGCCGAATGGTCCGGCGCAGCAGCGGGTGATCCGGGCGGCGTTGGCGGACGCGGGGTTGACGCCGGTGGACGTGGACGCGGTGGAGGCGCACGGCACGGGCACCACCCTCGGTGACCCGATCGAGGCGCAGGCGCTCATCGCCGCGTACGGCCAGGACCGGGAACGGCCGCTGCTGCTCGGCTCGTTGAAGTCGAACATCGGTCACGCCCAGGCCGCCGCCGGTGTGGGTGGTGTGATCAAGATGGTGCAGGCGATGCGGCACGGCGTCGTGCCGCGCACGTTGCACGTGGACGAGCCGACCCCGCACGTGGACTGGTCGGCCGGTGCGGTGTCCCTGGTCACCGAGCGGACGGACTGGCCCACGACCGACGCCCCGCGTCGCGCGGGCGTGTCGGCCTTCGGCGTCAGCGGCACCAATGCCCACGTGATCCTGGAGCACGTCCCGGACCACGTCCCGACCGTACCCGCCGCCGACGTGACCGAACTCGATCCGGTGCCGGTCCCGCTCTCCGCCCGCGGTGCGGCGGCGCTGCGGGCCCAGGCCGCGCAGCTGCGCGACTTCGTCACCGTCAACCCGGACGTGTCCCTCTCCTCGCTCGCCCTCTCGCTCGGCGTCGGCCGTTCCGGTCTGGAGCATCGTGCGGTGGTGGTGGCGGGTGGTCGTGCGGGTTTGGTGCGGGGTTTGGGTGTGGTGGCGTCGGGTGGTTCGGCGTCGGGGGTGGTGTCTGGTGCGGCGGGTGTGGGGTCGCGGTGGGCGATGGTGTTCACGGGTCAGGGTTCGCAGCGGGTGGGGATGGGTTTGCAGTTGGTGGCTGCGTTCCCGGTTTTCGCGGCGGCTTTTGACGAGGTGGTGTCGGCGTTTGATGGGTTGTTGCCGCGTGGTTTGGGTGAGGTGATCGCGGGCGACGGTGAGGCGTTGGATCGGACGGGGTTCACGCAGCCGGCGTTGTTCGCGGTGGAGGTGGCGCTGTTCCGGTTGTTGGAGTCGTGGGGTTTGCGGCCGGATTTTGTGGTGGGGCATTCGATTGGTGAGGTCGCGGCTGCGCATGTGGCCGGGGTGTTGTCGTTGTCGGATGCGGTGGTGTTGGTGGCGGCGCGTGCGGGGTTGATGGAGGCGTTGCCGGCTGGTGGGTTGATGGTGTCGGTGCGGGCTTCGGTGCAGCGGGTGGTGCCGTTGTTGTCCGCGGGTGTGGATGTCGCGGCGGTGAATGGGCCGGAGTCGGTGGTGATTTCCGGTGATGAGGCTGCGGTGTTGGCGGTGGCGCGGCGGTGTGGGAAGTGGCGTCGGGTGCGGGCGTCGCATGCGTTTCATTCGTCGCGGATGGATGCGATGTTGGGTGATTTCGCGTCGGTGGTGGAGGGTCTGGAGTTCCGGGCGCCGGTGATTCCGTTGGTGTCGACGGTGTCGGGTGGGTTGGTGTCGGGTTCGCAGGTGTGTGCGCCGCAGTACTGGGTGCGGCAGGTGCGGGAGACGGTGCGGTTCGCCGACGCGGTGTCGTGGTTGGTGGACGAGGGTGTGTCGGCGTTCGTGGAGGTGGGTCCGGACGGGGTGTTGTCGGCGTTGGTGCCGGCGCCGGTGTCGGTGCCGACGTTGCGTCGGGGTCGTCCTGAGGTGGAGTCGTTGGTGGCGGCGGTGGCGGCGTTGCATGTGCACGGGGTGTCGCCGGACTGGTCGGCGGTGTTCCCGTCGGCGCCGCGGGTGGAGTTGCCGACGTATGCGTTCCAACGCCAGCGCTACTGGCTCGACGGCACCTGGACCGGCCGGGGAATGCTCGACGCCCCCACCCGGCTCGCCGACTCCGACGCCGTCGTCTTCACCGGCCGGCTCTCCACCCGCACCCTTCCCTGGATCGCCGACCACCGGGTGGCCGGCGCGATCCTGCTGCCCGGCACCGCCTTCGTCGAGCTGGCCGTCCGGGCGGCCGACGAGGTCGGCTGCGCCCTGGTCGAGGAGCTGACGCTCGAGGCCCCGCTGGTGTTTCCCGACGCGGCGACGGTCGAGGTGCAGGTCACCGCCGGCGCGCCGGACGCCTCCGGCCGCCGTGCCCTCGCCGTGCACTCCCGTGCCACGGACGCGATGGAGTGGACCCGCCACGCCAGCGGCGTGCTGGTCGCCGCTGAGGACGACGCCACCGTGGAGCCGCTGCCGTGGCCGCCGTCGGACGCCACCCCCGTCGACCTGGCCGAGGTCCGGGCGACCCTCGTCGCCCGGGGCTACGAGTACGGTCCCGCCTTCGGCGGCCTCCGGGCGGCCTGGCGCCGGGGCGACGAGTGGTACGCCGAGGTCGACCTGCCCCCGGGCGTGCCGGCCGACGGGTACGTGCTGCACCCCGCCCTGCTGGACACCGCGCTCCAGCCGCTGGTGCTCGACCTGACCGGCCGGGCCCGCCTCCCGTTCGCCTGGCAGCGGGTGTCGGTCCGCGCCGCCGGGGCCACCACCCTGCGGGCGCGGCTCGTCGCCGGAGCCGACGGCGTCTTCTCGGTCGAGGCGACCGACGGTGACGGGCGTCCGGTGCTCACGGCCGGCTCCGTCGTCATGCGCGCGCTGCCCGACCACCTCGGATCCGCGAACCCTTTGTGGGAGGTGGTGGGGGTTCCGGTGGTGGTGCCGGTGGTGGGTGGTGTGTCGGTGGGTGTGTGGCCGGTGGCGGTGGGTTCGGTGGTGCCGGATGTGGTGGTGGTGTCGGGGGTTGATGCGGCGGGTGTGTTGGGGGTGTTGCGGGGTTGGTTGGGTGATTCGCGGTTCGTGGGTTCGCGTTTGGTGGTGGTGACGCGGGGTGCGGATGTGGTGGCGGGTCAGGGTGGTGTGGCGGGTCTGGTGCGCTCGGCGGTGTCGGAGCATCCGGGTCGGTTCGTGTTGGTGGATGTGGGTGCTGACGCGGATGTGGATGCGGTGGGGTCGTTGGCGGCGGGTTTGGTGGCGTTGGGGGAGTCGGAGTTCTGGGTTCGTGGTGGGGAGGTGTGTGTTCCGCGGTTGCGGCCGGTGGGTGGGTCGGTGGGTGCTGCGGTGTGGTCTGCGGGTGACTGTGTGTTGGTCACTGGTGGGACGGGTGCGTTGGGTGCGGTGGTGGCGCGGCATCTGGTGGTGTCGCATGGGGTGTCGCGGGTGGTGTTGGTGTCGCGGCGGGGTGGGGCTGCCGAGGGTGTGGCGGGTCTGGTCGCGGAGTTGGGTGCGGATCGGGTGTCGGTGGTGGCCGGTGATGTGACGGACCGGTCGGTGGTGGCGGGGGTGTTGTCGCGGTTCCCGGTGTCTGCGGTGGTGCATGCGGCGGGGGTGTTGGACGACGGTGTGGTGGAGGGGTTGTCGGGGGACCGGTTGGCTCGGGTGTGGGAGCCGAAGGTGGTCGCGGCTCAGGTGTTGGACGAGTTGACGCGTGATCGTGGGTTGTCGGCGTTCGTGGTGTTCTCGTCGGTGGCGGGGGTGTTGGGGACGGCGGGGCAGGGTGCGTATGCGGCGGCCAATGCGGGGTTGGACGCGGTGGTGCGGGCGCGTCGGGCGGCGGGGTTGGTGGGTACGTCGGTGGCGTGGGGGTTGTGGGCCGGGTCGTCGGGGATGACGGGGTCGTTGTCGGGGCGGGATCTGGCGCGGTTGTCGCGGTCGGGGTTGGCGGCGTTGGGGACCGACGAGGCCCTCACCATGCTCGACGCCGCGGTGGCCGGTCCGGCGGCGGTCTACGTGGGCGCCCGGCCCGATCCGGCCGCCCTGCGTGGCCGGGAGATCCCACCGATTCTGCGGGACCTGGTGGGTGCGCCGGCGCGGCGGGCGGTCAGCACGGCGACCGCCACCGACGCGTCCACCGACGGTCGCCTCGCCGGGCTGTCCGGCGACGAACTGGCCGACGCGGTGCTGCGGAGCGTGCTGCGGCAGGTGGCCGACGTCCTCGGCCACGACGACGTGCGGGCCGTCGACCCCGCCCGACCGTTCCAGGATCTCGGCTTCGACTCGCTCACCGCGGTCGAACTGCGCAACCGGCTGAACACCGAGCTGGCGCTCCGGCTGCCGACCACGCTGGTGTTCGACTACCCGACGCCGCTGGCGCTCGTCGACTTCCTCCTGCGCGAACTCTCCGGCGCGGCGGCGCCGGCGACCGACCCGGTGACGACCACGATCCGGGCCGACGAGCCGATCGCGATCGTGGGGATGAGCTGCCGCTACCCCGGTGGTGTCGACTCCCCGGAGGAACTGTGGCGGCTGCTCGTGGAGGGCCGAGAGGGAATCAGCCCCTTCCCGGAGGACCGCGGCTGGGACCTGGCCGGCCTCTTCGACGACGACCCGGACAGCCACGGCCACAGCTACGCGCGCACGGGCGGCTTCCTGCACGACGCGGGCGACTTCGACGCCGGGTTCTTCGGCATCTCGCCGCGTGAGGCGCTGGCCATCGATCCGCAGCAGCGGTTGTTGTTGGAGGCGTCGTGGGAGGCGGTGGAGCGGGCGGGGTTGGATCCGGTGGCGTTGCGGGGGAGCGCGACGGGTGTGTTCGTGGGTGTGATGTATGGCGATTACGGGTCTCGGGTGCGGCGGGTGCCTCGGGATGTGGAGGGGTATCTGGGTAACGGTAGTGCGGGGAGTGTGGCGTCGGGTCGGGTGTCGTACACGTTCGGGTTCGAGGGTCCGGCGGTGACGGTGGACACGGCGTGTTCGTCGTCGTTGGTGGCGATTCATCTGGCGGCGCAGGCGTTGCGTCGGGGTGAGTGTTCGATGGCGCTGGCCGGTGGTGTGACGGTGCTGGCGACCCCGCAGGTGTTCGTGGAGTTCAGCCGGCAGCGCGGACTGGCCGCGGACGGACGGTGCAAGTCCTTCGCCGCCGCCGCCGACGGCACCAGTTGGGGCGAGGGCGTGGGCGTCCTGTTGTTGGAGCGGTTGTCGGACGCGCGGCGTCGTGGTCATCGGGTGTTGGCGGTGGTGCGGGGTTCGGCGGTCAATCAGGACGGTGCGTCGAACGGTTTGACGGCGCCGAATGGTCCGGCGCAGCAGCGGGTGATCCGGGCGGCGTTGGCGGACGCGGGGTTGACGCCGGTGGACGTGGACGCGGTGGAGGCGCACGGGACGGGGACGCGGTTGGGTGATCCGATCGAGGCGCAGGCGTTGATCGCGGCGTACGGCCAGGACCGGGATCGGCCGTTGTTGTTGGGGTCGTTGAAGTCGAACATCGGTCACGCCCAGGCCGCGGCGGGTGTGGGTGGTGTGATCAAGATGGTGCAGGCGATGCGGCACGGCGTCGTGCCGCGCACGTTGCACGTGGACGAGCCGACCCCGCACGTGGACTGGTCGGCCGGTGCGGTGTCCCTGGTGACCGAGCAGGTGGACTGGCCGCAGGTCGACCGTCCCCGTCGGGCCGGGGTCTCCTCCTTCGGCGTCAGTGGCACCAACGCCCACCTCGTCCTCGAACAGGCCCCCGCCGAGGAGCCGGTCGGCGACCTCGACTGGCCCGACACCGTGCCGGTGGTGCTCTCCGCCCGGGAACCGGCCGCGCTGGCCGAGCAGGCCGTACGCCTGCGGGACCTGGTGGAGTCCCACCCCGATCTCTCGGTCACCGACCTGGCCCGCGCGGCCGCCCGGTACCGGTTCGCCATGGAGCATCGTGCGGTGGTGGTGGCGGGTGGTCGTGCGGGTTTGGTGCGGGGTTTGGGTGTGGTGGCGTCGGGTGGTTCGGCGTCGGGGGTGGTGTCTGGTGCGGCGGGTGTGGGGTCGCGGTGGGCGATGGTGTTCACGGGTCAGGGTTCGCAGCGGGTGGGGATGGGTTTGCAGTTGGTGGCTGCGTTCCCGGTTTTCGCGGCGGCTTTTGACGAGGTGGTGTCGGCGTTTGATGGGTTGTTGCCGCGTGGTTTGGGTGAGGTGATCGCGGGCGACGGTGAGGCGTTGGATCGGACGGGGTTCACGCAGCCGGCGTTGTTCGCGGTGGAGGTGGCGCTGTTCCGGTTGTTGGAGTCGTGGGGTTTGCGGCCGGATTTTGTGGTGGGGCATTCGATTGGTGAGGTCGCGGCTGCGCATGTGGCCGGGGTGTTGTCGTTGTCGGATGCGGTGGTGTTGGTGGCGGCGCGTGCGGGGTTGATGGAGGCGTTGCCGGCTGGTGGGTTGATGGTGTCGGTGCGGGCTTCGGTGCAGCGGGTGGTGCCGTTGTTGTCCGCGGGTGTGGATGTCGCGGCGGTGAATGGGCCGGAGTCGGTGGTGATTTCCGGTGATGAGGCTGCGGTGTTGGCGGTGGCGCGGCGGTGTGGGAAGTGGCGTCGGGTGCGGGCGTCGCATGCGTTTCATTCGTCGCGGATGGATGCGATGTTGGGTGATTTCGCGTCGGTGGTGGAGGGTCTGGAGTTCCGGGCGCCGGTGATTCCGTTGGTGTCGACGGTGTCGGGTGGGTTGGTGTCGGGTTCGCAGGTGTGTGCGCCGCAGTACTGGGTGCGGCAGGTGCGGGAGACGGTGCGGTTCGCCGACGCGGTGTCGTGGTTGGTGGACGAGGGTGTGTCGGCGTTCGTGGAGGTGGGTCCGGACGGGGTGTTGTCGGCGTTGGTGCCGGCGCCGGTGTCGGTGCCGACGTTGCGTCGGGGTCGTCCTGAGGTGGAGTCGTTGGTGGCGGCGGTGGCGGCGTTGCATGTGCACGGGGTGTCGCCGGACTGGTCGGCGGTGTTCCCGTCGGCGCCGCGGGTGGAGTTGCCGACGTATGCGTTCCAACGCCAGCGCTACTGGCTCGACGCGGGAGCGCCGGCCGCCACCGACGCCGCCGGCCTGGGCCTCACCCCCACCGAGCACCCGCTGCTCGGCGCCGCGGTGGCCCTGCCGGACAGCGCCGGGTTCCTCTACGCGTCCCGCCTCTCGCTGGCCACCCACCCGTGGCTGGCCGACCACGCGGTCGGCGGCGAGGTGCTCCTGCCCGGCGCCGCCCTGGTCGAGATGGCGATCCGCGCCGGTGACGACGTCGGTTGCGACCTGCTGGCCGAGCTGACCCTGGCCGCGCCGCTGGTCGTGCCGTCCGCCGGCGGCGTACGCCTCCGGGTTACCGTGGGCGAGGCCGACGACGCCGGTGCGCGTCGGATCGGCGTCTACTCCCTCGCCGAGAACGTCCCCGACGACACGGCCTGGACCCTGCACGCCAGCGGCTCCCTGCGGCCCGGCGATCGCCCGACCCCCGCCACCGCTCCGGCGTGGCCGCCGGCGGGCGCCGACGAACTCGACGTCGCCGACCTGTACGACCGTCTCGCCGAGGTGGGGCTCGACTACGGCCCGGCCTTCCGGGGCGTACGGCGGGCGTGGCGCGACGGCGCGGACGTTCTCGCCGAGGTCGCGCTCCCCGACGGGTTGTCCGCGGACCACGTCGGCATCCACCCGGCGCTGCTCGACGCGGCGCTGCACGCGGCGGCGTTCACCACCGACGTCACCCGACCGCTGGTGCCGTTCGCCTGGTCCGACGTCGCGCTGCACGCCACCGGTGCGGTCACGGTCCGGGTCCGCTTGGCGCCGGTCGGCGCCGACGCCCTCTCCGTCCGCGTGGTCGACCCCGACGGGCAGCCGGTGTTCACCGCCGGCGAGCTCGTCCTCCGGCCCGCTGCGCCGCCCACCTCCGTGGTGCCCGCGAACCCTTTGTGGGAGGTGGTGGGGGTTCCGGTGGTGGTGCCGGTGGTGGGTGGTGTGTCGGTGGGTGTGTGGCCGGTGGCGGTGGGTTCGGTGGTGCCGGATGTGGTGGTGGTGTCGGGGGTTGATGCGGCGGGTGTGTTGGGGGTGTTGCGGGGTTGGTTGGGTGATTCGCGGTTCGTGGGTTCGCGTTTGGTGGTGGTGACGCGGGGTGCGGATGTGGTGGCGGGTCAGGGTGGTGTGGCGGGTCTGGTGCGCTCGGCGGTGTCGGAGCATCCGGGTCGGTTCGTGTTGGTGGATGTGGGTGCTGACGCGGATGTGGATGCGGTGGGGTCGTTGGCGGCGGGTTTGGTGGCGTTGGGGGAGTCGGAGTTCTGGGTTCGTGGTGGGGAGGTGTGTGTTCCGCGGTTGCGGCCGGTGGGTGGGTCGGTGGGTGCTGCGGTGTGGTCTGCGGGTGACTGTGTGTTGGTCACTGGTGGGACGGGTGCGTTGGGTGCGGTGGTGGCGCGGCATCTGGTGGTGTCGCATGGGGTGTCGCGGGTGGTGTTGGTGTCGCGGCGGGGTGGGGCTGCCGAGGGTGTGGCGGGTCTGGTCGCGGAGTTGGGTGCGGATCGGGTGTCGGTGGTGGCCGGTGATGTGACGGACCGGTCGGTGGTGGCGGGGGTGTTGTCGCGGTTCCCGGTGTCTGCGGTGGTGCATGCGGCGGGGGTGTTGGACGACGGTGTGGTGGAGGGGTTGTCGGGGGACCGGTTGGCTCGGGTGTGGGAGCCGAAGGTGGTCGCGGCTCAGGTGTTGGACGAGTTGACGCGTGATCGTGGGTTGTCGGCGTTCGTGGTGTTCTCGTCGGTGGCGGGGGTGTTGGGGACGGCGGGGCAGGGTGCGTATGCGGCGGCCAATGCGGGGTTGGACGCGGTGGTGCGGGCGCGTCGGGCGGCGGGGTTGGTGGGTACGTCGGTGGCGTGGGGGTTGTGGGCCGGGTCGTCGGGGATGACGGGGTCGTTGTCGGGGCGGGATCTGGCGCGGTTGTCGCGGTCGGGGTTGGCGGCGTTGGGGACCGACGAGGCCCTCACCATGCTCGACGCCGCCACCACCACGGCCGCCCCCGCCGTGGTGGCGGTGAGCCTCGACGGCGCGGCGCTGAAGGAGCGGGCCGCCGACGGCACGCTGCACCCCGTGCTGCGGGACCTCGTCCGGGTCCCGGTCCGGCGGGCCGCCGTGCGGGGATCCGGTGACGCCGGGACCACCGCCGCGCGGCTGGCGGCGCTGCCCGCGGCCGAGCGCCGGGCCGCGGTCACCCAGGTCGTACGGGAGCAGGTGGCCGACGTGCTCGGGCACGGCTCTCCCCACGCCGTCGCCACGGAGCGCCCGTTCAAGGACCTCGGCTTCGACTCGCTCACCGCGATCGAGCTGCGCAACAAGCTCAACACGGCGCTGGGGCTGCGGCTGCCGGCAACGTTGATCTTCGACTACCCGACCTCGGACGACCTGGTCGGCCTGCTGATGGCCGAGTTGTTCGGGGCCGACGAGGACGACGACCTGCGCACGGCCGAGACGGCCGCCCCGGCGGACGAGCCGATCGCGATCGTGGGGATGAGTTGCCGCTACCCCGGTGGTGTCGACTCCCCCGAGGAGCTGTGGCAGCTCCTGGCCGAGGGCCGCGACGGCATCACCCCGTTCCCCGACGACCGCGGCTGGGACCTGACGGCGCTGTACCACCCGGACCCGGAGCACCCGGGCACGACGCACACCACCGGCGGCGGGTTCCTCGACCGCGTCGGCGACTTCGACGCCGGGTTCTTCGGCATCTCGCCGCGTGAGGCGTTGACCATCGATCCGCAGCAGCGGTTGTTGTTGGAGGCGTCGTGGGAGGCGGTGGAGCGGGCGGGGTTGGATCCGGTGGCGTTGCGGGGGAGCGCGACGGGTGTGTTCGTGGGTGTGATGTATGGCGATTACGGGTCTCGGGTGCGGCGGGTGCCTCGGGATGTGGAGGGGTATCTGGGTAACGGTAGTGCGGGGAGTGTGGCGTCGGGTCGGGTGTCGTACACGTTCGGGTTCGAGGGTCCGGCGGTGACGGTGGACACGGCGTGTTCGTCGTCGTTGGTGGCGATTCATCTGGCGGCGCAGGCGTTGCGTCGGGGTGAGTGTTCGATGGCGCTGGCCGGTGGTGTGACGGTGCTGGCGACCCCGCAGGTGTTCGTGGAGTTCAGCCGGCAGCGCGGCGTCGCGCCCGACGGCCGGTGCAAGTCGTTCTCGGCGGAGGCGGACGGCGCCGGCTGGTCCGAGGGCGTCGGGCTGGTGTTGTTGGAGCGGTTGTCGGACGCGCGGCGTCGTGGTCATCGGGTGTTGGCGGTGGTGCGGGGTTCGGCGGTCAATCAGGACGGTGCGTCGAACGGTTTGACGGCGCCGAACGGTCCGGCGCAGCAGCGGGTGATCCGGGCGGCGTTGGCCGACGCGGGGTTGACGCCGGTGGACGTGGACGCGGTGGAGGCGCACGGCACGGGCACCACCCTCGGTGACCCGATCGAGGCGCAGGCGCTCATCGCCGCGTACGGCCAGGACCGGGAACGGCCGCTGCTGCTCGGCTCGCTGAAGTCGAACATCGGTCACGCCCAGGCCGCCGCCGGTGTGGGTGGTGTGATCAAGATGGTGCAGGCGATGCGGCACGGCGTCGTGCCGCGCACGTTGCACGTGGACGAGCCGACCCCGCATGTCGACTGGTCGGCCGGCGCGGTGTCCCTGGTGACCGAGCAGGTGGACTGGCCGCAGGTCGACCGTCCCCGCCGGGCCGGCGTCTCGTCCTTCGGCGTCAGCGGCACCAACGCCCACCTCGTCCTCGAACAGGCCCCCCCGGAGGAACCCGAGCCCGCGCCCGACGCGCCGGCCGCCGGCCCGGTCCCGCTGGTGCTCTCCGCGCGTGACCCGGAGGCACTGCGCGGCCAGGCGGACCGGATGCGCGCGCACCTCGCCGCGCACCCGGAGGTCGGTCTCGGCGATGTCGCCTACTCGTTGGCCGGCCGGTCCACCATGGAGCACCGGGCCGTGATCTGGGCGGAGGACCGGGCCGAGGCCGTGGCCGCGCTCACCGCCCTCGCCGAGGGGACCCCGTCGACGCGGGTGGTGACCGGTGCGGGCCGGGACCCGGGCGTGGTGTTCGTCTTCCCCGGGCAGGGCTCGCAGTGGGCCGGCATGGCCCAGGACCTGCTCGACGCGGACCCGGTCTTCGCCACCCGGATGACCGAGTGCGCGGCGGCGCTGCGGGAGCACGCCGACTGGGACCTGTTCGAGGTACTCGGCGACGCGCGCGCCCTGGAACGGGTGGACGTGGTGCAGCCGGCCCTGTTCGCGGTCGCGGTGTCGCTGGCCGCGGTGTGGCAGGCCCGGGGCGTACGGCCGGTGGCGGTGACCGGGCACTCCCAGGGTGAGATCGCCGCGGCCTGTGTCGCGGGCGCGCTCTCCCTCGCCGACGCGGCCCGGGTCGTGGTGCGGCGGAGCCGGTTGATCCGTGAGGTGCTGGCCGGACGCGGTGGCATGGTGTCGGTGCCGCTGCCGGCGGCCGAGGTGTCCGCCACCCTGGCCCGCTGGGGTGACCGGGTGTCGGTGGCGGCGGTCAACGGCCCGTCGGCGACGGTGGTCTCCGGCGACCCGGACGCGCTGGACGAGGTGCTGGCCCAGTGGGACCGGGCCAAGCGAATCCCGGTCGACTACGCCTCGCACTCCGCCCAGGTCGAGACGCTGCACGACGACCTCCTGGCGGCCCTGGCGGAGATCGCGCCGCAGAGCACCGACCTGCCCTTCTACTCCACGGTGGTCGGCGGGATCGTCGACGGCGCCGGGCTCGACGCCGACTACTGGTACGAGAACCTGCGCCGGCCGGTGCGCTTCGACGAGGCGGTCCGGGCGTTCGACGGGCACGTGTTCGTCGAGTGCAGCGCGCATCCGGTGCTGGCCCCGGCGATCGACGGCCCGGCCGTCGGGTCGCTGCGCCGGGGCGAGGGCGGTCCCCGCCGGCTCGGGAACTCCCTGGCCGAGGCGTGGGTCTCGGGCGTCGGCGTGGACTGGCACACCGTGGTCCGGGGTCGGCGGGTGAGCCTGCCCACGTACGCCTTCCACCGCCGCCGCTACTGGCTCGACGCCGGTGAGTCCGCCGACGTCTCCACCGCCGGCCTGGACACGGTCGAGCACGCCATGCTGGGCGCGGCGGTCCCGCTGGCCGGTTCCGGCGGGCACGTGTTCACCGCCCGGGTGTCCGTCGGCAGCCATCCCTGGCTCGCCGACCACACCGTGCGCGACTCCGTGCTGGTGCCCGGCACGGCGTTCGTCGAGTGGGCCGTGCGTGCCGGCGACGAGACCGACTGCCCGCTGGTGGAGGAGCTGACCATCGTGGCGCCGCTGGCGCTGGCCGGCTCCGGCGCGGCGCAGGTGCAGGTCACCGTCGCGCCCGCCGATCCGTCCGGCCGCCGGTCGCTCACCGTGCACGCCCGCACCGGCGGCGGGGAGGACTGGGCGTTGCACGCCACCGGCACCCTCTCGCCGGAGCGCCCGGCGCCGCCCGACGCGCTCACCGAGTGGCCGCCGGCCGGCGCCGAACCGGTGGACGTGGCCGACCTGTACGACCGCCTCACCGCCTCCGGGCTCGGCTACGGTCCACGTTTCCAGGGGGTACGGGCCGCCTGGTCGCGCGCCGGCGAGGTCTTCGCCGAGATCGAGCCCGCCGAGGAGCTGGCCGTCACCGGCTACGGCCTGCACCCGGCACTGCTCGACGCGGCGGTGCACGCCGCCGCGCTCGGCGCCGAGCTGGGCGAGCCGAAGCTGCCGTTCACCTGGGCCGGCGTCGCGCTGCACGCCGCCGGTGCGACCACGCTGCGGGTGCGCGTCACGCCGACCGGGGCGGACACCTTCGCCCTGGTCGCGGCCGACGCGCTCGGGGCGCCGGTCGCCACGGTGGACGCGCTGCTGGTGCGGGCCATGGCGGTGCCCGCGGAGCGGCCCGACGACCACCTCCACCGGTTGGCCTGGTCGCGGCTGCCGGACGCCGCGGCCACGCCGCTGCCGGCCTGGACGTCGGTCGGTGGAACCGATCCGGACGGCCCCGCCGACCTGGCGGAGCTGGGCGCGCTCCTCGACGGCGGCGCGCCGGTGCCGGGGCTGGTGTTCGCCCCGCTCGACGACACGACCGGGACGGACCTGGCCGTGGCCGCCCGGCAGCGCGCCGGGCAGGCGCTCGACCTGGTACGGGGCTGGCTCGCCGAGGAGCGGTTCGCCGACTCCCGCCTGGTGCTGGTGACCAGGGGCGCGACCGGTGAGCGCCCGGCGGACGTGGCGGCGGCCGCCGCCTGGGGACTGGTCCGCACCGCCCAGTCGGAACACCCCGGACGCTTCGTGCTGCTCGACACCGACGCCGAGCAGCCGTACCGCGAGCTCGCCGAACGGGTGGCCGGGCACGACGAGCCGCAACTCGCCGTCCGCGACGGCGTGGTGTACGCGCCCCGGCTGGTCCGAGCCACACCGCCCGGTGACGACGGCCCGGGCTGGGACCCGGACGCGACCGTGCTGGTCACCGGCGGCACCGGCGCGTTGGGCGGCCTGGTCGCCCGGCACCTGGCCGAGACGCACGGCGTACGCCGGTTCGTGTTGGCGAGCCGGCGCGGTCCGGCCGCCGCCGGCGCGGACGACCTGGTGGCGGACCTCGCGTCGCACGGCGCCGAGGCGGTGGTGGTGGCCGCCGACCTGGCGGACCGGGCGGCGGTGACCGGGCTGCTCGACGCGCACCCGGTCGACGTCGTGGTGCACACCGCGGGGGTGCTCGACGACGGTGCGATCGGCTCGCTGGACCGGAGCCGGCTCGACGCGGTGTTCCGGTCCAAGGTCGACGCGGCGCTGCACCTGCACGAGGCGACCCGGGGGCGGAACCTGCGGGCGTTCGTGCTGTTCTCCTCGGCGGCGGGCGTCTTCGGCACGCCCGGGCAGGGCAACTACGCCGCGGCGAACGCCTTCCTGGACGCGTTGGCGGCGCACCGCCGGGCCGAGGGGCTGCCGGCGATCTCGCTGGCCTGGGGCTTGTGGCAGGAGACCAGCGACCTCACCGGCGGGCTCGGCGACCGGGACCGGGGCCGGCTGGCCGGGGCGGGCGTGCGCGCGATGACCGCGGCGCAGGGTCTCGCCCTGTTCGACGCCGCGGTGGTGCTGGACGAGCCGGCCGTGGTCCCGGTCCACCTGGACCGCGCCGCGCTGCGCGCCCGGGCGGAATCCGGGACGCTGCCGTCGCCGCTGCGCGGGTTGGTGCGGACGCCGGCCCGCCGCGCCGCGTCCGCGCAGGCCGCCCGGCACACCCTGCGGCAACGGATCGAACGCCTGCCGGCGGCCCAGCGGCACCAGGTGCTCGTCACGACCGTGCTCGCGGAGACCGCCGCGGCGCTCGGGCACGAGCAGGGGGACGCGGTCAAGGCGGGGCGCGACTTCAAGGAGTTGGGCTTCGACTCGCTCACCGCGTTGGAGTTGCGCAACCGGCTGAACGCCGTGACGGGTCTGCGGCTGCCGGCCAGCCTGGTCTTCGACCACCCGAATCCACGGGCCTTGGCCGATCACCTGCTCACCGAGCTGGCGCCGGACCAGCCGGCCGGCACCGACGACGACGACGCCGACGTGCGCGCGGCGCTGGCGGCCGTCCCCGTCCGGGCGCTGCGCGAGAGCGGACTGCTCGACCAGGTGCTGAAGCTCGCCGGACGGACGGCGACCGGCGAGCGGCGCACCGACGACACGATCGACGCGATGGGCGCCGACGACCTGATCGCCATGGCGCTCGGCACCGACTCCTGACGACGTCCCCAGCGGAGGATCACCATGACAAGTTCCGACAACCGGATGATCGAGGCCCTCAGGGCGTCGTTGAAGGAGACCGAGCGGCTGCGGCGTCAGGTCGAGGCCAGCGGCGAGCCGGTGGCCATCGTGTCGATGAGCTGCCGGTACCCGGGTGGCGTCCAGTCGCCCGAGGACCTGTGGCGGCTGGTGTCGTCGGGAACCGACGCCATCGGGGACTTCCCCGACGACCGCGGCTGGGATCTGGACAACCTCTTCGACGACGACCCGGACCGTACGGGTCGCAGCTACGTGCGGCAGGCCGGGCTGCTGCCGCGCGTCGGGGAGTTCGACGCGGCCTTCTTCGGCATCTCGCCCCGCGAGGCCACCACCATGGACCCGCAGCAGCGGCTGCTGCTGGAGACCGCGTGGGAGGCGTTCGAACGGGCCGGGATCGACGCGACGTCCGTGCGTGGCAGCCAGACCGGCGTGTTCACCGGCGTGATGGCCGGCGGGTACGGCGTCCGGCAGATGATGTCGCCCGGCCTGGCCGGCGAGTACGAGGGTTACCTCTCCAACGGCAACACGGTGGCCGTCGCCGCCGGTCGGGTGTCCTACACCTTCGGCCTGGAGGGGCCGGCGATGACGGTGGACACCGCGTGTTCGTCGTCCTTGGTGGCGATCCACCTGGCGGTCCAGGCGTTGCGTCGGGGCGAGTGCACGATGGCGCTGGCCGGCGGGGCGACCGTGATGTCCAGCCCGTCGTTCTTCATCGAGTTCAGCCGGCAGCGCGGCCTCGCCCCGGACGGGCGCGCCAAGTCGTTCAGCGCCGACGCGGACGGCACCGCGGGCGCCGAGGGCGTCGGGTTGCTGTTGTTGGAGCGGTTGTCGGACGCGCGGCGTCGTGGTCATCGGGTGTTGGCGGTGGTGCGGGGTTCGGCGGTCAATCAGGACGGTGCGTCGAACGGTTTGACGGCGCCGAATGGTCCGGCGCAGCAGCGGGTGATCCGGGCGGCGTTGGCGGACGCGGGGTTGACGCCGGTGGACGTGGACGCGGTGGAGGCGCACGGGACGGGGACGCGGTTGGGTGATCCGATCGAGGCGCAGGCGTTGATCGCGGCGTACGGCCAGGACCGGGATCGGCCGTTGTTGTTGGGGTCGTTGAAGTCGAACATCGGTCACGCCCAGGCCGCGGCGGGTGTGGGTGGTGTGATCAAGATGGTGCAGGCGATGCGGCACGGCGTCGTGCCGCGCACGTTGCACGTGGACGAGCCGACCCCGCACGTGGACTGGTCGGCCGGTGCGGTGTCCCTGGTGACCGAGCAGGTCGACTGGCCGCAGGTCGACCGTCCCCGTCGGGCCGGCGTCTCCTCCTTCGGTCTCAGTGGCACCAACGCCCACCTCGTCCTGGAACAGGCACCCCCGGAGGAGGAACCGGTCGACCCGCCCGTCGCGGCGCCGGCCCCGGCGACGATCCTCTGGCCGGTTTCGGCACGCGACGACGCCGGGCTGCGCGCGCAGGCCGACCGGCTGAGCGCCTTCCTGGCCCGGACCGACGCCGCGCCGGTGGACGTGGGCTGGTCGCTGGCCACCACCCGGGCCGCGCTGGAGCACCGCGCGGTGGTGCTCGGCGGCGACCGGCCCGCCCTCGTCGCCGGGCTCGCCGCCCTGGCCGAGGGCACGCCCGACCCCGCCGTCGTCCGCGGTGGCGTGGTCGGCGGCGGCCTGGTCCTCGTCTTCCCGGGCCACGGATCGCAGTGGGCCGGCATGGCGGTGGAGCTGATGCGGCACCCGGTGTTCGCGGCCCGGGCGGCGGAGTGCGCCGAGGCGTTCGCGCCGTACCTCGACTTCCCGCTGACCGACGTCCTGCTCGGGCGGCCGGACGCGCCCACCCTGGACGACCTGGAGGTGGCCCAGCCGGCGCTGTTCACGGTGATGGTGTCGCTGGCCGCGCTCTGGCAGTCGTACGGGGTCCGCCCGGCGGCCGTGATCGGTCACTCGCAGGGCGAACTCGCCGCCGCGGTGGTGGCCGGCGGCCTGCCGCTCGCTGACGCCGCCCGGGTGGTCGCCCTGCGCAGCCGGTTGATCGTCACCGAGCTGGGCGGCGCGATGGCCTCGGTCATGCTCTCCGCCGAGCAGGTGCGGGAGCGGATCGCCGGCTGGGGCGACGCGCTCACGGTGGCCGCGATGAACGGGCCGACCTCGACCACCGTCGCCGGTGAGGCCGGCGCGGTGCGGGAGTTCGTCGCCGCCTGCGTGGCCGACGACCTGCGCGCCCGGGTGGTGTCCGCCGCCGCCGCCACCCACTGGGCGCAGGTCGACGGCATCCGGGAGACCCTGCTCGACCGGCTCGGCCGGCTCTCCCCGGGCCCGTCCGAGGTCGCGTTCTACTCCACGGTCACCCCCGGGCCACGGGACACGGCCGGACTGGACGCCGCGTACTGGTTCGACAACTGCCGCGAACCCGTGGACTTCGCCGGCGGCGTGGACGCCCTGCTCGACGACGGCTTCCGGATCTTCGTGGAGTGCAGCCCGCACCCAGTGCTGACCATGGCGCTCCAGGGCATCGTCGACGACCGGGGCGTGGACGCCGCGGTGCTCGGCTCGCTGCGCCGCGACGAGGGGGACCGCTTCCCGACGGCGCTGGCCGAGGCGTTCACCCGGGGGGTCGACCTCGACTGGACGGCGGTGCACGGCGGCGTGCGCCGCCGGGTGGACCTGCCCACGTACGCGTTCCAGCGCCGCCGCTTCTGGCTCGACGTGGTCGGTCCGCCGGAGCAGGACGTGACGTCGCTCGGCCTGGCCGCCCCGGACCACCCGCTGCTGGGCGGGGCCCTGGCGCTGCCGGAGACCGGGGGCTTCCTGTTCACCACGCGGTTGTCCCTGCGTACCCAGCCGTGGCTGGCCGACCACGCGGTGCGGGACGTCGTCGTCCTTCCCGGCACCGCCTTCGTGGAGCTGGCGCTGCGCGCCGCCGACGAGGTCGGATGCGAGGTGGTCGACGAGCTGACCATCCCGGCCCTGCTCACCCTGCCCGCCGAGGGCGGGGTGCGCCTCCAGGTGGTGGTCGGGCCGGCCGAGGACGACGGCCGGCGTCCGCTGACCGTGTACGGCCAACCGGACACCGCGACCGCGGGCGCCGGCTGGACCACGCACGCCGTCGGCACACTGGCCCCCGCGCCAGCCTCCGACGCGGTCTCGTTGACCCGCTGGCCCCCACCCGCCGCCGAGGTCGACCTCGCCGACGCGTACGACCGGCTGGCCGAGCACGGGTTCCGCTACGGTCCGGCGTTCCGGGGCCTGCGGCGGGTCTGGCGCACCGACGACGAGGTCTACGCCGAGGTGGCCGTGCCGGAGGGTGTCGAACCGACCGGCTACGGCCTGCACCCGGCCCTGTTCGACGCGGCGTTGCAGGCCGCGGTGGTGGCCGACCTCACGGACGGATCGGGCACACCGAGTCTGCCGTTCTCCTGGAACCGGATCGCCCTGCACGCGGTGCGGGCGTCGGCGCTGCGCGTGCGGATCGGCCCGGCCGGCCCGGACGGACGCCGCGTCGACGTGTGCGACGCCGAGGGCGCGCCGGTCGCGTCGGTCGCCGGCATCGTCGCCCGGCCGCTGACCGGCGACCAGCTCGGCCCGACCCGGGCCGTCGTCGACGACGCGCTCTTCTCGCTGGTGTGGACCCCGCTGCCGGACCGGGAGCCGGTGAGCGTGGTGGCCGTCGACGACCTCGCCGACCTGCCGGCGGAGCTGCCGGCCGCCGTCGCGGTGGCCCTGCCGGCCCCGGACGGCCGCCCGGCGCCGGAGGCCGCCCGGGCGTACGTCGCGCGGGTCCTGACCCTGCTCCAGGGCTGGCTGGCCGACGACCGGACCGAGGCGTGCACGCTGGCGCTGGTCACCAGCGGCGCGGAGGCCGACCCGGCCCAGTCGGCCGTGCACGGGCTGGTCCGGTCGGCGCAGGCGGAGCACCCCGGTCGCTTCGTCCTGGTCGACGTGGACGTGCCGGGGGACACAGCATCCGTCGGCGCCGCCGTGGCGAGCGGCGAGCCGCAGGTGGCGGTGCGCGACGGCGGGCTGTACGCGCGCCGGCTCGTCCCCTCCACCGCCGGTCCCGCGGCCGGCCGGATGCCCGACCCGGAGGGGACGGTGCTGGTCACCGGCGGCGGCGGCGGGATCGGCCGGCTGCTGGCCCGCCACCTGGTGGTCGCGCACGGCATGCGTCGCCTGGTGCTGGCCTCCCGCCGGGGACCGGACACCCCCGGCGCGGCGGAACTCGTCGACGAGTTGGGGCGCGCCGGCGCGGACGTCCGGTTCGAGGCGTGCGACGTGTCCGACCGGGACGCCCTGGCCGGCCTGCTGGCCCGGCTCGACCGGCCGCTGACCGCCGTGGTGCACGCCGCCGGGGTGCTGGACGACGCGCTGCTGGCCGCGCAGTCCCCGGAGCGGTTCGAGGCCGTCCTCGGCGCGAAGGCGGACGCGGCGTCGCATCTCGACGAGCTGACCCGGAACGCCGACCTGGCGGCCTTCGTGCTCTTCTCCTCGGCGTCCGGCACCTTCGGCGCGTCGGGCCAGGCGAACTACTGCGCCGCCAACGCCTTCCTCGACGCCCTCGCCGTCCGGCGGCGGGCCGCCGGACTCCCGGCGACCTCGCTGGCCTGGGGCCTCTGGGCGGAAGACAGCGACATGGCCGGACATCTCGACCCGGAGGACCGTCGCCGCCGGCTGGCCCGCGGCGGCATCCGCCCGTTCTCGGCGCAGGAGGGGCTGGCGCTGTTCGACGCGGCGATGCGTCGCGACGAGGCGGTCCTCGTGCCGGTCCGGCTGGACCCGGCCGCCCTGTCGTCCGCGCTGCTGCGTGGTCTCTCCGGCGCCGGACGGCGGACCGCCGCAGGGCCCGGCGACGGGCGGTCGCTGGCCGACCGGCTCGCCGCGATGCCGGCGTCACGTCGCGAGCAGACCCTGGCCGACCTCGTGTACACCGAGGTGGCGGCCGTGCTCGGGCACGAGTCCGGGGCCACGCTCGACCCGGTCCGGCCCTTCCGCGACCTCGGCCTCGACTCGCTGACCGCGGTCGAGCTGCGCAACCGGCTCGGCGCCGCCACCGGGCTGCGGCTCTCCGCGACCATGGTGTTCGAGCACCCCACCCCGGCCGAGTTGCTGGCCTTCCTGCGCGGCGAGCTGATCGGCGCGGAACCGACGCCGGCGGAGTCGCTGCACGCCGAACTGGATCGGTTGGACGAGGCGTTCGGCGCGCTCGACGTGCCCGACGCCGACCGGGCCGCGCTCGTCACCCGGCTGCGCGCGCTCGTCACCCGGCACGGGGGTGAGGCCCCCGCGCAGGAGGCGATCGTGGCCGCCACCGACGACGAGATGTTCGCGCTCATCGACCGCGAGATCGGCGTCGGATGACCCGCCCCGACCCGACCCCGACCCCGACCCCGGGAGGCTGACCACGTGCGTGTCCTGTTCGCCTCGTTCGCCATGGAGACCCACTTCCTCAGCATGGTGCCGCTGGCCTGGGCCCTGCGCACCGCCGGCCACGAGGTGCGGGTGGCGAGCCAGCCGCGACTGACCCGGGCCGTCACCGCCGCCGGGCTGACCGCGGTGCCGGTCGGCGAAGACCACGACCTGCTCGACGCCGTGTCCGGTGTGGGCGGCGGAACCGAGGACAGATGGAACGCGGTCGACCTCGACCCGGCCCGGCCGGAGGTGCACAGCTGGGAGTTCCTCAAGGCCCTCAACGGCATGCTGCCGGAGCACTTCTTCGCCCACGCGAACAACGACTCGATGGTCGACGGGATGGTGGAGTTCGCCCGCTCGTGGCGTCCCGACCTGGTGGTGTGGGAGCCGTTCACGGTGGCCGGCGCGGTCGCCGCCCGCGCGGTCGGCGCGGCGCACGCCCGGCTGCTGTGGGGGGCCGACCTGCTGATCGACCTGCGGGCCCGGTTCCTCGCCCAGCGCGCCGAACGCCCGCCCGGCGCCGCGCACGACGCGCTCGCCGACTGGCTCGGCGGGCTGCTCGACCGGTACGGGCTCGACTTCGACGAGACGGTCGTGCGGGGGCAGTGGACCATCGACACGCTGCCGGCGAGCATCCGGATGCCGTTGGGCGAACCGACCGTGCCGGTGCGGTACGTGCCGTACAACGGGCCGGCGGTGGTGCCCGACTGGCTCCGCGTGCCCCCGGAACGGGCCCGCGTCTGCCTGACCCTCGGCCTGACCGCGCGCGACGACGCCGGCTACCTGCTCGGCTCGCTGGAGGGGCTCCTCGACGCGGTGGGCGACCTGGACGTCGAGATCGTCGCCACGCTGAACGCCGAGCAGCGGGAGCAGGTCTCCCGGCTGCCGGACAACGTCCGGGCCGTGGACTTCGTGCCGCTGCACGCGCTGCTGCCCACCTGCTCCGCCGTGGCCCACCACTGCGGCGCCGGCACCTGGTCGACCGCGGTCCACCACGGCGTACCGCAGCTCATCTCGCCGATGGTCTTCGAGAACTCGTACCGGGCGCGGCGCACCGAGGAGGTGGGCGCGGCCCTGGTGATCCCGCAGGCCGAGCTGACCCCCGAGGCGCTGCGGGCCGGCCTCCAGCGGGTGCTGACCGAGCCGCGGTTCGCCGAGGGGGCGGACCGGCTGCGCCGGGAGTCGATGAGCGACCCGACGCCGAACGAGGTGGTGCCGGCGCTGGAGAAGCTGACCCTCCGGCACCGGGACCTGGACGGATGACGTCCGTGCCGCAACCAACTCAGGAGATGCCATGAGAGTGCTCGTCGTCGCACTGGGAACGATGGGGGACGTCGCTCCCTACACCGGGTTGGTGCCCCGGCTGCGGGGCGCGGGCCACGAGGTGGCGATCGCCGCGTACCCGCGGTTCGCCGACCTGGTCCGGGCGGCCGGGGCCGAGTTCCGGGAGATGCCGGGGGACCCGGCGGTGGTGGGCGAGTGGACGCAGGCGGAGAACTCCTCCCAGGCGCTGCGCGGGGTCACCGCGAAGACGCTGGAACTGGGCGAGTCGATCCTCGCCGCGGCCAAGGAGGGCGCCGACGTCCTGCTGCTGTCGATGCCGGCGCAGCAGGGCGTGCACGTGGCCGAGAGCCTCGGCATCCCCAGCATGGGCGTGTTCCTCCAGCCGGTCTTCCCGACCGCGGAGCACCCGCCGTCGTTCATCGGCAGCGGCGGGTCGCTCGGCCGGTGGGGCAACCGGGCCAGCGGGCACCTGCTGCTCGGGGTGATGGGACGCCTCGTCTCCGGCGCCACCCGGGAGCTGCGCTCGCGGCTCGGCCTGCGGCCACTGAGCCGCCGGGAGCTGGCCGCGCAGATGGACGCGTGGCCGGTCCTGCACGGCTACAGCCCCAGCGTGCTGCCCCGGCCGGCGGACTGGCGTCCCGCGCTGGAGGTGTGCGGCTACCTGTGGCCCGCCGTCCGGCCGGACTGGGAGCCGCCGGCCGAGCTGGCCGACTTCCTCGCCGCCGGGCCGCCGCCGGTGTACGTCGGATTCGGCAGTCGGAAGATCTCCGACGCGGCGCGGATCGCCGCGACCGTGGACGAGGCGCTGCGCCGGGTCGGCGCGCGCGGCGTCATCCACGCCGGTTGGGGCGAGCTGGCCGGCCGGTCGGACAGCACGATCACGATCGGGGAGACGCCGCACGAGTGGCTCTTCCCGCGCACGGCCGCGGTGGTGCACCACTGCGGCGCCGGCACCACCGCCGCCGGGCTGCGGGCCGGCGTGCCGACGGTGGGCGTGCCGATCCTCGGTGACCAGCCGTTCTGGGCCGGTCGCGTGGCGGCGCTGGGCGCCGGGCCGGCCCCGGTGCCGTACCGCAAGCTCTCCGTCGACCGCCTCGCCGGGGCCCTCTCGGCCGCGCTGCGCGAGCCGTCGTACCGGAACGCCGCTGCGGGCCTGCGGGACCGGATCGCCACCGAGGACGGGGCCGGCGCGGTGCTCGCCGCCGTGAACCGGCTCCACTGACCCCGAAAGGACTGCGCATGCACGTGGAACGAGTCGGAATCGTGGGCTGCGGCACCATGGGCGCCGGCATCGCCGAGATCAGCGCCCGGGCCGGCATCGACGTCCGGGTGGCCGCCGCCACCCCGGACTCCGCCGGGCGGGGGCGCGCCCGGATCGTCGGGTCGCTGGACCGGCTGGTCGCCAAGGGCCGGTTGAGCGAGGCGGACCGGGACGCGACCCTCGGACGGATCAGCTTCGTGACGGACCTCGACGCGCTCGCCGACCGGCAGCTCGTGGTCGAGAGCGTCCCCGAGGACGAGCGGATCAAGCTCGCCCTGTTCAAGGAACTGGACCGGGTCCTGCCGGAGCCGGACGCGGTCATCGCCTCCAACACCTCATCCATCCCGATCCACCGCCTGGCCGCGGCCACCAGCCGTCCCGAGCGGGTGGTCGGTGCCCACTTCTTCAACCCGGTGCCGGTGCTGCCGTTGGTGGAGCTGGTGGCCTCGGCGGAGACCGGCGAGCACGCCCGGCGCACCGTGCACGGGTTCGCCGCCGAGCAGCTCGGCAAGGAGGTGGTCTGGTCGCCGGACCGGGTCGGGTTCATCGTCAACGGCCTGCTCATCCCGTACCTGCTGAGCGCCGTGCGGATGGTGGAGGCCGGGCTCGCCACCGCGGACGCGGTGGACCGCGCGATGAAGCTCGGCTGTCACCATCCGCTCGGGCCGTTGGAGCTGGCCGACCTGATCGGGCTGGACGTCGTCGCCTCGACCGCCGCCGCGCTGCACGAGGAGTTCGAGGAGCCTCTCCACGCCCCACCGGAGCTGCTGCTCCGCCTGGTGGCGGAGGGGGCGGTCGGTCGCAAGGCCGGCCGCGGGTTCCACACCTATCCGCGCTGAGACGCACGAGACAACGGGGAGAGCCCATGCGAGTACTCATCGTCGGTGGCGGGGTGGCGGGCGCCGCCGCGGCCGTCGCCCTGCGGAAGATCGGCGCGGATCCGGTCGTGTTCGAGGCGTATCCGGGGTCGGCGCACGACGTGGGCGCGTACATCTTCGTCGCCGCCAACGGGCTGGACGCGCTGGACTCCCTCGGGATGAAGGACGCCGTGCTGGAGCGTGGCCTGGACATGACGGCCGTGGTCGCGCACGGGCACACCGGCCGCCGGCTCGGGTCGGCGCCCTTCGGCCGGCACCGGGCCGACGCGACGCCCACGCAGATGATCGACCGCGCCGACCTGTACGCCGTCCTGCTGGAGGAGGCCGTCCGGCAGGGCGTGCCGGTGGAGTACGGCAAGCGCTTCGTCGGCCTCGACGAGACCCCCGACGGGGTGCGCGTCACCTTCGCCGACGGGGGATCGGCCGACGGGGACGCGGTGATCGGCGCCGACGGCCTGTGGTCGACGGTCCGGCAGGCGGTCGACCCGGACGGGCCGCCGCCGGAGCCCACGCCGATCGTCGGGGTGGGCGGCCGGACCGACCGGCTCGACGTGCCCGGCGAGCCGGGCGACTTCCAGACGTTCTTCGGATCCCGGGCCTTCTTCGGCTACGTGCGGCAGCCCGACGGGACCGTGCAGTGGTTGGCCACGCCGGGCACCGACACGCCGCAGGCCGCGCTACGCCTGGCCGCCCTGCCCGCCGAGGGCTGGCTCGCCGAGCTGCGTCGGATGCTGGAGGCCGACCGGACCCCCGCGGCGGGGATCGTGGCGCGGACCGTGACCGCCTACCCGCCGAGCGTGGCGCACGCGCTGCCCGACGGCCGGCCGTGGTTCACCGACCGGGTGGTGCTGATCGGGGACGCCGCCCACCCGGTCCGGCCGTCGGTGGGGCAGGGCGCGTCGATGGCGCTGGAGGACGCGGCCACGCTGGGGCGGTGCCTGCGGGACGCCCCGGACCTGCGCCAGGCGTTCCACCGGTACGAGCGGGCCCGGCGGGAACGGGTCGAGCGGGTGATCAGGATCGGCACCGAGATGGACGCACGGATGCAGGCGGGTGGGCGCGCCGAGGCGTTCGTCCGGAACCTGGCCGTGTCGGTCGCGCTCTGGCACGACCGCCGGACCATCCGGCGCACCGGTGCGCTGAGCGGCGGTGAGATGGCCCGCCTGTGGGGGCACCACATCGACTGGGAACAGCCGGTCCCGGCCTGACGATCCCGGGGGCGACAGGACAGCGCACCGATTCCTCCGACGGTTCTGCCTGGTTCCCGACCCCGCCGGCAACCGATGATTCGAATCGGACCGCACGTCCGGCGACCACGAGTTCCGGGCGAGCCGAGAGACGCCGTGGCGGCCGCCCGGCGTCCGCGTCGGTGACACGCGACCAACGCGCCGTACCGGCGGACCCGGCAGAACCGGGCTCCGTCGGCGCGGGCGCGCGATCGAGCGCCGGCGCCGGGACCGTCCCGGGACAGCCGACCAGTGAGCGGAGAGACCATGAGTGGACCGATGCACGTCGCGGTGGCCTTCGACCTCGCCTTCGCCCGGTGGACCGTGGCGACGATGAACTCGGTCGCGGCGGCCGGCGTCCCGGCCGGCGCGACCGTGACCTGGTGGCTGATGCCGGGCGCCGGCGTCCCCGAGGACGTGCTCGCCGCCGTCGTCGAGCAGGGCCGGCGCTCCGGCGACGTCGAGGTGCTGCGGGTGCCCGGCGAACTCGACGAGCTGCCGCTGTCGTCGTGGCGGATGATGTCGTCCCGGATCTCCAACGCGGCCTACTACCGGCTCCTCCTGCCCGACCTGGTGCCGCACGCCGTGGACCGCATGCTCTGGCTGGACTCCGACGTGATGTGCGTCGGCGACCTGACCGAGCTGTGGCGTACCGACCTGGGGGACGCGCTGCTCGGCGCGGCGATCGACATCGGCACGCCGACGGTCGGCGCGGCGACGGGCGTGCCGGGCCTGGACGAGAAGGCCGGCCGGATCGGGCGACGCAGCGACTACTTCAACTCCGGGGTGCTCCTGATGGACCTGGCCCGGTGCCGGGAGGCGGAGCTGTCCACCCGGGCGCTGGACTACATCCGGGCGAACTCCGCGACGCTCCGGTTCGCCGTGCAGGACGCGATGAACGTCGCGGTGGACGACCGGTGGCTGCGCCTCGACGCGCGCTGGAACGACATGGACTTCACCCGCTTCGAGCAGGACCTCGGCGCGGTCGACCGGACCCGGATCATCCACTTCGCCGGCAAGAAGAAGCCGTGGCAGGAGTCCTTCCCGGCGGGCCCGCTCAAGGACCTCTACCTGACCTATCTCCCGGCGACCGCGGATCTGACCGCGGCCCGGTAGCGGAGTCCTCGCTCCGCCCTGACCTCCGGAGAGAGCATTGAACAAGGCACCCTGGTACTACGACGTCGGCGCGCTCCGGGCCCAGTTTCCGGCGCTCAAGGCCGGGTCGGCCCACTTCGACGGGCCGGGCGGGACGCAGATCCCACAGCCGGTCATCGACGCGATGGCCGAGGCCATGGCCAACCCGGTGTCGAACCGCGGCGCGTACACCGCCGGTGAGCGCAACGCCGACGCGATCGTCGTGCAGGCGCGGCGCGCCCTCGCCGACCTCCTCGGCGCGGCGCCGGAGGGGATCGTCTTCGGACGCAGCGCCACCCAGGTCACGTACGACATCTCCCGGGCGCTGGCCAACACCTGGGGGCCGGGCGACGAGGTGGTCGTCACCCGGCTCGACCACGAGGCCAACGTCCGGCCCTGGGTCCAGGCGGCGGAACGCCGCGGCGCCACGGTCCGCTGGGTGGACTTCGACCCGGACACCGGCGAGTTGACGCCCGAGCACCTCGCGGCCGTGCTGTCCGACCGGAGCCGCCTGGTCGCCGTCACCGCCGCGTCCAACCTGATCGGCACGCGGCCGGACGTCGCCGCGCTCTCCCGCCTGGTCCACCGGGCCGGCGCCCTGTTCTACGTGGACGCCGCCCACTACAGCGCCCACGCCGGCGTCGACCTGGACACCTTCGGGGCGGACCTGCTCTCCTGCTCCTGCTACAAGTTCCTCGGCCCGCACCTGGGTGTCCTCGCCGCCCGCACGGACCTGCTGCACGAACTCCGGCCGGACAAGCTGGTCTCCGCCACCGACGACGTCCCGGAGCGGTTCGAGCTGGGCATCCTGCCGTACGAGGTGCTCGCCGGCGCCCGCGCCACCGTGGACTTCCTCGCCGGCCTGGGCCCGTCCCGCGACGACGACCGGCGGGCGCGGCTCGCCTCGGCGTTCGACGCGATCGAGGAGCACGAGGACGCGCTGCGGGTACGGGTCGAGCGAGGGCTGGCCGACCTGCCGGGCGTCACGGTCTACTCGCGGGCCGCCCGGCGCACCCCGACGCTGCTGCTGGGCGTCGCTGGCCACGATCCCCGCGACGTGCACCGGTTTCTCGCCGGCCGTGGCGTCGACGTCGGTTCGGGGACGTTCTACGCGGCCGAGGCGTCCCGGCGGCTCGGCCTGGGCGCGGCCGGCGGCGTCCGGGTCGGGCTGGCGCCCTACACCACCGAGGAGGACATCGACCGCCTGCTGGAGGGTCTGGCCGACTACCTCGACGGGTGCCGGTGACCGGTCCGGCGCACGACCTCATCCCCGCACCGACGATTGGAGCCCGTGATGACCGAAGCCGTCGTGGACGATGTGTGGATCCGTCGGTTCCACCCTGGACCGAGGAACGGGCCGACGCTCGTCTGCTTCCCGCACGCCGGCGGGTCGGCGAGCTACTTCACCGCCCTCTCGTCGGAGTTGCGCTCCGCCCTGCACGTGTTCGCCGTGCAGTACCCGGGCCGCCAGGACCGACTCCGGGACCGCTGCCTCACCAGCATCTTCGAGCTGGCCGAGGAGTCGTACGCGGCGCTGCGACCGCTGCTGGACCGGCCCGTGGCGTTCTTCGGCCACAGCATGGGCGCGATGATCGCCTTCGAGGTGGCCAACCTGATGCGGGAGCGCCTGGACGCCGCCCCCGCGACGCTGTTCGTCTCCGGCCGCCGGGCGCCGTCCCGTGTCCGGGACGAGAGCGTCCACCTGCGTGACGACGCCGGGCTGGTGGCCGAGCTGAAGAAGCTCAGCGGCACCGACAGCCGGATCCTCGACGACGAGGACGTGCTGCGGATGGTCCTGCCCTCGATGCGCAGCGACTATCGCGCGGTGGAGAGCTACCGCTTCCGCCCCGGGCCGCCGCTCAGCTGCCCGGTGGTGGCCCTCGTCGGCGCCGACGACGACAAGGTCGACCTCGACGAGGCGCGCTCCTGGGGCGACCACACCACCGGCGGGTTCCGCCTGCACGTCTTCCCCGGCGGCCACTTCTACCTGGCCGAGCAGCGTCAGGCCGTGGCCGACCTGGTCAGCCGGCAGTTGCTCGCCCCGGCCTGAGCGCGCCCGCCGGACTCCGGGCGCCCCGTCGCGTTCGCGGGGCCCCCGGACCGTCCGTGCGGGATCACCCCGCCGCCGGGGCCCCGTCGGGTCGGGGCGTCGGGTCGAGCCCGTCGCCGCCGGCGAGCATGTCCTCGCAGACGCGGTGGAAGTGGGTGATCAGGCACTCCCGGTCGCTGAGCACGTTCTCCCGGTACGCGGACGACCGGCGGGTCGCGGCGAGCTCGGCCCACTGGTCGACGTCCTCCTGGATGACGCCCTTGAAGATCGACCAGAACAGCCCGACGGTCTCCCGGTACTCCTCGTCGTCGGAGTCGTACCGCAGTTCCCAGGCCTCGAAGCGGGTCCGGTCGACGTCGAGCGGAACGGCGCGGAAGAGCTGGGTGTGCAGGCGGTTGGAGTTGACCACCGCGGTCGGGAAGAGCTGGTAGTTGCAGTTCGCCAGCATGGTGTGGTCGAGGGTCCGTTGCAGGTCCTCCAGGACCCCCATGAACGGCACCACCATCATCCCGTGCCGCCCGAAGACGTGGATGGTCGAGTGGCGGGCGTCCCGCGCCTCCTTCGGCGGCACGTTGTGCAGCGCCTGGGCGTGGTAGTACTCGCTGAAGGCGTCGACGCACACCTTCCAGTTGACGTCCACCTCCCACTCGACCTTCTCGGCCAGCCGCATGTCCTCCATGTGGTAGGCGCCCAGGTCGGCGGAGATCTCCGGACCGAGCCAGTCGCGCAGCGGGGCGGCGACCCCCGGCCCGGCCAGCACCGCCCACACCCAGCCGCCCCACTCGTCGAGGTCCAGCACGGGGGCGCAGAGGCCGGCCAGCACGTCCTGGTCGAAGTCCTCCCGGTCGGGCAGGTCGGTCAGCCGGCCCTCGATGTCGTACGCCCAGTTGTGCCACCGGCAGGTGAACCGCCGGGCGCCGGTGCCGCTCTCCGGCACGATGCGGGCGCCGCGGTGCCGGCAGACGTTGTGGAAACCGGCCAGGCCACCGTCCGGGCGGCGGGTGACCACGACGCTCTCCCCGTGCCCCTCCCACACGTGGTGGTCGCCGGGGTCGGGGATCTGCTCCGAGCGGCAGATGATCTGCCAGCTCCGGTTGAGGATGCGCACGCGCTCCCGCTCGTACCGCTCCGGGTCGCGGTAGACGTCCGCGTCGAGCGTCGCCGGCCCGATCGGCGGCACGGCGGGCACGCCCGGTCCGAAGCGTACGGGCAGGTCGCCACGGGTGGGTTGGGGAAGCACGAACGACCTCCGGAGTCGGCGGGGAGCGCCGGGCGGTACGCGCCCGGGCGGTGTGAGCGCAATGATCGACGGCCCGAGGGCGGCGGGTCCAGGCAGAACCGGCGGCGGGTTGCGGCAGCCACGGACCGGTGGCGGGGCGGCCACCCGATCTGCCGTCGTTTCTGCCTGGACGGTGCCGGTCGCCACTACCAATCATTCGCAGGTGACACGAGCGGCGTGTCCCGGCCGACGGAGGCCGGCGGCGCTCGTGCCGCATGCCGTCGCGCGCTCGCGGCGGTGGCCGCCCCGTCGTCCGGGAACCGCCCGGTGCGCCGGCGGGGGAGCGCACGCGGACACCAGGACCCGGTGGCGGCCGGTTCGCCGGCACCGCGTCCGGGCGAGCCGAGCGGCAGGCCGGCGACAGGGGGGGAGAAGTCGGGTGGGCAGCGGTGAGGAGAAGCTCCGCGGTTACCTCAAGCGGGTGACCGCCGAGCTGCTGGAGACCCGGCAGCAGTTGGCGGCGGCGAGCGACGACGAACCGATCGCGATCGTCGGGATGGCCTGCCGGTTCCCCGGCGGCGTGCGGTCACCGGACGACCTGTGGCGCCTGCTGGAGCGCGGTGGCAGCGGCATCGGCGGCCTGCCGGAGAACCGGAACTGGGATCCCGCGGAGTTCGACGCCGACGCCGACCGGCCGCCCACCCCCCGCCTGGGCGGATTCCTGCACGAGGCCGCCGACTTCGACGCCGAGCTGTTCGAGATCTCCCCCCGCGAGGCGGTGGCGATGGATCCGCAGCACCGGCTGCTGCTCGAACTCGCCTGGGAGGGCCTGGAACAGGCGGGCATCCCGGCGGACTCCCTGCGCGGCACGCCCACCGGCGTCTACGTCGGCATGATCAGCAACGACTACGGCGCCCGGCTCACCGCGGCGCAGGGCGCTTCCGGCTTCGGCGGCTTCTTCCTCAACGGCAATGGAAGCGCGGTGGCCTCCGGCCGCATCGCGTACGCGCTGGGCCTGCACGGGCCGGCGATCACCATCGACACGGCGTGCTCGTCGGCTCTGGTGGCGATCCACGACGCCGCCCGCGCGCTGCGCCAGGGGGACTGCACCACCGCCCTGGTCGGCGCGGTGGCGGTGATGGCCACCCCGACGCTGCTGGTGGAGTTCAGCCGCCAGGGCGGCCTCGCCCCGGACGGGCGGTGCAAGCCCTTCGCCGCCGCAGCCGACGGCACGTCCTTCTCCGAGGGCGCTGCCGTGCTCGTGCTGGAGCGGCTCTCCGACGCCCGGCGAGCCGGCCACGAGGTGCTGGCACTGATCAGCGGGTCCGCGCTCAACCAGGACGGCGCCTCCAACGGCCTGACCGCACCCAACGGGACCGCCCAGCAGCAGGTGATCCGGCAGGCGCTCGACAACGCCGGTCTCACCCCGGACCAGGTGGACGTGGTGGAGGCGCACGGAACCGGCACCACCCTCGGTGACCCGATCGAGGGTCAGGCGCTGCTCGCCACGTACGGCGCCCGGCGCGCCGAGGGCCGGCCGCTGCTGCTCGGCTCGGTCAAGTCGAACCTGGGGCACACCCAGGCCGCCGCCGGGCTGGCCGGCGTGATCAAGATGGTCCTGTCCATGCGGCACGGCGTGCTGCCCGCGAGTCTGCACATCGACGAGCCCACCCCGCACGTCGACTGGTCCGCCGGCCGGATCCGGCTGCTGACCGGGAACACCCCGTGGCCGAGCACCGGCGCGCCCCGGCGGGCCGGCGTGTCGTCGTTCAGCTTCAGCGGCACCAACGCCCACGTGATCCTGGAAGAGGCCCCCGTCGCCGAGGCGACCGCGGCCGAGGAACCGGTGCGGGACCCGCGGGCCGTGCCGTGGGTGCTCTCCGCGAAGAGCGCCGCGGCGCTGCGGGCACAGGCCGCACGGCTGCTCACCCACCTGGACGGGCAGCCGGTGGCCTCGGACCGGGACATCGGCCTGTCGCTGGCCGCCGGTCGGGCGATGCTGCGTCACCGCGCGGTGGTCGTCGGCGTCGACCGGGAGGCGATGCGGACCGGCCTGGCCGCGCTGGCCGCCGACGAGCCGGCGGAGAACCTGGTCCGGGGCGTGGCGACCGGCGCGCCCGCCCCGGGCGCCGTGCTGGTCTTCCCCGGCCAGGGCTCGCAGTGGGTGGGGATGGCCCGTGACCTGCTCGACACCGAGCCGGCGTTCGCCGCCCGGGTCGAGGAGTGCGTCGACGCCTTCGCCCCGTACCTCGACTGGTCCCTGGCGGACGTGTTGCGTGGGATCCCGGCGGGGCGCGACCCGGACGACGTGGAGGTGGTGCAGACCAGCCTGTTCACGGTGATGGTGTCGCTCGCCGCGCTCTGGGCGGCCCGGGGCGTCCCGCCGGTCGCGGTGGTCGGACACAGCCAGGGCGAACTGGCCGCCGCCGTCGTCGCCGGCGCGTTGTCGTTGCCGGACGCCGCCCGCGCGGTGGCGCTGCGGTGCCGTGCGATCCGGGCCACGCTGGCCGGTCGCGGCGCCATGGCCTCCGTCGCCCGCCCGGTGGCCGAGGTGCGGCGGCTGCTGGACGACGACCGGCTCGTCGTCGCCGCCGTCAACGGTCCCGCCTCGACGGTCGTCTCCGGGGACCCGGACGCCCTCGGTGCGTTCCTCGACGCCTGCGCGGCCGACGGTGTCCGGGCCCAGCGGGTTCCGGTCGACTACGCCTCGCACTCCCCCCACGTCGACGCCGTCGAGGCGGAACTGCGGACGGTGCTGGCCGACCTCCGGGCCGGGGACGCCCGGGTGCCGTTCTACTCGGCGGTCACCGCCGGTCAGCTCGACGGCGGCGAGCTGACGGGGTCCTACTGGTTCGACAACCTGCGCCGCCCGGTGGACTTCGTCGGGGCCGTCGACGCGCTGCTGCGCGACGGTCACCGGACCTTCGTCGAGTGCAGCCCGCATCCGGTGCTCGCGCTCGGCATCGAGGAACTGGCCGAGCGTCGCGGTGTCGAGGTGACCGTGACCGGTTCGCTCCGCCGCGACGACGGTGGTCCCGCGCGGTTCCTGACCTCCCTGGCCGAGCTGCACGTCCGGGGCGGCTGGGTCGACTGGCCGGCCGTCTTCGCCGGCACCGGCGCCCGGCGGGTGCCGCTGCCCACGTACGCGTTCCAGCACCGTCGCTACTGGATGGACGGCCCCGCACCCGCCCGGGGCGACGTCCGGGCCGCCGGCCTGACCCCGGTGGACCACCCGCTCCTCGCCGCGGCGGTCGACCTGGCGGGCGGTGCCGGAGCGGTGCTCACCGGCCGACTGTCCCCGGCCGACCAGCGCTGGGTCACCGACCACGCCGCCGGCGGCATCCTGCTGGCGCCGGGCACGGTCGGCGTGGAGCTGGCCGGGCGGGCGGCGGCGTGGGCCGGTGGGGGACACGTCGAGGAGCTGACCATCGAGGTGCCGATGGTCGTCCCCGACGAGGACGACCTGGCCCTCCAGGTGACCGTCGGCGACCCGGACGACACCGACCGGCGGCCGTTCGCCGTCCACTCCCGGCCGGCCGGGGACACGACGGACGCGCCCTGGACGCGGCACGCCGGCGGTGTCCTGCGGGCCGGCCCGCCCGAGGACGACCCGGCGGCCTGGTCCGCCCTGCGCGGCGCCTGGCCGCCCGCCGGCGCCGACCCGGTGGACATCAGCGGGGTGTACGACCGGCTCGACGACATCGGCTACCGGTACGGCCCCGCCTTCCGGGGGCTGCGCGCGGTGTGGCGGCGCGGCGGGGAACTGTTCGCCGAGGTGGCGCTGCCCGACGGCGTGTCACCGGCCGGCTTCGACCTGCACCCGGCGCTGTTCGACGCGGCGGTGCACGCCGTGCTGGTGGACCGGGCGGACGGCGCGCCCGCCGACGGGCGGGTGAGCCTGCCGTTCGCCTGGCGTGACGTGGTGGTCCACCGCAGCGGCTCGGACGCGTTGCGGGTGCGGATCGCCCACCGGGGCGAGGACGACATCACCGTGACGGCGGTCGACCCGGGCGGCGCGCCGGTGGTCTCGGTCGGTTCGTTGACCACGCGCACGGTCTCGCCGGAACAGCTCCGCTCGGCCGGGGGCGCGTTGCGCGACGCCTGGTTCCGCCTGGACTGGCCGGTCGCCCCGTCTGCGGGACCCGGCGTACCGCTGCGGTACGCGCTGCTCGGCGACGTACCGGACGTCCCGGCGGCCGACCGGTACGCGGACCTCGCCGCGCTGACCGCGGCCCTGGACACGGGTGCGCCCCCGCCGGACGTGGTCGTCGCGGCCGTCGACCCGGCCGACCCGACGGGGTCGGCGGTGGGGTCGGTGCACGCGACGCTCACCCACGCGTTGACGCTGGTGCGGGCCTGGCTCGCCGACGACCGGCTCCGGGCGGCCAGACTCGCCGTCCTCACCCGGGACGCGGTCGCCGTGGACGGCGGCCACGCGCCACGACTCGACGGCGCGGCGGTGTGGGGGCTGGTGCGGTCCGCGCAGTCCGAGCATCCGGGGCGGTTCCTCCTGGTCGACACGGACGGCGACCCGGGGTCGGTCGCCGTCCTGCCCGACGTCCTCGCCGGGGACGAGCCGCAGTGCGCGCTGCGGGCCGGGTCGGTCCGGGTGGCCCGGCTTGTCCGCGCGGCCGGCCCCACGGTCGAGGCGGGCCCGGTCGGCGACGGCACGGTGCTCGTCACCGGCGGCCTCGGCACGGTGGGCGCGGCGATGGCCCGGCACCTGGTGACCCGGCTCGGCGCCCGGCGCCTGCTGCTCGTCGGGCGTCGGGGGGCGGACACCCCGGGGGCCGACCGCCTGGTCGAGGAGCTGACCGCGCTCGGCGCCGCCGTCACGGTGGCCGGCTGCGACATGGCCGACCGGGGCGCGGCGGCGGCCCTGCTGGCGGCCGTTCCGGCGGAGCACCCGCTCACCGCCGTCGTGCACGCCGCGGGCGTGCTCGACGACGGCACGGTCGAGACGCTGACACCGGACCGGTTGGACCGGGTGCTGCGGCCCAAGGTGGACGCCGCGATCAACCTGCACGAGCTGACCCAGGGCGCCGACCTGACCGACTTCGTCCTCTGCTCGTCGCTGGCCGGGGTGCTCGGCGCCGCCGGGCAGGCCAACTACGCGGCGGCGAACGCCTGCCTGGACGCGCTCGCCGGGCACCGCCGTCACCTCGGGCTGCCCGGCCTGTCGCTGGCCTGGGGGCAGTGGGCGGAGGCCAGCGACCTCACCGCCGACCTGGCCGAGAAGGACCGCCGCCGGCTCGCCGCCGCCGGCATCGTGCCGATGCCGTCGCCGGAGGCGTTGGCGTTGTTCGACGCCGGTCGGGCGGCCACCGAGCCGGCGGTGGTCGCCGCGCGGCTCGACCTCGCCGCGCTGCGCCGGGCGGCCGGCGACGGACCGGTGCCGCCAATGCTGCGTGCGCTGGTGCGTACGCCGGCCGCCGCGGCCGGGCCGGACGGCCCGGCCGACTCGCCGGCCGGGGACGCCTCGGCCTGGCGGCGGGAGCTGGCCGCGCTCCCGGCCGCCGAGCAGATCGCCACCGTGACCGACCTGGTCCGCGCCCGGGTGGCGACGGTCCTCGGGCACCCGCCCGCCGCCGGCGCGACGATCGACGTGGACCGCCCCTTCAAGGAGTTCGGGTTCGACTCGCTCACCGCCGTGGAGCTGCGCAACCGGCTCGGCGCGGCGACCGGGCTGCGGCTGCCGGCGACGCTGGTCTTCGACCATCCCACCCCCGCCGCGCTGGCGACGTTCCTCCGCGGCCAACTCGTCGGTGACGAGACCGGGCAGGTGGACGGCATCGACCCGGTCACCGCCGCCGTCGAGCACCTGCGCGCCACGGTCGCCGCGCAGCCGCCGGACGACCCGGCCCGGGCCGACCTGGCCGCACGACTGCGGCACCTGATGCGCGATCTGGGCGTACGCGCGCAGGAACCGGTGGTCGAGGTGGGGTCGGCGACGGCCGACGAACTCTTCGAACTTCTCGACGAGCAGCTCGAAACCTTCTGATCCGGCCGACGCCAGCCGCCACCGACACCTCATGGGGGTATCCGCAGTGGACAACACTTCCGATTCGTTGGTCGAGGCGCTGCGGGCGTCCCTGATCGACAACGAGCGGCTGCGCCGGCAGAGCCAGGAGCTGGCGGACGCCGCCCGCGAACCCCTGGCCGTCGTGGGCATGGCGTGCCGGCTGCCCGGCGGCGTGAGCACCCCGGAGGAGCTCTGGCGTCTCGTCACCGACGGCGAGGACGCGATCGGACCGTTCCCGGGCGACCGCGGGTGGGACGTCGAGGCGATCTACGACCCGGAGCCCGGCCGGCCCCGCCGCTCGTACGTGCGCGAGGGCGGGTTCCTGCACGACGCCGCCGACTTCGACGCGGCCTTCTTCGGCATCTCCCCGCGCGAGGCGCTGACCATGGACCCCCAGCAGCGGCTGCTGCTGGAGTGCTCCTGGGAGGCGCTGGAGCGTGCCCGGATCGACCCGAGGTCGCTGGCGGGCAGCCGCACCGGCGTGTTCGTCGGCCTGATGTACCACGACTACCTGGGCAACACCAGCGCCGGCAGCGTCGCGTCCGGCCGGATCTCGTACACGCTGGGGCTGGAGGGCCCGGCGATGACCGTGGACACCGCCTGTTCGTCCTCGCTGGTGGCCCTGCACGCCGCGGCCACCGCGCTGCGTCAGGGCGAGTGCCCGTTGGCGCTGGTCGGCGGCGCGACGGTGATGGCCACCCCGCAGGTCTTCCTGGAGACGTCACAGCAGCGGATGCTGGCCCCCGACGGCCGCTGCAAGTCGTACGCGGCGGCGGCCGACGGCGTCGGCTGGGCCGAGGGCGCCGGCGTGGTGGTGCTGGCACGGCTCTCCGAGGCGCGGCGGCTGGGGTACCGGGTGCTCGCGGTGGTCCGCGGTTCCGCGGTCAACCAGGACGGGGCGAGCAGCGGACTGACCGCGCCGAACGGCCCGTCCCAGCAGCGGCTCATCCGGCAGGCGCTGGCCAACGCGGGGCTGACCACGGCCGACGTGGACGTCGTCGAGGGACACGGCACCGGCACCACGCTCGGCGACCCGATCGAGGCCCAGGCGCTGCTCGCCACGTACGGTCAGGACCGGCCGGCCGACCGGCCGTTGCTGCTGGGCGCCCTCAAGTCCAACGTCGGGCACACCCAGGCCGCGGCCGGGGTCGCCGGGTTGATCAAGATGGTGCTGGCCCTGCGCCACGGCGCCGTCCCCGGCACGCTGCACCTGGACGCGCCCAGCCCGCAGGTCGACTGGTCGGCCGGCGCCGTGGAGCTGGTGACCAAGCCCCGGCCCTGGCCGGACGTCGACCGCCCGCGCCGGGCCGCGGTCTCCTCGTTCGGCCTGAGCGGCACCAACGCCCACGTCATCCTCGAACAGGCGCCGGAGACGCCGGCCGCCGGGCCCGCGCCGGCCGCGCCGGAGGAGGCGATGCCGTGGGTGGTCTCCGCCCGGTCGGCCGCCGCGCTGCGCGCCCAGGCCGGCCGGCTGCGGTCGTACGTGGACTCGGCGCCGCGGGTGGGGCTCGCGGACCTGGCCCGGGCGCTGGCCGACCGTACCCCCTTCGAGCACCGGGCCGTGATCACCGGCCGGCGGCGCGACGACCTGCTCGCCGGGCTGCGCGCGGTGGCCGACGGCGTGGACGCGGCGGGCGTGGCGCGGGGTTCCGGGCGGTCCGGCCGCCGGGTCGTCTTCGTCTTTCCGGGCCATGGCTCGCAGTGGCCGCGGATGGCGGCCGAGCTGCTGGACACGGAGCCCGCGTTCGCCCGGCAGATGGCGGCGTGCGACGCGGCCCTGCGGGAGCACCTGGACTGGTCGGTCGTCGACGTGCTGCGCGAGGCGCCCTGCGCTCCGGCGCTGGCCGGGGTGGACGTCGTCCAGCCGGCGCTGTTCGCCGTGATGGTGTCGCTCGCCGCCGTGTGGCGCTCCCACGGCGTGGAGCCGGACGCGGTGCTGGGGCACAGCCAGGGTGAGATCGCCGCGGCCTGCGTGGCCGGCGCGCTCAGCCTGCCCGACGCGGCCCGGGTGGCGGCGTTGCGCAGCCGGGCCATCGCGGAGGTGATGGAGGGCCGGGGCGGGATGGCCGTGGTCTCCGGCACCGAGGCGGAGGTCACCGAGCTGGTCGGCCGCTGGTGCGGGCGACTGGTGGTCGCCTCGGTGAACGGCCCGTCGTCCGTCCTGGTCTCCGGGGACGCCGACGCGGTCGACGAACTGGTCGGCCTCGGGGCGGCCGGCGGGCCGCGGGTGCGTCGGGTCGACGCCGGGTACGCGCCGCACTCGCCGCACGTGGACGGGGTCCGGGACGTCCTGCTCGCGGACCTGGCCGAGATCCGGCCCGAGGGGTCGACCGTGCCGGTCTTCTCGTCCGTGACGGGTGCGTGGGTGGACACCGCCACCATGGACGCCGGGTACTGGTTCCGGGCCCTGCGGGGCGGGGTCCGGCTCGCGTCGGCCACCGCGACGCTGGCCGAGCAGGGCTTCGACACGTTCATCGAGGTCAGCCCGCATCCGGTGCTCGCCGCCGAGATCCAGGAGACGCTGGAGGGCGTGGGCGCGCCGTTCACCGCGCTGGGCACGCTGCGGCGTGGTCGGGGCGACCGCGACCGACTGCTGGCGGCGCTGGGCGAGGCGTTCGTGGCGGGGGTGCGGCTGGACTGGGGCGGCGCCCTGCCCGCCGGGGACGGCGCCGCCGTCGACCTGCCGACGTACGCCTTCCAGCGGCAGCGGTTCTGGCTCGACACGGTCGCGCCGGGCGTCGCCGCGGGCGACGAGGACCCGTTCGCCGGTCTCCCGGAGGCGGAGGAGACGACCGACGGCGTCCGCGAGCTGCTGCTCACCGGCCCGCCCCCGGAGCGGCGGAAGGCCGCGCGGGAGGTGGTCGCGACGGTGGTGGCCGGCGTCCTCGGTCACCGCTCGGCGGAGGAGATCGCGCCGGACCGCGACTTCCTCGATCTCGGGTTCGACTCGCTGACCGCGCTGGAGGTCCGCAACCGGCTCAACCGGGCCACCGGGCTCACCCTGCCGGTGAGCATGGTCTTCGACCACGCGACGCCCGCCGCGCTCGCCGACTTCGTGCTCGCCGAACTCGCCGCGTCCGACGGCGGCGAGGACGAGGGGGCGGAGCTGCTGCGCATCGCCCGGCGGCGGCGGGAGGCGCCGGACCCGGACGAGCGGATTCCCCTCTCCTTCGCCCAGCAGCGGCTGTGGACGCTCGACCAGCTCGTGCCGGACAGCCACGCGTACAACGCCGCCTTCGCGCTGGCGCTGGACGGCCCGGTCCGGCCGGACGCGGTCGAGCGCGCCGTCAACGAGGTCGTCCGCCGGCACGAGGTGCTGCGGACCACGTTCCCCAGCCGCGACGGTCGGGCCTGGCAGCGCATCGCGTCCCGGCTCACCGTGCCGGTGCCGGTGGTCGACCTGGCCGACCTGCCGCCCGGCGAGCGGGAGGCGGAGTGCGAGCGGCTGATCCGGGTGGAGTCGCGCCGGACGTTCGACCTGGCCGAGGGCCCGCTGCTGCGGGTGGTCCTGTACCGCCTCGGCGCGACCGCGCACCGGATGCTCGTCACCGTGCACCACATCGTGGTGGACGTGTGGTCCGGCGGCGTCCTGGCCCGTGAGCTGGCGACCGCCTACCGGGCGTTCGTCGACGGCCGCCGCCCGGAGCTGCCGGAGCTGCCGGTGCAGTACGCCGACTACGCCATCTGGGAACGGCGCCGCCTCGGCGACGACCGGCTCGCCGCGCGACTGGCGGGCTGGCGTGAGCTGCTCGGCGGGTCCGCCGGGGTGGAGCTGATGACGGACCGGCCCCGGCCGGCGGTGCAGCAGTTCAGCGGCGGCAACCTGAGCTTCGACCTCGGCGCCGCCACCTCCGCGGCGCTGCGCGCCTTCGGCGCCGACCAGAGCGTCACGCTGTTCACCACGCTGCTGGCCGCGCTGAAGGTGGCGATCTACCGGTACGGCGGCGACATGCAGGGCACCGGCGACGTGATCGTCGGCACCGCGATGGCCAACCGGCAGCACGACGCCGTGCAACAGCTCGTCGGCTTCTTCGTCAACACGGTGGTGCTCAAGACCGGGCTCGGCGACGACCCCACCGTCGCGGACCTGCTCGACCGGGTCGGCCGGGCGGTCCGGCGCGCCTACGACGAGCAGGACCTGCCGTTCGAGGCGCTGCTCGCCGAGCTGGCCCCCGACCGGGACCCCACCGCCAACCCGCTGTTCCAGGTCGTCTTCGACCTCAAGCGGTACGGCGTCGACTCCCGGCCGGGCGGCGGGGCGCTCGACGTCGTCGAGGTGCACACCGACACCAGCAAGTTCGACATCGAGATCTCGGTGACCGAGCAGGAGGACACCCTGCTGGTGGACGTCGAGTACAACAGCGAGATCTTCGACCACGCGACCGTGGAACGGCTGCTCGACGTCTATCGCACGGTGCTGGACGGGTTCGCCGGCGAGGTCGGCCGGCGGGTGTCGGAGCTGCCCGCGCTTCCGCCCGCGATGGAGCGGCAGCTCCTGGTGGAGTGGAACGACACCGACGTGCCGTACCCGCTGACCCGCTGCCTGCACACCCTGATCGAGGACGCCGCCGACCGCTGGCCGGACGTGGTCGCGGTCACCTTCGAGGGCGTCGACGTGACCTACGCCGAGCTGGACCGCCGGGCCAACCGGGTGGCGCACCGGCTGCGCCGGATGGGCGTCGGACCGGACCGGCCGGTGGGCATCTGCGTCGAACGCTCGGTGGAGATGGTGGTCGGCCTGCTGGGCATCCTCAAGGCCGGCGGCGCCTACGTCCCGATCGACCCGACGTATCCGGCGCAGCGGGTGGCGTTCATGCTCGCCGACGCGGAGCCGAGCCTGCTGCTGGTCCAAGAGCGGCTCGTGGACGGGCTGCCCGAGCACGGCGCGGAGACGGTGCCGCTGGACCGGCCCGGTGAGTTCGACGACGAGCCGGACACGCGGCCGGAGAACGTCGCCGGGATGGACGACCTGGCCTACATGATCTACACCTCGGGGTCGACCGGCCGGCCCAAGGCAGCCATGATCACCCATCGGGGCGTGGTGAACCGTCTGCTGTGGATGCAGGACGCGTTCGGGTTGACCCTCGACGACCGGGTGTTGCAGAAGACCCCGTTCAGCTTCGACGTGTCGGTCTGGGAGTTCTTCTGGCCGCTGCTCACCGGCGCCCGGATGGTGGTGGCCCGGCCGGAGGGGCACAAGGACCCCGGTTACCTCAGCGACCTGATCCAGGCGCACGGCATTACGACGCTGCACTTCGTGCCGTCGATGCTCCGGGTCTTCCTCCAGCACCCCGGCATCGAGCGGTGCACCTCCGTGCGACGGGTGATGGCCAGCGGCGAGGCGTTGCCTCCGGCGTCGATCCGGACGCTCTACGCGCGCTGGCCCGGCGCGACCGTGCACAACCTCTGGGGTGCCACCGAGTGCTCGGTGGACAGCACGTGCTGGGAGTGCCCCCGCGACCCGGGTGTGGTGTCGCTCGGCCCGCCGATCGCCAACACCCAGACCTACGTCCTCGACCGGCACCTGAACCCGGTGCCGATCGGCACGCCCGGGGAGGCGTACATCGGCGGCATCGGTGTGGCACGCGGCTACTACCGCCGTCCCGAGCTGACCGCGCAGCGCTTCCTGCCCGACCCGTTCCGTCCGGACCTGGGCACCGCCCTCTACAAGACCGGTGACCTGGCCCGGTTCCTGCCCGACCGCACGATGGAGTTCCTCGGGCGGACGGACTTCCAGGTCAAGGTGCGCGGGATGCGTATCGAGCTGGAGGAGATCGAGGCGGCGACGGCCCGGCACCCGGCCGTCGACGAGGTGGTGGTGCTGGCCCGGGAGCTGCCGCACGACGCCGAGGACAAGCAGCTCGTCGCCTACGTCATCCCGGCGGCCGACGCCGCCGCGCCGGAGACGTCCGCCGGTGACCGGGTGGCGCAGTGGCAGGACCTGTTCGACCAGAGCTACGGGCGCGACGCCGCGGTCGACGAGACGGACTTCAACATCGTCGGCTGGACCAGCAGTTACACCGACGAGCCGATCCCCGGGGCGGAGATGCGGGTCTGGCTCGACTCGACGGTGGAGCGCATCCTCGCGGCCGCGCCGCGCCGGGTGCTGGAGATCGGCTGCGGCACGGGCATGCTGCTCGCCCGGCTCGCGCCGCGCGCCGAGGCGTACCGGGGCACCGACATCTCCGGCGTCGTGCTCGACTACGTGCGGCAGAACCTGGTGCCGGGCCTGCCCGGCGGGGTCGATGTCCAGTTGTTCCAGCGGGCCGCCGACGACTTCACCGGGCTGACCGACGAGTGGTTCGACGTGGTCGTGGTGAACTCGGTGGCCCAGTACTTCCCCGACCCGGGCTACCTGCGCGAGGTGATCCGCCAGGCGGTGGCCCGGGTCCGTCCGGGCGGCACCGTCTTCCTGGGCGACCTGCGGCACCTGCCCACGCTGGACGCGTTCCACGTCGAGGTCGAGCTGGCCCGGGCCGAGCCGGGACTGACCCTCGGCCAGCTCCGTGGCCGGGTGCAGCAGCGGACCCAGCACGAGCAGGAACTGGTCGTGGCCCCCGAGTTCTTCACCGCGCTGCGGGCCGAGGTGCCCGGCATCGCGCGGGTCGAGCTGATGCTCAAGCGCGGCGACCACCACAACGAGTTGACCCGGTACCGCTACGACGTCGTCCTGCACGTGGGAGAACCGGCCGCGCCGGCGGCCGAGCCGCGCACCCTGACCGGGGTGTCGGTGGCGGAGGTCCGCCGGGTGCTCACCGCCGAGCGGCCCGACGCGTTGCGGGTGGACCAGGTCCCGAACGCCCGGCTGGCCGAGATCAACGGCTTCCGGGCGGCCGCCCGGGACGCCGCCGACGACCTGCTGGTCGCCGGCCTGCGGCGGGAGCCGGCGGACGGGGTCGAGCCCGAGACGTGGTGGGCGCTCGCCGAGGAGTCGGGATACGCGGTCGACGTGGCGTGGGTCGGCGGCGCCGAGGACGGCCGCTACCGGGCGACGTTCCGGCGGCCCGGATCGGCGTACCTCGCCGACTGGGCCGACCCGGTCGCGCCCGGGCGCACCTCCGCGCACTTCACCAACAACCCCCGACTGCGGGAACTGAGCCGCTGGTTGAGCACCGACATTCCGCGTTTCGTCCGGGACAGCCTGCCCGACTACATGCTGCCCTCGGCCGTCGTCGCCCTGTCGGAGTTCCCGACCGACGCCAACGGCAAGCTCGACCGGCGGGCACTGCCGATGCCGGTGCGGGCGCTGCACGCGACCGGTGAGGTGGCGGCCCCGAGCACCGAGGTCGAGCAGCACCTCGCGGCGATCTGGCGGGACGTCCTCGGGCTGGCCGAGGTGGGCGTCGATAGCGGCTTCTTCGCCCTCGGCGGGGACTCCCTGCTCGGCATCCAGATGGTCAGCCGCGCCAACGCCCGCGGGATGGCGCTCACTCCGCAGGACGTGTTCACCAGCCCCACCATCGCGGAGCTGGCGGAACTCGTGGCGTCCCGAGGGTCGACGCGGACGGAGACGTTCGCGGACCGGGACCCGGACCTGCTGGAGTGGGCCCGCGCCCGCTTCCCGGACGCGGAGGACGCCTATCCGACCACCGGCACCCAGCAGCGCATGCTGGAGACCAGTCGGCGCCACCCGGGCGTCGGGCTCAACGTCACCCACCAGCGGTTCCGGTTCACCGACGCCGGCCTTGACCCGGACGCGCTGGAGCAGGCCTGGCAGCACACCATCGACCGCTTCCAGTCGATGCGGGCCAGTTACGAGTGGCACGACAGCGGCCGGTGGATCCAGGTCGTCCATCGCGACGTCTGGCTGCCGATCGAGCGGTTCGACCTGCGCGGCGTCTCCGAGACCGAGCAGCACCGGCGGATCGAGACGTACGTGGAGGCGATGCGCGGGCGCGGCTTCGACGGGACGCCACCGCAGATGCGACTGGTGCTGTTCCGCCTGGGCGACGACGTCTGGGAGCACGTCCACATGTTCAGCCTCCTCGGCCAGGACGGCTGGAGCTACCAGATCATGGTGGTCAACGTGCTGGACGCCTACGACGCGCTGACCTCCGGCGGGGAGCCGGCGACGCTGCCCGTGTCCCGGGTGTTCGGCGATTTCTGCACCGAGCAGGCGCAGCGGGACAACGCCTCCGCCGAGGCATTCTGGCGCCAGGAACTCGGCGGCCTGTCGTTCCCGCTGGCCGCCGCCACGCTGCCGCCGGCCGAGCGGACCGCGGACCTGGTACCGGTGCTGCTCCAGGAGCCGGTGCACGTCGGGCCGGCGGTCTCGGCGCAACTCGCCGAGCTGGCCGCCGCGTTCGGGATCAGCCTGAACACGGTGCTGCACGGCGCCTGGACGCTCATGCTCAGCGCCATCACCGGGTCCTCGGACGTGGTCTGCGGGGCGGTCTACTCCGGCCGCAGCACCACCTCCGCCGATGTCGACCAAGCCGTCGGCCTGTTGTTCAACGTCCTGCCGGTGCGGGCCCGGGTGGAGCGGACGACGCCGCTGCCGGCCTGGCTGCACCAGCTGCACCAGCGGATCTCGGCGATCAGCGACCACGAGTACGTGACCCCGGCCGCGCTGCACGAGATCACCGGCGCGCCGGTGGAACAGCCGCTGTTCGAGAGCTACTTCGTCAGCGAGACCCTGCCCGGGTTCGGCACCAACCTGGGCCGCTTCATGTCCGTGCTGGGCGCTGCGCCGGTGCAGGTCCTCGCCCAGACCGAGCACCCGTTGCGGGTGGAGGCGGCGGTGGCGAACGACCACATCTTCATCTCGATCAACCACCGGGCGGGCTTCTTCCCGCCCGGCGCCGTGCCGCACTGGAGCCGGGCCTTCGCACGGCTCCTGGCGGCCGTCGCCGCCGATCCGGAACGGCCCGTCGGCCATTACCTGCCCGCTCTCGACGAACCCGAGGAGTAGACCGATGGATCCACTGACCCAGGCCGTGCTGGCCGGCGCGTCGCCGGAGGTGCTGGCCGCCGCGCCGGTGCCTGACCGGTACGTCGCCGCGCACCTGCGCGTCGAGGACGTCGAGATGTTCGCCAGCACCGAGGACAAGGACGTACGCCGGTCCCTGCGGGTCGGCGAGGTGCCGATGCCGGAACTGGCCCCGGACGAGGTGCTGGTCGCGGTGATGGCCAGCTCGATCAACTACAACACCGTCTGGTCGGCGATGTTCGAGCCGCTGCCGTCGTTCAGCTTCCTCCGGCGGTTCGGCGCGACCGGTGGCTTCGCGCGCCGGCACGACCAGCCATACCAGGTGGTCGGCTCGGACGGCGCGGGCGTCGTGGTGCGCGTCGGCGTCGGTGTCCGGCACTGGCAGATCGGCGACCACGTGGTCGTCAGTCCCGCCTGCGTCGACGACCAGGAGCCGGCCACCCACGGCGACGGGATGATGGGCACCGAGCAGCGGGCGTGGGGGTTCGAGACGAACTTCGGCGGGCTCGCCCACTACACGGTCGTCCGCGCCACCCAGCTCCTGCCCAAGCCCGCGCACCTGACGTGGGAGGAGGCGGCCTCGGTGACGCTGTGCGCCGGGACCGCGTACCGGATGCTGGTGAGCCGGCAGGGTGCGGCCATGAAGCAGGGCGACATCGTGCTCGTCTGGGGTGCCACCGGCGGGCTGGGCGCGTACGCCGTGCAGATGGTGCGCAACGGCGGCGGGATACCGGTGGGCGTGGTCAGCTCGCCGGAGAAGGCGGAGCTGCTCCGGCGCCTCGGCTGCGACATCGTCGTCGACCGCGAGGAACTCGGCCTGGGCGGGGCGGGGAACGGTCCGGAGGAGACGATCGCCGCGGGCAAGCGGCTCGGCAGGATCATTCGGGAGCGAGCGGGTGGTGACCCGCACATCGTGTTCGACTACGTCGGCCGGGCGACCTTCGGCCTGTCCGTCTTCCTGGTCCGGCGCGGTGGGATCGTGGTGACCTGCGGCTCCAGCACCGGCTACCAGCACCAGTACGACAACCGCTACCTGTGGATGAACCTCAAGCGGGTGATCGGCAGCCACGTGGCCAACCTCCAGGAAAACGCGGAGTGCATCCGCCTGTTCGACCTGGGGCACCTGTCGCCGGCGCTGTCCCGGTGCTACCCGCTCGCCGAGGTGGGGGAGGCGGCCCGGCTGGTGCAGACCAACGCGCACATCGGCAAGGTCGGAGTGCTCTGCCTGGCGCCCGAGCCGGGGCTCGGCGTCACGGACCGGGCGGCCCGGGAGCGGATCGGCGAGCAGCGGCTGAACCCGCTGCGTCAGTCGACCCTGTCGGTCGCGTCGTGAGCGGGACCGCGACGGGCATCCTCGGCACCGGGTCGTACCTTCCGAAGCACGAGGTGACCAGCGCCGAGCTGGCCGAGCGGGTGGGGGTCGAGCCGGACTGGATCGAGCGGAAGACCCAGATCACCTCCCGGCGGTACGCCGCCCCCGACGAGGCCACGTCCGACCTGGCGACACGCGCCGCCGAGCGGGCGCTGGCGCAGAGCGGGCTGCCGGCGGACGGGGTGGACTACCTGATCGTCTCCACCTCGACCGGGGACTCGCCCCAGCCGCCCACCTCGTACCTGGTGCAGGACGCGCTCGGCGCCACCCGGGCGGCGTGCTTCGACGTGAACGTCGTGTGCAGCGGCTTCGTGTACGGGCTGGCGCTGGCCCAGGGACTGCTGGCGGTGAACCCGGGCCGGCACGCGTTGGTCGTCGGCGCGGACGTCTACTCCCGCTCGCTGGACTTCGACGACCGCCGCACCGCGGTGCTCCTCGGCGACGGTGCGGGCGCGGCCGTGGTCGGCCCGGTCGCCGAGGGCAGCGGCTTCCTGGCCTTCGACCTGTCCAGCGTCGGGTCGGCGCACGGGCTGATCCACGTGGCGGCCGGTGGCAGCCGGCTGCCGGCGTCGGCGGAGACGGTGGCCGACGGCGGCCACTTCTTCCGGATGGACGGCCGCGGGGTGCGGGACTTCGTCTTCGCGCACGTCCCGCCCGCTCTGCGCGGCCTGGCCGAGCGGGCCGGAGTCGGGCTGGACGAGGTGGACCACTTCGTGCCGCACCAGCCCAACGGGGTGTTGCTGAGCGAACTCGTCCGGCGGTGCGGTCTGACCGGGGCCCACACCTGCCGGACGCTGGAGCGCTACGGCAACGTGGGCAGCGCGTCGGTGCCGGTGACATTGGACGACGCCAACCGGGCCGGCCGGCTGCGCCTGGGCGACCTCGTGCTGCTCGCCGGTTTCGGGGGCGGGATGAGCCTTGGGGCGGGTCTGCTCCGGTGGGGGTCCGTGCCCGTGTGACGGAGGCGGGGCACCCCGCCGGGGAATCCGCCGTTCCGATTCGCCGTCGTCGCGGCCCCGCCTATGCCGACGGGACAGGCGACCAGCCCGGTCGGTGGTCCCACGGTCAGGAGGCCGGGGTGGGCGCGACGGATCGACCCGGCGGCATCAGCCCGGCCGCGGTCGAGGCGGCGCCCGGGCTGTGGCGCGTCGCCCTGCAACGACACGCTGCCCAGCGGTTTCTCGGCCCGGATCGCCCGCAACGCTCAACTGCCGCTGCGGCACGAGCGCGGGCTCACCCGGGTCATCGATCGGTCGGGCGGAAGTACTTATGTCGAGCTGCTGACCCAGAATGAGAGCATGAACCTCACCGACCTCAGGGTGGCCGGCATCGATCAGGCCGGCATGGTGGTGGACGACCTGGACGAGGCTACCGAGTTCCGTGACCGGACCTTCGGGATGCGTTGCCTCGCCGTGGGAAGAGCGCGGCGCGTGGCCAGCGCCGTGGTTCCGGTATGTCGTGAAGCGAGCGGCGTCGTGGTGGAAGTGGTCGAGCCTGCGGGGTGACGGCTGGCCGAGGGGCCGGTACGCGGCGAATGACCCACCCGGACGTCACGGGACGGCCGGGAGACCGATCCGTTTGGAAGGATTGTTACGTGCCTGGCTCCCTCTTCGCGGTCAGCGACCTTTACGTCGCGTGCGTGGAGAAACGACGTGCCGTCGATGCGATTGTGCCCGATACCGATGACGACTGGCTGATCGTGGTCGGCGATGTCGGTGAGATATTCGCCGACATCGAGGCGGTACTGCGCCTGCTGCGCGGCCGGTTCCGCCGGGTGGTCTGGACGCCGGGCAAAATTGAGCTGTGGACACACCCGAGCGATCCGGTGAAACTGCGCGGAGTAGCGCGCTGCAAGGCTCTGGTACGCCTGTGCCGCGACCTCGACGTGGTCACGCCCGAGGATGAGTACCCGGTCTGGTTGGCACCGGACGGCCCGGTGGTCGTGGCGCCACTCTTCCCGCTCTATGACTACTCCTTCCGGGTCGACGGTGCGGCCACCAAGGAGGAGGCGCTGAAGCGCGCGTACGACGCCGACGTAATGTGCGCGGACGAGTCGTTGCTGCACCCGGACCCGTACCGGAACCGGGAGTCCTGGCGCTGGGCCCGCGTCGCCGCCAAGGCCCGACTGTCCGCGATCGACCCGGGGCTCCGGACGGTGCTGGTCAGTCACTGGCCGCTGGTGTGGCAGCCGATTGACGTGCTGTCGTACCTGGAGTTCGCCCAGTGGTGCGGCACAGAGCTGACCGTCGACTGGCGCATCCGGTTCCGGGCGGTCGCGGTTGTCTACGGACATCTGCACATTCCCTGCTCGACCGCCTACGGCGGCGTGCCGTTCGAGCAGGTGTCGTTGGGCTACCCGCGGGAGAGGATGCGCCGGTCGTCTACTCCAGCACCGATGCGCGTCATCCTGAAGGACACCCGGTGATCGACAAGCTGCTCCCGGCGGCGGTGCGGAGCGTGGAGGCGTACGGGGACATTCCGGACGAGCCGCCATACCCGGGCGAGGCTGCCCTGATCGCCGCCGCGGTCAAGAGCCGACGGCGCGAGTTCATCACCGCCCGCCGCTGCGCCCGACAGGCTATGGGCCTGCTGGGATTGCCTCCCGCCCCGATCCGGTCGGGGCCGAAGCGGGAGCCGTTGTGGCCGGCCGGTGTGGTGGGCAGCTTGACACACTGCAGCGGATACCGCGCCGCGGCGGTTGCCCGGGCTGCGGAGATTTCGTCGGTGGGCATCGACGCCGAGCCGCACGGACCGCTACCAAGAGGTGTACTCAAGTCGATCGTCGCCCCTGGAGACACCGATACCCTTCGCCGGGTCACGCTTCACGACCCGGCGACGCAATGGGGCCGACTGCTGTTCAGCGCGAAGGAATCGGTCTACAAGGCGTGGTTTCCGCTGACCGCGCGGTGGCTCGGTTTCGAGGACGTGCACCTGGAAATCGATCCCCGAGCCCGTACCTTCGTCGCGCACCTCCTCATTCCCGGTGACCGGCTGGATGGCGGTCCCCCGCTCACCGCGCTGTCTGGCTCGTTCCTCATAGGCCGAGGCCTGATGGTGACCGCGGTGGTCGTCGAGCTGCCGGGACGGTAGCCCGCAGGACTGAAGCGCGCCGCGGGGTCACGGGGTCACTGTTCATGCCCCGCACGATCGCCTCGATGATGCATGGCCGTAGGTCGGCGGTGCTGATGACGGCGTCCACCGAATTCACCTCGACCGCCCGTTGGATGCTGTGCACCCGATCGAACTCGGCGGAGACGACCAGCCGCGTCGACCTGGTCCGCTACGGTACGATCGGCTGGCGCATCGAACACGACTACCGCGAGCTGAAGACCGGGCTCGGTCTGGACCACTTCGAAGGCCGTTCCTGGACCGGGCGGCACCGCTACGTCACCCTGGTCACCGCCGCGCACCTGTTCATCACGGAACTGCGTCTGGGCCCAAAAGCGGCTGCGCCGGCCTGACCCTCTACAGGGTCATCCGCGAGCTGCAACGACTCCTCGCGACCTGGACCGGCGCCTGCATCACCCGCCACCAACCCGTGAAACCGCTACACGGCAACAAACGCCGCCGAACCTAACAATGCCCTAGGGGTGTGTCGTCCACAGTAGAGATGAGCCACCACGAAGGTCAGCCAAACACACCTGACACAGGCTCTTGGCGTCGCTAGGCTTGCGCAAGCCTCAGAGTAGCCGTGAGTGTCATCGGCGGTGGGGCAATGGGTCGTGTGGCCCCTCGGACACAAACGATAACCCCACGGTGTGCGCTGAGATCGACTTCAGCGCGCACCGTTTGCGTTTCCGGCTGGTAGTTCAGTCGGAGTCCGAGTTGCCGGTAGACCTCGGCTTTGTCGGCCGGGTCGGCGTTACGGAGCACGGTGACGACTGCCGGATCGGCGCCGGCGTCGAGGGCGGCGCGGTAGCGCTCCAGTTTGGCGTCGCACTCGGTGATGATTGCTTGGGCTGCGGTGCTCGTTGTGGGCGGTTGGTTGAGGGGTTGGGCGTCGGCCATCGCGGTGATCGTGTGTGCGATGCGGTGGGGCGCGGAGGCTAGCCAGGTGTCGAGCGGGTCGGTGAGTGCGTCCTCGCGCAGGTAGACGTTGCGGGGGTGTGGGACCTGGTCGGCGAGGGCGTACTCCTGGGGAAAGCGGCAGCGGTAGTAGGCGTCGCCGTGGTTGTACTGGCCCTGCATGCGTCGGTCGCAGGCGGCGCAGTAGATGAGGCCACGGAAGGCGTACGGGTTCCGGGTGCTTCAGGTGGAGGTGCGTTTCCGCCACGCCTGCAAGCGGTCACGCAGCCAGTGGTAGCTGGCCTTGGGCGTACGGGATCCGGTGCCGTAGTCGACGTGGGCCAGACCGAAGCGGGGCCCGTACCCGCGGGCCCACTCGAAGTTGTCGATGAGCGACCAGTAGAAGTACCCCCGCAGATCGAGCCGGTCGTCGACGGCGGCCGCACGGGCCGCCGCCGCCAGGTGCCCGGCCACGAACGAGATCCGTTCCGGGTCCGGCTCGGGTCCGTCCCGCAGGTCGGCGCAGCCGTTCTCCGTCACGTACACGGCAGGCAGGCCCGGGTAACGGTCCGCGAGCCCGGTCAGGGTGTCGAAGAGCCCTTGCGGCTCCACCGGCCAGCCCAGGTCGGTGGTGGGCAACCCGTCCGGCCGTAGCTGCCGGACCCCGATGTCGAACGCGCTGCGCAGCGCCGGGTCGGGCTGCTCGTACGGGGCGTCGGCGACGTGCACCCGGTAGTAGTAGTTGACACCGAGGAAGTCCAGCGGCGTGGAGATCACCGCCAGGTCACCGTCCCGGCGGAACGACAGATCGCTCACCCCGGCGTAGAGCCGCTCGAACCCGGACGGGTACGCGCCGCCCAGCACCGGATCCGTGAACTGCCGGTTGAGCATGAGGTCCTGCCGATCCGCCGCCGCCCGGTCGGCCTCGGTATCGCTGGCCGGCACGGCGGGGGAGAGGTTGAGCGTGATGCCGACGCGCGCCCGCGGGCCGGCGGCGGACCGGACTGCGGCGACCGCCCTGCCGTGCCCGAGCAGCAGGTGGTGGGCGGCGGCCAGGGCACCGTGTCCTTCGGCGGCGCCGGGCGCGTGCCGGCCCTCCGCGTAGCCGACCATCGACGAGCAGTACGGCTCGTTCAGCGTGATCCAGTCCTGGACCCGGTCACCGAGGACGCCCGCCACCGCGGCGGCGTACTCGGCGAACCACTCGGCGGTGTCCCGTACCCGCCAGCCACCCTCGTCCTCGAGCGCCTGGGGCAGATCCCAGTGGTACAGCGTGACGAACGGCCGGATGCCGTGCCCGCACAGGGCGTCGACGAGCCGGTCGTAGTAGTCGAGGCCCCGCCGGTTCACCGCGCCCCGCCCGGCCGGCATGACCCGTGGCCAGGCGATCGAGAAACGGTAGGCGTCCACGCCGAGGCCGGCCAGCAGGTCCACGTCCTCCCGCCAGCGGTGGTAGCTGTCACAGGCGACCGAGCCGGAGGTGCCGTCGTCGACGGCACCGGGGCGGCGGCAGAAGGTGTCCCAGATCGACGGCCCGCGGCCGTCCTCGTCGACCGCCCCCTCGATCTGGTACGCCGCAGTGGCCGCGCCCCAGCTGAAGCCGGCCGGCAGGTCCGGCAGCTCGGGCAGGTCCGGCTGGGTTGCGGCCGCGGCGGCGCCTTGGGATGTGGTGGTCATCCCTTCACGGCCCCCTGCATGATGCCGTCGACGAGATGCCGGCCGAGGAGCATGAAGACGACGAGGATCGGCAGCGTGGCGAGCAACGTGCCGGTCAGCGTCAGGGTGTAGTCGGTGGTGTAGCCGCTGGCCAGTGCGGAGAGCGCCACCTGCACGGTCGCGTTGTTCTGCAGCACGACCAGCGGCCAGAAGAAGTCGTTCCACGCCTGCATGAAGGTGAACAGCCCGAGCACCGCCGCGGCGGGGCGGGCCGCCGGCAGGACGATGTGCCAGTACAGGCCGAACGTGCTGGACCCGTCGACGCGGCCGGCCTCCAGCAGTTCGTCGGGCACGGCGCGGCCGAGGTACTGGGTCATGAAGAAGACGCCGAACGCGGTTACCAGCCCAGGCACGATCACGGCGGTGAGGCGTCCGGTCCAGCCGAGGTCGGCCATCAGGATGTACAGCGGGATGATGCCGAGCTGGTGCGGCACCATCGAGGTCGCGATGGCCACGACGAGAAGCGCCTTTCGGCCTCGGAACCGCAGTTTGGCGAAGGCGAACCCGGCCAGGGTCGAGAAGAACACCACGGAGACGGTGATTGAGCCGCTGACGATGAAGGAGTTCACCAGGGCCCGGCCGAAGTCGGTCGTGTCGAACACGCGCGCGATGTTGTCGAAGAGGTGCCCGCCGGGCACCAGGGCCGGCGGCACCTTCGTGACGGCGTCGCTGGTCTGCGAGGACACGACGATGGACCAGTAGAGCGGGAAGACCGACCCGGCCACGACCGCCAGCAGGGCGCCGTAGCTCCAGACCGAGCCCTTGCGTGGGTACCCGAAGCTCCTGCGCCGGTGGGACCGGCGTTGCGGCGGCGAGGGGGTGGTGCCGGTCTGTGCGGGGTCCGCGAGGGTGGTCACGGCGTCCTCCTCAGTCCTCGTCCTTGGCGATGCGCCGGGTGAGCAGGAAGTTGATGATCGCGAAGATGGCGATGACCAGACAGAGCGTCCAGGCGACCGCCGAGGCGTAGCCGAAGCGGAACTCCCGGAACCCCTGCTCGTACATGAACAGGGCGACGGTCTGGAACTGCCGGTCGGAGCCGCCGGTGGGCGTCTGGGAGCTGGCGAACAGCAGGGGTTCGGCCATGATCTGCAGGCCGCCGATCGTTGAGATCACCGTGGTGAAGATGATCGTCGGCCGCAGCATCGGGACGGTGATCCGCCTGAACTGCTGACCCTGCGACGCGCCGTCGAGGTCGGCGGCCTCGTACAGGTGGTGCGGGATCGCCTGCATCGAGGCGAGGTAGATGAGAGCGTTGTAGCCGGTCCATCGCCAGGCGACGATGAACGAGATGGCCAGGTGGGAGCTCCAGGTGTTGGCCTGCCAGTCGATCGGGCCGATGCCGACGAGGCCGAGCGCCCAGTTGACCATGCCGAAGTCGCGGCCGAACAGCTGGGTGAAGACGATCGTCACCGCCACGATCGAGGTGACGTTGGGCAGCAGCACGCCCATCCGTAGCGCGGTGCGGGCCCGCAGCCGGTGGTTGAGCAGGTGGGCGATCCAGAGCGCGGCGAGCAGTTGCGGCACGGTGGACAGCACCCAGATGCTGAGTGTGTTGCCCAGGGCGTTCCAGAAGTACGCGTCCTGCAGCATCTCGCGGTAGTTCGCGAGGCCGACCCAGCGGTGCGACCCGGAGTCGAGCAGGTCCCAGTCATTGAACGAGACGTACGCCGTGTACAGCAGCGGGAACAGCCCGAACGCGCCGAACAGCAGGAAGAACGGCAGGATGTAGAGGTAGGGCGAGCCCTTGGTGTCGAGCCGGCTCAGGCCGGCCCGGCGGGCCTGGTGGAGGTAGGTGGCCATCGTCGATCCTTCGTCGCCGGGGGCCGCCGGCGGTCAGGGCGACCGCCGGCGGCGCGGGTCGAGTTACTTGGCGAGGCGCTCGACGTCGCTGACCATCTGCTTCCAGGACTCGTCGGAGCTTTGCTTGCCCTGTTCGATGCGGACGAGGGCGTCGCGGATGGTGGTCTGCACATCCCCGGCTCGCGGGCCCTGGTGCTGGGGCTTGAGTTGCTTTGCCGCGGTGGTGAAGAGCTGGCCCACCGGGGCGTTGTTGAAGAAGGCGTCCTTGTACTGGGCAATGTCAGGCTTGTCGTACAGCGCCGGGATGGACGGCAGGTTGCCCCGCGCGGTGAACACCTTGGCCTGCTGTTCCGGGGCGGTCAGCCACGCCGCCAGCTTCTTGGCCTCCTCGATGTGCTTGCCCTGCTTGGGAACGGTGAGGTACGAGCCGCCCCAGTTGCCGCCGCCGCCCGGGACGCTCGCCACGTCCCACTTGCCGGCGGCGTGCTTCGCCTGGTCCTTGATCTTGGCCATCATCCAGGCCGGGCACGCGATCGTGGCGAACTGGTCCTTCGCGAAGCCGTTGTTCCACTCCTGCGAGCTGCCGATCAGCCTGGCCGACAGGCTGCTCTGGATCGCCGTCACCGTCAGGTCCCAGGCCTTGCGGACATCGGGGTTGGTGCCCACGACGATGCCGTTGTCCTCGTTGTAGTACCCGACCGGGGCCTGGCCGATGATGGCGTTGAACAGTTGGCCTCCGCCATCGAAGAAGGCGCTGCCGGCCGGGGCCTTCGCCGCGTACCGCTTGCCGAACTCGATGTACTTGTCCCAGCCGCTGCCCCAGGCGGCCGACACCTGGTCGCGGTCGACCGGCATGCCGGCCTTCTCGAACAGGTCACGCCGATAGCAGATGGCCAGGCCGCCGACGTCGGTGCCGTACCCGATCTGCTTGCCGTCCTTGGCCAGCGACGCCGCCCACTTCCAGTCGAGGTACTCGGACTGGCGGTCCTTGCCCAGGTCGACGAAGAGGTTGCCCCGCTCGCGCATCTGCGCGATGAAGCCCGTGTCGACGCCCTCGATGTCGCCCGCGCCGGAGCCGGTGGCCAGGTGGGTGATCAGGTCGCGATGATGGTCGTTGTAGGCGGCCGTGTGCTCCTGGATCGTGATGTTCGGGTGCGACTTCTGGTACTCGGCGTACAGGTCCTGGTACCCGAAGTTGCCGAACAGATTGACGTTCAGGGTGATCTTTTCGTTGCCGCCGTCGGAGCCTTCGTCAGTGCCGGTGCCGCACGCGGTCAGCAGTACTCCGGCGGCCAGGATGGCCGCCGTCAGTCGCAACAATCGGTTTGGGTGCATACCAGGGAACCCTTTCGTGCGGTGATGTAACCGGTTACCTGAAACCGGTTACATCGCGGCGAAGCGATGGCGGTGGGGTGGGTGGAGTTGGATGAAGATCGGATGCCGGCCGAGTCGCCGGTGAGCGCCTTTCCTGGGAAGTGTGAACGGTTTCGGCTAGGGGGTGTCAAGTTACAAAACGGTAACGGTCGATGCGGCTTGACCGGCGGACATCGCTGACGCTACGGTCGTGAAACCGGTTACAGAGAAGGCACCACATTGACCACAATTAGGGAGTTGGCGCGCCGCTCCGGCGTGTCCGTCGCCACCGTGTCCCGCGTCTTCAACACCCCCGAGGTCGTCAGCCAGCACACCCGTCAGCGCATCCTCGACCTGGCCGCCGAGATCGGCTACCTGCCGAACGGGTCGGCCCGGACGCTCGCCACGAAGAAATCCAACATGGTGGGCCTGGTATGGGACACCGACCATCGCCGCCCTGGATGGCGCCACCCGTTCCTGCAGGAGATCCTCGTCGCGCTCAAGACGGCGCTCAGCGCGCACGGGCTGAACCTGCTCATGCTCGCCGGTCACGACGCGGCGGGGCCCGACGACGGGCAGCGATACGTACGCGCCGTCCGCCAGCACAATCTCGACGGCGCCGTCATCATCGACAACGGCACCCGGGACCCGGCCGTGCTCGCCCTCGTCGAAGCCCAGGTGCCGTGCGTCGCTCTCGACCTGCGGGTCGACGGCCCGACATCGACCTACATCACCTCGGACAATGCCGGCGGCGCGGCGCTCGCCGTGCGCCACCTCGTCGAACGCGGCCACCGGCGCATCGCCACCATCACCGGCCCGCTGCGAACCTGGCCGGGAGCCGAACGGCTCGTCGGCTTCCGGGCCGCTCTGGCCGGGGCCGGCCTGCCGCTCGCCGACAGCCACGTCATCGAGGGAGACTTCTATCTCGACGGCGGTCACGCCGCGATGAACCGGCTGCTCGCCCTCGACGACCGCCCTACCGCAGTGTTCGTCGCCGGTGACGAGATGGCTGTCGGCGCGATGCGCGCGGCCCAGGCGGCCGGCCTACGGATCCCCGACGACATTGCGATTATCGGCTTCGACGACATCGAGGTGGCCGCGCTGATCCCGCCCGGGCTCAGCACCGTCGCCCAGAACAAGCCCGGCTTCGGCACGGCCGCCGCCGAGGCGCTGGTCGCCATGCTGCACGGCGGCGACGACCCGCCCAAGCCGACCGTGTTGCCGACGACGCTGGTCGTCCGCGGCTCCACCTGACCCGAACCGCGCGACGTCGGCGCCGTCCCGCTCTGGCTCAGACGCGGCAGAGCACGACGGTTCCGAGTTGTGGGGTTCGGCATTGTGGAGCGGCGGACGAGGCTCAGGCACGGGTGCTCTCCTCACCGGTGGCGGTGGTGCCGAAGACGAGCAAGTCCCGGAACGCCGGTAGATGACGGCCGTCGAGCAGGCGCCGGTCCTCGTCGACTACGTCTGGTAGCTCCGGGGCAGTGCGCGGATCGTGCTCGGGCAACGGGACGAGGACCGCGGGGATGTGCTGGTGGTAGAAGAGCACGCCGGTGCTCCGTCTGGCACATGGTGCAGGCAAGATTGATCGATGGTGATCGTAAGACGGTTCGACAACGCCGATGCCCTTGCCGTGGCGGGCCTCATCGAACGCTGCCTACGTGAGGCCAACAGTTATGACTATCCGAGCGAGGTGATCGAGCGGATGTGCGAACACTTCACCGAACATCGCATCAAGGAACTCGCCACACAACGGCAGATTTTCGTCGCCGAAGAAAGTGGGATCATCGGCACCGTCTCCCGCGACGGCAACAAGGTCTACACCATGTTCGTGCACCCCCGGCCGCCGGTCACGGCATAGGACGGCTCCTCATGCGCCACATCGGGGCGCTGGCCCTAAGGCCGCGCCGACAGGTGCGGCCGGCGGCAGCGCGCTCGCGCTCCGCGGGTCGACGAACGAGATCGTCATGGGGCACCTCACCATCCACCGGAACCCCGCCCGCCCGGGCCGGTCGAGGGCGCGGTCCGGGGTGGACACGTAGGGCGCGCTTCTTGACCCGGGCCTGTCCCTACCCTCGCAAGTCGCTCCCGCACCTGAGGACCAGGGCGTTGCGACTCCTCCGGCCCGCAGGGTGGTCGTCGCCGAGACGCAGCACCGCCCGGTCGCGCGGATGGCGACCGGGCGGCGATGTCGTGCTTGGGATCAGGCGTTGTGGGTGGAGCGGCTGCCGGCCTTGGCCAAGCCGCGGCTGACCATGTAGCCGATGGTCAGCATGGTGACGTAGAGCCAGGCGCGGTCGGCGCGGAAGAAGTCACCGCCGCTGCCGTTGTCGCCGTTGCCGTTGCCGTCGACCACGAGGGAGGCGATGAGCACGCCGAGGACCATGACCACGTACGCGACGAACTCGGTGGTCTTGTAGGCGGGCTTCGTCTCGCCGTGGACGCGGTGCGACTCGGTGGCGTTGGTGCCGCGCCGGGCGGTGGCAGTGGGGGACGAGGCCATGAACAGATCCTGGTTATCGGGGTGCGCCCAGGGAGGAAGGACCGTCAGGTCCGCTGTCGCTGGACGCGGATGCCGGGGGCATCGAGAAGACATCTCTGGTCACGGAAGTCCGGGTGACCCACCGGGGAAGCGCCGAATGCCGCCGTAGCGGCCGTATGCGCCGGTCCTTGAGGTCCCCCCGCCGACGTCGGGGCAAACACGCCGTTTCCGCCCCGGCACGCCCAGCCGGGTGTACGCCTGCACCTATAGGTCGGAAAGCACCCGGGAAGGTGTCAGGTCGCTCGGGTGGGGTAGAGGGGACGAACGGGTCAAGACATGCGCCCTTCCGGGTCCTCCCCTGCTGTTTCGCGTAACGCGGGTGGGTCGTTCACGGAGAGCGGAGGTGCCATGTCGGCAAGGGGGATACCCGGCCCACGCGCCTGCCGGCGCCGTTCGTGCGGCGTGCAGGGTGGCGGGGCTCGGCGAGCACCGGCCCACCTGCTCGTGCCCTCGGGTGGAGACCGCAACAACACCCAACGAAGGAGTGCCATGTTCAATCCGTTGGATCACAAGGGAATCCCGCTGGAGAGCCAGATCCGCAACTGGCGCGAGCTTGATGTCGAGCCGATCGACCCCGAGGCCGTCGACCCGTACACCCGGTGCCGGATCATCACGATGAACGGCATCGAGGTCGAGGCGATCAACTTCCAGCACCAGTTCGCCCGCAACTGCCCCGACCAGGAGGTCCGCCGGCAGCTCGCGTACGTGCGGTACGTGGAGAGCCAGCAGCAGCGGGTGGTGAACTGGCTGCTGCCCGGGGTGGCCAGCGTGCTGGAGACGACGCTGGGATACGAGCAGGTCGCCGTCGACCTCACCGCCTGGGTGGCCCGGCACGAGCCGGACCCGTACTTGAAGCGGGCGTACGAGTTCGGTGTGTTGGAGGACTTCGACCACCTGTACCGCTACGCCAACCTGTACGAGATGGTCGAGCGTCGCAAGGCGGAGAAGATCGTCGACGGGCTGACCGAGGTGATGCCCGGGCGGCCCACCGTGCAGGAGCACCGGCACCCGTTCGACGAGGTCCGCACGCCGTACGACCGCAACTCGGTGGACCCGCGCTCGAAGTTGCACGCGCTGACGATCCTCTCGGCCGAGCAGCAGGTGATGTTCTACTACATGAACGTCGGCCCGCAGTACATGGAGCCGATCGCCCGCCAGCTCTACCAGGAGATCAGCCTGATCGAGCAGGAGCACGTCACTCACTACGAGTCGCTGCTCGATCCGGGTGAGAACTGGTGGGAGCGGCTGCTCACCCACGAGTACAACGAGTGCTGGCTCTACTACTCCTTCCTGCAACAGGAGAGCGACCCAAAGGTCAAGGCGATCTGGGAGCTGCACCTGCAGATGGAGCTGGCCCACCTGCAGCAGGCCGCCGACCTGCTGCGTCGCCACGACGGCCGGGAGCCCGAGGAGATTGTCGGCAGCGCCGGCCTGCCCGAGCCGCTGACGTTCGAGCCGAACAAGCAGTACCTGCGGCACCTGCTGGCCGAGACGGTCGGCCTGACCAAGCTCGGTGAGGGCTACGTCATCGAGGCCCACGAGCGCTTCGAGTGGATGCAGCAGCAGCTGCACGACGGCCAGCAGCCGCCGAGCGAGCAGGTGATCGACATGCACCGGGAGCGCTTCGGCGACGAGTACCGCATCGAGACCGAGGGCCCGCACCCGGTGGAGCGGCTGCGCGCCGAGGGAGGCACCCATGCCTGACACCGACGCCCCGGCCAGCCCGGGTCCGCAGGAGGACGTGGTCGACCTGCTGCTCGCCCAGCACGCCGAGATCGAGCGGCTTTTCCTGCTGGTCATCGGTGGCACCGGCGACATCCGCCGGGACGCCTTGTTGATCTGGCAGGGATCGGGTTTACGACTGCCTGGGGTGACCGGGGCCTCCTACGCTGAAATTTGTGGAAGATGTCGATGACGCCCGCGAGCTCGTTGAGCAGCGGATGCGCGCCACGGGTTTCGAGGAGGACATCCTCGACAAGGTCATGGATCTGCTGGAACGCTTCGACACCGATCGGGAGAAGCTGTTCGAGGAGATGCTCTCCAAGCTGGAGCAACCGGGCTATGACGGCCTGACCGACCGGTGGGAGACCAACTGCGAGCAGGCCGAGGCGCTGATGGAGCGCCTCGAATCGGACATCCGGTCGGTGCTGGAGGACAGCCAGGCCAACGCGATGTCCGCCGACGAACGGTGGACCGCGGTCGGCCCGCGTGACTTCCTCGCCGGGGAGCGCAAGATCTGGGCGCAGGTCGCCCGGCTCGACGTCCCCGAGGTCGCCACGCTGATGGGCAAGGTCCTGGAGGCCGACCTCGCGCTCATCAAGAAGTGCGAGGAGGACCTCAAGAACGCGCGCAGCAACGACGCGATCGTCGAGCAGCTGCTCCTCAAGAACTTCGGCTCCATCCAGGACACGGTCAAGAGCCTGCTCGTCAAGTACCTCCCGACCTCGGGCGCCCGCCTGATCGTCCTCTTCATGAGGGACCCGTCGTCCAAGGAAGCCGCCAACGAGGCGATCAAGACCTTCGAGAAGCTCGCCGCGGAGAACCTCATGGCGGCCAAGCAGAAGCGTGCCGCGAAGCAGACGGTGGTCGACAACATCAAGCTGCTGACCGCGGCCCGCGAGCAGCTCGACGAGGACTGGATCGACAAGCTCTTCGCCCGCGGCGCCGAGGCGGCGGGGAACTGGCGCGGCATCGGCGCGTCCGGCGACTACCGGGCCACCGACTGGGACTGGATGAAGGAGAACGTCCTCGATCGAGGGCTCGACACGCGGGCCGAGGCGGCCAAGGAGCAGTCCGGCAAGCTCTACGACGAGCTCTTCCCCACGCTCGTGGAGGAGAGCACCAATGCCTTCGCCCAGCTGACCGATGATCCGGACACGCTGGCGAAGTTCAACGAGGAGCTGAAGAAGGCCTCGGATTCTCTGGAGTCGCTGCTGGCGACTGAGGAGGAATACGTCAAGGACCTGGCCGAGGGACCCTACAAGCAGACGGGCCTCGCCGCATTCGCCCAGGTCAAAGACGCGGTCAAGGTGGGCTTCAAGCTGCTCGCGGACAAGACGGAGGAAGCCGACGACGAGGTGAAGAAGTCATGACCGACCTCTTCGTCGCGGCGGGCGGTCCGGTCGGCGACGGCACCCGGACCCGGCCGTTCCACGATCCGTGGCTCGCCCTGCGGCAGGCTGCGCCCGGCGACCGCATCCACATCGCGGCGGGTACCTATACCGGGCGCGGCGAGCGCTCCTCGTGGGTCGTCGACACCCCCGAGTTGACAGTGCTCGGCGGGTACAGCCCCGACTTCACCCGCCGTACCCCCTGGCAGACACCGACGGTCTTCGCGGCAAAGGCCGGCCTGCGCGTCCCGAACGAGCCGAACATGCTCCAGGGCATTGGCAGCCACGACGGCCTCGTCCTGGACGGGTTGTTCTTCGACGGGGCCGGGCGCGACGACTACGACGAGCAGGGCGGCCTGCAGCGCGCCTCCTACGGGGACGGCCCGCTGGTGAGCCTGCGCGGCGAGCGCGTCACCGTCCGCGACTGCGGCTTCGCCAACGGCAGCTCCGGCGCCGTCGAGCTCGGCGGCGACTCCGTGGTCTTCGAGAACAACATCGTCGTCAACTGCGTCGGCCTCAGCCTGCTCACCGTCCGCGACGGCGCCCCCGAGACCCCGGCGGCGGTCAGCCGCAACACCTTCGCCTTCGCCCACGACGACTCCGACCCGCCGCGCGGCTCGGGCGCCGACCGGGCCGTCGGCGTACGGGTCGACGGCGCTGCCGCGATCGCCGACAACGTGTTCGTCGGCTGCGGCAACGCGGCCGTCGCCTGCCTGCGCGACGTCGGGCAGATCGCCGTCGACCGCAACCTGTTCTTCGCCACACCGCGCGACATCGTGCGCAGCCGTGTGCCGGGCGCGGAGGCCGAGGTCACCGAGGAGTACGCCGCGGAGCTCGAAGACGTCGGCCTGCGCTCGGCGGCCGGCAACACCGTCGGCGACCCGCAGCTGACCGGGATCCCGGCGGCGTGGCTCGACCCGTACACAGCGGACACTGCCGCCACGTACGAGCGCCCGCCGACCGCCGCCCTCAACGCGCTGCGGAAATCGGCCGGCCTCGGTGAGCTGCCGCCCACACCGGACCATGATGTTCAGCGGCCCGTCATGCGCCGGCTCGCCCCGGCCGAGGTGCTCGTCCTCGCGGTCGGCGCGGCCCCGGGCGCGCACCCCGCCGACCTGGCCGCGCCGGAGCCGTTCACCGAGCTCCCGGCCGGTCCGGCGTACCAGGCCGTCGACTGGGCGCGGCTCTACGAGGCCGACCCGGCGCTCGCCGGGACCCCGGTGCAGGTGCGGGCCGGGGTCGGCTTCGACCAGAACACGCAGATCATCCCCGAGCTCGCGGAGACGCACATCGGCGTCGCCGTCTACGAGCCCGGCACCGACAACACCCCGTGGTGGGCGCTCGCCCCGCGCTACGGCCTCGTCCACCACCAGACTGAGGAGGCCGTACGGTATTCGCGCGGCCTGGACGTCGAGTCCACGTACCTGCTCCGCGGCACGTACCGCCTCACGCCGCCCGGCGGCCGTCAGAGCGCCACCATCGTCCTCGACTCCCTCGCACCCGTGCTCGACATCACGGCCCCCGAGCCGCCCCGGCCGGCCGGGCGCGACTGGTTCGTGCGGGCCGGGTCCTCCGGCGGGAGCGGCAGCCGCGAGGCGCCGTTCCGCGACCCGTTCCAGGCCCTCGAAAAGGCCGCCGACGGCGACCGCATCCTCGTCGCCGCGGGTGACTACACGGGCCGCCTGCGGTCGGGCACGTGGCGCATCCCGGTACGCAACCTGACGCTGCTGGGCGGGTGGGACGCCGAGTTCGCCGCGCGCGACCCCTGGCGCCACCCCGTGCGCTTCGTGCTCACCCCGGAGACCAAGGCGAAGGGCATCTTCGGCGACCCGGTGCTCACCGGCGAGGACTCAGTGGAGGGCCTCATCCTCGACGGGTTCGTGTTCGACGGGGCGACCTACAACGTGTACGCCGACAGCGGCGCCCTCGACGCGGGCCATTCCCAGTCGGCGGCGCTGCTCGACCTGCGCGGCGGAAGCGGCGCCATCACCGTGCGCAACTGCGTCTTCGCGAACGCGGCGTACTGCGCCGTGCAGCTCAGCGCGGCGTACGGGACGTTCGAGAACAACGTGGTCGTCAACACGAGCGGCACCGCCGTCCGTATCCAGGCACCGGGCGCGGGCCCCTGGACCGTCCGCGGCAACACGGTCCTGTTCGCCGCCGACCCCACCGGCCGGGCCTCGACCGGGCAGTCCACGACCGGCTGCCTGCTGGACATCTCAGGCCGGGGCGTCGTGCGGGTCGAGGCCAACGTGCTCGCCTTCGCCGACAGCATCGCCGTCCGTGCGACCGTGCCCGGCCAGAACCTGCTGCTCGACGGGAACGTGCTCGCCGCCAACCTGTACGCCGACCTCCATGACGGCCGCCACGTGCTCGTCGACGCCGAGAACCGCGACCGGGTGTTCCGCGACGCCCCGTTCGGCGCTCAGGCCGGCACCCGGTTCGAGCTGCCGGCGGTGCCGGTCGACGCCGCGTACGCCCACCAGGCCGTCGGCCGCCTCTCGGCGCTGGCCGCCGCGATGCCGAAGGACGGGCTCAACGCCGCCGCGGCGGCACTCGGCGTCTCGATCACGGCGCCGAAGACGGAGGCGGCCGTCGAGGCGGCGCCCCCGGAGCCGAAGAAGGAGCCGTCGGTCGTCGACCTGCTCGCGGACCTCGGCCGGGCCCGCGAGGCGTTCGAGGCGAAGGACGCGTCCCCGCCAGCCACCGAGACTCCGCTGTACTGCCCGGTCTACCCGGTCGAGGCGGCGCTGAGGCTGGCCCTCGACGCCCCGCCAGGCGAGCCCGGCGCCCACGTCCGGACTTCATGATCAAAGAGCTTGTTGCATCCTGATTCCGCAGCCCATCGGGGCTTGCGGAGTCGGGGTGGGCGGTGCTCGGTCTGGTTGCCGGGTGTGGACCTGGTTGCCGGTAGCCCTGTCTAGACGCGGGTCCGCCGGCTGGCCGAGGAGCTGGATGTACCGCCACCGGCGCTTGCGTGACGAGAGTCCGCACCGTGGCTGAGACGGAGCGAGGGCCGGATGAGTCGTTCGCCGAGAGCCAGCACCAGGGCGGCTGCGCCGAGCAGGGCGCCGATCAGCACGGTAGCGCGTACACCATGGCTCGGCAGGGCCAGGCCGCCGACGAACGCGCCGGCGGTGATGCCGACGTTGACCGCGGCGGAGACTGCGGCGGCGGCGAGGTCGGAGCGTCCGGGGGCCACCTGCAGAACGAGGCCGCCGAGCGTCGCGGTGAACGCGGCGAATGCCAGTCCGGCCAGAGCGATCAGGCCGACGGACACCGACGGCCGTTGGCCGAACGTGTACAGGCCGAGCAGTGCTGCCGATTGCAGTGCGACGGTCGTGAGGAGAGCGAGCCACGGGCTGCGGTCCAGCAGCGCGCCGATGGCGAGGATGCCGAGCACGCTGGCGATGCCACGCACGAACAGGATGGCCCCGACTGACGCGGCAGAGAATCCGCTGACCTCGGTGACGAAGAGGGCGACGTAGGTGTAGGCGGCAATGGCACCGGCGGTCGCCAGGACGGCCATCGCCACCAGCAGCCAGAAGCGTCGGGCGTCGGGCGTCGCACCCCGGGCGGCGTGGCCGTCTTCCGGCCGCGTCGAGGGCAGCAGCGCGGCCACCAGGACGAGGGTGACCGCGCCGAGCCCGGCCACCGCCAGGAACGATGTGCGCCACCCGGCGCGGTCGCCCAGCCAGGTGCCCGCGGGCACTCCCAGCGCCAGCGCGACGGTGCCGCCGGCGAATACGACCGCGACGACCCGCCCGCGTAGTGCGGGCCGGAACAGTTCGGCCGCAGCCGGCACCACCACGGCCCAGAACAGCGCATGGGTCGTCGCGGTGACCATCCTGGCGACCAGGAGCAGCGTGAAGGTGCTGGTCAATGCCGTGACGGCGGTGCTGAGGACGAAGCCGGCCAGGAGCACCGACAGCAGCCGGCGGCGGGGGACCCTGCGGACCAGCGCCGTCAACGGGACCGAGGCGACCATCACCACCGCGCCGTACGCGGTGACGAGCATGCCCACCTGCGGCGGCGAGACGGCCAGGTCCATCGCCATCGGGAGCAGCAGCCCGATCGGCAGCGCCTCGGCGGTGGTGTAGAGGAACGTCCCACCGGACAGGCCGATCAGCGCTCCCACTGCCCGTCCGCGTCTCATCAGGCCCCCTGTTTCCGGCAAAACCGCTTATGGTGGCAACACGCTAGCTGCGCCCGTCGATGTGGGTCAACTGGTAAAGTGAGTTTCGATGGAAACACTCGACGGCGTGACGCGGATGCGCCTGGTAGGCGGCAATCTCGCGCTGGACTTCATCAACACCCGTACCGGTCCGCCCGTCGGATCTCCGGACGGCGACGTGCTGACCGGCTACCCCGAGCTCGTCGCCTGGAGCGTGTACGCGGGTGCGCTCAGCAAGCCGGAGGCGGAGGCGTTGCGCCGGCTGTCACACGATGATCCGGCCGGCTCTCAGACCGCCTTCGCCCGATCGCTGCGGATCCGCGACGATCTCGACGACGTATTCCGGGCAGTGGCTGCCGATCGCAGGCCGGGCCGGTCCGTACTGGCTCGCCTGCGGGACGACGAAGCGGACGCGCTCGGTCACGCACGACTCGATCCAGGGCGTGCGTTCGGATGGACCTGGCGAGACGACCAGACGCTTGCCCGGCCGCTGCGGCCGGTGGTGCACGCGGCGGTCCAGCTCCTCACCACAGGCGCGCTGGACCGGATCAAGGGATGCGGCGGCTGTCGCTTTCTCTTCCACGACGAGAGCAAGAACCGCAGTCGCCGCTGGTGCAGCATGGACGACTGCGGAACGTCCGAGAAGATGCGCCGCTACGTCGCGGCGCGACGCACCCGCGCGACGAGCTGAGCCTGGCCTGTCACGATCCGGCGGGCCGCGGCACAGCGACAGGTCGAGCTCTCCTGTGCCGGCCTCGGCTGTGGGCCGACAGGGCGAGGTAGCTGCCCGGGGCGAGCCGGTCGCGGTAGGGGGCGGGGCCGGCCGTGAGCGGCTCGATCCCTCATCCCGAGCACACTGTTGCCCCCGCCGGTGGCGATCCTCTACGGTCGGCTGAAGCGGTGGGCGGTGCGGTCCGCATCCGACCGACACCGCCGGGTGCCCGTCGCGCGGGCCGGGACGGTGGAGTCCCGGGCCACCCCGTCGGCGGTGTCGCGGCGGTCGTGTGACTCCAGCTCGTACTCCGGGTGGTGCTGCCCGGCGCGGCTCCGCGCGGAGCCGACGGCGAGCGCGGCCACGCCGATCCCCACCGGAGAGTCCCGTGTTCCTCAGCCCGCACGAGCAGGATCGCCTGCTCGTCCATGTCGCGGCCGATGTCGCTCGCCGCCGCCGCGAGCGCGGCCTGCGACTCAACTATCCCGAAGCCGTCGCGATCATCGTCGCCTTCCTGCTGGAAGGGGCCCGCGACGGACGGTCGGTGGTCGACCTCATGTCCGCCGGCCGGACGGTGCTCGGCCGCGAGGACGTCCAGGACGGCATCCCCGAGATGCTGAGGGAGGTGCAGGTGGAGGCGACGTTCCCGGACGGTACCAAGCTCGTGACGGTGCACCACCCGATCCCGTGATCCCGGGGGAGATCCTGCCGGCGGCCGGCCCGGTCTATATCAACGCGGGTCGGCCGGTGACCACAGTGGTCGTGGTGAACACCGCCGACCGTCCGGTGCAGGTCGGCTCGCACTACCACTTCGCCGAGGCCAACCCGGCCCTGATGTTCGACCGGGCCGTCGCCTGGGGTCAGCGTCTCGCCGTTCCGGCGGGTACCTCGGTCCGGTTCGAGCCGGGCGTGAGCCGCACCGTCGAACTGGTCCCGCTCGGCGGCGCACGCGTCGTGCCCGGCCTCCGCGGCGAATGCGCCGGGCCGCTGGACGAAGCGCCACCGACCGCGCCAGGAACAGACGCGCCGGGAACAGAAGAGCCGGGAACGGACGCGCCGACGAGCGGGGCGCCGACGACCGACGGGCCGGCGCGGTGAGCGCCGTGCGACGGGACCGCTACATCGACCTGTACGGGCCGACCACCGGCGACCGCATCCGGCTGGCCGACACGAGCCTGCTGATCGAGGTGGAGACCGACCACTGCGTGGGCGGCGACGAGGCGGTCTTCGGCGGCGGGAAGGTGATTCGCGAGTCGATGGGCCAGTCGCGGGCGACCCGCGCCGAGGGCGCCCTCGACACCGTCGTCACCGGCGCGGTGGTGCTCGACCACTGGGGCGTGGTCAAGGCCGACGTGGGCCTGCGCGACGGGCGGATCGTGGCGCTGGGCCGGGCCGGCAACCCGGACACCATGCCCGGCGTCCACCCCGATCTGGTCATCGGCCCGGCCACCGAGGTCATCGCCGGGAACGGCCGGATCCTCACGGCCGGCGCCGTCGACACACATGTGCACTTCATCTGCCCGGAGATCGTCACCGAGGCGCTGGCCAGCGGCATCACCACACTCGTCGGCGGCGGCACCGGCCCCGCCGAGGGCACCCGGGCCACGACTGTCACCCCGAACGCCTGGCACCTGGCCCGCATGCACGAGGCGCTGGACACGCTGCCGGTCAACGTGCTGCTGCTCGGCAAGGGCAACACCGTCTCCCAGGAGGCGCTGTGGGAGCAGTTGCGCGCCGGCGCGGGCGGTTTCAAGCTGCACGAGGACTGGGGCACCACACCGGCGGCGATCGACGCCTGCCTGCGGGTGGCGGACGCCTCAGGGGTGCAGGTGTCCATCCACACCGACACCCTCAACGAGGCCGGTTTCGTGGCCGACACGCTGCGGGCGATCGCCGGCCGGGCCATCCACTCGTACCACACCGAGGGCGCGGGAGGCGGGCACGCGCCGGACATCATCACGGTGGCCGGCGAGCCCAACGTGCTGCCGTCGTCGACCAACCCGACCCGGCCGTACACCGCCAACACCCTCGCCGAGCACCTGGACATGCTGATGGTCTGCCACCATCTCAACCCGTCCGTGCCGGAGGACCTGGCCTTCGCCGAGAGCCGCATCCGGCCGTCCACGATGGCCGCCGAGGACCTGCTGCACGACCTCGGCGCGATCTCCATCATCGGCTCCGACGCCCAGGCGATGGGCCGGGTGGGCGAGGTGATCCTGCGAACCTGGCAGAGCGCGCACGTCATGAAGGAGCGGGTCGGCGCGCTGCCCGGCGACGGCGCGGCCGACAACCACCGGGCCCGCCGGTACGTGGCGAAGTACACGATCTGCGCGGCGATGGCGAACGGGCTGGACCGGGAGATCGGCTCGGTCGAGCCGGGCAAGCTGGCCGACCTGGTGTTGTGGGATCCGGCGTTCTTCGGCGTACGACCGCACCTGGTGCTCAAGGGCGGCATGATCGCGTACGCCCAGATGGGTGACGCCAACGCGTCCATCCCTACGCCGCAGCCGGTGCTGCCGCGCCCGATGTTCGGGGCGTACGGCGCCGCGGCGCCTGCCACCAGCCTGGCGTTCGTCGCGCCGGCCGCCCTCGACGCCGGGTTGCGTCTCGACGTGCGGCGACGGGTGGTGCCCGTCGCGGACGTGCGCTCGCGGGGCAAGGCCGACCTGCCGGAGAACGACGCGATGCCCCGGATCGAGGTGGACCCGGACACCTTCACCGTGCGGATCGACGGTCAGGTGGTGGAGCCGGACCCGGTGCCACGCCTGCCGATGGCCCAGCGGTACTTCCTGTTCTGATGGCGACGTCGAGTCTGCTCCTGCTGCTGGCCGACGGTCGCTTCCCGGCCGGCGCGCACGCCCACTCCAACGGCCTGGAGGCCGCAGTCGCCGCCGGCCGGGTCACCGACCTGGTCACGCTGGAGGCGTTCCTGGCCGGCCGGCTGGCCACCGCCGGGCTGGTCGGCGCCGCGTTCGCGGCGGCGGCGCACCGGGCGGTGACGTCAGCCGGTTCCGCCGTACGCGGTTCCACGCTGGCGTTGCTCGACGCGGAGCTGGACGCCCGGACGGCGGCGCCGGCGCTGCGCACGGTGTCCCGTCGCCAGGGGCGGGCTCTGCTGCGCGCGGGCCGGGCCATCTGGCCGGAGGCGTCCTTCGACGACCTGCCCTCCACACCTGGGGGAGCGCACCAGCCGTTGGTGCTCGGGCTGCTCTGCGCCGCCGCCGGCCTGAGCCGCGCCGAGACTGCCACGGTCGCCGTGCACGCGACGGTGACCGGTGCGGCCAGCGCGGCCGTACGCCTGCTCGGCCTCGACCCGTACCGGGTCCAGGCCCTGCTGGTCGGTCTCGCCTCCGAGTGCGACGGCACCGCCGCCGCGGCGTTCCGGGCCGCCGACGACCCACCCGAGCGGCTGCCCGCGGCGGCCGCGCCCCTTGCCGACATCCATGCCGAAGCTCATGCCACCTGGGAGGTGCGTCTCTTTGCGTCCTGACACCGTTGTGCCGACCGCTGCGCCCACTGCCGGCCGGAATCCTGCCCCGCACGACGAGACCGTTCCGCACACCCACCCCGAACCGGGGGTGGACCCGCATCCGCCGCTGGCCCAAGCCGGCCGGGCGCTGCGCGTCGGCATCGGCGGGCCGGTCGGGTCCGGCAAGACCGCTCTGGTGGCGGCCCTGTGCCGGGCGTTCGCCGGCGAGCTGCGACTCGGCGTGGTCACCAACGACATCTACACGACCGAGGACGCCGACTTCCTCAAGCGGGCCGGCGTGCTGGACCCGGCCCGGATCCGCGCCGTGGAGACCGGCTGCTGCCCGCACACCGCCATCCGGGACGACATCGGGGCCAACCTCGACGCGGTTGACGAGCTGGCCGAGGCGGTCGGCCCGCTGGACCTGGTGCTGGTCGAGAGCGGCGGGGACAACCTGACCGCCACGTTCAGCCGGGGCCTGGTGGACCGGCAGATATTCGTGGTCGACGTGGCCGGCGGGGACAAGGTGCCGCGCAAGGGTGGACCGGGGGTGACGTCCGCCGACCTGCTCGTGATCAACAAGACCGACCTGGCGCCGATGGTGGGCGCGGACCTGGCCGTCATGGACCGCGACGCGCGGGCCCGGCGCGGCGACCTGCCGACGGTGTTCCTGTCGATAGTCGGCGACCCGACGGCGGGGCAGGTCGCCGACTGGATCCGCCACGAACTGGCCCACCACGCGGCAGTACACCCGATCGCCGCGCGGGTCGGCCCGGCCTGATGCGCGCGTACGCCAGGCTGGTGGCCCGGGCCGACGGCCGGGGCGGCACGGTCCTCGCCGAGCTGCGCAGTGAGACGCCGCTGCTGCTGCGGCAGACGCCCGGCAGCGGTCGTGGCGTGACCGTGTACGTCGTCGGCGGGGCGGCCGGCCCGCTCGCCGGCGACGACCTGCGGCTGGAGATCGACGTGGGACCGGGGGCGGCGGTGCGCCTGCACACCGTCGCCGCCTCGGTCGCCCTGCCCGGCCGGCCCGGCGTCGTGTCGCGGATGGCGGTCCGCGCCGTGGTGCACGACGGCGGCGCACTGCACTGGCTGCCCGAGCAACTGGTCGCGGCGGCCGGCTGCGCCCACCTCGCCGAGTCCCGGCTCGAGCTGGCTGCCGGGGCGAGGCTGACCTGGCGCGACGAGGTGATCTGCGGCCGGTACGGCGAGGCGCCGGGCGGTGTGGTCGTACACACCCGGGTCGACTACGACGGCCGGCCGCTGCTGCGTCAGTCGCTCGCAGTGGGACCGGGCGCGCCCGGCTGGGCCGGCCCCGCGGTGCTCGGCGGCGCGCCGGCCACCGGGTCGCTGCTGGTGGTGGACCCGTCGCTGCCCCACGAGACCGCGACGGTCGACGGCACCGTCGCCCGGCTGCCCCTGGCGGGGGGCCCGGCGACACTGTGGACCGCCACCGCTCCCGACGCGCACACGCTGCGCGCCCACCTCCAAGGTGAGCCGCTGCTCACCAGGGTGGAGTGAGGCGAGGGTCAGCGGCGAAGGCCGGCCGCCTCGGCGTCGTCGCGGCGCCCCGCCGGGTCGAGTCGGGCGATCAGGTCGGCGAGGTGGTCGAGCAGGACGGTGTCGGCCGGTACGCCCGCCTCGGCGAGGCTGGTCCGGACCCGCTCGTCGAGGCTGGCGTGCTCGCGGCGGCCCCGGGCGGTCAGATAGGCCCGGATACGCCGGCGGTCCAGCGGGTCGATCCGGCGGAACACCAGGTTGCGGTCGACGAGCTGGTCGACCAGCTTGGTGAGGGTCCCCGGCGGCAACGACGCCTCGGCGGACACCTCGCTCATCGGATGGCCCTGACCGTCGGCGAGCAGGCAGAGCACCCGCCACGCCTCGGTGGTCAGGTCGTCGTCGGCCAGAACGGCGGCCAACCGGCGGGAGAGCAGCCGTTCGGCGCGGGTGAGCGAGCGCAGCAGATCGGCTGGCGCCCCGGGCACGTCTGACATGGAACTCCCTGGGCCGGTGGCCCTGTCATGGTAGCGACTCGTCCCGGTCCGTGGAGAGCTATGGTTTTCCCACGTCGGCCGGGCAATCATGGGCTCATGTCCGCGCCGGCCCCGCCGTGGCTCACCGTCGATCGGACCGTGGTCAGCATCGCGCTGGTGTACCCGATGCGCGGGCCGGCGGGAATGTTCGGCCCGACCTGCGAACTCTGTGCCCAGCTCGCGGTCGAGGAGATAAACGCCTGTGGCGGAGTGCTGGGCCGCGAGGTGCGGTTGGTGCCGGTCGACGGTGGGGCCCCGCCGGCTGAGGTGGCCGCCCAGGTGGAGGCGCTGGTGTCGGTGGGCGCCGTGCAGGGCGTGACCGGTTGGCACATCTCCTCGGTGCGGCAGGCGCTCGCGCCCCGGGTCGCGCACCGCGTGCCGTACGTCTACACCGCACTGTACGAGGGCGGTGAGCGTACCGAGGGGGTCTATCTGACCAGCGAGACGCCGGACGCCCAGCTGTGGCCCGCGATGCGGCTGCTCGCGGGGGAGCAGGGCGTGCGCCGCTGGTTCGTGGTCGGCAACGACTACGTGTGGCCGCGGCGCACCGCGCGGGCGGCCCATCGGTACGCGCTGCGCGGCGGTGGTCGCGTGGTGGGGCAGGCGTTCCTGCCGTTGGAGACGCACGACTTCGACGACGTGTTGCGCCAGATCGAGCGCAGCGCGGCCGACGCCGTGGTGATGCTGCTCGTCGGCGCGGACGCGGTGCGGTTCAACCGGGCGTTCGGGCGTGCCGCGATGGACCAGCGCTGCCTGCGGCTGAGCACCCTGATGGACGAGAACATGCTGCTGGCCAGCGGGGCGGGCGCGACGCGGCGGCTCTACAGCACGGCGGGCTTCTTCGCCGGCCTCGTGACGCAGGAGAACCTCGACTTCCACGGCGAGTTCGCCCGCCGGTTCGGGGTGGAGGCGCCGCCGCTGGGCAGCCTGGGGGAGTCCTGCTACGAGGGCGTGATGCTGCTCGCCGCCCTGATCGGGCAGGCCCGCACGCTCGACGTACGGGCGATCGAGACGGCTGCCGACACGGTGGCGTACCACGGGCCGCGCGGTCGGCTGCAGCTGCGCCGGCGGCACGTGCGCCAGCGGATCTACCTGGCCGAGGCCGACGGTCTCGACTTCACAGTGCTCGCCCAGATCTGACCGCCCGGTACCGGCCCTTGACACGTCCACCCGGCCCGGCCCTAAAATACTTCCTGCGTGAAGTATCTACCCTCGGGGTGGATACCGCGAATGTCTGTCCACCGTCGGCGGAATCTGTCCGCCGACCATTGTGGTGGCGCAATTCTTCACCGAATTAATCACGGCTGAAACCATCTCTCGTGGGATGGCTTCAGCCGTTGCCGCATGTGTTCTCTCCGGGGCCCGGGAAACAGTCAATTAAGGACTGGGAAACGTCCGCGCAATCATGCCGGTCAACGCTTTGCGTGCCCGTAACCGATGCGATGACCACAGGCGACGTCCACCCGTCGACCCCGGCATCGCCAACTCCACCGGACCGCACCGACCGTCCTTTCACTACTTGAGTGCACCGCAGGGAGATTAGATGTCACTTCTTTGGGGCCGCCGCATCCTGGCGGGCGCCATGACCCTCGTCGCCGCGGCGGCCATGACCGCGTGCGGCAGCAAGACCAGTGACGAGGGCGGCGCGGCCGGCGTCACCGCCGACGTCTCCGGCGACACCGTCAAGGTGGGCCTGCTCAACTCGCTCTCCGGCACCATGGCGATCAGCGAGGTCACCGTCCGCGACTCCATCATGCTCGCCGTCGAGGAGATAAACGCGGCCGGCGGCGTTCTCGGCAAGAAGATCCAGCCGGTCGGGGAGGACGGCGCCTCGGACTGGCCCACCTTCGCGGAGAAGGCCGAGAAGCTCCTCTCCGAGGACCGGGTCGCAGCCGTTTTCGGCTGCTGGACGTCGGCCAGCCGCAAGGCGGTCAAGCCGGTGTTCGAGAAGAACAAGGCGCTGCTGTTCTACCCGGTGCAGTACGAGGGCCTGGAACAGTCGCCCTACATCTTCTACACGGGCGCGACTACCAACCAGCAGATCGTTCCCGGGCTCGACTACCTCAAGGCCCAGGGAACGAAATCGGTCTACCTGGTCGGCAGCGACTACGTCTTCCCGCGCACGGCCAACAAAATCATCAAGGCGTACGCGGCGGCGAACGGCATGACGGTGGTCGGCGAGGATTACGCGCCGCTCGGGTCCACCGAATTCGGCACGATCGTCAACAAGGTCAAGTCGTCCGGCGCGAAGGCGGTCTTCAACACCCTCAACGGCGACAGCAACGTGGCGTTCTTCAAGGAGTACAAGTCGGCCGGGCTGACCGCCGCCGCGATGCCGGTGGTGTCGGTGTCCATCGCCGAGGAGGAGGTCAAGAGCATCGGCACCCAGTACCTGGAGGGCCAGCTGACCGCCTGGAACTACTACCAGACCACGCCCGGCACGGCGAACAGCAAGTTCGTGGCCGCGTACAAGGCGAAGTACGGCGCGGACAAGCCGACGAGCGACCCGATGGAGGCCGCCTACGTCAGCGTCTACCTGTGGAAGGCGATGGTCGAGAAGGCCGGCGCGTTCGACGTCGAGAAGGTCCGCGGCGCCTCCGACGGAATCACCTTCGACGCGCCGGAGGGCCTGGTCACCGTCGACGGCAAGACCCAGCACATCGCCAAGACCGCCCGCATCGGCAAGGTCGGCGCGGACGGCCTGATCACCGAGGTGTGGAACTCCGGCAAGCCGATCGCGCCGGACCCGTACCTCAAGACCTATCCGTGGGCGAGCGCCCTGAGCTGACGACGCCGGCCCCGGGCGGGCACCGCGACGACGCGGCCCGTCCGGGTCCCTCGACCAGCAGTACGGGAGTACCCACCGTGACAGTCCTCTTCGGTCAACTCTTCACCGGCATCAGCATCGGCGCGGTGCTGCTGCTCATCGCGCTCGGGCTGGCGCTGACCTTCGGCCAGATGAACGTCATCAACATGGCGCACGGCGAGTTCATCATGGCCGGCGCCTACACCACTTACGTGCTGCAACAGAGCATCACCGGCGCCGGCCTGTCGCTGCTGGTCGCGCTGCCGGTGGCGTTCGTGGTCGCCGGCACGATGGGTGTGCTGCTGGAGGTCCTGCTGATCCGCCGGCTCTACGCCCGTCCCCTGGACACCCTGCTGGTCACCTGGGGCGTGTCCCTGATGCTGCAACAGCTCGCCCGGGACATCTTCGGCAGTCCGAACGTGCAGACCCGCGCGCCCGACCTGCTCACCGGCAACGTGGCGGTGCCCGGCGGGCTGACGGTCGCCAACAACCGGCTGTTCATCCTGGCCCTGGCCTTGGCCGCGGTCGCCGCCCTCACCCTGGCGCTGCGGCTCACCCCGCTCGGGCGCCGGATCCGCGCGGTGGTGCAGAACCGCGACCTCGCCGCGGTGTCCGGCATCCCCACCGCCCGGGTCGACCGGACGACCTTCTTTCTCGGCTCCGGCCTGGCCGGGCTCGCCGGGGTGGCGCTCACCCTTCTCGGCCCGATCGGCCCGACCATGGGCACCAACCTGATCATCGACGCCTTCCTGGTCGTCGTGGTCGGCGGCATCGGCCAGCTCAAGGGCAGCTTGATCGTCGCCTTCGCCCTCGGGGTCCTCCAGGCCACCGGGGAGTACCTCACGACCCTCAGCGTCGCCAAGGTGATCGTCTTCGTGGCGATCGTCGCGTTCCTCCAGTGGCGGCCACAGGGCCTGTTCACCCTGCGGACCAGGAGCCTCGCATGACCGCCGTGACACCCGCGCCGCCGAGCACCGCCGACGCCCCGGCCCCGGCCGACATCGCGCCTGCGAGCCGGTCCGGTGGCCGGTCCCGGCTGCGCGCGGCGGCGGGGTTCGCGTTCGGCGCGGCGCTGCTGTTCGCCGTCGCGCCGCTGGCGCTGTCGGACTTCCGGCTGGCCCTGCTCGCCAAATACCTCTGCATCGCCATGGTGGCCGTCGGCATCGGCATCGCCTGGGGACGCGGCGGCATGCTCACCCTCGGCCAGGGCGTCTTCTTCGGCCTGGGCGGCTACGCGATGGCCATGCACCTCAAGCTCGCCGACGCGGGTCCCGGTGGGATGCCCGACTTCATGCAGCTGTACGGGCAGCTCGACGAACTACCAGTCTGGTGGCGGCCGTTCGCCAGCCCGTGGTTCGCGCTGCCGGCCACTGTGCTGCTGCCGATGGCCGTCGCCTTCGGGCTCGGCTCACTGGTGTTCCGCCGCCGGGTGCGGGGCGCGTACTTCGCCATCCTCAGCCAGGCTCTCGCCGCCGCCATGGTGATCCTGCTGATCGGCCAGCAGGGGACCACGGGCGGCACCAACGGGCTCACCGACATCCAGGGCTTCTTCGGCTACGACCTGGACGACCCGGTCAACCAGCGGATGGTGTACTTCATCATCGCCGGCGTCCTGCTCGCCCTGCTCGCGCTGGCCCGCCAGCTCATCCACAGCCGCTACGGGGAACTGCTGGTGGCGGTGCGGGACAGCGAGGAGCGGGTCCGCTTCCTCGGCTACGACCCGGCATCGGTCAAGCTCGTCGCCTACGTGGTGGCGGCGGGCATGGCGGGCCTCGCCGGCGCGCTGTTCGTACCGGCGGTGGGCATCATCTCGCCCGCCCTCATCGGCATCGTCCCGTCGATCGAGTTCGTCATCGGTGTGGCGGTGGGCGGCCGGGCCACGCTGCTCGGGCCGGTGCTCGGCGCGGTGGCGGTCGCCTGGGCGCGTACCGCCCTCTCCGAACGTTTCCCGGGCACCTGGACGTACCTGCAGGGTCTGCTCTTCGTGGTGGTGGTGGCGTTCCTTCCCGGCGGCCTGGCGTCGCTGTGGGCGCTGGCCCGCCGCCGCGCCGAGCGGGCGGAGGTGCACCAATGAGCGACGGCCGACTGGACGGGCTGTCCGTCCGTGACGTGCGGGTCAGCTTCGACGGCTTCACCGCCGTCGACGGCGTCTCGCTGGAGGTGCCCGCCGGTGACATTCGGTTCCTGATCGGGCCGAACGGCGCCGGCAAGACCACACTGGTCGACGCGATCACCGGTCTGGTGCGGGCCACCGGCTCGGTGTGCTTCGGCGACCAGGAGCTGCTGGGTCGTCCGGTGCACCGGATCAGCCGGCTCGGCATCGGCCGGACGTTCCAGACGTCGACGATCTTCGAGGAGCTGTCGGTCGTGCAGAACCTCGACATCGCCGCGGGCGCCCGCCGCGGCTGGGTCACCCTGGCCCGGCGTCGGCGGGGGATCCCCGACGAGGTGGCCGCCGCGCTGGAGACCATCGGGCTGACCGGCCGGGCCGACCAGCTCGCCGGCACGCTCGCGCACGGCCAGAAGCAGTGGCTGGAAATCGGCATGCTGCTGGTGCAGGACGCGCGGCTGCTGCTGCTCGACGAGCCGGTCGCCGGGATGAGCCACGAGGAGCGCGACGCCACGGGCGCCCTGCTGGAGACGGTGAGCCGGGACCGCACGGTGGTGGTGATCGAGCACGACATGGACTTCCTGCGTCGCTTCGCGCGCAGCGTCACCGTGCTGCACGCGGGCAGGGTGCTCAGCGAGGGCACTGTGGCGCAGGTCCAGGCGGACCCGCGCGTGCAGGAGGTCTACCTCGGCCACCCGGTCGACGCCGGGTCGGCCCCCAGCGGTCTGGAGGCATGATGCTGACCCTGCGTGGGGTGCACGCCGGATACGGGCGTTCCCGGGTGCTGCACGGCGTGGACCTGGCCGTCCCTCCCGACGGGGTGGCCGCGGTGCTCGGGCACAACGGCGCCGGCAAGAGCACTCTGCTGCGGGTCGCGGCAGGCCTGCTGCGCCCAGCCGCCGGCACCGTCGAGCTGGACGGCGAGGACGTCACCCGTCTGGCGCCGCACGAGCGGGTGGCGCGCGGCATGGCGTACGTCCCGCAGGGCCAGCAGTGCTTCCCGCACCTCACGGCGGCGGAGAACCTGCGCCTCGTCGCCGACACCCGGCGCGACGGCGCGGTGGCGACGGCGGAGGTGCTGGACCTGTTCCCGGCGCTGCGTCCGCTGCTGCGGCGACGGGCCGGGCTGCTCTCCGGCGGTCAGCGTCAGCAGCTCGCCATCGCCCGCGCGTTGATCACCCGGCCGCGGCTGCTCATGCTCGACGAGCCGACCGAGGGCATCCAGCCGTCGGTGGTCGCCGAGATCCAGGAGCGGATCGTCGAGCTGACCCGGCAGTCCGGCTTCAGTGTGCTGCTCGTCGAGCAACACCTCGGGTTCGCGCTGCGGGTGGCGAGCCGCTACCACGTCCTGGAATCCGGCCGGGTCACCTCGCACGGCGACGGGGGAGTCACGGCGGAGCGGGAGGTACGCGCGGCCCTCGCGGTCTGACCCGGGCCGGGTCGCGGACGACCGCCTCAGTCCCAGGTGATCGTGGCCTGTGTGCGCCAGATATCCAGGACTGCCGCGTCCCCGCGTAGGTCGAGGCGTTCGGTCCCACTCCGGTTCCACAGCAGGAGGTAGAGCTCGGACGCAGGTCCCACGACGGTCAGCTGGGCCGGCATCGCACCGGCGACCACGCGGTGCCCGGCCGGCTCGACGTGAAAGGTCCATCCCGCGTCGATGTCGGTAGGCGTCAGGGCCATGCTGAGGGGTGGGTTGGCCGTCAGACGCCTACCGGGCCGGCCGAAGAAGCCGTTGAGCAGTTCGTCGATGCCGTCGGCGGCGAAGGACGGGTCCCAGTACGGAACAGTGGAGACAGTTGACTCGGCGTCGGCGCGGTGCACTGCGGTCTCGTGAGCCTGGCGACGTGCCCAGAACGCCAACGGCGAGGGCGCGGGCAGAAACGTCCAGCACTCCACGCTCTCGTCAGCCGCTGCCAGCGTGTCCACGAGCGCGCGGTGGCCCTCCCGAAACCAGTCCAGCAGCTCGTCGTCATCGGCTGCGGCGAAGAACTCCGCCTCTTCCCGGGTGGAGAAGGGCTGACGGCGTCCCGTGATCACGTGGGCCGTGGCCCAGCGATGGACACCGCCGACATGACGCAGCAGATCACGGACCTGCCAGCCGGGGCAGGTCGGCACGTGCGCGTCCAGACCCGCCCGGCCCGCCGCCTCTGCCAGCCGGAGGCCTTCCTCATCGAGCGTGGCGATGTGCTCGGCGATGCGCATGACGGGAGCGTCCCACGCGCCACCTGGCCTCCGCCAGGCGGCGTCGTGCCATCGGTGCCGATTTACATTGACGGCCGTCTTTACTAAGATCGTGGCTGGGAGTCGCCATGCGCTGCTGGGCAGCAGTGCCGTCCACCCCTGGGACGGCTTGAATCGATCGGCGTCACCTTCTCCGGGGTGGGCACCCAGCGAGGGCCACTGGGCGCCGGCGCATCCACTGGAGCATCATGAAAATCTCACGGACAGTACGCCGTCTGGGACTGGGCGCGGTCGCAGTTCTCGTCGCCTCGTTCACGATGGTCGCCGTCAACCAGGCCGGTCCGGCCTCGGCGCACGGATCGGTCACCAACCCGCCGTCACGCAACTACGGATGTTACGAGCGTTGGGGTTCCGACCACCTCAACCCCACGATGGCCCAGACCGACCCGATGTGCTGGCAGGCGTGGCAGGCCAACCCGAACACCATGTGGAACTGGAACGGCCTGTACCGCGAGAACGTCGGCGGCAACCACCAGGCCGCCGTGCCGGACGGGCAGCTGTGCAGCGGTGGCCGTACCCAGAACGGCCTGTACGCCTCGCTCGACGCGGTCGGCGCGTGGACCGCGAAGCCGATGCCGAACAACTTCACCCTGACGCTGACCGACGGCGCCAAGCACGGCGCCGACTACATGTTGATCTACATCACCAAACAGGGCTTCGACCCGACCACCCAGCCGCTCACCTGGAACAGCCTCGAGCTGGTGCTCCGCACCGGCAGCTACCCGACCACCGGGCTGTACGAGGCACAGGTGAACGCGGGCAACCGCACCGGGCGGCACGTCGTCTACACCATCTGGCAGGCGTCGCACCTCGACCAGCCGTACTACCTCTGCAGTGACGTGATCTTCGGTGGCGGTGGCAACCCGCCGCCGACGACCCCGCCGCCCACCACGCCGCCGCCGACGACTCCGCCGCCCACGACCCCGCCGCCCACCACGCCGCCGCCGGCCGGAAACGGCGCCTGCACCGCCACCTTCCGCAAGACGAACGAGTGGTCCGGTGGATTCGGCGCCGAGGTCACCGTCCGGGCCGGCAACGCCGCCATCTCCGGATGGACTGTGGCATGGACCTGGCCCAACGGCCAGAGCATCACCAACTCCTGGAACGCGACGGTCACCTCGAACGGTTCGTCGGTCACCGCGTCGAACGCCAATTACAACGGTTCCCTGAGCGCCAACGCCAGCACCAGCTTCGGCTTCAACGCCTCCTGGAACGGCACCAACTCCACACCCAACCTCACCTGCACCGCTCGGTAACAGCATCTGCGGTGGGGTGGCGCGAACTGCGCCACCCCACCGTCGGGGCATCGCCGTGCCGGCAGTGTGTCGGCCGCTGCCCTCCGCCACCATCAGGAACCGCGACGAGGTGAAGAACGATCATGATTTCCCGGGTGAGCGTCAGCGGCTGGTACCGAAGCCCCTCCGTGTGGATCGAGGTGTGCCTGCTGGTCGCGTCGATCGGTGTGGCCGCCCTGGTCACCTCGACCATCCCGAAGACGGACCCGGCAGAACTCCACCGGCAGATCCTGACCCGGATGCGGACGACCCTCGAGCAGGCGGACCCGGCACAGCACCGTCACGCCGGGCACACCGCCCCGCAGGCGCCGGCCGGAGAGCAGGCCGCGCCGGCGGTCGTCTGCGGAGTCCATGTCTACGGCCACGAGCCCGCCGGGGCCGCCACACTGGCCGACGTAAAGACGGTCTACGGCTTCCACCTCTGCGGTGTCGCCGAGCAGAAGCGCCAGTGGGACGGGGCGGTCAAACTCGTCGGCCCGTTGATCATGGACATGACCACCCAACCTCCCGGCATCACGGTGGTCGAGGCGACCGCCGACGTCAGGTTCGTCGACCGGCTGCGGGAGATGTTCCCCGACAAGTACGAGGAACTGGCACTCAAGGAGGCGCTGCCCGCATCGGAGATGGCCGACCTGCGGCGCCGGTACGACGCCGCCGCCGGCTTCTGACCACGTCGAGCGGCCGGCTGAGGCGGCATCGACGTACGACTGCGAGTTCGCCGGAAGCTATTCATATCGATACATGGGGGCATGATGCGACGCAGAATCTTCGCGCTGGCCACGGCCGCCGCTGTCGTCGTCGGCGGGGCCACGACGATGGTGCTGCGGCCGGCCTACGCCGCGACCGCGTGCACGGTCGACTACACAATCACCCGGGAATGGTCCAGCGGCTTCTGGGCCGAGCTCACCGTCACCAACCTGGGTCCTCCCGTCACCGACTGGTGGCTGCGGCTCCGGCAGGCAAACGGTCAAACGATCACCATGGGCCTCGACCGGCTGCCGGACGGATACACGCTCGGCAGCGGTGAGCTGTACCCGATGACCATGCTCCGCCCACCGGCGGGATCCACGCTGCCGACCGGCGCCTCGGTGACGGTGCGGTTCGGCGGCAACTACCGGGGCGCCGACCCCGAGCCGACCGACTGGGTGTTGAGCGGCCAGCCCTGCAACGGGGACGTCGCCGGCCCGACCGGCTCGTCGCCGCCGCCGGCCTCGGGCAGCCCGCAGCCCAGCCCCAGCCCGCTGCCGGGCGGGCCGTCGGTGGCGCTCACCTCGCCCCTGCCCAACGACTTCTTCGCCGCGCCGGGCGTCATCCCGATCCGTGCGGAGGCCACTGCGGCGCCCGGCCGGCGGATCGAGCGGGTCGAGTTCCGGGAGCGCGGCACGTTGCTCGCCGTGGACACCACCGCGCCGTACGCGTTCGACTGGCGCGGCGTGCCGCCGAACAGCGGTACCCGCGTCACCGCCACCGCCTACGACAGCAGCGGCGCCCAGGCCACCGCCGAGGTCCGCGGAGTCCGGGTGCTCCCGCCGCAGGCACCCGGCGCCGCACCTGCGCTGAAGGCGTTCGGCAACCGCATCCTCACGGTCACCGCCGCCCCGAGGCCGTACCGGCCACGCGGAATCATCCGGTCGGCTGCGCCCGGCGATTGCGCGTGGGGACCGATCCGCTGGGACGGCCCGGTCGACGACGCGTCGGTGGGCGCGCTGCGGGCCCGCGGCGTCAACGCGGTGCGGGTCGTGCTGAGCGACGCCTGCCACATCTACACCGGCAGCCCCACCGACAGGCAGAACCGCGTCGGCTACCTCGACGAGGCGGCCCTGTACGTCGACCGGCTCGTCCGGGCCGGCATCACACCCGTCGTGTCGCTGCGCCAGAGCGACATCCTCGCCACGCGCTCTTTCTGGAGCGCGGCGGCGGAGGTGTTCGGCGACGACAACGCGGTGGTCTTCGACATCTCGCCGTACGACTTCCCGGCGGCCGGCGGCGCCGACCCCGCGGCGGTCTGGAGGTGCTGGCGCGACGGCGGTACCGAGTGCGCGGGCATCGGCGTGCCGAACGTCGGCGTGCAGGAGCAGATCCGCCTGCTTCGCATCCAGGGCTCGTTCAACCTGGTCCTCGCCGCCGGGATCGACGGCGGCAACGACCTGCGCCGGTGGCTGGAATACCGCCCGGCCGACCCGGACGGCCGCAGCGTGGCCGCCGCCTGGCGTGTCGACGACCGCTCGGCCTGCGCCACGCCGGCCTGCTGGCGGTCCACGCTGCTCCCGGTCGCCGCCCAGGTGCCGCTGGTCGCCACCGACGTCAGTGCCGGCCCGGGGGCGCCGACGTTCGTGCCGCGGACGGTCACCTGGCTCGACCAGCACGGCATCGGCCATCTGCGCCGGTGACCGGGGGAGCGGTGTAAGCCACACCGACGGCTGCGAACCGCCGCCCGCCGCGTATCCGCGGCGGGCGGCGAGCTCGTACCCGGCCCGTCGATTCGGCAGCGGCCGTAGGGCCCGTCAGACTGGCGTACGCGACCACTGCTGGTTGGCGCCGGTGTTGCACGTGTACTGCTTGAGGACCACACCGTCCGCGGTCGATGCGGCCGGTACGTCCACGCACTTGCCGCTGTGTCGTGCCCGGAGCTGGAAGTAGCTGCCGCTGGCGACCATCTGGAACTGCTGGTTGGTGCCACTGCCGCAGGTGTACTGGATCAGCTCGGCGCCGTCGGCGGTGGACGCGCTCACCACGTCGAGGCACTTCCCGCTGTTGCGGCTGACGAGTCGCCAGTAGCCGCTGTCGGCGTCCTGGAACTGCCACTGCTGCCAGGTGTTGCCGTTGTACGTGTACTGGCCGACGCGCGATCCGTTCTCGGTGTTCGGGGCCTGGACGTCCATGGCCTTTCCGCTGTGACGCACGATCACCCGGTAGAACGTGTCCGTCGACGGCGGCGGCGTCGTGGGGCCGCCGCCGATGGTGTCGCCCCAGGCGTAGCGGACCTGGTCGGCGCCGGATGGGTTGCGGACTGTCAGCTGGAGGTCGGTGCCGCCGCCGCTGAGCGAGTACATCGAGTACCAGTCGTAGCCGATGGTGCCGGGCTTGCCGCCGATCGCGGGCCAGTAGGTGCCGCCCATCCGGTTGTCGCGCATGACCTGCGCCATGGCGCGGATGTAACGCACGAAGTTGTCGGTGCTGTTCGCGTCGGCGTAGTTGCGGCCGTCGCTCATGGGCGCGCCGAACTCGGTGGCGACGGCCCGGCCGGCGCAGTTGCCGAGGCGGGTCTGGATGTGGCTCCGGAAGGCGTCGTAGGTCATCGCGCCGTAGAAGAAGGCGTAGTAGTGGAACGACAGCAACGTCGCGTTGAAGCGGGTGTCGTTGCAGATGTCCCGCAGGTCCTGGCTGAACCCGGTGCCCCCGATCAGCACCCGGCTGGGCACCGCCGAATAGTGGTAGCTGAGCCAGTTCGCCGCGACGTTGCGCCACTCCGTCGAGCTGTAACCGTGCGGCTCGTTCATCGGCTCGAAGTAGACGTTGGCGTTCGAGCCGTACGTGTTGGTCACCGTGGACCACATCGCGTTCCACGCGGCGAGGTTCGTGATCCTGCCGCCCGAGGCGGCGCCGTCCTCCCAGTAGGCGAGGATGACCTTGAACCCGCGGGCGGTGGCGGCGTCGATGGCGCCCCGGTAGGCGTCCCACCACGCCGTCCCCACCGTGTGGGTGTTGATGGGCAGCCGGACGGTGTTGACCCCCATTGTGGAAGCCATGTCGTCGTAGAGGGCGTTGGCCTTGGCCCGTACCGTCGCGTTGCTGTCGGAGGAGCTCAGGCCCTGCACGACGAGGGGGCCGGTGCTGAAGTTGTCACCCAGCACGGCCCAGTTCATGCCGCGGAACTGGTTGGTGGCGGCGATGGCCGGCGACGACATGACGACGACACCGCCGACCATCGCCGTCAGCGCGGCCACCAGCACGATCAGCATTTTGCGTAATGACCGGGTGCTCCGCGGTCGTCCCGCCGCATGGCGCCTCGGCGACGTGATCCGCGTCAGGAAGTGGTCGGTCACGTGATCCAGCCTCTCTGGGTTCGAGATCAGGCTGCCGGAGCCGCTGCTGCCCGCCGTGGTGCGGCAGCCATGAAGTCCTCCGGGAACGCAGTCCTGTTAGCGCTAACATCGCTGCGTCCCCAGCAACCCGGGCTTCCTGGTCTTCGGTGGTGGTTGACGTGCCGCGCGAGCAGCTCCGGCGCGTCACCCCGGGGCAGCGCCATGTCTTCTGACTGTTAAGCGCGCGTTGCAGACAAGTGTTGGCGACCGCGTCCGGAGGTGTCAAGGAATCGACGAATATCGTTTTCTTCCCCAGGGGGCGCCGTGTTCGATCGGTGTCCGGCAGTAGATTGAGACGGGTGAGTCAGGGCGAACCATCCGCGGAAACCGGTCCGTCGGGCGGGGACGCCACGGCGAGAATGCTGGCGGCGGCGCGTGCGGGCGACGGCGCGGCCTTCAGTCGACTGGTCGCACCCCTGCGGGACGAACTCCGTGCGCACTGCTACCGGATGCTCGGTTCCCTCCACGACGCGGAGGACGCGGTCCAGGACACCATGGACCGGGCGTGGCGGGCTGTCGACCGGTTCGAGGGGCATTCGATCCGGCCATGGCTCTACCGGATCGCCACCAACCGCGCGCTGTCTCTTCTGCACTCGCGCGGGCGGCGTGAACTGCCCACCGACTTCACCGCCCAGGGCGTGTCCCGGGCCGAGGTGAGCTGGCTCGAACCGTATCCGGACCGCCTCGCGGCCCCGTCCGTTCGACCGGATCCGGAGGCCCACGTGGTCGCGAGGGAGGCCATGGAACTCGCCTTCGTCGCCGCGTTGCAGCATCTGCCACCGCGACAACGCGCCGTTCTGCTGCTGCGCGACGTGCTCGGTTACTCCGCCGAGGAGACCGCCGGGATGCTGGTCTGCACCGTCGCCGCGGTCAACAGCGCGATGCAGCGGGCCCGCCGGATCGTCGCCGGGCTCACGCCGTCCGGCAGTCAGCAGCGGATCCTCGCCGAACTGGGCGACGCGGGGCAGCGGGAGGTGGCCAGGCGGTACGCCGCGGCGTGGGAATCCGGGGACGTCGAGGCGATCGTGGCGATGCTGACGCAGGACGCGCGGTACTCGATGCCGCCGCTGACCGTCTGGTACGAGGGCCATGAACAGCTCCACGGTTTCCTGACCGAGGTGACCGCGGGGCGAAGGTGGCGGTTCCTGCCGACGAGCGCCAACGGGCAGCTCGCCTTCGGGACGTACCTGTGGAACGACGCGGCGGCCGCCTACCTGCCGGCGGGGCTGGACCTGCTCGTGCTGCGGGGATGCCGGGTGGCCGAGGTCGTCTCGTTCCTCGACGCGCGCCTGCCCGCCTTCGACCTGCCGGAGCGGCTGCCGGAAAGGTCGCGCGGACGCGATGAGTTCGCGGTTCGGCCGGGGTTGTAGTCCTGACGGGTGCACCAGCCACGAAGGGCAGAGCCGACATGCCGAGCAACGAAGAACAGATCCGGGACCTGATCGAGCGCTGGGCCGCCGCGGTTTCTGACGGGAACCTCGCCGGCGTCCTGGCCGACCATGCCGAGGACATGGTGATGTTCGACGTGCCGCCGCCGTACGAGGGCGTGCGCGGGCTGGACGCCTACCGGGAGATCTGGCCGCCGTTCTTCAGGTGGCAGGCGCAGGGCGCGTCGTTCGAGGTCGAGTCGCTGGACGTCGTCGCAGGCGAGGACGTGGCCTTCGCGTACGCGCTCGTGCGCTGCGGCACGGCGGCCGACTTCGCCGCGCGTCCGGAGAACCGCCTGCGGCTGACGTTCGGCCTGCGGAGGCGGGAGGGCCGGTGGGTCGTCACCCACGAACACCACTCCTTCCCGCTCGCTGATCCCGCCGCCGAGGCGGCTCCGGACGCGGCCGCCGCCGAGGCGGAGGTACGCGGGCTCCACCAGCGCTGGTTCGACGGCACCGCGGCCAAGGACCTCGATGCCCTGATGGATGCGATCGCCGACGACGTGGTCTCGTACGAGCATGACCAGCCGCTGCGGCACGTCGGCGTGAACGCGGTCCGCGAGATCTGTGCGGCGGGCCTGGCGGCGTCGGGTGACGGAGCGGTCGCCTGGGACGTGCCCGACCTGACTATCGTGGTCGACGGCGACCTCGCCGTCGCGTGGGGCCTCAACCGCGTCTCGGTACGCCCGAGCGGTGGTCCGCCGATCGAGAGCTGGTCCCGGGGCACCCGGGTCTTCCAGCGGCGCGACGGAGCCTGGCTGATGACCCACCAGCACCTCTCCTACCCGTACGACCCCTCGACCGGGAAGGCCCGGACGGATCTGCGCCCGTAGCGGCCGCCGGCGACCGATCTCCGAACCCGAACGAGGGCGTGTCTCGTGGATCTTTGAGACGTGAACGTGTAGCACGTTTGTCGTGTCTGGACGATTTGAGCTCACTGACGCCGAGTGGGAGCTGCTGAGACCGCTGCTGCCGACGGATCCACTGCGGGGCGGGCGGTGGCGTGATCACCGTACGACGATCTCGGGGATCTTGTTCCGGGAACGGACCGGGATCACCTGGCGGGACCTGCCCGCCCGGTTCGGCCCATGGAAGACGGTCTACCAGCGCGAGCGTCGCTGGGCCCTCGACGGTACCTGGGCGAGGATCTGCGACGCGCTGCGCACCGACTGCGATGCCGAGGCGGGCGAGGACTGGACGCTGGGCTTGGACTCGACCGTGGTCCGGGCGCACCAGCACGCGGCCGGTGCTCGCCGCGACCTGCCCAGGGAGCTGTCCGAGCAGGCCAGCGAAGGCAAAGGGGGCGGCCGGTATTGGGCGAATCGGGTGATCGTGAGGCGCTTGGTCGGTTCCGTGGCTGGCTGAGCACGAAGCTGCATCTGGCTGCAGACCGCCGGTGCCGGCCGGTCAGCCGGACCCTCACCGCCGGGCAGCGCCACGACAGCGTCGGGTTCGCCATGGTCATGGACGGTATCCGCGTCCGGCGACGGTTGGGTCGGCCGGGGACCCGGCCGGGCCGGCTGCTTGCCGACAAGGCGTACACGAACAAGAAGATCCGGGCTGAGCTGCGCCGACGCAGGATCACGGCGGTGATTCCCGAGAAGAAGGACCAGGTCGCCGCTCGGGCGGCCAAGGGCAGCCGGGGCGGGCGCCCGCCCGCCCGCCTTCGACCGTGAGCTGTACAAACAGCGCAACGTCGTCGAGCGGGCGATCAACAAGCTCAAGCAGTTCCGAGCCGTGGCCACCCGCTACGACAAGAGAGAGTTCATGTACCAGGCTACGGTTGACGCCGCCACGATAAAGATATGGCTACGCGATCTCGCTCGCCCTAATCCCTAACCCAAACGAATATGTCCCAGCCGAAGCCACTGAGAGCGATGGTCAGCACAACGGCGCCGACCGCCGTCGCGGTCACGGAGAGCCGCCGCCGACGGTCGTTGCCGGTAAGCGCATGGACGAGTGACCCTGCAGCGAGGACAGCTCCGAGCACCCAACCATGAAGCATTATGTACAGCTGCGAGGTCATGAACAGCCAGGTGAAGGGGTTAAGCAGGGAGAAACCGAAAGGCACGAGGTCCTTGGGGTCGTGCATTTCGTGGGTGAGTTCATAGTGGCCGAGTCCCAACCGGATCCGGCTGACGGCGTATAACACCAGCACGACCGCATATAGACCGCCGAATCCCAACTGCGCCGCGGCAAGGACGGTACGTACGCGGGGCGCACCGGCTGCCCGGATGGCCAGCACAATGTTCCCTGACGCAAGCACTGCTGTCCCCTTTCTGGTGGTAGCGGCAAGTTGGAGGGCTGCCACTGCGGTGCCGAGAGCGAGCCGCAGCGGAGACAGCCCTATGTCGGCGGCGCCGCGTATGTCGGCCTCCCACTGTTCGCGGTAGCGCGAACGGGAATCGGAGACTGGCAACGCGGCCGAGGCAAACCGGCTGACGGCCAAAGCGAGGCGCATGCGGCGGGATGCTGTCATCGGGCCAGGTCCGGCCGAATGGTGGAGATCCGGAGCGTGCTCCGCTGAGCGGCGCGTTGGCAGATCCGGCGAGCCTCGGTCGCCCCGTCGCGCGTCAGTACGTACAGTCGCCGCCGGGCACCCTTGCGATCCTGGTCATCCCAGGAGGATGTGACCCATCCGGCTCTCTCCAGGCGGTCTAACAGTGGGTAGACCGTGCCGGACGGCCGGCCGGTAGCATTGATGATTTCCAACCCCCATCGCGGCTGCTCAGAGTCAAGCAGGACGGTCAGGACGTCAACGGTTGCCCTGCCTATACGGGCGAGCGGTTCCATGGACCTTAAACTACATGTGTAGATTAGCGATGTCTATCAGAGACTTGAAGAGTCGACACCTTCGCGGCCCCCAAGATCCAGGAGCCACGGCCGAGTCCCGCGCCTCCGGATCGCCGGAGGAGCCGTTCTTACCACTCTCTTACAGGACGGCAGCCGGGCGTACGCGGGACGTCCCGGAGCGCGATGCTGAGGACCGGCTGTCAATCGGGGAAGAGGGTCACCATGGGAGAACTGGCACGGTACGGGCTGTCGACGGCGATACTGTCCACTCTGGCGGTGGGTGTGCTGCTTCCGCCGGTCACGCCGGTCGCAGCCGCGACCCCGTCGACGTGGACGGCGACGGTTCCCGCGCTGATCCACGACAGCCGGCTGACCGACGTGGCCGCCACCGGCCCGAACAACGCCTGGTCCGTCGGCTACCAGGCGTCGACCTACACGGGATACTCGATCGACCAGCCGTACGCCCTGCTCCGGTGGAACGGGCAAACGTGGGCGGAACGGCGGCTGCCGCACCAGGCGCATGTGTTGTACAAGGTGGACGCGGTGAACGCTGGCGACGTCTGGACGGTGGGTTCCCGGCGCTTCGGCGAGCCGTACGCCGGGCACTTCAACGGCGAGACCTGGACGTCCCACACGCCGTGGTCCGCCCCGCCCGGGACCTCGGACCTGCTGGACGTGGCCGCGACCGGCGGCGGGCGGGCCGTGCTCGTCGGTCACGACGGCGGCCGGCCGCTGGTCGTCGAAGGCGACACCCGTCAGTTCAGCCGGGTGGCGGTACCGGGGACGGAAGGGGTCAACGGTGTCCTCCGGGCGGTCTCGCGCACCAGGGACGGTGCCGTCTTCGCCGCCGGTGATCGGTACGTCGCCGACGCGCCCTACCCGGAGCCGATGATCGTGCAGCGCGTCGGCGGGTCGTGGCGGGTGGCCCCGATTCCGCCGATCGCGAGCGTCCAGCTCACCGGCGTGTGGGCCCGCTCGGCGACCGACGCCTGGGCGGTCGGCACCCAGGACTTCGACTCCTCGCCCAAACCGGTCATCCTGCACTGGGACGGCCGGACGTGGCAGCGGGTGGCCGGACCGGCGCCCGCCGGCCGGGCGTACGCCGTCGCGGGCGACGCGAACGGCAACGTGTGGATCAGCGGCACGAACCCGATCCCGCCGTACATCGAGTACCCAGGCACGCTGCTGCTGCGCTACACCGGCGGGCGGTGGAGTGTCGCGTACGGGCCCAAGGTCGGGGGCAACGATCCGCACCTGGACGCCTTGGCCAACATCCCGGGGACCTCGTTCTTCTGGGGAGCCGGCGGTGCGGTCGTCGACGGATTCCGCCAGGCCGGGGTGATCGAGCGCACCAGATGAGCCCGCGGTGACTCGGCAACGGCCGGGGCGACGGCGCCTGCGGGCTGTGGCGCGGTCGTGATCCAATGAAGCACATGATTCTCCAGCGGATTGCCGCCGGCGTCCTGTTGCTGATCGGGCTGCTGGCGATGGCGGCCACCCGTGCCTTCCCGTTCCTCGACGATTTCCCCGAACTGGCCGAGACGGCGGTCGCGATCGGGGGCGCGGCGTGCATGCTGGCGGGGGTGTGGCTGTGGTTGCGCAAGCCGGCGGACCGGTCGTCCGCGCCCCCGGTGGGCGACGGTGAGACCCCGTGACCGCGCGTGGATCGCAGAGGTGAAGGGTTGAGTGCTCGGCGGGCGGTCCCGGCGGAGGCGTCGGATACTGAGTTGATGACCAACCCCGACCTCGACCCCGAGCTGTACCCGCCGATCGACCCGCGTGAGGACGTGCCGGACGACCCCGGCGAACTCCTCCCGGACACGCCGGGCGAACTGCCCGAGGCGCCGGTCGAGCCGATGCCCGACGACGGTGATCCCGGGGGCGTACCCGAACCGGCCTGACCGGCCGGCGCCAGGGCCCCGACTGATCGACGATGATGGATAATCCTGTGGTGACCGGCGCGCCGACCGCAGGGGAGACCGGATGAGAATCGTCGACGCCCGGGTGATCGTTACCTGCCCCGGCCGCAACTTCGTGACCCTGAAGGTCGTCACCGACGAGGGGGTCACCGGCGTCGGCGACGCCACCCTCAACGGCCGGGAACTCGCCGTGGCGTCCTACCTGCGTGACCACGTGGTGCCGCTGCTGATCGGGCGCGACCCGGCCCGGATCGAGGACACCTGGCAGTACCTCTACCAGGGGTCGTACTGGCGGCGCGGGCCGGTCACGATGAGCGCCGTCGCCGCCGTGGACACCGCGCTGTGGGACATCAAGGGCAAGGTCGCCGGGCTGCCGGTCTACCAGTTGCTCGGCGGCCGGTCCCGCGAGGGCGTGACCGTGTACGGGCACGCCAACGGCGAGACGGTCGACGAGGTGCTGGCCGAGGTCGCCCGCTTCGTCGACCTCGGCTACCGCGCGGTGCGGGTGCAGTGCGGTGTGCCCGGCCTGCCCCGGACGTACGGCGTCAGCGCCGACAAGATGTTCTACGAGCCCGCCGACGCCGCGCTGCCGACCGAGACGACCTGGTCGACGGAGGCCTACCTGACCCACGTGCCGAGCGTGTTCGCCCGGGTCCGCGAGGAGTTCGGGCCGACCCTCCGGCTGCTGCACGACGTGCACCACCGGCTCACCCCGATCGAGGCGGCGCGGCTCGGCAAGAGCCTGGAGCCGTACGCGCTGACCTGGATGGAGGATCCCGTCCCGGCAGACCTGCAGGAGGGTTTCCGGCTCATCCGGCAGCACACCACCACGCCGATCGCCGTCGGCGAGGTCTTCAGCAGCATCTGGGACGCCGCCCAGCTCATCCGGGAACAGCTCATCGACTACGTCCGCACCACTGTGGTCCACGCCGGCGGGATCACCCACCTGCGACGCATCTTCGACCTCGCCGCGCTGCACCACGTCCGCAGCGGCTCGCACGGAGCCACCGACCTCTCCCCGGTCTGCATGGCCGCCGCGCTGCACCTGGACCTCGCCATCCCCAACTTCGGCCTGCAGGAGTACATGCGGCACACCGACGCGACCGACGAGGTGTTCCCGCACGGCTACCACTACGACGGCGGCTACCTGCATCCGGCCGAGACCCCGGGGCTCGGGGTGGACATCGACGAGCAGGCCGCGGCCCGCTACCCGTACGCGCCGGCCTACCTGCCGGTGAACCGGCTGACGGACGGCACCGTACACCCCTGGTGAGCGTCCTGGTTCAGTGGATGCGACGACCGTGCGCGTCCGGGATCCCGGACTTGCGGAAGAAGTAGGTGTTGATCTGGTCCCGCCACTCGACGGCGCTGCGGAACTGCTCGTCGAGGCGCTCGGCCACCCGGTCGTGGACGGCCGGGTCGACCGCCCCGGCGAGGAGCCGCCACCGCTCCCGCATCGCCGCCACCTCCTCGACCCCGGCGAAGTGCGTGTCGTAGATGTGCTGGATGACGGTACGGCCGCTGTGCAGCACGTGCCGGTACGGGACGTGGTGGAAGAACAGCAGCAGTTCGTCGGGGCAACGCTCGCGTGACTCGTACACCTCGGACCACGGCGGCGGGTACTGGCCGGTGAAGCCGGTCCCGGTCGCCCGGGTCCGGTCCACCCCGACGCCGTCGCGGTCGGCGAAGTGGTAGGTGCCCCACTGGGTGTACTCGTAGCCGTCCACGTCCGGGCCGTAGTGGTGGCCGGGCCGCACCATGAAGCCGACGCCGAGCGGGGCGGTGTAGCGCTCGTAGGTGCGCAAGGAGTCGTCCATGATCGCGTGCATGGTCCGCCGTACCGCTTCCGGATCGCCGGTGGTGCCCGGCAGCCAGGTCAGGTCGATCCACTCGTCGAGGATCGCGCCGGGATCCAGCAGCGGATCCCAGGCGAGCCGGCCGAAGGCGTACAGGTTCGCCTGGGCCAGTGGATGCCCGGTCCAGAACGGGTCGTCACCCACGTTGGCCACGGCGACCAGGCCGCCACCGGCGCCCGCCACGTCGGCGATCGTGCCGCCGGCCGCGCCCCGGGGCCGGAACCGCAGCACCTCGCTCCACCAGGGCGCGAGGTAGCAGACGTGCCGCTGCTGGCCGGTGTACTCCTGCGTGGCCTGCACCTCCACCGCCAGCCGGGTGGACGGCATCGCGGCGAGCACCGGGGACACCGGTTCGCGTGGCTGGAAGTCGATCGGGCCGAACTTCACCTGGACGATCACGTTGTCGGCGAATTGCCCGTCCAGCGGCGCGAAGTGGTCGTGGGCGGCCCGGGCCCGGTCGGTCGACCGGTCCCGCCAGTCCTGGCGGTGGTCGTAGACGAACGCCCGCCAGCGCACCACGCCGCCGTGCGGGGCGAGCGCCCCGGCGAGCAGGTTCGCGCCGTCGGCGTGGTCGCGCCCGTACGCGAACGGGCCGGGTTGGCCCTCCGAGTCGGCCTTCACCAGATAGCCGCCGAAGTCGGGGATCCGCTGGTAGACCCGCCGGGTGGCGGCGGCCCACCAGGCCCGCACGCGTTCGTCCAGCGGATCGGCGGTGGGCAGGCCGCCGAGGACCACCGGGGCGGCGAACGTCACCGACAGATGCACCCGGATGCCGTACGGGCGGAGCACCTCGGCGATGTCCGCGACGTCGCCGAGCCGGTCGGTCAGCAGTAGCGCCTCGGTGTCGTGCACGTTGACGTTGTTCACGCAGATCGCGTTGACGCCGCAGGCGGCGAGCAGGCGGCCGTAGTCGCGGAGCCGGGCGGGCTCGTGCCGGGCGGCACCGTCGCGCCAGAACAGGGAGCCGCCCGCGTAGCCCCGCTCGATCTGGCCCGACACCGGGTGTACGGCCACGTTGTCCCAGTGGTCGAGCATCCGCCGGTTCAGCGCCGGCCGGTGCCGCCGTGCCGGAAGGTCGTCGTCGAAGGCCGCCGCGCCGAGCCGGACCACGTGGAACATCCCGTACAGCAGGCCGGCCGGCGCGTCGGCCAGGACCACAGTCACGCCGCTCGCCCGCGTCAGCAGGTATCCCTCGTCGCCGAGGGCGCCGTCGCCCGTGCCGTTCACCGCCGGTGTCGCGCCGAGCCGGGCCGCCTCCGCCGCCGCGTTCGGCACCGGGCCGGCCTCGCGCAGGGCCAGCACCAGGTCGGCGTCGACCTGCCACGGTGGACCGTGCCAGAGCTGTCCGCCGTACCGGGCGCAGGCCCGGCTCACCTCGTCGAGGACGGTGTCGACAAGGAGCCCGTCGCCGTGCACCAGCACCGGTCGGGAGCCGAGTTCGCGGAACGCCGCGGGCGGGAGCCAGGCGGCGTGCCAGTCCGACTCGCCGCTGTCGGCCGACGCGCGGCCGGCGACCGGGACGCTCACGCCGTGAACTCCGCCCGGATGTCGTCGATCATGGGGTCGGCGATCCGCAGCAGCGCCAGCACCAGGAGCGCGGCGAGCAGGGCGAGTACCGCCTCGGAGAACACCGCGGTGACGCCGACGGCGGCGGCCAGCAGCAGGACGTTGCCGACTGTGACGCCGGGCTTGCGTGCCACGTAGTAGAGGGCGAGCCGGAGCACGTCGCGGGTGCGGAAGGTGAACAGCGAGACGATGACGAGCGCGTTGACCCCGACCAGGACCACCCCCGCGCCGACCACCACCAGCGGCACGGCCCACCAGCCGGGGACGGCGGCGGCGGGCAGGTTCGCCAGGTTGACCGCGATGACTGCAAGCCACAGCAGCGTCGGCGCCCAGACGCGCAGCACGGCCGGCAGGTTGGCCCGGTAGGCGCGGAGGAACGTGGCGGCGGGACGGAGATCGGTCAGGTCGGGGCGTTGGTGCCGCAGCGTGTGCAGCGCGGCCGAGACGGCCGGACCGAGCGGCAGCGCGGCTATGGCGACCAGCGGGAGGTTGCTGCTGTCGCGGTCGAGCAGCACGAGCACGGCCAGACCGGGCAGCGTGCTCAGCAGGAGCAGCAGTTCGACCACGAGCAGGGTGTGGACCGTCGCGGCGGCCCGCGACAACGGCCCGTCGCCGAACTCCCGCAGCCCGCCGGTCGCGCCGGTCACTGCCGGTCCCCGGGCGGGTCGAGCAACCGGTCGTCCCACCACGGCGGGGTCTCGTCCACCACCGGCGTCAGCTCGGCGAGGGTCACCTCGTGCCGGGCGAGGACGAGGTCGAGGTCGGCCCGCCCGGCCACGACCGGCAGTGCGCGATGGGTACGGGCCGGCTCGGCCGCCTCCCGCAACGCGTCGAGCTGCCGGGATCGGGGCGAGTGCGGGCTGCCCATCTCCCGCCAGGCCGCCCAGGCGTTGCCGGCGTCCTCGCTGACCGACGAGCGGAGCAGGAACGCCGACGCGGTGCCCGGCGGGCCGATCGGAACCGACAGCGACAGGGTGTGCCGCTCGGGTGCCGGCTCCCGGCCGGTGACGTCGACAGGGGCCCAGGCCAGCACCGCGACCCGGCCGTCGGGGTGCCGGGTGACGAGGTGGTCCGGTCCGCGCGCGAGCACCTCGTCGCCGAGCCGGGCCATGAACGCGTACAGGTGGTAGGTGGGTTTCTTGATCTGCCGGTGGGTGAGCAGGCCGAAGCCGCCGTGCAGTGGCGCAGTGGGCACCCCCTCCTCCTCGAACACGTCGCTGAAGGTCCAGTAGGAGAAGGAGTCGACCAGGTCCCCGCCGCCGGCCAGCACCGGAGCGAGGTAGGCGGCGTGGAACGCGGTGTCGTGGATCGGGTTGTCCGGCCGGTAGGAGGAGTTGAACTCGGTGATGTGCACCGGGTGGTCGGCCAGCGCGGTGCCGGCCAGGTGCCGGCGGGGCGCGGCGAACTGCTCCAGCAGGTCCGCGGCCGGGGTCAGGGTCTGCCGGGTGCCGAACGGCAGGTGCCGGGCCGGGCCGGAGGTGTAGGCGTGCCGGCTGACGAAGTCGACGGGTACGTCGCGGTCGGTGACGAACTCGGCGAACGGCTTCAGCCACTCGTCGGCGCCGGGGGAGAGGGCCGGGCCGCCGACCTGGAGCGCCGCGTCGACGTCCTTGACGGCGTGCGCCGACACCTCGTACAGCTGGTGGTAGGCGTCCTGGTCGGCGCCCTGCCAGAACGCCGTCAGGTTGGGCTCGTTCCACACCTCGACGGGCCAGCCGCGCACCTCGTCGAGGCCGTACCGGTCGACCAGGTGGGCCACCGTCGCGCGGACCAGGTCACCCCATTCGGTGTACGACCGGGGAGGGGTCACGTTGCCCCGCCACCAGAACACCGTCTGGTCGCCGGAGGCGAGCGCCGAGGGCATGAACCCCAGCTCCACGAAGGGCCGGATGCCCAGGGCGAGGTAGGCGTCGACGACCTGGTCCACGTAGGTGAAGGCGTGCCGCACCCGGCGCTCGCCCTGGTACGTGTAGGGGCGGTGCACGCCGACGCCGTCGCTGAGCAGCCCGTGCCCGCGGATGTGCCGGAAGCCGATGTCCCGCTGCACCAGGGCCAGCGAGTCCTGGTAGTCGCGTCGCAGCGCCAGGTCGAACCGGCCGGTGCCCACGCAGGTACGCCAGGCGTCGGTCAGCCGGCCGACGGGCCGCTCGGGAACGGTGCCGCGCATCGCCGGTCAGCCGTGGCTCTTGCGGTACCGCTCGTACGCCTTGTTGACCAGGTCGGTGTAGGCCTGCGCGTTCTTGCCCTTCAGTTCCGAGACGTAGGTGTCCCACTCGCTCAGGGGTCGCTGCCCGAGCGCGAACTTCAGCGTGTTCTGGGTGACGTGGTCCTTCAGCGCGGTCGCCCACAGCGTCGTCTGCTCCCGCTCCTCGTCGCTGAGCGGCGCGGGTGGCGGAGTCACCCAGGGCGCGGCCTTGCGGGCGTTCATCTCCTTCTGGAACTCCAGTTCCTCGGGCGAGAAGAACGACTGCACCAGGTCGAGCTTGCCGCCGTAGGCGAAGACGCCGTTGTAGAAGCCGAAGTCCTTCTGCAGGTGCTTGGTGGCCTTGGGGTTGAGCCCGATGACGTTGACGTCCGGGGCGAGGGCGCGCTTGCCCGAGCCGTCCTTCGTGTACGTCGTTCCCTCGACGCCCCACTTGGCGAACTCCTGGCCGGCGTCGGAATACCAGAGCCAGTCGACGAACTGCATCATGGCCACGAAGTTCTTGCCCTCCCGGGCCTTGCTGGAGATCATCACGCCGTTCTCCAGCCGGCTCGCCGCGTTGACCGGGCCGGCCGGCCCGATCGGGAAGAGGATCTTGCCGAGCCGTGCGTTCGGGTTGATCTTCGCGATGTCCGGGCGGTAGTCGTTCACCAGGGTCTGCGCGTTCGTGCTGATCACGAACGACTTGCCGCTGGCGAGCTTCTGCCGGGCCTGGTCGTCGGTCTGGGTGAACGTCTCCGGGTCGAGCAGCCCTTCGGCGACCAGCTTGTGGAGGTACTCCACCACCTGCCGGTAGCCGTCCGAGGCGCCGGTGAAGACGTACTTCCCGGCCCCTTCGTCCCAGGCCGTCGGCTGGTAGTTCCAGCCGGCGCCGGGCAGGCCGTGCGCGAGCGCCAGCATGTTCAGCAGGTTGCCGGCCGGGTTGGGCTTGCCGAACCGGTCGGAGAACGGAATGACGTCCGGGTGGGCCGCCTTCAACGCCTTGAGCATGGTGTACACCTCGTCCCAGGTGGTCGGGGACGGGATCTTCAGCTGCTCCAGCACGTCGGTGCGGACCGCGAGCGTGTAGTCCTGCCAGGGCTTCTCGTGCAGACCGGGCAGCAGGTAGAACTTGCCGTCCTCCTGCCGGAGCGTGTCCATCTCCGGCTTGAGGTTCCACCGCTCGATCTTGTCCTTGAAGTTCGGCATCAGGTCGAGGTAGTCGCTGACCGGCAGGATGGCGCCGGAGGAGACGTACGAGCTCTCCTGGGGGTGGTAGGTCTTCGGGATGATCATCGGGGCGTCGCCGGAGCCGACCAGCACGCTGCGCTTCTGCTCGTAGTCGCTCAGCGGCACGGCGACCGGGTCCAGCTTGACGTTCGTCCGCCGGGCCAGCTCGGTCCAGAACAGCCACTCCGGCTTGAGCGGGTAGTTCGGGTGGTTGTTGTAGAGGATCGAGAACGTGACCGGCTCGGTGGCCTTGAACTGGTCGCCGATGCCGTACTTGTCCATCGCGCCCGTACGGTTGCCGTCGAGGTCCTTCTTGTCCGGGGTGTCGTCGCCGCAACCCGCCAGGGAGGCGACGGCGGCCGCGCCGGTGGCGAGCAGCACCTGGCGCCGGGACAGCTTGGCCATGGATTCTTCCTTCCGGTGGTGGGGTGGTGCCTGGGCTATCCCTTCACGGCGCCGAGCATGATTCCGGAGACGAAATAGCGCTGGATGAAGGGATAGACCGCGAGAATCGGCAGGATCGTCAGCACGATGGTCACGGACTGGATGGTGGCGGCGGACTGCACGACGTCGCCGGCGCTGCCGAGGCCGCCGCCGGTCTGCGTGGCATCGGTCGCACCCGCGATGAGGTTGCGCAGATAGACGGTCACCGGAAGCAGGTCCTGCCGGTCCATGTAGAGGAACGCGGCGAACCAGGAGTTCCAGAACGAGACGGCGTAGAACAGCACCATCGTCGCGACCATCGCCTTCGACAGCGGCAGGACGATCCGCAGCAGCGTGCCGTACGTGTTCAGCCCGTCGACGGCGGCAGCTTCCTCCAGCTCGACCGGCAGGCTCTCGTAGAACGCCTTCATGACGAGGAGGTTGAACACGTTGATGGCGTTGGGCAGAGCGATCGCCCACACGGTGTTCTTCAGCCCGAGGCTGGTGACCAGGACGTAGTTGGGGATCAGGCCGCCGGTGAAGAACATGGTGAACACGGCGATCCCGACCAGCGCGGTGCGGCCCCGCAGGTGCTTCTTCGACAGCACGTACGCGTAGCAGGTGGTCAGCACGACGGAGATGAGCGTGGCGACCACCGTGTAGAAGACGGTGTTGCGGTAGCTGACCCAGAACGTCGGGTCCGACGTCACCACCCGGTACGCGGTGAGGTTGAAACCCCGCGGCACGAGGTTCACCTCACCCGCGACGATGTACGCGTTGTCGCTGAGCGAGCGGGCCACGATGGTGAGGAACGGGTACAGGGTCACCACCACGACGCCGGTCAGCACGACGGCGTTGACGACCTGGAAGACCCGGTAGCCCGTGGTGGGCCGCTGACCACGCGGCCGGACAGCCGGTTTCCGAGTACGGGCCTGGGCACGGTCCTGCGTGCTCACCACAGGCTCGTTCCCACCGTGCGCCGGGAGATCGCGTTCGCCGACAGCACCAGCGTCAGCCCGATCACGGACTCGAACAGGCCGATCGCGGCGGCGTAGCTGAGGTTCCCGGAGACGATGCCCACCCGGTACAGGTAGGTCGAGATCACGTCCGCCGTCGGGTAGGTGAGCGGGTTGTACAGCAGCAGGATCTTCTCGAAGCCGACGGCCATGAAGGTGCCGATGTTGAGGATCAGCAGGGTCACCATCGTGGGCCGGATCCCCGGCAGCGTCACGTGCCAGGTCTGCCGCCACCGGTTGGCGCCGTCGATGCGGGCCGCCTCGTACAGGTCGCCGTCGACCGTGGTGAGCGCGGCGAGGTAGAGGATGGTGCCCCAGCCGACGGTCTGCCAGACCTCGGAGGAGACGTAGATCGTCCGGAACCATCCGGCCTGCTGCATGAACGAGACCGGCTCGCCGCCCACGGCACGCACCATCTGGTTCACAGTGCCGTCCACCGACAGCAGCTGGAGGACCATCGCGGCCACGATCACGATCGACAGGAAGTGCGGCAGGTAGGACACCGACTGGACGAACCGCTTGAGCGCGCGGTTGCGCACCTCGTTGAGCAGCAGCGCGAGCACGATCGGCAGCGGGAAGCAGAACACCAGCGTCAGCGCGCCCAGCACGAGCGTGTTGGTGAACACGCTCCAGAAGGTCGGGTCGGTGAAGAACAGCCGGAAGTACCGCAGCCCGGTCCAGTACTCGCCGAAGATGTTGCCGCCCGGCTGGAAGCGCCGGAACGCGATCACGTTGCCGAGCATCGGCAGGTAGCGGAACGTCAGGAAGAACAGCAGCGGCAAGACGGCCAGCGAGTAGAGCTGCCAGTCCCGGCGCAGGGCCCGCCGCCAGGGCGTACGACGACTGCGCAGGGTCGGGGCTGCCAAGCTCATCCTCCCACCTGAACGTTGGCCGGAACTTTCCGGTAATGCGCCGTAAGCTTTGCGGAAATTTATGGGTATCGTTATCTTCGTGTCAAGAGCGTCGATTGATATCACCCTCGAACAGCTCCGCCGCTACACCCCGGCCGTGGTCGAACCCGCCGATTTCGACCGGTTCTGGCGCGCCACCCTCACCGCCGCCGCGGCCACCCCGGTGCTCGTCGACGTCCGTCCCGAACCCACCGATCTGCGGCTGGTCGACACGTGGGACGTGACGTTCGCCGGCTTCGCCGGCGAACCGGTCCGGGCCTGGTACACCCGTCCCACGGGCGTGGCCACGCCGCTGCCGGCAGTGGTGGAGTACCCCGGCTACGGACGCGGCCGGGGCCTGCCGGGCGAGCGGCTCACCTGGCCGGTCGCCGGCTACGCCCACCTGCTGGTGGACAACCGGGGACAGGCCGGCCTGTACAGCCGCGGCGACACCCCGGACCCGCACGACGCGCCCGGCGGGCCCAGCCCCGCCACACGGGGCATCCTGTCCCCGGACGACTACCACTACCGCCGCCTGATCACCGACGCGGTCCGCGCGATCGACGCCGTCCGCGTACTGCCCGGGGTGGATCCGGCCCGCGTCGCAGCGGTGGGCAACAGCCAGGGCGGGGGACTCGCGCTCGCTGCGGCGGGCCTCGTCGACGGCCTCGCCGCGCTCCTGGTCACCGCCCCGTTCCTGTGCGACATCCAGCGCGCCATCGAACTCACCGAAGCGTCCCCCTACGGCGAGATCGCCAGTTACCTGGCCGTGCACCGCGAAGCCGAGGAGCCGGTCCGGCGCACACTGTCCTACGTCGACGGCGTCAGCTTCGCCCGGCGGGCCACCGCCCCGGCGCACTTCGGGATCGGTCTGCGCGACGAGGTGTGCCCGCCGAGCACCGGCTTCGCCGCCTACAACCAGTACGGTGCCGCGAGCGGATCGGCGGTGCCGTCACGGGAGATGCACACGTACCCGTTCAACGGCCACGAGGGCGGGGAGGCGGTCCACGTACGGCGGCAGCTGCGCTGGCTGGACGCGGTGATGCGTTCCGCCGGGACGGCAGCCCGCTGACGAACCCACCGAATGTCCGGCTGTTGGTTCTACGCGCCGGTCGTCTCGGCGGCGGCACCCGTTGGACGGGATCGCCGACCGGCTCTACCAGCGGATGTTCTTGCGCAGCTCGGTTACGGCGGCGTGCAGCGAGGCGAGTCCTTCCCCGACATCCGCGTCGTCGGGTCCGTACTTCCGGAACAGCCGATGCGCCCGCGCCTCAATTTGCGGGAACGACGTGCGCAAGTTGCTGAAGGTGAGCCAGTTCCGCTCGCTCATCTCGAACTGTCGGATCAGCGCGTTGAAGTCGGCGATGCACTCGTTGACCTTCATGATCTTGTCCGCTTGCTGGCCGCGGGCGTCGTTGACCGTTGTCAGTTCGGCCACTGCCGCGCGTAGGGCGGCTGCCTCCTCGGCGAGCGAGCGGTCGGCCGCAGCGCCCTGGGCCAGTAGATCCGCACGTCGGAGCAGGTGGGCGACCTGGGTGATGGCCTCGCGGATCCCCGGCCACGTCTGGGGGAAGTCGAGGTCCGACATGCAGGCAAGGCCAAATACCGCCCTGGCCTCGTTCAGTGCGGCGGCAGTGTGCCGTTCATCGCGCTTGCGGGCGCGGCCGTACCATATGGCCGCCGCTCGGTAGTCCTCTCCTTTGAGGGCGCGGTTCCCGTTCTCCATTTCCTCCCGGCACAGCCACGCCAGCACCCTCTGCAGGGCAGCCAGAGTGAGGGCTGAGCCGGCGAGTGGGCTGCGGCTGGTCGCCGCCGCGGAGGCGCATTCCCGTGCGTACGTGAGGCGGTGCTCGAATGTCTCGTCTCCGGCCAGCGTGCCCGTCAGCCCTTCGAGGATCATTACGGCCTGTCGGGGACGGCCGTGGCGCAGTTCGCCGCGGGCTTTCTCCATCGGGCGGTCGGTGAGGCGCCGGCGGTACACGTCCAGCATCTCGTCCACCTTGCTGACTGCATCCGCGCGCTGGACCGCCCGGCGTGCACGGGTGAGTTCCGCGATGGCACCGTCGAGATTTCGGAGTCGTTCCAGGCAGTGCGCCTTCCAGAGCCAGGCCCGCAGGTAGGTCGGATCGAGTTGCAGAGCCTTGTCAGTCAGCGCGATGGCCGCCTGGAACTCGCCGGCGTCGTGCCGGTCCCGTGCCCGATCCACTAGCCGCTGCACCTTCTCGACCGGGTCCTCCGGCGGCCGCATCCCGCCTGTGGACAGGTCGAAGTTGAGGATCGCCGCGTCGTCGCTCGAGGCGCGCCGCTCGTCTCGTCCGGCGAGGCCGGGCGGCTCGTCGTCGGATCCGGTCATTGCCGGGCCGTTCCACCGCGGAACCTCTCGGCGGCGGCCTCTACCGCCGCGATTTCCCGGGCATGCCCGACCTCGGCGAGCTCCAGGATCATCCGCCGCAGCTCAATTCGGTGCAGATCCTCGCCGGCCTCCTCGTCGATGTCGAGTTCCGGTGTCGGCAGACGGTCCAGCATCGCCGCCGGCTCGGGCACAGCCGGCCCGGGAATCGCCCTCATCATGCCTCCGTCTCCTTCAGGCGAGCACCGAGCAACGCCAGCAGCGCTGCTTCGCCCTCCTCGATCGCCTGGGCCCGCGCGGTGAGTGCGGCACTGTCCTGCGCGAGCTTGCGGGCCAGGTCCGCAGCAACGGCAGCGTCGTCGCCCAACGCGCCCTGGACGTTCTCCAGCTTTGTAGTGAGCAGTTCGGCGCGCTCGCTCAGTTCCGTCACGGTCGGTGCCGTTTCAGGTGCGACGCCGTCGGTCGGCGTGTCCCGGTTCGGCGTCCGGCCGAATCGCCTGTGGTGCCGGCGCGCGGTCTCCGGGTCCGGCGAGGCGGCACCAGGACCGGCCAGCCGGTGCAGCAGCGCGATATACCCCTGTTCCCGTAGGCGTTCCCGGTCGTCGTGGTCGCGGATGATCCGCAGCACCTCGGGCCGGCGTACGCCCAGGATCTGCGCGGCCCGCAGCTCGGCGACCGCCTGGCGCCGGTCGTGGGGGTCGCCAGCAGCGAGCCGGTACCGCAGCAAGCCGACGAGCAGGTACGGGTCGGCGAACTGCGGGTCCAGCCGGACGGCGCAGGCGAACCGACGCGCGCAGGCCTCGACGAAGGCCCTCGCCCTGGCCGGATCGACGTCGTTCTCGGTCCACATCCGCATGATCGCCAGTGCTCGCAACAGGTAGATGTCGCGTAGGCCCTGCCGCAGCTCCTGGCGCGTCGAGGGCTGGTCGCCCAGCGCGCTCAGCTCCTCCAGCCGGCCCGCCAGGTCGTCGCTCGGCGGCCCGGGCCAGTCCTCCTGCCCCTGGCCGCGTGGATGCAGCAGCCGCACGCATTCGGTGAGCAGGTTGGCGACCCGCCGGGGCGAGCCGGGCTCGTCGTCCAGCCAAGCGACCAGAGCCAGCCCGAGCTTGGCCGACACGAGGAGATCGCCACTCTCCGCCGCCTTGGCCAGCTCCTCGAACTGCCTACGGGCAGCCGGCAGGTCGCGGTCGAGCAACGCCCGCGCCCCGATCACGGTGTGCCGGCTGCGCAGGTCAACCGGAATCCGGTCGCGGAAGTCGCCGAGTTGATCGACACGGTCGAACAGGTCAGCGGCGGCCTCGATCCGGCCGTCGGTGACCGCCTGCGTCGCCTGCTGGAACAGGACGATGCCGTAGAGCCGCCGTGCGTGACCAATGTCCAACCGGTTGCGACGAGCGAGCGCGCCCAGCACCGGCTCGGCACCGTCGAATTCGCGGCGCTGCACCCGCAGGTAGGCGAGAAGGTACGCGACCGAGGGGTCGTCCGGTTCCTCGCGGTGCAGGGCAGCCAGCCGGTGCTCGGCCTCGTCGAGCTCGCCGAGTTGGTAGAGGCCGTACCCGATGTAGAACCGAGCCCTCACCCGTAGTGACGGCGGTAACTGGGCTTCGATCCTGGTCAGACCGGTGACCGCCGCCTTGGCGTCGCCGGTTTCGAGCAGGCGGACCAGGTCCTCGTACTCCCGGCGTCGGCGCAGCGGCACCCGGAAGGCGCGTTGCGCGAGGTACAGCAGGGCGGCCAGCACCAGCAGGATCACCGCCCCGATGAGCAGGCCCTTGACGCCCGGTCCAGGGGCCGTCGGGGCCGCGGTCGGCGACGGGGTCACTACCGTACCGGTCGCGGACAGTTGCCGGCCGCCGTCGCGCAGCACGACGTCGTAGCGGCCGGGCGGCAGCGACGCGCCGGCCGGCAACTGCACGAGGACCGTGGCGGCGGGGGCCGGCGGCGGCGGGGCCGCTGCGGCTGGTCCCGCGACGATCGGACCGGCGAGAGCCACGAGCGCCGTCAGACCGCGTCGAAATCGTCCAGCCATCGCTGCACGGCTCCCTCCGCGAGATCCCCGGTCGCGACCAGCGTCGGGATTCGTCGCCGGGCGAGCGCCTTTACCCTCTCGGCGTTCGCGTGGTTGCCGACCTGTCGCCACAACCTGGCGGAACGGAACAGGATGGTCAGCCGCGCAGCGTCCCGTTCGTCGGCGGTGTAGAGGGCGTGCAGCGCGGCGTCGTAGTCCCTCCGGTGCTCGAGCACCTCCGCCTCACGGATCCACAGTTCAGCGCCTCGCGTTTCAAGCGGTTGCAGGTACCGCAGATCATCGAGCAGCAGCGAAGCCCAACTGTCGCGGTCCTCGGCCTGCTGGCTCCATAGTCGCCACAGCACGTCGCAGCGGCGGCGGCGGTCGGCCACGTAGGTCTGGTCCGGGGTCAGCGCGATGGCCTCATCCAGATGATTCAGCGCGGCGGGGAGATCGCCCGTCTCGGCACTGATCTCGGCTGCGAGCCGGAGCTGCGCGATCCGCTCGGTGGCGTCGCGTCCGACCCCCCAGCCGAGCACCGTCAACGCCGCGGCCGGGTCGACCGTCCGCAACTGTTGGGCGAGCCCGGCCAGATCGGTCACCGCGTAGATTGCCCGACGCAGGTCGTCCGCGTCGGTCGGCCGGGCGTCCACGGTGTGGTCGCGGTATCGACGGATGGTGGCGAACAACGTCTCGATCGGCGAGCAGCCATGCAGGAACGGCTGGATTTCCGACGCCGCCGGGCCCGTTCGGAGCAGCGCTCCCCGCGCCTGTGCTTCGAGCAGGTCCTCGGCGCCGACGCAACCGCATCCGATCGCCAGCGCGGCGAGGGTTCCCAGGGCGTACATGTCCTCTATGCGGCCGTCCGAGGCCAGGCCGCGGATCACTTCAGGGGCGATCGCCGCGAGTGACTGCCAGTCGATGCCGGACAGGTCGTACGCCGACGACAGCCGGACCGGAGGGCAGGGCGCCAGCCACACCGTGGTCTCCGCCCCCTGACCGATCAGCAGCACGTCGGACGGGCCGAGGTTGACCGACGCGAGCCGGCTGCCATGCCAGACCTCCAGCGCGTCGCAGACCGCCGCGACGAGTTTCAACCGTTCCGTCCACAGCGGCTGTGCCGCCAGCTCGGAGCCGAGCGTCCGGCATTCGCTCGGCGCGTCGTACTCGATGCGATACGCCTCCCGGGCCGGGCCGTCGGCCACCACCATCAGCGTCCGGGGATGGTTCCGGGCACGCAGCTCGGCCAGCCGGGTACGGAAGCCCTCGTCGCACAGCCGCGGGTCGATGTCCCGCACAAGATGGCCGCTGTCGCGGCGTAGCACACCCCGACCGGTACGCCCCAGAACCTCGCCCGGCGGGGCCGGGTCGTCGGCGGTCATGGCCGCTTAACCCTCGTGTAGACGTCGAACAGGGTGTCGCCCAGATCCTCGGTGTCGTCAGAGTCGGCGCTCACGGCCGCGACGAACGCCAGATACGCCGCACGCAACTCGGCCTGCGGTTCGGGATCGAGCTGGGGGATGTCCTTGTACGACCGGCGGGCGACCATCCGGTAGTCGGCTGGTGTGCCGTCCGGCGGGGGCGGGAGGACCTCCTCAGCCGGTTTGGGCTGCGGTGGCTTTGGCATCCCGGCCATCGCGTCGTGCAGCCTGGCCGAGCTCGCGTCGAGCTTCGCGGCGTCAATGTGCGCGCTGCAGCGCAGGTCGGCCTCCCACACGTTTCCGTTGTTCACGCAATGCACCTTCACCCGCAGCAGGCCGTTGGCGTCCAGCCCGAAGGTCACCGCCAGATCCCAGTAGCCGCGTTCTTTCGGCTCGGGGAACGTGATGGGCACCGAGCCGACGAATTCGTTGTCGATCGCCGACGGCTGCTCGCCCTGAAAGACCTGGATGGCCAGTTCGGTGTACGGGCCGGCATTGGTGTAGTGCTCGGTGGCCTCGGCGGGGATCCGGCTGTCCTTGTGCAGGATGACCGAGAAGCGGTCGTGGAGCGTACGGACGCCGAGCGAGTGACTGGTGACATCTTGGAGCACGACGGCGTCCTCGGCCGGCGCGGCCTCCCCGGCCCGGTCGATGTGAATCTCGTCGCCCTCGTACGAGCCGGAGGCGGCGAACTCCCGGGCCAACATGCCGGCCCCTCGGGCGACGACCTCGTCCGGGTCGATGTCGATGCGTACGCCGCGCAGCGGCAGGCCGAGCCGTTCGGCGAGCATCGGCCGGACGCACGCGATCCTGGTGGAACCGCCGACGAGCAGCGCCTCTTCGATGTCGTCGAGTTCGATGCCGTTGCTCTGGTGGGCCGACTCGAGCGCGTCGTCGAGACAGGTCATCGATCTGTCCAACAGATCCTTGATCAGCGATTCGAAGGTGGCCCGGCTCAGCGGGATGTTGGCGCTCACGTCTCCCGTGAGGTATGGCAGGTCGAGCTGGGTGGTGTTGGCACTGGAGAGCTCGCGCTTGCGGACCTCGGCCTCGCGCTTGATCCGGCGGCGTGCCTGCTGGTCGCCGCTGAGGTCCACGCCGTGCACCTGGCGGATCTGGTCCAGCGCGTACATGACGATCCGGTCGTCGAAGTCGCCGCCGCCCAGGTTCGGGTCGCCACCGGTGCCGACCACGCTCACGTTGCCGCGCCGCACCTGGATGATCGACACGTCAAAGGTGCCGCCGCCAAGGTCGTAGACCACGTATGTCCTGGTCCGGTCGTCGTCGGCCTTGTCGGCGCCGAAGCACACGGCGGCTGAGGTCGGTTCGTTGACGAGCTTGCGGACGTTGAGCCGCGCCATCCGGGCGGCCTCCTCGGTAGCCCGGCGCTGCGGTTCGCGGAAGTACGCCGGAACGGTGATCACCGCATCATGTACGGGCTCGCCGATGTGTTCCTCGGCCTGGCGTTTGAGTTCCATCAGGATGAACGCGGAGATCTCCTGCGGCAGGTGGTCGCGGCCGCGAAAACGGACCCGCGTGGGAACGCCAGGATCGTCGGGGCCGGCGGGCTGCTGCTCGAACGTACCCATCGAGCGTTTGATCTCGATGATCGTGTCTTCGGGCCTGAGCACCATGCTGTTCTGCGCGGGCACGCCCACGATCACTTGCCCGTCGCCGTCGAGCCCCACCACGGACGGGACCGTGCGGTAGCCGGCGCGGTTCGGTATGACCACGGTGTCCTTGCCGTCCCAGACGGTCACGGCGGAGTATGTGGTGCCGAGGTCGATCCCGATCACCCTGTGAAAGCTCATAACACTCCTCCTCGCGTCGCCGACTGATCGGCCTGGATCTCCACCTGCGCTGGACGCAGCGGGCGCTCGCGCAGCTGGTAGCCGTGCTCCACCACCCGGACCACGGTGTGGGGACGGGCAAATGGAAACGGTGAGTCGCGCGGGTCCACGACACCTACGCAGCGGTGCCGTTCCGGGTCGAAGGCGTCCTCGCCGATGGTGATCGCTACAACCTCCACGCCCATCCGGGTCAGCACGCCGCGCAGTGTCGCGGTAAGGCCGCGGATGTGCCCGGCGATCCGCTGCGGGTCACCGAAATCCGCCTCGGCGAGCATTGCCTCCATCGCGTCGAGCGGGCCGATCAACTCGGTGCACAGGTCGCGCAGCGCCTGGTGGGCGATGGCCGTTTCGAGGTCCTGTCGCAGCGCGTCCACGACACGGCCGACCGCGGCCGCGGCGTCGCGGCTGGTCCGGTCGAGGTGCCTCATCTCCGCCAGGAACGCGGTGTTGTCGTCGAGGAGTTCCTCCAGTTGCTGCCCGATTGCGTCCAGCCGTTGTCCGACCTGGTCTTCACTCATGACATGCCGGCCTCTCCTCGGTCGTCGAGCAACGGGTGCCGGGTCAGGTCGGCGGCGAAGTCGACGCGGTCCAGGTCGGACGCGGCGATGAGCGGCACACCGGCCGCGTCGAGATGGTCGGCGACGGCGGACCGAAGCGCCGTCACCAGGTCTGCGCCATCCGCGAACATCGGCGCCGCGGCGGCACGAACCGCGAAGAACCTGAGGTGCTGGTTCTCCCGGTCGTACCTCTCCCGCCGGGCGGGCCGAGCCAGCTCCTCACCGGCCGCGTTGATGGCCTTCTGACGTTCGACCAACTCGTCGCGGTTCGTCGGCTGGAGCCGCTGCTGCTCGCGCAGCTGTTCGATGAGCCGGTCGCGTGCCTCCCGGATCTCGACGGGACGCGCGTCCGGGGCGACACCCAGGACCGAGTAGAGCGAATCTGTGTTGATCTCGACCATGAACATCAGGCTGCTCCTTTCGTCGCCCCGAGCAGTCGTGCGATCTCCTCTTCCAAGCGATCGACGGTGCGGCCGAGACCACGGGCGCTGGCCAGCGCCACGGCGTGCTCGAGGTGGACGATCGCCGCGCGCACGCCGCCCTTCGACCGGTCCTCGCTCATCCGGGTCGCCGCTCGCCGCCAAAGATCGCGCACGTGGCGTTGTACGGCGGCGTCCGCGCCGCGCAGCCCGCGGACAGCGCCGCGCAGGGCCTGCCTCTGAACGTCGGTGTCCACGGCGCCCAGCCGGTCGGACAGCACCGCCACGGCCCGGTCCGGATCACCCTGGGCGCTCAGCCCGCGCGCGACAGTGATCACCGGCGCGACACTGCGCGGGTAGCGCGCCATGGCGTCACGGCCGATGGCGATGAGATCACCGGCCTCGGTGGCGCCGATGTCCGCCCACACGACGTCGTCGATCACCCTCGTCAGCAGCTCCCGGATCCGGCAGCGCAGCGGATGTGCCTCGTCGCCGCCATCCGGCACGGCCTCCGCGGCGGTCGCGTACGCGTCGGCCGTCCGCCCGTTCCACATCAGCAGCCGGGCATGTGCCACCCGTAGGCCCGGCCGGTCCGGCACGGCACGTACCACCGCCTCGACATCGGCCAGCAAACGTTGAGGGTCGGGAAGGCCGGCCGGGGCGCTGCGCTCCCAGCCCGCCGCGAACTCGGCTGCGGACTGCTCAAGGATCTCGGCGAGCCGGACGTCACCGGCCAGGATCTCCTGTTCCACGCACAGGTCGTGCAGGCGGTCGAGGGGCAGCGCGAACTCGTGGCGGACCACTGCGCAGAGCAGCCGCCGGTGCCGTGCTGACTTCTCGCCGCGCAGGGCGAGGGAGATCTTGTGCAGCACCAGGACCCGCCGCTTCGCTTCGTCCAGCAGACGGTCGGCCGCCGGTTGCTCACGTTCGAAGTGCGCGTTCCGGCCGGCCGCCTCTGCGCAGGCCCGGATCACCCGCTGTCGGGCCAGCTCACAGAACGTCCTGGCACCGGCCCACTCCTGCGCCCCGACGGTGTCGGTCAGGTGGCGCAGCATCAGGTCGCGTGCCGCGGCGAGGGCCTTCGGATCGGCGCCGGGTTCGACGCCCAGCACGTGCCAGGGCGAGCGGAACCGCAACCGGACGTTGAGGTAGAAAAGGTCCCAATGTCGCAGCCACACCTCGACGGCGTCGCCCGCAGCGATCCATCCGGTGACCTCCTCCATGGAGGGATCGTCACCGCCCGACTGCCGGAGACTCTGCTCGGAGAGCGAGCGGTGCAGGGCGACGCGGTCGTCCACCAGGTGTTCAGGGTCGCCGTGCCCGGCTGCATGAAGGTAAAGCAGTTCCGCGACCCGTTCCCAGGTCGGACCGTACGCCGCCGAATGCGTCCGGGTGGCCAGCAGCGCGAGGTCGACGGCGACCGCCACGCTGAACGGGTCCACCGGGATCGTCGCGCGCCACAGCAGACCGGCTTCGTCGAAGCGTTCGGCCGTCCAGGCGCGGCGCGCGTACGCGTCGAGGATCGCGATCCGCAGCGCGGCGAAGCACGGCCGCGCCCCCAGCTCATCCGGGTACTCGTCCAGCATTCGGATCGCCTCGACGGCGTCCAGCCGGTCCGGGCCGAACCGGGTGAAGTGCAGTGCGCACACCGCCTCGGCGGGCACGATCCGGCCGCTGATCAGGCGGGCCGCCTCGGCGGTGAACCTGTTCCGGTCACAGTCACCCAGGTCCAGGAAGGCGAGGAGCATCCTGGCCGCCGGGTGAAAGCCCGGCAACCGGTCGCTGGCCTCCGCGAGCGCCTCCCGGACGTCCGATGGCGCCGTCCCGCTCGCGACCATCAGGACCGCCGCTGCGGCGATCTCCGACGGTCTCTCGTCACAGTCGGGGGCGGCTCGCAGGTACTTCCGCGCCCACGCCGCATTCGGCGGTTTCCGGGACACCCGCTCGGCCAACAGCGCGCGCCAGACCTCGACCGGCAGGTCCGGGGTCGGGTCCACGGTGGCCGCAGCCCTCCGCCGGGCAGATCTCGCGGCACCCTCCGGCGCCCGAGCGTTGGCGGCGAGCCCGTCGAACTCGCCAATCGCGGCGTCGACCGCCGACGCATCGCCGCCGGCGAGTGCCGCGAGGAGTGCCGCGGCGACTTCGCGTTCGGGCCGGCCGAGATCCAGCAGCGCGTATGCCATGAGCAGTGGCGCCCGGGTGGTGCCGGGCGCCAGCGCGTACGCGCGGCGGTAAGCGGCCAGGGCAGCCCAGCGGCGGGACTCCCGGTGCAGGGTCCGCCCCAGATGCAGGTGCGCCTTGGCGGAGAACGGGTCGTGTTCGATCGACCGCCGCAGCCGCGCGATCGCCTCCTCGGGCGGTGTGCCCGGGATCAGCGCCAGCCGGAACTCCGCCTCGGACAGCGCCAGCCGGACCTGCGGAACCCGGGGACGCTGCTCCAGGCTGGCTACACGATCCAGCAGCCCGGCGCGATCACGCATCATGCGCGGTCCTCGTACAGCTCGACCTGTCGGTCGCGGCACACCGCGACGCGCCGCCCGTCACCGGAGATCGCCGCCGCAGTCGCCCCATGCCAGAACATCACCTGGGTTCGGTCACGCCAGTACACGCAGCCGTCCGAACGGCGGGTCACCAGCCGGAGCCCGGCAGCGTCCGCGGACAACAGCCGGTCGCCGGCTGGCAGGGTCAGATAGGGCAGGTGACGGTCCACCTCGTCGACCTGGAGCACGCGGGTGGTCGCGGGGCGGTCGGGCGGCCCCGAGCGGATCAGCAGCAGGCAGTGCTCGTGGCCGCTGTTCGGCCACAGGGCGAAGGCACCGGGCAGCGGTACGGGCCCGCTGCGTGCCCCGTCCACTCGCAGGCCGACGACCGCCTCGTCGGTGAGCAGGACCAAGCGCCGGCCCGCATATGCGATATCGGCGAGTGTGCCGGCGGGCGGCTGCGGAGAGCCGTGCAGGTCGCCGCCAGCCAGGTAGAAGTCGATCCGTCCGGACAGCTCCGCAACGGCAAACCGGTCGCCCCGCTCGGGCACGGCGATGCGGTGCACACCACCCTGCACTGGCACGAGCTCCCGACGTTCCCCGTCGTCGCCGATTCGCCACAGCTCACGCTTCCAGCTGCCGGCGATCAGGGCGCCCCGGACGTAGCGCAGATCACCGACCGTACCGTCGAGGCGAAACGCGGCCGCAGGTTCCGCCCCGCTGGAGAAGGACCGGACCGCGCCGCCCCAGCCACCGATCGCCAGACGGCCGTCCGCCGCGGTCGTCACCCGGCGAATGGCGATTCTCTCGTGGTCCTGCCACGACATCCGATCACCGCGCATGCTGCGGAGCTGGCCGGCCCGATCCCAGACCACGATCGCGTCATCGGCCAACGGCCACGCCGCCCGGGCGTCCACCCGCGACAATGCCAACCTTCTGAGATCGGATGACGAGGGCTCCGGTCCGGGCGCCAGGCGAACACCGAACTTCCACCTACCCAGGCGGCTCAGCGCCGCCAAGGCCGGCTGCACCTTCTCGTGCGTCGCCGTACCTGTCCCCTCCACCTCCTCCCGCAGCGCATCCCGCACGAAGAGCTGCAGCCTCGCGAGGTCGCCGGCAGCAGCCTCGGGCAGTTTGCCCGAGCGCAGCAGCGCCTCGGCCAGCGCATCGAGGGTCCCGGTCGCGTCGGAATCACCGCAGGTTTCGCGGTAGATCAGCGAGACGAGGCCCTTCGCCGCGCGGCGGACCAGCAGCAGGGCGAGCCCGGGATCGTCGAGAGGGGCGAGGGCCTCGTCGTGCCAGCGTCGGACCTCGTCGGAGCCGGGCAACGCGGGCGGATCGTTCAACGCACGCTCCAGGGCGCCCTTGAGCTGCCGGTACGCACCGAACGGGTCGCGGCTCAGATCGAAGTACGGCAACTGCCTGAGGTACGTGGGCAGTTGGGCATCGGTGCGCTCCAGCCAGACCGGCACGATCCGACCTCCCAGCCCGGCCGGGTCGGAGGCGAAGGCGTTCTGGGCCTCGAAGCCGGCCCACGGGCCTTGCATGTACGCCGGGGTCAGGCACAGCAGAACGTGGGCCGAGGCGTCGAGCGCCTCGGCGAGTTGAAGGGGCAGCGGCCGCAACTCGATCACATCATTACGGTCGAAATACACCTTGAAGTTGTCGGCCTCAAGCTGCCGGACGAAGCTCTCCACCTGCTCGCGATCCACGCTGGCATAGCTGACGAAAATGTCGTAGCGCCTGCCGGATCCGTGCGGCATGAGTGAACCCCCTGATCAGAGGCTTCGATGTTGAGTGTGATTCGGACTTTACACTTGGGTGACCTCACGACAACGGTCAGAAATCAGACTCACGTGAATCGATGGCAGTCTGCGGCTAAGGCGTGTCTCGCGAGCCGCTCAGAGCCGCTATGGTGGTGGCGGTGAGGACGACTTGTAGACAGGCGGGAGCTGCGGGTCGAAGGAGGGCGGGCGGCCCCTTGGATTCTTCGGCTTCGCAGTGGGCGTCCTGAGCGGCGTCGTCGTGACCGCCCGTGTCGCCCGGGCGGTGACCGGTTAGGCAATGAGAGCGATGAGGAAACCCACCGCATACAGCCCGGCGAATGACACTGGGATCCACTTCTCAAGGTAAGTCAGCGGCCAGTACCGCGACGGGTCGCGACCCTCGCCCAGCGCCTTCCATTCACCCCGCCAATAAGGCGATGCCGGCAACCGCTGCTCTAACACACCGATGATGATGTACTTCCCGGAATTCAGCTGCCTGTAGGACCGCAGCAACCAGAACCACGCGGCGCACTGCAGCACGAGCACGACTGCCGGGATCGACAGATGCCAGACTGCGACCGTCGGCCGGTCCTTCCACAACACACCGGCGGTGGTGAGGATCAACGTGTTGAGGGTCAGGAAGAATGTGTTGGTCAGCCCTCGTCGAGCGCTGATCCGGTCCGCCATCTCCACGTACATTTTGTACTGATCAAGAATTGCCGCCTGATACTTCTCTGTTGCGCCCGTATACTGCTCCGCCGCAACGCTGTCGTTCCAGACCGCAGAAGCCACCTCATCGAAGCTCGCGGTCGACGTCGTGAGATACCTGCGCATGGACACGGCGACAGTCTGACTGGATCGCAGGGCAGGGGGTAGCCTCCGGCTGGTGTCGGCGTCCCGGCCAGGTCTCATCCGATCGAGCCTGGCTCAGGCTCTAGTGATCCAAGCGGAGATCGTGATTATGGTTCGGTGCGGGCTTGCCTGGCGTAGGAGGCCAGTCTGCGTGATGTCGGCTGGGACCGATGATCAGGGTGCTGAACAGTTGGCGCAGGGCGTTAGATGATTCGGCGCCGCACCCGCCACACCACCACGCCGATCAGGATCGCCGCGACCGCGACGAACACCGCCGTCTCGACGATCTGGAACGTCCAGAACCGGTCGGCCGGGTGGTAGACCCCGAACCGCTGGATGCCCCGCGCGTGCAGGAACTGGTTGAGGTTGGTGCCGGCCTGGTTGGCGGCGTCCTCCAGCTCGTAGTACTCCGTCGAGCTGAGCCTGCGCCCGGTGGCGTCCGCGTAGCCGTGTTCGATCACCCAGTCGGCGACGCCGGGCCAGGCCTGGCCCTTCGCGCCGCCGGCGGGCACCGGTTCCATGGTGGTGAGCGGCGTGGCGTACGCGGGACGGGCCAGCAGCGCCACCGACATCCGGGCGGCGAGGAACGCCCCGAACGCGACGCCGAACGCGGGCAGGCTGCGCCGCAGGATCGCCCCCGCGGCGGTGGCGACGCCGAACGCGAACAGCGCGTACGCCAGCGGAACGAGTCCCTCCAGGTCGAAGGCGTCGTACTGGAATCGCCCTTCCCATGCGTCGAACGGCTGACGGAACCAGGTGAGCACGGCGGTGAACATCCCGGTGAGCGCGACTGTGACGCCGGCCAGCGCGGCGAGCTTGGCCGCCAGCCAGCGCATCCGCGGCACGGCCTGCGTCCAGGCGAGCTGCCAGGTGCCGTCCTCCAGTTCGCGCGCGAGCAGCGGCGCGCCGAGGAACGCGCCGATGACGACGGGGACCAGATAGAAGGCGGCGAGGAGGTTCTCGACGTACCCGTACTCCTCGTCGAGCCGGCGGAAGGCGGCCGTGCACGTCTCGTTGGCGCCGGCTTCTCCCGCACAATCGGCGGGACCGCCGGGGAACAGGTCGTGGGCCTGCGTCCCGAGCACTAGCAGGGCGATGCCGAACACGCCGAGGAGCAGACCCAGGACGCAGACCTCGGTGCGGTGCTGGCGCCAGATCAACCACGTCATGCCGCCACCTCCGACGGGACCGTGGCGCCCGGCTCGGACGGCCGGCGCAGATACGCCAGCACCAGGTCCTCCAGCCCGACCGGCCGGCTCTGCCACCCCGGGGCGGCCGGGATTCCGCCGTCGCGTACCAGCAGGGTCGTGTGCCGGTCGCTGTGGACGGCCTCCACGACGGCGCCGGAGCGGTCGAGGTCGGTGGCGGTGCGCGGGCCGACGAGCAGCCGGTGCTCGGCGAGGAGGGTGTCGATGTCACCGGTGAGCGTGACCCGGCCCTGGTTGAGCACGACCAGGTGGTCGCAGACGCGCTCCAGCTCGTGCACGACGTGGGAGGAGAACAGGACCGTCACCCCGCCTTCGGCCACCGCGCCCATGAGGACCTGCATGAACTCGCGCCGGGCCAGCGGGTCGAGGCTGGCCACCGGCTCGTCGAGGACGAGCAGGTCCGGCCGCTTCGCCAGGGCCAGCGCCAACGCGACCTGGGCCTGCTGCCCGCCGGAGAGCGAACCGGCCCTGCGGTCGAGCGGGATGCCCAGCTTGGCCAGCCGGCGCTCGGCGAGCCCCTGGTCGAAGCGCAGGTTGCAGGCCCGGCCGAAGCGGAGCATCTCGGCGACGGTGAAGCGCTTGTACAGCGGGTGGTCCTGGGCCAGGAACCCGACCCGGGACAGGGTCTGCGGGGTGCTGGCGGTGACGTCGTGGCCGAGGACCTCCACCGTGCCGGTGCTCGGCGCCAGCAACCCGACGACCAGGCGCAGCAGTGTGGTCTTGCCCGCGCCGTTCGGCCCGACCAGGGCGATCACGCCGCCCGCCGGCAGGGCCAGGGTGCAGTCGCGCAGCGCCCAGCCCTTCCGGTACCGCTTGCCCACACCGTCGGTGCGCAGCGCGAACTCGGTCCCTGTCACGCCACGTCCTCGTTCCTGGTCTGCTGGTGTACGGAAGTAAAGAGCGCGTCGACCGCCTGTTCGTCGAGGCCGGCCGCGTAGGCGCGGCGCAGCCAGGTCGCCAGGCCACGGCGCAACGACGTGTACGTCGAGGGCGACATCGCGACCGACTGCTGCTCGGTGACGAATGTGCCCTGGCCGGGCCGGCCGGTGACCAGGTTCTCCTGCTCCATCTGCCGGTACGCCTTGGCGACGGTGTTCGGGTTGATGGCCAGGTCCTCGACCACCTCGCGGATGAGCGGGAGGCGGTCGCCGGGTTGGAGGAAGCCCAGCAGCACCGCCTGGCGCACCTGCTGGACGAGTTGCAGGTACGGCGGCACGCCGGAGTGGGTGTCGAGCCGGAAGACGAACACTGGTAGCCCTTCGCTGCTTTACTAGTAACGTAGTAAAGCAGCAGGTGGGCGGTCAAGGAAGCCGGCGGGCCCGCACGATCGCGGCGCGCGGCCCGCGGCTGGGGGATCGACATGATCGTCTGTCCCTGTATCGTGGCCGTCGACACGGCGCGAGCCTCGTTCCCCGGTCGGCACAGCCGCCGGCCGCCCCGTCGCACCCCTCAGGCCGCTTCCCCCAAGGACGACCATGACCGCCTCGACCGTCACCGCCGTCATTGACCTCGACCTGACCGGCCCCACCATCTCCCGCCACGTCTACGGGCACTTCGCCGAGCACCTGGGACGCTGCGTCTACGGCGGCTTCTGGGTGGGGGAAGGCTCCGCGATCCCGAACGAGGGCGGGATGCGCCTCGACGTGGTGGAGGCGCTGCGCGGCATCGGCATCCCGAACCTGCGCTGGCCGGGCGGTTGCTTCGCCGACGACTACCACTGGCGCGACGGGATCGGCCCGCGCGAGCTACGCCCCCGCATGGTGAACTCGCACTGGGGCGACGTGGTCGAGGACAACGCCTTCGGCACGCACGAGTTCATGGCGCTGTGCGAGCTGCTGGGCGCGGACCCGTACGTCTCCGGCAACGTCGGCTCGGGCAGCGTACGGGAGATGTCCGAGTGGGTCGAGTACCTGACCCGCGGCGACGACTCTCCGATGGCCGCCCTGCGGCGGGATAACGGGCGCGACGATCCCTGGCGGGTCCCGTTCTGGGGACTGGGCAACGAGGCGTGGGGCTGCGGCGGCCACCTGCGCGTCGAGCAGTTCGCCTCGCTGGCCCGCCAGTACGCCACCTACGTCCGCGACCACGGCGACAACACGGTCTACCGGATCGCCGCGGGCGCGAACAGCGACGACTACCACTGGACCGAGACGCTGATGCGTTCCTTCGACGACCTGGCGGCGCCGGACTCCCGCGCCTGGCCGTTCCAGGCCGTCTCGCTGCACTACTACACGATGACCCGGGGCTGGTCGTCGAAGGGCGCGGCCACCGGCTTCGACGAGGAGGAGTGGTACCTCGCGCTGCGCAACGCGACCCGCATCGAGGAGCTGGTCTCGCGCCACGAGGCGGTCATGGACCGCTGGGACCCGCAGCGCAAGGTCGGCCTCGTCGTGGACGAGTGGGGCACCTGGTGGGACGTGGAGCCGGGCACCAACCCCGGCTTCCTCTACCAGCAGAACACGCTGCGGGACGCGCTGGTCGCCGCCGTGCACTTCGACACGTTCCAGCGCCACGCGGCGCGCGTCGTGATGGCGAACATCGCGCAGACGGTGAACGTGCTCCAGGCCATGATTCTCACCGACCCGGAGACGGGCGCGCTGGTGCTCACGCCGTCGTACCACGTGTTCGCGATGAACCGGGCCCACCATGACGCGGCGTCGCTCGCGGTGACGTTCAAGGACGAGGTCCCGGTGCGCGAGGTGGCGGGCGAGAGCCTGGCGACGCTCTCGGCGTCCGCCTCGACGCGCGGCGACACGGCGCTGGTCTCGCTGTCGAATCTCGACGCGCGGCGTCCGGCGACTGTCGTCCTCGACCTGCGCGGCCGGGACGTGACAGCCCACCGGGCCACCGTCCTGACCGCCGACGCGCTCGACGCGCACAACACGCCGTCGACCACTGGCGTCGCGCCCCGCGAGCACGACGGGGTCGCGGACCACCCGCGCGGCCTGGAGGTCGAGCTTCCCCCGCACGCGTACGTCACGGTGGCGCTGGACCTCGCCTGACCGCCGAACACCGGACCTGCGCGCGCTGACCGAACGCGGTCACCGCGGGCGGCCCAGTGCTGCCGGACCTCGCCGGCGTGCTGCCCGGGAGCGGGTGAGCAGGCCACTCAGTGACCCCGGTCTATCGAACTCGCCCCCTGGTGCGCTGCTCGCTCCGAAAATTTTCGGCGCTGTGCCGGTCGGAACGGTTCCTCGCTGACCGGCGCTCGTGCTGGCAGCGGGGTCGTTGACGGATGCCGGGGCAGTTAGTAGCCTCAGCGCACGCAATCATGGCATGTAAATATCTCGATAAGTTTCGGAGACGACGAACTCACCGGCGACGGGATCACCGTTGACCCGTCGGTGAGTAGAACCATCGCCCTGATTCGCCGCGGGCACCCGCCGCCGCCGCACGATCACCGTATGGAGGGCCGTTGAAACGCGTCCGGAGCACCGTAGCCATCATCGCCACCGCCGCGCTGCTCCTCGGCGGCTGTGGCGGTTCAGACGGCGAATCCGACTCGAAGACCTTCGAGTTCTGGTCGTTTGCCAACATCAACCAGAAGGCCGACGTCGACGTCTACACCAAGGCGCACCCGGATGTGCGCATCAAGCTCACCGAGGTGGGCAGCACGACCGAGACCGCGCAGGCGCTCACCGCCGCGCTGGCCGGTGGCAAGGTGCCCGACCTGGTGCTGATCCAGGCCGACGACCTGCCGAAGTTCATGCAGTCCCCGGACAACTTCGTCGACCTCACCACCCTGGGCGCCGGCGACATCAAGGGCAACTACCTCGACTGGGTGATGGCGCAGGCGACGACCAAGGACAACAAGATCATCGGTGTACCGACCGACGTCGGCGGTCTGGCGGTCGCCTACCGTACGGATCTGTTCAAGGCGGCCGGCCTGCCCACCGACCGGGACGAGGTCTCCAAGCTCTGGCCGACGTGGGACGAGTTCATCAACGTCGGTAAGAAGTACGTCGACAAGACCGGCAAACCGTTCGTGGACAACACGCCGACCAGCGTCTTCTTCCAGGCGGTCAACCAGGGCAGTCAGCGCTACTACAGCGCCGACCGCAAGCTGGACTACGACAACGAGCAGGTCAAGGCGGCGTTCGACGTGACGCTGAAGGCGTTCTCGGCGGGCATCTCCGCCAAGCAGGGATCGTTCTCGTCCGGCTGGACCGCGGCCATGAAGAAGGGCGACTACGCGGTGGTGTGCTCACCGTCCTGGATGCTCAGCCAGATGAAGACGAACGCCCCCGAGACGAACGGCAAGTGGGACATCGCCACCATTCCCGGTGCCTCGGGGAACTGGGGCGGCAGCTTCCTCGCCATTCCCAAACGCGCCAAGAACGCGAAGGCGGCGTGGAACTACATCTCCGAGATGCAGTCGCCGAAGGGCCAGCTCGACCACTTCCTGCTGCAGGGATCGCTGCCCACCACGCCCTCGGTCTACACGGACCCCCAGTTGGTCGGAAAGACCGACCCGTTCTTCAGCAACGCGCCGATCGGCAAGATCTACACCCAGTCGGTGGTGGGGATCAAGCCCTTCTACTTCGGTCCGCAGGACGGCCCGATCGGCACCGAGTTCCTCAACACGCTCACCAGCGTCGAGCAGGGCAAGGTGAACCCGGCCAACGCCTGGGACACGGCGCTCAAGAATGTCAAGAACGCCGTACGCGAATGACGGAGGGCTGATGCGCGGCGGCCGGGTACGTCCCGGCCGCCGCCCATCGGGAAGGTGACGCTTTGACCACCATGCTCGGCCCGGCACCGATCCCGCCGGACGTCCGGCGGAGGCCCGGTCGCAACCGGCGGATCCAGCAGGGCGTACGGGAGTTCCTGGCGCCGTACGCGTACATCTCGCCGTTCTTCGTGCTGTTCCTGATCTTCGGCCTCTTCCCGTTGCTGTTCACCTTCTACATCTCGCTGTTCGACTGGGACCCCATCGGCGAGCACCGTTTCGTGGGGCTGGACAACTTTTCCGAACTCCTGCAGGATCCGCGCTTCTGGGGCGCGCTGCGGAACACGTTCAGCATCTGGGTGCTCTCGACGGTGCCGCAGTTGCTGCTGGCGCTCGGCCTGGCGCATCTGCTCAACCATGCGCGGCTGCGGCTGGCCGGTCTGTTCCGGATGTCGGTGCTCGTTCCCTACGTCACCTCGGTGGCGGCCACGACGATCGTCTTCGCCCAGATGTTCGACCGTGACTACGGCATGATCAACTGGTTCCTCGGGCTGCTGGGCTTCGAGCACATCGACTTCACAGCCTCGCTGTGGGGCAGCCACATCATGATCGCCACGATGATCGCCTGGCGCTGGACCGGATACAACACGCTGCTGTATCTCGCCGCGCTCCAGGCGGTTCCCCGCGAGCTGTACGAGGCCGCCGCCGCCGACGGCGCCAACGGCTGGCGACAGTTCCTGCACATCAGCATCCCGTCGTTGCGGCCGATCATCGCATTCACCGTGGTGACGTCGACCATCGGCGGTCTACAGGTCTTCACCGAGCCGCTGCTGGCCAACCCGGTGGGCGGGCTCACGTGCGGGGCGGCACGGCAGTGCCAGACCGTTACCCTCTACCTCTACGAGCAGTCCTTCGGGCAGTTCCACTTCGGCTACGGCGCGGCCGTCGGCGTCGCGCTCTTCGTCATCGTGGTCGCCTTCTCCGGAATCAACTACCTGCTGGCCACCCGCGTCCGCTCGGAGCGCCCATGAAGCCCGGACCCTCGACCGCCGCGCCCACGCGGGCCCGGCGGCGCCACGCCAACCGCGTCTCGATCACGGTGTACGCGCTGCTCACCCTCGTGGCGCTCGTCAGCGTCTTCCCGCTCTACTGGATGTTCGTGGTGGCGACGACGGACGCCGCCACCGCGACGACCCTCCCGCCGACGATCACACCCGGCGGCAACTTCCTGCACCTGGCGGAGCTGGTCTTCAGCATCGTGCCGTTCGTGCAGTCCCTGCTCAACAGCCTCATCGTGGCCACCACCGTCGCCGTCGGCCAGGCCGTGCTCTGCGCGCTGGCCGGCTTCGCCTTCGCGAAACTGTCCTTTCCCGGCCGCAACACGCTGTTCCTCATCGTCGTGCTGACCATGACGGTGCCGGCGCAGCTGGCGGTGGTACCGCAGTACCTGATCATGTCCCAGCTGAACTGGGTGGACAGCCTCCAGGCGGTGATCGTCCCCGGCCTGGTCAGCGCGTTCGGCATCTTCTGGATGCGCCAGCACATCGGCAGCACCATCGACGACGAGCTGATGCACGCCGCGCGCGTCGACGGCGCGACCACCTGGCAGATCTTCTGGCGGATCGCCTTCCCGCTGGTCCGCCCGGCGGCGTACGTGCTGGGCCTGTTCACGTTCGTCTACGCGTGGAACGACTTCCTGTGGCCGTTCATCGTGTTGAAGTCGCCGGAGAACTACACCGTCCAGATCGCCATCAAGGCCCTGCAGCAGAACCGGGACATCGACCTGGGCCTGGCCATGTCCGGCTCCTTCCTGGCCACCATTCCGCTGCTGGTGTTGTTCGTCTTCGTCGGGCGTCGCCTGGTGCAGGGAATCATGGAAGGCGCGTTCAAGGGATGAGGTGCCGGCCCTGTCATCCGGCCGACCGGTAGTCGAACCAGTCGAAGCCGGCGGTCCCCTCGGTGACGTACATGCCGATGACGCGGCCGGTGAACCCGGAAGCGACCTCGGTGGACAGATAGCGCCCGTCGAGTTCCGCCAGACACGACCAGCCGTCCGCGGTCTCGACCTCGAAGCTGATCGTGTCGCTCCCGGCTGCCATGACGCCCACGTGGCCCGCCTGCGCCGGCGCGTCGGACGAGGTGACAGTCGGGGGCAGCACGTCGGCGGTCCGCGTGCTCACTGCCACTGTCACCGCCCCCGCGGGCACCGGGCACTCGCCGAACACCTGCCGAAACGGCCCGACCCGGCCGATGACCCGGGCCTGCCCCCGCGCGAGTTCCAGCTCGTAGTGGTGGGCCTCGTCGATCCGGATCGTCAGGCCGGACCGGCCGGAGCCGGGATCGACGCGGACGCTGACCCGGCAGTCATGGTGCTGCTGGCGGCGGCCGACGACTGTGGCGCCACTGCGGTCCAGGCTGTCGCCTGTCGCGCGCAGGGTCAGCCAGCCGGGCCGGTCGGTCAACGACCACGCCGAGGCCGGCCGCTCCCGGGGCGAGATCCACTGTGGCCCCAGCCGGTCGCCGTCGAAGTCGTCCCGGTCGTCCCAGCGGCTCGTCGCTGCCGGACCGGTCTCGGACGACACCGGATCGACCACCGGCCACCCGTCGACCCAGCGCACCGGCACCAGGAACGTCTCCCGCCCCAGCACGTGGTAGGGCGGCCACTGGCCCCGGGCCCGGATGCCCAGCAACACCATCCACCAGCTGCCGTCGGCGGCCTCGACCATGTCGGCGTGCCCGGTCGCCTGCACCGGCCGGTCGGTGCCTCGATGCGTCAGGATCGGATTGGCTGGCCCGGGCTGAAACGGCCCGCGCGGCGAGCGCGCGCGGGCGACGCTCACCGCGTGACCGGTGTGCGTGCCGCCCTCCGAGACGAGCAGGTACCACCAGTCGCCGACCCGGTACAGGTGCGGCGCCTCCGGGTACTGGCCACCCGTCCCCGACCACATCGGCACCGGCCCTTCGAAGACCTCTCCGGTACGCGGGTCGATCCGGTACGACTCGACCCCGGACACCGTCATCCAGCAGTTCCCGTCGTCGTCCCAGGCCAGCGACGGGTCCACGTGCGGCAGGTCGACGTAGACCGGATCCGACCACGGTCCGGCCGGATCGGTCGCCGTCACGATCAGGTGCCGGCCGAGCGTGACGTTCGTCGTGACGACCCAGAACCGGCCGTCGTGGTGGCGGATCGTCGGCGCGTAGATGCCCCGCGACGCCAGCGTGTCGGCGGGCAGCGGAAGCTGACCGGCGCGATCGAGCACGTTGCCGATCTGGCGCCAGCCGACCAGGTCACGACTGTGGAAGATCGGCACGCCGGGCGTGTACTCGAAGCTGGAGCACACGACGTAGTAGTCGTCACCGGCGCGGCAGATGCTCGGATCGGGCCAGAAGCCCGGGAGGATCGGGTTGCGGTGGCCGGGGGACTCGCCGTACGCAGGCTCCGGTTCCATTTCCGCTCCTTCTCGTACGGGCACGACACCGCCATGAGTGTCGATGCCGTGAACCGCCTCGGGCAAGCTGAGGGTGAGCGATGACAGTTCTTGGCCGCCTACGGCCCGGCCGGCTCCGGCGCGCCCGTCGCGAGGCGGCCACGGAGCCCCCGTACACCTTCACCGTGCGGCGCGGGCTGCGCGTGCCGATGGACGATGGCGTGGAACTGGTCGCGGACCTCTACCAGCCGTCCGGCGCGGTGGAACCGCCGTTGCCCACGATCGTCGTGCGCTCGCCGTACGGCCGGCACGGCTCGCTCACCCACGCGCCGGCGCTGGCCGGCGCGGGGTTCACGGTGCTGGCGCAGAGCTGCCGCGGTACCGGCGGCTCCGGTGGCAACTTCCGGCCCCAGCTCGACGAGCAGCGCGACGGCATGGCCACCCACCGGTGGGTACGCCGCCAGCCGTGGTGCACCGGCGCCGTCGCGACGTACGGGGAGAGCTACCTCGGCTACACCCAGTGGGCAGTGGCCGGACGGATGTGCCGTGACGACCCCGGCAACGCCCCGGACGCCCTGTGCCTGAACGTCACGATGGCCGACTTCGGCCCGATCACCTGGACCAACGGCGCCTTCTCGCTGGAGGGCTCGCTCGGCTGGTCACGTCTGATGGACCTGCGGGGCCTGCGCGGCGCCCTGGTCCGGGCCCGGCTCGCGCGGCGGCCGGACCGGGAACTGGCGGCGGCCTTCGACGTGCTGCCGCTGTCCCGCGGCGACACCGCGGTGGCGGGCCACCCGATCAGCTGGTACCAGGACTGGCTGGCCCACGAGAAGCTCACCGACGACTACTGGACCCGGCAGTCGCACACCGCGTCGGTGCCCGACGTCACCGCGCCCGTGTACATGGCCACCGGCTGGTACGACATCTTCCTGCCCTGGCAGCTGCGCAACTACGCCCAGCTCGCCGCGGCCGGTCGTCCGCCCCGGCTGACCATCGGACCGTGGGGCCACAGCAGTGCGCAGAGCCCGTTTCTCGCCGAGTCGATCGCGTTCCTCAAGGAACACTTCGCGGACGCGCCCACGACCCGGCCGGCGCCGGTGCGGGCCTTCCTCACCGGCGCGGAGCAGTGGCGGGACCTACCCGCGTGGCCGCCGCCGGGCACCGCTGCGCAGCGGTGGCACCTGCACCCGTCAGGGCTGCTCGACCCGGCCGTCCCCGGCGCGGGCAGCACCCGCTACACATACGATCCCGACCGGCCCACACCCGCGCTCGGCGGCCCCGGCATGGGCCCGGCCCCGGGGCCGGTCGACAACAGCGCCCACGAACGCCGCGCGGACGTGGCCGTCTTCCGCAGCCCACCGCTGGCCCACCCGATCGTCGTCGCCGGGGAGCCGACCGCCCGTGTCCGGTTCCGCTCGACGGCGGCCAGCGCGGACGTGTTCGTGCGGATCTGCGACGTGCACCCCGACGGCCGCTCGATGAGCGTGAGCGACGGCATCCGCCGTATCGGCGGCGTCGGCGCCGCGGACACCGACCCGCAGCCCGACGAGGACGGTTTCGTCGAGCTGGACGTGCCGCTGTGGCCGGCGTTCCACAGCTTCGCCGCCGGCCACCGCGTCGCCGTGCAGGTCAGCTCCGGAGCGCATCCGCGCTACGCCCGAAACCCCGGCACCGGAGAACCGGCCGCCACCGCCGCCACCACCGTGCGGGCGGAGCAGGAGATCTCCCACGGCGGCGCCCACCCGTCCGCGATCGACCTGCCGGTGTGGACGTGAACGGCCGCGGACGCCCGTCGCTGGGCCGAAGAACAACCGACAAGGAGGGCTCCCCGGATGGCATCGGTGTTCCATGTGGCGACAAGCGGTTCGGACCACGCCGACGGCTGCGCCGAACGGCCGTTCCGGACGATCAACCGGGCGGCCGGCGTCGCGCAGCCCGGTGACACGGTGGTGGTGCACGCGGGGGAGTACCGCGAGTGGGTGAAGCCACGCCACGGCGGCCTCAGCGACTCCCGCCGCATCACCTACGAGGCGGCGCCCGGCGAGCACGTGGTGATCAAAGGATCGGAACGCGTCACGGGCTGGGAGCCCGACGGCGGAACGGTGTGGCGGGCAACAGTCGACAACGCGCTGTTCGGCTCGTTCAACCCGTTCGCCCAGGAGGTGACCGGTGACTGGATCGTCTACCCCGGCGGCGCGCCACGCCGGCACCTCGGCGACGTCTACCTCAACGGCCTGAGCTTCTTCGAGGTGGCGACCCGGGCGGAGGTCGACGACCCGCCCCGGCGCACCGAGGTCGTCGACGACTGGACCGGGTTGACCCACCCGGTCGGCAATCCCGACCAGACCCGGCTCGTCTGGTACGCCGAGGTCGGTGAGCAGACGACGATCTGGGCCAACTTCCAGGGCGCCGACCCGAACACGGAACTGGTGGAGATCAACGTACGCCGCAGCGTGTTCCACCCGGAGCAGCCGCACCTGGACTACATCACCGTCCGCGGCTTCGAGATGGCGCACGCGGCCAGCCCGTGGGCGCCGCCGACCGCCGACCAGCCGGGGCTGATCGGGCCCGGCTGGGCGAAGGGGTGGGTCATCGAGGACAACGTGATCCATGACGCCAAGTGCTCGGCGATCTCGATCGGGAAGGAGGGCTCCACCGGGCAGAACTTCTCGGCGCTGCGCGGCGACAAGCCGGGCTACCAGTACCAGTTGGAGTCGGTCTTCGCGGCCCGCCAGATCGGGTGGGACCGCGAGCACATCGGCTCGCACGTGATCCGCCGCAACACGATCTACGACTGCGGCCAGAACGCGATAGTGGGTCACCTCGGATGCGCGTTCTCCACGATCGAGGACAACCACATCCACGGCATCGGCGTGAAGCGCGAGTTCTACGGGTACGAGATCGCCGGCATCAAGCTGCACGCCGCCATCGACGTGGTGATCCGGCACAACCGCATTCACGGCTGCTCGCTCGGCACCTGGCTGGACTGGCAGGCGCAGGGCACGCGGCTTTCCCGCAACGTCTACCACGACAACTGCCGGGACCTCTTCGTCGAGGTCAGCCACGGCCCCTACCTGGTCGAACACAACGTCTTCGGCTCACCCGCCGCGCTGGAGCTGTTCAGCCAGGGCGGCGCCTTCGTCAACAACCTGATCTGCGGCACGCTGCGGCTGGAGCCGGTGCTGGACCGCGCCACGCCGTACCACCTGCCGCACAGCACCCAGGTCGCCGGCTACGCGGTGATCTACGGCGGCGACGACAGGCACGTGGGGAACCTCTTCCTGGGCGGCGACCCGGGCGCGGCCTACGGGACGGGCGCGGAGGGTCAGGGGTCACCGCTGGGCGGCACCGCCGGATACGACGGCCATCCCGCGTCGTTCGCGGAGTACCTGACCCGCCTCGGCGAGCAGCCGCCCAGCGACCAGCAGAAGTACCTCGACGTGAAACAACCCGTGTACGCCCGGGCGAACGCCTACGCCGCGGCGGCGCGGCCGTTCGCGGGTGAACGCGAGCCACGGGTACTGGGCGCCGCGACGGCGACGGTCGTCGCCGAGGGCGATGCGGTCTGGCTCGTCACCGATCTGCCCGAGGCGTTCGACGAGGCTCGCGTCGGCGTGGTCACCGGCCGGGACCTGGAACGGGTCCGGTGCGCCGACGCGGAGTTCGAGGAGCCGGACGGCAGCCCGGCCGTCATGGACGTCGACCTGGTGGGAGAGCGCCGGCAACCTGGACACGACGGCGCGGTCGGCCCGATCGCGGGCCTCGCGTCCGGGACGCGCCGGACGCGCGTGTTCTGACGACGGACCCGCGCATACGCGGAAGGAGACGGTGACGCCGGCCGGCGCCACCGTCTCCGTCGACCTCAGCCGCGTGCGGCCCAGTCGCCGAGGGCCCAGTCGCGAACCTCGGGCATGTCCTCCAGGTGCTCCACCACGTACGTCTCGTGGCGGTCGAGCTGGCTGCGGCACCACTCCTTGAGCTCCGCCGCGCCGCGCGGAAGGCGCTTGGCGTTGTTGATGGCGTCCATCACGAGGTGGTACCGCGATGCCTTGTTGCGCACCGTCATGTCGAACGGGGTGGTGGTCGTGCCCTGCTCGATGAAGCCGCGCACGCGGAACCGGTCCGCGTCCGGGCGGCCGTGTACGAGCTGGTGGATCGCGCCCGGGTAGCCGTGGAAGGAGAAGACCACGTCGACGTCGTCGGTGAACAGCTCGGTGAACAGGGTCTCGCTCATGCCGTGCGGGTGGTCCTTCGGCCGGACCAGGGTCATCAGGTTGACCACGTTGACGACGCGGACCTTGAGACCGGGCAGCCGGTCGCGCAGGATCTGCGCCGCCGCGACCGTCTCCATGGTGACGACGTCACCGGCGCAGGCGAGGACGATATCGGGGTCGCTGGTGCCGTCGTCGGTGCCGGCCCACTCCCAGATTCCCGCGCCGCGGGCGCAGTGCTCGATCGCCTCGTCCATGGACAGGTACTGCAACTGCGGCTGCTTGTCGATGACGATCAGGTTGATGTACGACCGCGACCGGAAGCAGTGGTCGGCCACCGACAGCAGGGTGTTGGCGTCCGGCGGCAGGTAGACCCGGGCGACGTCGCCCCGCTGGGTGAGCACCACCTGGATCAGGCCCGGCCCCTGGTGGGAGAAGCCGTTGTGGTCGTTGCGCCACGCCGTCGAGGTGAGCAGCACGTTGAGGCTCGGCACCTTCGCGCGCCACGGCAGGTGCTTGGCCTCCTGCAACCACTTGCCGTGCTGCACGGTCTGGGAGGCGCTGACCATGGCGAACGCCTCGTAGGTGGCGAACATGCCGTGCCGGCCGGTCAGGTTGTAGCCCTCCAGCCAGCCGTGGCAGTTGTGCTCGCTGAGCACCTCCATGACCCGGCCGTCGCGGCTGATCGCCACGTCCTCCGGCGTCACCCGCTCCATGAAGGCGCGGTCGGAGACGTCGAAGACGCTGCCGAGGCGGTTGCTGTTGGTCTCGTCCGGACAGAACAACCGGAACCGGTCGGCGTTGCGGGTGTAGATGTCGCGGATCATCTCGCCCAGCTTGCGCGTCGACTCGGCCCGCTGCTGCGCCGGCCGGGGCACGTCGATCGCGTAGGACCGGAAGTCCGGCAGGTCCAGGTCCCGGGTCAGCAGCCCGCCGTTGGCGTGCGGGGTGGCGCTCATCCGCAGATCACCGTCGGGAGCCTGGTCCCGGATCAGTTCCACCGGCGCGCCGGTGGAATCGAACAGCTCCTCCGGACGGTACGACTTGAGCCAGCGCTCGAGCAGCGCGAGGTGCTCCGGGTTGTCCTTGACGCCGGACAGCGGCACCTGATGCGACCGCCACGTTCCGGTGACGGTGATCCCGTCGACGGAGTCCGGGCCGGTCCAGCCCTTCGGCGACCGCAGGATGATCAGCGGCCAGGTCGGGCGGGCGCCGTCCCAGGAGCCGTCACGGGCGGCGGTCTGGATGTCGCGGATCCTCGTCCAGGCGGTGGCGAGGGCGGCGGCGAAGCGGTGGTGCATGCCGGGCAGGTCGGAGCCCTCGACCTCGATGACGTCGTAGCCGTGGCCGCGCAGCAGGTGGCGCACCTCCTCGGGGTCCTTGCGCCCCAGCACGGTGGGTCCGGAGATCTTGGCGTCGTTGAGGTGCAGGATCGGCAGGACCGCGCCGTCGCGTTCGGGGTTGAGGAAGGACACGCCCTTCCAGGAACCTTCGAGGGGCCCGGTCTCGGCCTCACCGTCGCCCACCACCGCGATGGCCAGCAGGTCCGGGTTGTCCATCACCGCGCCGAAGGCGTGGACCAGGACGTAACCCAGCTCACCACCCTCGTGAATGGAGCCCGGGGTGGTCACCGACACGTGCGACGGGATGCCGCCCGGGCTGGAGAACTGCCGGAACAGGCGCAGCATCCCGGCCTCGTCCTGGCTGACGTCCGGGTAGATCTCGCTGTAGGCGCCCTCCAGATAGCCGGCGGCCACCAGTGCCGGCCCACCGTGACCGGGACCGGCCAGGTAGATCGCCTGCTGGCCGGTGTGCCGGATCAGCCGGGAGACGTGCGCGTAGATCAGCGACAGGCCGGGACTCGTTCCCCAGTGGCCGAGCAGGCGCGGCTTGATGTGCTCGGCCGACAGGGGCTCGCGCAGCAGTGGGTTGCCCTGCAGGTAGATCTGCCCGATGGTCAGGTAGTTGTTCGCCCGCCACCACGCGTCCAGACCGGCGAGTTCGGTGTCGTCGAGTTCGGCGAGCGTACGGATTTCGGATTCGACCGCGGTCACCGTGCTTCCTTTCACTGATCTCGTCTTGTCTGGACCCAGGTTAGGCCCAGGCGGGCTCGTCCACCGGGGGCCGCAGGCCGCAAGACGCGGGACCTTCGGCCCTCGATGGCGACTGCCACGCGCCGGTCGGGCAGGCTCATGACGTCCCTTCGGCGCGTTGCTTGATGCCCAGCAGCATCCGGCGTTCCATGACCAGGCTGCCCGGTTCCATCACCACTCGGTACGCGGCCCGGGCCGGTTCCGTACGCCCCGCCAGGGAGATCCGGTTGCGGCTGATCAGCCGGGTGCCCGCGCCGTCCGGTCGCAGGTGGAAGCCCCACACCCAGGCGCCGTCGGCGGACCGGAACACCAGCGTCCGGCGCGGGTCGAGGATCTCGACACGCATGGCGGGCCCGTTCTTGCCGAGGGGGAGTTCGTCGCCGCCGGCGAGTTGCTGGAACTGCGGCAGGATCGCGTCGGCGCTGTGCATGTCGAGCCCGAACAGGTTCTCGATCCAGTCGTAGGTGTAGGCGCCACCGCGACCGCTGCCCATCTGCACGAGCCACGGCCAGACCGCCTCGGGCGGCGCGTCGATGGTGACCGCCCGGGTGGAGACGACGTCCGGATCGGCGAGGAACTCGTCACCGGGCAGCGCCGCGTCCACCTCGATCGCGGTGGCTCCCCAGGTGAGCCACCGTCCGGGCCGTTGGAGCACTGTTCCCTTCATGACCTCTCCCTCCTGAGCGAGGCGGCGGTCACCGGCGGGTCAGCCGGCGGCCGTCGATCCGTAGTAGGCGGCGCGCATCAGTTCCTGCATGTCGCCGAGCATCGGCATCCGGGGGTTGGCCGGCGCGCACTGGTCCTCGTACGCGTTCAGCGCCTGTTGCGGCAGCGCCGCGAGGAAGGCCCGCTCGTCCACGCCGACGGCCGCGAACGACGGCTCGATGCCGACCTCGTCGCGCAGGCGCTCGATCGCCGTGGCCAGCGCTTCGACCGCTTCCGCGTCGGTCGCCGCGGGGAGCCCGAGGGTACGGGCGATGTCGGCGAAGCGTTGCGGCGCCTGGTACGTCTCGTACTTGGGCCAACCGGTGAGCTTGCCCGGCACGGTGCCGTTGTACCGGATGACGTGCGGGAGCAGGATCGCGTTGGTGCGCCCGTGCGCGACGTGGAAGGTGGCCCCCAGGGTGTGCGACATGGCGTGCACGATGCCGAGGAAGGCGCTGCCGAACGCCATGCCGGCGATCGTCGCGGCGTTGTGCATCTTCTCGCGGGCCACCGGGTCCGCGGCGCCCTGGTGGACGGCCCGGGCGAGGTTGCCGAAGATGAGCCGGACGGCGTGCAGGGCCAGACCGTCGGTGAAGTCGTTGGCATAGACGGACACGTACGACTCGATCGCGTGGGTGAGCGCGTCGAAGCCGCTGTCCGCGGTGACCACCGCCGGCAGGTCGGCGGCCAGGACCGGGTCGACGATCGCCACGCTCGGCGTGAGCGCGTAGTCGGCGAGCGGGTACTTCTTGCCGGACTCGGTGTCGGTGATGACCGCGAACGGGGTGACCTCGGCTCCGGTGCCGGAGGTGGTCGGGATGCAGACGAGCTGCGCCAGCGCGCCGAGGGCGGGGAACTTGAAGGCGCGTTTGCGGATGTCGAAGAACTTCTCTCGCAGATCGGCGAAGACCACTTCGGGGTGCTCGTAGCGCAGCCACATCACCTTGGCGGCGTCCATCGCCGAACCCCCGCCGAGCGCGACGATGGTGTCCGGGCGGAACGAGCGCATGAGCTCCGCGCCGCGGTCGACGGTGCGTACGCTCGGTTCCGGCTCGACGTCGTCGATGATCTGCAGGGCCACCTGCTCGCGGCGGCGGTGCAGCACGGACAGCACGCGGTCCACGTACCCCAGCCTGGTCATGGTGTGGTCGGTCACCACGGTGACCCGGTGCACGTCGGGCATGTCGGCGAGGTAGCGGATCGCGTTCGGCTCGAAGTAGATCTTCGGCGGAACCTTGAACCATTGGAGGTTGTTGGTACGCCGGGCGACCCGCTTGATGTTGATGAGGTCGACCGCCGTGACGTTGTGCGACACCGAGTTGTGGCCGTAGCTTCCGCAGCCCAGCGTCAGCGACGGCAGGAAGGCGTTGTACATGTCGCCGATGCCGCCCTGCGAGGCCGGTGCGTTCCAGATGATCCGGACGACCTTGACCCGGCGGCCGTACGCCTCGGCCAGGTCGGCGTCGCGCGTGTGGATGACGGCGCTGTGGCCCAGCCCGTCGAGTTCGACCATCTGCTCGGCGTACTCGAAGGCCTGGTCGTGACCGGTGGCGGGCAGCAGGGCGAGCACCGGGCAGAGCTTTTCCCGGGTCAGCGGCTCGTCCGGGCCGACCCGGTCGACCGGGACCAGGATGATCGAGGTGGCCGGGGCGACCGGAAAACCGGCGTGTTCGGCGATCCAGGTCACCGGCTGTCCGACCACGTCCGGGTTGAGCTTCCCGGAGCCGAAGAGCAGCTTCTCCAGCAGCGACTTCTCCTCCGGCGTCGCGATGTGGGCGTGCAGTCGCCGGAACTCGGCGAGGGCCGCCGGCCGGATCGCGTCGTCGATGATGACGGCCTGCTCGGAGGCGCAGATCATGCCGTTGTCGAAGGACTTGGACAGCACCACGTCGTTCACGGCGCGGGCCACGTCGGCCGATGCCTCGATGTACGCGGGGACGTTGCCGGCGCCGACGCCGAGCGCCGGTTTGCCGGTGGAGTACGCGGCCCGGACCATGGCGTTGCCGCCGGTCGCCAGGACCATCGAGACGTCGGGATGCCGCATCAGCTCGTTCGTCGCGGCCACCGACGGTTCGTCGATCCACTGGATGCAGTGCTCCGGCGCGCCGGCGGCGACGGCGGCGTCGCGGACCGTGCGGGCCGCCTCCCGGCTGCAACGTTGCGCCGCCGGGTGGAAGGCGAAGATGACCGGGTTGCGGGTCTTGAGGGCCAGCAGCGCCTTGAAGACGGTGGTCGAGGTCGGGTTCGTCACGGGCGTCACCGCGGCCACCACCCCGACCGGCTCGGCGATCTGGGTGATGCCCGTGATGTCGTCCTGAGCGATCACGCCGACCGTGCGGACGTCGGCCATGTGGTTGGTGACGTGCTCGCAGGCGAAGATGTTCTTCACCGCCTTGTCCTCGAACACGCCGCGGCCGGTCTCCTCGACCGCCAGCATCGCGAGTTCGGCGTGCCGGCCGAGCGCGGCCACCGACGCCTTCTTCACGATCGCGTCGATCTGTTCCTGGCCGTAGGAGTCGTAGGCGGCCAACGCCGTGAGACCGTTCTCCACCAGGGTGCCGATCATGTTTCCGCCCTCCATCGGTCCGTCACCTCGACCGTAGATCCGCGACGATCGATGCCGGCACGGCCGGTGGACCCGTGCGGGCGGGACCACCGGCCCGCGCCTGCACGCCGGGCCGGGGCACCAGCGGGGCACCGTCAGGACGTCGGCTGGGGCGCCTCGGCCGGTCCGCGCTTGGCCCGCTGGATCTGCTCGTAGACGTGGGTCCGCAGTTCGGTGAACCGGGGCAACGCGCGGGTGGTGAGCTGGTCGCGTTCCCGGGGGAGGTCGATCACCAGGTCCTCCTGGACCCGGGTCGGTGAGTTCGACAGGACGAGCACACGCTGGCCCAGGTACACGGACTCGTCGATGTCGTGCGTCACGAAGACTGTGGAGATCCCGCGGGTCAGGTGCAGCCGGCGTACGAGGTCCTCCAGGTCCGCGCGGGTCTGGGCGTCCACCGCGGCGAACGGCTCGTCCATGATCAGCACGTCCGGCTGGTACGCGATGGCGCGGGCGATGGCCACCCGTTGCTGCATCCCGCCGGAGAGCTGCCACGGGTGGCTGCGCGCCGACTGCGGCAGCCCGACCGCGTCGAGGGCGTCGGCGACCAACCGGGCGCGTTCGGCGCGGGAGAGTCGCTTGTGGCGAAGCGGAAGCTCCACGTTGCCGCGGACGGTCAGCCACGGGTAGAGGCTGCGGCCGTACTCCTGGAAGACCACCGCCATCGCCGGGCTCGGCCCGGTCACCGGCGAGCCCTCCATCTCGACGAGGCCGCTGGTGGGCCGCAGCAGTCCGGCGAGGCATTTCAGGAGCGTGGTCTTCCCGCAGCCCGAGGGGCCGACCACGCACAGCAGCTCACCGGTATCCATGGTGAAGCTGAGGTCCCCGATCGCCTCGACCTCGCCCCGGCCGGCGGGGTAGACCTTGCGCAGGTGCTCGACCCGTAGCAGGGGGATCGCGTCAGGCACGGGTGACCTCCTTCATTCCGTGGTACCAGCGCAGGACGCGGCGTTCGACGACACCGAAGACCACGGCGAGGAAGACGCCGATGAGGCCGAGCAGGAGGATGCCGCTCCACATCTCGGCGATGAGGTAGTTCCGCTGGAAGTAGGCGATGCGGTAGCCGAGCCCGGCCGACGACGCGAACATCTCCGAGATGACCATGAGGATCAGGGCCACCGAGAGCGCCTGCCGGACGCCGGTCATGATGCGCGGACTCGCCGCCGGGAGGATCAGCAGCCACAGCCGGTCCCACCGGGAGATCCGGAACGAGCGAGCGGTCTCCAGCATCACGCTGTCGGTCGCCCGGACGCCTTCGATCGTGTTCAGCAGGATCGGCCAGATCGCGCCGGACACGATGACGACGACCTTCATGGTGTCGGTGATGCCGAGCAGGAGCATCGCGACCGGGATCAGCACCGGCGGCGGAATCGCGCGGAAGAACTCCAGCAGCGGTTCGAGGATCTCGCGTAGCGGGCGGAGCCGGCCGATGACGACGCCGGCGGCGACGCCGAGCAGGATCGACGCGAACAGGCCGATCAGGAGCCGGTACACGCTGGGCAGGACGTCCTCGACGAACGCCGGGCCGATCCAGGTCTGCCGGAACGCGTCGAGGAGCGCGCGGGGGCCGACGAGGAACCGGTTCGTCGACCGGGTGGACCAGACGGCCCACAGCCCCACGGCCAGGACCGGAAGCCCGACCGCGAACAGGACGTTCTCGGCGGCCCGCACGCCCGGGCCGCGGGGGCGGGCCTTGCGCACGCCGAGGGCGGTCATCGGGCTGCCTCGTCCGCGAGCACCGACTGGTGCCAGGCCAGCGAGCGGCGTTCGACGAAGCGGAACACGACGTTCACCAGCAGGCCGAGGAGCCCGGTGACCACGACCAGGCCGTACAGGCCGACGGCGTCCCCGGCGGAGCGGGACAGCTCGATCATGCGCCCGAGGCCGGGGTTGCCGATCACCATCTCGGCGGTGACGGCCAGGATGAGCGCGACGGCCGCGCCGAGGCGCAGGCCGGTCATCAGGTACGGCAGAGCGGTCGGCAGGACGAGGTAGCGCAGCCGCTCGGCGCGGGTGAGGCCGAAACTGCGCGCGGTGTCCCGCGCGACGGTGTCGACGTCGGCGACGCCGTAGATCACCTGCACGAACACCTGCCAGAACGCGGCGTAGACGATGATGACCAGCGCGGCGCGCATCTGCAGGCCGAACATCAGCACGGCGAGCGGGATCAGCGCGACCGACGGCACCGGTCGCAGGAACTCGACTGTCGTGTGCGTCGCGCGACGCAGGAACGGCACCAGCCCGACCACGGTCCCCAGCGCGACCGCCGCGAGCGTCGCCACCGTCAGGCCGATCGCCCACGACGTCATGGTGAGCCGGACCCGCCGCCAGAACGCCAGGTCGCGGACCTCCTGGGCCAGCCGTCCGAACACGTCGGTGGGGTACGGCAGGTACTGCGGGTCGACCAACCCCAGGGTCGGGACGAGTTGCCAGACGACGAGGAACCCCAGCAGGCCGACGGCGCCCAGCAGGATCTTGCGCATCGCCGGCTACTGCTGCTGGATGAGACGGTCGAAGTCGGGTCGCCGGTCGAGGACGCGGTACTTCTGGGCGAGCGTCGCCAGTTGCTCCAGGCCGGCCCGGTCGAGTTCCCACCCGAACGCCGGGAGCCGTACGGAGTCGGCCACCGGTTCCGGCAGTTCGAGGTTGTCCTTGATGGCCTGGCGGAGATCCTTCTCGTTGGCTGGATCCTTGGCCCAGGTGAGTGTCTTCTTCATCGCCGCCGAGAAGTCCGCGACCAGCGCGGCGTCGGAGTCCTTCAGCTTGCTCGACGTGATCGTCGTCAGGGTGGTGAGTCCGGGGACCGTGGCCTGGTACGGGGCGACCACGACAACGTCGCCGCGCTTGCGCATCTGGGTGATGAACGGCTCGGTCACCCAGGCGGCGTCGATGTTGCCGGCGGCGAGCTGGGCGGGCGCGTCCGGGAAGGCCACCTCGACGAACTTGACCTTGGCGGGGTCGCCGCCGTCCTTCTCGACCGCCGCCATGATCGTGACGTCGCCGGCGGCGCCCAGGCTGTTCACCGACACCTTTCGCCCCGCGAGCTGGGACGGCCGGGTGATGCCGGACTTCGCCGAGGCCACCACGGCGTTGATGTCGTCACCGTCGGCATAGGACGACGCGTAGTTCCCGATGATCACCACGCCGAGGTGCTGCAGGTCGGCACGGAACGGGCCGAACGGCTGACCGATGGCGAAGTCGATGTCGCCGTTGATCAGGGCCGGGATGGCCTGGGCGCCGCCCTGTGCGGGCACCACCTCCACGTCGAGCCCCTGCTCCCGGAAGATGCCCGCCTTGATGCCGCCCCAGAGCGCGGCGGTCTCGCTGATCGGTAGCGCCGCCACGCGGACCTTGCGCAGTTCGCCGCTCGCCCCGGGGGACGGATCGGTGGCGTCGGAGTCCGTGCAGCCGGTGAGGGCGATCGCGACGCCGGCCAGAACAGCGAGGGCGGTGACCTTCTTCATGGACGAGCCCTTCCGTGCGAACCGCTGGTGCATCCGGAGGAGTGGGGGCCGGCGAGGAGAGGTGAACCATCCGACCGCGTCGATCAGCGTCATGCAGAGGTGATTGATTGTCAAGAATTCTGATAAGAGGAATCGCATTGCGATCGGAGTGGTCCACCTCGATGAAAATACGTCTTGACGGGCGACGATTTTGTGACCAAACTGTGCGGTTGGTGGCACGGTGGCGAAGGGAGCGACGACTTGGCGATCGTGATCGTGGGCGCTGGGATCGGTGGCCTCACCACCGCCCTCAGCCTGCACCGGGCCGGCTTCCGTGACATCGCCGTCTATGAGCGCGCCGACGCGCTGCGCCCACTCGGCGTCGGGATCAATCTGCTCCCGCACGCCGTCCGGGAGCTGACCGAATTGGGCGTCGGGGAACGCGTGGAAAGGCTGGGCGCCGCGCCCGGCACACTGGCTTACTACAACCGGTACGGGCAGCAGATCTGGAGCGAGCCGCGCGGGCTGGACGCCGGATATCGCTGGCCACAGCTTTCCGTGCACCGCGGCCGGTTCCAGATGGAACTGCTCGCCGTGGTGCGGGAACGGCTGGGCGCCGACGCGGTGCGCACCGCCCACCGGCTCGTCGGCGTCCACGACGGCGTCGCGCGCTTCGCCACGGCAGCGGGGGAGGTGAGCGTCGCGGCCGACCTGATCGTCGGCGCGGACGGCATCCACTCCGCGCTGCGCCGGCAACATCAGCCCGACGAGGGCGAGCCGATCTGGAACGGGCTGACGCTGTGGCGGGGGACGGCCCGGGCGCCCGGATTCCTGGACGGGCGAACCATGATCATGGCGGGGGACGCGGAACAGAAGTTCGTCGCGTACCCGATCGGTCCCGGCCTGATCAACGTCGTGGCGGAGCGTCGCGGCCCCGGTTTCGCCGGGCCGAACGCGGACTGGAACCGGACGGTCGACCCCGCGCCGGTCGTCGCGCTCTTCGCGGACTGGCGTTTCCCGTGGCTCGACGTGCCGGAGCTGCTGGCCGCCGCCGACGAGATCCTCGAATACCCCATGGTGGACCGCGACCCGATCGACACGTGGGCCCACGGGAACACGACGTTGCTCGGAGACGCGGCACACCCGATGTACCCGAACGGCTCCAACGGGGCGTCGCAGGCGATCCTGGACGCGCGTACCCTCGCCTTCCACCTCGCCGCCGCGCCGACGGTCCGGGCGGCGCTCGACGCCTACGAGGCGGACCGGCGGCCGGCGACCACCGCGCTCGTGCTGAGCAACCGGCGGCAGGGCCCGGAGCAGGTGATGGTGCTCGCCCGCGAGCGCGCGCCGGACGGCTTCGCGCACATCCACGACGTCATCCCGCCGGACGAACTGACCGAGATCGCCACCGGCTACAAGAAGGCGGCCGGGTTCCTGCCCGCCGATCTCAACGAACGGGCCTCCCTGACGCCGACTGTCTTCTCGGGCGTCCTGCCGTGACCGGCCCGGAGACGCCCGAGCTGGACGCGGCACGCCTGGCGTCGGTGATCTCACCGCTGCGCCGCACGCTGCTCGCCGCCGCCCGGGCCGCCGAGCACCTGCCGGAGATCCCGGACGCGCAGATCGAGATCGTGCGGGCTCTGCCCCGGGGCACCGTGTCCGGCCCGGGTGAACTGGCCGAACGACTTCGCCTGAGCCGTTCGACGGTCAGCAACCTGCTCACCACGATGGAGGGCAACGGTCTCGTCGAGCGTCGTCCCCGTCCCGGCAACCACCGCCACGTCGAGGTTCTGGCCACTCCGAAGGCCCTCGACCTGTTCGACCGCTTCGACCTCGCGAGCGGAGACCTGGTCGCCCGCGCCGCGGCCACCCTGCCGGCGGCGGACCGCGCGGCCCTCGCTGCCGCGGTGCCCGCGTTGGAACGCCTCCGCGACGCGCTCGCGGACACCAAGGACACCCCATGAGTACGCGCCGACCCGCCGGTCACGGCGCCGAGTTTCCGGTCGGGGCCCGGTGAGCGCCCCGGCGGTTCCCGGTCTGGAGGCCGCGTTCGAGGTGGAGGTGCGGCTCGGCGCGCTGGAGGACCACGGGGTGACCCGCGCGGGCCACCGCCGCGTGGTGCCGGTCGTCGGCGGCCGGGTCACCGGCCTGTTCGAGGCCGACATCCTCCCCGGCGGGGCCGACTGGCAGCTGGTCCGCTCCGACGGCGCCATCGAGATCGACACCCGCTATTCGGCGCGCACCGCCGACGGCGGCCACGTCTACCTCCGGACGTTCGGCGTCCGCAGCGGCCGCCCGGAGATCCTCGAAGCGTTGCTGCGCGGCGACGCCGTCGACCCCGCCGAGTACTACTTCCGTCTCGGCGTACGACTGGAGACGTCGGTGCCCGCACTCGCCGTGCTGGAGCAGTGCGTGTTTGTGGCGTCGGCGATCCGCGAGGCCGACCGGGTGCGCTACACCGCCTACCGCGTCACGTAGGTGATCCCCGCTCTACCGTGGAGAGGCCGGACCGGAGGGTGGGGTAGCAATGGGCATCTGCGTCGCGTGCCGGTCGGACCAGCGCATCGTTGTCCGTATCAGCAGCCAGGGCGTGCCGCACGGCACCGCGGGGCACCAGATCGGCTATCGCTGGACCGACCTGACGGCCTGTCCGGAGTGCGGGGCCGGCCTTCTCGTGCGCTTCGACCACGACTGCTTCCCGCCGCCCGGGGAGGAGCCGTGGGACATGGACTGGTCCTGGCCGGTCGATGCCGACGGCGTCCGGCGGCTGATCGGCGCTCTCGCCCGGTGCCCGGACCCACTGCGGGTGTCGTGCGAATGTCCCGGGCACCGGGCGTTGCGGGACAGCACCGCCAGGGCATTCCCGCGAGCGGACCCGGTGACGATCGTCTTGACCGGGGACGGGCTCCCACAGGTGCGGTCGCTACGCGGTCCGACGCGCGCGTGCCGGAGATTCCGGACGCGCAGATCGAGATGGTGGTGACGCTGCCCCGAACGCTTTCGTCTGTCCGACCGCTTCGACAGTGAACGGAGACGCGGGCCTCAGGCCTGCACGCCCGCGTAGATCCACGGCACGATCAGCGTGTACGCGAGGACGAGCGCGGCGACGGTGACGACCGGCGTGCCGACGAGCACCACCGCCGATGCCACGCGCACGCGAGTGCGTAGTCCCTTGTGCATCTCGGGGGTGTGCGCCAGCACGATCAGCGTGGTGATCCACGTGGCGAGGCCGACGCCGGCGACGATGCCGAGCCACGACAGCAGCAGGATGGCGCCGGTCGCGAACCGGTCACCCGCGTCGCTGCCGTACTGCAACAGGTAGTCCCGGTTTCGCGCCCCCATCAGGATGTTGACGCCCGCGAACGCGGCGAGGGCGACGGACCACAGGGCGGCGAACCCGACGGCGGTTCTCCGCAGGCTGGAGCGGGTACGCAGCGCGGCGGCGTCGAGGACTGTCATGCACGGATGGTAGGTCACCGGTGGCCCACCGGTGAAGATCATGTGGGCGTCAGGTCCGCCAGGGCGCGCTTGTCCGGCTTGCCGCTCGGCCCCACCGGCACCCGGTCGATCCACCGGATCGTCCGCGGCGCCGACGCTTCCCCCAGTGCCCCGACCACCAGCGCACGCAGCCGATCGGCATCCGGCGTGTGCCCGGCGGCCGGCACCACGTAGGCGTGCACCGCCTCCCCGGTGACGTCGTCGGGGCGGCCGACGACGTACGCCTCGGCGACTGTGGGGTCGGCGGCGAGAATCCGCTCGATCGGGCCGGCGTACACCAGGTTGGCGTGCACGATGATGACGTCCCGGATGCGGCCGAGCAGGTGCAGGTAGCCGTCGTCGTCCAGCCGGGCCAGGTCGCGGGTGCGGACCCAGCCGTCGACGAACACGTCGGCGGTCTCGGCCGGATCGTTCCAGTACGCGGCGGCCTGCGCCGGTGTGCGGACGAACAGTTCTCCCTCGGTGGCGGGGCGGCCGTCGGCGTCCCGGATGGACAGCGCGGTCACCGCTGGTGGGCGGCCGACCGAGGCGAGCGCGGCCGGGGACGCCAGCATCTCGGCCGGCGTCACCATCGTGATCATTCCGGTCTCGGTCTGGCCGTAGCCCTGGAAGATGACGGGGCCGAGCACGTCGAGCGCCTCGGCGAGCCGGCCCGGCGCGAGCGGGGAACCGGACACCAGCAGGGCCCGCAGACTGCTCAGGTCGACCGGATCGGCGCGCTGGTCCTGCACGAGCTGGTACAGCTTGCCCACTGTGATGACGCTCGCGGTCGCCCGGTGCCGGGCGATCATGCCGGGGAAGCCCGGGGGCCGCGCCGCGACGAGGGTGCCGCCCGCGGCGAGGGTGAGGATGGCGTACTCCAGCATCACCTGGCTGCTCAGCGACCCGAAGACGAGGTAACGCCGCAGCCGGGTGGCGAGGTCGGCGATCGCCGGGGGCCAGCGATCCGGGTACGGCGCCCAGGCCGCGCTCATCGCCGCGTACGTCTGCGCACAGCCCTTCGGGCTGCCGGTGCTGCCGCTGGTCCAGACGATCCGGGCGACGTCGTCCGGGCGTCCGGCGGCGATCAGCGGCCTGCCGTCGTCGGGGGTGCCCGCCAGCTCGGCGACCCGGGCGTCGTCGACCAGCAGCGTGTTCTCGCCGAGCTGCCAGGCGCGGTGGGCCGGCGTCAGGTCGGGGCGGATCCCGGAGACCCGGGCGCCGACCGCGAACGCCGCGATGATCGCCGCGAACGCCTCCGCGGTGACGCCGAGCCGCAGGGCCACCCCGACGCCGGGGCCGGCCCCCGCGGCGCGGAGCCCGGCGGCGATGCGCCGGACCAGCCGGTACATCTGGGCCGTGGTGACGGTCCGGTCGCCGTCCTCGAAGACGGGCCGGTCGTCACCGGTGGCGAGCAGGTCAAGTACGGGCTGCGGCCAGACCTCAGCCGGCATCGGAGAGCACGCCCTTGACGAAGAGCACGAGCGGCTGGTGGTGCACGTCCGGCAGGTTCCAGTGGTTCTCCAGGTTCTCCGCGAGGTGGTGCGTCGCGACGACCCGGCCGCCGCGGTGCACCCGGACGACCGGGTGCAGGTAGCTGGCGTCGTGCGCGTGCGCGGCGTCGTTCTCGGCGATCCGGGGCACCGTGACGTCGAACGGGTCGACCTGGTCGTGGTCCGGCCCGTACTCCAGGGTGACCACGAACGCGAACGGCTCCGGTCCCAGGCCGCCGTCCTGCACGTACGCGACCGGCACCTCCTCGTGGTAGAGCGCGGTGTCGCCGGAGATGACAACGACGTCGCCGAGGACGGCGAACTGCTGCCACAGCGCCGAGGTGCGGTTGATCCGGGCGATGACCGCGTCGGCGATCGCCTCCGGAGTGGGCTCCAGCGGCGTGGCCGGCCACGGCGTGCCGTGGTGGCGGGCGCCGAGGATCCGGTGCAGGGCGCGCACGCCGTACCGGAAGCCGTGAATGAACCCGTTCGTCGAGCGCTTGAAGTCGCGCTGCTGGGTGAGGGTGCCGGCGAAGTAGAGGCCGGGCACGTTCACCGACTCGTACGCCGGGGTCTGCTCGGGGAACCGGTCGTTGATGACGAGCCGGGGCCGGGCGGACGGGTCGAAGATGCTCGCGTCGAACCGGAATCCGGTGCAGAGGATGACCCGGTCGTAGTCGATCTGCCGGATCGCCTCGACGGTGCGGGCGTACCGGAAGTCGATCCGGTAGCCGCCGTCGTCGCGCCGGGCGATCCGCTCGACGACGCCGTCGAGGACCGCGTTCTGCGACTTGAGCTGGTACGTGTCGAGGAAGTTGTTGTTCACCGCGCGCAGGTGCCCGACGTAGTGCGACTGCCACGCCAGCTTGATCGAGTGCGGGCCGGCGACGTGGATGACGGCGGCCGTCTCGACCAGGGCGTCAGCGGTCTCGAAGGCCGAGTTGCCCTTGCCGATGATGAGGACGCGCTGGTCGGTGAAGTCGTCCGGGTCGACGCTGACCGTGTCGTACCGCTCGGCGAGCGCGGCGCCCTCGATCGGCGGGACGTACATCTGGGACACGCCGGTGGCGACGACCACGCGGCGGGCGGTGACGGTGTCGTCGCCGGTCTGGACGGTGAACAGGTCGCCGTCGCGCGCGATCCGGGTGACCCGGGTGTCGTACCTGACCCGTAGGCCGCGGGCGAAGTCGGCGAGGTAGCGCACCAGGTCGGCGGCGTCCGGGAAGTACCGCCGGCTGTAGTTCTTGAACAGCAGCGCCGGATCGTCGGTGAGCAGCGAGTTCCAGTCCGCGCGCAGGTTGAACTCCGGATCGTCGGATCCGGTCCAGACCTTGTTGATCGAGATGAGCTGCCGGTGCCGGGGGTAGGTGGTGAAGAACGTGCCCGGCGCCGGGCCGGCCTCCAGGACCAGGTAGTCGCGGCCGTCGCGCTCCAGCAGGTGAGCGAGCTGCAACCCGGCCGGTCCGGCTCCGATGATCAGATAGTCGACCGTCATGCGCCGCAACGTAGCGACTCGATCTCAGAGCGCTTTGAGAATTCGTCTCTAGGGTGCGATCGCATGACGACAGAGGTGGACCTCGATGTCCCACTGCGGATCGCCGATCTCCGCGCCGCCCGCGACCCGGTCAAGGTCGTGGTCGGACCGCAGGTCCGGGAGCGGGTCACTGCCGCCCGTACCTTCCTGTCCGCCGTGCTCGGCGACGACCGCGCGGTGTACGGCGCCACCACCGGCTTCGGCGCCCTCGTCGGGTACGCGGGCCGCGCCGACCTGCGCGACCAGGCCGACAACACGCTCGCCCACCTCGGCGCCGGTCAGGGCCCGGAACTCGACCCGGAGGTGGTCCGCGCGACACTGCTGCTGCGGGCAGCGTCGCTGGCCCGGGGCGCGTCGGGGGTCTCCCCGCACGTCATCGACACCCTCGCGGCGATGCTCGCGACCACCTTCGTCCCCGCGGTGCCCCGGCTGGGTTCGGTCGGCGCCAGCGGTGACCTGATCCCGCTGGGCGCCGCCGCCCAGGCGTTACGGGGCCGGGGCCACGCCTACCTGGACGGGGTACGGCTGCCGGCTGCCGAGGCGCTGAAGCGGGCTGGCCTGGAACCGCTGCCGCTGGACGGCCGGGACGCCCTCGCCCTGGTCAACGGCACCTCGCTGACCACCGCGGCGACAGCGCTGGCGCTGGACGCGGCCCGCTCCGCGCACCGGGCGGTCCAGGTGCTCACCTGCCTGCTCGCCGATCTGCTCGGCAGCGACACGCAGTTCCTCGACCCCCGGCTGCTGCGGGCGTACGGCCATCCGGGCGCGGTCGACGTGGGCGCGCGGATGCGCCGGGTCGGCGCCGGCCTCGTCGCGTCCGGGGCGCGTCCGTTGCAGGAGCCGTACAGCATCCGGTGCGCGCCGCAACTGCTCGGCGCCGCCGAGGACGCGCTGCGCTACGTCGACGCCGTCGTCGCGGCCGACCTCGCGAGCGTCACCGACAACCCGCTGTTCTTTCCCGGCGAGGACCTCGTCGTGCACGGCGGCAACTTCTTCGGGCAGCCGGCCGCGTTCGCCGCCGACGTGCTGTCGATGGTCGTGGCGCAGGTCGGCAACCTCGCGGAACGGCAACTGGATCTGCTCGTCGACCCGAACCGCAACGGTGGCCTGCCGCCGATGCTGGCCGCCGGCCCGGGACAGCAGCACGGACTCCAGGGCGTGCAACTGGCGGCGACCGCCCTGATCACCGAGATCCGCCGGGACACCATGCCCGCGAGCATGCAGAGCGTGCCGACCAACCTGCACAACCAGGACGTCGTCCCGCTCGGCACCCAGGCCGCGTTGCGGGCGCTGGATCAGACCCGGTTGCTGCACCTGATCATCGGGTCGCTCGCGGTGGGGCTGCGCCAAGCGGCGTACGTCGGCGCGCGTGCGCCCACCGCGTCCGGCTGTGCCGAGGCGCTGGCCGCGTTGGCCGCGGCCGTACCGCCGATCGACCCGGACCGGCCGCTGGACGCCGACGTGCGGCGCGCCGCCGACGTGATCGCGGATTTCTCCGTTTCTTTCTCCTGAGGGTGGACGCACATGACGCTCGACTACCTGATCGTCGGAGCCGGACCGGCCGGCCTGCAACTCGCGGCTCTGCTGGAGGCCGACGGCAGACGCGACTATCTGGTCCTGGAACAGGCGGACATCCCGGGGGCGTTCTTCGCCACCTATCCCCGCCACCGGCAACTGATCTCCATCAACAAGCCGCACACCGGCTCGGACGACCCGGAGCTGAACCTGCGGCTGGACTGGAACTCGCTGCTGAGCGACGACCCGGCGCTGCGGTTCACCGGCTACACGGAACGCTATTTCCCCGACGCCGACGTGATGGTCCGCTACCTGGCCGACTTCGCCGCGAAGACGGGGGCGCGTGTCCGGTACAACTCCCGGGTGACGTCGGTCGGCAAGGTCGACGGGGTGTTCGAGGTGCGGGCGGGGGAGGAGGTGTTCCGGGCGCGGCGGCTGGTCGTCGCCACCGGCGTCTCCCAGCCGTACCGGCCGGACATCCCGGGTCTGGAGCTCGCCGAGCAGTACGCGGACATGCCCGTCGACCCGCGTGACTACCTCGACCAGAAGGTGCTGATCATCGGTAAGGGGAACTCCGCGTTCGAGACCGCTGACAACCTGATGGAGACCACCACGCTGATCCACGTGGCCGGGCCGAGTTCGATCCGGATGGCCTGGCGTACGCACTACGTGGGGCACCTGCGCGCGGTGAACAACAACTTCCTGGACACCTACCAGCTGAAGTCGGCGAACGCGATCCTGGACGGCGACGTCAGACGCATCGAGCGCGACGGCGACGGCTTCACGGTGACGTTCTCGTTCTCCCGCGCCGACGAGGTGGTCAAGGAGCTGCGGTACGACCGGGTGCTCGTCTGCACCGGGTTCGCCTTCGACGCGTCCATCTTCGACGACACCTGCCGTCCGCAACTCGCCGTCCGGGACCGCTTCCCGGCGCAGACCCCGGCGTGGGAGTCGGTGAACGTGCCCGGCCTGTACTTCGCCGGCACGATCAGCCAGGAACGGGACTTCAAGCGCTCGACGAGCGGCTTCATCCACGGCTTCCGGTACGGCGTACGGGCGCTGCACCGGATCCTGGAACGACGGTACGGGGACACGCCGTGGCCGGCGGAGAAACTGGACGCCACCGGAGAGCTGATCGCCGACGCCGTCATCGCGCGGGTCAACCGCACCTCCGCGCTGTGGCAGCAGTTCGGCTTCCTCGCCGACGTGGTCACCGTCGCCGGATCCGACGCCCGCTACCACGACGAGGTGCCGGTCGAGTACTTCACCGGCACCGGCCTGCGCACCCCGGACCACGACTACGAGCACGCCTTCGTGGTCACCCTGGAGTACGGCCCCGAGCACGACCAGGTGGATCCGTTCGACGTCACCGTCAACCGAGTAGCCCAGGACGTACCCGGCCAGGCCCACGACGCCGCCTACCTGCATCCGGTCGTCCGCCACCACCGGGCGGGCCAGGTCGTCGCCACCCACCACCTGGCGGAGAACCTGGAGAACCGATGGGACCGGCCGCAGACCCACGTCGCGCCGCTCGTCGCGTTCCTCGACGGCTGCCTGAGCAGTTGAGATGCGTCCGCTCGACGTGGCGCTGGACGGCCCGGCGCTGAACCTGGCCGACCTGGCCGCCGACGCGCGGGGCCGCCTGGACCCGGTGCACTGGGACTTCTTCTCCGGCGGCGCCGGCGAGGAACGTACGGTGCGCGCCAACGAGGCGGCCTTCACCCGGCGCTACCTGGTGCCCCGCGTCCTGCGTGGCGTGCGCCGGCGCGACCTGCGGATCTCGCTGTTCGGCAGCCGGATCTCCATGCCGGTGCTGATCGCGCCGACCGCGTTCCACCGGCTGGCCCACCCCGAGGGCGAGGTGGCCACCGCACGCGCCGCCGCCGAGGCGGGCACGATCATGGTGGTCAGCATGGCGGCCACCCGGCCGGTCGAGGAGATCGCCGCCGCCGGCGGGCCGCTCTGGTTTCAGCTGTACCCGCAGCCGGACCTCGACTTCACCGCGTCGGTGGTCCGGCGGGCGGAGGCAGCCGGGTGCACCGCCCTGGTCGTCACCGTCGACTCGCCCGTGTTCGGCCGGCGGGAACGCGACCTGCGGCACGGCTTCGCCGACCTGCCGCCCGGAATGAGCTGCGAGAACATGCGCGACGCGACCGGCCGGGTGCGCGACATCCAGATGGACGCCGGGCTGGACTGGGCCCGGATCGCCTGGCTGCGCGAGGTCACCGCGCTGCCGATCCTGCTGAAGGGGGTGCTGCACCCGGCCGACGCGGCGCTGGCCGTCTCGTACGGTCTCGACGGTCTGCTGGTCTCCAACCACGGCGGCCGGCAACTCGACGGCGCGCTGGCCACCCTGGACGCGCTGCCCGCAGTGGTCGAGGCCATCGGCGGGCGGGTGCCGGTGCTGCTCGACGGCGGTGTGCGGCGGGGCGCCGACGTTCTGGTGGCGCTGGCGCTCGGGGCGAGCGCGGTGCTGGTCGGCCGCCCGGTGCTCTGGGGGCTCGCGGTGGGCGGCGCCGCCGGGGTACGCCACGTGCTCGACCTGCTCCACGCCGACCTCGACCGGGCGCTGACGCTGGCCGGCGTCGCCGGGCCGGCCGACCTGCGCGACGACCTGGTCGCCACGGTGGCGTGCGGATGAGCGCCCTGATCGTCCTGCCGGTCCTGGCGGGGATCGCGTGGACCGTGCCGTACTGGCTGCCCCGCACCGTCGTCCGGCTGCGGGAATGGGTGTTCGTCACCGTCAACGGCGTCGAAGGCGTGCCGGTGCCGGGCCCCGTTGTCGGCATGGAGCACTTCGAGCGGGTGTACGCCGATCCGGCGGCGGACGGACGCAGCCGCGGAGCCGGGCTGTCGGACCTGTTCTGGTACTGGCTGGCGCCCGGACCGCACATGCACCAGGAACATCTGGAGCCGGGGGAGCGCTACCGGACCGTGGCCGCCACGACCCGGCGGGTGCTCGCGGTACGCCGCCAGCGCTGCGACGACCTCGCCACCGCGGCCACGCGGCGCGTCCTCGACCGGTTGCCGGCCGACCGGACCAGCCACGTCCGGCTGCGCGACCTGATGATGCCGGTCTGGGCCGAGGTCTACTACGAGCTCGTCTTCGGTGAGGCGTGCCCACCGCAGGCGCGGGCGCTGATCGTCGCCAACGCCGACGACGTGGTCAGCGGGCTGAAGTGCACCGGACTTCGGCACATGCGGCGCCGCGAGCGGCTGACCGCGTATCTGCGCGACCGGATCGAGGCGGGGACCTGCCCGGTGACGCTGCCGCCGCCATTCACCACCCAGGAGACGGCCTGGTACCTCCAGGGCGCCTTCTTCAACACCGCTGTCGTGCAGATGTCCGAGGCGATGGCGCACGTGCTGCTCGCCCTCGCCACCCACCCCGGCGTCCAGCGGGAACTCGCCGGTGACGACGCGCTGGACCGGGTGATCGACGAGACGCTGCGGGTGCATCCGCTCTTCGGCGTCGCGCACCGGATCACGTCCGCGCCGATCACGCTGCCCACCGGGGTGTCCCTGCCCGCCGGAACGGTGCTGCTCTTCAACTACCTGGCGTTCCACCGCGGCGGGACCGCCGCCGACGACCGGTTCGACCCGGACCGGTGGCTCACGCTCAAGCGCGGCGACGCGCACTTCATCCCGTACGGGGTCGTCGCGAACCGCGCCTGCCCGGCCCGCGGCGTCGCGCCGGTGATGATGCGCGCCGCGACCCGCGAGGTGCTGCGCCGGTACGTCCTGACCTCCTCCGCCTCACACACCCGCTCGCTGCCCAGCCGGGGACCGGCGTATCTGACACCGGCCGGGCTCACCGGCCCGGGGCGGCTGCGGCTGGCCGCGATGCGATCGCGGGACCGGTGGGCCGACGTGGGCCGCAGCGTCCGGCAACTGGTGTTCGGCACCTGGATGGTGCTCGACGCCCGCCGGCAGCGGTTGTGCACCGACTACTTCGAGAGGGCTGTCCGATGACACCAACGGAGCTTGCGCCACGGTTCTTCATCGCGGTCACCGTGATCCTGATCTTCTGCAAAGGGGTCGCGTGGCTGCTCGGCAAGGCGGGTCAGCCCGCCGTGGTCAGCGAGATGCTCGCCGGCGTACTGCTCGGCCCGTCGCTGCTCGGGCTCCTCCTGCCGGACGTGCAGGACGCCCTGTTCCCGGCCCCCCTGCTCCCGGTCCTCTACGTCGTGGGTCAGGTCGGCCTGGTGCTGTTCATGTTCCAGGCCGGGTACGCGTTCAGCGCCCACCGGGTCACCGGGCTGGCCGGCACCGCCGGCGTGATCTCGCTGGCCGGGGTCACCGCGCCGCTGCTGCTGGGCGTGCTGCTGGTGCTGGTGACGGCGGGCGTCGTGCCGATCCAGGCCGACGGGACGGCACTCGGGGTCTCGGCCGCGTTCGTCGGCGTCGCCCTGGCCATCACCGCGTTCCCGATGCTGGCCCGGATCATCACCGAGAAAGGGCACGCCGGCACCCGGCACGGCACGCTCTCCCTGGCCAGCGGGGCGATCGATGACGTGGTCGCCTGGATCATGCTGGCCGCCGTGCTGGCGGTCGCGTCCGGCCGGGCCGGTCCCGCGATCGTCACCGCGGGCGGAGCGGTCCTGTTCGGGCTGGTGCTCTGGTACGGCGGGCGCACGGCCGCCGCCGCGCTGATGACCCATCGGGCCCTCAACGACCGCGCCCGGCTGCTCGGCACGGTCGCGCTGCTGTTCCTGGTCGCCTGGTACACCGACGAGATCGGGCTGTACGCGGTCTTCGGCGCGTTCGCGGTCGGCGTGGTGATGCCCCGCACCGACAACACCGACAAGGTGGTGGACACGCTCACCCCGGTCGCCGCGACGCTCTTCCTGCCGTTGTTCTTCACCTACTCGGGCCTGCGTACGGAGTTCGGCCTGCTCGGCTCGCCGCCGGTGCTGTTGTTCGCGCTGGCCTGCGTGACGGCGGCGATCGTCGGCAAGTTCGGCGCCTGCTGGGCGGCGGCCCGGCTGCGGGGCGAGCCGTCGAGCGTCGCGCTGCGGGTCGGCGCGTTGATGAACGCGCGTGGCCTGATGCAGCTCATCGCGCTGAACGTCGGGTTGGAGGCGGGCATCGTGAACCCGGCCCTGTTCACAGTGCTGGTCGTGGTCGCGCTGGTCACCACGCTGATGACGACGCCCGCGCTGAGCTGGATCGAGCGCCGGGAGGCCCAGGAGCCCGACACCGTACGGGCGCCCGCGCTGGCGGTTTCAGATAGTTGAAGAGGCAAATACTGATGGTTCCATCGGCCGTCATCTATGGGATCGTTAACATATGCGGGGCGGAACATCGAACCGGCTGCTGCTGGTCGAGGACGACGCGGATCTGACCGAGATGCTCACCGAGACGCTCGGCCACGAAGGTTACCTGGTCGACCGGGCCTTCGACGGCCAGCGCGGGCTGCATCTCGGGCTGACCCGCACCTACGACGTGATGGTCATCGACCGGATGCTGCCGGCGCTCGACGGCCTCGACCTGGTCGCCCGGCTACGCGCCCGGGCGATCCCCGCCCGGACCCTGATGCTCACCGCGCTCGGCACCGTCGACGACCGGATCGCCGGCCTGGACGCCGGCGCCGACGACTACCTGATCAAACCGTTCGACCTCGACGAACTGAGCGCCCGGGTGCGGGCGCTGTGCCGGCGCAGGCCCGAGCCGACCGACGTGCTGTGCATCGGCGCCGGGCGGCTCGACCTGGGACCGCGCGAGGCGGTGCTGGCCGACGGCACCCGGGTGGCGCTGTCCACCCGCGAGTTCGAGCTGCTGCGGGTGCTGGCGGCCCGGCCGAACGCCGTACATCCGCGATCCGTGCTGCGCCGCAAGGTCTTCGAGGAGGCCGCCGGGGCGTCGATAGTGGACACCTACGTCTACTACCTGCGGCGCAAGCTCGGCCGCGCGGTGGTACGCACCGTGCACGGGCTCGGCTACCGCCTCGGGACCCTCTGATGGAGGCGGCCGAGAAGGTGATCGTCAGACGGGCCCGGCTACGCATCGGCCTGCTCGTCGGCCTCGCCATCGGCGCCCTGCTGCTGCTGGCCGGCGGCATTTCCTACGCGGTCCTGGTCCGCGGCCAGGAGGCGCAGATCCAGCGTGAGCTGGCGTGGGGCACGGAACACGGGACGATCGCCGGGCCGCCCGCCTGCAGCTGGATCTTCCGGTACGACGGCGCCACCGTGCGCACCGGCGCGAACCCGCCGCCACCGGGCTTCCCGTTGCACGACGCGCTGACCACCGTGGCGGCGAACCGGACCACCGAGATCACGACCGTCGCCCGTAACGGCACCACGTACCACGTCCGCACCGAGGCCCGCGGCGACACCGTCGTCCAGGCGGTGTTCGACGCCCGCTTCCAGCTCTCCGACCGCCGGCACCTCCTGCTCGCGTTCAGCCTCGCGGCGGTGGCCGGGCTGCTCGCCGCCGTGCTGACCGGTGTGCTCGTCGGCCGCCGTGCCGTCGCGCCACTCGCGGAGGCGCTGACCCGGCAGCGCCGCTTCGTCGCGGACGCCAGCCACGAACTGCGCACCCCGATCGCCCAGGTGCACACCCGGGCCCAGCTGATCGCGCGCCGGGCGCGCAACGACGACGCCGCCACGAACCTGGACGACCTGGAACGGCTGATCGGCACCACCCGCCGGCTCGGCGAGATCGTCGACGACCTGCTGCTCTCGGCCCGGCTCGCCGCCGCGCCCGCCGACCGGGAGCCGGATCCGCCCGTCGACCTCACCGCGCTGATCGGTACGAGCGTCGCCGCCGAGAGCGACCGCGCAGCCGAGCGCCAGGTCACCCTCGTCCTGGACGTCCCGGGCGACCCGCTGCCGGTGCCGGGCGTCGACTCGGCCCTGCGCCGGGTCGTCGGCGAACTGCTCGCGAACGCGCTTGCCCACACCCCAGCGGGAGGCCGGATCACCGTGACGCTGCGGGCCGTGGACAACGTCGCCGAGCTCGTGATCGCCGACACCGGGAAGGGCTTCGACCAGGCGGACGCCCGGCGGATCTTCGACCGGTTCCACAGGGGCGCGGGCGCCGGAGACCGCCGCTTCGGCCTGGGACTGGCCCTGCTCCAGGAGGTCGTCACCAGCCACCACGGCACCATCGAGGCCGAGGGCCACCCGGGGCGAGGAGCCCGCTTCACCGTACGTCTTCCGACGGGGCGATCGCCGAGCGCCACGGGCCGGGCCGCGCGGATCAGGAGCCTTCGGATGTGGCAGCTCGGCGCCGGTACGTGAGCGCCGGTTTGCCGGTCCGGAAGTCGCTCGATCGCCACCGTCGAGGGACGCCCGCCGGCCGGTGTCACAGCACGCTCCAACGCTGGGGCGCGTGGCGTGTCCAGATCCTCTTCCAGCCAGCCGAAAGGCTCCCAATTCGGTTGAAAAGGGCTTCTTCAAGGGGCAACGCGCAAAGCCGGGATGTGGTCCAATTGCTTCACGCTGCGCAGCGAACGTCAATACCCCCTGCCAGAGGTACGAGACATGGCATCGGGGCAGGTATTCCTGTTTACGTTCGTCCAGTAGAAGGAGACTTGGCCATTCCTGGTATCGCACGAAGCGAGCGCGCCCTTCTTTTAGCTGGCGGACTGACTGGCGTGATCATTGCCACGTCCGGTTGTTCATCATCAACCGGTGAACCATTGGACGTCGGTCCGGGTGGCACCTTCGTGAGCATCGCACGGCCTGTGGGAACGCAAGTCGTCTTTGGCGTGACGATCATCAAGAACAACAGTGCGGATCCAATCAGAATAACTGAAGTATCCTTTGTCTCAGATCAGAAGCATTCGGGGGCAACGGTGGTCGAATCGTGGGTCTGGAATCTCACAGGAGTGAGCACGGCGGTCGGAATTGGAGAGGCCCCGTTTCCGCCACCTCAAACGAGCAGAGATGCGTATCAGTTGGCCAAGGGGGCCACGATTGAGCCGTTTGAGCCGTACCAACTAGTCGTTGTGGTGCGGATTGACAAGGACGGTGCCTGGCACTGGCCTCGGTATGAAGTGAGATACGAGGCGGGTTCGCGCAAACTGGAGTCCGAAGGCACAAATGCGCTGATGGTATGCGCGCCCCTGAACAGTGAGTGCGACCCGTCTCGGGTCGGGTCATCCTGAAGTAAGACTTAATCAGTTCCGAGTCTGTGGATGTTGGCTCTGCCCGTCGACATGGGAAGAAGGCGCGTGAAAAGACAAAGAGTCTCCAGCAAGATTGCCGCGACTCTGGCGTCGGCACTGGCTATTGTCCTGATAGGCGGGCCAGCGGCTGCCGCGACATTGCCGGAAAGCCTAGTCGTAACCGGCGTGGTGGTTACGGGCAAAGCGAAGTTCGACAAGGATGGCCGCATCGAACGGCAGACGCTAACCAATGACAAGCGGGTACCTGCTGCACGCGTTGACCTTTTTTGGTGGCCCGACGCAGGGGACCTCGGAGTAAAGCGTGAGATGGTCCGGATCGGATCGACGGAGACCGACTCAAAGGGAAGCTACGCCCTGCGCGGCCGACCGACTGCGGCAGCTGTAGGTATCGCGGCCAAGCGGCAAGGCTGGCTGAACCTGCTCATGGTAACCACCACCAAGGAGGGTGAGCAGAAGATTGAGGGCTTCTCCCGTCACTGGAACGGGCAGGGCTGGTCCTCTTTCAAGGCTAAGCCAGAGGCGTCCGCCTCGGTTGCTCGTGAGACACATTTTGCTACGGATCAAAAGAGCGGCAAGAAGCGATTTCTCAGCGGTTCCCCGGCGAAGGCTGACTTGCTCGCCTCCTCGATTATCTATGTGCCTATGGTCTATACGGTCGAATGGGTGAACGTCCTTGAATACCACGGCGACACCAGCGTCAAGACGACATGGAGGTATGGTACAACAGCTGAATCTGAGATCGAGTTCGGAATTAAGGGGGAGGGGACAGGTTGGGAGGTTGGCGGAACTAGCCACATTAGCAATTCCCGGGAGACGCACGAAGGGCAGACTGACCTCACTGACCGCATCGGAGCGTATGTCCAGTCACAGTTCAAGTTTGTCCACGGGAAGATCTTCATCAGCGGGATAGACTCAGGAATGACGTATGTCCGGGCGGAGGAGTGGCTCGGCGGGCAGCGGTATGGGGCTGACGTCACGGAGTTCGACTGCGATGATGCTCCTCAGTCAAACTACACCGCACCCTATTTGCAGGATGGCTACTTTTCAACCCAAACTGCCAAGGCGGTGACTTTCAACGGCGGGGTTGACCTCGGTCCACGAGGGATCAATATCGGACTCAAGGCTAGTAGTGGATACTCTCAATACGTTAGAGTGGAGTACAAGTTCCAGGCGGCAGGGGTTGTCTGCGGCAGTGACAACTTCCCGCAGAACGCCAAGATCGTTTACGTAAATGCGTCCGAAAATACGCTGATGGTGGTCGGCGACTCTATTAGTCAGGGCTTGGAAGGCGACTACACCTGGCGTTACCGTCTCAAGCAGCATTTCGATACGTCGGGTCTGTCGACGAATTTTGTTGGCCCGTACCGAGGTACGACGAAACTGCCTCCCGCCCAGCCGGCCGGATTTCCAGATGAGACTGCTGCGCCAAGCTTTAACGGCACATATCGTGATGGGCGCAGCTTCGACAGTGACCACTTCGCGCAATGGGGTCGACAAGCCCATCAGGCGATGGGCGACGTCAAGTTCCGGGTGACTGAACAGAAGCCCAAATATCTTCTGGTCGAGTTGGGCTTCAACGACCTTGGTTGGGGAGTGTCGAGCCCCGACGGGCTCATAGCGGACATGAGGACTCTTGTCGCCAACGCGCGTGCGGCTAAGCCTGATATCCGCATTCTTATCGCGAACGTCGTCCACCGTACGCCTATTTCCATTCAGCCTGATCTAAATGCAAAGATCGACTCCTATAACTCAAAGCTGGGGCCGGCTGTTGGTTCGATGAACACCACAAGTTCGCCGGTTCGGTTGGTGGACATCAGCACTGGCTACGACCCGGCCAGGGATGCTTACGATGGGCTCCACCCCAACGGCGTAGGCGAGTACAAGATAGCCCGCGCATTTGGGAACGTCCTTTCGTCGCAGTTCGGGCTGGGTAGAACGTTCGGGTCGATACCGTCTTCCGTGCCGGGCCTGCAACTGGAGCAACCGGCCAGCATGACGGCGACGTCGACGGACGCGGGAATCAAGTTGAGTTGGAGTCACGTATATGGGGCGAGCGGTTATTGGCTGTACCAACGCGATGCGGATATCGCCGGATCGCAATTTGAGCGATCCGCCCTTCAGATACCGGCGTACAGTTGGTTGCTAAGTTGGGTTATTCCAGGCAAGAAATATCAGTTCTACGTCGTGCCTACACGTGGTGACAGCATCGGGCCGCAATCCTCCATCGCGCAGGCGACCGCGAACCCTAAGACGGCAAGTGGTCCAACCGGAATCAGGGCCATCCCTGGCTCCGGCTATGTGGATGTGAGCTGGCAGGCATCCACGGGAGCCTACAGCGACACGGTCAGTGGCTATCGGGTCTTCTTCCTCGACGACGATGTCCCGGACGCAGTGCTGGATTCGGAATTCACCAGTGGTAGGCAGATCAGGCTGCCCAGCCTTATCAACGGACACAGGTACTCAGTGGTCATCTCCGCTGTTAATTCCGCAGGGGAGGGCTATCCGAGTGTCGGGCCTGCCGTGATTCCGGGTGCCGGTGTGCCCGGCCCCACGAATCTACGATCTGCCAGAATGACGTCGTCATGGGACGTCAAGCTGACGTGGGATGCGGTGCCTGGAGCCGCTTCATACGTGGTGATGGTCCGAAACGTCAGGACAAGCCTGCCTGGCGCGTATACGCGGTACGACGCAGTTAGCGGCACGAGCACGAACATTGGTTGGCTCTTTGATGGAGCTGATCTGATGGAATGGTGTGTCGTAGCCCGGAACGGCTCGTACGAGTCTTCGGGGTCGAGTTGTCGTATGAGTGAGCTGGGAGCACCCGTTCTGACCGCCGCCCAGATGGTATCTCCCACGGACGTGCAGCTCTCGTGGGAGGCGGTTCCTGGAGCGTCTCGTTACTTCGTTATGAATCGAGACGTGGTGGCTGGTGGAAGCTGGAACCGATATGCAGAGCCAGTAGAGGGCACCACCAAGCAAATCGGATGGCTCTTCGACGGGGCAAGTCGATTCGAGTGGTGCATTGTTGCCGCGACGGCAAATATCGAGTCCGTCCGCTCAAATTGTATGCGAAGTCATTCCTAGGATCGCGACCGATCCAGCGGGTGAGTCCGACAAAAAAAGTCGGGCTCACCCGTTGGGCGTCAAGGCTCTGCACTTCGCAGGCCGTGCACCACGCCTTCCTGGACCCGGCGGCGCCCAGCCTGAGCGAGCGATCCCGGGCAACCAACTGGAGCACGCTCGGGTGGACCCGATTCGCGCTGGAGGTGGCGTCTCGCACGGTGTCCGACAGTGGTGCTGGTGCTGGTGCTGGTGCTGGTGCTGGTGCTTGGCGTGGGTGCAGAGTGCTCCGGCACGACCCGATCACGGTGGCCGGCGCGTTCGCCGACGCGCTCCGGGTGGTCGACCGGTTCGACCTCGTGGTGTTCGCCGTTCGCGACGGGCTGCCGGGTACACCGGCCTATCGCGCGTTCGCGGAGTGCTTTCGGTAGGTTCGTCCCATGAGTGAGGACACGCTCCGGTCGGTGGAGATCGAGCGCACCAGCGTGGGCAGGTACGTCGTGCGCAATGCCCGTGGCGGCGAGATGTCGATGGGTACGGGGGAGGACGCGACCTTCACGCCCGTGGAACTGCTGCTGGCGGCGCTCGGCGGCTGCACCGCCGTCGACGTCGACCTGGTGACCAGCCGTCGCGCCGAACCGACCCGGTTCGCCGTCACTGTGACCGGCGACAAGATCCGTGATCCGGAGGCCGGGAACCGGATGCGGAACCTCACGGTCACCTTCTCGGTGGCGTTTCCGCCCGGCGCGGACGGCGACCGGGCCCGCGAGGTGCTGCCGCGATCTCTGCGGCAGTCACACGACCGGCTCTGCACCGTGTCCCGCACTGTGGAGCTGGGCACTCCCGTCTCCCTCGTGGACGCGAGCGACAGGGGCCCGGACGAACCGCGGTGACCGACGGACGTCGGGTGTCGTCCGGGCCGACCCGCCCGGACTGTTAACGCTAACCACTTGCCACTGTGGTTCTCCGAGACGGGTGACGATCCGACCGCAAGCAAGCCTTCCGAAAGCTTCGAGGCTGCCATCACCTTGACAGTCGTCTATGTTATCGAAAACATGACTGGTAACCCGGATGTAACGCCGCTGCCATGATCGCTCGCCCCGTCTCGTGGTCTCGGGAGCGGAAGCGACCAAGCGCGGGAGGTTACGGTGGCAGGGACCGCTCAGAGGACGCGGACGGTTGCGGTGGCGGTTTCGGCGGCCCTGGCACTCGGCGCGGGGGTGCTGGCCGGGGTGCCGCCGGCGTCGGCGGCGACTGTGGACACGTCCGCGTCGTACGTGTTCGTGAACCGGCACAGCGGCAAGGCGATGGACCTGTACGACTGGTCGACGGCGGAGAACGCGCCGGTGAACCAGTGGACGCGCAACGACCTCGCGGTGCAGCAGTGGCAGTTCGTGGACGCCGGAGGCGGGTTCTACAAGGTGCGGTCGCGGCACAGCGGCAAGGTGCTGGAGCTGCCGAGCGGCGGCGACGGCACCCAGCTCGTGCAGTCCTCCGACCGGTCGTCGGCCACCCAGCAGTTCCGGTTGCAGGACTCCACGGGCGGGTTCGTGCGGTTCGTGAACCGGCAGTGGAGCAAGGTGATCGACGTGTGGGGCTGGTCGACCGCCGACGGTGGCCGGCTGGCCGGCTACTCCGATCTCGACGGCGCCAACCAGCAGTGGCAGCTCATCCGCCTCGGCGGCGGGACGCCGACCACCCCGGCGCCGACCACCCCCGCGCCGGCCTATCCGCAGCCCGGCCGGGTCACCGGTGACATCGGCGTGCACGACCCGACAGTGGTCAGACGCCCCGACGGCACCTACCTCGTCGCGCACACCGGCGACAACATCGCGTTGAAGACCTCCGCCGACCGGGTGGCCTACCGCAACGCGGGCGCCGTCTTCCCCGGTGGCGCGCCGTGGACCACCACGTACACCGGCGGCTCGCGCAACCTCTGGGCGCCCGACCTGTCGTACCGCAACGGGCGCTACCTCCTGTACTACTCGGCGTCGACGTTCGGCTCCAACCGCTCGGCGATCTTCCTGGCCACCAGCACCACCGGAGCCTCCGGAAGCTGGACCAACGAAGGGCTGGTCGTCGAGTCGCGGACCACCGACGACTTCAACGCCATCGACCCGAACCTCACCGTCGACGACCAGGGCCGCTGGTGGCTCACCTTCGGCTCGTTCTGGTCCGGCATCAAGATGATCCCGATCGACCCGGCCACCGGACGCCGGCTCGGCACCGCCATGTACGCGCTCGCGAACTACGGCCCCGGCATCGAGGCGCCCATCCTGGTCAAGCGCGGCTCCTGGTACTACCTGTACGTCTCGTTCGACAGATGCTGCCAGGGCGCCGCCAGCACGTACCGGATCATGGTCGGTCGCTCGGCGAGCCCGACCGGTCCGTTCGTGGACCGCGCCGGCCGGGACATGCTCGCCGGGGGCGGCACCCAGATCCTGGCCTCGCACGGCAGCGTGCACGGGCCCGGCCACCAGGCGGTCCTCGCCGACACCGACGGCGACGTCCTCTTCTACCACTACTACGCCGACAACGGCGCGTCGCTGCTCGGCGTCAACCGCATCGGCTACGACGCCGTCGCCTGGCCCTACGTCTACTGACCCGGGACCACCCCCGAAACCTGGCCCACCTGGGAGGGCACATGCCGCTTCGAGACCTGCTCCGCACGGCCCACCGGGCCGGCGCGGCGCCCGCCCGCCGTCGCCTGCGGCCGGTCCTGGCCGCGGTGCTCGCCGTGCTCGCCGTGACCGCCGGCCTGCCGGTGGCCGGACCCGCGCAGGCCGCACCGGCCGTGAACTACACCAACCCGCTGGTGAACCAGCGCGCCGACCCGCACATCGTCAAGCACACCGACGGCTACTACTACATGACCGCGACGGTCCCGGAGTACGACCGGATCGTGCTGCGGCGGGCCACCACCCTGCAAGGGCTCGCCACCGCTGCGGAGACGACGATCTGGCGCCGCCACACCAGCGGGGAGATGGGCGCCCACATCTGGGCACCGGAGATCCACTTCATAAACGGCAAGTGGTACGTCTACTTCGCCGCCGGACGCACCGACGACGTGTGGCGGATCCGGATGTACGTGCTGGAGAACGCGAGCGCGAACCCGCTGTCCGGCTCGTGGACCGAACGCGGCCGCATCACCACGCCGTGGGACACGTTCAGCCTGGACGCCTCGACGTTCGTGGTGAACGGGGTGCGGTACCTGACCTGGGCCCAGCAGGAGCCCGGCATCTCCACCAACTCCAACGTCTACCTCGCGCGCATGGGCGCCAACCCGTGGCAGATCACCGGCACGGTGACCCGGCTGGTGGTCCCGACGTACGACTGGGAGACCCGGGGTTACCGGGTGGCCGAGGGCCCGACGGTGATCCAGCGCAACGGCCGGGTCTTCCTCACCTACTCGGCGAGCGCCACCGACGCCAACTACTGCCTGGGCATGCTGACCGCGTCCGCCGGCGCGAACCTGCTCGACGCCGCCGCCTGGAGCAAGAGCCCGAGCCCGGTGTTCGCCAGCAGCGCCGCCACCGGCCAGTACGGCCCCGGACACAACTCCTTCACCGTCTCCGAGGACGGGCAGAGCGACATCCTGGTCTACCACGACCGCAACTACCGGGACATCAGCGGCGACCCGCTCAACGACCCGAACCGGCGGACCCGGATCCAGAAGCTCTACTGGAACGCCGACGGCACCCCGAACTTCGGCATCCCCCTGCCCGACGGGGCCACCCCGGTGCGGCTGCGGTCGTACGACCTGACCACGAGCTACGTCCGGCACTACGACTACCGGGCCCGCGTCGAGCCGAACGTGACGAACCTGGCGGACTCGCAGTTCCGCATCGTCCCCGGCCTCGCCGGCGGCGGATCGGTGTCCCTGGAGTCGACGAACTTCCCCGGCTACTACCTGCGGCACCGCGCGTTCGCCCTCTACGTCGAACGCGACGACGGCTCGGCCCTGTTCGACAACGACGCGAGCTTCCAGCGCCGCCCCGGCCTGGCCGCGGCCGAGGCGCTCTCACTCGAATCGCAGAACTACAGCGGCCGCTACGTCCGCCACCGCGACGGACTGCTCCAGCTCGAAGCGGTGAGCACCGGCGCCGACCGGGCCGCGGCCACCTTCCACCTGGAGTAGGCGCCCGGAAAACAGTCAGGCCCCCCTCGGCGTACCCCTTCTTGGAGGTCCACGATGCTCAACCCCGCAGTGACGTCGCCGCCCGGCGCCCCACGCCGCCGGCGTGCCGGCCTGGTGCTGGCCCTGGTGGCGGCGCTGGCCGGCGCGGTCGGCGTCGCGGTGGTGGCCGCGCCGCCGGCGCAGGCCGCCACCATCGACACCAGCGCCTGGTACGTGCTGGTCAACCGCAACAGCGGCAAGGTCCTGGACGTCCGGGACACCTCGACCGCCGACGGCGCGGTGATCCAGCAGTGGTCCCGCAACGACGGCGCGTGGCAGCAGTTCCAGTTCGTCTCCTCCGGCAGCGGCTACTACCGGCTGCGGGCCCGCCACAGCGGCAAGGTGGTGGACCTGTGGGAGTGGAACGTCGCCGACGGCGCGGAGTACCGGCAGTGGCCCGACCTCAACGGCACGAACCAGCAGTTCCAGGTCCTCGACTCGGACAGCGGCTACGTCCGTCTGATCAACAGGCACTCCAGCAAGGCCCTGGAGGTCTGGGAGCGGTCGACCGCCGACGGCGCCCGGATCAGCCAGTACACCGATCTCAACGGCGCCAACCAGCAGTGGCAGCTGGTCCGCACGGATACCGGCACACCGACGACGCCACCGCCGAGCACCGGTTGCGGCAGCGGTTCGTACCAGGCCGAGGCCGTGCTGAACGGCGGCACCTGGACGTCCCGTAACGGATCGTCGACCGTGTACACCGGCTCGGACATGCTCGCGGCGATGCAGGCCGCGGTGAACTCGCTGTCGGCGGGACGGACCGCGAAGCAGCGGGTGGTGGTGCGCGGCTCCGGCTCGATGAGCGCGGGTTCGCGGTTGTCGCTGCCGTCGTACACGACGCTCGCGGTCTGCGGCACGATCAACGTGACGGGCTCGGGATCGGGTGACTACGCGCCGGTCTACTCCCGCGGCACCACCGACGTCGAGGTGCAGAACCTGACGCTCACCGGCGCTCCGCTCTACGGGATCTTCATGCGCAACGTCAACAACCTGACCCTCGGCCAGATCGACATGCGGCTGTCCGGCGGCCTGGGCGTGCGGATCGACAACCACGGCGGCGACCGGGCGGTCAAGGTGCGCAACGTGCGCATCGACACCGTGTACGTGTCCGGGACCGGCGCGCACGGCGTCGAGACGTACGGCGTGGACGGCCTAACCATCGGCACCGTCACCGCGCGCAACACCGGCTACTCCGGTCTGCTGCTCAACGACACGATCAACGCCACCGTGGGCACCGTCGACGCGCAGGGCGCCGGCGCGGGAACCGGATACGCGGCGTTCCGGATGGCCAACCGCAACGGCCGGGTCGGCAACTCGTACCCGACGAACATCCGGGTCGGCACCGTGATCGCGTCCGGTGGCGGCCGGGGGATCTTCTGCGTGTCGGAGTCCGGCGGCGCGGTCATCGACCGGGTGACGATCTCCAACACCGGCAACAACTCGATCCTCGTGGAGAACTGCTACAACGTCACGATCGCCGGGGTGTCCGGCACGGTGACCGGCGGCGGCGAGGTGCGCATCGCCTCCCGGACCGAGTTCCCGATCTCCTCCGGCATCCGCTTCCAGAACCTGACGGTGACCAACACGAACATCACCCAGAGTCCCTGCGGCGGAGCGAACAACACGATCAGCAACGTCACGCGGGTCAACTCGACGCTGAACTGGTGCTGAGCGCCGCAGGCACCCCCCGCACCACCACCACACCACCACCACCACCACCGTCCACCGGAGGAGTTCCCGTGACAACGGCTCTCACCACCCCCGAAAGGCGCCGGCGGCACCGCTGGCGGTCCCTGGTCGCCGCGGCCGGCGCCCTCGTCGTCGGCGTCGTCGGCGCGGTCGCCGTGTCGCCCTCGGCCCAGGCCGCCACCATCGACACCAACGCCTGGTACGTGCTGGTCAACCGCAACAGCGGCAAGGTCCTCGACGTCACGGGCACCTCGACCGCCGACGGCGCGCCGCTGCAGCAGTGGTCCCGCAACGACGGTGCCTGGCAGCAGTTCCGGTTCGTCAGCTCCGGCAGCGGCTACTACCGCCTGCAGAACCGCAACAGCGGCAAGGTCGTCGACCTGTGGGAGTGGAACACCGCTGACGGCGCGGAGTACCGGCAGTGGCCCGACCTCAACGCGACCAACCAGCAGTTCCGGGTCCTCGACTCGGACAGCGGCTACGTCCGCCTGATCAACCGGCACTCCAACAAGGCCGTCGAGGTCTGGGAATGGTCCACCGCCGACGGCGGCCGGATCTCCCAGTACGCCGACCTCAACGGCGCCAACCAGCAGTGGCAGCTGGTCCCGATCGGGGGCGGCGGCACTCCCGGGACGCCGCAGACCGGACTGGTCGGCTGGGCCACCCAGAACGGTGGCACCACCGGCGGCGGCAACGCCGCCGTCACCACGGTGACCAGCGCGTCCGCCCTGTCCAGCGCACTCGGGTCGTCCAGCGCCGCGGTCATCCGGGTGTCCGGCACGATCTCCTGCTCCGGCATGCTGCGGGTCCGCTCCAACAAGACGATCCTCGGCAACGCCGGCGCGACCATCTCCGGCTGCGGATTCACCGTCAGCGGCGACCGCAACGTCATCGTGCGCAACCTGAACTTCCGCAACTGGAGCGATGACGCCATAAACGTCGAGCAGTCGGCCACCAACATCTGGATCGACCACAACAGCTTCACCAACGGGTACGACGGCGCTGTCGACATCAAGCGCGGCTCCGACTTCGTCACAGTGTCCTGGAACCGCGTCTACGGTCACGACAAGTCGATGCTGCTGGGCCACAGCGACGACAACGGCAGCCAGGACGTCGGGCACCTGCGCGTCACCTACCACCACAACTGGTTCGACGGCTCCAACCAGCGCCACCCGCGGGTGCGCTTCGGCAACCCGGTCCACGTCTACAACAACCTCTACAGCAACGTCGGCGGCTACGGCGTGGCGTCGACGGTGAACGCCGGGGTGCTCGTGGAGGGCAACTACTTCGAGAACACGGCCGACCCCTACCACCGGGGCGAGGGCTCGTCCGGTCCCGGATCGCTGGTCGCCCGCAACAACTGCTTCGTCAACTCGGGGGCCGGGCAGGCCGGCGGCAGTGTCGCCGGCATTCCGTACCCGTACACGATGGACGCCGCCTGCGACGTGAAGTCCGTCGTGACGGCGGGCGCCGGAGCCGGACGGATCAGCGTCTGACCGCTGCCTGGAAGATGGGCCGGCCCGGGTTCGCGCTCGGGCCGGCTCAGCCGCGCGGCGCCCGCGTGGACGACGTGGCGCCGGGCGTCGACCCGGCCCGGGCCACCAGCGACCCCAGCAGGCGCAGGTTGTCGTGCGATGCGCTGCCGGGGTCGGTGGTGTAGATGAACAGCGTCTGGTCCGGGTCACCGGGCATCGCGAGGGCCTCGTAGCGAAGCGTGATCGGCCCGACCTCCGGGTGGCGCATCCGCTTGATGCCGTACGTGCGTTCGTGCACGTAGTGCCCGTTCCACCAGGTACGGAACTCCGGGCTCTTGATGGTCAGCTCGCCGACGAGCCGGCTGAGCTGTGGATCGTCGGGATTGCGGCCGGCGTACAGACGCAGGGTGCCGACCACCTCGGCGGCCACAGTGGGCCAGTCCAGGAAGGCGTCGCGGGCGCCCGGGTCCAGGAAGATCCACCGGATGTAGTTGCGCTGCCGTGGCGGCAGCAGCGTCCAGTCGGTGAGCAGCGCACGGGCGAGGGCGTTCGACGCGAGCACGTCCGTGCGGCGTCCGAGGACGAGCGCGGGGTGTTCGGTCATGGAGGCGAGCAGCTGGTGCATCGCCGGACGTACCCGTTGGGCGGGCGTCTCCTGGTTGCCGCGCCGGACGGGCCGCGCCAGGTCGGCGAGGTGGGCGCTCGCGGCGGCGTCGAGCTGGAAGACGCGCGCGAGGGCCTCGACGACCGCTGCCGACGGGCTGGTGTGCCGGCCCTGTTCGAGCCGGGTGTAGTAGTCGACGCTCACTCCGGCGAGCAACGCCACCTCTTCCCGGCGCAGCCCGCGGACCCGGCGCCCGTGCGTCGCGGGGGCGATGCCCACGTCCTCCGGCGTCAGGGCGGCCCGGCACCGGCGAAGGAACCGGCCGAGTTCTGAGTGTCCCGCCATGACCCAATGATCGGCCGCGAGCGGCGGTCGGCGACACCGTCTGGGTGGGTGTGTCGTTCCCAGGCAGCGCTGGGCCTGCCTCGCCGTGTTCGCGGCCCCTTCTCGTCCGCAGCATGGGATGTGTTCCCAGCCGGGACGCTACGGCACCGAGACCCAGGAGCTTCCCATGTCCTTCCCGACCACCCGTCCGGCCACCTGGTTCGTCACCGGCACCTCCCGCGGCATCGGCCTCGAACTGGTCCGGCACCTGCTGGACCGGGGCGACAACCTCGCGGCGACGACCCGCTCCGCCGAGCGCCTCGACGCGGCCCTCGGCCCGATCGACCGGGAGCGGCTGCTTCCCCTCGAACTCGACCTGACCGACGAGGCGGCGGTGGCGTCGGCGGTCCGCGCCACCACCGACCGTTTCGGCGCCGTCGACGTCGTGGTCAACAACGCCGGCTACGGCTTCCTCGGCGCGGTCGAGGAAGCCGGCGACGCCGAGGTGCGGAAGATGTTCGAGGTGCAGGTCTTCGGCGTCTGGAACGTGCTCCGCGCGGTCATTCCCGGGATGCGCGCCGCGCGCAGCGGCCACATCGTCAACGTCTCCTCGATCCTGGGCCTCACCGCTTTCCCGGGCTGGGGCCTGTACTGCTCGGCGAAGTACGCGCTGGAGGGCCTGTCGGACGCGCTCGCGGCCGAGGTCGCCGAGTTCGGCATCAAGGTCAACGTCGTGGAGCCGGGCTACACGCGTACCGACTTCCTGCGTACGTCCTCGCTCGGCCTGCCGGCGAGCACCGCCGACGGCTACCAGGCGATCCGCGAGATGACCGAGGCGCACCTGGCGATGCCCGGCAGCCAGCTCGGTGACCCGGTGAAGGCCGCCGCAGCCATCATCGAGGTTGCCGTCGGCGGCGCGGCGCCGCTGCACCAGGTCCTCGGCTCCGACTCCTACGCGCTGGCCAAGGCTCGCCTGGAGGCGCTCGCCGGTGACATCGAGGCCGGCCGCGAGCTTGCGTTCACCACGGACATCGCCGGCTCCTGATGCGCCCGGTGCGGCGTCTGCCGGTCCCCGCCACGGCGGGGACCGGTGGGCGTCAGCGGTCCAACGCGGCGGCCAGCGCCTCGGGCCGGCTGAGGGCCACCAGATGGCCGCCGGGCAGGCGCTCGGGCGTGACGCCGAGCCGCTGCTGGGCCACCCGGGTCTGGAACTCGGCCGGGAAGAACCGGTCCGCGCTGCCGGTCAGGACCTCGGTCGGCACGTCGGGCCACGCGTCCAGCGGCCAGGGCTGCGCGAACGGAGTGCCCGACTGCGGTGACCCGCCCGCCATGGCCTGCGCGGTGATGTCCTCGGGGACGTCGTGGAAGAAGTACACGAGCGGATCGAACGGCCCGTCTGGGGAGCGGCCCTCGCGTCTGTCGCACTCACGGCGGGCCTCGTCCTGGCCGGTGTTGGTCCACCAGTCGCCGCCGGTCTCGCCGGGCGCCGGGATCATCGCGTTGACCAGGACCAGCCGAGCGACAGGCAGCCGGCCGCAGACCAGCGGCGCGGTCAGGCCGCCCATCGACTGGGCCACCACCACCAGGTCCAGGCGGTCACCGGCCGCGTCGGCCACCGTGTCCGCGTACTCCGGCAGTCCCGCGCTGTCGTCCGCGGCGGGCAGGCCGACGGCGATCGCCTCGTGGCCGCGCTGCTCCAGCAGGGGGACCAGGCGGTGCCAGTACCAGGCGTCGCCGCCGGCTCCCGGGACCAGGATGTACGTCGTCATGGTGCGAATTTAGCACCATGAAGTGCTGTAGCGATACCATCGGCGGCATGGCGCGCGTATACGACGACCCCTGCGGCCTGGCCCGGGCGCTCAACCTGGTCGGCGACAGGTGGGCGATGCTTGTCGTCCGTGAGTTGCTGCTCGGGCCGAAGCGCTTCACCGACCTGCGGCGCGGCCTGCCCGGCGCCAGTCAGAGCATGCTCACCGCCCGGCTCGCCGAGCTGGAGGAGGCGGGAGTGGTGCGCCGCCGGCGTCTCGGCCCGCCGGCCGGCGTCCGGGCGTACGAGCTGACCGAATGGGGACGAGACCTCGAACCGGCGCTGCTGGGGCTGGCCCGGTGGGGGAGCCGGAGCCCGCTGACCTCGTCGGCGCAGCTGAGCGTGGACGCGCTGGCCCTCGCCATGAAGACCACCTTCGACCCGGCCGCGGCGGGCGACTTCGCCGTACGGTGTCAGCTTGGTCTCGACGGCGACAGCCTGCTCGTCACAGTCGAGGACGGACGGGTCGACGTGGTGCGCGCGGACGTCGCCGATGCCGACCTGGTGATCCAGGCGAGCGTCGGGGTCTTCCGCTCGGTCGTCTTCGGCGGCGTGCCGTTGCATGCCGCCGACGTCGTCGTTCGGGGCGACGGCGAGGTCGCCGCCCGCCTGCTGCGGCTGTTCCGGCGCCCCACGCCGGTCGACATCCCACAGTGACGGCGCGAATACGTTCAGCTACTTCTCAGGTGGCGTTGGTAGTCTCCCGGCGCGGTGTGATCCACTATGGACGCCGTTGATCTCGTTGTGGCGCAAGGGATCCAGGTGACTTTCCCGCCGGATTCCGGGTGCCGCGCGTCCGGTGGTCGTCGAGGGAGATGTTCGTGGCGTTCAAGAGGATGCTGGGCGCGTTCGGGGTGGGCGGCCCCGCCGTCGACACGGTCCTGGCCAATCCGGGTACCCGCCCGGGGCTGATGCTGGGCGGGCAGGTGAACCTAACCGGTGGCAGCCACGACGTGGAGATCGACCACATCACCGTCGGGCTGGTCACCCGGGTGGAGATGGAGGGCGCCGAGGAGGAGTACGACGCCCTCGTGGAGTTCCACCGCGTCCAGGTCGCAGGTGGCCTGCGCCTGTCCGAGGGGCAGCAGATGTCGCTGCCGTTCCAGGTGGCGATGCCGTGGGAGACGCCGGTGACCGACCTGTACGGGCAGCGCCTGCACGGCATGACGATGGGCCTGCGTACCGAGGTGGCGATCCGCGGCGCCGTGGACAAGGGCGACCTCGACCCGGTGTACGTGCACCCGCTGCCGGTGCAGGAACGCATCCTGGAGGGATTCGGCCGGCTCGGATTCGGATTCAAGGGTGCCGACCTGGAACGCGGGCACATCTCGGGGCTGCGCCAGAGCCTGCCGTTCTATCAGGAGATCGAGTACTACGCCGCCCCGCAGTACGCCCACGCCGTCAACGAGGTCGAGCTGACCTTCGTCGCGAACGAGTACGGCGTCGACGTCGTGCTGGAGTTCGACAAGCGCGGCGGCCTGTTCTCCGGCGGCCATGACTCCTTCGGCCGCTACCACGTCGCGCACACCGATGCCGACCAGGTCGACTGGGCCGCTCAGGTCGACGCGTGGGTCCGTCAGTCCCTCGACGGCTACCGGAGCGCGCACGCCGGGCACGGCTACGGGCAGCCCGCCTACGGCGCGTCGGGCTACGGGCACGCCGCGTACGGCCACCACAGGGAGGAGCACCACGAGCGGCACGGTGGCCCGGGCATGGGTGCTGTCGCCGCGGGCGTGGTCGGTGGCGCCGCGCTCGGCTTCGCCGGCGGCATGGTCGCCGACGAGGTCTTCGACTCCTTCGGCGACGACGAGGGCGGCGACGAGGAGGAGTGAGCCAGGTGGCCCGGGAACGGTGCTGGGCCACCGGGCGTCCGTGTCATGCTCGAAGCGATGAGCACCCAGCGTCCGCGCGACCCACGTCCCCTTCGTCGGCCGCGCCGCCGCCTGGCCCGCGTCGCGTTGGTCGCCGCCGTTCTCGCCGCGCTGGGCGCCGCCGCTGTGGTCGTGGTGCCGCTGCTGCGGCCGCCGGGCCCGCGACCGGCCTTCCAGCTCCCGGTGGCCTGCGGTGAGACGTGGCGTCTCTCGACCTATCCCGGGCACGACGACTACGACATCGACCTGTTCCGACCCGGGGCGAGGCGTGGGGACGGCCGGTGCTGGCCTCCGCCGCGGGCACCGTCACCGTGGCCGGAATCAACGGTTCCCTGGGTGGTCGTACCCCGCAGGACCCGAACGGGCCGAAGGGGCGGGGCGGCGGCTACTGGGTGAAGATCGACCACGGCGGGAAGTGGGAGACGCAGTACCTGCACCTGCTCGAACCGCCGCTGGTCGAGGCCGGTCAGCGGGTGGCCCGCGGCGACCAGCTCGGGCGGGTCGGCAGCACCGGGAACTCCGGCGCTCCGCACCTGCACTACGAGCAGCGCCGGGGCTGGGAGAAGGTGGAGGCCCACTTCGACGGCGTGCCGTCCGGCATCACGTCCGACGACCGCGAGTACACCGTCCGGCTGACCAGCGCGAACTGCGACCAGGGCCGTCCGTGACCGGAGCCGTCGCCACCGAATTCGGTGGCGACGGGTCGCGCCAGAGGTGCAGGGTGGGACTGCACACCGGCGGCGAACGCCCGCTACCACCATCACGACGAGGAGAGACAATGCGAGCAACTTCCACGCTTCGGACCCTTGACCGTCCTACCGTGGAGTTCTGCCTTGGCATTGTTGAACCTCGGAATCGTCGCCCATGTTGACGCCGGAAAGACCAGCCTGACCGAGCGCCTGCTCTACGAGGCCGGCGCCGTGGCCCAGCCGGGCAGCGTCGACGCCGGCACGACGCGAACCGACTCGATGGAGTTGGAGCGTCGCCGTGGCATCACCATCCGGGCGGCCGTCACCTCGATCACGATCGGTGATCTGAGCATCAACCTGCTGGACACCCCCGGCCACCCCGACTTCATCGCGGAGGTCGAGCGTTCGCTGGCCGTCCTGGACGCCGCCGTACTCGTGGTGTCGAGCGTGGAGGGCGTCCAGCCGCAGACCGTCGCCATCTGGCGGGCGCTGCGCCGGATCGGCGTACCAACGGTGTTCTTCCTCAACAAGGTCGACCGACGCGGTGCCGACGTCGGCCGGGTGACGGCCGAGCTACGCCGGCGGCTCGGGGCACGCCCGGTCCTGCTCACCACGGTCTCCGGCCAGGGCGGGCGCGAGGCCCGGGTGCGTGCCGTGCGCCTCGACGCCGAACCGGTGGTGGCGGAGGTGGCGGAGGTCGACGACGCGGTGGCGGCGCGGTGGCTGACGGATCAGCCGGTGCGCGCCCGCGACGTCCGGCGGGCGATCCGCCACGGGGTACGCCGCGCCGAGCTGATCCCGACCGCGTGCGGCTCGGCGATCACGGGAGCCGGGGTGCGCCAGTTGTGCGACGTCCTGGCCGACCTGCTGCCCTACGGCGACACCCTGGACGGTCCGCTGGCGGGCACGGTCTTCGCCGTCGACCGGGACGGGCACGGCCGGCGGGTCTGGCTGCGGTTGTGGTCCGGGCAGCTGCGCGTACGGGATCGGGTGCTGCTCGCCGGGTCCCGACCCCAGACCGTGACCCAGATCGCCGTCATCGAGCCCGAGGGTGTGCTGGTGCGAACGGCGGTTTCCGCCGGTCAGATCGCCGCGGTGCGGGGGGTGTCGGCGCGGATCGGACAGCACATCGGGCAGCCGCCACGGCGGCACGGCTACCGGTTCCCGCCGCCGACCCGGCAGGCGGTGGTCGAGCCGGTCGAACCGGAGCAGCGCCTGGCGATGTTCGCCGGCCTGGCCGAGCTGGCCGACGAGGACCCACTGGTGGACCTGCGCCTCGACGAGCAGCAGGCGGAGGCGGTGATCCGCCTGCACGGCGAGGTCCAGAAGGAGGTGCTGGCCGCCCTCATGGAGGACCGGTACGGCGTCCGGGTGCGGTTCTCCGGCACGCTGACCGCCTGCATCGAACGGGTCGCCGGCACCGGCGCCGCCGAGGAGCGGGTGCGGGAGCGCGGCAACCCGTACCTGGCCGGGCTGGGGTTGCGCATCGAGGCCGCCCCGGTCGGGCACGGCATCGAGTTCCGCCCCGGTGTCGAGCGGGGTCGGCTGCCGCCGGCGTTCGTCGCCGCCACGGAGGAGGGTGTGCGGGCCGCGCTGCGGCAGGGCCGGCACGGCTGGCCGGTCACCGACTGCGTGGTCACCATGACGGCCTCGCAGTACCTCCCCCGGCAGAGCAGGCCGCACCAGAAGTTCGACAAGTCGATCTCGACCGTGGCGGCGGACTTCCGTCACCTTGCCCCGGTCGTGGTCGCCGCGGCGCTGCGCCGGGCCGGCACCCGGGTGTGCCAGCCGGTCGAGCGGTTCGACGTCGACCTTCCCCAGCAGGCGGTGGAGACGGTGCTGGCGCTGTTCGCCCGGCTCGGAGCGGTCGTTCACGGGACCGGCGTGGCCGGCGGATACCTGGAGGTGAGCGGCACACTGCCGTCCGCGCGGGTCCCGCAGGTCGTCGCTGCTCTTCCCGACCTGACCGGCGGCGAGGCGGTCCTGACCACCACCTTCGACCACTACGCGCCGGTCACCGGTGAGGAGGCTCCGGCGCTGCGCCGGCGCGGACCCGACCCGGCCGACCGCGAGGCGTGGTTCCGAGCTGTGCCGAGGTAGGCCCGCCGGGGCGCCTGGCCGGACGGCGGCGACAGCGATCCCGGGGATAGGATCACCGGCACCCCGCCGCCCGTACCCGCTGGAGCCCCGCTGTCCCGGCAGCCCGCCACCCGTCCCGCCCGGCGCGCCCGCCGGGTGCTGGCCCTGGTGTGCCTGCTCGTCGTGGCCGGGCTGCCCGCCGGGTCGGCGCCGCTCGGCGAGCCCGGGTCGGCGACGCTACGGGTGCTCCAGATGAACCTCTGCAACAGCGGCCGGGCCGGCTGCTACACCGGCCGGGCCGTCCGGCAGGCCGCCGACGTGATCGCCGCCGAGCGGCCCGACCTGGTCACGCTCAACGAGATCTGCCGCGACGACGTGGACACGCTGGAGCGCGCGCTGCGGGCCGCCCGTCCCGGCGGCACCGTGGTGTCCGCGTTCCACGCCGCCGGCGACCGACCCAACGCCGCGCCCACCTACTGCAACAACGGCCAGCCGTACGGGATCGGGTTGGTGACCCGCCTCGACGCGCGCGGCGCCCGGCCCTCCGTGCACCGCGGTACGTACCCGGCGCAGGATTTCGCCGACCCGGAGGAGCGGGTCTGGCTCTGCCTGCGTGCCGCCGGGGTGCTGCACGCCTGCACCACGCATCTGGCGAACACCAGTGGCCAGGTCGCGCTGGCCCAGTGCGCGCAACTGGTCGGCGCGGTGGTGCCGGCGATCCGCCGCGACGGCGGGTACGCGCCGACGGTGCTCGCCGGTGACCTCAACCTGCGGGTCGGCGGCACGCCGGACGTGCGGTCGTGCGTGCCGGCGGGCTACCGGCGGATCGACGACGGCGCCCGGCAGCAGATGGTGACGACGGGCGACGTCACGATCTGCTGCCACCGGCCGGTGGACATGCGCGGGACGACCGACCACCCGGCGTTGCTGGCGACGGTGTCGATCGACGGCGCGACCGGGCCGGACCTACGGTTTGCGGGCGAGTAGCCCGACGAACGTGTGGTAGGTGTCGGTCTGCTCCGGCGCGGGCGCGTCCGGGTCCGGACGCCACTCGGCCAGTGGGACCAGGCCGGGCTCCAGCACCGTCAGCCCGTCGGCGAAGGCGAGGATCTCCTCGTCGGTACGCCAGCGGCCGGTGCCCAGCGATTCGTTGAAGACCCGCTCGACCTCGCGGGCCTTGCGGGAGCCTTCCGGGTCGCGCTCGCCGGGGTCGCGGAAATGCGAGATCGCCACGTAGCTGCCGGACGGCATCGCGTCGATCAGCTCCGCCGCCACCGCGCGCGGGTCCTCGTCGTCGCCGAGGTGGTGCAGGATCGCGAAGAGCAGCAGCCCGATCGGCCGGTCGAAGTCGAGGAACCGGCGGACGTCCGGGTCGTTGAGGATCTCCTGCGGTTCCCGGACGTCGGCCTGGATCACCGTCGCGGTGCCCTCCGCGGCGAGCAGCGCCCGCCCGTGGGTCAGCACGATCGGGTCGTTGTCCACGTAGACCACGCGGGCGGCCGGGTTGTGCTCGGTGGCGACCTCGTGCACGTTGCCCTGCGTGGGCAGCCCCGAGCCGAGGTCGAGGAACTGGTCGATGCCCGCCTCGGTGACCAGGAACCGGATCACCCGGCGCAGGAACGCCCGGTTCGCCTGGCCGGCGGCCGGCCCGTCCGGCGTGATCCGCAGCGCGTGCTCGGCGACCTTCCGGTCTACCTCGAAGTTGTCCTTGCCGCCCAGGAAGTAGTCGTAGACCCGGGCGACGCTGGGAACGTTGAGGTCGATGCCGGGGGGTGCCGCCTTGTCGCGGGTCACAGGCGTCTCCATTCGATTCTGGTCAGCGCCGCCCGTCGATGGGGGTTACGGGCGTTTTCGGGGAGTGTAGCGACCGGACGGCCCGAATTGTGGCCCCGCCTGGTACCGCTCCCACCACATCGGCCCGTCACCTGCACGTTCGCCGAATGACACGCGGAACGCGCCGGACCGCAGCCGGTTCGCCGATGTCCGATGTGGCCTCCCCGCTGCGATACTCGGCACCGGACAGGTGGGGGTCGTCGTAAGGGTGATGGCGTGCGGTTCCGGGTGCTAGGTCCGCCCGGCATCGACCGGGACGGGCGAGGCGTGCCGCTCGGCGGGCCGAAGCAGCGGGCCCTGCTGGCCCTGTTCCTGCTGCGGCCGAACCGGTTCGTCGCCGCCGACTGGCTGGTCGAGGCGCTGTGGGACGGGCGACCGCCGGCCAGCGCCCACACGACGCTGCGCACCTACATCGCCGGGCTGCGCCGGGCCGTGGAGCCCGAACGATCCCACCGCGAGCCGGCGCGCGTCCTGCGCAGCCGCCCCCGGGGGTACGAGCTGCGGGTGGACGCCGAGGCCGTCGACGCGATCCGATTCGGACACCTGGTGGACCGGGCAGCGGACACGCTCGCGGCCGGGCAGCCGGCGGCCGCCGAGCGGACGTACGCGGAGGCGCTGGCGCTGTGGCGGGGCGAGCCGCTCGCCGGCGTCGGCGAGCTGAACGCGGTGCGTCCGGAGGTCGCGCGGCTGGCCGAGCTGCGGCTCACCGCCGAGGAGGGCCGCCTGACGGCTGCCGTCGCGGCCGGCCGGCACGCGCCGCTGCTGGCGGAGCTGCGCCGCTTCGTGTCGGCGAATCCGCTGCGCGAGGGGGCCCGCGCGCAGTTGATGCTGGCGCTGCACCGGTCCGGCCGGCAGACCGAGGCGCTCGCGGCCTTCGACGAGGGCCGCCGGGTCCTCGCCGCCGAGTACGGGCTCGACCCCGGTGAGCAGATGCGGGCGGCGCACCGGCTGATCCTGGAGCAGGCCGTACCGGCGCAGCCCGGACCCCCGGCGGTGGCCGGCCGGCACGTCCTGCGGACGGCCGGGACCCGGCCGGACGCCGCCGAACCGGCAGCGGCGGGTGCGTCTCCGGACCGGCGCGCGGACCCGCTCGTGGGGCGCGGCGCCGAGCTGGCCCGGCTGCGCGAGACGCTCGACGCGGCCACCCGGCGCGGCGGTCGCGTCCTGGCCCTGGTGGGGGAGGCGGGCATCGGCAAGACCAGCCTCGCCGCCGCGCTCGGCGCCCAGGCCGCCACCGACGGCGTGCCGGTCGTCTGGGGTCGCTGTCCCGACGTCGGGCAGGCGCCGCCGTTCTGGCTGTGGAACCAGGTGGTACGCGCGCTCGCCGCGATGCCGGACGCCGGCGCCACCGGCTCGGCCAGCCGCCTGGGCGGGTTCGCCGCCGGGTCGCCCCCCGGCCCGGCGGAAGGCGGCGGCCTCGACCCCACGGCGCGGTTCCAGGTGTACGAGGCGGCGGCCGACCTGGTGCACGCGGCGTCCCGGCGGCGCGGCCTGCTGGTCGTGCTGGACGACCTGCACGCCGCCGACCCGGACTCGCTGCTGTTGCTGCGGTTCCTCTCCGCCGGCCTGTCCACGTCCCGGGCGCTCGTGGTCGCCACCCTCCGGCCGTACGACCACGACCCGGCCCTGGTCGCGACGGTCGCCGAGCTGGCCCGCGGGCGGGACTTCGGTCAGCTCCGGCTCGCCGGGCTGGACGCCTCCTCGGTCGCCGACCTCGTCCGGCACCGGACCGGGACGGCGCCGCCGGAGCCGGTGGTGGCCCGGCTCGTCACCCGTACCGGCGGGAACCCGTTCTTCCTCACCGAGCTGCTGCGGTCCCGGACCGACCCGGCGGCCGACGCGGAGCTGCCGCCGAGCATCCGCGACACGGTACGGCTGCGGCTCGGCGGGCTGCCCGAGCCCGCCCGAGGCTGCCTCGACCTGCTCAGCGTGGCCGGACACGACCTGGACCTGCAGGTGATGGCGGCCGCGCTGCACACCACCGCCCCGGCGCTCGCCGAAGCGCTCGCCCCGGCGTACACGGCCGCCCTGGTCACCGAGGCCGGGCCGGGCGCCGTCACGTTCCGCCACCCGCTCATCGCCGAGGTCACCTACGCCGAGCTGGTCCCACCGCGCCGGGCCGCGCTGCACGCCCGGCTGGCGAGCGCGTACGAGCGGACCGCCGGCGTCGCGCCGGCCGAACTGGCCCGCCACTACGGTCAGGCGATCGGCCTCGGCCATGGCGAGGACCACCTGCGGTGGTCGCTGCGCGCCGCAGACGACGCGACGCGGCGGGTCGCCTACGAGGACGCGCTCGGTCACCTCGAACGCGCCGCGCACCGGCTGGCCCCGGCCGCCCAGGTCTCGCCCGAGGCGGCGTCCACCGAACTGACCGTCCAGTTGCACCGCGCGTCGCTGTTGCAGATGACCGTCGGCGTCGGCAGCGACGCCGTCGACCTCGTCTGCGCCCGCGCCCGTGAGCTGCTGACGCTCGTCGGGCCGGACACGGACCTCCGGCACGCGCTCTGGGCGCTGGGTGAGCTGGCCGCCAACCGGGCCGAGTTCGCGATCTGCGCCGACCTCGCCGGGCGGCTGGTGCGGTCCGCGGACGACGGCAGCGGGCTGATCGCCGTGGCCGGTGAATACCTGCTCGGCGCGGTCGGCTACTTCACCGGCCGCCAGGCCGAGGGCGAGCGGCGGCTCAGCGCCGGGATCGAACGGCTGCGTACCGTCGACCGGGCGCTGCTGCGCCGCGAGGTCGGCCGGCGTCCGGTGCTGGCCTGCCACAACTTCCGGGCGCTCGTGCGGTCGATGCGCGGCGACCCGGCCGGCGCCCGGGCGGACATCGCCGACGCCGAAGCTCTCGCCGAGGAACTGGACGACCCGTACGGCCGGGCGAACGCGGCGCTCTACGCGGCCTGGCTGGCGATGCAGGAACACGACGTGGAGGCGGCCGACACCGCGGGACGGCGGTGCCGGGACATCGGCCGGGCCACCGGCCTGCCGCACATGACGGCGACCGGCGCGTACTTCCTGGAGTGGGCCGCCGCGCGCGGCGGCGACCACGGCCGGCTCGACGCGATGCGCGCCGCCGCCGACGAGTTCTACCGTCCCGGGCTGCGGTCCACCCGGACCATCACGTGCGCCGCGATGGCCGAGGCGTACCTGACCGCCGGCCGTGCGGAGACCGCGGCGACGCTGGCCACGGAAGGACTGGCGGTGGCGGACCGGTTCGGCGAGCGCGTCGTCGTCGCCGAGCTGCACCGGATCCGCGGGGCCGCGCGCCGCGACCGCGCGGAGTGGGACCTCGGCGCCCGGATCGCCGCCGACCAGGGCGCCGCGCTGCTGCTTGGACGGTTCGCGGCCTTCTGACCGGTGTGGAGGCCCGCCTCCACGCCTTCTCCACACCCTTTCCACGCCGGGCTGGTGCCCTGGTGGCGTCGGACGGCCCGAGCCGTCCGGGACCATGTTCCGAAGGGGCACCACAATGGGATCAGTTCAGCCGCCGGACCGTCAGGCGGTCCAGGAGGTCGAGGTCGCCGTCATCGGCTGCGGGCCGGTCGGCGCGCTCACCGCCAACCTGCTCGGCGCCCGCGGCGTCAGCACGCTCGTCGTGGAGCGCAGCGCGGCCCCGCACGGCCAGCCGCGGGCCTTCTCCTGCGACGACGAGGCGATGCGCATCTACCAGCAGGCCGGCCTGCTCGACGAGATCCGCGACGGCACTGTCGCGCCGCCGCTCGTCGAGTACGTCAACGGCGCCGGCCGGGTCTTCGCCCGGATGGCGCTGTCCGAGACCGACTTCGGGTACGGGCACGCGCCGCTGCGCTTCTTCGACCAGCCGCGGCTGGAACACACGCTGCGTACCGGGCTGGACCGGTTCCCGCACGTCCAGCTCTCGCTCGGCACCGAGCTGGTCGGCCTCACCCAGGACGACGACGGAGTCACCGTGCTGCTGTCCGACGTGGCCACCGGGCAGCGGCGGACGGTCCGCGCCCGGTACGTGCTCGGCTGCGACGGCGCGCGCAGCGCCACCCGCGCCGCCGTCCGGATCCCGCTGTCCGGGGCGAGCTACGCCGAGCCGTGGCTGGCGGTCTCCGGCGACGTGCCGCCCGACGCGGTACGGGTCGGGGACACCCGGTTCGTGTGCGACTGGCGGCGTCCGGCGTTTGTGTCGCCAGGCGCGGCGGGCAGCTACCGGATGGAGTTCATGCTGCGGCCGGGGGAGACCGAGGACGAGATGCGGCGGCCCGAGACCGTTGCCGCGCTCGTCTCGCCGTACGTCGACCCGGACCGGTTCACAGTCACCCGCGCTGTGGTCTACACCTTCCACCACCTCATCGCGCAGCGGTGGCGGGAGGGACGGGTGTTCCTGCTCGGCGACGCCGCCCACCAGATGCCGCCGTTCATGGGTCAGGGCCTGTGCAGCGGCCTGCGCGACGCGGCCAACCTGTCGTGGAAGCTGGCCCTGGTGCTGTCCGGGGCCGCCGACGCAGCCGTCCTGGACACGTACGAGACCGAGCGGCGCCCGCACACGGTGGAGATGGCACAGACGAGCGTCCGGCTGGGGCACGTCTTCCTGGCCCGCAACCGGTCCGCAGCCTGGATGCGGGACACCGCGCTGCGGGCGGTGCAGACGATCCCCCGGGTGCGGCGGTTCGTGGAGCGGTTCGAGTTCAAGCCGGTGCCGGCGTACCGGCGGGGCCTGATGGCCGGCGGGCGGCGTGCCGGCGTGGTCGGGACGATGTTTCCCCAGCCGCGGGTCCTCGTCCCGGGCGCGTCCGGGGAGCGGCTGCTCGACGAGGCGCTCGGCGACGGTCTCGTCGTGCTCGGTCGCGCCGGTACGGACAACCCGCTCGGAGCGTGGCGGTCGGGGCTGCCGGTGCGGTTCGTGGCGGTCCACCCGTCCGGCACGTCGCTCGCCGACCTGCCGGATCCGCTTGCCGGCCCTCCGGCGCCCGGCGGACCGGGCCGGGTCGACGTGGTGGACGCCGACGGGGTGCTCGGCGGGTGGTTGCGGCGCCATGGCGCCGACCTGGTGGTGCTGCGGCCGGACCGGTTCGTGTTCGCCCTGGTCACTGCCGGCGGGATCGAGCAGGCCGGGCGGGACCTGTCGGCCGCCCTCGGCGTGCCGCCCGACGGGCGCGACCGTCATCGTCCACTGGGAGCGCACTCCACAACACGTTGATGGTCGCCTATGGTTGGCGGTGTGGCGGACGAGGGACGGGGCGCCGCGCCCGACGGCGAGGTGGTCCAGGCCGTCCGGCAGCTCCTGCTCGGCGAGATCCGGGGCCGGAACAGCGCCGACGAGACCGGCCGGCTGCTGGGGTCGCCGGCCGAAGCTCGGCTGGCCGCCGCACACCAGATCCTCGCCGACCTGATGGACACGGCCGCGGACCATGAGTCCGTGTACGGGGTGGGCGCCTTCCTGGACGGCTGTCAGGCGGCGCTCACCCGGTTGAGAGAGGCACCGGATCCCCACGATCCGCCGGTGGTGGCGCTGCTGGCCTTCCTCTGCCTCAACGTCACGCTCCTCGACCGACGCTTTGAGCCCCCGGAGCGCGCCAAACAGGATGCCTCGGACGACTACTGCCGGGAGCTGTTCCGCAGCACGCCGGTGTCGGCGGCCATCAGGGCGCTCTACCGGCCGGGTGGGCGTCCGGGCGTGAGCCGGCCGGCCTCCGAGATCGACATGCGCAGGTGGGGGGAGATCGACTTCGACTCGCTCGCGTACCACCGGGCGGGGACCACCTCGTTCATCCTCCGGGCCACCACGCGCGAACCGGTCGACGAGTCCGGTTTGCGTCCCGCGCTGGTGCTCAAGTGCGTGCTGTTCCCGTGGAGCAAGCTGACCTCGGTGGCGCAGGCCACCGACGAGTACGCGGTGCGGTACGGCGCGCGCAACACACCCGACGTGGTCGTGCATCCCGTCGCGTCGACCGACCAGTGGGTGCTGATGCCCTACCAGGAGGGCGAGACGCTCGGCGACCACCTGGCCGCGTTCGAGAGCTCGATGCCGTCGCCCGGTGAGCGGGTGGCCAAGGCCCGTCAGGTCGGGCTCCTGCTCACCGAGGCGCTGCACCGGCTGGCGCGGGCGGAACCGGTCGACGTGAACCATCGGGAACGGCAGCACCTGGACCTGTCGCCCGGGAACATCATCCTGTCCGACGGCCGGATCCGCTTCATCGATCTCGGCGTCAACCATCTGTACAGCCGCCAGGTCGGCATCGCCGAGCACGACGACGCCGTCTACATCGCGCCCGAGGTGAAGAACCGCGGCCAGTCCGAGGTGGCCGACGTCTACTCGCTGGGGATCATCCTGATCCAGGTGATGGTGGGCAGCGCCGCGCGCGACGGACGGGTGCCGGACCGCGTCTACGCGATCAGTCCCACCATCGCGCGGTTGCTCGACGACTTCATCGAGGAGCAGCCGAAGGACCGTTTGCTGCTCCTGCCGGACCGGCCGTTCCGGTTCGACGACCTGCACCGGCTGATGGCTGTCACCTTCGACCTGGCGGCGCAGGAGTCGGAGACGAGCCGGTCGGCGTTGCGGCGCTGGGTCGCCCGGCTCGCGCCCGCCTCCCGGGAGGTCCGGACGCAGTACAGGCAGTTCCGGGTGGCCCGGGCGGCGAAGGTCACGCACGACACGTACCTGATGGGGTTCTCGCTCGTCGCGACCGCCTGCTGGTGGTTCATCTGCGCCAAGACGGCCCTGTGGAAGGTCGACGACGTGTTGACCTTCTCGGCCAAACCGCTGCCTCCGGCCGACCTCAGGGCGGCCGTGATCATCGGTTTCGGCCAGGCGCTGGTCGGGGCGAAGTACTACCAGAGCGTGCTGGCGCGGCTGACCGCGCGGCATATTCCCGGCGCCCTGGCCCGATGTACGGAGGTCGCGGTGCGGGCGATGTGCGTCGTCGCGCTGCCGACCGTGCTGCTGTCGGTGTTCTGGAAGCCCACGCTCTGGGCGTGGGGCTGTGCGGCCGGGGCCGTGGCCGTCTCGATCACGAACCTCCTGCTCCTGCTGCTCAGCCGGCGGATCCTGCGGGCCGGGGAGGCCAGCGGGCTTTCGACAGTGCCGCCCGCCGGCGACGGGGTGGCGCGGGGCTTCGAACAGTGGTGGTGGTCCATGTTGCTCTACGCGACCGTCATCTGCGTCATCGCGGCCGGTCTGCAGGCCGGCTTCCTGCACGACCGCGACGCGTACGTCTTCGGTCTGGTCGTGATCAGTGTCGGCATCCACTACGTGTCCAAGTTCGTCACCGCCGGCTACGAGGTGCGCGGGGGACTGTCCCGGGCCCTGTCGGTGGGGGAGCGGTTGTCCGTCCTGCACCGGGCCGACCCGTCGCGGGTCCGGAACTGGCCGCCGCGGCTCGTGGCGGCACGGCAGCCCGCCGACCCGGCGATCGGGTGACAACCCTCGCCGGGCCGGCGGAACTCCGCCTGCCCGCTCAGACCACGTCGGACACCCGGGTCAGGTTGGTGCGCTGCCAGTCGTGGTCGCCGAGCGAGCGGGACAGCAACTGGATGTTGCCGTTCGCGGCGGTGTAGGTGATCTGGAGGCGGCCGCCGCCCGGCCACACCGACAGCAGGCTGCGGCCCACCGGCGGCATGCCGTCGATCTGCACCCGCTCGGCCTGCCACGTGTCGCCGTCGCCGGTCAGCTCCCACAGCCCGCCGTCGAGGTCGGCGACGACCAGCAGCCAGGTGTCGGGCGCGCCGTCCGGGCCGGGCAGCCGCTGCACCGCCGACGAAACGCACTCCGGCAGGCCCAGCTCGGCGGTCAGCGAGCGGGTGTGCCAGACGCCGTCGTCGCCGACGGCGAACATCCGGACGTGCTGCTGGTGGTCGACGCCGAACACCCGGTGCCGCTCGCCGGCCCGATGTTCGCCCCACACCGGCAACATGGTCAGCGGCAGCGGATTCTCCGCCTGGGTGGCCCAGGTCAGCGACATCTGCCCCCAGCCGTTTGGGCCCTCCCACAGCATCCGCAGGTGCTCCTCGGCGTCCCGGTAGACGATCACGTCGAGGCCGGTGACGCCGTCGGCGTACGCGTAGGGGATGCCGTCGGCGGCGACCGCGCCCTCCACCGACACGTCCTGCCAGACCCAGCCCTGCCCGGGCGCCTGGGACAGCCGGATCGTCCGGCCGTCGACGGCGCTGTAGACGACCCGCTGGGTGTCACCGTTGCGGTAGGCGTGCGTGCCGTACCGCACGGCGGGCGGGCCGCCGCTGTCCTGCGTCAGGTCACCCCACCACCACTGGCCCTGGTTGTACCAGATCTGGTAGACGTGGCCGCCGTCCCCGGCGTAGACGTACGAGGGCACGCCGTCGTGGGCGAAGAACGCGGACGGGGAGTTGCCGCGGTTCATCCGGGGCGCGTCCACGTCCGCGGTGAGTCGCGTCCACGTCCACCCGTCGCCCTGGGGGTAGTGCACCACGAGGTGCCGTTCGCAGTCGGAGTAGGCGACGTGGTCCACCTCGGGCAGCACCCGGATGCCGACGCCGTCGGCGAGCGGCAGCCGCCCGTACATGGCGAGGAAGCCGTTGCGGTCGTCGGACTTGGGCACCCGGTACCAGCTCGCGTTGCGGTGCATCACGTTGCCGCTCTTGCCGTGGTTGAGCCCGAACGCGTGGCCGATCTCGTGGGTGGCGACGTGCCGGAAGTCGGGTCCGTGGAGGTCGACGTCGAAGTATCCGTGCGCGTCCCAGTTGATCTTCCGGTTGAAGATGACCGGAAGCTGGCCGCCCGCGTCCGGCCAGCCGGGAGCGGCGCCCCACTTGGTCACCGCGTACACGGTCCGGAACCACCCGGTGTCGTGGAAGACCGGGTCGTCCCCGACGGAGAAGACGATGTCGGCCTCGGCCGGGTCGAAGACCCGGGTGAACTCGAACGGCCCGTACCAGTCCTCGCCGAGCACCTCGCGCCACACGTCCAGCGACACCTCGATCAGCTCGTGCTTCAGCGCGTCGGTGAAGTCGTCCCGGCCCCACGGCATCGTCATGTCACCGAGGTGGTAGGTCAGGTTCGTGTGCCGGAAGTGCCCGCCCTGCAGGACGAAACCGGCGGCGGCCGTCCGGTCCGGGGTGCCGCAGCCGGGCGCTGTCAGGTGGGCGGCGGTGACCGCGTCGGGCCGCCCGGTCACCGGCAGCTCGTGGAACGTCTGGTACGCCCGGATCGCCGCGCCCAGCCCGGTGGCCGGGGCGAAACCCGCCTCGGTGAGCAGCGTGGCGACCGCCTCCAGGGGCAGGTCCGCGACATCCGGGCGGATCAGCGACACGGTGCCGTCCATCACGTCACCCACGTACGCGGTGCCGTCGGCGGTGACCGCCACCGCGTACGGGGCGTGCCCGGTGGTGATCGGGTCGAGCGTGCGCGGCGCGTACGGGTTGGTGGTGTCGACGAGCTGGACGCCCTTGTCGGTGGCCAGCCAGGCCCGGGACAGTCCCGGCACGGCCGCGAGGTCGCGGACGCCCGCGGCGCTCGCCACCGCGCCGAGCCGCTGGCCGGTGTCCGGGTCGTGCACGCCGAACAGCGGGTGCACCGTGCCGCCGCCGAGCGAGCCGACGTAGATCATCCCGTCGTGCGCGACAGCCACCCCGCCCGGCTGGAGGTGGGCGGGCTCGATCGGCGCCACGACGAGCGTCCCGTCCGGGCGCAGCACGGCGAGCGCGTCGTCGGCCGGGACGAGACCCTTGACGTACAGCGAGGCGTAGACGGTGCCGTCCGGGGCCACCGCGAGACGGTTCGGCGCCGACGGCAGCGGCACGGTACGCCGCTGCGTGGTGTCGGCCAGCTCGATGACGTGCAGCCGCTTGTGCGCCCAGTCGGCCGTGTACAGCAGGTCGGCCACCGGGTCCACGGCGATCGCGATCAGCCCGAAGCCGATCGGGATGTCGGTGACCGTCCCGGTGGCCAGGTCGCACCGGGAGACGCTGTAGCTCTGCACCCCGCGGTTCATCACGTACGCCTGACCGCGTCCGGGGTGCCAGGCCACCGCGCGGGGCTCGTGGCCGACCGGCATGGACGGCCGGACCGGCGCGAGGGTACGCGGGTCGAGCATGTGCAGCCGGCCGGCGCCGGACGCGGGGTAGTGGGTGACGAGCAGGACCGTGCCGGTGTCAGTGACGGCGTGCACCGAGCCGGGGTCCCCGGCCGTGCCGAGGGCGACCTGGAGCTGAGGTGGGGGTGTGGGGGCGGGTGTGGTCATGACGTCCTCCAGTGGACGTGAGTGCTTCGTGACCCACCGTAGGACTGTGCCGGTGACCTGCGGATTCTCGGTCGTTGATCCGGCAGTGCCAGGGCGCGGTGACCCTCGGCGGCGCCCGCGACGACGATCCCTTGCCGAGATCCGTTCACGAGCGTAGGAAGAACAGCACCACCCACCACCGTGATCCACCCTCCGATGTCGAAGGAGACACGCGTGCCCACCCCCAGACGGCTCCGTCTCGCCGTGTCCGCGCTGGTGACCGCATCGGCCGTGCTGCTCGGCTCCGGCGCCGCCGCGGCGCCTTCCGCGCCTCCCGCCCCGGCCGGGAACCGGTCCTGCGACCCGATCGACCCGGCGGCCTGCCTGCTGCCGTTCCCCAACGACTACTTCACCGTGCCGGATCGCAGCACCCCGACCGGCAAGCGGGTGCGGTTCGCGGCCTCGGCGATGCCGGCGAACGTGCTCGGCGTGCCGATCGACCCGGCGGAGTGGAACCGGCAGGACGGGTTCAGCCCCGGCTCGCCGATCCTGGCGCGCGTACCCGGTCTCGACGCGACGCGGACCCGGATCGCGCCGGTCACCGACGTGGGCCGCTCGCTCGCGCCGGACGCGCCGATCGTGCTGCTCGACGCCCGCACCGGCAGGCGTACGCCGTACTGGGCCGAGCTGGACGCGCACGCCGCCGGCAGCCCGGACCGGCAGGTGCTGATCATCCGGCCGGCGGTGGCGCTGACCGAGGGCGCCCGGTACGTCGTGGGCCTGCGCGGCATGCGCGACGGCGACGGCGCGCTGATCCCGGCCCCGAAGGCGTTCCGCGCGTACGTGACCGGCGCCGGCCTGGACCGGCGGGACCCGCGCGCGCCGCAGATGAAGCGGATCCTCGCCGACCTGAGCCGGGCCGGCGTCAATCGGCACAGCCTCTACCTGGCCTGGGACTTCACGGTGGCCAGCCGGCACGGCCTGACCGGGCGGATGCTGGCGGTCCGCGACAGCGCGTTCGCCGCGCTCGGCCGCCGCGCCCCCACGTTCACCGTCAACCAGGTCACCGACTACACGCCCGAGCAGGACCCGCTGATCGCCCGGCAGGTGACCGGCACCGTCGCCGTACCGTCCTATCTGACCGGCGACGGCGGTCCCGGCTCCCGGCTGCACTACGGCCCGCCCGGCGGCGACGGCACGCCGCCGACGCCGAACGCGCTGCCCACCCCGTCCGGCACGACGGTGGCCGCCGACTTCGTCTGCAACATCCCGCGCAGCGCGTCCGCCGCGAAGCCGGCCCACCTGTCGCTCTACGGCCACGGGCTGCTCGGCCGGCCGACGGAGATCAACGCCGGCAACGTCAAGACCATGTCGCAGACGTACGACTTCACCTTCTGCGCCACGAGCTGGATCGGCATGGCGGCGGCCGACGTCCCGTACGTCGCCGGGGCCTTCACCGACCTCAGCGCCTTCCCCGCGGTGGCCGACCGGTTGCAGCAGAGCTTCCTGAACTTCCTCTTCCTCGGCCGGACGATGATCCACCGCAACGGGTTCGCCGCCCACCCGGCGTTCCGGGACGCCGCCGGACGGCCGCTGATCAACCTGGCCGGCGGGCTGCACTACGACGGCAACAGCCAGGGCGGCATCAACGGCGGCGCGCTGACCGCCATCGCCCAGGACTGGACCCGCTCGGTGCTCGGCGTGCCCGCGATGAACTACTCCACGCTGCTGCAACGCAGCGTCGACTTCGCCCCGTTCCAGAACGTCATGGACGGCTACTACCCGGACAAGATCGACCAGCAGCTCATCTTCGCGCTGCTGCAGATGCTGTGGGACCGGTCCGAGGCCAACGGGTACGCCCAGCACATGACCGACCGGCCGCTGCCGCGTACCCCGGCGCACCGGGTGCTGATGCACGTGGCCTTCGCCGACCAGCAGGTTTCGACCGCGGCGGCGGAGGTGCAGGCCCGCACCATCGGCGCCCGCCTCCACACCCCGGCGCTCGCCGACGGCTGGTCGCCGGACGTGCGGCCGTTCTGGGGCATCGCGCCGATCCGCAGGTACCCGTACGCCGGCTCGGCGATGGTGGTCTGGAACAGCGGCGCGGCGTACGCGCCACCGCCGACGAACCTCGCGCCCGCCGGCCCGGAGTACGGCGAGGACTCGCACGAGTTCCCGCGCGCGCAGCCCGGCGCGCAGCGGCAGAAGGCGGTGTTCCTGCTCACCGGCAAGGTGATCGACGTCTGCCCCGGCCGGCCCTGCCCGTGACACACGCACCCGACGCGAACCTGCAAACCCTTGCCCTCGACCGGAAGTAGGCCTACGTTGCATCGATGATCCTCAGTGACGGGTCGTCCTCGGGCGTCGGTCGCGGCGCTCCGCCGCCCGAGGACCTCGCCGGCATCGCCTACCTGCGTGGCCTGTCGAGACGAGGGCTCATCACCGGCGCCGCGCTGGCCGCGTCCGGGGTGTCGGCCGCCTTCGCCCTGCTGCCCGGCTCCGCCCGCGCCGCCGGCGGCTACCAGCGGCCGTGCGGGCGTGTCCGCATCTCCAGCTCCTGGCAGGACCACCGGAACCGGACGCCGCCCTCGGCCGAGCCGGGCACCGACTACGCGGTCGGGACCGGCACCCCGGTCATGGCGGCGGCGAACGGCACGATCCGTTTCGTGAAGGCCGACACCTCCACGGCGACCGGGCGCGTCGTCGGGATGGCCCACGACGACGGCAACTACAGCCGGCACCTGCACCTGTCCGCGATCGCCGTCTCACCCGGTCAGCGTGTGTCGCGGGGCCAGACGATCGCGTACTCCGGCGCCTCGGCCAACGGCAGCGAGTACGGCGTCGGCGCGCACGTGCACACCAGCCTCTGGCTGAACACCGCCAGCCCGACGGATTTCCGCGCGACAGTCGATTTCGAGAGCTGGGCCGGAGACGTCGCCAACCCGAACCCGCCCGACCAGGAGGCAGACGACGTGTTCATCGCGAACGTGAAGGGCAACTGGTATCTCGTGGTCCCCCAGGGCACCGGCAAACCGCGGGCGGTCGTCCTCGGTGGTGACAGCAACGCCGCCGCCTCCGGCATCCCCGTCCTGAACTTCACCTGGGATCCGTCGATCAGCGCGCTCCGGGCCGCGGTCGACGGCATCGGCTGATCCGACCCGGCGTCCGACCGCGGCCCGTTCGCGTGGGCGCGGAGGTCAGCGCCGGGCCGGCTGCGACGCCACCCGGGCCACGACCGCGCCGTCCACCAGCGTGCCCGCCGCGCCGAGATAGCCGGCCGGATCGCCGATCCGGGCCAGCTCCCCGGCGGTGTAGCGGCCCCGCAGCTCCGGCGCCTCCGCCAGGACGTCGTGCAGCGTACGGTCGGTCGCGTCGGCCTCCGCGGCGGCCCGGGTCAGCACCTCCTTGATCCGGTCCCGGCCGACAGCGGGCGTGAGCCGGGCGGCGATCCGCTCGGAGGTGAGCTGGCCCCGCGTCAGCGCCAGGTTGGCCGCCATCCGCTCCGGGCGCACCACGAGCCCCCGCGTCAGCGTCACGGCCGCCTCCGCGGCGCCACCGGTGACCCGCAGGCATTCGCGCAGCAGCAGCCACTCGGCGTGCCACACGCCGGCGGACCGCTCGTCCTCGCTGACCAGCGCCTGGGTGAGCCCGGCCGCCAGTGGCGGCACCTGGAGCGCGGCGCTGCGGATGAGCGTGGCGAAGACCGGGTTCCGCTTGTGCGGCATCGCGGAGGAGGCGCCGCGCCCGCTGGCCGCCGGCTCCGCCACCTCGCCCACCTCGGTGCGCGCCAGCGAGAGCACGTCCACGGCGATCTTGCCGAGGGCGCCGGTCACGAACGCGAGCACCGCGGCGAGGTCCGCCAGCGGCGTACGCAGGGTGTGCCAGGGCAGCGTCGGCCGGCTCAGGCCGGTCTCCTCGGCGAACGCCGCCACGAGGCGGTCCACGTAGCCGGGGTCGGGCTCGGCCGCACCGTCCAGGCCCGCGTACTCCAGATAGCCGGCCAGCGTGCCGGCCGCGCCGCCGAGCGACACCGGCAGGCCCTGGTCGCGTACCCGCCACAGTCGCACCCGGGCGTCGCAGAGCAGCCGGTGCCAGCCCGCCGCCTTCAGCCCGAACGTGGTGGGGGCGGCGTGCAGGGCCAGCGTACGTCCGGCCATCGGCACGTCCCGGTGGGCCAGCGCCAGTCCGGCGAGCGCGTCGACGGCGGCGGCGAGGTGGTCGTCGATGACGGTGAGCGCCCGGTGCGAGACGGTCATCGCCGCGGTGTCCAGGATGTCCTGGCTGGTGGAGCCACGGTGGACGTACTCGGCGGAGGCCGGGTCGAGTTCGGCGACGGCCCGGGTCAGCTGGGCGACGAGCGCCACCACCGGGTTCGCGGTGTCCCGGGACGCCAACGCGACCTCCCGCAGGTCGAACAGCTCGGCCCGGGCGGTCCGGGTGATCACCGCGGCGGCCTGGGCGGGCAGCGTGCCCAGCCGCGCCTGGGCCCGGGCCAGCGCCGCCTCGGCGTCCAGCATGGCCTGCAACCAGGCCCGGTCGCCGACCACCGGCTCGATGCTCGTGCCGGCGCGCACCGGTGAGAGCAGGCCGCTGTCCACCGCCACGTCCAGGGTGTCGATCACACGATCACCCCCGGGAAGCGGGCCGGCCCGGAGGCCGCGCGGTCGGCCACCGCGTGTCCGGCCGGCGCGAGCGAGCGCACCTCGGCGGCGATCGCGTCGGCGTCGGCCAGGATCACCGAGTCGCTGCCCGGCCGGATGCCGGCCGCTGTCACCCAGTGCACCGACTCGGTGGGCACACCGAACGCGAACCGGCGGGGGTGCGGCTGATCCTGGGCGTCGACGACCCGGTAGGGACGTTCGGTCACTGCGAGTCCTCCTGTCTCGTACGTGCCGCCGTCGTAGGGGATCCGGTACGGCCGGCACTGTTCGGTGTCGAGCATGTGGCGCAGCAACGGGTCGGCGGTGCCGCGCAGGTCGGGTTCCGGCAGCCGCGCCTCGATGAGGACGCCGGCGCGCACCGGGGGACCGGGCACGGTCCGGGACGTCGCCTCGAACGCGGGTGTCTCGGTGTCGATGACGATCTGGGTGTCCGGCCCGGTCAGCTCCAGCACACCCGCCTCGATCAGCGCGATCGTCTCCTCGACGCGCCGGGCCGGCGGGCCGATGGAGAGGAAGGCGTTGAACGGGGTGAACCAGCCGGTCAGCTCGTCGCGGTACGAGTCGCCGTCGATCCCGCCGTGGTCGACCGCCAGGCGGATCTCGTTGCGCAGGTCGCGCAGGACGTCCAGCGCGGCCTTGAGCGGCCCGTCGACGTTGCCGGCTCGCGCGTGCGCCACGTCCCGGGCCAGGTGGTCCAGCAGCCAGGCCCGGAAGTCGTCCCGGTCGCGGAACTCGCGGCCGCGGTACGGGTGGGCCAGCCGGTCCCAGTCCCAGCGCCGCGCCGGCGGTATCCGGTACTCGTCGAGCAGCGCCGGCCGCCGCTCGGCCGGTGTCGCGAGGTAGCGCAGCGTGAAGGTCTCGGCCCGGTCGGCGTGCCCGGTGCGGCGCAGCAGCGTCGCGTAGTAGACGCTCTCCACCTCGGCGGCGATCAGCGGCCACACGTCGCGGCGGAACCGGATCGACTCGCCGCGGGCGCGGCGGGCGCGCAGCCGCGCCACGGCCTGCGCGGTCAGCAGCCGGGGCAGGTGCCGGCCGGTCACACCCTTCTGGTTGTCGCCCCGGGCGTGCGCCGGGATGCCCCGGCGGGAACTGGCCGACAACCTCGGTTCGGCGCCGCTCGGCCGGTACCGCAGCCGCCCGCCCTCCTCTGTGAAGCTGCCGCCCCGGCCGACGGTGAACAGGATCAGGTGGTCGAAGAACGTCAGGCCCAGCCCGCGCAGCAGCACCGGGGCGCCCGGCGGGATGTGGCTGAGGTCGACGTCGGCGGGGTTGGCCTGGGGGAGGTAGGTGAGTCCGTGGACCCGGGACAGGCTCGCCGTGCGGGCCTGCCGCGGATCCAGCCGGGCGGCGGCGTGACCCAGGGCCAGCACCACGGCGTCCAGGTGGTGCAGACGGGTGCCGTCGGCCAGCCGTACGCCCTGCGGGCCGCCCGGCACGCCCGACGTGTCGGCGCTGGCCACCGCGCGGGAGCGGTGGCACCGGATCGAGACGTGCGGCGGCGCGCGGCGCACGATCCGGCGGAAGCTGGCCCGCAGGTAGTAGCCGTAGAACGCCCGGGTCGGATAGTCGTCGGGGCCGAGCGCGCGCGCCTCGTCGAGCACGTCCCGGTCGAACGCGCCCAGCGGGCCCACCGACGCCAGGCTCCTGGCCCACTCGTACAGGCTCGGCCCGGGCTCGATCGGCCCGGCCAACTGGCAGCTCGGGTCGGTGTACACGGTGATCTGTGAGGCGACGGTGTTCGTCAGCAGCAGCCGGGACTGGTCGGTGCGCCACACCGCGCCGGCGCCGGGCGCGGCCGGATCCACCACGTGCACGGTGAGGCTGGCGCAGGCCCGCTCGTGCCGTTCCTGGGCGCAGAGCCGCTCCAGGACGGACAGCCCGCGCGGGCCCGCGCCGACGATGCAGATCCGCAGATGCCGCGGGCCTGTCATCGCACGGCCTCGCTCGGGCGCTCGCCGCGCACCCGGGCGCCGTGCATCCAGGCCACCGCCGTGTGCAACTCCTCCGGCGCCATGGCGGCGAGCGCCCGGTTGCGGGCCGTCGCCGCGTCCCCGGCGGCGTGCCAGAGCCGGATGCTGTCCCGGGAGACGGCCTGCACCGCCGCGGTCCGCTCCCGCCGTTGCGCGACGTAGCGGCGGAGCACCTCGGGCACCGGCTGCGCGCCGTCGCCGAGCAGGTCGCCGAGCACCACCGCGTCCTCCAGGGCCTGGCAGGCGCCCTGCGCGGCGTAGTGCAGCATCGGGTGCGCGGCGTCGCCGAGCAGGGCGACCCGGCCGTCGGCCCAGTCGTCGACCGGCGCCCGGTCGACGAGCACCCAGGCCCGCCACTCCTCGCTGAGGCGCAGCAGGTCGTCGACCGCGCCGAGGCGCGACATCGCGGCCCGGACCAGGGCGCCGGTGGTGGGCCGGCCGGCGAACAGCGTGGGCGCGCCGTCGGCGTGACTGGCGGCCATGTTCAGGTACGCCCCGCCGCTGATCGGGTAGTGCACGAAGTGGCAGTCCGGTCCGGCCCACCAGGTGACCGCGTCCCGGCGTACCCGGGCGGGCACCTGGGACATGGGGACGATGGCGCGGTACGCGGTGATGCCGGAGTTGCGCGGCTCGCCGTCGCCGACGAGCTGGCGGCGGATGCGGGAGTGGATGCCGTCGGCGCCGATGACCATGTCGGCGGTGATCTGTTCGCCGGAGTCCAGGTGCACGGCCGCGCCGGCGGCGCTCTGGCGGTACCCGGCCACCGAGGCGGCCGGGCGCAGCGTGATCCGGGGCAGCCGCCGAGCGGCGTCGAGCAGCCGGCGGTGCAACTCGGCGCGGTGCACCACCACGTACGGGCTGCCGAACCGGCGCTGGTATTCCTCGGTCAGCGGCATGCTGGTGACGTGGGTGCCGGCCACACCGTCCATGAACCGCAGTTCCGCCATGGCGACAGCGGTGGCCCGGACCTCCGGTCCCACGCCGAGCGCGTCCAGCGCGTACAGGCCGTTGGGGGCCAGCTGGATGCCCGCGCCCAGCTCGGTGAACTCGGGCTGGCGTTCCAGGACGGTCACGTGGTGCCCGTGCGCCGCCACCGCCAGGGCCGTGGCGAGCCCGCCGATGCCGCCCCCGGCCACGACCACCCGCACGGGCGTCCGGGTGCTCATCCGGCCGCGCTGTCCCGGTCGAGCAGCTGCTTGGCCAGCTCCAACCGTTTGATCTTGGTGGTGGCGGTCTGCGGGAGGTCCGCCAGGCGCCGCTGCACCGGACGGGCCATCGGGGGCAGCGTGGCGACCGCGCCGGCCCAGCGGTCGACGTCGATCGGCAGGTCCTCGCTGGTGCAGATCACCGGCACGGGCGGCCCGTCCGGCGCCGGCAGGATGATCACCTCGACGAGTTCGTCCAGCCGGGTGAAGAGCGTGTCCTCGACCGCCAGCGTGCTGCCGAACCCGTCGATCTCGTCGACCTCCCGGTCGAGCAGGTGCAGGCAGCCCCACCGGGTGCGGTAGCCCAGGTCGCCCATCCGCCACCACGACCCGTGGCGCTGGCCCTCGTACCGCTGCTGCTCGCCGAGGTAGGTGACGATGCGCCCGTCGGTGCGTACCTCGATGTAGCCGGGGTTGTCCCGGGTGGGCGGGCGTCCGTTGCGGCTGACCACCCGGATGTCGGTCATGCCGGGGAACGGCATGCCGACGCAGCGCCCGTCGGCGTCCTCCCGCCGGCGGCGGGTGAACGCGCGGGCCGCGACCGGGCCCACCTCGCTCTGCCCGTACAGCTGGCCGAACACCGGCTTGGGATGCGCGGAGGCGCCGAGCATCCGCCGGACCGTACGCGGGTGGATGGCGTCGAAGGTGCTGCTGAAGTAGCGCACGGTGGCCAGCGGCGCACGCGGGTCGTCGGCCAGCCGCTCCCACCGCAGGAACGAGTTCGGGTGGGTCTCCAGCACGCCCGGACGGTGGGTCAGGAACAGGTCGGTGGCCTGGTCCGGGTCGTTGTCGGCGAGCACCAGCAGCGGGAAGCCCCGCAGCATCGTGATCGCCAGCGCGGTGAACAGCCGCGAGTGCACGAACGAGACGTGGATGGCGACCGGGCAGCGGCGCCGCACCAGTGCGGCGACCGACGCCTGCGGGCGGTAGCGCGCCTGCAGCGTCCGTCCGGTGTGCACCGCCAGCTTCGGCAGCCCTGTGGTGCCGGAGGTGTGGGTGACCAGGGTGGGGTGATCGGGCGACATGAGGATCGGCGGGACGTTGGGCACGCCGGTCAGGGCACGCAGCGACGTGGCCGACGGATGCTCACCGGAGGCGAGCAGCACCCCGGCGACCGCCGGGAACACGGTGTCGGACAGTCCACGGTCGAGGGTGGCGCGGTCGGTCAGCAGGTACGGCCGGCCGACCCGGCGGATCAGGTGAACCACGGTGGTGGGGTCGAGGTGGGGGGAGAGGAGCACCGGCACGGCCCCGATCCGGGCCAGCGCGCACGCGCTCAGCGTGATGTCGAAGTTGTGCGACTTGTAGACCACCACCCGGTCGCCCGGTCGTACGCCGGCGGCGTGCAGGCGGGCGGCCAGGTCGGCGACCAGGCCGGCGACCGCGCCGACGGTGAGCCGCCGGCCGAGTTCCGGCGCCACGTCGAGGTCGTGGTCGAGGGTGATGCTGTTGTCCGGGTGCCGGGCTGCGGCCCGGTCGAAGAGTGTGCCCAGTCGGATGCCGCGATTGGCGATCGTCTGCAGCAACATGTCCGGCTCCTACCGTTCGTTCTCGATGATCGACTTGAGGCGGCGCAGCGTCTCCTGCAGATCGGCGCCGACCTTTGCGCCCCATTCGGTGACGAAGCGCCGGCGCTCGTCGTCGTCCATGTCTTGGGTGATCTTGCGAATGCCCTCGGTGGGCTGGTCCATCCGGAAGTGGTGCGTCAGCCGGCAGCCGGCGCCCTCCGGGCTCATCCGGAAGGCCCACACGCTGCTCTGGGCGCGTCCGCGGCTGTCCCGCATCGCCCAGCTGAACTCGACGCCGGGGATCGCGGTGTGCACCTGCGACTCCGTGGTCCAGACGCCACGGACGACCGGCGCCCAGGCGACGACGTCCTCGCTCCGCAGGTTGTGGCCGCGGAACACCGCCCCGGGGGCGCCGGGACGGCCGCTGATCCACTCGCCTCCGGTGCACTCGGTGCTCCACTCCCGGCACCGGGGAAGGTCGCTGACGAGCGCGTAGACCTCGTCCGGAGTGGCGTCGACGACGATTTCCGCCTGCGATTCGAACAGTGGCGTTGTGGTCTCGGTTTCGGCCATGCGGAGAATCGTCGTTATCGGCTTCCCGAAGGGTCAAAGTGTTCGACTCTGATTCATCAGGTTCGACGTCGTCCTTGACCGGGACGCCTATAATCCGGCGCAGATCCGCGACGCGACTACGGACACGGGAAGAGCCATGGGGGGGAGCACGGAACAAGGCGCCGCCGTGCCCGGGGACGCGCCGTTACCGGCCGGCTCCGCCGACGACGCCGTGCCGGGCGCGGTCGCCGAGCCGGCCGACGACGCCGCGGTGCCGCACGACGAGAGCGGCCTGCTGCGGGACATCGCGCGTCAGGGCCGGCGGCTGCTCGACGCGCCGGCCGCCTTCGTCGCGGTCGTGTCCGAGGACGGACCCACGATCACGGTACGGGCGGCGGACGGCCCCGACGAGGGCGGCCCGCTGGACCTGCCCGGTCACCACCCCTCCGGCGCGGCGCTGCTGGACGGGTCGGCGCTGTGGTGCGGGGACGCGGACTCCGGGCCGCCGCCCGACGCCCCGGTGTCCGGATCGGACGACGACGGGCCGCTGCACGCGGTGGTCGCGGTGCGTCTGGGCCACATGCGCGGATACGCTCCCCGCCGGTCCGTCGCCGCGCTGTACCTCGCCGATCGTCGCCCCCGGACGGTCACCGCGGGTGAGCGCGTCCAGCTGACCTCGTTCGCCCGGCTCGCCGGTGCCGCGATGGAGAAGACGCAACTGCTGGACGTCGCGATCGCCCGGCTCTACGGGCTGGAGCAGCAGTCCGCCCGTACCGCCGCCGACCTGGACCGGCTGCGGACGCTGCGCTCGGCGCACTACGGCTTCATCGACCTGGCCGTGGCCCGTGGCGACGCGCGGGCCTTCGTCGTGGAGGCCGACCGGCGCCTCGGCGCGTCGGTGCGGCTGTGCACCGACGACGGTCTCGTGGTCGCCGCGAGCCGGTCCGCCGGGCCGGGCACGCCGGACGGCCGCCGCCTGGTCGTCCCGGTGCTGGCCGGCGACCGGCGGATGGGAGACCTGCTGCTGGAGATGGACAGCCCGCTCGCCGACCCGGACGGGCAGCTCCTGCTCCTGATCGCCCAGGCGGCGGCGGTGATCCTGCGGCAGCTCGACGACAGCCGGGAGAGCCAGGCCCGCCGTGCCCTGCTCAACGAGCTGATCACCACGCCGCAGCCCACTGGCACGCTGGTCGAGCGGGCCCGGCGGCTCGGCGTGCGCCTGGACCGGCCGTACGTCGTGGTGGTGCTGCGGCCGGACGGGGTCAGCCCGCACTGGGCGTCGATGTGGAGCGCGGCGTTCGCCGCCCGTGGTGACGGTCTGTCCGCGCTGCACGACGACGACATCGTGCTGCTGCTGCCGGGTGAGGCCGACCCGGCCGAGATCGCCCGGACGGCCGCGGAGGAGTCGGGCACGCTCTTCGGCCGGCCGGTGACGGCCGCGGCGTCCGACAGCGGTTCCGGGCCGGAGCAGGTGGCGGTGCGCTACCGGCAGGCGCTGCGCTGCCTCGACGTGATGATCATGATGGAGCTGGCCGGTCGCGGCGTGTCGGTACGCGAGCTGGGTTTCCTGCCGATGCTGCTGGCCGGCCGGGAGGGCATCGACCAGTTCATCGACGCCACCCTCCAGCCGGTGCTCGACTACGACCGGCACCGCGACGGCGACCTCGCCCGCACGCTCGACGCGTACTTCGAGGCCGGCCGCAGCCCGACCAACGCGGCGGAGCTGCTGCACATGCACCCGAACACAGTCACCCGGCGGCTGGACCGGGTGAAGCGCCTGCTCGGCCCCACCTGGCAACTCCCGGCGCGGGCGCTGGAGATCCAGCTCGCGCTACGCCTGCACCGCCTGCTCACCGAGCTGTGACGCCGCGCCGTCCGGTACGACAAGGGCCCGCCGCCCGCGCATCTCGCCGTCCTCCACCATCCGGTGCGCCTCCCGCATCGCGGACAGCGGAAGGCGCACCACCTCGCGCGGGCGCAGCCGGCCGGCCGCGAGCAGCCGGTTGATGAAGACGGCCGCCTCCGCGAGCTCCGCGGTCGTGGCGAGCGAGATGACGAAACCGACTATCGACCTGTCGTTCGTGTACAGCTCACCGGCGGGCAGCGCCGGGCGGGTCCGCGCCCCCGCGAGCAGCACGATGCGGCCCCGTACGGCGAGTTGCCCGACCGCCAGGTCCAGGTCGTTGGTCCCGGAGGTGTCCAGGTAGACGTGGACGCCCTCCGGGCACGACGCGGCGAGCCGGTCAGCCAGGTCGGGCGCGGCGTAGTCGACCACCTCGACCGCGCCGGCGGCCCGGCAGAACGCCTCGTCCCGGGGCGCCGCGGTGGCGACCACGCGCGCGCCCAGCGCCGTCGCCGTCGTGATCAACGCGGCGCCGACGTTGCCGCCGCCACCGCCCACCACCACCGTCTCACCGGGTCGCAGGCGGCCGTGCACCGCCAGCGCCAGGTAGGCGGTGGCGGCCGGATGCAGGACGGTGACCGCCTCCGCCGAGGCCGCCGCGGGCAGCGGGTACAGCCGATCCGCGGGCACCACCACCTGCTCGGCGGCCGCGCCCTGACGCCCGCCGTGGCCCAGGCTGTTGCACCAGACCCGGTCGCCGGGACGGAAACCGGCGACGCCGTCACCGGCGTGCGCGACGACGCCCACCACGTCCCGGCCCACCACGAACGGCAGCGGGACCGGCGTACGGTACGTGCCGGCGCGCACGAACGTGTCGACGTGGTTGACGGTGGTGGCGAGCGTGTCGACGAGCACGTCGGTGGGGCCGGGCCGGGGCACGGGCAAGTCGCCGTACCGGATCCCGGTGGCCGGGCCCAGCCGGTCGACGTAGGCGGCCCGCACTGTCGTCATCGGCGGCCTGGCCCGCCGTCGTCGCTCTGGAAGAACGCCATGCGCGAGGACTGGTCCGCGTACGGGCTCAGTGTCGGCGGCTTGTCCAGGACGATCCCGAACCACCGCCGGTACGCCTCCAGGAGCGCGTCGTCGTCGGTGAGCGTCTCGACGGTCCGGCGGTCGCCGGAAATGACTGTCAGCACGTCGCCCTGCAGGGTGACCCGCCCGTCGGCGGTGGGCAGCGTGCAGAACATGTTCCGCAGGAACGGCGAGTCCGGGCAGGTGCGGTACCACCACAGGTTCTGCCGGAAGTCGGACAGGTCGGCCGGCCCGTCGTAGAACCGGTACTGCAACGCGCCGTTGCGGTACACGTCGACGGCTCCGGGCTCGACCCGCTCGGTGGTGAACCGGCCGTGCGGGTCCACATACGGCTCGGCGGCGTCGAGCCGGAACGGGTGACGGCTGTTCTTGCCGAACCCGACGTCGACCAGCCAGCGGGAGCCGGTCTCCGGGAGGTCCACAGTCAGCATCAGATGATTGTGCGGGCCGTTGAACCGCCCGGAGAGCCAAACCCGCCCCTGGTGCAGCGTCACCGCGAAACCCAGCGCCCGCAACAGGAAGAACAGCGAGGTGTTGATCTCGAAGCAGCCGCCGCCGCGGCGCTGGCGGACGACCTTGTCCAGCACCCGCTCGTCCATGTAGATCTCGTGGCCCAGGTGGTAGTCGAGGTTCTCGAACGGCACCGTGAAGGTGTGGCGTTCCTGCAGGTCGCGCAGCGCCGCCAGGTCCGGCCGCTCGGGGCGCGCGGCGCCGATCCGGTCCAGATAGCCCTGCACCTGCTCGTCGGTCAGCACGGCTCAGTCCCGCTCGTACGACATGCGCATCGACTTCTTGGCGTGCGGGCTGGGCTTCGGCGGCGCGTCCAGCTTGATGCCGAAGTACTTGTCGTACGCCGCCAGCAGGTCGTCGTCGTTGCTGAGCCGTTCGATGCGCCGCTCGTCGCCGTCGATGACGACGAGCTTGTTCTCCCGCAGGATGATGCGCCCGTTCTCGGTCGGCAGCGTGCAGGACAGGTTCTGCAGGAACGGCGAGTCCGGTGAGGTGCGGTACCACCACAGGACCTGCATGCCGTCGGCGGCCACGACCGGCTCGTCGTAGAAGCGGTACTGCAGCGCGTCGGCCCGGAAGACGTCGGTGGCGTTGTCGGCGACCCGCTTGGTGGAGAACGTGCCGTGCGGGTCCTCCTGCGCCTGCGGCGACTCCAGCAGCAGCGGGTAGCGGCTGCTGCGGCCCAGGCCGACGTCGCTCAGCCACCGCTGCTCGCCGATGCGCACGGTGGTCACCGAGTGGTTGTACGGCGGAGTGAACTCGTGCCCGAGCCAGACCCGGCCCTGGTGCAGCGTCACGTCGAAGCCCAGCGCCTCCAGCAGGTAGTGGAACGCGTTGTTGATCTCACCGCAGCCGCCGCCGCGGTTCTGGTACACGATCTTCTCGACCACCCGCTCGTCGATGAAGATCTCCTTGCCGAGGTGGTAGTCGATGGTCTCGAACGGCACCGTCAGCTCGTGCTGCGCGTGCAGCAGCCGCAGCGCCTCGGCGTCGAGCCGCTCCGGCCGGGCCACACCGATGCGGTTCAGGTACGCGTCGACAAGCGTGTCGTCGAGCATGTGGTCACTCTCCTGTCGAGGGGAAGCGGGCGAACAGCTTCGCCGCGTTGGACCGGTTGACCGCGGCCCACCACCGCGGATCGAGGTCCGCGTGGCGCGCCACTCCCGCACCGATCGAGGCGCCGAAGGACTCGGGCATGAAGGGGTAGTCGGAGCCGACCAGGACCCGCTCCGGGTCGGCGAACAGCTGCAGGGAGGCGAGCGCGTGCCGGCCGCACATCGCCACGTCGAAGTAGAGGCGGCGGAGCACGGCGAGGGGGTCGTCCGGCAGGCGGTCGGCGAGGTCGCCGTTGATGACCGGGCCGTAGGTGAGCCGGTCGGCGTAGTAGGTGACCCCACCGCCGCCGTGCGGCAGGATGATCCGCAGCTCCGGGAACCGCTCCAGCGTCCCGTTGTAGAGCAGCTGCGCCACCAGCCGCACCGTCTCGAACGGGAACTCGTACAGCGACAGCGGCAGCCCGAAGCTGGGCTGGCCGGCGGCCGGCGGCACCGCCGGGTGGACGAAGATCGGCGTACGCCGCCGCTCGGCCTCGGCCAGCAGCGGGTCGAGCCGGCGGTCGCCGACGTAGAGCCCGTCGTAGTTGGTGAGCAGTCCGAGCCCGTCGAGGCCGAGCACGTCGATCGCGTGCACGAACTCCGCCACGCAGTCGTCGAGGTGGGGGAAGGGCAGCACCGCGAACGCGCCAAAGCGGCCGTCGCCGGCCGCCACGAACTCGGCGAGGTACGCGTTCAGCCGCCGCGCGAGGGTGCGGCTCCGGGCGCGGTCCAGCGAGGGTACTCCCGGCCACAGGCTGACGATCGCGGCGCGTATTCCCTGCCGGTCCATCATGGCGAGGCTGCCCGACCGGCTCCAGGTGGGACGGTCGACTCCGGAAAGAACAGTGGAACCGCCCAATTCGCGAAGCTCGGCGGTATAGAAATCGGGAATAATGTGATGGTGCACGTCGATGGCATCCATCCACGGTGACCCGGCCGGACCGATTACGGGTTTGGCGTCCACATCCGCATCGTGGTGATCGGGGCGCGCCTGGCCAAGGCGGTCGCCGCTAATATGTCACGTCGGTTCCGGCGGTTGCCTGCCCGGTTCGGTTGCCATACATTGACCGCAGGTCTGGTCTGGTGGACCGTCGACACTATTCGCCGCGAAGTCGGTGCCCGTCCTATCGCATTCTTGCGATCGACGGCTGGTGAAGAAATGGACCTGGCGCATGCTTACTTATTCGCGTGGCGATCGGCCGATCGGTGTGCTCGGCACCGGCTCGTACCTGCCCGGCCGGGTGGTCACGAACGACGAGGCGGCCGAGCACGCCGGGGTGACCGGTGACTGGGTGTTCGAGAAGACCGCGATCCGGCACCGGCGGTGGGCCAAGCCGGACGAGGCGACCTCCGACCTGGCGATCGGCGCGGCACGCGTCGCGCTGGCGGACGCCGGCGTCGACGCGGCCGACCTGGCGCTCGTCGTGGTGGCCACCTCGACGCCGGACTCGCCGCAACCTCCCACCGCCAGCGTCGTCGCCCACGAGATCGGCGCCGGCCGGGGCACCGCCGCGTTCGACGTCAACGCGGTGTGCAGCGGCTTCAGCTACGGTCTGGCGGTCGCCGAGCGGCTGGTGACGGCAGCGGGCGACCGGCCGGCGCTGGTGATCGGCGCGGACGTCTACTCGCGCATCCTGTCGCCGCAGGACCGCCGCACCGTGGTCCTCTTCGGCGACGGGGCCGGCGCCGCGGTGATCGGCGTCGGCGGCGCGCACCGGGTCGTGGCCGCCCGGCTGCTCAGCTTCGCCGAGGCACGCGGGCTGATCGGCGTGGCGGCCGGCGGCAGCCGCATGCCGGCCTCGGAGCAGACGCTCCGCGACGGCTCGCACCACTTCCGGATGGACGGCCGCGGGGTGCGCGAATTCATCGACACGCACGTGGTCGCCGGCATCGAGGCGTTCCTGGCCGAGCACGGCGTACCGCCGCACCGGCTCGGGCATCTGGTGCCGCACCAGGCCAACGGCCGGATCCTCGCCTCGATGGCGGAGCGGCTCGGGCTGCCCTTCGACCGGGTCGCCACCACGTACACCGCCTACGGCAACACCGGGGCCGCCGCGGTGCCCATCACCTACGACCAGTTGTGCCGTTCCGGCCGGGTCCGCCCCGGCGACCTCGTGCTGCTCACCGCCTTCGGCGGCGGGATGTCGATGGGGATGACCCTGCTCCAGGCCACCTGAGCCGGGCGGGCGCCGGTGGCCCACGGGCACCGGCGCCCGCCCGCGTCAGGAGGTGCGTCGCAGGGCCGGTTCCGGCCGGCTGTGCATCGCAAGCACCGTGTGCGCCGCCGACGCCAGCGTCACATGGCGGTGCCAGCCCCGGTACGACCGGCCGGTGAAGTCCCGCAGACCCACCTGGTCCCCGGTGGCCTCCAGGTCGTCGGTGACCCGGCGGACGAGCGCCGTCCGGCGGACCAGGTCGGCGAGGCCGATGTCGCCGCGGCTGGTCAGCCACAGCTGGCCGGGCTCGCGGCGGCCCGGCGCGCTCAGCTCCACCAGCAGCAGGGGATCGTGGCTGCGGGTGCTTGGTAGCCGCACCGCGACGGTGCCGGCCAGCACCGGCGGGCTCGCCGCGAGCCCGAAGACCGGCCGGCGCTGGTGCCGCGCGGTCGCCGCCAGGTCGCCGGCCGGCTCAGCGGCCGAACCCGCGGCGGGGACCAGGCGCAGGCCGGCGGGCACCCGGATCAGCACCGGCGCTCCGGCGGCCCGCAGCCGCCGGACCACCGCCTCGACGTCCATCTCCCGCGCGTCCACCACGACCAGCTCACCAGTCGGCGCCCCCAGTTCCAGGTACGTCTCGACAGTGCAGGCCCCGAGCGACTGGGTGACCGCGTCGTCCGGGATGGCCGCGCGCCGCCGGCGCTTCTCGTCGGACAGCCAGTCCTCGTTGAGGTGCAGCCGCCAGTTGACCGGGGTGACGACGTTCGCCGAGGCCGCCCAGAGACCCACCGCGTGCTGCGCGTTGAGGGACTGTCCCAGGCCCGGCGAGTACCGGCGGCCGACACCGACCGAGTGCGTTCCGGCCTTGCGGATCAGCGTCGGGTGCAGCACCCAGGTCCGTGCCCCGCAGAGCCGCGTGACGTGCCGGGCGAGCGCCCGCCGGACCGGCATCCAGTCCCAGGTCGAGTCGCTGACGAAATGGTGCAGCGCCTGCTCCGCGGCGGGTTCCGTGGAGATCGCGGCGATGTTGCGGATCGACTTGCGGCCCCGGGCCAGCAGCAGCCCGCGGACGTACTCCCGGCCGCGCCGTCGCTGATCACTGCGCGGCAGCCCGGCCAGGATGTCGTCACACAGATCCGTCAGGTCCTCGTCCAGCAGCATCCTGCCTCCTCGCGGCGCGGCGGCGAATGCAAACGAGCTTGGAACCCGCGGCGAGGATGGTCGAGGTGCTGCCGGCACCGCCCTCGGGGCCACAGTGGTTGGCCGAGGCGCAGGTCGCCGGGAGGCCCGCGTGGCGGGCGGCGGTCACTTGCCGATGTGCAGCGCCTCCCGGATGAACATCTGCGCGAAGGTCGGCGCGCCGGTGGTGGTCACCACGTCGATGAACTGGCCGACGTGGATGTCCTCGGTTGCCTCCCGGACGAGCAGGTCGGCCAGGTCGGTACGGGAGGTGAACCGGCCGGGGAGCCGGCGCGGCTCGGCCCGGTAGTCGGTGACGCCGTCACCGTCGAAGAGGCCCGCCGGGCGAATGACGGTCCAGTCCAGACCGCTCTCCGCCACCACCTTCTCCATCCGCGCCATGTCGTCGTAGACGGTGCGTCCCATCCGCAGCAGGATGGGCGCGATGATCTTCTTGAAGGTGAACGTCTCGCCCTCGGCGTGCTCGCCGCTGGTGCCGGTCGAGGTCACGCAGACCAGCCGGCGCAGGCCGTGGGCCCGCATCGCGGCGATCATGTTGGCGGCGCCCTGGGAGTAGGTCCGCACGGTCTCCTTCGTGTACGGCACGCCCAGCGCGGAGATCACCGCCTGCTGACCGGCGACGGCGGCGTCGACGGCGGCGGCGTCCAGCACGTCCGCCCCCACCACCCGCAGGCTCTCGCCCCGCAGCGGGAAGGACTCCGGACGCCGGGTCACGGCCGTGACGTCGTGCCCCCGGGACATTGCCATCTCCGTGGCCAGCCGGCCGGTGGGGCCGTTCGCGCCGAACACCACGAGTCTCATCTGGCCTCACCTCTTCGCCGGCGCGAGAGTCGAACGACGGTCCGGCACTCGAACAACGTTCCGGTACCCGTCCAATGTACTACGCTCACGGGCGGAACAGGCAGATTTCGGGCAAGGCAGGTGACGGCATGGCGGAGCGGAGCCGGAGTCTGTGGCTGCGGACCACGTCCCCCGGGCGGCCCGATCCGCCACTGACCGTCGAACGCATCACGGCCGCCGCGGTCGAGCTACTGGACGAGAACGACATCGGGCAGCTCACCATGCGCCGCCTCGCCGACCGCCTGGGCGTCGGCACCACCACGCTGTACTGGCACGTGGACACCAAGGAGGACGTGATCGACCTCGCGGTCGACGCGGTGTTCGCCGCCACGCCGCCACCGCCACCGGGCGACGACTGGCGGGCGGACGTCACGACGCTGCTGACCGAGCGGCGCGCCGCGCTGCTGCGGCACCCGTGGTCGACGGTGATGCGCCGGCGTCCCGCGGTCGGCCCCGGCTTCCTGTCCTGGATGGAGTTCCTCCAGGCCGCCCTGACCCGCGGCGGGTTCACCTCCCGGGACGTCACCGCGGCGAGCTGGGTGCTCTACAGCCACGTCCAGGGCTCCGCGGCCAGCCAGGCCACGCTGCGGTGGTCGGCGGAGGAACGCCGGGAGGGCCAGCTGATGCTGGAGCGGCACAGCGCCCGCTATCCCACCCTGGCCGCGCAGCGGCACCTGCTCGACGACGACTGGGACACGAACTTCACGCTCGGGCTGGCGTACGTGCTCGACGGTCTGACCGCCCGCGCCGGAGTCGGCGCCACCTGACCCCGGACACGCCGAACCGGCCCGCGCCGGGCGGGCCGGTTCACGTCGGAGTCAGAGACCGAACTTCTCCGCCAGCAGCCGGCGGTCCACGTACTTGATCGCCGACGTGGTCTGCTCGCGGCCGATCTTGTACGCGGTGGCCACCTCGACCAGCCGCAGCGCCTGGTACTCGATGGCGGCGAGGTTGTCCTCGTGGACGTTGTTCGCCTCGTGCCGCGAGACGCTGCACGTGCCGTACGGAGCGCCGTTGTTCGGCAGGCCGAGCACCTCCACGCTGGAGCCGTTCGGGACGATCAGCGAGCCCCAGTGGCAGATGCAGTTGTGCAGCGCCAGGATGGCCGCCTGCTGACCGGCGTGCGGCATCGAGCCGGACGCGAAGACGGACACCACCTTGTTCGCCAGATCACCCGGGATCGCGACCGGTCCGGAGTGGTCGATGAAGTCGAGGATCTGCGGAGCCGGCAGGCCGTAGTGCACCGGAGTGCCGATCATGATGGCGTCCGCCGCGACCAGGTCCGCGAGGGTGGCCACCGGAACGTCGGCGGTCTCGGCGTTGAGCTCCGCGTACGCCTTGTGGTCGAGCACCATCGGACTGGGCAGGTCGGGCACCTTGTAGAGCTGCGCCTCCGCGCCGGCCTTCACCGCCGCTGCCGCGGCGGCCACGGCCATCTGGTAGGTATTCCCGCTGCGGGAGTGGAAGATGATTGCCACCTTGATCACAGGAACGCTCCTCACGAGTCGATGCGCCTGGGCATCGCATGGACCATCTACGGGCATCCTGTCGGCCGCGACCCGTACGGCAAACGGCGCGGATCTTAGTTAGTCACCTCGGCGTCCACAGGGCCCGCGACCTGACAGAACCGGCTCGTCGCCGTTGACCGGTCCGTCCTGATCCGGGTGTGCTGCGCCCATGTCGAACGCTTCCGCGGAACAGTCCGCCGCACCCACCGACCCCGCCGCGCTCCTGCCCCTGTTCGAGCGCGCGTTCAACAACCGCGATCTCGACCAGCTGGAGCGGCTCTACGAGCCGGACGCCCTGCTGATCCTCGCCCCCGGCACGGTCCTGACCGGCGAGGAGAGGCGCGCGCGCAGCCGGGAGGAGCAGCACTTCCTGCCGATCAAGGTCGCCGTCCGCCACCAGTACGTCACCGGCGACATCGCTCTGGTGATCAACGACTACGTCCACGAGGGAACCGGGCCCGACGGCACCCCGCTCCGGATCGAGGGCACCGCCGTCGACGTGCTCCGGCGCGGCGCGGACGGCGCCTGGCGCTGCGTCATCAGCAACCCCGCCGGCCTGGGCACCGCCGGTCCCGCCGCATCCTGACGACTGTCGACACCGGGCCGCAGCGGCGCCGGTGACCGGCCGGCCGGCTGCACCGGCAGACCAGGTGGAGCCGGCCCGCCGGGGAGCGACCGCGCCCGGCCGGCCCGCCCGCCCGCGAGGGCATCCCAGCCGTCAGCCCGTCAGGCGGGCGACGATGTCGACGGCCGGCCCCGGCGCGGCGGACGCGAAACCGGTCCCGGCCCACAGGTTCAGCGCCTCGGCGTCACCGAGACGCGCGGCCGCGGCCCGGATCGGCGCGGTCAGGTGGTGCACCGCCGGGTAGGCGACCGGCGCCGCCTCGGAGTAGGCGTCGGTGAAGCGGTTACGCAGGGCCCGCGCCGGATGACCGGTGAACGCCCGGGTGACCACGGTCCGGCGGAAGTCGCCGGAGAGCATCGCGGCGCGTTGCGCCGGCCGGGTGCCGGCCTCGTCGGCCAGCAGGAACGCGGTGCCGCTCTGGACCGCCGCCGCGCCGGCCGCGCGCAGCCGCGCGACATCCTCGGCGGACGACGTCCCGCCGGCCACGACGACCGGCAGGTCGGTGACCGCCCGTACGGCGGCGAGCAGGTCCCGCGCCTCGCCGCGTGGCCGGTAGCCGGCCGGATCGGTGGTCGAGGCGTGCCCGCCCGCCGTGCCCGCCTGCGCGACGAGCGCGTCCGGGCCGGCGGCGACCGCCCGGCGGCCCTCGTCGGCCGAGGTGACGGTGATCAGCACGTAGCATCCGGCGTCGCGCAGCGCCCGCACCACGCCCGCCGGCGGTACGCCGAACGCGAAGCTCACGAGCGGGACCGCGTACGCCACCGCCACGTCCACCTTCGCGGCGAAGTGGTCGTCGTCGTGGAGGCGCGGCGGCGGAAGATCCACCCCGTACCGCTCCGCCTCCGGCAGCAGCAACCGGCGGTACGCCCCCACCGGCGCCGGGTCCGGCTCGGCCGGGGTCGGCACGAAGATGTTGAGTCCGTACGGCACGCCGGCCGCGCGCACGGCGCGTATCTCGTGTTCGACGGCCTCGGGGGACTGGTAGCCGGCGGCGAGGAAGCCGACCGAGCCGGCCCGGGCGGCGGCCGTGACCAGCGCCGGGTTCGACGGACCTCCGGCCATCGGGGCGACCACGAGGGGAGGAAGCAGCTCGGGCATGGCGTGACCCTACGTCGGTTCCGGACGACAGCGAGTGCGGGGAACCCGTCCAGGGGTTCCCCGCACTCTTTGGGGGAAGGGGCTCAGATCCTGGCCGCTTCCTCGACCCCGGCCGGGGGAACCGGGGCCGTCTTCGCCCGCCGTCCGGGCATCCACCAGTTGGCCTTGCCGCACAGCTCCATCACCGCCGGGACGAGGATCATCCGGACGATGGTGGCGTCGACGAACACCGCCACGGCCATACCCAGGCCGACCTGCTTGACCGAGACGTCGGGACCGAGCATGCCGGTGGTGAAGACGGCGATCATGATGGCGGCGGCCGCCGTGATCACCTTTGCGGTCCGGGCCAGACCGCGGGTCACCGCCTGGCGGGTGTTGCCGGTGCGCTCGTACTCCTCGCGGATCCGCGAGATCAGGAAGACCTCGTAGTCCATGGAGAGGCCGAACAGCAGCGGGAACATCATCATCGGCACCCATGTCGTGATCGGCATGGAGGTGGGGAAGCCGAGGGCGGACCCGAGCCAGCCCCACTGCACGATCGCCACCAGCACACCGAAGGAGGCGCCGATGGACAGCAGGTTCATCACCGCCGCCTGGAGCGCGATGGTGACCGACCGCACCAGCACGACGAGCAGCAGCAGGGACAGCAGGATGACCACGGTGATCATCACGGGCAGCCGCGAGCTGGTCTCCTCCGCGAGGTCGATCGCGCCGGCGTTCGGGCCGCCGAGATACACCTCGCGGCCGCCGGACGCCGCGGGCAGCACGTCGTCGCGCAACTTGTGCACCAGATCCGCGGTGGCCTCGTCCTGGGCGCCGGTACGGGGGAAGGCCATGAAGACGGCGGCCTGCCCGTCCTGGCTGATCCGGGGCGGCGTGGCGTACGCGACGCCCTCGGTGCCGCTCACCGCGGCGACGACCGGGCCGAGGTCGCTGTTCCCGTCGCCGACCTCGGTGGCGAAGATCAGGGGAGCGCCGTAGCCGGGGCCGAAGCCCTCGGACAGGATCTCGTACGAGGTGTAGCTGCTGCGGTCACGGGGCTGGACGCTGGCGTCGGGCAGGCTCAGCCGCATCGACAGCATCGGCGCGGTCAGCACCAGCAGGACCGCGGTGGCCAGGAGCGCGGCGGTGACAGGACGGCGCTGGACCACGCCGGCCCAGCGCTCGGCGAGCGTGCGGCGCTGCTGCTTCGACGAGTCGGCGTCGGTCTGGCGAAGGGGGCCCCGGCGCGGCACGCGCAGACCCTGGATCTTGTAGCCGGCGAAGCCCAGGAAGGCCGGCATCAGCGTGACCGCGGCGATCATCGTCACCAGCACTGTCGCCGACGCCCCGAGCGCGACGCCGTTCATCATCTTCTGGCCCATGGCGATCAGGCCCAGCAGCGCGATCATCACCGTGGTGCCCGCGAAGAGGACGGCGTGACCGGCGGTGGTGATGGCCTTGACGGTGGCGCTCTCGGGGTCGTCCCCCTCCACCAGGCTGTCCTTGTAGCGGGTCAGGATGAACAACGCGTAGTCGATGCCGACACCGAGGCCGATCAGCACCGCGATGAGCACCGTGAAGTCCGGCGAGGGAACCAGGTGCCCGACGAGCTTCATCAGCGCGACCCCGCCGAGCACCGCCAGCAACGCGGTCACGATCGGCAGGCCCATCGCCACGAGCGAGCCGAAGGCGAGGAACAGGATCACCGCGGCGGTCACCACGCCGACCGCCTCGGCCGGGCCCTGCGGCGGCGTCTCGGCCTTCTCCGCCCGCTCACCGCCCAGCCCCAGCGTCACGCCGTCGCCGGAGGCGTCCTTGACCGTGTCGACGAGCGGCTTGGCCTCGGCCTTCTCCACGTCCATCGAGGTCAGCGGGATCGTCGTCCGGGCGATGCGGCGGTCGGAGGTGACCAGGTTGCGGTCGTCGTAGGGCGACACGATCGGCCCGGTCACCGGTGAGGCGTCCAGATCGGAGATGACCTTCTCGATCTTCTGCCGGGCCGCCGGGTCGTCGATCCCCCGCTCGGCCTTGATGGCCAGGGTGAGGGTGTCTCCCCGCTGCTCGGGGAAGTGCTTCTCGATCAGGGCCTGGGCTCGTGCCGAGTGGGAGTCTCCGCCGGAGTAGACGTTGTCCGGGGCGGCGCCGTAGCGGAAGCCCAGGAACGCCAGCGCGATGACGCCGACGACCCAGGTCAGGAGCACCAGTCGACGACGCCGGTAACAGAACCGCGCCAATCCCGCCAGAACTCCGTCTGTGCGGGGAGTCTCGGTAGGCATCATCTTCTCCTCAAGTCAATAAGCGCTCTACCTAATGGTCGTGAACAGGCACTTCTGTGTCGCCGTACGGATGCAGGCACTTCCTGGCTGCTGCTACCACGTTTGCGGTACTCCATTTGCAGTACACCTGTCGGTATCCGGTCAGCGCCGTATCCTGCGCTTTCTCTGTCGGCAGAGCGGCGCGGTCACCCGCCGCCGCCGATGCGCCCGGGGACCGGTCGGGTCCGGACCGCCCGGCGCGGCGCCGTTGCACGGCCGAAGCCTGTTTCACCTGTTCAATGGGGTCGTCAGGAGTTCGGCCCGCCGGTCCGGGCGGCTCGCGGCGAGGGCTATTTCGGTCATGCGAGCGAGTTCTGCCAATCGTGGCATTGTTTAGTTAAGTCCGATATCAGCGGGATGCTGCCTGATATATGACGGCTGCGCCCGGGCCTGCCGGATAGCTATGATGAGCGACGACGGTGATCGATGGCAAATGTTGTTGCTGTGGGGTAGCGTCACCGCCGAGTCCAGGCTTTTCTTGAGCTGTGTGCGCATATTCCGGGGGGATTATGACAACGGGACGGCCGCGGGAGAACCAGGCGACAGACGCAGCACGAAATCCGGTGTTCGCCGCCGGGGGGCCGGCGTCCCAGCCGTGGGGCGAAGGGAGCGACGAGCAGGTCCTGCGCGAGATCCTCGGGGTCGACGTGCACCGCGAGGTGATTGACTTCGCGAGCGGCGCCGGCGGAAATCCGCACCTGGTCGCCGAACTCGCACGCGGGCTCGCCGAAGAGGGATTGATCCGGGAAAGAAACGGTCGGGCGGAATTGGTGTCCCGGCGAATTCCCCGGCGCGTGCTGAGTTTCGTCATGCGGCGATTGAATGATGTCAGCGCCGGCTGTCAGCAGTTCTTGAAGGTGGCCGCCGCATTGGGCAGATCCTTCATGCTGGAGGACGTTTCGAGAATGCTGGGCCGATCGTCGGCGGCCCTGCTCCCGCCGGTGGACGAGGCGATCGCCTCAGGCTTCGTCGTCACCGCCGAGCATCAGCTCGCCTTTCAGAGCGACTTCCTGCTGCGCGGCATCATCGAGTCCATTCCCGGGCCCGCCCGCGACGCCTTACGACGTGAGGCGATGAGCCTTTCCGGGCGACGGCGCCCGGCGGCCGACCGGAATCGCCGGTCGGACGCCGCGCCTGCCGCGCCGGTGAGCGCGGCCAGGGAGGACGCCACCGGATCCTGTTCCCGGGCGCACCGCCTGATAATGAACGGGAACGCGAAAGCCGGTATACGCGTCGCCGAGGCGGTTCTCGCCGGCCCGGCCGCGTCGCCGGCCGCCCGGCGTGACGCGGAGGCGTGTCTGGTGCTGGCCGATCTCCTGCTCGGCGGGGAGGGCGGCGACCCGGTGACCGAGGCGATCCTGCGCGAACGCGACGCCGAGTCCGGTGACGCCGCGCTGGCGATGGCGCTGACCGCCCGGTCCACCGGGCTGTGGTCGGCGGGAAAGCTGGCGGAGGGCCTGAAGCTGGGACGGGCGGCGGTGCGGGCGGGCGCGGAGGCCGAACCGGTGTGGCGCCTGCACGCCCAGCTCGCGCTCGCCGGGAAACTCGCGAACCTCCGCGAGTTCGACGAGGCCGAGGCACTGATCAACGAGGCGGAAGCGGGTCTGCGCGGACTGCCCGCGCCGATCTGGACTGCCGCGCCGGCGGTGATGCGGGCCCGGTTGCTGCTCCAGGCGGGGCGGATCGGGGACGCGCGCCGCGAGGCGGCGCTGGCCACCACCGCCGTGGAGGGGGACGCGGTGCCGATGCTGCGGCCCCTCGCCTACGCGGTGCTCAGCACCGCCTCCTTCTACATGGGGGACCTGCCCGCCGCGATCGAGTACCTCAGGCTGGGGCAGCGGGACGCGGACCGCCACGTGGTCCTCGACTCGGTGCAGTACTCCTGGGCCGAAGTGCTGATCACGGTCAAGCAGGAAGGCCCGCGGGCCGCCGCCCAGCTGCTGGCGGGCAAGCACCACCGCCTGCCGACGCAGCGCCGCCTCTACGTCGAGGTGCCGAGCGCCGCCGCCTTCCTGGTCCTGCTCGCCCGCGACGTGGACGACCGTGACCTCGAACGCCGCGTCCTCGACACGGTCAACGGGCTCGCCGCGGACAACCCCGGAATCCAGGTCGCCAGCCTCACCGCCATGCACGCCCACGCGCTGGCGAACAGCGCCCCGGCGGCCCTGTCGCTCATCATCGTGCAGTCGCGGGACCCGATCTCGGTGGCGCTGGCCACCGAGGAACTCGCCAAGCTCTACGCCGCGCAGGCCCAGGCGGGGGGACGGCCGGTGACGCCGGCCCGCCCGGAGGAGACCGGCACCCCACCGGCGAGCTGCTGGTCGACCCTGTCCGACATGGAGCAGCGGATCGCCTACCTGGTGAGCGTGGGTCTGACGAACCGGCAGATCGCCAAGCAGGTCCACCTGTCCGCGCACACGGTCAACTACCACCTGCGGAAGATCTACCGGAAGCTGGGTTTCAACACCCGGGCCGAGCTGGCGCACGCCGCGGCCACGTACTCCAGCCGGGCGGCGATCTACTCCATGAGCGGCGACCAGGACTGGGGCGCCGGTTCCATGACCGGCAAGGCCAGCTGAACCGCATTCCCGGCGTCCGCCGGTCGAACCGCGCCCCGGCGTACGCCGGTCGGCCGGTTCAGCCGGCGGACGCCGGTTGGCGTGTGGTGGCCAGCGCCGGCCGGACCGCCTCGTGCGCGATGAAGCAGCGGGTCAGTTCCACCCGGCTGTTGATGTCGAGCTTGGAGAAGACGCGCCGCAGGTGGCTGTCGACGGTGTGCGGGGACAGGAACAGCGAACTCGCCGCCTCGCGGTTGGTCATCCCGTCCACGATGGCCCGTACGACCCGCAGCTCCGCGCTGGTCAGGCTCTCCCACCCCGACCGCGGCCGGTCGGGGACCAACGGGCGGACGTTGTGTGCCGGCAGGCCACGCAGCTCGGCCTCCACGCGCTCCAGGTCGCGTCGCGCGCCGCACTCCCGGTAGGCGTCCGTCGCGGCTTCGAGCAGACGGGTGGCCTCGGCCCGGTCCCGGGTGCTACGGGCCGCGTCCTCCACCGCGGCGGCCGCCGCGAGCGTACGGCCGGCGAGCCGGTGCAGATCGGCGGCCCGCAGCAGCGCCGCCGGGTCGTCGCGCAGGAGACCCGCTGCGTGCTCGGCCGCCGCCGCCAGCGACTGGACGAACGGGTTGCCGCGGGCGACGCGCCGGGCGACCTCCACGGCCCGCTCGGCCTCCGCGTCGAGCCCCGCCCGGTGGGCGTGGCGTACGAGCGTCGCTGCGGCGGCCGGCGCCTCGGTGAACAGCAGCGGATCGGGTACGACCTGCCCGGCGACGTTGATCAGCGTCTGCACCATCATCGCCGGACGGCCGCTGGCCGCATGGAACCGGGCCAGCGCCCAGTCCATCCGCGCCGCGTCGTCGGCGGATGCCAGCCGCTCGGCCGCCCGCAACTGGTCGCTGGCCGTGGCGAGGTCACCGTGGTGCACGCTCAGGTGGGCCAGGACCAGGCGCGCCGGTACGCAGTCGGCCGGCCGGGAGTGGTCGGCGGCCCGCAGCGCCGCCTCCGCCTCGGCGCGTGCCTCGTCCAGCCGCCCGGCCGCCGCCAGCAGCTCGGCCCGGTGGCCGCGCCAGAGCGACTCCGAGCCGGTGTGCGAGGGCTCCTGCGCCAGTGGTCGTACGGCGTCCAGCACCGCCTGCGCCTCGTCGAGCTGATCGGCCGCGCCCAGCGCCCGGACCAGCCAGGTCCACAGCGGCCGCCGGCCGGGCGCGCAGCCCGGTGACGGGCGCCGGGGCTCCGGCCCGGCGGGGGCGGCGCCGCCGAGGTGCTTCGTGGTGTCCGCGAGCGCCCGGTCGAGCTTGGCGCGGTCCAGCTCGCACACGTCGTGGCGGGCCTGCGTGCGCCGCAGGAAGCCGGCCGCCAGGCGGTGGCTGCCGGCGGCCCGCATGCCGTGTCCGAGTTCGAGCACGAGTTGCGCCTCGGCGTCCGCCGGGAGGTCACGGCGGAGGATCACCTCCGCGAGGCGGCCGGCCTCGGCGGCCCGTCCCGCCCCGGCCAGCAGGCGCAGCGCGCGGGCCAGCGCTCGCGGCGCCTCGGCGGATCTGGTTTCCAGGTGGGACACGGCGGCCGCCACCACCTCGTCGCACCCGCATCGGCCGGAGCGCGGCCCCGCTGTCGCGGCGGGCGCGGCCGTGTCCGGCGCGGAGCGCGTGACGCGTAGGCCGGCGGGGGAGTGGGTCGGCACGGGCCGCGGATCGGGCCGCCCGCGCCGGACCGGGTCGCCCGCCGCCGGCGCGGGCGCCGATGCGGGCCCGGCGCGTTCCGGTTCCGGATACGCGGCGTGGCGAAGCGCCTCGCCGAGTACCTGGTGGGCGAAGGTCAGCTCCGCGCCGTCGCGCCGCATCAGCCCGACCCGTACCGCCTCGTCGATCGCGGCGGACACGTCGGCGGCGGACCCGTCGAGCAGGCCCGTCACCCGGTCGACGGGGAACGTGTGGCCGAGCCGGCTGCCGGCCGTGAGCAGGCGCCGCAGCGGGGGCGGCAGTTCCTCCAGCAGCCCGCGGACGGCGGCGGGGACACCGTCGGGCAGCTCGTCGGACAATACCGACGCCGCCCCGTCCACGATGATCATCTGGCCGGCCTTGATGAACGCGCTGAAGACGATCTCCATCACCTTCGGGTTGCCGCCGCAGCGGGCCGCCCAGCGCAGGACGGAGGCGTCCGGCCGGGCGCCGAGGATGCCGGCGCACAGGTCCGCCACCGCCTCCTCGCCCGGCTCGCGCAGCCGTACCCGTACCGCGGCGTGCTCGGCCAGCCAGTCGACGGCGTGCTGGGCGATCGACCCGGCGGCAACCGGCCGGCGGGCCAGCAGCCAGAGCACCGGCGAGGACGCCAGCCGCGGCACGAGCCCGCGCAGCGCGAGGGCGCTGACGTCGTCGATGCGCTGTGCGTCGTCCAGGGCGACCACGAGCGGGCGCCGGCGCGCCGCGACCTCGACCAGGTCGCCGACCCGGTCGATCAGCCAGAACGGGTTGGCGCCCGGCTGGGCGAGCTGCTCGACCGCCGCTTCGCCGGGCATCGCGTGGCGCAGGAAATTGACGAGCAGGTGAACGGGCACCGGCTGATCAGTGACGCTCGCCCGCCCGGCCACCACTGTCAGCCCGCGGGCCGCCGCCTCCAGGCCGGTGACCTTCAGCAGGTGGGTCTTGCCGATGCCGAACGGCCCGTCGACGACGACGCAGCCCCCGGATCCCCGCACGGTGGCGTCGAGCAGTTCCCCCAATGAGGACAATTCCTGCTCGCGCCCCGCCATGCGATTCATGATGACCATCCCGTTTTCCTCTGCTGAATCGTCCGACGTGCGCCGCGAGCCGATGTCCCACCGCGTTCGACCGTCCGTCTTGGACAGTTGAACGCCGGACCGGGGCGGGCTACTCAGTTATACGGGATCTGCGGCCGTTCGTCGGCGACGTCGCTGGCAGCGCGCACTACTCGCGTGAGTAGTGGGCAGGGTGACGGGCCGCGATTACTGTCAGGCCATGCCGGACTCGGCGTGCCGGCGCGGACGAAATGGCGGCGCCGATGGGGAGATCGGCGTCGTTTCCGCGCCGGCGCAAACGTCCGGAACGGAATCGACTAATCGCCGCTCGACGCGACTGGTCCAGCGAATCCAGGGGAGTCCGAGATGCGTGAGTGTAATGGTGACTGCCGTCTTGATCGGGAGACGCGGGCATGACCGTCGGATATCTCGGGACGGTCACCGACTCGGCGCCCGTCGACGCCGCGCTGCGGGACTTCTTCGCCGAGCGCCGCGCCGAGGCACATGAGCTCGGCGACGACTTCGCGGCCCTGGTCGCCGAGCTGGAGAGCTACGTCCTGCGGGGCGGCAAGCGCATCCGGCCCGCCTTCGCCTGGCTGGGCTGGATCGGCGCCGGCGGCGACCCGGAGGACCCGGTGGCCGGCGCGGTGCTGAACGCCTGCGCCGGGTTCGAGCTGCTGCACGCGTCCGGCCTCATCCACGACGACATCATCGACGCGTCCCAGACCCGCCGCGGCCATCCCGCCGCGCACGTCGCGTACGCCGAACGGCATCGGGCGCGGCGCTTCTCCGGTGACCCGGGAACGTTCGGCACCGGCACCGCCATCCTGATCGGAGACCTGGTCCTGATCTGGGCCGACGTGCTGGTCCGCGCCTCCGGCCTGCCGGCCGACGCGCACGTGCGGGTCTCGCCGGTGTGGTCGGCGGTGCGCTCCGAGGTCATGTACGGCCAGCTGCTCGATCTGATCAGCCAGGTGAGCCGGAGCGAGGACGTCGACGCGGCGCTGCGTATCAACCAGTACAAGACCGCGTCGTACACGGTGGAGCGGCCACTGCAGTTCGGCGCCGCGATCGCCGGCGCGGACGACGACCTCTTCGCCGCCTACCGGGCCTTCGGCGCCGACGTGGGTATCGCCTTCCAGCTGCGCGACGACCTGCTCGGCGTGTTCGGCGACCCGGTGGTGACGGGCAAGCCGTCCGGCGACGACCTGCGGGAGGGCAAGCGGACGGTCCTGCTCGCCACGGCGCTCAAGCGCGCCGACGAACGGGACCCGGACGCGGCGGCCTACCTGCGGGCGAAGGTCGGCACGGACCTCGCGGACGAGGAGATCGCCCGCATCCGCGCCATCTTCCGCGACGTCGGCGCGGTCGAGGAGATCGAGCGGCAGATCTCGCTGCGCACCGAGCGGGCGCTGGCCGCGCTGGAGGCGAGCAGCGCCACCGCCCCCGCGAAACATCAGCTCGCCGACATGGCGATCAAGGCCACCCAGCGGGCCCAGTGATGTCCACGGAACCGGTGACCGTCGTCGCCCGCGGCGTCCTCGACGGCCGGAATGACGGGCCGGGCCGCCTCGGCACCGGCCGCGCCCACGGCAAGGCCATCCTGCTGGGCGAACACGCCGTCGTGTACGGCGCTCCGGCGCTCGCCGTCCCCGTGCCGCAACTGACCGCCGTGGCGAAGGCGCGGCGGGCCGGCGGCGACGGCGGCGACGAGATCTCCTTCGCCATCGCCGGACTGGAGAGCCCGGAGGTGACGTCGCTGCCCACCGACGGCCTGCAACATCTGGTGACGGAGTTCCGTCAGCGGGCCGCCGTCACCGAGCCGATGCGCGTCGACGTGCTCGTCGACTGCGCCATCCCGCAGGGCCGGGGGCTCGGGTCGAGCGCCGCCTGCGCCCGCGCCGCAGTGCTGGCCCTCGCGGACGCGTTCGACCGCCGCCTCGACGCCGCCACGGTGTTCGATCTGGTGCAGACCTCGGAGAACGTGGCGCACGGCCGGGCCAGCGGCATCGACGCCCTGGCCACCGGCGCGACCGCGCCGCTGATCTTCCGCAACGGCGTGGGCCGGGAACTGCCGGTCGCCATGGCGGGCGCCGCGCGTGCCGCGCGACTGCCGGGCCCGGCCGGCTTCGACGCGGTGCTCGTCATCGCCGACAGCGGCGTCAGCGGCAGCACCCGCGACGCCGTGGAGTTGCTGCGGGGCGCCTTCGAGCGCTCCCCGCGCACGCGCGACGAGTTCGTCAGCCGCGTGACCAGCCTGACCGAGGCGGCGGCGCACGACCTGCTCCAGGGCCGGGTCGCCGACTTCGGCGCGCGGCTGACCGAGAACCACCGGCTGTTGCGAGACGTCGGCATCAGCACCGACCGGATCGACCGGATGGTCGACGCCGCGCTCGCGGCGGGCAGCCCGGGCGCCAAGATCAGTGGCGGTGGGCTGGGCGGCTGCATGATCGCGCTGGCCGGGGACCGCCGGGAGTCCGCGGCGGTGGTGCGGAGCGTCCAGCAGGCCGGCGCCGTCCGCACCTGGACCGTCCCGATGGGGAGGTTCACCGGCCATGACGACTGACCACCGGGCGGAGCCGTCCGCGCCCGCGCTCGACCGGCCGGCGACCGCCGTGGCCCATCCGAACATCGCGCTGATCAAGTACTGGGGCAAGCGCGACGAGCAGCTGATGATCCCGTACGCCGACAGCCTGTCGATGACGCTCGACGTCTTCCCGACCACCACCACCGTCCGGATCGACAGCGGCGCGACGGCCGACGAGGTCGTCCTCGACGGTTCGCCCGCCGACGGCGAACGGCGGGAACGCGTGGTCACCTTCCTGGAACTGGTACGGAAGCTGGCCGGGCGCACGGAACGGGCCTGCGTCGACACCCGCAACTCCGTGCCCACCGGCGCCGGCCTGGCGTCCTCGGCGAGCGGATTCGCCGCTCTCGCACTCGCCGGCGCCGCCGCGTACGGCCTCGACCTGGACACCACCGCGCTGTCCCGCCTGGCCCGGCGGGGATCCGTGTCGGCCTCCCGGTCGATCTTCGGCGGCTTCGCGATGTGCCACGCGGGCCCGGGCGCCGGGGCCACCGCGGACCTCGGCTCCTACGCCGAGCCGGTGCCGGTCGCGCCCTTCGACGTCGCGCTGGTGATCGCGATCGTCGACGCCGGGCCGAAGGCGGTGTCGAGCCGCGAGGGGATGCGGCGAACCGTCCGTACCTCCCCGCTCTATCCGTCGTGGGTCGCCTCCGGCCGCGCCGACCTGGCCGAGATGCGGGCCGCGCTGCTCCAGGGAGACCTGGACGCCGTCGGCGAGATCGCCGAACGCAACGCCCTCGGCATGCACGCCACCATGCTGGCCGCCCGGCCGGCGGTGCGCTACCTGGCACCGGTCACGGTGGCCGTGCTCGACGCCGTGCTGCGCCTGCGCGCCGACGGCGTCTCCGCCTACGCCACGATGGACGCGGGACCGAACGTCAAGGTGCTCTGCCGCCGCGCGGACGCCGACCGGGTGGCCGACACCCTGCGCGACGCCGCGCCGGGCTGCGCCGTTGTCGTCGCCGGACCGGGGCCGGCGGCCCGGCCGGACCCGGGCAGCCGGCCGTGACTCCTCCGGGCGCCGTGCGCCGCCACGCGCCGGGCAAGCTGTTCATCGCCGGTGAGTACGCGGTGCTGGAGCCGGGGCACCCGGCGCTGCTGGTGGCGGTCGACCGGGGAGTGGACGTCACCGTCTCCGGCGCCGACGCCCACCTCGTTGTCGACTCCGACCTCTGCCCGGAGCAGGCGCGTCTGCGGTGGCGGGACGGCCGGCTCGTCGGCGCGGACGACGGGCAGCCGGCGCCAGACGCCCTCGGCGCCGTGGTCTCGGCGATCGAGGTGGTCGGCGAACTCCTGGCCGGGCGAGGGCTGCGCCCGCTGCCGATGCGGGTGGCGATCACCAGCCGGCTGCACCGGGGCGGAACGAAGTTCGGCCTCGGGTCGAGCGGAGCGGTGACAGTCGCCGCGGTGACCGCGGTGGCCGCGTACCACGGGGTGGAGCTGTCCCTCGAATCGCGCTTCCGGCTGGCGATGCTGGCGACGGTGCGCGACGGCGCCGACGCCTCCGGCGGTGATCTGGCCGCGAGCGTCTGGGGCGGCTGGCTCGCCTACCAGGCGCCCGACCGCGCGGCCGTGCGGGAGATGGCGCGGCGGTGCGGCGTCGAGGCGACGATGCGCGCGCCCTGGCCGGGCCTGCGGGTCCGGCGGCTGCCGCCACCGCGTGGCCTCGCGCTGGAGGTGGGCTGGACCGGCGAGCCGGCCAGCAGCAGCACGCTGACCGGGCGGCTGGCCGCCTCCCGGTGGCGGGGCAGCGCGGCACGATGGAGCTTCACCAGCCGGAGCCAGGAGTGCGTCCGTACCGCCATCGACGCGCTGGAGCGGGGCGACGACCAGGAACTGCTGCATCAGGTCCGGCGGGCCCGGCACGTGCTTGCCGAGCTGGACGACGAGGTCCGGCTCGGCATCTTCACCCCCCGGCTGACGGCGCTGTGCGACGCCGCCGAGACCGTCGGCGGCGCGGCCAAGCCGTCCGGCGCCGGTGGCGGGGACTGCGGCATCGCGTTGCTGGACGCCACCGCCGCGACGCAGACCGCGCGGCTGCGCGAGCAGTGGGCCGCCGCCGGGGTGCTCCCCATGCCGATCCAGGTCCATCAGACGAACGGGAGCGCGTGATGATCGCCAACCGCAAGGACGACCACGTCCGGCTCGCCGCCGAGCAGCAGGACCGGCTCGGCGGTCACCACGAGTTCGACGACGTGTCCTTCGTGCACCACGCCCTGGCCGGCATCGACCGGTCCGACGTCTCGCTGGCCACCTCGTTCGGCGGCATCGACTGGCCGGTGCCGCTGTGCATCAACGCGATGACCGGCGGCAGCACCAAGACCGGCCTGATCAACCGGGACCTGGCGATCGCGGCCCGGGAGACCGGCGTACCCATCGCCACCGGGTCGATGAGCGCCTACTTCGCCGACGAGTCGGTGGCCGAGACGTTCAGCGTGATGCGCCGGGAGAACCCCGACGGGTTCATCATGGCCAACGTCAACGCCACCGCCTCCGTCGAGCGGGCCCGGCGGGCCGTCGACCTGATGCGGGCCGACGCGCTGCAGATCCACCTGAACACCATCCAGGAGACGGTGATGCCGGAGGGGGACCGGTCGTTCGCCGCCTGGGGGCCGCGGATCGAGGAGATCGTCGCCGGCGTCGGTGTGCCGGTGATCGTCAAGGAGGTCGGCTTCGGGCTCAGCCGCGAGACGCTGCTGCGGCTGCGGGACATGGGCGTCCGGGTCGCCGACGTCGCCGGCCGCGGCGGCACGAACTTCGCGCGGATCGAGAACGACCGGCGCGACGCCGCCGACTACTCCTTCCTGGACGGGTGGGGGCAGTCGACACCCGCCTGCCTGCTCGACGCCCAGGGCGTGGACCTGCCCGTGCTGGCCTCCGGCGGCATCCGCAACCCGCTCGACGTGGTTCGCGGGCTGGCGCTCGGCGCCGGCGCCGCCGGGGCGTCCGGACTGTTCCTGCGCACGCTCCTGGACGGCGGCGTGCCGGCGCTGCTGTCGCTGATCTCCACCTGGCTCGACCAGATCGAAGCCCTGATGACCGCCCTGGGCGCGCGGACCCCGGCCGACCTGACCCGCTGCGACCTGCTGATCCAGGGCCGGCTCAACGCGTTCTGCGCGGCCCGGGGCATCGACACCCACCGCCTCGCCACCCGCTCCGGCGCCACCCACGAGATGATCGGAGGCATTCGATGAACGACGCGATCGCCGGTGTGCCCATGAAATGGGTAGGTCCCGTGCGGATCTCGGGAAACGTGGCGCAGATCGAGACGGAGGTTCCGCTCGCCACGTACGAGTCGCCGCTCTGGCCGTCCGTCGGCCGGGGCGCGAAGATCTCCCGGATGGTCGAGGCGGGCATCGTCGCCACGCTCGTCGACGAGCGAATGACCCGCTCGGTGTTCGTGCGCGCCAAGGACGCGCAGACCGCCTACCTGGCCTCGCTGGAGGTCGACGCGCGGTTCGACGAACTGCGTGACATCGTGCGCACCTGCGGCAGGTTCGTCGAGCTGATCGGGTTCCACCACGAGATCACCGCGAATCTGCTGTTCCTGCGGTTCAGTTTCACCACCGGCGACGCGTCCGGGCACAACATGGCGACGCTGGCCGCCGACGCGCTGCTGAAGCACATCCTGGACACCATTCCGGGAATCTCGTACGGCTCGATCTCGGGCAACTACTGCACCGACAAGAAGGCCACCGCGATAAACGGCATTCTCGGCCGGGGCAAGAACGTGGTCACCGAGCTGCTCGTACCGCGGGAGATCGTCCACCAGAGACTGCACACGGCGGCGGCCGCGATCGCCCAGCTGAACGTGCACAAGAACATGATCGGCACGTTGCTCGCCGGCGGTATCCGCTCGGCCAACGCCCATTACGCGAACATGCTGCTCGGGTTCTACCTGGCGACGGGCCAGGACGCCGCGAACATCGTCGAGGGCTCCCAGGGCGTGACTGTCGCCGAGGACCGCGACGGCGACCTCTACTTCTCCTGCACGCTGCCCAACCTGATCGTGGGCACCGTCGGCAACGGCAAGGGGCTCGGCTTCGTCGAGGAGAACCTGGAGCGGCTCGGCTGCCGCGCCTCGCGTGATCCGGGGGAGAACGCCCGCCGGCTCGCGGTCATCGCGGCCGCGACGGTGCTCTGCGGCGAACTGTCCCTGCTCGCCGCGCAGACCAACCCCGGCGAGCTGATGCGGGCGCACGTCCTGCTGGAACGCCCGACCGAGACCACGAAGATCGGAGCCTGACGATGGCCGAGAGACTAGCCGTCGGCATCCACGACCTGTCCGCCGCGACGACGCATCACGTGCTGACGCACCAGACCCTGGCCGCGACCAACGGCGCCGACGTGGCCAAGTACCACCGTGGCATCGGGCTGCGGGCGATGAGCGTGCCCGCGCCGGACGAGGACATCGTGACCATGGCTGCCGCCGCCGCGGCGCCGGTCGTCGCCCGCCACGGCACCGACCGGATCCGGACCGTCGTGTTCGCCACGGAGTCGTCGGTCGACCAGGCGAAGGCCGCCGGGATACACGTCCACTCCCTGCTCGGCCTCCCCTCGGCCACCCGGGTGGTCGAGCTGAAACAGGCCTGCTACGGCGGTACGGCGGGACTGCAGTTCGCCATCGGCCTGGTGCACCGCGACCCGTCGCAGCAGGTCCTGGTGATCGCCAGCGACGTGTCGAAGTACGCGCTGGGCGAGCCCGGCGAGGCCACCCAGGGCGCCGCGGCGGTCGCCATGCTCGTCGGCGCGGACCCGGCGCTGGTACGCGTCGAGGACCCGTCGGGCATGTTCACCGCCGACGTCATGGACTTCTGGCGGCCGAACTACCGCACCACCGCCCTGGTCGACGGGCACGAGTCCATCTCCGCCTACCTGCAGGCGCTGGAGGGCTCGTGGAAGGACTACACCGAGCGCGGCGGTCGCAGCCTGGACGAGTTCGGCGCGTTCTGCTATCACCAGCCGTTCCCGAGGATGGCCGACAAGGCGCACCGGCACCTGCTCAACTACTGCGGGCGCGACGTCGACGACGCGCTGGTCGCCGGCGCCATCGGGCACACCACCGCGTACAACGCCGAGATCGGCAACAGCTACACCGCGTCGATGTATCTCGGGCTCGCGGCGCTGCTCGACACCGCCGACGACCTGACCGGCCGGACCGTCGGCTTCCTCAGCTACGGCTCCGGCAGCGTCGCCGAGTTCTTCGCCGGCACCGTCGTGCCCGGGTACCGCGCGCACACGCGACCCGACCAGCACCGCGCGGCGATCGACCGACGGCAGGAGATCGACTACGCGACGTACCGGGAGCTGCACGAACACGCCTTCCCGGTCGACGGCGGCGACTATCCGGCGCCCGCGGTGACCACCGGGCCGTACCGGCTGGCCGGGCTCTCCGGCCACAAGCGCGTCTACGAGCCGCGATAGGACCGGCCACGCCGGCCGCCCTGACCGAACGACCCACGCTTGGAGGATCGATGTCCGGAAATCCCGAGGTGGCCGAGCTCTACTCGACCATCGAGGAATCGGCCCGGCAGCTGGACGTGCCCTGTTCGCGCGAACGGGTCTGGCCCATCCTGTCCGCGTACGGCGACGCGTTCGCCCATCCCGAGGCGGTGGTCGCCTTCCGGGTGGCGACCGCGCTGCGTCACGCGGGCGAGCTGGACTGCCGGTTCCGGACGCATCCGGACGACCGGGACCCGTACGCCTCGGCGCTCACCCGGGGCCTCACCCCGCGCACGGACCACCCCATCGGCGCGCTGCTCTCCGAGGTCCACCGGCGCTGCCCGGTGGAGAGCCACGGCATCGACTTCGGGGTGGTCGGCGGCTTCAAGAAGATCTACGCGGCCTTCGCCCCGGACGAGCTTCAGGTGGCCACGGCGCTCGCCGACATTCCGGCGATGCCCCGCAGCCTCGCCGCGAACGCCGACTTCTTCACGCGGCACGGCCTCGACGACCGGGTCGGCGTGCTGGGATTCGACTACCCGGCCCGGACCGTGAACGTCTACTTCAACGACGTGCCGCGTGAGTGCTTCGAGCCGGAGACCATCCGGTCGACGCTGCGCCGGACCGGGATGGCCGAGCCGAGCGAGCAGATGCTCCGGCTCGGCGCCGGGGCGTTCGGGCTCTACATCACGCTGGGCTGGGACTCCCCGGAGATCGAGCGGATCTGCTATGCCGCGGCGACCACGGACCTGACCACGCTTCCGGTGCCCGTTGAACCGGAGATCGAGAAGTTCGTGAAAAGCGTCCCGTACGGCGGCGGGGACCGCAAGTTCGTCTACGGCGTGGCGCTGACCCCCAAGGGGGAGTACTACAAACTCGAGTCGCACTACAAATGGAAGCCGGGCGCGGTGAACTTCATTTGAACACCTGCCGGTTCCGCCGCCCGGCCGGGGTGACACGCGGCCGGAGAACGCGCCGGGCGGCGGAACCGGGATCAATGCCTGTTCGCTCGGGGTTCAACACTGGCGCGCTCCGCTAAAGTGCGAATATGACGACTGGACTGTCCAGTGTGTGGGCCCGGGTGAAGAACTGGGTCATCGCGGTGGCTGTGGCGGCGGTGCTGATGATCAGCGCGCTGGCCGGTGACCATCCCGCCCCCGAGGGCCTCGGTCTGCTCGGCTTCGCGCTGGTGGCGGCGAGCGGCCTGGCGCTTGCCGCCAGTCGTCGGGCCCCGGTCGCCGTGCTGGTCGCCACCGGGCTGTGCGTGGTGGGCTACAACGCGCTCGGCTTCGGGGTGCCCGCCATCGCGTACCTGTTCGCGGTCTACGCGGCGGTCCGGGCCGGGCACCGGCTCGTCACGCTCGGGGCGAGCGCCGCCCTGCTCGTCGTGCTGCCGCTGGCGATCATGGTCTCGCCCACGGACGGCGCCCTCAAGGAGGCGCTCGCGCAGTCGCGGGGCGTCCTCGAACTGGCCTGGCTGATCGCCGCGGCGGCGGCCGGTGAGGCGCTGCGGCAGGCCGAACGGCGGGCGGACGAGGCGGAACGCACCCGCGAGGAGACCGCCCGGCTGCGCGCCACCCAGGAGCGGCTGCACATCGCCCGGGAGCTGCACGACTCGCTCACCCACCAGATCTCGATCATCAAGGTGCAGGCGGAGGTCGCGGTCCACCTGGCCCGTAAGCGGGGCGAGCAGGTGCCGGAGTCGCTGCTGGCGATCCAGGAGGCCGGCCGGGCGGCGACCCGGGAGCTGCGCGCGACCCTGGAGACGCTGCGCGACCTGACCAAGTCCCCGTCGCACGGGCTCGACCACCTCCCGGAGCTGCTGGCCGGGGCCGAGAAGATCGGTCTGGCCACCACGCTGACCATCGAGGGTGACCAGCGGGACGTGCCGGAGGCGGTGGGCCGCACCGCGTACCGGATCGTCCAGGAGTCGCTCACCAACACCGCCCGGCACGCCTCCGCCGCGGCCGCCGCGGTCCGGATCGACTACCGCCCGGACGCGCTGAGCATCCGGATCGACGACGACGGGACGGCCCGGCCGGGCGCCGTCACGGTGCCCGGCGTCGGGCTGCTGGGGATGCACGAGCGCGTCCTCGCGCTGGGCGGCCGGCTGCGGGCGGAACCCCGCACCGGCGGCGGCTTCACCGTCCAGGCCGAGCTTCCGGTGGTGCGCGTCCCATGATCAGGATCATGCTGCTCGACGACCAGCCGCTGCTGCGCAGCGGGTTCCGCGCGCTCCTCGACGCCGAGGACGACATCGAGGTGGTGGCCGAGGGCGGGAACGGCCGGGAGGGCCTGGCGCTGGCCCGGCAGCACCTGCCCGATCTCGCCCTGATCGACATCCAGATGCCGGTCATGGACGGCGTCGAGACGACCCGGCAGATCGTCGCGGACCCGGCGCTGGCCGGGGTGCGCGTCGTCATCCTCACCAACTACGGCCTCGACGAGTACGTCTTCCACGCGCTGCGCGCCGGCGCCACCGGCTTCCTGGTCAAGGACATCGAGCCGGACGACCTGCTGCACGCCGTGCGGGTCGCCGCGCGCGGGGACGCGCTGCTCGCGCCGTCGATCACCCGGATGCTGATCAACAGGTACGTGTCGGAGCCGCTCTGCGCGGACGTCACGCCCGGCATGGAGGAGCTGACCAACCGGGAACGCGAGGCGGTCGCGCTGGCCGCCCGGGGCCTGTCCAACGACGAGATCGCCGATCGTATGGTGATCAGCCCGCTGACCGCGAAGACCCACGTCAACCGCGCCATGACAAAGTTGCAGGCCCGCGACCGCGCGCAGCTGGTGGTCTTCGCCTACGAGTCCGGCCTGGTGTCACCCGGCAATCGCTGACCGGGCGAACCGGCCGGTCAGCCGGCCCGGCAGTGCTGCGAACGCGGTATGCGGCTGCTCCCGGTGCAGACGCCGGAGCCCGCGGATACCGTCACCGCAGTAGATCGATTGTCTCCTTCGGCATGACGACCCGTAGCGGGGTCGTTACCTACGCTGGCGCAGATGCCTGTTCCCGCAGCCGAAGGGGCTTCCATGTTCATCCGTCGTTTGCTCACCGCCGCCGCAGCCGGCGTCCTCGGTGGGCTCGCACTCGTCGCACCGGCGGCCGCGCAGGTGACGGCCGCCGACGGTGACGGTGGTTCCGGCCGCGCCGGATCCGTGCTGGCGCTCGCGCTCGCGTTGCTCGGCCTCGTCCTGGGCGGGTGGGCGCTGCGCTCCGCGGGGCGCGGCGGCGGTCGTGGCAACGCGATCGCAGCGCTGGTGCTCGCGGCGGCCGGCCTGATCGCCGGCGTTGTCGCCCTGGCCGGCTCCGACGGCGGTGTCGGCAGCGGCAACGGCCGTGGCGGCGCCATCGTTGCAGTCGTGCTGGCGCTGATCGGGATCGCCGTCGGCGGCCTGGCATTCACCCGCTCCCGGCGCGCCGCCTGACCGGCGCTGCCGACCGAACACCCCGGTGACCCAACCGACCCGAAGGGGAGTCCCATGCGCAAAGTGTTCGCCGGACTGGCAGCGTTCCTGCTGCTCGTGCTCGTGGTGCAGTTCTTCCTGGCCGCCAGCGGCGCGTTCAGCAACGAGGCCACCGAGGAGGCGTTCCGCCCCCATCGGATCCTGGGGCTGGGGAGCATCCTGGTCGCCGTCGTGCTGACGGTGGCCGCCGCGGTGATGCGGATGCCGGGCCGGATCATCGGCCTGTCCGGCCTGGTCGCCGGACTGGGCATCCTGCAGGCCCTGATCGCGGTCATCGCCAAGGCGTTCGGCGACTCGGCCGGCGACTCGGCCGCCGGCCGGTACGTGTTCGGCCTGCACGCGGTCAACGGGCTCGTGATGGTGGCCGTCGCCCGCGTCATCCTGCGCAGCGTCCGGGCGGCGCCGGACACGACCAGCACGCCCGGCGTGGGCACGACGGTCACCGGCCCGGCGGCCGACTCGGCGCGAACGGCGTCATGAGCACGCTCCAATGGATCCTCGTGGACCACGTCGTGGCACTGCTCGGTGTCGCGACGTGGTTCGCAACGGGTGTCACGGCGGCTCTCGGCCGCCACCGGATCGCGTTGGCGCTCCTCGGCGCCGCGGTGCTGGTGACCGTCGCCCGCCTGGGCACCGTGGCGCTGCTGGCCGACCGCGGCTGGTGGTTCGTCCAGGAGAAGGTCCTGCTGGGGCTGCCGATGCTCGGCGCCGCGGCGCTCGTCGCGGTGCTCCTGGCCGGCCCGCGCCTGCTCGCGGCCCGGCAGTCGCCGGCAGCGGCCCTGCCGGCCGGCGCGCTGGTCGCGTTGCTGACCGCCGGATTCGCCGCGCTGGCCGGCCTGGTGGTGACGTTCACCGCCGGGTACCCGCTGACGTGGAGCACCGCGCTGATCGCCGTCGCCCTGGTCTGCGCCGCCGCGCTGCTCACCGCGCGGGTGGTCGGACGACCCGCCGCTCAGGTCGCGGAGGCCGGCTCCCCCGAACAGTCGCCGTCGGCGGCCGAGGCCGGCTCCCCGGAGCGCACGCCGGCGGCGGCCGGGCCCTCGGCGTTGTCCCGCCGCCGGTTCCTCGGCGTGGCCGGGGGAGTGGTCGCGGCGGGTGCCGGCGCCACCGGCGTCGGCCTGCTCTTCCGTGACCCCGAGCCGATGGTCACCGGAGGCGGCCCCGGACACGCCGGCGGCGCCCGCCCGAAGGTCTCCGTGGCGGACCTGCGCGGCCCCGGCGCTCCGGCGGCGGGCGGCACGGCGCGACGCCACGTGCTCACCGCCCGGACGGGCACGGTGACCATTCCGTCCGGGCGTCCGATCGACGCCTGGAGCTACGAGGGGCGGCTGCCCGGGCCGGCCATCACCGCGACCGAGGGCGACCTGATCGAGGTGACGCTCCGCAACGCCGACATCGAGGACGGCGTCACCGTGCACTGGCACGGGTACGACGTGCCGTGCGGCGAGGACGGCGCGCCGGGCGCCACGCAGCACGCGGTGCAGCCCGGCGGCGAGTTCGTCTACCGGTTCCAGGCGGACCAGGTGGGGACGTACTGGTACCACACCCACCAGGCGTCGCACCCCGCCGTGCGCAAGGGGCTGTACGGGACGCTCGTCGTGACGCCGCGCGAGGATCGGCCGGAGGCGGAGCGCGGGCTGGACCTGACGTTACCGGTGCACACGTTCGACGACGTCGTGATCCTCGGCGACCAGGAGGGCCGCGCCGTCCACGACGTCAGCCCCGGCCGGCCGGTGCGGCTGCGTCTGATCAACACCGACTCCAACCCGCACTGGTTCGCCGTCGTCGGCTCGCCCTTCCGGGTGGTGGCCGTCGACGGCCGCGATCTCAACCAGCCGGGCGAGGTGCGCGAGGTCGGGCTCCGCCTGCCCGCCGGAGGCCGGTACGACGTCACACTGACCATGCCGGACGCCAAGGTCACGCTGCTGCTCGACAACGACTCCGACCAGGGCGTCATGCTGCGCCCGTCCGGCGTCGGCGGCGGTGACCGTCCGCTGCCGGACACCGCCGGGTGGCCCGAGTTCGACCTGCTGGAATACGGCGAGCCGGCGCCCGTGCCGTTCGACGCCGACGACGCCGACCGCCACTTCACCATCGTCCTCGACCGAGCCCTGGCCATGGTCGACGGAAAGCCGGCCTACGCCCAGACCGTCGACGGTCGCGCACACCCCTCCGTCCCCGACCAGCTCGTCCGGGAGGGAGACGTCGTGCGCTTCACAGTGGTCAACCGGAGCCTCGAAACCCACCCGTGGCACCTGCACGGCCATCCGGTGCTGATCCTGTCCCGCGACGGCCGGCGCTACTCCGGCAGCCCGCTGTGGATGGACACCTTCGACGTGCGGCCCGGAGAGGTGTGGGAGGTGGCGTTCCGGGCGGACAATCCGGGTGTCTGGATGAACCACTGCCACAACCTGCCGCACCAGGAGCAGGGCATGATGCTGCGGCTCGTCTACGACGGCGTCACCACGCCCTTCGCCAGCACGAGCCACGCACACTGAGGGGACTCGCATGACCGCAGACCTGCACGGCCTGGCCAGCGTCCGCTACATCGTCGACGACGTGTCGGCGGCGATCGAGTTCTACACCACCCACCTGGGTTTCACTGTGTCGACCGCGTTCCCGCCGGCCTTCGCGGACGTGGTGCGCGGGCCGTTGCGGCTCCTGCTGTCCGGGCCGACCAGCTCGGGCGCCCGGGTCACCCCGGCGGACGCGGCCGGGTGCGGGCGCAACCGCATCCACCTGATCGTCGAGGACCTCGACGCCGAACGGGAGCGGCTGGAGCGCGCCGGCGTGACGTTGCGCAGCGACGTCGTGGCCGGGCCCGGCGGCCGCCAGTTCCTCATCGCCGACCCGGCGGGCAACCTGGTCGAGGTGTTCGAGCCCGCAGCCCGCGGCTGAGCCGCCGACGGGCCTGACGGCCTGCCCTCTGCCCTGACCGTCGGCGCCGATCTTGCACTTACCGTCCTTGCCTTGCCGGGAATGCCTCTTTTGCGGGGGCCGAAAGTGCAAGATCGCGGGGATCGGGAGGGTGGCGGCGGGATCAGTGGGTGGTGGACCGGCCTGGTTGGCCAGGTTGGTGGGCATGGCTCGTGGCGGGCGAACTCGCGGCGGAACGTGTCCGTGCCGGCGGTCATCGAGCGCAGCTCCACGGCGTACCGGAGCAGCTCCGTGGCCCGCCCGCGTCGCGACCCACGGGGGACCGTGGCCGCGACGTGGTGCCGGGGTTACCGGTTCGGGGCGGACGCGGCGAGCCGCGCGGCCAGGATGGAGATGATCACGGCGCCGGCGATCACGTGGGTGCCGGCGAGGACGAGCTGCGTGGACACCGCGGTGTCCCGGGCGAAGGCGGGCGCGGCGAGGGACAGCACGGTGAACGCGACGGTGCCGGCCACGAAGGCACGCACGGGCCGCCGGGCCCGCCGCGCCACGATCACCGCCAGGACGATCCCGCCGATCGACCAGAGCACGACGCTGCGGGCGATGGCCCCCACCGGGATCGCCTGCGCCTGCTCCTCCCAGACGCCGGCCGCCTCTATCGGTACGCCGAAGCCCCGCGCGGCGAGCGTGAACGCCTCCGCTGCCACGGCCCCGGCGAGGGTGGCCACCACGCCGACCAGCCACACCGGAGCGGTGGCCGGCGACCGGGTGGGCCGCGCCGCGACGGGAGTGCGGGGAGTGGCCTCATCCACGGCGTTGCCTCCGGTCCGGTGCCTCGATGTGTTCTCGGGAGAATGCGGGGACGCCACGACGGCAGTCAACGTGGACAGTTGAACGCTCAGGCGTCACTGGCGGGTTCCGCGCCGTCCCGCCGCCTCGGCCGCGGCGGCGCCCGCACCGTCGGCGAGCAGGGAGACCAGCAGGTCACCCAGGATCTGCGGACCGTGCTGGGTGAGGACGGACTCCAGGTGGAACTGGACGGACCGGAATCCCGCGCCGCGCAGCGCGTGCACGTCACCGCTGTCCGGGCTGCGGCTGATCTCGATCGGGCCCCGCCGGCCGCCGGCCACCACGTCGTGCGCGGAGCGGGCGGTGTAGGTGTTGTAGAAACCCACGAGTTCCGGCCGGCCGAACAGGTCGATCCGCTTCTGCACACCCTGGTTGGGCACCGCGCGCCGGGCGAGGGGGAACCCCAGTTCGGCGGCGAGCACCTGGTGGCCCAGGCAGATGGACAGGAACGGCACCGACCCGGCGAGCAGGTCGCGGGTGAGCCCGCGCAGGGTCCGCATACGCGGGTCGGTCAGGTCGCCCGGGTCGCCGGGGCCGGGACCGACGACGACGAGGTCGTGTCCCTCCGGCCGCAGCGGGCTGTCGAACCGGGCGATGCTCGACCGCAGCCCGAGGGCCCGCAACTGGTGGTCGAGCATGGCCATGAACGTGTCCTCGTTGTCGACGACGAGCACGCGACGCCCGGTCAGCGCCGGGTTCGGGGTTCGCCGCTCCGCACCGTCGAGCCAGAACCTCGACAGTGTGGTGTTGCGCTCGCGCAGCGCCCGCCGTACCCGGGGGTCGGTGGCCAGTGAGGAACGCGCCCGCACGGCCGTCGTCCGCCCGCCGTCCGGGCCGTCCGGGTCGACGCCGAGGCCGAGCGCGGCGCGCATGGCGCCCGCCTTGGCCCGCGTCTCGGCCACCTCGGACTCCGGCTTGGAGTCCCGCACCAGGGTGGCGCCGACGCCCAGGCGGAGCGTGCCCGCGCCGTCGATCTCGGCGGTGCGGATCATGATGGCCGAGTCGAGCGTACGGCTGCCGGCCGAGTCACGGCCGATCAACGCGAGCACGCCGCCGTAGTAGCCGCGGCCGGTCGTCTCGTGGCGGGTGATGACCCGGAACGCGTTCTCGATCGGGCTGCCGGTGACCGTCGGCGCGAGCAGCGTCTCCCGCAGCACGTCGCGCACGTCCAGCTCGCTGCGGCCGGTCAGGATGTACTCGGAGTGCGTCACGCGCGCCATTTCCTTGAGGAACGGGCCGTGCACCTGGCCGCCGCCGGATGCGCACATCCGCGCCATCATTTTCAGTTCCTCGTCGACGACCATGTAGAGTTCGTTCGCCTCTTTCCGGTCGTTCAGGAATTCCAGCAGGCCGGAAACCGCCGGGCCGTTCGGGGGGTGCCGGTAGGTCCCGCTGATGGGATTCATCGAGACGGTTCCGTCGATCATGCTGACGTGCCGTTCCGGTGACGCGCCGATGAACGTGCCGGCCCCGGAGTGAAACAGAAACGTCCAGTAGGAACCCAGCTCGCCGGTCAGCAGCCGGCGGAAGAGCGCCAGTTCCGTGGCGACCGAGTAGTCGGCCAGCCGCGCGGTGAACGTGCGGCGGATGACGAAGTTGGATCCGGCGCCCAGCCCGATCTCGTCCCCCACCACCCGCTTGACGATCGCCGCGTAGTCCTCGTCGCTGAGGTCGAAGTCGGCGTCGGTCACCGGCACGCCGCGTTCGGGCAGTCCCGCCAGCGCCTGCCCGCGGTCGAGCCCGAACTGCTCATGGACGCGCATCGCGAGCAGTGGCGCGCCGTCGTCGTGGCAGTCGTACCCCCGTTCGGTGACCTGCCGGTACGGCACCGCCACGAGCAGGTCGTGCCGCGCGCCGGTCGCCGGCTCGGCGGGCAGGGGCAGTCCGCCGAGGGTGTCCACGTCGCACACCTCACCGGTCAGAACCTCCACGTACGCGCACCCGGCCGCGCCGGGCCGGTGCAGCAGGGCGAAGGCGCGCCCGTCGCCGCCGAGACCGGACAGCAGATCCGGGAATCCGGCCACGTTCGAATCCGTACGGTCCATGTCGCTCCCTTTGCCTGAGAGATCGCCTGTCGATACTGCGTCCGGCAAAAGGCGTCGCGCATGACGTGTTGTCGCCGACGGCATCACGTGTTTCCGGTAACGCGCCGACGTTATGGCGTGAACGACTGAATCGGCGGGCTACTACTCGGGCGAGTAGTGCCCACGCAGATCGACCGCGATTACTGTCGACCGCAATGCCGATACGACGAGGGCGGTGAAGACGACTGTGGACGTACTGGTCCAGAAATACGGGGGCACCTCGTTGCAGACCCTCGACCGCGTTCGGCACGCCGCCCTGCGGATCGCGGCGGCGCGGCGCGACGGCTCGGCCGTGACTGTGGTCGTGTCGGCGCGCGGCAGCCGGACCGACGACCTGCTGCGGCTGGCGGCCGACGTCGGCGCCGCGGGCCCGTCCCGGGAACTCGACCAGTTGCTGGCCGTCGGCGAGTCCGAGTCGGCGGCGCTGATGGCGCTGGCGTTGACCGGGCTGGGCGTGCCGGCCGTCTCGCTGACCGGGCACCAGGCGGAGATCCACACCACCGACCGGCACGGCGACGCGCTGATCTCGCGGATCGGGGCGGCGCGGGTGGAGGCGGCGCTGGCCCGGGGCGAGGTCGCCGTGGTGACCGGCTTCCAGGGGATCGACCGGGCCGGTGACGTCGCCACGCTGGGGCGTGGCGGCTCCGACACGACGGCGGTGGCGCTCGCGGCCCGGCTCCGCGCGTCGGCCTGCGAGATCTACACCGACGTGGACGGCGTCTTCAGCGCCGATCCCCGCATCCTGCCGGCGGCCCGCTGCCTGCCGTGGGTCGAGCCGGGCGTGATGGCGGAGATGGCGTTCGCCGGCGCGCGGGTCCTGCACACCCGATGCATCGAGCTGGCCGCCATGGAAGGGGTCGAAGTGCGCGTGCGCAACGCGGCGTCGCAGGCGCCCGGTACGACAGTCGTGGACCGGCCGGACGACCGGCCGCTGGAGACCCGGCGGGCCGTGGTGGCGGTCACCCACGACACCGATGTCGTGCGCGTGCTGGTGCACTGCCGTGACGGCCGCCGGGACATGGCGCCCGACGTGTTCGAGGTGCTGGCCGCGCACGGGGCGGTGGCGGACCTGGTGGCCCGGTCCGGACCCCACGAGAGCGAGTTCCGGATGGGGTTCACCATCCGCCGCAGCCAGGCCGACGCAGTGCGGACCGCGCTGCACGACCTCACCGCGTCCTTCGACGGCGGGGTCCACTTCGACGAGAACGTCGGCAAGGTGTCGGTGGTCGGCATGGGCCTGCTCAGCCGCCCCGAGCACACGGCCCGGCTGATGGCGGCGCTGGCCGAGGCGGGGATCTCGACGAGCTGGATCTCCACCTCCCAGATGCGGCTGTCGGTGATCGTGTCGCGGGACCGCACCGTCGACGCCGTCGAAGCCCTGCACCGCGCGTTCCGCCTCGACCGGTCCGAGCCGGCGGACGCCACGTCCCTGACCTCCCGTCGTTCCGCCACCGCCTGAGAGAGGTAGGAAACCGTGGCCGTACTCAACGCTTCGTTCGCTCGTGGCCTGCGTCTGCGCCGACTGTTCCGGCGCGGCGACGGACGCCTGCTCGTCGTCCCGCTCGACCACTCCGTCACCGACGGGCCGCTGCGCCGCGGCGACCTGAACTCGCTGCTCGGTGAGCTCGCCGGCACCGGCGTGGACGCCGTGGTGCTGCACAAGGGCAGCCTGCGGCACGTCGACCACGGCTGGTTCGGCGACATGTCGCTGATCGTGCACCTGAGCGTGAGCACCCGGCACGCGCCGGACCCGAACGCCAAGTACCTGGTCGCCCACGTGGAGGAGGCGCTGCGGCTGGGCGCCGACGCGGTCAGCGTGCACGTCAACCTGGGCTCACCGCAGGAGGCGCGGCAGATCGCCGACCTGGCGGCGGTGGCGGGGGAGTGCGAGCGCTGGAACGTCCCGCTGCTGGCGATGGTGTACGCCCGCGGGCCGCAGATCACCGACTCCCGGGCGCCGGAGCTGGTGGCGCACGCGGCGACGCTCGCCGCCGACCTCGGCGCCGACATCGTCAAGACCGACTACGTGGGCACGCCCGAGCAGATGGCCGAGGTGGTGCGCGGCTGCCCGATTCCGCTGATCGTGGCCGGCGGCCCGCGCTCGGCCGACACCGAGACGGTGCTCGCGTACGTCTCGGACGCGCTGCGCGGCGGCGTGGCCGGGATGGCCATGGGCCGCAACGTGTTCCAGGCCGAGCAGCCCGGCCTGATGGCCGCCGCCGTGGCCCGGCTGGTGCACGAGCCACGGCACGTGCCGGACCGGTACGACGTCGACGACCGACTCGCCCTTACGTCCTGAGACTCCCTGACCGTCCACCGAGGAGAAACCCGTGAAGCTGTGCTGGCTGGACATCCGTAACGTCAACGGCGCCAAGGAGGCAATCGTCGAGGAGGCGGTCCATCAGCGGGTGGACGCCGTCGTGGCGGCCGATCCGGCCGACCTGGAGACGCTTCCCCCGACGGTGAAGAAGGTGCTGTTCCCGCAGGGCGAGGCGCTGCCGGAGAAGCTGGAACCGGCCGACCTGGTGATCGTCGAGCCGGCCCGGCACGGCGAGCCCGCCGAGCTGGCGGCCCGGTACCCGGACGTGGAGTTCGGCCGGTTCGTCGAGATCGTCGACGCGGACAGCCTGGAGGACGCCTGCCGGTCCGCGCGCCACGACCGGTGGAGCCTGCTGTACTTCCGCGACCCCACCAAGATCCCGCTGGAGATCGTGCTGGCCGCCGCGGCGGGCGCGGAGGGCAGCATCATCACCCAGGTCGCCGACGTCGAGGAGGCGGAGATCGTCTTCGGCGTCCTGGAGCACGGTTCGGACGGCGTGATGCTGGCGCCCCGCGCCGTGGGGGAGGCCACCGAGCTGCGGACCGCGGCGGTGAGCACGGCGGCGGACCTGTCGCTCGTGGAGCTGGAGGTCACCGGCATCCGGCGGGTCGGCATGGGCGAGCGCGCCTGCGTCGACACGTGCACGAACTTCCGCCTGGACGAGGGCATCCTGGTCGGCTCGCACTCCACCGGCATGATCCTGTGCTGCAGCGAGACGCACCCGCTGCCGTACATGCCGACCCGGCCGTTCCGGGTCAACGCCGGTGCGCTGCACTCGTACACGCTGTCCGCCGGCGGGCGGACCAACTACCTCAGCGAGCTGGTCTCCGGCGGCCGGGTGCTCGCCGTGGACTCGCAGGGGAAGTCCCGGGTCGTCACCGTGGGCCGGGTCAAGATTGAGACGCGTCCGCTGCTGGCGATCGACGCGGTCTCCCCCTCCGGGACCCGGGTCAACCTCATCGTCCAGGACGACTGGCACGTGCGCGTGCTCGGGCCGGGCGGCACCGTGCTCAACGTGACCGAGCTGACCGCCGGCACGAAGGTGCTCGGTTACCTGCCGGTGGAGAAGCGGCACGTCGGCTACCCGATCGACGAGTTCTGCATCGAGAAGTGACGGGCGGCGGGGAGGGGAGCGGGCGATGACCGCGCAGCCGGTGCTGGACTTCCACGTACGCCTGGCGCCCCGGCCCGGGGCGCGGGAGCGGCTGCTCGCCGCGCTGCGCGAGTGCGGGCTGGCGCGGGCGGTGGTGTGCGCGGGCGGCACCATCGACCTGGACCGGCTGTCCCGCCAGCTCGTCACCGGCGGCCATGTCGAAACCGACGCCGACAACGACGCGGTGGCGGCGGCCTGCGCCGGCACCGACGGCCGGCTGGTGCCGTTCTTCTTCGCCAACCCGCACCGGCCGGCCGAGGCGTACCGGGCCCGCGCCGCCGAGTTCCGCGGCCTGGAAATCTCACCCGCCGTGCACGGCGTCGCCCTGACCGACCCGCGGGTCGCCGACCTGGTGGCCGTGGCGGCGGAGTTCGACCATCCGGTGTACGTGGTCTGCCTGGACCGCCCCGGCGCGGGCGTGGCCGACCTGGTCGGCCTGAGCCGCCGGTTCCCGCAGGTGAGCTTCGTGCTCGGGCACAGCGGCATCGGCAACATCGACCTCTACGCCCTGACCCTGATCCAGGACGAGCCGAACATCGCGCTGGAGACCTCCGGCGGCTACACCTGCGTGGCCGAGGCGGCGCTGCGCCGCCTCGGCGACGACCGGGTGGTGTTCGGCTCCGAGTACCCGCTGCAGCACCCGGCCGTGGAGCTGGCCAAGTTCCAGGCGTTGCGACTGCCGCCGGAGCAGTGGCGGCGCGTCGCCTGGGACAACGCGCATCGACTGCTAGGAGAGGAGAAGCGGTGAGCGAGCCAAGTTCGGGCCTGCCCCGGCTCGGCCAGTGGCACGGCCTCGAGGACCTGCGGCGCCTCCAGGAGAAGCAACTGGCGGAGACGTTCACCTGGGCGGCCCGGTCGCCGTTCTACCGGGCGCGGCTGACGTCCGGCGCCCCGCCGGTGACGCCGGCCGACCTGGCCGACCTGCCGCTGACCACCAAGCAGGACCTGCGGGACAACTACCCCTTCGGCATGCTCGCCGTGCCCCGCGAACGGCTGGCGACCTACCACGAGTCGAGCGGGACCGCCGGGAAGCCCACGCCCTCCTACTACACCGCGGAGGACTGGACCGACCTGGCGGAGCGCTTCGCCCGCAAGTGGATCGGCATGTCCGCCGACGACGTCTTCCTGGTCCGCACGCCGTACGCGCTGCTGCTGACCGGGCATCTCGCCCACGCCGCCGCCCGGCTGCGCGGAGCCACTGTGGTGCCCGGCGACAACCGGTCGCTCGCGATGCCGTACGCCCGGGTGGTCCGGGTGATGCACGACCTGGACGTCACGCTCACCTGGTCGGTGCCGACGGAATGCCTGATCTGGGCCGCCGCGGCGATCGCGGCCGGGCACCGGCCCGACATCGACTTCCCGGCGCTGCGCGCGCTGTTCGTCGGCGGCGAGCCGATGACCGACGCCCGCCGGCGGCGGATCAGCCGCCTGTGGGGGGTGCCGGTCATCGAGGAGTACGGCTCGACGGAGACCGGCAGCCTGGCCGGGGAGTGCCCCGAGGGCCGCCTGCACCTGTGGGCCGACCGGGCGCTGTTCGAGGTGTACGACCCGGGCACCGGGACCGTCCGCGCGGACGGCGACGGCCAGCTCGTGGTCACGCCGCTGTTCCGGGAGGCGATGCCGCTGCTGCGGTACAACCTCGAGGACAACGTGTCGGTCTCCTACGACGACTGCGGATGCGGCTGGAAGCTGCCCACCGTGCGGGTGCTCGGCCGGTCGGCGTTCGGCTACCGGGTCGGCGGCACCACGATCACCCAGCACCAGCTGGAGGAGCTGGTCTTCTCCCTGCCGGAGATGTACCGGGTGATGTTCTGGCGGGCCAAGGCGGAACCGGCGCTGCTGCGGGTCGAGATCGAGGTGGCCGCCGCGCACCGCGTCGCCGCCGAGGCGGAGCTGACCGCCGCGATCCGGGCCGCCTTCGGCGTGGACAGCGAGGTCACCGGCCTGGCGCCGGGAACCCTGATCCCGCTCGACGCGCTGACCAGCATGCCGGACGTGGTGAAGCCACGCAGCCTGTTCGGTCCGGACGAGGACTGGAGCAAAGCGCTCCTCTACTACTGAGGGAACCGACATGTCGCAGATGAGGGTCGCCGTGGCCGGCGCCGGCATCGCCGGGCTCGCCTTCGCCGCCGCCCTGCGTCGGGCCGGGATCGACTGCCACGTGTACGAGCAGGCCGAGCAGCTCATGGAGGTGGGCGCGGGCGTGCAGGTGGCGCCGAACGCCACCCGGCTGCTGCACCGGCTGGGCCTGCGTGACCGCCTGCGTACGGTGGCGGTCGCGCCGCAGGCCATCGAGATGCGCCGCTGGGACGACGGCACGTTGCTGCAACGCACCCCGCTGGGCAGCGCGTGCGGACGCCGCTTCGGCGCGCCGTACTACGTGGTGCACCGCGCGGACCTGCACAGCAGCCTGCTGTCGCTGGTGCCGCCGGACCGGGTGCACCTGGGCGCCCGCCTCACCGCCGTGACGCAGACCGCCGACGAGGCGTACCTGCACCTGTCCAACGGCACCACGGTCGCGGCGGATCTCGTCGTGGGCGCCGATGGCATCCACTCGGTCGCGCGGGAGCAGATCGTGGCGGACCGGCCGCGCTTCTCCGGGCAGTCCATCTACCGCGGGCTGGTGCCGGCCGAGCGGGTGCCGTTCCTGCTCACCGAACCCCGGGTGCAGTTGTGGTTCGGGCCGGACCAGCACTGCGTCTGCTACCCGGTGTCCGCCGGCCGGCAGGTGAGCTTCGGCGCGACCGTGCCCGCCACCGACTGGCGGCAGGAGTCGTGGTCGGGCCGGGGCGACGTGGCGCAGCTCGCGGCCGCGTACGCGGGCTGGCACCCGGACGTCACCCGGCTGATCGCCGCGGCCGACCGGGTCGGCCGGTGGGCGCTGCACGACCGGGACAGCATCGACCGGCTCAGCGCGGGACGGGTGACCCTGATCGGCGACGCCGCCCACCCGATGCTGCCGTTCCAGGCGCAGGGCGCGAACCAGGCCGTCGAGGACGCGGTGGTGCTCGCGGTCTGCCTGGCCGGCGTGGAACCGGCGGGCCTGGGCGCCGCGCTGCGCCGCTACGAACGGATCCGCCTGCCCCGGACCACCCGGATCCAGCGGCAGTCCCGGGCCAACGCCGAGATGTTCCACCTGGCCGACGGCGCCGACCAGCGCCGCCGGGACGTCGCCGCACAGTCCTCGTCCGGCCTGGACCGCCACGAATGGCTCTTCGGGTACGACGCCGAGAAAGCCACCACGACCAGCGGGAGCGCCTGATGGAACTGACCGGAATCGAGTCGAGGGTCGCCCTGGTCACCGGCGCGGCGCAGGGCATCGGCGCCGCCGTGGCCGGTGTGCTGGCCGGGGCGGGCGCGCAGGTCGCGGCAGTGGACCGCAACGCCGAGGCGCTGACCACAGTCGTGACGAAGCTCGCCGCCGAGGGGGACTCGGCGCGCGCCTACTGCGTCGACGTGTGCGACAGCGAGGCGGTGGACGCGCTGGTGCGCCGCGTCGAGGACGAGATGGGGCCGGTCGCCATCCTGGTCAACGCCGCCGGCGTGCTGCACACCGGACCGGTCGTCGAGCTGTCGGACCGGCAGTGGCGCCGGACCTTCTCGGTGAACGCCGACGGCGTGTTCCACGTGTCCCGGGCGGTGGCGCGGCGGATGGTGGACCGCCGTCGTGGCGCGATCGTCACAGTGGCGTCGAACGCCGCCGGGGTGCCGCGTACCGAGATGGCCGCGTACGCCGCCTCCAAGGCCGCGTCCGCGCAGTTCACCCGCTGCCTGGGGCTGGAGCTGTCCGCCTACGGCATCCGGTGCAACGTGGTCTCGCCCGGCTCCACCGACACCCCCATGCTGCGGGCCATGCTCGGCGAGGGCGCCGACGCGAGCGCGGTGATCGAGGGCACGCCGGGCGCGTACCGCGTCGGCATCCCGCTGCGCAAGCTGGCCCAGCCGCGCGACGTGGCCGAGGCGGTCGCCTATCTGGTGTCCGACCAGGCGGGCCACGTGACCATGCACGACCTGTACGTCGACGGCGGCGCGGCCCTGCACGTGTGACGCCCTCGCACGCAAACCGGAGGCGAGAACCGATGGCCATGACCCCGATCGCGCCGTACCGCATGCCCGGCGACGGCGACCTGCCCGGCACCACGCTGCCCTGGCGTCCGCACCCGGACCGGGCCGCCGTGCTGGTGCACGACCTGCAGCGCTACTTCCTGCGCCCGTTCGCGGCCGGGGAGTCACCGCTGGCCGAGCTGCTCCCCAACGTCGCGAAGCTGCTCGCCACTGCGCGGGCGGCCGGCGTGCCGGTGCTGTACACCGCGCAGCCCGGCGGCATGAGCCGGCAGGACCGCGGGTTGCTGCACGACCTGTGGGGCCCCGGCATGAGCAGCGCCGAGGACGACCGGGGCATCGTCGACGACGTCGCCCCGCAGCCGGGCGACACGGTGCTGACCAAGTGGCGCTACAGCGCGTTCTTCCGCAGCGACCTGGAGGAGCGACTGCGCGGCGCGGGACGGGACCAGCTCGTGGTGTGCGGCGTGTACGCGCACATGGGGTGCCTGATCACCGCCTGCGACGCGTTCAGCCGCGACATCGAGGCGTTCCTGGTGGCGGACGCGCTGGCCGACCTGTCGCGCGAGGACCACCTGATGGCGCTGCGCTACGCCGCGGACCGCTGCGCGGTGCCGTTGTGGACGGCGGACGTGCTGGACGGGCTGGCGGGCGCCGCCGGCGCGGCACGTCCGGATCAGAGCAGCACCCAACGATGAGGAGAGCATCGATGTCGGATCGGACCCGGGTCGTGGTCGTCGGCGGTACCTCGGGGATCGGGCTGCACTTCGCCCGGTCCTGCGCCGAACGCGGAGACGACGTGGTGATCACCGGCCGTTCGGCGGACCGGACCAAGACCGTCGCGGACGAGATCGGCGGCCGGACCCGGGGGCTCGCGCTCGACCTGGCCGAGCCGGAGACGATCGCGGACGCGCTCGCCGACGTGCCGCACGTCGACCGGCTCGTGGTCGCGGCGCTGGACCGCGACTACAACACCGTCCGCGCGTACCGGCCGGGCGACGCGGCGCGGCTGCTGACCGTGAAGCTGGTCGGCTACACGGCGGTCCTGCACGCCCTCGCCCCGCGGATGACCGACGAGAGCGCCGTCGTGCTGCTCGGCGGCCTGGCCAGCCACCGGCCGTATCCCGGCTCCACCACCGTCACCACCGCCAACGGCGGGATCAGCGCGCTGGTGCGGACCCTGGCCGTGGAACTCTCGCCGATCCGGGTCAACGCCCTGCACCCGAGCATCGTCTCCGACACGCCGTTCTGGAGCGACAAGCCCGCCGCGCGGGAGGCCGCCGCGACCCGCGCGCTCAGCCGGCGGCCGGTCACCATGCAGGACTGCACCGAGGCGATCGACTTCCTGCTGACGAACCGTTCGATAAACGGGGTCAACCTGAACATCGACGGCGGGGACGTGCTCATCTGACGCCGGAGGCGATCCGCCACGGCCCCCACCACCCGGTCGCGCCCTGCCCGTGCTCCCGCTGCTCGCGGGAGTACCGGGCCAGGTCGCGGGCGGAGAACAGCGCCATGCCGGCGTGGAATCCGGTCACCGGCACCGGGACCCGCGCCCAGTAGGCGAGCCGGCCGTCGACGTGGAACTCCACCTCCGACGTCGGCGCCCGGTAGGTGATGGCGTATCCGTGCGCCCGGCCCGGCTCCGTCGGCACGTCCAGGACCACCCGGTGGATGTAGTGCTCGTGCGGCTGGGTCACGCCGGGCAGCGCCAGGCGCTCGACCGTCGCGTACACGGTGTCGTTCGTCGCGGCGGCGTTGAACACGACGCCGGTCTCCAGGTCGAACAGCGCCACCGTGCCGAACGCGTCCAGCAGGTCGTGCGGGATCTGCCGGTACGTCCGCACGCCCATCTCCACCTCGACGGTCAGCGCGCCCTCCGCCGGCACGGCGAAGCGCCGCACCGACCGGTACATCTGCTTGGCGTTGTTCTGCCGGGGGTCGGTGTCGTGAAAGCGGGTGAACGGGTCGACGGTCAGCTCCAGCCGCCCGTCGCCGGTACGGACGCGCGCGTTGCGGTCCTGGTACCTGTGGGTCCGGCCGTCCGCGCCGGCGATCGACATGATCGCCCAGCGGGCGGGGTCCAGCTCGCGGCTGGTGAAGTCGTCGTACGTCCACGCGCTGGTTCTCAGTGCCGACGTCATGCAGTCACCATCGGACGCCGGCCGGGCGCGGACATCACCCGTTCACGCGGTTCGGCCCGGAGCCGGCACGCCAATGCGCCGCCCACGCCCGGAAATCCCGTGATTAAGCCATGCCGGAGCGTGAGCGGTCGCCGAGACTGACGCCGCACCCATCTCCGCATCGTCTGCGACGTTCTCACCAGGGGGAGAGAGCAATGGACACGGCAGCTCCGGCAACGGACGGCGGTCGCTACCTCGCCGTCCATCACAGCGCAGAGTTCAGGGAACTACGGCGACGATCGAGCACGTTCACGCTCTGGGCCAGCGTCGCCTTCTTCGGATGGTGGTTCCTCGGCAGCCTGCTCGCCACCTACGCGCCGGACTTCTTCCGGGAGAAGGTGGCCGGCCCGGTCAACGTGGGCCTGCTCTTCGTCTTCCTGTCGTTCGCCTTCGTGGTGACGCTCGCCGCCTTCTACCTGCGTTACGCCCGCACGCGTCTCGATCCGCTGAGCGAGAAGATCCGTGCCGAGCTGGAAGGAGCGTCCCGATGAGCGTCGTCCTCGCCGACCCGCCGCCCCCGGTCGACAACACGTGGGCGACGCCCGCGATCGCTGTCCCGGTCACCATCGTCCTCGCGCTCGCGGTGCTCTACCTTGTCCGGTCGGCGCGCGCCAGCACCACCACCGCTGACGGCTTCCTGCTGGCCGACCGGCGGATCGGGCCGGTGCAGAACGCGCTGGCGGTGGCATCCGCGCCGCTGATGTACTCGACGATGTACATCATCACCGGCCACATCGCGCTCAGCGGCTACGACGCGATCCTGCTGATGACCGCGTTCACGATGGGCACCATGCTCGCGCTGTTCCTCTTCGCCGGGCCGGTGCGCAACGTGGGCGGCTACACGCTCGGTGACCTGCTCGCGGTGCGTACCCGGGAACGGCCGGCGCGGATGGCCTCGGCGGTGCTGACGCTGCTGACGTACGTCATGCTGACGGTGATCATGATGGCCGCCATCGCGTTCATCTTCAACCGCTGGTTCGGCGTCGACGCCCTCGTCGGCCTGGTCCTCCCGGTGTTCGTGGTCGGATTGATCACCGTCGGGTACGTGTACCTCGGCGGGATGCTCGGGGTCACCCGCATCCTGGTGTTCAAGCTGGTGCTGTCGGTGGTCGTGGTGGGCGTGCTGACCGCCTGGGTGCTGGCCCGCTTCGACCTGAACCTGTTCAGCCTGCTGGAGCGGGCCGAGGCCAACGCGGCGCCGGTGCCCAGCGGCAGCGACCTGCTCGGCCCGGGCCGGCTGTTCGGCGAGGGCGCGACGACGCTCGTGCACCTGTCGAAGCTGTTCGCCATCGCGGTCGGGGTAGCGGCGATCCCGTTCCTGTTCATGCGCAACTTCGCGGTGACCAGCGGGCGGGACGCGCGCCGGTCCACCGGGTGGGCGTCGATGATCATCGTCGGGTTCTACCTGTGCCTGTCCGTCGTCGGGCTGGGCGCGGTCGCGATCCTCGGCCGGGACAACATCGGCGTCATCAAGGCCCACCGCGACATCAGCTTCCCCAAGCTCGCCGACGAGCTGGGTGGGCCGGTGATGGTCGGCTCGCTCGCCGGCGTCGCGGTCCTGACGATCGTCGGGGTCTTCGCGCCGCTGCTGCACAGCGCCGTGACGACGGTGACCAAGGACCTGAACGTGCTCCGTGGGCGGCGGCTCGACCCGGTCGCCGAGCTGCGCGACATCAAGCGCAACACCCTGATCATCGGCGTCGGCTCCGTCCTGCTGGCGGTCGTGATGCTGCCGGTACGGACCCACATCTTCATCCCGACCTCGATCGACGTGGCCGGCGCGGTGGTCCTGCCGATCGTCGTCTACGCGTTGTTCTGGCGCCGCTTCAACACCCGCGGCCTGCAGTGGACGGTCTACGGCGGCCTCGCGCTCACCGCGTTCCTGGTGCTGTTCTCCAACGGCGTCTCGGGTGAGCCGGACGCCATCTTCCCGGACCTCAACTTCAAGTTCGTGGACGTCGAGCCCGCGCTGATCACGGTGCCGGTCGGCTTCCTGCTCGGCTTCCTCGGCTCGATCACCAGCCGGGAGCGCGACGACGCCGCGTTCGCCGAGATGCAGGTCCGGTCCCTCACCGGAGCGCTCGTCACGGCACCGGCGCGGCCGGCCGCCGTGGACGACGAGGACCGCGACGGCCGCCAGGACCGGGCGCCCAGCCCGGTCAGCTGAACATCCGCAACGGTGTGGGGCGGCCCCCTCCGCCGCCCCACACCCCCCTCGGGAGGCAACTGTGGATCCGGTACCGGTTCTGGTCGTGGGCGCGGGCCCGGTCGGCATGGTCACCGCGCTGGCGCTCGCCCGTCACGGCGTCGCCTGCGTCCTCGTCGATCAGGGCTTCGAGACGTCCGTCCATCCCAAGCTGGACTACGTCAACGCCCGCAGCATGGAGTTCCTCCGGCAGTTCGGCCTCGCCGGCGACGTCCGTGCCGCCGGCGTCGCGCCCGAGCACCGGGCCGACGTCATCTGGTCGACCGGCCTGGCCGGTGAACCGATCACCAGGTGGGGCCTGCCCTCGGTGGCGCAGGAGTGGCGCCGCATCGCCGAGCACAACGACGGCACCCAGCCGGCCGAGCCCGGCCAGCGGATCTCCCAGATCGACCTGGAACCGGTCCTGCGGGCCCGCTGCCGGCGGGAGCCCCTGGTCGACCTGCGCCTCGGCGTGCGGTTCGACTCGCTGACCCAGGACGACGCGGGCGTCACCAGCGTCCTCGCCGACGACAACGGCGACGAGGTCCGGGTGCGGTCGGAGTACGTCGTCGGCTGCGACGGCGCGTCGAGCCAGGTCCGCCGGGCCGTCGGCATCGGCGAGGAGGGCTTCGACGTGCCCGGCCTGCCGGGCGCCTTCATGGTGCACTTCACCAGCCGGGACCTGGACAGCCTGCACCGGCACGGCCGGTTCTGGCACTACTTCGCGTTCCGGTACGTGATCATCGCGCAGGACGAGGTGGACACCTGGACCGCGCACGTCAACGGCGTCGACCCGAACGAGTTCGACGAGCCGCCGGCCGACCCGGAGGCGTTCCTGCTCGACACGATCGGCGCCGAGCTGCGGATCGACAAGGTGCTGCTCACCTCGCGCTGGCGTCCCGGCTTCATGCTTGCCGACCGGTACCGCGCCGGGCGGGTGCTCCTCGCCGGTGACTCGGCGCACCGGATGTTCCCCACCGGCGCGTACGGCATGAACACCGGCATCGGCGACGCCGTCGACGTGGCCTGGAAGCTCGCCGCGGTACTCCGGGGCTTCGGCGGCCCCGCGCTGCTCGACAGCTACGACGCCGAACGTCGCCCGGTGGGGCGGCGCAACATGCACACCTCGCACCGGCACCTCGGCGTGCACCTGCGGGCGGGGGAGCTGCTGCGCGGCGGCGCCCCGCTGCCGTCCGTCGCGGCCTTCCTCGACGCCGAGCGGGGCGAGAACGAGTACCGGGGGATCGAACTCGGCTACCGCTACTCCGGCTCGCCGGTGCTCTGGCCGGAGGGCCCGGGGGAACCCCCGGACGACCCGCGGGCGTACGCCCCGACGACCTGGCCCGGCGCCCGCCCGCCCAGCCTCCTGCTGAGCGACGGGCAGCAGATCTTCGACCGGTTCGATCCGGCCTCGTTCACCCTCGTGGACTTCACCGGTGACGGCGCCGCCGATCCGCTGCTGGCGGCGGCGGCCGCGCGGGGGCTGCCGGTCACCCACACCGTGGTGGCCGACCCCCGTGCCCGCGAGCTGTGGGAACGCGACCTCGTCCTGCTGCGGCCGGACCACCACGTCGCCTGGCGGGGAAACACCGTGCCGCCGGACCCCGACGCCGTGGTCCAGCGCGTAAGCGGTGGCGGATAGGCGCGACGTGCCGTCACCGGCGGCCGGGTCACGCGCACACGCGACCGGCCGGTCCGGCTGACTCTCGACTGGAGGACAGATGCAGCAATCCGGTTCAACGGCGGAACGCAGCCCACTCGGGCGTTGGGAGGGCATGCCGGCGGTCCAGCAACCGGACTGGCAGGACCACCCGGCGTACGCGGAGACCTGTCAGGCGTTGGCCTCGGCCCCGCCGCTGGTCCCGCCCGGGGAGGTACGGGGGTTCCGGCAGGCGTTGTCGGAGCTGGTGTCGACCGACGGGCTCCTGCTGCAGTTGGGCGACTGCGCGGAGAGCCTCTACGAGTGCACCCCCCGGCATACGTCGGACAAGATCGAGGTCATCGACCGGCTGGGGGACCGGCTCAGTGAGCTCACCGGGCAGAACGTGCTGCGGGTGGGCCGGATGGCCGGGCAGTTCGCCAAGCCCCGGTCGCAGGCGACGGAGTGGCACGACGCGCTGAGCATCCCGTCCTTCCGCGGCCACATGATCAATTCCGAGCTGGCCGCGCCCGGCACACGCAAGGCCGACCCGCGCCGCATGTGGTGGGCGTACGAGGCGAGCGAGCGGGTGCAGCGGGTCCTGCGCGCCCACCGGGAGGGCAACCGGCGTGCCGTGCGGACCGAGGGGCCCTGGTCGAGCCACGAGGCCCTGGTCGTCGACTACGAGTCCCGCCTGATCCGCCGGGATCCGGACACGGACGAGCACTACCTGGCGTCGACCCACCTGCCGTGGGTGGGGGAGCGGACCCGCCGGTCCGCCGAGGCGCACGTGGCGATGCTGTCCACAGTGGTGAACCCGGTCGGCTGCAAGATCGGGCCGGACGCCGACCCGGACGACGTCCTGCGGGTGTGCGAGGCGCTCGACCCGCGCCGCGAACCGGGCCGTCTCGTGCTGATCCCGCGGATGGGCCGGGACCGGATCCGGGAGTCCCTGCCCCCGATCGTCCGCGCGGTGGTGAACGCGGGGCACCCCGTGCTCTGGCTGAGCGATCCCATGCACGGCAACACCGTCAAGGCCTCGGTCGGCCTGAAGACGCGCCACCTCGCCGACGTGGTCACCGAGGCGCTGCTGTTCCGCGACATCCTCGACCAGCAGCGGCAGCACGCCGCCGGGCTGCACATCGAGGTCGCCGCCACCGACGTGACCGAGTGCGTCGGCGGTTCGGTGGCCGGCGAGGAGGACCTGCCGCGGCACTACACCTCGCTGTGCGACCCGCGGCTCAACCCGGGCCAGGCCACCGAGCTGATCGAGGCGTGGGCCAAGGACACCGCGACGGTCGGGCCGGCACCGCGGCGCCCCGGCCCTTCGGCGCGGCCGGAGGCCGCCGCCTGACGTCGCCGGTCTTCGCGGCGACCGTTTCCGAACTGCGGGAAAATTGACAGAAGGAGACCTGCCGGAGCAAATTCGGCCAGGCTAGTCGTGCCGCAGTTCGTCGTCCACTACTTGCGTGGGTAGTGTCAACTACCCGTGCCGGGACCGCTGGTGGTGTTGCTCAGCAGGAATCCCATCGCAATGATGTCTGGGAAGGTGTAATCCTTCGATCGGTGACGCGCGCACCTCATCCTATCCGCACTGAATCCTGTCTCAGCTGAAGCGAGTGTTTCCAATGTGGGGCAGCTCAAACACGCTGGAAGTGAAGGGCAACGACGAGAGATTTCCCCTGCCCGATGCAGCTACGGAGGATCGGTCTGTGCTTGGCGAGACGGTTCCGGTTTCCGCGCTGCTGCCCGGTGACTCCCCGCGGTTGGCGGGCGAGAACGTCGAGCACATCCGGCTGCTGGCCGCGATGCGCGACCTCCCGCCGATCCTCGTGCAGCGCGGCACGATGCGGGTGATCGACGGCATGCACCGGCTGCGGGCCGCCAAGCTGCGCGGCGACGAGACCGTGCGGGTGACGTTCTTCGACGGCGACGACGCCGAGGCGTTCCTGCTCTCCGTCGACGCCAACATCAAACACGGGCTGCCGTTGTCCCGCGCCGACCGGGAGGCCGCCGCCACCCGCATCCTGCGGTTGTTTCCGCAGTGGTCGGATCGCGCCGTCGCCGCGGCCGCCGGCCTGTCGCCGACCACGGCGAGCGGCATCCGGCGCCGCCTGCTGCAACCGGCGGCGCGGGAGGGCAGCCGGGTGGGACGGGACGGGCGGGTGCGCCCGCTGGACGGCTCGGCGGGCCGGCGGCGGGCCAGCGCGGTCATCGCGCTCCGGCCGGACGCGCCCCTGCGTGCCATCGCGAAGGAGGCCGGGGTGTCGGTGGGCACGGCGCGCGACGTGCGCGCCCGGTTGCAGGCCGGCCGGGACCCCGTCCTGGCCCCGCAGCGACCGGCGGCCGAGCCCGAGCCGGCCGCCGACGACGGGCCGGAGGCGCGCCGGCGCCGGCCCGGTCAGCCCTCCGCGCCGCCCGTCGACTGGCCGGCGGTACGGGGCAACCTGATCCGGGACCCCGCGGTGAAGTACGCCGAGGTGGGCCGGGCCTTCGTCCGCTGGGCCGACGGGCACGTGGTGGAGCCGGCCGCCTTGCGCGAGTTCGTCGACGCCGTGCCGCCGTACTGGCGCAAATCGGTGGCCGAGCTGGCCCGTTCGTGCGCCGGCGCCTGGCTGGCGTTCGCCCAGGAACTGGAGGACCGGGCGTGAAATTGGCGACCGGCATATTTACGGTGGTTGCCGACAGCGCGTCGAATTCCACTGTCGCGGCCACTACCCGATCGAGTAGTGGACCGGCTTGAATAACGCGCGTTAATGTTCCTTCGATCCGCTGCCCTCATTTTTCGGTGAGCACATTTCTGCGGCGGTCCAATGGAGAGGAGAATTCCCGGTGAACATTCTGAGGCGGCCGCGGAAACGGCATCTCGGGGGTGTCGCGGCCGTCGCCGCGGCGATCGCCCTGGTGGCGTCGCTGACAAACGGTGTGGCGGCTGCCCCGCAGGCGCCGACCTTCGACCTCGACAACGGGAACGCCCTGACCGACGTCATCTACCCGGCCCTCAACACCGAGCCGCGGGTCGAGTACAGCGGCCGGCCCGGGTCCTGGGCCGCGGACCGCGCCATGCTCATCGAACTGCCGTGGTTCGACGCCCTGGCGGCGTACCACCCCACCGCCGTCGGCATCTTCTCCACCATCGGCCGCCGTCCCGCCGAGGAGCACACGACGCGCAACAAGAACATCGCCGTCATCTACTCGGCCTACACCTCGCTCAGCAAGCTCTACCCGCAGCACGAGGCGACCTGGCAGCGGATGATGGCCACCGCGGGCCTGGACCCGGCCGTCACCACGGAGGACCGGACCACCGCCAGCGGCATCGGCATCCTCGCCGCGAAGAACGCGATGGCGGTGCGCCGCAACGACGGCACGAACCGCGACGGCGACGAGGGCGGCCGTCGCTACAACCGTGAGCCGTACGCCGACTACACCGGCTACCGGCCGGTCAACAGCCCGTACGAGCTGCGCTTCCCGTCGCGCTGGCAGCCGAACACCATCTCCAAGCGCGAGGTCGTCCTGACGCAGGAGTTCGCGACGCCCCAGTTCGGCCGGGCCAAGCCGATCACCTTCGAGCGGCCCGAGCAGTTCCGGGTCACCCCGCCGCCGAACCACCACCTCCTGAACCCGAAGGGCTACCGGAAGCAGGCCGACGAGGTGCTGCGCGCCTCGGCGGGCCTGGACGACCACAAGAAGATGGCCGCGGAGATCTTCAGCGACAACATCACGCCGTACGGCGCGATCGCGCACACCCTCCTGCGGGGCCGGTACAACACCGAGGACTCCGTCCGGTTCATCGTGATGACGGACGTCGCCGGGTTCGACGTGGCGATCGCGTCCTGGTACCACATGCGCAAGTACGACTCGGTGCAGCCGTTCAGCGCGATCCGCCACCTGTACCCGAACAAGAAGCTGACCGCGTGGGGCGGCCCGGGCCGGGGCACCGTCAACGACATCACCGGCAAGGAGTGGCGCAGCTACCTCAGCTCGGTCGCCATCGCCGCCCCGGAGTACCCGTCGGTCAACGCGGCGGTCTGCGTCGCCTACGCCCAGGTCGCGCGCCGGTTCACCGGCACGGACAAGCTGACCGTCGTGATCCCGATCCGCAAGGGCTCCTCGATCGTGGAGCCGGGTGTGACCCCGGCCGCCGACATGATGCTCACCTGGAACAGCTACTCGGAGTGGGCCGCCGAGTGCGGGCAGAGCCGGGTCTGGGCCGGCGAGAACTTCCCCGCCTCGGTGGCGGCCGCCGACCAGTACGCGCCGCAGATCGGCGACCGTGCGTTCGATTTCGTCCAGAGCAAGCTGAACGGGCACTGACCCCTCGCGTACCGGTTCACGCTGCCGGCCGCGCCCACGGGCGCGGCCGGCAGTACGCGTTCCGGCCCCCTCGCAAGATGGCTTGCATAGCAAGGTATCTTGCGAAGCATGGACGGCGCACGTGAGCGGATCACCACGAACATCCGCAAGGGCGTGCTGGAGTACTGCGTGCTCGCGCTGCTCTCGCGGCGCGACATGTACGGCCTGGAGCTGGCCGACTGGCTCGCCGTCCGCGGGCTGACCGCGAGCGAGGGCAGCCTGTATCCGCTGCTCGCCCGCATGCGGCAGGCCGGCTCCGTGCAGACCCGGTGGGTGGCCCCCGAGCAGGGGCACGCCCGGCGGTACTACGCGATCACCGACCAGGGGCGGGCGCACCTGCGGGTGTTCGCGGCGGTGTGGCGGGAGATCCAGCCGCACGTGGACGATCTGATGGGGGAGGAAGCATGAGCGACGACGGCCTCCCGGAGGCGGCGTGGACCTACCTGCGCGAGCTGGACGCGGAGTTGTCGGACGTCCCGTCCGGCACGGCGGAGGAGATCGTCGCGGATGTCCGCGCGCACATCGCCGACGCCCTGGACAGCGGACGGAGCATCGGCGAGATCCTCGCCGGCCTCGGCGGCGCGCCGGAAGTGGCCCGGGCGGCGCGGGAGGAACTGGGGCTGCCCGCCCAGGACCGCACGGACCGGGCCGGGCGGACCCTGTCCCTGGTCGCGGTGGCGGCCGGCGTGCTGATCGCCGTGTGCGTGAGCTTCCTGCTGCCGTCCACAGTGCCGGTGGAGCCGATCCAGGCCGACGCCGGCGAGCAGGGCGTCCTCCGCCGGCTGGGCCCGGGCATCGCACTGCTCACGCTGCTGCCGGCGCTCGTCGCGGCCGCGCCGCTCGTGGCGCCCGCCCGGGTACGCGCCGGGGTACGGTTCGCCGGCGCGGCGGTCCTGACCATGTTCGCCTGCGCGGCCGGTGAGACGGGCCTGTACTACTTCCCGCTCGCGCTGATGGCCTGGGCGGCGGCGATCGTGCCGTGGGCCGTGCGACGCGGAGCCGGTGGACGGTGGTGGCGCTACCTGACCGGTGGCGTCGTGGCGATGCCCGGCGTACTGGTGGCGGTCGCGTCGGCCGGCGAATCGGTCAGCGTCGGCTGGATGGGCGCGGCGCTGTGGATCGCCGGGCCGCTCGCGGCCGGCGCGCTGTGCGCCTACGGGATCCGGGCCGGGTACGCGGTGACCGCGCTGGCCGGCGCGCTGGTCATGGTCCTCGCGATGACCGAGCGCGGCTTCCTGTTCGCCGCGTTCTGGCTCTTCGGCGGGCTGTACCTGGCGCTCGGCGCCGGCGCGTACGCCGCGTCGCGGGCAACCGACGGCGAGCCCGCCGCGACGCCCGGCCCACCGGCCCGGCCGGAACCCGCGCCGGCCCCCGGAGGCTGACCCGGGGGCCGTGGTGCCGGCCGGCTAGGCCGCGACGGCCTGCGGATCGCCGGCGGCGTCGTGCGCGGCCATCGTCTCCTGCCGGGCGGGCTCCTCGCGCAGGATCGCGGCGTGCAGCCACGCGTCCGGGATGGCGAAGCCGTCCACGAGCGTGCGCATGTACGGGCGCAGCTCCTTGAGCAGCCCGTTCACCACGCTGGTGATGGTCTTCGAGCGGGCCGGGGTGAGCCGGCCGTGCTCCAGCAGCCAGCCCTTGTTCGCCTCGATCACGGTGAGCGCGTACAGGTCGCAGACCCGGGACAGCAGCTCCTTGACCGCCGGGTCGGCGGTGGCGTCGATCCCGGCGACGAACGCCTCCAGCGTCACCCGGTCGATGTGCGCGGCGGCGACGGCGAGGACGTGGTCCTGGACGTCGTTGAAGATGTCGAAGGGGCGGTCCTTCTTGCTGGACGCGCCACCGCGCAGGCGGCGTACCGCGCTGTCGAGCAGGTGCTCCTCGCGGTCCTCGAAGAGCTTGAGCTGCCAGCCCCGGTCGGTGACGGCGACCTCGTCGTCGCGGCCGGGCACGGCGCTGACCAGACGCGCGATCAGCGCCCGCGCGGCGGTGCGTTCCAGCACCATCTCGCGTACCTGCTCGGCGACGAAGGAGGCGCGTCCCCAGCCGTCGAGCGAGCCGAACTCGTCGCGGTAGCCGGTCAGCAGCCCCTTGGCGACCAGTTGCAGCAGCACCGTGTTGTCGCCCTCGAAGGTGGTGAAGACGTCGGTGTCGGCCTTGAGGCTGGGCAGGCGGTTCTCGGACAGGTAGCCGGCGCCGCCACACGCCTCCCGGCACATCTGGATGGTGCGGGTGGCGTGCCAGGTCTGCGCCGCCTTCAGACCGGCGGCCCGGGACTCCAGCTCCCGCTGCCGGTGCTCGTCGACCGGCCCGTCGCCGCCCTGGATGTCGTCGAGCGCCGCGACCAGCTCCGACTGGGCGAAGGTCAGCGCGTACGTGGTGGCCAGCGCGGGCAGCAGCTTGCGCTGGTGCGCCAGGTAGTCGTTGAGCAGCACCTCGCGGTCGCCGTCGGCGTCGCTGAACTGCCGGCGGATGTCGCCGTAGCGCACCGCGATGGCCAGCGCCGACTTGGTGGCCGCCGACGCGGCGCCGCCCACGCTCACCCGGCCCCGGACCAGGGTGCCCAGCATGGTGAAGAAGCGCCGGGAGTCGTTCTCGATCGGGCTGGAGTACGTGCCGTCCTCGGCGACCTGCGCGTACCGGTCCAGCAGCATGTTCCGCGGCACCCGCACGTGGTCGAAGCTGAGCCGCCCGTTGTCCACGCCGAGCAGGCCGGCCTTGGATCCGGCGTCACCGATGGTCACGCCGGGCATCGGCTTGCCGTGCTCGTCGCGGATCGGCACCAGCCAGGCGTGCACGCCGTGGCGGCGCCCGCCGGTGATCAGCTGCGCGAACACCACCGCCATCCGCCCGTCCCGGGCCGCGTTGCCGATGTAGTCCTTGCGCGCCGCCTCGTGCGGGGTGTGCAGGTCGAAGGTCTGCGTCTGCGGGTCGTACGTGCAGGTGGTGCGCAGCTGCTGCACGTCCGAGCCGTGGCCGGTCTCGGTCATCGCGAAGCAGCCGAAGAGCCGGCCGGCGACGATGTCCCGCAGGTAGGCGTCGTGGTGCCGCTTCGTGCCGAGGGCGGCGACCGCGCCGCCGAACAGGCCCCACTGCACGCCGGCCTTCACCATCAGTGACAGGTCCACCTGGGCCAGCATCTCGGTGGCGACGATCGAGGCGCCGACGTCGCCGCGGCCGCCGTACTCGGCGGGGAACCCGGAGGCGATGCCCAGCTCGACGGGGAGTTCGGACAGCAGCTGGGTGATGCGCTCGCGGGCCTGGTCGCCGGTCTCGCCGTACACCGGGAGGAAGCGTTCGTCGAGGTGTTCGCGGTGCGCCCGGCGGACCTCGGCCCACCGGCCGTCGAGCGTTTCCCGCAGGCGCGTGATGTCGATGCGGCCGGATGCGTGATCGAGCATTGTCACTCCTCGGGGCAGCGGACATTTACGTACACTCTCGGCCTGATCAACATTACCGGCGGTGATCGCGCCCCGCTGGCGGAGCGCGTGGTGAGCCCGGCCACCCCCGGCGGTGCGGCCACCCGCGAAGCTGAGGTTAGGCTGTCCTCACTTCCCAGCACTGGAGGCATCCCCTCGTGTCCCCGCTTCCCCCCGGCAGCGCCGTCACCGCCCGGCACGTGCTCCGCCAGGCGCTGCGCCGCCAGCGCCGCCCGGTGCTGATCGGCGTTAGCCTGCTCGGGCTGCACCAGGTCACCGAGGCGCTCGTGCCGGTGGCGATCGGCGTCATCATCGACCGGGCCGTGGTGACCGGCGACCCGTGGGCGCTCGCGTACTCCGTCGCCGGCCTCGCCGCCCTGTTCACCGTGCTGGCGTTCGCCTACCGCAACGGCGCCCGCCAGGCGTTCGCGGCCGTGGAACGGGAGGCGCACCTGCTGCGGGTGGAACTGGCCGAGCGCGCGCTCGACCCGCGCGGACACCGCTCCGGCCTGCGCGACGGCGAACTGCTCTCGGTCGCCGCCTCCGACGCCGAGCTCTCCGCGTACGTGGTCCGGGTGGCCGGCTTCGGCGTCGCCGCGGTGAGCGCGCTGACCGTCGCGGCGATCGCGCTGCTGGTCATCGACGTCCCGCTCGGACTCGGCGTGCTCATCGGCGTACCGGTGCTGGTCCTGGCGCTGCAACGGATGGCGCCGCTGCTGTCCCGGCGCAGCGCCTCCCAGCAGGAGGCCCTCGCGGAGACCACGGCGCTCGCCGTGGACCTCGTCTCCGGCCTGCGCGTGCTGCGCGGCATCGGCGCCCAGCACCACGCCGCCGGCCGGTACGCCGAGGCCAGCCGGCGCGCCCTCGCCGTGACGCTGCGCGCCGCCAACACCAAGGGCCTGCACCTCGGGCTCACCACCGCCGCGAACGGCCTCTTCCTCGCCGCCGTCGCCGGGGTCGCCGGCTGGCTCGCCCTGCGCGGCCGGCTCACCATCGGCGAACTGGTCACAGTGGTCGGCCTCGCGCAGTTCGTCGCCGAACCGGTGCAGACGCTGGGCTGGTGCGTGCAACTGTTCGCGATGGCCCGCGCCTCCGCCGCCCGGGTCGCGCGCGTGCTCGGCGCCGAGCCGCTGACCCGGCCGGGCGACGCGCCCCGGCCGGAGAGCACGGACGGGCCGCGGCTCGTCCTCGACCACGTCGGGCACGCCGCGCTGGACGGGGTGTGCCTGCGCGTCGACCCGGGGGAGATCGTCGGCGTACTGGCGTACGACCCGGCCGACGCGGACGCGCTGGTGGCGCTGCTGTCCGGACGGGTGCCCGCGGACCTGCGCCGGGGCACGGTACGCGTCGACGGCGTACCCGCCGACGACCTGGACGTCGACGCGCTGCGCGGCGCCGTGCTGGTCGAGCCGCACGACGTGACGCTGTTCGAGGGCACAGTGGCCGCCAACCTCGCCGCCGGGAGCAGGACCGAGGAGGGGCGCCTGCGCGCCGCGGTCCGGGCGGCCGCGGCGGACGACGTGGTGGACGCGCACCCCGGCGGCCTCGGCCACCGGCTCGTCGAGCGGGGCGCCAACCTTTCCGGCGGGCAACGACAGCGGCTCGGGCTGGCGCGGGCCCTGCACGCCGACCCGCCGGTGCTGGTGCTGCACGACCCCACCACCGCCGTGGACGCGGCCACCGAGGCCCAGCTCGCCGACGGACTGGCCGGCGCGCGCCGCGAAGCGCCCCGGGGCACGCTGCTGGTCACCAGCAGCCCCGCCCTGCTGCGGATCACCGACCGGGTGGTGGTGATCGCCGACGGCCGGGTGGCCGCCGAAGGGCCGCACGAACACCTGCTGGCCACCGACGCCCGCTACCGCGAGGAGACACTGCGGTGACCGCTGACCCGCGTACCGCCGAACCCGCCCGGGCGTTGCTGCCCACCGCGACCGCCCGGCGGACCTGGACGACGCTCGGCGCGGAGTTCCGGCGGCGGCCCGGCCTCAGCGCCGCCGCGACCGCCGTGCTCGTCGCCGCCGCCACCGGCGGGCTGGTCGCCCCCTGGGTGCTCGGCCGCCTCGTCGACGACGTCATCGCCGACGCCCCGGTCTCCCGGATCGCCGGCCGGGTGGCGGTGATCGCCGCCGCGGCCGTGCTCACCGGACTGCTCACCGCAGCCGGGGCCGCGCTCGCGTCCCGCCTGGGGGAGACCGTGCTGGCCCGGCTGCGCGAGCGGGTCCTCGACCGGGCGCTGCACCTGCCCTCGGCGACGCTGGAACGGGCCGGCACCGGCGACCTGCTGGCCCGGGTGGGCGACGACGTGGCGGTGGTGACGAACGTGATCGCGGTCAGCGGCCCGGCGTTCGTCGGCGCGCTGCTGTCCGTGGTGCTGACGGTGTTCGGGCTGGTCGCGCTCGACTGGCGGCTCGGCCTCGCCGGACTGGTCGCCGCGCCCGCCTACGCGCTGGCGCTGCGCTGGTACCTGCGCCGGTCGATGCCGTACTACGCCCGCGAGCGCGTCGCCACCGGCGAGCGGACGCAGGCGATGGCCGGCGCGCTGCGCGGCGCGGCCACCGTGCGCGCGTACCGGACCGAGGACGCGCACGTGACGGCGATCGCCGAGCGCTCGGGCGTGGCCCGCGACCTGTCACTGGAGATCTTCAACCTGCACACCCGCTTCGGGCTGCGGATCAACAGGTCGGAGTTCCTCGGCCTGGCCGCGGTGCTCGTCGCCGGCTTCTTCCTGGTCCGCGCCGACCTGGTGACGGTGGGCGCGGCGACCACCGCCGCGCTCTACTTCCACCGCCTGTTCAACCCGATCGGCCTGCTGCTGATGGAGTCCGACTCGGTGCTCCAGGCCGGCGCGAGCCTCGCCCGGCTGGTCGGCGTGGCCACGCTGCCCGACACCGCCCCGTCCGGCCCGGCACCCGCGCGGGCCGGGCGGCGCGGCCCGGCGGCGCTGCACGTCACGGTCCGCCGGCACCGCTACGACGACGACGGCCCGCTGGTCCTGGCCGACGTCGAGCTGCGCCTGGCGCCGGGCGAGCGGGTCGCGCTCGTGGGTGCCAGCGGCGCGGGCAAGAGCACGCTCGCCGGCATCGCCGCCGGGATCATCGCGCCCACCGACGGGTCGGTACGCCTGGGCGGCGTGCCGCTGACCGAGCGGGGCGAGCACGCCGTCCGGCGCGACATCGCGCTGGTCAGCCAGGAGGTGCACGTCTTCGCCGGACCGCTCGCCGAGGACCTGCGCCTGGCCGCCCCGGACGCCACCGACGCCGAACTGCTCGACGCGTTGGACCGGGTCGGCGCGACCACCTGGCTGCGCGCGCTGCCGGACGGGCTGGCCACAGCTGTCGGCGAGGGCGGCCACCGGCTCACCGCGGCGCAGGCCCAGCAGGTCGCCCTGGCCCGGCTGGTGCTGGCCGCGCCCGCCGTCGCCGTGCTGGACGAGGCCACCGCCGAGGCCGGCAGCGCCGGCGCCCGCGACCTGGACCGGGCGGCGCTGGCCGCGACCGAGGGACTGACCACGCTGATCGTGGCCCACCGGCTCAGCCAGGCGGTCGCCGCCGACCGGATCGTCCTGCTCGACCACGGGCGCATCGTGGAGCAGGGCACGCACTCGGAACTGCTCGCCGCCGACGGCCGGTACGGGCGTCTCTGGCGCTCCTGGAGCGTCCCGGTATGATCGCGCACCGCCCATCGGCCCAGGTGAGGGGAACATGACCGACGCGCCGGCCCGCTTCGTGCTCTTCCCGGGGCGGCACCACCTGCTGACCCGGTTCCAGGCCGACTACCTGCGGCAGCTGGCCGGGGACGAGGCCACAGTGGTCTGGGCGGTGACCTCGGCCAACCACGAGAACACCCGGCGCAACCCGGTGCCGTATCACCGGCGGGAAGCCGCGATCGAGCGGTTCAGCGTGCTGAGCGGGCTGCGTTCGGTGGTGGTGCCGATCTTCGACACCGCGTACACCGACGCGTTCGCCGAGGTGACGCTGAAGTCCATCGCGGTGGCCACCGGGCTCGAACTCACAGCCGCCGACACGCTGCTGGCCTGCTCAACGCCGGAGGTCGCGAAGCTGTACGAGCAGCTCGGCTTCCCGATCGCCCAGGTCGAGGCGGACCCGGGCCTGCCCGAGCCGCCCGAACGGCCGTGGGACGTGCTGCTGCGCCTGGCCGCCGGGGACGAAACCTGGCGCAGGCTGACCCACCCGGCCACGATCGACGTGTTCGAGCGCTACCGCCTGGTCGAGTCGATCCGGTCGGTGGTGAACGACCCGCTCGTCGGCGACGAGGGCGGCCTCACCGTGACCCGCGACTACCGGACGTACGTGGAGGCGTTCGCCACGGCCGCGCAGCGCAAGTGGGACTCGGTGCGCCGGTACGTGCAGCCCGGCCGCATCGTGGACATCGGCTGCGGCGCGGGCGCGGTCCTGGAACTGGCCGACCGCGAGGCCGCGCTGCGCGAGAGCGACCTGATCGGCGTGGAGGTCGCCCGCCACCTCTACCAGGAGTGCCTGCACAAGAAGGCGCAGGGCGTGTTCCGCAACGCCAACGTCTACTTCTTCCACCGCAACGTCCTCGGCGGTGCGGTGTTCAAGGACCGCTCGGTCGACACCACGCTCACGTTCGCGCTGACCCACGAGATCTGGTCGTACGGGCGGCGGCGGGAGTCGCTGCTGCAGTTCGCCCGCCGCATCCACGACCACACGGTGCCCGGCGGCGTCTGGATCAACAGCGACGTGTGCGGCCCGGACGACCCCGGCCGGCAGGTGATCCTGCGGCTGAGCGCCGACGACGGCGACAACCCGGCCGCGCCCCGCCGCGACCTCGCCGAGCTGACCTCGGCGGAGGTCCGGCGCTACGTCGCGGGGCTGTCGACGCGGGCGCGGCTGGACCAGTTCGCCGTCGACTTCGCGTTCGACTTCGCCTACGAGCCGCTCCCGGACGGCGCGGTGCGCCTGGCGCTGGGCGCCGCGATGGACTACCTGACCCGCAAGGACTACACGGACAACTGGCTGTCGGAGACGCAGGAGCAGTTCTGCGGGCTGAGCTTCGCCGACTGGACGGCCCTGCTCACCGAGGCGGGGTTCGAGATCGGCCCGGCCTCGGCGCCGGTGCGCAACGAGTGGGTGATCGACAACCGGATCGCGCCCGTCGCGTCCCTCACCGACCTGGACGGCCGGCCGCTCGACTGGCCGACCACCCACGTCCTCACCGTCGCCCACCGCCCCCGCAACGCGTGAGACCGACGGCGCCCGCCGCTGTCGGCGGGCGCCGTCGTCGCTCGGCGGCTCAGTGACTCAGCGCGATCCGGATCGCCAGGACGATCAGGATGAGCCCGGTCAGCCGTTCGATCACCAGCAGCACGGACGGCCGGGTCAGCCAGGGCTGCAACCTGTCGATGAGCATGATGTAGCAGGCCCACCAGAGCACGGCGAGACCGATGAACGTGGCGGCGAGCACCGCCGTACGGGCCGCCGCCCCGTCGCCGGGCTTGACGAACTGCGGCACGAACGAGACGTAGAAGACGACCACCTTGACGTTCAGCAGCTGGCTGGTGACGCCCATGACGAACGAGCGGCGGGCCACGTGCGGCTCGTCGGCGGCCGGCCGGTCCGGAACCGGCCCGGCGGCGCCGGTGTCCGTGTCCGTGCCCGCCCCGGCGGCTCCCGCGCCGACGGTGACCGGCTGCGCCGCCGGGACCGCCCGGCGCGGCCGGGTCGCCCAGAGGATCGTGCCGCCCAGGTAGAGCAGGTACAGCGCGCCGGCGACGCGCAGCACCGTGTAGAGCGTCGGCGACGACACCAGCAGGGCGGACAGGCCGGCGGTCGCGAACGACGCGTGCACCAGCGCGGCGACGAACAGCCCGGCCAGCACCACGAACCCGGCCCGCCGGCCGTACCTGACGGTCTGCCGGGTGACGAGCGCGAAGTCGACGCCCGGCACGATGATGATGAGCAGGCTGGCGGCGACGAAACTGATGATCTGGATGTCAGACACGACGCCGGCTCTCCTGTCCTCCGGCGAGCGCCGGCGCTGCCTCCTCGATGACGGAGACGCCGCTGTCCTGGCGTGGTCCGTGCCGCCGCCACTGCTCCCGTAGCCGGATCCGGCCGTCCGGCAGCCGCTCGGGCCGCGACTCGCACTCGCCGACCACTATGGTGCCGTCGGTGAGCACCTCCAGGTAGGCGAAGCGCACCACGCCCTGCGCGTCGCAGGTGCCGGCCAGCCGGCCGTGCCGCACCGGGCCGCCGGTGATCTCCGCCCAGACCAGGTCGCCACGCTGGTGGTAGTGCCCCCGCAGCGGCTCCGCGCCGGCACCGGCGTCGTGGTCCACCGAGACGAAGACACGGCCGTCGTAGTCGAATGACGTCATCGCCCTCACGCCCACCGGGTGCTCACGTAGTCGTCACGGAACCGGCAGACAGTGCGGCCGGCGATGGAGTTCAGGATCATCGCGCTGCGGATCGGCAGGATGCTCAGGTTGGAGTCGACGAGCCCCTGCACGTACCGCCCCCGGTTCAGCACGAAAATCTTGTGGTCGTCGGCGTGCTTCCACCGGATCGAGTAGTCCGACTCGATGACCGGCTCGCCGCGCTCGTCCACGTCGATGAGCGCGGACATCTCCGGATCGAACGGCAGCGGGGCCAGCCGCCGTCCCGCCGCGACGATCACGTTCACCGCCCGGTGCCGCTCCTCGCCGCTGCCGGCGGTGAGGCACTCCAGCTCGACCTCCCCGTCGAGCTGCCGCGCGCCGGTCACGGTACGGCTCGGCATGATCGTGACCGGGTACCGCCCGGTCCGCAGCCGCTCCTCGTAGTTGTGCTGGTAGACGCCGCGCAGCGTGCCGGGGGAGATGCCGTCACTGGTCAGGATCTGCCCGGACACCAGCCGTTCCCGCACGTCGCGGGACAGGTTGAGGAACGCCTCCTGGTAGGCGGGCCGGTACAGGTCGTTCGCCGAGGGGGAGTCCTCCAGCGGCGTGAACCAGGACCGCCGGCCGATCCACTTGATGTCGCGGCAGCCGCGGGCGAGCAGCGCCGCGACGCACTCCGCGCTGGTCTGGCCGCTGCCGATCACGACCCACGGCAGGTCCGGCTCGTCGGGCACGCCGGCCAGGCGCCGGTTCAGCTCGTCGGCGACGAACAGGTGCCGGGGGTCCAGGGCGTCCAGGAACTCCGGTACGAAGGCGACGGTCCCGCTGCCGAGCACCAGGTGCTGGGAGCGGGCGACCTCCGTGCCGCCGCTGCGGCTGACGAGCGCGCCGTCGAACTCGACCCGGTCGACGCGGGTGCCGTAGGTGATGCGCGGCAGCTGTTCCGCCGCCCACACCAGGTACTGCTGGTACTCGATCCGGGGGATGGTGTCGAACCCGGCGCCCAGCAGCGCGTAGACCCGGCCGGTGGTGACCAGGTAGTTGAGGAACGACAGCGGGTGCGTCGGGTCGTAGAGCGAGACCAGGTCCTTGACCCAGCCGGTCTGCATGCGTACGCCGCTGTGCAGCATCCCGTCGTGCCAGCCCGGCTGGTCCCGGGCCTCGAACAGCGCGATGTCGTGCGGCGCGAGCGCGTCGTACATCGCGGCGAGGCTCAGGTTCGCCGGCCCCGCGCCAATTCCCACTGTGTGATAGGTCTGCGTCATCAGTCTGCCTCTGTGTCTAGCCGTGCGGGACACGGATCGCGGATCGGGAGTTCAGCAGCGCGGTGGCGGCGAGCCGGCTGGCGGCCAGGACGGTCTTGGCGGCGCCGCCGCTGCCGCCGGTGAAGGTGTGCACGGCGCCGGCCACGGCGCGCAGGGCCAGGCCGGGCGGGTCGCTGTAGCAGTCGGCGGCGCTGACCGGCGGGCCGTCCGGGCGTGGGTCCAGGCCGGGCAGCCGCCGTGCGGCGACCGCGAGGACCCGCGCCGCCAGCCCGGTGTCCGGCGCGGGCGCCGGCGGGTCGACGTCCCAGCGGTCGCTGGGCAGCCCGAGAAGGACGCGCCCCGGACCGGCGGGCCGCCCGTAGAGGCCGCTCGTCTCGTCGACGAAACAGGGCAGGTCGGCCCGGCCGGTGCGGACGTGGGCGTACTGGATGTGCTTCGTGCGCAACGTGGTCGGCAGCCCGGCGGCGCGCAGCAGGCCCGGCGTCCAGGCCCCGGCCGCCACGACGACGAGGTCGCCGGTGAGCCGGCGGCCGTCGCGCAGCTCGACCGCGCCGTCGCCGAGGCGGGCCACCGGCGTGGTCTCGGTCCGGTCCAGGCCCCGCAGCACGGCCCGGCGCAACCGGTCCGGGTCGAGGTGGCCGGCCCCGGGCTCCCAGACCGCCACCGTGCCGTCCGGGAGCCGGTCGAAGCCGAACCGCCGGGCGACCTCGTCGCGGGTCAGCACCTCGGCCCCGGTCACCCCGGCCGCCGCCTGGGCGCCGACGGCGTCGAGCAGGTAGAGCGAACCGGTGGCCCGCCACCCGGCGGCCGTCGCGAGGGCCGGATCGTCCAGCAGTTCGGTGAGGCTCGCGGTGGCCAGGGAGCGGGCGGCCGGATCGGGCTCGAAGGCGCGTACCAGCCCGCCCGAGGCGGCGGTGGCGTCGGCGTGCCGCCCGCCCGGGCCGCCGCCGTGCGGGCCGACCAGCACCGCCTCGGCGCCCGCGTCGCGCAGCCGCCGGGCGAGCAGGACGCCGGCGAGGCCGGCGCCGACGACGAGCACCCGGGGCTCACCCATCGGAGCCCGCCCGTTCCGCGCCGCCGACGACGCCGAGCAGGCGGGCCGCCCGGTCCGGGTCACCGGGGTACGCGGCCAGCGCCGCCCGCACGACAGTGGCGGGGTCGAAGTGCGCCGGGCGCAGCGCCTGCTCGCCCCGGGTCAGCTCGACGTCGGCGAGCACACCGTCCAGGCCGGGCACGTCACCGGCGAGCGTGGCGGCGTAGCGCGCCTTGAACGCCTCGTACACCTCCGGCCGGAAGTCCGACTCGTAGCGGTCCGGCCGGTCCCAGCTCAGGAACGCCCGCACCACGGCCGGGTCCTCGCCGGACAGGAACTCGTGCGCCCAGATCGCGTGCCCACGGCTGGTGGAGAACTTCACGCCGGTGAGCCGGTAGAACTCGTTGACGACCAGGCCGGTCGGCCGGTCGGGCAGCCCGGCCGCCAGGTGCAGGGCGGGAATGAGCAGCGCGTAGTAGAAGGCGTTGTCCACCCCCAGGAAGATCCACTGCTCGTCCACGTCCCGCCACGCGTCGAGGTACCCGGCCAGGGTGTCCGCGCCCGGCCGCAGGTGGCGGGCGGGCAGCAGCAGGTTGGCCAGGGCCATCTCGGCCCAGACGTCGATGCGCAGGTCGTCGTCCCACTCGATGCCCCAGTCCGTCGGGTACGCCAGCGGCACCTCCGGCAGCCCGCCGTCCAGGTACGACGCGACGAGCCGGCGCAGCCGGGGCGGCAGCACCGCACCGGACCAGAACTCGGCGAGCCGTTCCCGGTGCTCGTCGAGCCGCAGCACCGGGACCGTGTGGGTGACCGGCTCCGGTGGCGCGTCGCAGCAGGTCGACAGCGCGTCGACCAGGTTCGCGGCGGTGCAGAAGCCGCCGCACCCCTCGCAGGTGCCGCCGTTCGCGCCGGCCCCGCAGGCCGGGCAGCGCCCGGCGACCCGGACGTGGTGCAGGGTCCGCCGGCAGGCCGCGCAGGCGCGCAGCGACACCGGGGCGACCTCGACCACCTTCGCCTCGACCAGTTCGGTGAGCAGGCCGGCCACCGCCCGGCGGTACGCCTCGTCGGCCAGCGGGTCGGCCATGACGTCGTACCGGATGCGCGCGGCGCGCAGCGCGGCGTGGATCAGCGACCCGTAGCGGGCGACGGTATCGGCGGGCGTCTCGCCGTGCGCCTCCGCCCGGGCGAGCACGTAGTTCTGGTGGGCGTCCAGCCCGCACTGGGTGACCACTCGGCGGCCGGCGGCGCGCAACGCGCGGGCCGCGATGTCCCCGGCGACGTACGGGCCGCTGAGGTGCCCGAGGTGCAGCGGACCGTTGGGGGTCGGCGGCGGGGTGACCAGGAGAACCGCGCCCCGCCCGGCCGGACCGTCAGGCACGGTCGGCCCCGTCGCCCGCGTCCGGCTGCCCGGTCTCGGGGCGCGGCATCCAGTAGACGCTCAGGATGGTGAGCGGCTGTTCGGGGGACGGGTTGTGGATGACGTGGCGCTGCTCGGGTTCGAGCAGGATCACCCCGCCGGTCGGCACCTCGACCTTTTCGCCGCCCGCCTCGTAGATGGCGGTGCCGCGGGTCACCACGGCGAACTCCACCTCGGGGTGGACGTCCTCGGTGCTGCTGCCACCGGGCGGGATCACGCACCACATGGCGTCGAACGGCAACGGGCCCAGATCGCGGTACTGGGTCCAGCGGCCGATCTGGATGCCGTACTCGTCGGTGAGTTCGGCGGTGTCGCTGACGTACCTTCGCATGTTCGTCCTCCTGGACGGCGCGACGCCCGTCGGGCGCGCCGGACGGATCAGGGTTTGCGGAGAGTGACCGGAAGTGGTGCTTCTGCGACGCCGAGCCCGCCGCCTGCCGAAGTGGCAATTCGACTGCGGTCGATAGCGTCGGTCCCACTGTGGACCTAACCTCGTCTGGCCAACAGGCGCTTCACCGGCAGATCACCGGCAATGGCGCCGCTGACTGCCCGCTCAGTGGCCGCGGCGTGGTGGTCCGCCTGCACGAATCCACCAGAACCGGTACGGAGACGACGCTGTGATCGGCTACATGGATACGTTGGGTGACGAAATTGCTACCGCTCGGCGACGGGCCAACCTGACTCAGGAGGAACTGGCCGCCCGCACCGGACTGAGCGTCCGGAGCATCCGCAACCTGGAGTCGTCGCGGGTGACCCGTCCGCGGCCGGCGACCGTGCGGCTGCTGCGCGACGTGCTCGGCCTGCCCGCCCATCCGGCGCCGGCCCGGATCCGCCCCATGCAGCTGCCGCTGGAGATCCCCGGCTTCACCGGCCGATCGGCACAACTGCGGCAACTCGACCGGCTGCTCGACGGCGGACCGCGGCGGATGTCCAGTGTCGTGGTGTGCGTCCTGACCGGACGCTCCGGGATCGGCAAGACGGCGCTGGCGCTGCGCTGGGCCCACCGGTCCGCCGCCCGGTTCGTCGACGGGGTGCTGCACGTCCAGCTCGGCGGCAGCGACCCGCGCCGGCCCGCGGTGACGCCCGCGGAGGCGCTCGGCGGCCTCATCGAGGCGCTCGACGTGCCCGGCGGCATGCCCTGCGGCCCGGCCGCGCGCGCCGGGCTGTACCGCAGCATCCTCGCCGGGCGCCGGATGCTGATCGTGCTCGACGACGCGCGCGACGCCGACCAGGTGCGGCCGCTGCTGCCCGGCGTCCCCGGCTGCATGGTGGTGGTGACCAGCCGGGACCGCCTCACCGGGCTGGTCGTCGGCGAGGCCGCGCGTCCGGTCGTGGTGGACGAGCTGGCGGCCGGCGAGGCGTGGGAGCTGCTGGCGGCCCGTCTCGGCGAGCGTCGCCTCACCGCCGAACGCGAGGCGGTACGGCAGATCATCGCCCACTGCGCGGGCGTGCCCCGGGCGCTGGCGGTGGTCGCCGCCCGCGCCGCCGTCGCGCCCCGGCTGCCGCTCGCCGAGGTGGCCCGTCAACTGCGGTAGCGGACCGGTGGACCGGGGCGGTCGCGTGGCAGCGCGGGCGCCCCGGCGGTCAGCGCCGGTCGGCGCGGGTGCCCGCGCGGGCGGCCACGTGGGCCGGCACCGGCGCGGTCGGCGGGAGCGCCGGATCGGTCACCGGCTGCTCCCAGCGGGCGACGAGCGGAAGCTCGCCGGCCCAGAGTCCGAGCGCGGCGTCCGGGCTGTCGCCGTCGTCCGGCGGGCCGCTGCGCGTCTTGACCGACGCCTCGGCCAGCGGCAGCGCCAGCAGGGCGGTGGCCGCCAGCTCGCGGCGGTTCGGGCGGCGGGCGTGGTCCCACTGGCCGGGGGCGGCGTGCTCGGTGAGCAGCCGCAGGCCGTGCAGCTTCTCCTCGGTGTCCGTCACCCACCGGGGCCGGCCGTAGATCATCGCGCTGCGGTAGTTGACGCCGTGCTCGAACACCGACCGCGCCAGGACCAGGCCGTCGACCACTGTGACAGTGACGCAGACCTCGGCGTCGGTGGTGAGGCTCCGGCTCGCCACCGAGCCGTGCAGGTAGAGGTGCCGGTCGTCGAACCCGTAGACGGTCGGCACCACCATCGGACCGCCGTCGACGAGCACCCCGAGATGGCAGACGAAGGCGGCCCGCAGCACGTCGAAGAGGGCGGCGCGGTCGCGGTGCCCCTTCTCCTTCATCCGGCGCAGGGTCGTACGCGGCGTCGCGGACAACCGCCCGTCGATATCGGTCATGGCTGATTCTCCTGTCGGCCCCGCCGTTTCTACCGGGTCGGGCCGCGGTCCTCAAGGGCCGTCCCGCCGGACCGGTGGGAGAGCGGGGTCCGGGGGAAGGATGCGGCACAGCGCCTCCAGCGCGGCGGCGTACGCGTGCTCGGGCGGCGTCGCGTAGCCGACCACGAGGCCGTCGGGGGCGGGCATGACGGCGTCCGGGTGGCGGAAGCCGGCCAGCCCGTCGAGCGCGATCGACCGCCCGGCGGCGGCCTCGACCGCCGCGCGTTCGGTGCCCGGGGGCAGGCGCAGCACGGCGTGCAGCCCGGCAGCGACGCCGGTCGGCGTGACGTGCGGGGCGTGGGCGGCGAGCGTGGCGACGAGGCGGTCGCGACGCGCGCGGTACCGCTGCCGCATCCGGCGCACGTGCCGGTCGTACCGGCCGGAGTCGAGGAAGTCGGCGAGGGTGAGCTGGTCCGTCACGCCCGCCCACGCCTCCCGCTCGCCCTTGGCGGCCAGCACCGGGCCGACGAGCCGTTCGGGCAGCACCATCCAGCCCAGACGCAGCGCGGGGGAGAGGCTCTTGCTCACCGAACCCAGGTAGACCACCCGCTCCGGGGCCAGGCCCTGCACCGCCCCGACCGGATCCCGGTCGTACCGGAACTCGCCGTCGTAGTCGTCCTCCAGGATCAGCCCGTCCCGCGCCTCCGCCCACCGCACCGCGGCGAGACGCCGCCCGGGATGCAGCGGGCCACCGGTGGGGAACTGGTGCGCCGGCGTGAGCAGCGCCGCCCGCACCCCGGAGAGGCCCGCCAGCTCCTCGGTGCGGGCCCCGTCCGCGTCGAGCGTGAGAGGGACGGTACGCACGCCTGCCGCCGCCAGGACCGCGCGGTGGAACGGTAGCCCGTAGGACTCCACCGCCAGCGGGCCGCGCAGAACCCGGCCGCCGAAGAGCAGCCGCAGCGCGTGCGCGACGCCGCAACACACCACGATCTGCTCCGGGGTGGTACGGACACCCCGGGCCCGCGCCAGGTAAGCGGCCAGTGCCCGGCGCAGTTCCGGGCGGCCCCGCGGGTCGCCCGGCCCGAACGCCTCGTTCGGCGCGGCGGTCAGGGCGCGGCGCGCGGACGCCAGCCACGCGGCGCGCGGGAAGGAGGCGGCATCCGGTTGCCCCTGACGCAGGTGATGCACGGCCGGGGCCGGACGCGCGGGCGTCTGCCTCGGGACGCGGACGACCCGGGCGGGCTCGGCGCGCGGCGCCACCCGCGTCCCCGACCCCTGCCGGGCGACCAGCCATCCCTCGGCCACCAGTTCGGCGTACGCGGCGGCGACTGTGTTGCGGGCCAGGCCCAGGTCGGCGGCGAGGGAACGGTACGGCGGCAGGAGGGTGCCGGCGGCCAGCCTCCCGTCCCGGACGGCCTCCCGCAGGGCACGGGTGAGCGCGGACCGGCGGCCACCGGCGCCGGCCAGTTCCAGATGCAGGTCGCTGCCGAGCCGGCGCGCCGGATTGGCCCACGAATCCGTCATGCGAATGCACCCTAGTCCGGGTCTTTTTCGACCCTAGTGTGGGCTCATGGACACGATCACGAACGCCCCGCACCCGCTGCGCTCCGCCGTCCGGGGCCGGGTCCTGCTGCCGGGGGACGCCGGGTTCGACATGGCCGGCCGGGCCTGGAACCTGGCCGTCGAGCAGTCGCCGGTGGCCGTTGTCGAGGCCGCCGACGCCGACGACGTCGTCGCGCTCGTCCGGTACGCCCGCTCGGCCGGACTGGGCATCGCCGCGCAGCCCAACGGGCACGGCGCCAGCGGCAGTGCCGACGGCACGATCCTGCTGCGCACCGGCCGCCTGGACACCGTGGAGATCGACCCGGACGCCCGCCGGGCCCGGGTCGGCGCGGGTGTGCCGTCCGGCCGGTTCCAGGCCGCCGCCGCGCCGCACGGGCTCACCGGGCTGCCCGGCAGTTCACCGGTCGTCAGCGTGACCGGGGTGGCGCTGGGCGGCGGGCTGAGCTGGTTCGGCCGCGCGTACGGCTGGGTGTCCGACGCGGTCACCGCGTTCGACGTCGTGGACGCCGAGGCGCGGCACCGGCACGTCACCGCCGAGACCGACCCCGACCTGTTCTGGGCGCTGCGCGGCGGTGGCGGTGACTTCGCGATCGTCACCGCGCTCGAACTCGCGCTGCACCCCGCGCCGAGCCTGTTCGGCGGACGGATGCTGTGGCCGGCGGCGCAGTCACGGGACGTGCTGCGGGCGTTCCGGCGGATCACCGCCACCGCGCCCGACGAGCTGACCGTGTGGATGGACCTGCTGCACTTCCCCGGCGGCGAACCGATGGTGGCCCTCGACGTCACCTACCTCGGCGACGAGGCCGGGGCGCGGAGCCTGCTCACGCCGCTGGACCGGTTGGCGACGCCGATCTCCGACAGCAGGCGGGTCATGCCGGTCACCGAACTCGGCGGCATCACGGCCGAACCCACCGACCCCAGCCCGGGCATCTCCCGCGCCGAGCTGCTGACCCGCCTCGACGACGACGCGGCCGAGGCACTGCTGGCCGACCCGATCGCCCCGCTGCTGAGCGTCCAGCTCCGGCACCTGGGCGGCGCCCTCGCCCGGGCCTCCGACAGCCCGCACGGCCCGCTCACCGAGCCGTACGCGCTCTACCTGTTCGGTGCCGCCACCGACCCGGCGGCGGTCACGGCGCGCCAGCGGGACCTCGCCGGCGCCCTGCCGGTCAGCGGACGCAAGCCGGTGACGTTCCTCAACCGGGACGAGACGGTGGCCGACGCGTTCACTCCCGCCGTCCTCGACCGGCTCCGGGCGGTCAAGCGCCGCCACGACCCGGACGCGCTCGTCCGATCCAACTTCCCGGTGGCCGGCTGACGTTCCGGGGCCCGGTCAGGCCGGCGGGCACGCGCGGCAGCCCGGCAGTCCCCCGCTCAGCGGACCTTCTTCGTCGGCCGTTTACGAGGCGGCGTCAGCAACTCGGCGATCGCCGAGATCGCGGACGGCACCAGGCGGTAGTAGGCCCACACACCCCGCTTCTCCCGCTCGATCAGACCGGCCTCGGTGAGGATCCGGAGGTGATGGCTGACGGTCGGCTGGGAGAGGCCGAGCGGCGCGGTGAGGTCGGTTACGGACGCCTCGCCCTCCGGAGCGGACTGGATCAGGCTGAGCAGCCGCAGCCGGGCCGGGTCGGCCAACGCCTTCAGGACGCCCGCGAGGCGTTCGGCGTCGGCACGCTTGATCGGCTCGCCGGTCAGCGGCGAGATGGCAGGGGTGGCAGTTTTCGCAGTTCCCACGCCTGCATCGTCGCACCAACACCGGCCGCCTGCCGGTGCAACCAGGACCGGATCATGGTGAGTCGCACGACAGGGGCGTCAGGCGGCGGGGCGCAGTTCGACGAGCAGCCGTTCCACCCGGGTGCGGATCTCGTCCCGGATCGGGCGTACCGCGTCGACGCCCTTGCCCGCGGGGTCGTCGAGCTTCCAGTCCTCGTACCGCTTGCCCGGGAAGACGGGGCAGGCGTCACCGCAGCCCATCGTGACGATGACGTCCGAGGACTCCGCCGTCTCGTACGCCAGGAGCTTGGGGGTCTGGCCGGTGATGTCGATGCCGACCTCCCGCATGGCCTCGACGGCGGCCGGGTTGACCTGGCCGGCGGGCGCGCTGCCGGCGGAGCGCACCTCGACCGTGTCGCCGGCGAGGTGGCGCAGCCACCCGGCGGCCATCTGGGAACGGCCGGCGTTGTGCACGCAGACGAACAGGACGCTTGGCTTGTCACTCATCGGGTCTCCCTGATTCAGGTGGTTGCCGCGCGGGCGGGGAACAGGCGGGCGCGGGCCCACAGCGACACGTAGACCAGGCCGACGAGAACCGGGACCTCGATCAGCGGGCCGACGACGCCGGCGAGGGCCTGGCCGGAGGCGACCCCGAAGGTGCCGATCGCGACCGCGATGGCCAGTTCGAAGTTGTTGCCCGCCGCGGTGAACGCCAGGGTGGTGGTGCGCTCGTAGTTCAGCCCGATGGCCCGGCCGAGCAGGTAGGAGCCGGCCCACATGAGGGCGAAGTAGGCCAGCAGCGGCAGGGCGATGCGGGCCACGTCGGCCGGCCGGTCGGTGATGGCCTCGCCCTGCAGGGCGAACAGCACGACGATGGTGAACAGCAGTCCGTACAGGGCGACGGGCCCGACCCTGGGCAGGAACCGCTGCTCGTACCAGTCGCGGCCCTTCGTGCGCTCGCCGAGGCGGCGGGAGAGGTAGCCGGCGAGCAGGGGGATGCCGAGGAAGACGAGCACGTTACCGGCGATCTCCCAGCCGGAGACCTCCAGCGCGGCGCCGTCCAGACCCAGCCAGCCCGGCAGCACCGACAGGTAGAACCAGCCGAGCAGGCCGAAGGCGAGGACCTGGAACACCGAGTTGACGGCGACGAGGACCGCTGCGGCCTCCCGGTCGCCGCAGGCCAGGTCGTTCCAGATGATGACCATTGCGATGCAGCGGGCCAGGCCGACGATGATCAGACCGGTGCGGTACTCCGGCTGGTCGGCCAGGAACAACCAGGCGAGGGCGAACATGACGGCGGGACCGACGATCCAGTTGAGGATCAGCGACGAGACCAGGAGGCGCCGGTCGCCGGTGACGGTGTCGAGGCGGTCGTAGCGGACCTTGGCCAGTACCGGATACATCATGATCAGTAGGCCGAGAGCGATGGGCAGGGAGATGCCACCGACCTCGACGGCGTCGAGAACGTCGTCCAGGCCGGGAACGATCCGGCCGAGCAGCAGACCGGCGACCATGGCCAGGCCGATCCAGACCGGCAGGAACCGGTCGAGGCGCGGCAGGCGTGCCACCACCGGCGGGGCGTGGTCGGCTCTGGTGGCGGTGCTCATGGGTGTCTCCCGTGGGTCATGGGTGCCGGCGCGTGCGCGTCGGGTGCGGTCGCCGCGGTGTGCGGGGCGACGCGGTCGACGCGGTCGGCGAGGTCGGCGTAGGCCGCCTCGAACGCTTCGTCGGTGTCGATGCGGGCCGGGTCCGGCACGGACCAGTGCAGGCGGGGGCGGACCGGCCCGGTGAGTTCCTCGTGGGCGTTGTCGCAGACGGCGATGACCAGGTCGTCGTCCCGGACGATGTCGTCGACGTGTGCGGTGCCGCCCGGGTTGAGGTCAAGGGCGTGGCGGTGGGCCACGGCGAGCGCGCGGGGATGGACCCGGGGTGCCGGCTTGGTGCCGGCGGACGCGGCGTCGCCGCTGGTGCGTCGCTTCCACAGCGCAGCGGCGAGCTGCGAGCGGGCGGAGTTGTGGGTGCAGACGAAGACGACCCGATGCGCTCCCGCCAGCGGCGGCGGCGTGAGAGCGGAGAGGGTGGCTGGTCGGAGCCGCAGGTAGGTGCGCCGCCGGTCGCCCTCCGACCGGCCCCGGGCGACGAGGCCGGCGTCGGTGAGGACCTTGACGTGGTGGGCGACCAGATTCGTCGGCATGTCCAGGGCGTGGGCGATCTCCCCGGGGGAGGCGTCGCCCAGGGTGAGTGCGTCCACGATGGCCAGGCGGGCCGGATCGCCCAGCGCGGCATGGATCCGCGCACGGGCGGCGAGGGATGAAGGCTCAGTATCCATTGACTCAATCATCGCTGAGTAATCTGGGAGCGTCAAGCCGGCATCGAGCGGATCGAAGCGCAGGACGCCGAGCGGCGGTCTACCGCTGCGTCGCGACGGTCGGCTCGATCGACAGCAGGCTGGCGAGCTGGCGCAGGATCTGTGGCCGCGCCCGGTAGTAGACCCAGGTGCCCCGCCGCTCGGCGTCCACCAGGCCTGCCTCGCGCAGGGTCTTGAGGTGGTGGGAGATCGTCGGCCCGGTCAGGTCGAACGCCGGCGTCAGGTCGCACACGCAGGCCTCGCCGCCGTCGGCGGAGGCGATCATTGACATCAGCTGCAGCCGTACCGGATCGCCGAGGGCCTTGAACGCGGGTGCGAGCACCGCGGCCGTCTCGGCCGGGACCCGGCGCTGCGCCAGCGGGGGACAGCAGGGCGCGTCGGCGTTGAGGTCGAGGAGCGGGATCGGCGCCTGGTGCTTCGACATGCCTCTAGGTTGACATCTATCTAATCAGCGTGCAAATCTCTGTTTAGACAGGCATCAAGATGGAGTTCCCCGAGGAAATGAGGCTCGCCATGTTCGGCTTCCCGCGTCGCCGGCTGTCAGTCCTGGCAGGGGTCCGGTTCTGCGACTCCTGTGCCCGGGTGTCCACAACCGCGCAGCGGATCGAACGCCTCCACGACCGCGCCCGCACCGCCGCCTACGCGCTGACCGCCCCCCGCTGAGAAGGGGGCACCGCCCGTCGGGTCACCGTTCCGCACCTGCTACGCTTCGATCGTTAATCGGCGATTAACGATAGAGGGAGTGGTGGTGGGCGACCTCCTCGACCGCGGCGCCGCGCAGACCTATGCCTCGTGGTTCCGGGCACTCGCAGACCCGACGCGGGTGCAGCTCGTGGAGTACCTGGCCCGCCACGCCCGGCCGATGAGCGTGGGGGAGATCGTCGCCGCCGTCGGGCTCGCCCAGTCCACCGTCTCCCAGCACCTGAAGATCCTCACCGAGGTGCGGTTCGTGCTCGTCGAGCCGGTCGGCACCGCACGCCATTACCGCATCAACGACGCCTGTGTCGGATGCTTCCCGTCCGCCGCCGACGTCGTCATGGGCCGCCCGGCTCCCGATCCGGTCGGAGCCTGCTGACGGCCGGCCGCGCCGTCACCTGATCCCGGTCCGTGCCGTCCGCGCGGCACCACCGCACCTCCTTGATTCGACAATTATCAATACAGAGGAGTTCCCGATGAGTGTCCTGGACGAGCCGCCCGTCGTGGTGATCGGCGCGGGCCCGGTGGGTCTGGCCGCCGCCGCCCACCTGCGCGAGCGTGACCTGCCCTTCCTCGTCCTGGAGGCGGGCGACACCGCCGGCGCGGCAGTACGGCAGTGGGGTTACGTGCGCCTGTTCTCGCCGTGGCGGTACAACGTCGACCCGGCCGCCCGCCGGCTGCTCGTCGACGCCGGGTGGGTCGCCCCGGCCGAGGACGCCCTGCCCACCGGCGCCGAGCTGGCCACCGACTACCTCCAGCCCCTCGCGGAGCTGCCGCAGCTCAAGCCCCACCTGCGCTACGGCGCGCGGGTGACGGCGATCAGCCGGCTCGGCCTGGACCGGCTGCGTACTGCAGGCCGCGAACAGACGCCGTTCCTGATCCGCCTCGCCGACGGCGACGAGCTGTCGGCCCGCGCCGTCATCGACGCCTCCGGCACCTGGGGCACTCCCAACGTCCTCGGCGCCTCCGGCCTGCCCGCCCGGGGCGAGAAGGACGCGGCAGCGTTCCTCGAGCACGCCCTGCCCGACGTGCTCGGCAGCGACCGGCACCGCTTCGCCGGCCGGCGCACCCTCGTCGTCGGCGCCGGCCACTCCGCCGCGAACACCCTGCTCTCGCTGGCCGAACTGGCCGCCGCCGAGCCCGGCACGGAGGTGATCTGGGCGATCCGCTCGGCCAGCCCGGCCCGCACCTACGGCGGCGGAGACGCCGACGCCCTGCCCGCCCGCGGCGCGCTCGGCGCCCGGCTGCGCGACCACGTCGACGCCGGCCGCATCCGGCTGCTCACCGGCTTCTCCGTGCACGCCCTCACCCCGGCCGAGGGCCGGGTCGCCGTGGTCGTCCGTCACGCCGACGGCACCGACGAGTCCGTCACCGTGGACCGCGTCGTCGCCGCCACGGGCTTCCGCCCCGACCACTCGATCGCGGCCGAGCTGCGCCTGGACCTCGACCCGGTCATGGGCGCCACCCGCGCCCTCGCCCCGCTGATCGACCCGAACGAGCACTCCTGCGGCACCGTTCCCCCGCACGGCGCCGCCGAGCTCGCGCACCCCGAGGCCGGCTACTACGCCGTCGGCATGAAGAGCTACGGCCGTGCGCCGACGTTCCTCATGGCCACCGGATACGAGCAGGTCCGCTCCGTCGTCGCCGCTCTCGCCGGCGACTGGGACGCCGCCCGCGACGTCCAGCTCGACCTGCCCGAGACCGGCGTCTGCAACAGCAATCCCGCCGACTCCACCGGCGCCGACAGTTGCTGCGGCCCTGACCCGGCGGCATCACCGGCCGCGCAAGGGCTGGCGACCGGGATCTCCGGGGGCCTGCTGTCCGCACCGCTCACCCTGGTCAGCCTCGACACCCCGGCCGGGGGCCAGACCGGCGGCTGCTGCACCAGCTGATGACCACCACGACGGCGCCCGCCGACCCCACTGTCGGCGGGCGTCACGGGTGGCGCGTCGTCGCAGCCCTCGCCGTCACCAGCACCATCGGGTACGGCACCCTCTACTACGCCTACGCGGTCCTCCTCGGCCCCATGGCCGCCGGCCTCGGCGCCTCCACCACTGCCGTCACCGGCGCCCTCACCGCCAGCGTCCTCGCCGGCGCGCTGATGGCCATACCCGTCGGCAGGTGGCTCGACCGGCACGGCGGACGAACCCTCATGACCGCCGGCTCGATCGCCGCGACCGCCCTCCTGATCGCCTGGTCCCAGGTCCGAACCATCGGACAGCTCTACGTCGTCATGGTCGGCATCGGCATCACCGGCGCGATGGTCCTCTACGAACCCGCCTTCGCCGTCGTCATCTCCTGGTTCACCCCCGACAGGCGCCCCACCGCGCTGCTCGCGATCACCGTCGTGGCGGGGTTCGCCAGCACCATCTTCATGCCGCTCACCGGCGTGCTGGCCGCCCACCTCGGCTGGCGCGACGCGCTCCTCGTCCTTGCCGCCGTCCACGGCACGGTGACCATCCCCCTGCACGCCCTCGCCATCCGCCGACCGCCGCACCGCACCCCGGCCGGCCCTGCGGCGTCACCTGTCGTCGCGCGACAAGCTGCGGCCCGCTCCGCGATGCGCGACCGGCGGTTCTGGATCCTCGCCGCAGCCCTCGTCGCGCACGGCGCCGCGACCGGCACCATCGAGTCCACCTCGTCGGCTACCTGACCAGCCGCGGCCACCCCGCGACCTTCGCCGCTGCCGTCGCCGGTCTCCTCGGCGTCCTGTCGGTCGCCGGACGACTCGTCCTCACCGGCGCCCGTCGCCGCCTCCCGATGACCACCGTCGTCGCCACGGTCTTCGCCGTCCAGGCCGCCGCGGTCCTCGCCATGCCGTTCACCGCGGGAAGCCGGGTGGGCGCCGTCATCACCGTCACCGGATTCGGCCTCGGCTTCGGCGTCGCCAGCCTCGCCACCCCCGCGATCCTCGCCGACCGCTACGGAACCGCCGCCTACGCCACCATCGCCGGGCGACTCACCGCCCCGGTCACCACCGCCAAAGCCGCTGCGCCCCTGCTTGCCGCCGTGCTTCTGGCGTACGGCGGCTACCACCTCCTGCTCGCCGCGGTCACCACCGCCTGCGTTCTCGCCGCCGCCGCGATGCGCTCCGTAGGGAGCGGAAGGTCCTAGGTGAGCAGCGTCCGCAGCGCCTCGGCCAGGCCGGCGCCTGCGGTGACCGGGCGGGCGAAGGCCAGCCGGGTGTCGGTGTGGCCGCCCGGCCGCTCCGCGCGCAGCACGATGCCCTCGGCGTCGAGCGCGACCGGGACGATCCGCGTCGCCCCGGCGCCGGGGTCGACGCGTGCGCCGAGCCGGTCCAGGACGTCGCCGTGGTGCCGCGACAGGTGGGCGAGGTGGGCGGCCTCGTCGACGGCGATCGGGTCCGGGCGGGCGGCACGGTACGCGCCGGGGTCCACCGCGACGGGATCGGCGGACCGGTCGAGGACGATCTCGTCCGGGGCAACCGCCCACAACGCCACCGGCGGCAGGTCGAGCAGCGACATCACGGTGGCCGGGTCGCAGGCGTCGAGCGCGGCCGGGTCGAAGCGGCGGGCGGTGCCGAGGATCCGCAGCCGGGCGCGTACCCGGGAGCGTACGGCGACCGGGGCGAGGTGTGTCACGTCGAGACGTACCGCGCCGCTCTGGCCGCGCGCGGCCACCAGCAGGCCGCCGGTGCGGCTCATCGCGTCGACGGCGAGGACGATCGTGCCGTCCGGGAGGACGGCGTGGGCGGAGAGGAGGTCGGCGGTGGTGTCGCCGAGCGTGAGCCGCAGCGAGGAGGCGGCGCTCAGCGCGCAACGCGCGGCGACGGCGTCGCGGGGCGTGGACGGGAGCGTCGACGGCCCTGCGGCGACCGGGGCGAGGCCGGCCGGCGGGGCCGGACGCCCGGCGGGGTGCAACGCCATGTCTGTCTCCTCGGCCGGGAAGGGTGAAGTCGGCCCAGGTCAGACGGTAATAGGTAAGGCTTACCTGTGCAACGGCGGGTCGGGTGCTGCACAACGCCGACGGGCCACGACGGTGACCGTCGTGACCCGTCCGGGCGTGGTGTCCGCTTTGTCAGGCGGGCTGGTAGGTCAGGCAGTCGCTGACCGTGGCGCCGGGGCCGACCGTGATCGACTCGGCCGTGCAGGCGAGGTTGGTGTTGAACACGCACTCGGCGCGGGCGCACGCGCCCACCGCGCCGGTGACCTCCGCGATCCCGCCGCTCAGCGACGACTCGACGAACGTCGCGCAGGACGCCGCGTCGGCGCTCGCCGCCACGGTGATCGCGGGGGCGTGACACCCGTTGTCGTTGAAGCTGCACGCGGTGGCGGCGCATTCACGTACCGGCGGAGACTGCAACAGGGTCTTCATGGTGCCTCCAAGTCATGCGGGCCGGCGGGAAGCAATGGGCCGGCCTCGTGGTGCTCGAATGCCATTCGGTATTAGCCGTGCGGGCCGGGCTTCAAACCTGTCCGCCCGAAGTGAGGATCGTGCTCACCGTAGCAGCGGAATGCGGCGTCGGCGGCGGTTAGTCGCCGTTTTCGCGTGAACTCCCGGACCGACGAAGATGAGGCTTACCTTCGTTAGGAAAGGCTTTGTTTGCCGGCGCGAGGTGGGCGTGCGGCGCCCCGTTGGCGCTGGTCCGGGTACCCAGAGTGGTCCCGGTGCGCAGCGTCGATCGCAGCAGTTGGGGCACCGATCGGGTACCCGAATTGGTGCGCGTAAATCGACGGGCCGGAACCGGTAATCGGCTTCGCCGCCGGTGCGGCAATCGCATTACCGGGGGCGCCGGACCGGTGCGCGCGCATCCCGGCGCGCGCAACTCTTCGCCGCCGGTCAAGGGGTTCGGGTTCAGTTGAGCGCGACGGTGAGCGAGCACGCCGCCAGGACCACACATGCGGGCGTCATCACCAGGCGTTCGGCGCGGCTTCGCGAGATTGCGTTGAGCGCGATCCCGATTGCGAAGTACCCGAAGAGCACCCACGTCGCGACGCCGACGAACGGCCTGAAAGGCCCGAAGACTTCGGCGCGCGCGAGCAGCACCCAGGCCATGACGGCGTAGACGACGACCGACACTGCGCTGCCGACGCGGAATCGCCGCGGCAGTGTCTCGTGCTGCCCACCCCATACCAGTCGCCCGTACGGCCGGCCGGCCGCGACGAGCACCTGGAGCGCAGCGAGTGCGGTGAGTACGAGGGTGGCCACGATGGCGGCGACGCTCATGCCGTCACCTCCTGGCCGGCGAGATAGCGTGCGGCGTTGGCGGCAAGCGTGTCCAGGGCGCTCTGCAGCGCTTCGAGATCGATGCCGTCCTCGATGCCGTCGTCGATCTCCGCGAGCCCTTTCCATGCCGCGTCGAGGAGTTCCCGGCCCTTTTTCGTGACGGCGACGCGATTCGCGCGCTGGTCGGTGGCATCCGGAGCGACCTCGACGAGCCCGCGCGCGACGAGCTCGACCAGGCGCTGCGTCACGGCCGCTCTGGACACGTCGAGGGCTTGGGCGATCTTGCTCTGCCGCGCAGGACCGATCGCGTGGATCGTCACCAGCGCGGCGAACATGGAAAGGGTCATGTCGTGCGTGTTCCGCAGGTGCGTGTCGGCGACGCGGTCGACGAGCGTGGTGGCGCGGTGAAGCGTGAGCACGAGGCGTTGTGCCGAGAGTGTGGCGACATCCATAATGTTAAGGTCTTACCAAAGTGGGGGCGGGGCGTCAACGGCCCGGGCTGACTCACCTCACCGGCCCGTGCCGTGCTCCTGCCCCCGCCGTCCTGCGGGCGCGGCTGCCGGGGTGGAGGCCACCGGGCCGAGGGCGGGACCGCCGGGGGCAGGATGGCACCCTGAGCGAGTCGGGGGACGCCGGCCCGCACCGGCCGGGCGGGTCCTCGGCCGTACGGAAAGTGGGGGCGGCGTGATCAAGGGGTGGCACGGCTGGCTCGGCACGATCAACGGGGTCGTGCTCATCACGGTGGCCGCGTTGCCGTTGGCCGCGCTGGTGGTGTGGCTCCTGGCGCGCCGGCGCGGCGGTGGGCCGGCCTGGCGCCGGTCGCTGACCGAGGTCGGCATCGTCTACGGCACCGTGCCGTGGGTCTGGATGATCATGCTGCCGGGTGACCGGGCCGGCGCCGTTCCCGGCCGGGTGAGCCTGGTGCCGCTGCGGGACCTGCTCACCGTCCTGGCGAGCGGGCCGCTGACGGTCACCGTGCAGATCGTGGGCAACCTGCTGGTGTTCGCGGCGCTCGGATTCTTCGGCCCGCTGCGGTTCGCGGCGCTGGCGTCGGTGCCGCGGATCCTGGCGCTCGCGGCGGGCTGCTCGGTCCTGGTCGAGGTCGCGCAGTACGTCCTGCGGCTCGACCGCGTCTCCTCGGTGGACGACGTCCTGCTCAACACCGTCGGCGCCGGACTGGCCGCGCTGGCCTCGCGCCGCTGGTGGCCGGCCCCGGCCGCGCCGTCGCCGGACCGGCCTCGGCCGGTCGCGGCAACGGAACGCTGAGCCGCCCGGAGACGGCACGATGGGCCGGACCTCACGGCCCGGCCCATCGCGTCAGCGCGTCAGGTCGACGCGTTCACCGTCAGCTCAGCTGCTTCGCGAGAGCGGTGGTGGCGCCGCCGCTCTCGTACGAGACGAGCAGCGAGGTGCCGGCCGGGAGCGACCCGCTCAGCGGCAGGACGAGGGTGCCGTCCTTGCGCAGGTCGGCCTGGGCCTGCGCCACGACCTGGTTGCCGTCCCAGACGAAGACCCGGGCGGTGCCGGCCTTCTTCACCTGGAGGTCCACCGAGACCTTGCCGGCCTTGAGGTTGACCTTCTTGAGCTTCACGGTGTTGTCCGCCAGCTTGGCGTACCCACCCGGTGCCACCCCGTCCGAGACCGACTGCAGCAGGGTCTGCGGCGAGTCGACGCTCAGCGCGGCGGTGTCGGGCATGATCGGAGCCTTGGGCGCCGCCGGCCTCGCCGGCAGGTCCGGCAGGATCGCGTTGCCCCAGCGCCACGGGTCGGCCCGTACGCCGCTCCAGGTCGACCAGCCGACCCGGGTCTGCGAGCTGAGGTCCTGCGTGTCCGAGTCGTTGACCAGGATGTTCAGGCCCATCCGGCTCGGGTCGATGGTGTCCGGCAGCACGCTGAACGGAATCTTGACCTCGATCCGGTACCCGGTGTACGGGTTGCTGGTCACCACGGAGGCGATCTCCACGCCCGGCGCGGTCTCCGGGCCGCCCTGGTGGTTGTCCCGTTCCCGGGCGAAGCACGGCGGGTTGCCGTTGCCCGGGTCCCGGGTGGCCGGGAAGAGCGCCATGTTGAACACCGTGGAGGTGTTCGCCGAGTTGCCGCGCGGGTCGATGCCGAACTCGATGTTGTCGTTACGCCGCGGACGCTTGCAGTCCTCCGGCGGCAGGACGGTGCCGAGCACGTCATCGGTGATGTTGAAGATGGCGTACAGGGCGTCGTCGGTGTGGGTCAGCTGGGCGGTGCCGGAGATGTCCGACGCCGGGGCGGCGGTGCCCTCCCAGCGGGTGGAGATGTCGATGACCTCGCCGGTGTACTCGTGGTCGTGACCGTGACCGTCCACCGTGGGCGCGGTGGCCGCCTTCGGGATCGTGGTGGTCGGGACCAGGTTGAACACGCCCGGCTCGGTGGCGCTGCCACCGACGTAGCTGGTCTCGATCTGCACCCGGTAGGCGCCGTTGTCCGGCGCCCGGTTGGCCGTCGGCAGCGACGTGTCGGTGTTCGTGACGGTGAACGTCACCGAGGTGGTGGCGCCCGGCTGGAGCCCGCTGTACGGCAGCTGCTGCTCGGCCACGGAGAAGCCCGCGGGGACGTTCAGCTTCGCCGTGCCGGACTGGACCCGCGTGCCGTGGTTGGTCAGGTTGACCTTGACGCTGCGGGTGCCGCCGCTGGGGATGCTCAGCAGGGACTCGATGAGCGCGTCGAGCTGCTGCGTCTTGTTCCGCACCGTCCAGGCGCGGAAGTCGGCGATCTCCTCCAGCGGCTCCAGGGTGCCGCGCACCGGAGCGGTGCCCTGCACTCGGGCGCTGCTGGTGCCGCTGCCGTCCTTCTTGCTGGTCAGCGTGGCGTTGAGCTTGAAACGGGTGCCCACCTCGACCTGCGCCGGCGGGGTGACAGTGAAGGTCTTCACGACCTCCTTGCGCGGGGTGAGCGTGCCGACGTTGCCGTTACCGCTCACCGTCCAGCCGGCCGGGACGTCCAGGGTGACCTTGGCGCCCGGGATGGCCTTCTCGGCGTAGAGCACCGTGTCGACCGTGATGGGCTGGCCGGCGAGGGCCTCCCAGGTGCGCGGACGCACGTGGATCTCGGTGCCGAGCGGCAGGCCGCCCGGGGCACGCAGGGTGGCGCCCTGGAGCGCGCCGGTGCCGGCGCCCACGTTCGGGTCCGGGTACGGCGTGCGGGTGTCGATCAGCGTCAGCCGGTTGCAGCCGATGTTGGCCGGGTTGGTCGTCGGGAAGGAGCTGTTGCCCCAGCCCTGCGACACGTACTCCCGGCGGGCCCAGGTCTGGACCGTGTTCCACCGGTTGCCGTCGTGCCGCGCCGACTCGTAGCCCTGCCAGGTGCCGAAGATGACGTTGCTGGCCTCGGCCGGCGTGAACGTCGTCTCGCAGGCGGGGCCGTTGGTGCCGGTGGTGCCGCTGCCGCCGGTCTGGAAGATGCGGGAGACCCGCCAGGGCTCGAGCCCTTCCTTCTTGATCTGCTCCGGGAACGCCTTCGGGTCGGCCGCCGCGTAGAAGGCCTCCACGGCCAGCATGGCCGCCTTCTGGTGGTTGCCGTGGTTGCCCTGCGTCGCCGACGGGTTCATCGTGAGGATGACCTCGGGCTTGGTGGTGCGCAGGACCCGCACGATCCGGGACAGCGTCTCCTGGTGACCCCAGACCTCTTCGGTCAGCGGGGCGCTCGCGGTGTACCAGAAGTCGAGCGCGTCCAGATTGTAGATGTGGTTGACGCCGGCCCAGGCGACGGCCTTGCGCTCCTCGGCCTCCCGCAGGATGCCGAGCTCGGGGCCCTCTTCGAGGCCGGTGGCGTTGCCGCCGCCCTCGCCGCGGGTGGTGGTGATGACGCCCGCCTTCATGCCGTGATACTCGTTCCAGTATCCGAGCATGCCGAGCTGGCCTGCCTCGTCGTCCGGGTGCGCGCCGATGAACATGATGTCCAGGTCGACGGGCTTGTCGGACTTCTTGGCCTGTGGCTTCGGTGTTGCCTTCTGGGGGTTGGCCTGGGCCGGAGTGGCCAGGCCCAACGACAGCAGACCGCACATGGCGATCGCCGCCGTGGTGCGCCATCTCATGGGCATACCTCTTCGTCTCGAAGCGGGAGTGCTGCGGCTGGGGGACGGGTCACGGGCCCGGCGCGGGCCGGCTGACACGGTGGCTCGCGCCGGGTCGTGACGCGGACAGCTGTCCATAGAGGACCGTCGGGTCCTCGCTGGTCGTGGTGCTCGACAACGGGATGGTGGTGTACGCGCACCGTCACGGTGTGAGCGGTGCACACGGTGGCGACTGGTCGGTCCACCGGAAGGCCTTCGGGCCGTAACCTAGGGATCTTGCGGAGCCGTCGTCAATAGGTCCGGACGACTTTCTTCCTTATTCGAAGAAACGATCCCCGCAGCTCAGCGACCCGCCTCCCGGGGCGGCACCGGCCAGAGGGGACTCTTTGTCCGGCTTTGGGTGCCCAATGTGGAGGCGAGGGCCCGGTTTTGCGCGCCATGTCGGTGTGGCCCGGCGCGCCCGGCTTGCCGCTTCCCATCTTTCCGCTGGCTGCGGGCCCGAGATCATCTCGTTACTTGACGTCTGATTTTTTTCTCACTAGGAAGAAAGCGTGTCTGACAAAGCCCCGACCAGCCCGGTCAGCCGTGAGCGGTCCCGTGAGATCAAGCGTCTCTCGGTGATCTTGGCCGCCCGGCAGGCCCGGCGGCTGTCCCGAGTGGACCTCGCCGAGATGACCGGCCTCTCCGCGGCCACTGTGACCGCGCTCGTGCGGGAGCTGGTCGCCGAGGGTTACCTCATCGAACGCGGGCCCGGCGCGCCCACCACCGGCCGCCCCCGGGAGATGCTCGAGTTCAACCCCCGCGCCGAACTCGTCGCGGCGGTGTCGCTGGAGCCACCCCGGATCAGCTGCGAGATCGCCGACAGCGAGGGCGCGGTCATCGCGCACCGCGTCGCGCGGCTCGGCGCGAACGTGGTGGAGACCGTCTGCGAGTTCGTCCTCGACCTGGTCGGCGACAACCTGCCCTCGCTTCGCGGCGTCGCGATCGCGGTGCCCGGCGTGTCCAGCAACGGCGCGGTACGCCTCGCGCCGTCGGTCGGACTGGTCGAGGCGTGGCCGATCGGCGAATCCGTGCAACGGCGGCTCGGCGTACCCGTGGTCGTCGACAACGACGTCAACCTGATGGCCGCCGGCGAGTGCGTGGCCGGCGCCGGCGCGGACGTGGCGAACCTGCTGCTGATCCACGTCGCCGACGGCATCGGCGCCGGCCTCGTGCTCGACGGCAAGGTCCGCCGCGGCGCCAGCGGGGCCGCCGGCGAGGTCGGCTTCCTGCCGCTGGGCGGCGCGACCGAGCGCCGCTACAGCGGCGTCGGGGACTTCGAGGCCCGGTGGTCGGTCAACGCCATCGCGGAACGGGTCGTCGCGCTCAACCCGGGCCGCCGGCCCGACTCGCCGGTACGGGAGCTGAGCCGGCTCGCCGCGACGTCGGCGCCCGCCCGCGACTACCTCGACGAGGTCCTCGGCGCCTGGGCCGGGCTGATCCTCTCCTGCGCCTGCGTGGTCGACCCGGGACTGGTGCTGCTCAGCGGCGCCGCCGCGGAACTCGACGACGCGGCCCTCGACCAGCTTCAGACCCTCGTCTCCGCCCGCACCCCGGCCCCCACCGAGGTGCGCCGGGCCACCCTCGGCGACCAGGCCGTGCTGCACGGAGCGATCAGCTACGCGCTCTCCGCGGCGGTGCCCCGGCCCTCGCTTCCCTGACCACCACCCGACCCCGGCCCCCGACGACCCCGACGCCCTCCGACCCGACACCCCACCCACCGTCACCGTCACCGTCGCGGCGACCGCGTCCGTATCCCGGACGACCGGTCGCGGCGCGATGCGGCGCGCCCCGCTCCGGGGCGCGACCCGCGGACCTTCGACCCCGTCCCCGGGGGACCGGCGCACACCGCCCGCGCCCCCGGGACGGGCGCACACCGTCTTTCTCCGCTTCCGATAGTTCCCCCGCAAAATGGAGGTACCAATGAAACGTCGTTTGGCCCTGGCCGTCGCGTTCAGCGCGCTGCTGGCCGTCAGCGCGTGCGGCAGCAGTGACGACGACAACGACACCGGCTCCACCGGCGCCGCGCCGGCCGAGAAGGTCGTCATCTACAGTGCCCGCGACAAGTCGGTCACCGACTACGTCGTCGAGCAGTTCACGACCAAGAACCCCGAGTACAAGGGCAAGGTCGAGGTGCTCAACATGGGCGCCCAGGAGGTGCTCGAGCGGGTCCGCGCCGAGAAGGCCAACCCGCAGGCGTCGGTCTGGTGGGGCGGCACCCAGCAGGGTCTCGCCGCCGGCGCGTCCGAGGGCCTGCTGGAGTCGTGGCAGCCGTCGTTCGCCTCGAAGATCGACGCGCGGTACAAGGACGCCGAGGGCCGCTGGTTCGGCGAGATCCTGCTGCCCGAGGTCATCATGTACAACAACAAGGCGCTGACCCCGGAGACCGCGCCGAAGGACTGGGACGACCTGGTCGACCCGAAGTGGAAAGACAAGATCATCATCCGGGACGTGGCCGCCTCCGGCACCATGCGCTCGATCTACGCCTCGATGATCCAGCGCTACACCCCGGACGGGTCGAACCCGCAGCCCGGCTACGACTGGCTGCGCAAGCTCGACGCCAACACCGTCGAGTACGCCGCCAACCCCAGCGACCTCTACCTGAAGATGTCGCGTGAGCAGGGCGTGGTCAGCGCCTGGAACCTCCAGGACATCCTGCTGCAGGCCAACGAGAAGATGCCGTTCGGTTACGTCATGCCGGCCTCCGGCGCGCCGGTGCTCGTCGACGGCGTGGCCGCCGTCAAGGGCGGCAACACCGAGGGCGCGAAGAAGTTCCTCGAGTTCCTCTTCGACGACTCGCTGCGGGCCAGCCTGGCCAAGGACTACTTCCAGATCCCCGCTGTCGAGATCGCCGAGAAGCCCGAGTGGCTGACCAAGCTCGACCTCAAGCCGATGAACGTCGACTGGGACGTGATCGGCAAGAACGAGACCGCCTGGATCACCCACTGGAACGCCCAGATCAAGGGCAAGGGCTAAGACGCTCGGAACCGGGCCGTGCCACGGCACGGCCCGGCTTCGTCCTGGAAGGACCCAAGAAATGATCGATGTCCGACTGACGGCGGTCAGTAAGCGCTTCGCCAAGTCGAGCGACTCCGCGGCGGTCGATGACGTCACCGTCACCATCGCAGCCGGCGAGTTCTTCACGCTGCTCGGGCCGAGCGGTTGTGGCAAGACGACGACGCTGCGCATGGTGGCCGGCTTCTACTTCCCGACCTCCGGTCGTATCCACTTCGGCGACGACGACGTCACCCACTGGACGCCGAACAAGCGGGACACCGGCATGGTGTTCCAGAACTACGCGCTGTTCCCGCACATGACGGTGGCGCAGAACGTCGCGTACGGCCTCAAGGTCCGGCGGGTCTCCCGCGCCGACCAGGCCCGGCGGATCGAGGAGGCGCTCGCCCAGGTGCACCTGGACGGGTACGGCGACCGGCGCATCGACGCGCTCTCCGGCGGCCAGCAGCAGCGGGTCGCGCTGGCGCGGGCCCTGGTCATCCGCCCGCGCACCATGCTGCTCGACGAGCCGCTGTCCAACCTCGACGCGAAGCTGCGCGAGGAGACCCGCGCCGAGATCCGGCGCATCCAGCGCGAGAGCGGCACCACCTCGATCTACGTCACGCACGACCAGGCCGAGGCGATGGCGATGTCGGACCGGATCGCGGTCATGGAATCCGGCCGGGTCCAGCAGGTCGGCAGCCCGCACGAGATCTACTACAAGCCGGCGAACGCGTTCGTGGCCCGGTTCATCGGGCGCAGCAACGTGCTGAGCCTGCCGGTGACCGGCGCGACGGACGAGAGCGTCGCGGTGCGCCTGCCCGGCGGCGCCACCATCGACGTCGGCGCCCCCGCCGGGCACGGGCTCGGCGAGGGCGACACCGCGCTCGTCTCCGCGCGTCCCGAGCACATCGCGCTCGGCGGCGACGACGACACGGCTGCCATGCGCGGCCGGATCAGCCACGTCGAGTTCACCGGCATGGCCACCCACATCAGCGTCGACGTGGACGGCAACGAGGTGATGGCCGCCCTGATCGACGCGCCGGCCGGCCTCCAGCTCGGCGACGTGGTGGGGCTGCGGCTCGTACCGGAGCGCCTCTGGGTGGTCAAGCCGTGACCGCTGCTACCCGAACCGCCCCCGCCTGGGCGGTGGCCCTCGGCCGGCGCCTGGCCGGCGGGACCAACTCCCGGTGGTTCCCGTACCTGCTGGTGCTGCCGCTGGTCCTGGTGCTCTGGGGCTTCGTCGTCCAGCCGATGTTCGCCACCTTCCGCGAGAGCGTGAGCGCCAACGGCACGGACAACTACCTCCAGTTCCTCTCCTCCTCCGGGGTGGCCCGCGAGTCGCTGTTCACCTCGCTGTTCATCTCGGCCGCGAGCGTGCTGCTCTGCGGCATCGTCGGCGTGGCGATGGCGTTCCTGCTCAAGCGGTTCCACTTCCGCGGCCGGCGGCTCATCGAGGCGATCATCCTGGTGCCGGCGGCGCTGCCGCCGCTGATCGGCGCGGTCTCCTTCCAGCTGCTCTACAGCAACATCGGCATCGTGCCGCGCGGCCTGCAGGCGCTGCTCGGCACCGAGAAGCCGGTCCTGGCCTTCGACGGCATCGCCGGCGTGCTCGTGGTGCACACGTTCACCATGTACCCGTTCTTCTTCCTGGCCGCCTCCGCGGCACTGGCCGGGATGGACCCGTCGGTCGAGGAGGCGGCGTACAACCTCGGCGCGGGCCGGGCACGGGTGTGGCGCACGGTCCTGCTGCCGATGCTCACCCCCGCGCTGATCTCGGCGTCGCTGCTGGTCTTCATGACGTCGCTGGCGTCCTACACCGCGCCGCTGCTGTTCAACGTCAGCCAGACCATGACGATGCAGATCTACATCAACCGCACCAACGGCGACCTGCCGATGGCCTCGGCGTACGCCTCGGTGCTCGGCATCGTCTCGATCATCTTCCTGCTGGCGATGCGCTGGTACGAGGGACGGCGCAACTACCAGTCGCAGTCCAAGGGCATCTCGGCCGTCCGGCGGGAGATCACCAACCCGATCGGCCGCTGGCTCGCCCCGCTCGCCTCGGTGCTGGCCACGCTGGTCCTGCTCGCCCCGGTCGCCGCGATCGCGCTCGTCGCCTTCTCCGAGGACCGGTCCTGGACCACCGAGGTGCTGCCGCCGACGTACACGCTGGAGAACTTCGTCACCATCTTCACCGACCCCAAGGCGTTCGAGCCGATCCTCAACTCGGTGCAGATGAGCCTGCTCGCGGTCGTCGGCTGCGTGATCATCGGCGTGCTCGTCGCGTACGCGGTGCGGCGGCTGAAGTTCGTCGGGCGCGGCCTGCTCGACGTGGCCGTGATGATCGCCTGGGCGCTGCCCGGCACGGTCGTGGCGATCAACCTGATCTCGGCGTTCAGCACCGGCAACGCGTTCAGCTTCGGGCAGGTGCTCGTCGGCACGTTCTGGATCCTGCCGCTGGCCTACTTCGTGCGGTTCCTGCCGATCGTGTTCCGGTCCAGCTCCGCCACGCTGGCGCTGATCGACCCGTCGCTGGAGGACGCCGCCCGCAACCTCGGCGCCTCCTGGCTGCGCGCGTTCTACACGATCACCGTGCGGCTGATGCTGCCCGGCGTGCTCGCCGGCGCGCTGCTGGCGTTCGTGCACGGCGTCGGCGAGTTCGTCGCCTCGGTGCTCATCTACACCTCGTCGACGGTGCCGATCTCGGTCGCCATCAACAACCGGATGTACAGCTTCGAGCTGGGCACCGCGGCCGCCTACGGCATGCTCCAGGTGCTGCTCATCTTCGTGGTGATGTGGTTCTCCGGGCGGCTGGAGACCAGCCGGACCGCGACCCGGAGGGCCGAGCAGTGGACGAACTGATCGAGCGGTGGCGGACCGGGGGAGGGCTGCTCCCGGTCACCCGGGTGCCCGGGCACGCGTTCGCCGCCGTGACCGCGACGGCCGACCTGGCGGTGCTGCCGGTCGGCGCGGTCGAGTGGCACGGTCCGCACCTGCCGATCGGTACCGACCTGATCCTGGCCGAGGGCTTCGCCGGGGAACTGGCCACCGGGTCCGCCCGGGCGGTGCTGTTCCCGGCCACGCCGTACGCCGCCTGCCCGGGCCAGACCCGGCAGTGGCCGGGCACCGTGGCGCTGCGGCCGGAGATCGCCGTCGGCTACCTCGCCGACGTGCTCGCCGGCATCGTCGAGGCGGGCTTCCCCCGGGTGCTCGTGGTCAACGGGCACGACGCCAACATGTCCACCGTCCGCGCCGCGATGGAGTGGGTGTCCGGCCGGCAGCGGGCCAGCATGATGCTGGTGAACTGGTTCCAGCTCGTCGGCCCGGACGAGACCACCGAGATGTTCGGTGAGCTGCCGGCCCGGGGCCACGGCGGCGCGTACGAGAGCTCGGCGGTGCTGGGCTTCGACCCGGCCGCGGTACGCCTGGACGCCGCGCCGGACCTGCCGCCGAAGCCGAAACTGCCCACCCCGTACCCGTACGTGCTCGTGGAGTCGCGGCCCGACCCGTGGCAGGGCTGGTCGGGGCATGTCTCGCTGGCCGGCGAGGAGGCCGGCGACCGGATCCGCGTCACCGCGGGCGCCCGGCTGCGCGAGCTGGTCGAGGCGTGGCTGGCCGCGCCGCTGCCCGGACCGCCCGGCGCCGACCGGCCGCAACAGGCGACCGGATGACCACGCGCGTCCTGCCGCGCGACAACGCACCACCTCGGGAGGCCACCATGAGCCCGTCACTGACCGTCTATCAACAGCACCACCTCCGCGTGGTGTTCGACCACCACGTCGCCCACCTCTACCCGGCGATGGTCACGGCCAGCAAGGCCCACGTCGTCATGCTCGCCGAGCAGGGACTGATCACCGACGAGGCCGCCGCCACGATGCTGCGCGGGCTGGTCACCCTCACCGGGGACCGGCCCGAGGAGCTGGAGTACGACGGCAGCGTCGAGGACGTCTACTACACGCTGGAGAAGCGCCTCGCCGCCGCGGCCGGCATCGAGGTGTCGCAGCTCAGCGTGCAGCTCGCACGCAGCCGCAACGACCTCGACGCGGGCGTGTTCCGGATGGTGCTGCGCGACCAGTTGCTCCAGGTGCTCGACGCGCTGCTGGCCACCGGCCGTACCGTGCTGGACCGCGCGGACCGGCACGCCGACGTGGTGGTCACCGGCTACACGCACCGCCGCCCGGCCCAGCCGACGAGCATCGGGCACGTCTTCGCCGGCTACGCCGAGGCGCTGGCGGGCGAGGCGGCCGCGTACGCCGACCTGCTGGACGAGATGAACCGCTCGCCGCTGGGCTCCTGCGCCTTCGCCGGCACCGACCTGGACATCTCGCCCCGCCGGCTGGCCGACCTGCTCGGCTTCGACCAGCTGATCGTCAACTCGTACGAGGCGGTGGCCGGCGCGGACCACCTGGTCCGGGTCGCCACGCTCAACGCGCAGGCGCTCGCCACCGGCGCCCGGCTGGCCCGCACGCTGATGGACTGGCTGAGCTGGGGCTGGGTGGTCACGCCCGGCGAGTTCACCCAGGGCAGCAGCATCATGCCGCAGAAGCGCAACCCGGTGGTGCTGGAGCACCTCGTCTCGATGGCCGGCGCCGCGGCGGCCGACGCGGCGAGTGTGCTGAACAACGTCGGCGCCGCGTGGTGGGAGGACTCCAACAACGCCACCACCGACGTGCAGGCGCGGCTCTGGGACGGCGACGACCGGGCGTACCGGTTCTTCTCGCTGCTCGGCGGCCTGATCGCGAAGCTGGACCCGCTGCGCCCGCCGTCCGGCGAGGAGATCGTCGCCTCGGGCGCCACCACCACCGCCGCGGCCGACGCGCTGGCCCGCCACGGCGTGCCGTTCCGTGGCGCCCACTCGCTGCTCGGCCGGCTGGTACGCGGCGGCGCGCCGGCGACGTGGACCGGGGAGCTCGTGCGGTCCACCGCCGCCGACCTCGGCCTGACGCTCGACGACGCCGCGGTCAGGGACCTCCTGGCCGCCGCGGTCCGACCCGAACTCGTGCTGCGGCGGGCCCAGGCCGACGGCCCCGGCGAGGCGGCCGTCCGGGACCAGGTCGGGCGACTGTCTACAATGCTCGACACGGTGCAGGAGCGGGCGCAGGAGCTGCGCGAGCGGCTGACCCGTGCCGACACGGCTCTCGCCGAGGCGGTCGCGGCGAGGGTAGGCCCGTGACGGGGCGACAGACGCAGCTGGCCGTGGTCGCGGACGTCGTGTCGCGGCGACCACGTGATCTGGACCGACGGCCCGAAGGGCGATCTGACATCACCATGGAACGACCGGCAAATCCACGCCTGCTCGGCATCGACTTCGGCGGCACCAAGATGGCCATCGGCGTGGGCGACGCCGACGGCCGGCTGCTCGTCTCCGAGCGCCTGCCCACGAACGCCGAGCAGGGCGCGCAGCAGGCCCTCACCCGGGCGCTGGACCGGGCCCGCGAACTCGCCGAGCAGACCGGCGGCACGATCGTCGCGGCCGGCATCGCCTCGCCCGGCGTGGTCCACGACGACGGCATCGAGCTGGCGCCGAACGTGCCCGGCTGGGAGCAGCTGCGCCTGGCCGACGCGGTCCGCGCCCACCTGGGCGTGGCGCACGTGCGGGTCACGAACGACCTGAAGGCCGCCGCCTACGCCGAGCTGCGGCTCGGGGCGCTGCGCGACGCCGATCCGGGACTCGTCGTCGGGCTCGGGACCGGGGTGGCGGCGGCGGTCACCGTCAACGGCGAGGTGCTGCCGGGCCGCCACGGCGCGTCCGGCGAGATCGCGTACGGGCTGACCGACAACAGCTGGCCGCCCCGGTTGGAGCCGATGCTGGAGGCGACGTTCTCCGGCCGGGCCCTGGACGAGCTGGCGCAGCGGCTGGACGTGGACGGCCGGGCGGCCGGCCTGTGCGCGGCCGCGGAGCAGCCCGGCCCGATCCGTGACCAGCTCCGCCTGCGCGTCGACGAGCTGGCCCGCCAGCTGGTCACGTGCTGCCTGCTGCTCGACCCGCAGCGGATCGTGCTGGTCGGCAGCGTCGCGGGCAACGACCTGGTGCGGGCGATGCTGACCGAACGGCTCACCCGGACGCTGCCGTACCCGCCGGAGATCGTGCTGTCGGACTTCGCGCAGGACGCCGCGCTGCTCGGCTCGCTCGCCATGGCCACCGAGGCCCAGCCCGCTGTGGTCTGAACGGGCCGGACGGCGAGAACGGACCGGGCGGGGCGCGGTGGGGCGCCCCGCCCGGTCCGTTCTCGACTTCGTGGGAGAACCGGCGCCGCACATGCCCTGGACGCGCGCCGGGCCGGGGACCGGCGGCGTCGCACCTGCCGACGGTCCCCGGCCCGGACGTACGGTTCAGCCCGCGGACGCCTCCGCGCGGCGCACCACCTCGGCGGCGGCACGCACCACCGCCCGGTCCAGCAGCCGCCCGTCGGCGTCGGTGGCCACCCCGGAGCCGCCGCGTTCGGCCCGCTCCAGCGCCTCCAGCACGGCCCGCGCCTTGGCCACCTCCGCCTCGGTGGGGGTGAACACCTCGTTGACCGTCGCGATCTGGCCAGGGTGGATGGCGCTGCGGGCCCGGAAGCCCTGTCGCAGCAGCGCCCGGGTGGTCCGTTCCAGCCGCTCCGGGTCACGCAGCGTCGTCTCGACCGGTCCCACCGGCGGGGCGATCCCGGCCGCGGCCGACGCGACGACGATCTGGGAGCGGATCGGCGCGAACTCCGCCCGGTCCGGCCCCGGCTGCATCCCCAGCTCACCGGCGAGGTCCGCCTCGCCGAGGCCGAGCCGCAGCACCCGCGGCGCGGCGGCCACCTGCGGCGCGGTGAGCACGCCCCGGGCGGTCTCGATCAGCGCCACCACCCGGAACGCCGGTGCGTCCGGGCCGAGCCGCCGCTGCACCCGGGTCAGCGCGGCGTCGACCTCCGCGAGCAGCTCCGGCTCGGCCTTCGGCACCCAGACGCCGGCCGCCGCGTCCGAGAGCACCTCGACGTCCGCCTCGACCTGGTCGCTGTTGATCCGCACCCACAGCTCGGGTCCGGACGGGGCGGCGGCGCCCAGGAACCCGGTGACCGTCTGCCGGGCCTGCGCCTTGCGGGCCGGCGTGACCGCGTCCTCCAGGTCGAGCACGAGCGCGTCCGCGCCCCGCCCGGCCGCCTTGTCCAGCAGGTCCGCCCGGTCGCCCGGCACGTACAGGTAACTGCGCGCCACCGCCGCCATCAGTCGTTCCCCCTACCGCTGCGGGCGGGCGACGTAGCGGCCGGACGGCTCGCCCGCGACCTTGCCGTCGACGAGCACGTGCTGCCCGCGGACGAAGGTGTCGGTGACCCGGGCGGTCAGCTCGAAGCCCTCGAACGGCGTGTACTCCTGCGTCGACTCGGAGTCCTCCGCGCGCACCGTCCAGGTCGAGTTCGGGTCGACCAGGCAGATGTCGGCGTCGTAGCCCTGCGCCAGCGCGCCCTTGTTGCGCAGGCCGAAACGCTGCGCCGGGTTCCACGAGGTCAGCTCCGCCACCCGCTGGTACGACAGGCCGCGCCGGTTGCCCTCGGTGATCAGGCCCGGCAGCAGGTACTCGGCGCCGCCGAACCCGGACTTGGCGAGGAAGATGTCGTCGCGCGGCTCGCCGAACTTGACCTCGTCCTTGCAGCAGGCGTGGTCGCTGACCACCCAGTCGATCTTGCCGTCCAGGACGTACCCCCAGAGCGCCTCGACGTCGGCGCGCGGGCGCAGCGGCGGGTTGACCTTGCCGCCCAGGCCGTGCGCGGTGTGGATGTCGGCGACCAGGTGACCGATGGTCACCTCGCGGCGGAAGTCGATGTGCGGGAACGCCCGCGCCATCCGCAGCGCCGCGTCGACCGCCTTCTCCGAGGTCAGGTGCAGCAGGTTGATCTTCGGCAGCCCGGTCTCGTGCGCCAGGTACGACGCGATCGACACGGCCAGTCCCTCGGAGTGCGGCGGCCGCGACGCGTGGTACGCCTCCAGCCCGCGCAGCGTGCCGTCCTGCTCGACCTGCTTGGTGTACGCGCTCATGATCTCGGCGGTCTCGCAGTGCAGCGACAGCGAGATCTCGTCGGCCAGCTCGGGGAAACGCTCCCGGGCCGCCTGGACGCCCCGCATCACGAACTCGAAGTGGGCGTAGTCGTACCGCTCGCCCTCCGGGATCATCAGGAACGAGTTCTGGTCGGCGGACCGGCCGTGCAGGCCGTGGCTGCCGTAGAACATGAAGATCTTGAACGAGGTGACCCCGTGCTCCTCCACCAGCGACGGCACCTCGCCGATGTGCTCGCTCGACATCGGCGCCAGGTGGAAGCCGTAGTCGATGTAGGAGCGGCCCTGCGTCGCGGCCAGGACCTCGGGGAAGAAGTCCGCGTACCGGCCGCCGCGGTTGAGGTAGTACTGCCCGGTGCGCATGTAGTTCAGCGCCGTGGTGACGCCGCCCTGCACCGACGCGCGGCTCTCCGAGACGGCGTCCTCGCTCAGCGGGTTGTAGATGCCCCAGTGCTGGTGGGCGTCGACCACGCCGGGGAAGGCGAGCCGGCCGCCGCCGTCGACGACCTGGGCGGCCCCGGCGGCGTCGATGTGCGGAGCGATCCGGCTGATCCGCCCGTCGGTGACGCCGATGTCCATCAGCTCGGGTTCGGGCCGGTCGTGCCGGACGACGCGGACGTTTGTCAACAGCAGGTCGTAGGTGCTCATGGTGTTGCTCCTCGTGCTCGGGTCAGCGGCGGTTGATCAGGCCCATCAGGCCGTGGACGTCGGGGGCCTGGTCGAGCCGGTGGACCTCGTCGGCGATGCGGGCGGCGGTGGCCTCGGGCAGGGCGGCGGCGTTGGTGCGGAACTTCACCGCCAGTTCGGCGTCGCTCAGCGGACGCTGCGGGCCGCCCCGGTTGGCCAGGACCTCCTGCACCCACTCGCGTCCGTCCCGGGTGACGATCCGCAGGACCGCCGGGAACTGGTGCGGGAAGATCTCGTCGCACCGCTCGTCGGCCACCACGTCGACCCGCGCCATCAGCGCCCGCCGCTGCGGGTCGTGCGCCAGGGCATCGGTGAAGTCGGCCAGCTCCACGCCGAGACCGCCACCGCCGACCAGGCCGGCGGCGACCGCGTACGGGCCGCTGAACTGCGCCTCGTAGCCGGTCTGCGGCGCGCGCTTGCGCTCGATCGGCTGGCCGATGGTCCGCACCGTCGGCGTGGGTACGCCGAGCGTGATCGACTCGATCTCGTCCAGCGGCAGCCCGCGTTCGCGCAGCGCGATCGCCGCGTCGATGGCGGCGTGGGTGAAGTGGTTCGCCGGGTACGGCTTGAAGAAGATGCCGGGAACCGCCCACTCGGAGCCGAGCCCGCGGACGATCTCGTCGCCGTCGAACTCGCCGCGCAGGAACGCCTGGAAGAAGCCGAAGCGCCCCTCCAGCACGGTCGGCGGGCCGGTCACGCCGTGCCGGGCCAGCTGCGCGGCGCTGACCGCCGCGTGCGCCGCCCAGCCGCAGTGGATCCGCTTGACGGTGCCGCCGTTGCGGTTGGACTCGATCAGCCCGGCCGCCATCGAGGCGGACACCCCGAGCGCGTCGAGCGTGCCGCCCGCGTCCAGCTTCAGCAGCCGTGCCGCGGCCACCGCCCCGCCCAGCGTGCCGCAGATCGAGGTGGCGTGCTGGCCGTGCTCGAAGAAGACCGAGTTGCCGGCCGCCGGGTCGTACCCGGCCATGCCGAGCCGTACGCACGCCTCCAGGCCCACCGCGATGGCGGCCACCGTCTCCTGCCCGGAGGCCCCGGACAGCTCGGCGGCGGCGAGCGCGGCCGGCACCACTGTGGCGCTGGGGTGCAGCACCGACGGCAGGTGCGTGTCGTCGTAGTCGAGCGAGTGCGCCAGCACCCCGTTGGCGAACGCGGCCAGCGCGGCCGGGACCTTCTCGTCCACGCCGACGGCGGTGGCCTGGCCACGGCCGCCCTGCTCGGCGACGTAGGCCAGGGCGGCCTGGCTGGTCGGCAGCGGCTGCGCCGCCACACAGAGCCCGAGCACGTCCAGCACGCGGGCCCGGACGCTGGCGACCACCTCGTCGGGCAGCGTCGCGGCGGAGGTGTCGGCGGCGAAGGCGGCCAGGTGCTGGCCCAGGGTCTGCTCAGCCACGGCCGACCACCGCCAGCGGACGCACCGGGGAGCCGGTGGCGCCGTACAGCGGCAGCGGGGCCATGACGAAGGTGAACTCGTGCACCCCGTCGCGGGCCAGTTCCTCCAGCGCCATCGTCTCGATCAGGTAGATGCCGTGCTCCACCAGCAGGATCCGGTGCGCCGGCAGCGTGCTGTGGCCCTTGCCCGGCGGCAGGCACTCGAAGGCGATGGTGTCCGCGCCGGCCGCGTGCACGCCCCGCTGCGCCAGCCAGGTGGCGCCCTCCGCGCCGACACCCGGTACGCCGGAGTCCTTGCCGATGTACTGGTTGCGGTCCGCGTGGTCGAACAGCCGGCCCCAGCCGCTGCGGATGAGCACGACGTCGCCCGCGCCCACCGGCGTGCCCTGCCGGGACACGGTGGCGTCCAGGTCGGCGGGGGTGATCTCGTAGCCGGCCTCGCAGCTCTCCAGGCCCAGGGTGGCGGGCACGTCCAGCAGCACGCCGCGGCGGACCATCGGCGCGACGGTGTGCACGCCCAGCTCGTCGAACCGGCCGCCGACCTGCGCCGCGGCGGCGTCGGCGCCGCCGTGCAGCCGGCCGTCCTGGGACACGTGCGCGAGGGCGTCGACGTGCGTGCCGACGTGCGTGCCCATGACCAGCAGGTCGTTGGCGGCGGAGCCGCCGTCGGCACGCACCATGTCACCGTGGCGGCGCGGCAGGGTGAGCCCGAACGCCGGGTGGTTCGGTGACTGCGGCATGCCGACGGTCAGCCGCCGGCCCAGGTCGTAGATCGTGACGCCGGCCTGCACGGCGTCGAGCAGGCGGTCGGCGGTTCTGGCAGTGGTGCCCACGGGGTTCCTCGCGTTTCGGCTGTCGGCGTCGTCAGGCGACGACGCCACGGGCTTTCAGGTCGGCGATCTCGGCCGGGTCGCAGCCGAGCTCCTCGACGAGCAGGGCGTCGGTGTCGGCGCCGGGGGAGCGGCCGGTGAAGCGGATCCGGCCCGGCGTCTCCGACATCCGCCACATGACGTTGTGCATCCGCATCGCGCCGAGGTCCGGGTCGTCGACCTTGGTGATCATCTCGGTGGCCTGCACGTGCGGGTCCTCGACGATGTCCTTGGCGCTGTAGACCGGGGCCACCGCGGCGCCGGCCTCGGCGAAGGCCGCGGCCACCTCGTCGCGGGTCCGCTCACCGATCCAGGACCCGACGTACTCGTCGAGCAGGTCCGCGTGCGCGACCCGGCCGACGCCGGTGCGGAACCACGGCTCGTCGATCACCTCCGGGTGGCCCACCAGCCGCATGACCCGCTCGGCGATCGCCTGGGCGCTGGTGGAGATGGCGACCCACGAGTCGTCCTTCGTCCGGTAGGTGTTGCGGGGCGCGTTGTTCGTCGACCGGTTGCCCTGCCGGTGCTCCACCACGCCCAGCTGGTCGTAGACGGTGGGACCGGGGCCGACCGCGGTCATGATCGGCTCCAGCAGGCTCATGTCGATGACCTGGCCCCGGCCGCCGGAACGCTCCCGGTGCCACAGCGCCATCATCACCGCGGACGAGGTGGCGATGCCGCAGATGCTGTCGGCCAGCCCGAACGCGGGCAGCGTGGGCGGGCCGTCCGCCGTGCCGGTCAGGTGGGCGAAGCCGCTCATCGCCTCGGCCAGCGTGCCGAACCCGGCACGGGAGGCGTACGGGCCGGTCTGCCCGAAACCGGTGATCCGGGCGATCACCAGGCCGGGGTTGACCCGGTGCAGCTCCTCCGGGCCGATGCCCCAGCGCTCCAGCGTGCCCGGGCGGAAGTTCTCCACCAGCACGTCGGCCCGCTCGGCCAGCCGCAGCAGCAGCGCCGCGCCGTCCGGCGCGGACAGGTTCAGCCCGACCAGCCGCTTGTTGCGGGAGATCTCCTTCCACCACAGGGGATGGCCGTCCTTGGTCTTGCCGTGGCCGCGCATGCTGTCACCCATGGTCGGGTGCTCGATCTTCACCACGTCGGCGCCGTAGTCGCCGAGGATCTGACAGCACAGCGGTCCGGCGAGGATCGTCGAGACGTCCAGCACGCGCAGGCCCGTCAGCGGTCCGTCACTCACCTGTTCCACCTCCCCAGTTCTGTTCCTGACCCGTTCGGCCGGCGGCGCGCTGCGCCAGCGGCCGGAAACCCAGTTCGGCGGATATCTCCGCCGCCGCCGCGGCGACGAGCGCGCCGTGCGCGGCGCACACCTCCGGAGTGAACCGGTTCTGCGGCCCGCACAGCGAGATCGAGCCGAACACCTGCCCGGTCGCGTAGCGCACCGGCGCGGCCACGCTGCCCGCGCCGTTCTGCCGCTCGCCCATGCTCACCGCGTACCCCAGGCGGCGGACCCGGCCCAGCTCGGACCGCAGCTTCGCGGTGGAGGTGATGGTGGCCGACGTGACCGCGTCCAGCGGGTGATGGTCGAGGTAGTCCTCGACCTCCGAGTCCGGCAGCGCCGCGAGGATCGCCTTCGACGACGACCCGGAGTGCAGGACGTGGCTGGTGCCCAGCGACACCGACATGCGTACCTCGTGCGGCGAGAGCACCTGGTCGATGTAGACGCGGGTCCAGCCCTGCCGCACCGACAGCGTCGCGGTCTCGCCGCTGTCGCGCACCAGCCGGACCAGGTACCGGCGTGCGATGTCCGGCACGTCCAGCGCGCGCAGCGCGGCGAGTCCCACCGCCAGCGCGCCGCTGCCCAGCCGGTACCGCTTGGTCTCCTCGTTGAAGGTGAGGAAGCTGTCGGCCACCAGTTCCTTGAGGATCCGGTGCGCGACCGCCTTGGGCAGTCCCAGCTCCCGCGCGATCGTCGACACGCCGAGGGTCTCCGGGGCCCGTTCGGCGATGATGTTGACGATGTCGAGGGCGCGCCCGAGGCCGGAGCGGGTGCGTCCGGCGGCGGCGCTCTCGACAACCGCTGTGGTGATCATCTTATCTCCTCCACTGTCGACGTTGGGCGGGACGGCCGGGCGTCAGGCGGGCGCCACGGGCGTCTTCCCGGGTGGCAGGCCGTCCGCCTGCCGGGGTCGCTCCCGCGCGATGACCAGCGCCACCGAGGCGAGCACCACGGCGCCGGCGAGCACCTGGCGTCCGGACAACGATTCATCCAGCACCATCATGCCGAGCAGAACCGCCACCACCGGGTTGACGTACGCGTAGGTGGACGCCAGCTGGATCGGCGCGTTGCGCAGCAGCCACGTGTAGACGCTGAAGCCGACCACCGTGCACACCAGCATCAGGTAGGTCCACGCCAGCCAGGACCGGCCCGTCACGTCGCCCGGGCGGAACCGTCCCAGCTCACCGCTGACCACGCTGGCCACCGCCACCGCGACACCGCCCACGAGCATCTGCCAGCCGGTGCCGACCAGGTGGTCCGCCGGCATGCGCAGCCGCTGCGACAGCGTCGAGCCCAGCGCCCACACCATCGTGGAGAGCACCACCAGCAGCATCCCGCCGAGGTGCCATCCCTGCGTGGGCACCGAGAACAGCAGCGCCAGCCCGACCACGCCGCCGAGCACGCCCACGACCGCCAGCGGGGACGGCCGCGGACCCACCACCAGCCGCAGCACCAGCACCCACAGCGGCATGCCGGCCACCAGCAGCGAGGTCAGACCCGTCGCCACGTACTGCTGGCCCAGCGCGAGCAGCGCGCTGCCCGCGCCGACCATCAGCAGCCCGCTGGCCCCCACCCCGGTCCACTGCCGCCGGGGCAGCAGCAGTCCCGCCGGCCCCCGCCACAGCGCCGCCACCGCGAACAGGATCAGCGCCGCGGCCAGGAACCGGGCCGAGGTGGCCACCAGCGGCGGAATGCTGTCCAGGGCCACCCGGTTGCCCAGGTAGGTCGAGCCCCAGATCAGGTAGACCGCGCCGAGCCCGACGGCCAGGGCCATCGGGCCGGCGGGCCGCGGCGGATCCGCCGGGTGGCGGACCGCCGCGGGCCGGGTCAGGTCAGCGGTGTCCATCGACCCGGATCGCCACCGCGGTGTTGCCCCGCAGGGCGTTCGAGTACGGACACATCCGGTCGGCCAGCTCCACCGCGCGCTCCAGGTCGGCCTGCGGGCACTGCGGCGCGGACACGTCCAGCACCACGGCGATCGCGTACCGGCCGTCGTCGGTCTGCCCGAGGGAGACCGAGGCGGTGACAGTCGTCGGACCGGGCCGTACGCCGGCCTGGCGGGCGGCGACGGCGAGCGCGCTGTCGAAGCAGGCCGCGTAGCCGGCGGCGAACAGCTCCTCCGGGTCGGTGCCGGGCGCGTCCGGGCCCCGCTCGGCGGGACGGGTCAGATCGACCCGCAGCGACCCGGTCAGCGACCGGGCGCTGCCGCCCCGGCCGCCGGACACCTCGACCTTCGCGGTGTAGACCGTGTTCGCCGGTACGACCTTCGCCTCGGACGCCGGGGTGCCGACGCTCATGCCGCCACCTCCCGCCCCAGGTCGGCGTGCACCTGCGCGGCGACCGCGTCGGCGAACGCCTCCGGCTGCTCGTCGGCCACGAAGTCGGTGCCGCCGGGGATGGTGACCAGCTCGGCGCTGGGCAGCGCGGCCCGCACCTGCGGCGTCATCCGGTCCAGCAGGTCGTCGCCGCCGTGCAGCAGCACGATGGGCAGCGCGTCCAGGGCGGCCGTGTCGACGTGGTGGTCGAACACCGCCCGGTACGCGGTGGCGTAGTCCGGACCGGTCAGCAGGTACTCGGTGACCTGGCGGTTCGCCTCCTCCGGGGTCAGCGCCGGGTACAGGCCGTACACCCGGTCCCAGATGACCTTCAGGTGCCCGCCGTCGCGGTCCGGCACGTAGCCGGGCGCGTACGACCGCTTCTTCTCCGCCCGCTCCTGCTCGTCGTAGAGCGGGATGCCCTGCAGGATCAGCCGGTGCACCCGCTCCGGCGCCGACATCAGCGCCTGGGCGCCGACGATCGCGCCGGTGTGCTGCCCGAGCAGGTGCACCCGGGACAGCCCGAGGGCGTCGGCGAACTGCCACACCCCGGCCGCGTACTCCGGGATGGACCACGGGCGCGGCGGCGCGTCGGACATGCCGAAGCCCGGCGTGTCCGGGGCGATCACCCGCAGGCCGCGGCGGGCCAGCGGCTCGATCACCGCGTCGTAGGTGGCCGAGGAGAGCGGGGACTGGTGCAGGATCAGCAGCACCGGGGCGTCGGCGTCGCCGCCGTGCCGGTAGTGCACCTGACCCCACGGCAGGTCGACGTAGGCGCGGCGGGCCACGCCGCGGGCCCGGGTCATTCGGCCACCGCCAGCGCCGCCATGACCTCGATGACGTGCTTGATGCCGGCCTTGTAGTCGTCGAGCCGGATGTTCTCGTTCGGGCCGTCCACGCCGGAGTCGGCCCGGGAGACGCCGACGCCCACGATGGGCCGGTCGGCGATCACACCCTGGTTGCCGATCCACTGCGTGTACGGCTCGATGACGGGCTCGGTCCCGTACACCCGGCGGGCCGCGTCCGCGACGAGCGCGACGAACGGGTCCCGGTGGTCGGTGAGGTTGGGCCGGCTGGTCGCCATCACCTCGATGCGCAGGTCACCGAAGCCGGTCGCGGCCAGGTGGTCGCGCACGCAACCGAGGACGCGCTCCGGGTCCTGGCCCGGCACCAGCCGGATCTCCAGCTTCGCCGAGGCGGTCGACGGGATGCCCAGCGTCACGTCGTCACGCATGTCGCCACCGGCGATACCGGCCACCGTCAGCGTCGGCACGGTCCGGATGGCCACGGCCGCGGCCTGGTCGTCCAGGTCGCCGGTGAACCGCTCGACCTGGGCCCGCTTGCGCAGGAAGTCCCCGTCGAACGCCACCTTCTCCAGCAGCGCCCGCTCCTCGTCCGTCGGCGGCCGGGCGTCGTCGGCGAAGCCGGGGATCGTCACGGTGCCGTCGGGCCGCTGCAGCTGCGCCAGGGCGGCGGCCAGGCGCGCCGTGGCGGCCGGCAGCAGCGCGGTGTTCTGGCTGGTCAGGTCACGCGGCAGGGTCTGCGCGGTGAGCCGCAGGTAGAGCACGCCCTTCTCGGCGAGCTTGAGCAGCAGCCGGTCCTCGCCGTCGAGCCAGGAGTTCTCCCACAGCGCCGCGTCGCTGGCGAGACGGTCGGCGTGCGCCTGCACGAACGAGCCCAGGCCCGGGCTGTGCAGCCACTTCTTGCCCTCGAAGATGATCCGGTTGGTCACCGGCGGGGTGAGCCCCGCCAGCTTCCAGGCCGCCGCCGCGTGGATGCGGGACATGATGACGCCCTTGTCGTCGGCCACGCCCCGGGCGTAGAGCCGGCCGTCGTGGATCTCCGCCGCGTACGGCGGGCTGATCCATTCGGCGTCGTCACCGGCGGGCTCGACCTCCACGTCGTAGTGCGTGAAGTGCAGCAGCGCCTTGTCGCCCTCGCCGGCCACCTCGGCCAGCACGTACGGGTACGACTGCTCCCACGGGATGATCTCGGCCTCGCCGCCCCAGCGGCGGACCGATCCGGCGATGAACTCGGCGGTGGCCTCCATCTGCTCCGGCTCCTGACGGCGGCTGCGGATGCGGCACAGCTGCTGGAGCTCCTCGACGAACTCGTCGAAGTGGGCGTCGACGGCCGCCAGCGCGGCCGCGGTATCCGGTTTGGGCATGGTGGTCCTCACAGAAGGGGTCGGACAGGGGAAGTCAGTGGATGGTGACGCCGCCGTCGACGAAGATCGTCTGGCCGGTGGTCATGGCGGCGGCGTCGCTCAGCAGGTAGGCGACCGCGTTGGCGACGTCCTGCGGCTGCGCCATCCGGCCCAGCGGAATGCTCGCCATCTTGTCCGCGAGGTACGCCTCGTCGCCACGGACGTCGGAGGTCATGTCGGTGGGCACGATGGTCGGTCCGACGGCGTTGACCCGGATCCGGTCGGGCGCCCACTCCAGGGCCAGCACGCGCGCCATGTGCATCACGCCGGCCTTGCTCACGCAGTAGCCGAGCGTGTTCAGCACCGCGATGTGCCCGTTCGTGGAGCCGAGGTTCACCACCGCGCCGCCTGTCTGGCGCAGCGCCGGGTACGCGGCCTGGCACATCCGGAACGTGCCGGTGAGGTTGACGTCCAGGACGTCGGTGAAGTCCTGCTCGGACATGGTGGCCGCCGGTCCGCGCCGGACGATTCCGGCGTTGTTGACCAGCAGGTCCAGGCGGCCGTGCCGGTCCAGGACCTCGTCGACCAGAGCGGCGCAGGAGCCGGCCGACCGGATGTCCACCCGGTGCCGGGTGTGCGCGCCGCCGGACAGCTCGGCCTCGGCCCAGTCGTCGAGCAGGTCGGCCTGGGCCACAGTGGCCCCGCGGTCGGCGAGCGTCGCCGCGATGCGGGCTCCGATGCCACGGGCCGCCCCGGTCACCACCGCCACCCGGCCGTCGAACCGGTTCGGATCGCTGTTCATGTCTTGTGTCCTGCCTTTCCGGTCCGGCCACCGGCCGGGCGGGCGTGCCGCACGCCCGACCGGTGCCCCCAACACGTGACGGCGGTCCCGTCAACTGCCGTCACGCGCCGATCACCTTCGTGTCCTCGGCCCAGAAGGCCAGCCGCTTCTGCAGCAGCCGGATCACGAAGTGCGCCACCAGACCCATCACCGACAGCACCACAAGCACGGCGAACATGCCGGCGATGTCGAAGTTGTAGTTCGTCTGCAGCAGCAGGTAGCCCAGACCCTCCTTGGCGCCGATGAACTCGCCGACCACCGCGCCGAGGATGGCGAAGACGATGCCGATGTCCAGGCCGGCGAAGATGAACGGCAGCGCGCTGGGCAGCCGCACCATCCGGAAGATCTGCGTCTTGCTCGCGCCGAACACCGTCAGCATCTGGATCTTGTCGGCGTCGGCCGCGCGCAGACCCTCGATGACGTTCACCAGCATCGGGAAGAACGAGATCACCGCGGCCATGACCACCTTGCTGGTCAGGCCGAAACCGAACCAGACCACGAACAGCGGGGCCAGGGCGACCTTCGGCACGGTCTGGAAGGCCACGATGTACGGCATCAGCGTGGCTTCGACGATCTTGATCTGGGAGATGAACGTGCCGAGCACCAGAGCGGCGCCGACACCGATCACGAACCCGAGCAGCGCCTCCTGCGTGGTCACCCAGAAGTGACCCCAGAACTGGTCGTCGCCGAGCTGCTGCCACAGCGACTCGACCACGCTCGACGGCAGCGGCAGGACGTACTCGTCCACGCCGAGGAGCTGGACGCCGTACTCCCAGGCCAGCACGACCACGACGAAGACCGTCGGGACCAGCCAGAGCTGGGGCTTCTCCCGCAGGTCGAACTTGCGCCGGGCGGGCCGGGCGGACGGCGCCGGTGGCTGGGCCGGCTTGCGGACCAGGTTGCTTGTTGCCATGGCTGTCCCTCGTCAGTCGATTACGCCGGCGGCGTTGAAGTGTCGGCGGATCCGTTCCACGTAGACCCCGGCCCGGTCGGACGACATGATGCCGAGCTCCCGCGGCCGCTCCAGGTCGATGTCCATGACCTCCGCGATGCGGCCCGGCCGGGGGCTGAGCACGACCACCCGGTCGGAGAGGAAGACCGCCTCCGGGATGGAGTGCGTGACCAGCACGATCGTCTGGTTGCTCTCCTGCCAGATGCGCAGCAGCTCCACGTTCATGTACTCGCGGGTCATCGCGTCGAGCGCGCCGAACGGCTCGTCCATCAGCAGCACCGCCGGGTCGTGCACGAGCGCGCGGCAGATGCCGGCCCGCTGCTGCATGCCGCCGCTGAGCTCGTGCGGGTACTTCTGCTCGAAGCCGTTGAGACCGACCATCTCGAGCAGTTGCTGCGCGCGTTCCCGGTGCCGGCGGGGATCCAGTCGCTGGATCTCCGCCGGCACCATCACGTTGTCGAAGATGGTGCGCCAGGGCAGCAGCGTCGGTGCCTGGAACACCATCCCGACCTCGGGAAGGGGCTTCGTCACGTCCCGCCCGGCGATCCTTACCGCGCCGCCGGTCTTCGGGCTGAGCCCGGCGAGGATCTTCAGCAAAGTGGTCTTGCCGCACCCGGACGGTCCCACGACCGAGATGAACTCGCCGCGACGTACCGTCAGGTTGATGTCGCTCAGCGCCAGGGTCGGTGCCGACTTTCGGGGCCGGTATTCCTTGTCCAGCCCGTCGATCTCGATCCAGGAGTCTTCCGACACCGATGCCGGAGCCTGCGTCTGCGCCCGGCGGGCCGTCGCCTTGGTGGCCATCGAAATCCCTTCCGCTTTCCGCTGCCTAGGCGGTGTAGTTCGCGGCCTTGCTCAGCACCGCGGCCTTGTCGAAGTTGTTCGCGCCGGAGAGCAGGCTCGGGTCCCAGAGCTTCTTCAGGTCGACGTCACCGGAGATCTGGCCGGCCTCCTTGGTGTACGCCTGGGTCTTCGCCCACTCGTCGTCGCTGATCGCGCCCCAGTCGGCGAACTGCTCCGGCTCGCCGCTGGCCGGCGTGGCCGTCTTCAGCCACGCGACGAGGCTCTCGGTGTCCGCCTTGAGCCGCTCGTCGGCGGACTTGCCGGCGAGGATCTGCGGGAAGACCTTGTAGCCGATCTTCATGGCGGCCTCGGGGTTCTTGGCCGAGAAGAGCATCGCCTTGTACGCCGCGCGCAGGAACCGCTCGTACGAGTCCTTCTTGGCGTCGAAGTCACGGGCGCCGACGCTGAAGGTCAGCGACCGGATGCCGGTGAACACGTCCGGGTTGGTCAGGTACTTCAGCTCGGTGCCGGCGTTCTCGATGACCGCGTACGCCTGGGTGTAGAGCGCCAGCATGTCGACCTTGCCGTCGTTGAGTGCGGCGGCGGCCTGGGCGCCGACGCCCACCGGCAGCAGCTCGACGTCCTTGGTCGGGTCCAGCCCGGCCGCCTTGACGTAGGCGCGGGCGTACGGGGCCGAACCGGAGGCCAGGCTGATCACGCCGATCTTCTTGCCGCGCAGGTCCGCGCCGCCGGTGATCGGGGAGTTCGGCTTGACGGCCATCACCCACGGCCAGTTCTGCACCAGGCCGCCGACGGCCTTGACCGGCACGTTCTTCTCCGCCGCGCCGAGCACCGAGCCGGCGTCGGCCGGGGTGATGTCGCCGCTGCCGGAGGCGACCGCCTGGAGGGCGGCGACCGAGCCGTCGGTGTTGATCGTGTCGACGGTCAGCTTCTCCTCGGCGAAGTAGCCGAGTTCCTTGGCGACCGCGTAGACGGCCACCTCCTCCTTCGGGCCGATGACGGCCGAGGCGATGGCCATGGTCAGCTTCGCCTCCTTGCCCTCGCCGCCGCCGGCTTCGTCGTCGGAGCCGCCGCCGCAGGCGGAGAGAACCAGCGTGGCGGCCAGAGCCGCCGGGAGCAGTGCCCACTTCCGTTTCATATGCACACACCTCGTCGTGAGTCGGGGGAGACCACCTCCGCCGCCGTGGCGGCGGAGGTGGGGAATCAGGCGTCGCGGAGCGACGCGACCGTTGCCATCAGGCGTCGCGGAGCGACGCGACCAGTGCCAGGTCGTTGTAGACGTGCTGCTCGACGATCTGCGCGCCGTCGAGCACGAACACATCCGCGTAGCGGATGCCGTCGAACGGCGTGCCGTCGAGCCACTCTCCGTACAGCCGCCCGAGCGAGGTCACAGTGACCCGCCCGTCGTCGTCACCCACCAGGTAGCGGTCCCGGTGCTTGCGGACCCACCGGTAGGTCCCGGTCGACGCGGCCGCCATCTCCCGCAGCGAGGAGTACTCCCGGCCGCCCGGGAAGACCAGCCGGGCCTGCGGTGCGAGGAAGTCCCCGGCCTCGTCGAGCCGGCGGTCCTCGCACAGCTGCAGGTACCGGTCGATCAGGCCGGGCGCGTCCGGTGCGCTCATCAGCCGGTCTTCTCGCTCAGCGCCGCCTCCCACTGGTCCCGCAGCGGGTGCTCCGCGGGGCCGTGCTCGGTGAGGATGCGCATCAGGCGGGCCAGCAGCGCGTCCCGGTCCCGGTCGAGGACCCGCTGCTCCTCCTCGGTGGAGACGAACCCGTCGACGGCGCCCTCGGTCAGCGCGCCGGAACGGGTCAGCAGCGTCTCGACCACACGTACCCGCTGCCGGGTCACGTGCAGCTCGGTGGAGAGCTGCAGCACCAGGTCGAGCAGCTTGCCGACCTTGGGGTCTCCGAAGTAGTCGAACTCGGTGCTCATCACGCCTCCGGCTTGGTCGCGGCCAGTACGGCCCAGGGGAAGTGCCATTCGGGACGGTCGCCCCAGCCCTGCGGCTGGACGCCGTTGCGGCGCTCGTCGAACGGGGTCCACGAGACGTCGGTCAGGCCCGCCTCGGCGCAGACCTCGATCAGGTCGGAGCCGAACAGGTCGTGGAAGAACGGCTCGTTGTTGCGCTCGGCGTGCTCGTAGACGGTGGCGTCGCGCAGCGGGTCGCCGGTGAGCATGAACTCCAGGAAGCGCAGCGAGCCGCCCGGCTTGAGCAGGCGGGCCGCCTCCGCGATCGTTTCCCGGATCGCGGTGGACGGCATTTCGTGCAGCACCATCGTGCCGGTGACCACGTCGCAGCTGCCCGACTCGATGCCGGTGGCCCGGCCGTCGGCCTGCCGGTAGTCGATCGCCAGTCCGGTCGCCTCGGCCTCGGCGTGGGCCAGCCGCAGACCCGGCGCGGCCAGGTCCACGCCGATCACCTGCGCGGTCGGGTACTTGGCGGGCAGCGGCCGGGTGCTCTTGCCGAAGCCGCATCCGATGTCGACGATCCGGGTCACCGCGGGCAGCTCGGGCAGGGCGGTCTTGGCGAACAGCGTGTGGAACTTGTAGCCGTCGTTGTCGCGCAGCATGACGATGCGCGCCCCGAACTCGTACACGTAGGCCGACATGTCGTCGGAGAAGAAGCTGCCGGGCTGGATGTGGATGTCGTAGTCGGTGTACCAGTCGGGCAGTTCCAGGTCGGGGTTCAGCTCCAGCGAGCCCTTCGGCTGCTCGGGCACCGACGTCAGCTGGTCGGTCAGCTCCTCGCGGCGGCTGAGCACCGCGTCGCCGGCGATCTTCCACAGCATCTTCTGCTGCACCCGCTCCAGGTGGCTGAACCACGGGTAGAGCGGAAGCCCGCGCAGCACCTGGCTCGCGTCGGTGATCGTGGCGGCCGCCGCGCCGGTGGCGCCGTACTCCTCGCGCAGCGCCGGGTAGACGGTGTCCGCCCAGCGCTTGCGCAGGCCGAGGACGAAGTCCACGGCGGAACGCTCATCCAGGGTGAGGCGCTCCTCGATGTCCAGCATGCTTGTCTCCTCTTCAGGTGGGGGAGGACCGGTCCGCGGCGGGCCGCGACCGGGATGGACGGGTCAGTGGGCGTACCGCACGCGATCTGCGGACGCGGTGTCGTAGCTGCCGAGGAACGCACCCGCCATGCGTCCCTCGTAGACGGCTTCGAAGGCCGTGCGGGGGGCGTTCGCGTCGCCGACGACGTGGATCCGGGGGCCGTCGGGCAGCGCGTCGAGCTGCCGGTACAACTCGTCGGCGGCCTGCGCCGAGCCGGCGTCGACGACAGTGGTGACGTCCTCGACGAGGGTGTCGGCGCCGGCGAGCGGGCCGCCCAGGGCGACCGCGTCGGCGCCGGCCGGGCGCGCCGTGCGCATCGGGTGCACCGCGATCCCCAGGTCCGCGAAGCGCTTGAGCAGCGCCAGCCGCGAGTACGTGGTGATCTTGGCGCTCACCGAGGAGGTGGGGGAGACGAGGTGGACGCGGGCGCCGCGCCGGGCCAGCCCTTCGGCCACCGAGGCGGCGGCCCAGGTGCCCTCGTCGTCGAGCACGACGACAGCGCCGGTGGGGCGGAAGCCGGGGTCGGTCAGGGCGTCGACGGCCTGCCAGATGTCGATCACCGGCGGGCCGCCGGGCAGCTCCCGCCGGGTGGGCCGGGAGCCGGTGGCCAGGACGACGTCCTGGTACCCGCCGGCCACCACGTCCTCGACGCCGATCCGGTGGTCCAGGCGTACCGGGATGCCCGCGGCCTCGACGTCGCGGGCCAGGTCGCGGGTGAGCAGGCCGAGCCGTTCCCGTCCGGGTACCCGCGCGGCCAGCTCCACCTGCCCGCCGAGGTGCCCGCGCGCCTCGACCACCGACACCTGGTGCCCGGCCCGGTGGGCGGAGAGGGCGGCCTCCAGGCCGGCCGGACCGCCGCCGACGACGAGGACCTTCCGCGCGCCGGACGGCCCGGGCAGCTCCGGCCAGGCCTGCGCCCATTCCCGCTCGGCGCCGACCTCCGGGTTGACCACGCAGGAGATCGGCAGGCTGGTCTCCAGCCGGCCGATGCAGCCCTGGTTGCAGGCGAGGCAGGCGCGCACCTCGTGCTGGCGGCCCTGCTCGGCCTTGCGGACCAGGTGTGGGTCGGCGATGTGCGGGCGGGCCAGGCCGACCAGGTCGGCCTCGCCCGCGGCGACGAGCTCGGCGGCCTCCGGCAGGCTGTCCAGCCGGCACACCGCCAGCACCGGCAGGTCGGGGAACTCCTGCTTGAACAGCGCCGCGTGGTGCCGGAACGGGGCGTGGCCGAAGCTCATGTCCGCCATCTGCGTCGCCAGCGACCAGCTGCCGTGGTAGGCGGAGTGGCTGACGTGCACGTAGGCGAGCGGGAAGTCGGCGCGCAGCTTTCCGACGATCTCCAGCACCGCGGCCGGGTCGAGGCCGCCGGGCAGGAATTCGTCGGCGCTGACCCGCAGGCCGACGGGCATGTCCGGCGCGGCGGCCAGCACTGCGGTGAGCACCTCGCGGGTCAGTCGCATCCGGTTTTCGAGGCTGCCGCCGTACGCGTCGTCGCGGGTGTTGGTGTGCGGCGAGAGGAACTGCTGCAGCAGGTGGCCGTGGCCGGCGTGCACCTCCAGGCCGTCGAAGCCGGCCTCGCGCATCCGGCGTGCGGCGGCGGCGAACGCCTCGACGACGACGGCGATGTCCCGGCGTCCCATCGCGTGCGGCACGTGCGAGCCGGCCGCCCACGGTACCGGCGACGAGGACCAGGCGGCGGTGCGGGTCGCGTCCCCGTTCGCCTGCCGGCCGGCGTGCATGATCTGGGCGAAGATGCGCGCGCCGTGCTCGTGCACGGCTTCGGTCACCGCCGCGTACGCCGGGATCGACGAGTCGTCGAAGCTGCCGAGGCTGATGCTGCGGCCCGCGCTCGTGGGGTGCACGCGGATCGCCTCGGTGATGATCAGGCCGACGCCGCCACGGGCTCGTTCCGCGTGGTAGGCGACGTGGCGCCCGGTGGGCACGTTGTTCAGTCCGAAGTTGGTGGTGTGCCCGGGGACGAAGACCCGGTTCCGCAACGTGAGACGACCGAGCCGGGTGGGCGAGAGGAGGGCGAGAAGCTTGTCGTCAGGCATGTCCGGGCTTCCTGTTCGGGCCGCGCTCGGCTGGGCCGAGGGCGTTCGGATGAACCGTACGCCGTTCGATTGAGTGGAACGGTAGGGGTGACGCCGGTCTCCGTCAACAGGCTACTGATCGGTAACTTAATGCATCTGCACCGCCTCTGACCTGCTGTTCCACTAGGCGGAACGCAGGCGGGCAAGGTTCGTCGATTCGTGGCTCGATCGTTCGGGTGGCCGGACCCGATGACAGTGCCGCCGCCCGGCTACCGGGCGGCGGTCGCGTCGATCGTTCGGTCGGCCGGACCCGCACCGTCCGGTTCGGAGGGACAGCCGCCGGCGGGCGGCCGGGCGCGCGCGACGGCGGTCAGAGCCGCGGTCGCGGAGCGGGACGGGGGGTGCGGGTCAGGCCGCGGCGGTGCGCACGTACGGCGTGAGCAGCTCGCGGGCGAGGCCGGTGGCCGCCGGAAGGTCGAGGCCGTTCTCGATCATGCGACTGAGGGCGTAGACGATCGACTGGATGACCTCGGCCATCCGGTTCGGGTCGCTCGCCCCGTGCTCGGCGAGAGCGGCGCGCAGCGGTGCCTCGAGACTGTCGTGCAGAAGCCGGCTGGAGGTTGCCAGCACCTCGCTGTTGCCCACGGTCGCCATCGCCCGGGCCAGCGCGTGGTCGCCCCGGGCAACCAGTTGCAGGTTGGCCTCGACGTACGCCAGGATCCTCGACCCCGGCGTGCGGGCCTCGGCCATCTGGTTCTCGACGAAGGCCGACCACCGGGGAAAGGTGTCGGCGACGAGCACGTCGAACATGTCGGTGCGCGACTTGAAGTAGGAGTACGCGCTGGACCGGGCCAGGCCGGCGTGCCGCGCCACGTCGGCGAGGCTGGGGATCTGGTCCGGGTCCTGCGACAGCAGGGCGCGGGCGGCGTCGAGCAGCGCCGCCCGCTGGGCGGCCCGGTGCTCGGCGACGGTTGAGGCCTGGATCTTCGGCACGCCAACCTCCAAGTCTCCGGTGTGTGCACCGGGTCCGCGTCGCGCCCTGCCGTCGCGGTCAGCTGCTCGTGGCGAGCTTGCCGTCGATCATCTCGTAGACGGTGTCACAGTATTGCAGCACGTCGTGATCGTGAGTGACCATGACCACCGCCACCGACCGCTCCCGTGCCTCCTGGGCGAGCAACTGGACGATGTCGTGGCTGCGGGCCCGGTCCAGCGCCGCTGTGGGTTCGTCCACCAGCAGCACCGACGGCTGCGTCATCAGCGCCCGGGCGATGCCGACGCGCTGCCGCTCGCCGCCGGAGAGCTGGTGCGGCCGGCGGTCGGCCTTACCGGCCAGGCCGACGTGCGCGAGCATCTCCAGCGGGTCGCGTCCGGCGCGGTCCCGCCGCCCGCCCAGCCGCAGCGGCAGGCGCAGCTGGTCGGCGGCGGTCAGCGCGGGCAGCAGGTTGCCCGACTGGAACACGAACCCCACGTGCCGGCGGCGCAGCTCGGTGCGCGCCCGGCGGCTGGACACCGTCATGTCGTGGCCGGCCACGGTGACGGTGCCCTGGTCGGGGCGGGCCAGCCCGCCGGCGACGGCGAGCAGGCTGGACTTGCCCGCGCCGGACGGCCCGACGACCGCGGCCAGCTCGCCCGGCGCGACGGTCAGGTCCACGTTGTCCAGCGCGTGCACGGTCTCCGCGCCGTCGCCGTGGCGCAGGTGGACGCCGCGCATGACCAGGCCGAGGTCGGCCGGGGCGGTGCCCGATGTCGAGGGGGACGGGGTGGGCCGGCTGCTCATCGGTTGCCTCCCAGGGCGGTCGCCGGGTCGATGGAGGTGAGGCGGACGACGGCGGCTGCCGCGCCGACCAGGCCGAGCACGAGCAGTCCGGCAGCGGCGGCGGCGATGCTCTGCGGGTGCAACGCGAACGGAACGTTGCCGCCGGAGATCAGCGCGCCGAGGCCGAGGCCGATCCCCATGCCGACGGCGATGGCGACGGCCAGCAGGATCAGTGCCTGGGTGAGGGCGTCGCGCAGCACCCAGCGGGTCGAGGCGCCGAGCGCCCGCAGCACGGCGACCTCCTGCTTGCGCTGGATCGCCCAGACCGCGAAGAACGCGCCGGCCACGAGCGCCGAGATCGCGTAGAGGAAGCCCTGGATCAACTGGAGCGTGGTCGTCTCGGCGGTGTAGCCCGGCGAGGCGCCGTAGGACTCCTCGAGCGTCAGGCTCTCCGTGCCGGCGGCCTTGTCGCCCGCGGCCAGGTCCACCGAGTCGCCGTCGGCCGCGCGGACCGCGACGGCGGTGATCTCCTGGGCGGCCTGCGCCGGCACCTGCGTGCCGGCCGGGGTGCCGGACTTGACGGCCTGCCACATGGCCAGCGGCACGTACGCCACGTCGACGTGGCCGAAGGTGTCCTGCTGCTCGGTGACGCCGACGACGCGCAGCCGCGTGCCCAGCCGGTCCACCGTCACGGTGTCGCCGACGCGCAGGCCCGCGTCGATCGCGGTGGGGCTCACCACGATCCCGTCCGCCGGGCCGAGCCGGTCGCCCTCGCTGACGGCGGGCGACAGGAACGAGTCGGTCTCGACGCCGAACAGCGCCAGGTCGACCTCGGTGCCACCGTCGGTACGCCCGTTGATGAGCGTGTTGCCGAACGGGGTCGCCTCCGCCACGCCGGGCTGGTCGCGCCAGGTGTCCACCGCCGAGGCGTCCACCACGCTGCGCGAGAACGCCGAGTCGTGCTGCACGCCGTGGGCGAACGCGAACGAGGTGACCGGCAGGTTCTGCAGGCCGGAGACGCCGTCGCGGACCAGCCCGACGGACAGGCCGGACAGCATCACCATCAGCACCGAGATCAGCGCGATCACGGCCCCCATCAGGGCGAATCGCAGCCGCGCGAACCCCAGTTCGCGAATGGCCAGGAACATCAGCCGTCACCTCTCACATTTGTCGACACCATGTCGCGATCTTATCAACACGGTGTCGGCAAAAGGCGGGACGCGCCGCTGTCTATCCGACCACACTCCGTGACGGCGCGGCCCGGGTCAGCCGGACGAGGGCAGCGTCCCGCGCTCCCGCGCCAGGTACGCCTCGATGCGGGCGAACGCCCCCGTCCACACCTCGGTGGCGAAGAAGTCGCGCAGCTCCGGGGCCGGGAAGCCGCTCTGCGTCACAGTCATCAGTGTGCCGCCGTCCTTCTCCTCGAAGGTGACCTCGACGCGGGTGGTCATCGTCTCGCCGTCCGGGCTGCTGCCGGCGGACTCGGTGACCAGGCGGTGCGGGCGGTCGATCTCCAGGAACGTCTGCGTCTCGCGGAACAGCATGTCGGGGGAGGGGCCCCAGACCGCTGTCTGCTTCCCGCCGACCCGCAGGTCGACGTCGATCTCCACGATGCCCGGCTCCTCGTCCAGGATGCCGAACCAGATCTTCTGTTTGCCGGCGTCGGTGTAGGCGTCGAACGCCTCCTCAGGCGTGCCCGGAAGGAGCCGGGTCAGGTGGATCTGGAGCGTCATGGTCGCGGTCCTCCGTGGTGAGAGTGAGATAGGCGTCGAGGCCGTCCAGGCGGCGTGCCCAGAGGCGCCGGTAGAAGCTGATCCAGGCCATCGCCGCGTCCAGCGGGGCCTCGCTGAGTCGGCACTGCCGGGACCGGCCGACCTTCTGCGTCACCACGAGACCGGCGTCCTCCAGCGCGCGCACGTGCTTGCGCATGCCGGTGAGGCTCATCCCGGTGGGCTCGGTGAGCTCGCTGATGGTGGCCGGACCCGTGCCGAGCCGGATCAGGATGTCGCGTCGGGTGGGGTCGGCCAGGCTGGCGAAGACCCGGTCGAGCGTCTCTTGCTGGACCACATGGTTCACTGTACGACACTGAACCTCCCGGTTCAATGTTCTCGGCCGACGCGGCGCGGTGCGTTCCGCACACGCGCGACGGCCCCGCGACCGTTCGGGTCGCGGGGCCGCCGGCCGGACGTCACCGGTGTCGAGGCGCTCCGGTCAGGTCAGCGTGCAGGGCTGGCCGTTGAGGGTGAACGAGCTGGGTCGCGCGGTGTTGCCGGTGTGCGTGGCCTGGAAGCCGATGGTGGTCGAGCCGCGGGCCGGGATGACCGCGTTGTAGGAGACGTTGCGCGCCGTCACCTGGCCCGACGAGGGGGAGTACGAGGCGTTCCAGCCCGAGGTGATGGTCTGGCCGCCGGGCAGGGTGAACGCCAGGGACCAGCCGTTCACCGCGGTCGAGCCGGTGTTGCTGATGGTGATGTTCTCGGTCAGCCCGTTGTTCCAGGCGTTCAGCTCGATGCTCACCGAGCAGGCGCCGGTGCCGGGCGGCGGCGTGGTCGGACCCGGCGGCGGCGTGGTGGGGCCGGGCGGCGGCGTGGTCGGCCCGGGCGGGGGAGTGGTCGGTCCCGGCGGCGGCGTGGTCGGGCCGGGCGTGGTGGTCAGGCCGAAGAAGGCCACCGCCGCCGCGGCCATGCCGGACGACGGCAGGCTGTGCCCGGCGCCCTGGATGCTGTACGCCTCGACCTGGACGGTGCCGGTGGAGTCGGCGTAGCGCCGCCGGTTCCAGCCGGACTGCGGCGTGTCGGTGGAGGTGGGGTTCTGGCTGAGCCCGAACACGTTCGTCCACTGCTCGATCGTCTCCTGCAGCAGCGAGTACGGCACGAGCGTGTCGTTGGTGCCGTGCCAGAGCTGCACCCGGGGACGGGGCCCGGTGTAGCCGGGGTACGCCTGGCGGACCGCGTCGCCCCACTGCTGCGGGGTGCGGTTCATGTTCCCGCCGGTGCACTGGCTGGACCCGGGCGGGTAGTCGGCGGCGCCGGCGAAGCAGTTGAACGGCACGCCCATGAACGCCGCGCCGGCCTTGAAGACGTCCGGGTAGAGCGCCAGCATGTGGTTCGTCATCATGCCGCCGGACGAGCTGCCGGTGGCGTAGACCCGGTCCGGGTCGGCGCCGTACTGCTGCTGCACGTAGCGAACCATCGAGATGAGCGACACCGGGTCGCTGCCGCCGCCGCGGCGCTTGGCCGCGTCGGACCACGTGTCGAAGCAGTTGCCGAAGCCGGCCTGCTGGGTCGCGCTGGGATAGATCACGATGAAGCCGTACCGGTCGGCCAGCCCGGCGAACTCGCTGCCGGAGTAGAAGCCGGGGCCGGAACCGCCGCAGCCGTGCATGGCCACCACCGTGGCCGGCCGGGACGGGCGGTTGTCCGGCACGTAGACGTGCATGCGCATCCGCCCCGGGTTGTCGCCGAAGCTGGTTACCTCGGTCAGCGACGCCGCGTACGCGGGTTGCACGGTGGGGATCACCAGGCCGGCCGCTACCAGCGACGCGGCCAGGGCCACCACCATCTTGGCTCTGATTCTCACGGAGACTCCTTCGATCGCCTGTGTGCAGGCGGGAATGAGCGGTCACGCGCCGCGCCGGCCGCCCGGACGGCAGCGGTGTCGCGCCTCGCTCACGGAATGTGGCTCGCCCGGCCCGGCTCCGCGCTCATATGGCACATAGTGTTCCCGTCGGGCGGTGAACTGTCAATCGAAGCGCGCCGATGTGTCGCGGCGGCGTTCGTCTAGAGTCGGTGCTCCGTCCCTGAGCCGAGCCCGGAGCGCGTGTGCCAAGCCCGTTCGACATCGAGGAGATCTACCCGGACGAGGCGCCCACGCCCCGGCTGCCCCGGCGGCAGGCCGGCACCTCTCCGCAGAGCGTGGCGGTGACCCTCCTGGCCGACTACACGCTGCGTACCCGGGCCCCGCTGCCGTCCGCCGCGATCGTCGAGCTGCTCGCCGAGACCGGGGTGACGAGCGCCGGTGCCCGTACCGCGATCAGCCGGCTGGCCCGCCGCGGCGTGCTGGAGGGCAGCCGGCAGGGCCGCAACAGCTTCTACCGGCTCAGCCGCGCCGTCGCCGCCGACCTCTCCGCCGGCGGGAGCTGGATCGTCGCCTCCACAGTCGACCCGCAGCCGTGGGACGGATGCTGGACGGTGGTCGCGTTCTCGCTGCCGCAGGACCGCGGCACGCAACGCCGCGCGCTGCGCGGGCAACTGCGCTGGCTCGGCTTCGCGCCGCTGTACGACGGACTGTGGATCTCCCCGTACGAGCTGGGGGAGCCGGCCCGGTCGCGCCTGGCGCAACTGGCGCCCGGCGCGGTCACCGTGTTCCGGGGCCGGCAGGACGCGCTGGACGTCACCGGCCAGCGCGCCCCCGTCGACGCCTGGGACATCGCCGCGATCAGCGCCCAGTACGAGGAGTTCCTGCGCCGGTGGACTCCGCTGGCGTCCCGGCTGGAGTCCGTCGACGGCCCGGCGGCGGTGCGAGCCCGCACCGAGGTGATGGACACCTACCGGCGGTTCCCCACGCTCGACCCGCGGCTGCCACTGGAGCTGCTTCCGCCCGGGTGGCTGCGCCGGCCCGCCCGGGACCTGTTCACCGCCGTCTACGACGGACTGGCCGAACCCGCGCAGCGCCACGTCCGGGCGGTCGTCGCGCGGTTCGCCGATCCGGTGCCGTCCGGCATCCAGGCGCACACCACCGCCGACATGCTCGCCGGCGTACGCGAGGACGCCTGCGGGGCGGGCCAGGAGTGACCGCCGGCGGTCCGTGGACACATCGGCAGCGGTGAGTCTATGGTCACGGGACTGCGGTGACCGCGAGGAGTGGCCATGGGCGTCCCCGTCTCCCTCGACGAGCTGCTCGGCGACGAGGTGCGGCGCGACCCGTACCCGTTCTACGCCCGGCTGCACGAGGCGGGGGAGGCGGCCCGGCTGCGGCCCGCCGACCCGCACGCGCTCGTCGTGCACGGCTACGACGCGGTCAACCGGGTGCTGCGTGACCCCGAGTTCCGGGTGCTCGGCGCCGACTACCTGGACCGGGCCGGCGTCCGCTGGCGTCAGCACCAGGTGACACGGATCCTCCAGTCGTCAATGCTCAACGCCGCCGAGCGCGACCACCTCCGCGTCCGGCACCTGTTCTCCCAGGCGCTCACCCCGCGCCGGGTCGCCGCGCTGGAGCCGGCGATCGAGCGCATCGCCGACGACCTGCTCGACCGGCTCGCCGAGGCCGGCGCGGACGGCCGGCCCGTCGACTTCATGGCGCGTTTCGCGCTGCGGCTGCCCAGCGATGTCATCGGCGAGCTGCTGGGCGTGCCGGAGGAGGACCGGGAGTGGTTCCCGCCCCGGGTCCGCGCGTTCGACGCGGTGCTGGAGATCGGCCGCCGGTCCATGCGCGAGGTCCGGGCCGCCAACGTCGCGGCGGCGGAGCTGACCGCGTACTTCACCGGCCTGATCGCCGCGCGCCGGTCGACGCCGCGTGACGACTTCGTCTCCGCGTTGCTGCGCGGCGTCGAGGCCGAACCCGGCCGGCTGACCGCCGACGAGCTGCTGGCCAACCTGATCATCATGTACAACGCCGGGTTCCGGACCACCGCGAACCTGCTCGGCAACGGGCTGGTGCTGCTCGCCGAGCGCCCGGCCGCGCGGGCCGAGCTGCGCGCCGATCCGTCGCTCGCCGCGTCCTACGTGGAGGAGATCCTGCGGTACGAGCCGCCGGTGCACTTCGCCGTCCGGTACGCCGCAGCGGACACCGAGGTCGCCGGCCTGCCGGTGCCCGCCGGGCGGACGGTGGTGGTGCTGACCGGCGCGGCGAACCGGGACCCGCGCCGCTTCCCCGATCCGGACCGGTTCGACCCGTCCCGCGCCGACAACCGGCACCTGGCGTTCAGTGCCGGGCCGCACTACTGCTTCGGCGCGACGCTGGCCCGAGCCGAAGGGCGGCTGGTGCTGCCCCGCCTGCTGGAGCGCTTCCCGGCGCTGACCGCCGAACCCGGGCCGCGCCGCGCGCTGATGCTGCGCGGGTACGACCGGCTGCCGGTACGGCTGACCGGCGCCCGCCCATCGGCCGACCGGGTACCTTGCCAAACCAACCTGATCGAGTAAGGTCGATGCTACGCGGAGTGTCGGTTCCGTGTCTCACCGAGGTTCCGTCGAGCAGGCCGAGCGCCGCCAGGGCACCGTGGAAGGGAAACACCGGACATGACCGATGAGATCCGCGCGTTCCTCCTCGCCGCACTGACCGAGATGAAGTACGACGTCAGCGACGTCGACGACGACACCGTCTTCGGCCCGGCCGGGCTCGACGTGGACTCCCTCGGCCTGGCCGAGCTCGCGGTACGGGTGGAGGACCGGTTCGGGGTCGCGTTCGACGACGACGAGGCGGAGGATCTCGCGATGATGACCGTCGGCGAGTTCTGCCAGGCGGTGGCGGCGCGTATCGCGCCGGCCTCGGCGCACTGACCGATGCCAGGGCACGGCGCCCGGCCGCACCGGGTCCGGTGAGCGTGCGCGAACGGGTCACTGTCACCGGCATCGGGCTCGTCAGCCCGGTCGGCGCCACCGCGGCCGAGGTGTTCGACGCGGTCTGCGACGGCCGCTCCGGGCTCACCCGGCCACCGGCCGGCCATCCGCTGCACGGCGTGGTCGACGTCGCCGCGTTCGCCCCGCCGATCGATCCGGCCACCGTGCTGCCCGGCCCCGAGTCCCGCGTCGTGGACCGGTCGATCGTCATGGTGCTGCGCGCGGCCGAGGACGCGCTCGCCGACGCCGGACTGCGGATCGGCCACGACGTCGACAGCTACCGGGTGGCAGTCGTCGTCTCCGGCGTCGGCGGGCTGTCCACACTGGAGGAGCAGGTGCTCCAGCGGGCCGCGCGCGGGCGGTTCGGGGTCAGCCCGTACATGCTGCCCGGGACGCTGCCGAACATGGGCGCGGCCCGGATCGCGATCAAGTTCGGCATCCACGGCTACACCTCGTCGATCGGCACGGCGTGCGCGGCCGGCGCGCAGTCCATCGGCGAGGCCCTGCGCATCCTGCGCGCCGGCGACGCGGACGTGGTGCTCGCCGGATGCGCCGAGGCTCCACTGTTCCCGACGTTCGCCGACGCGTTCGGCAACGCCCGGGCGCTCGCCCACGGCTGGGCCGACCCGACCGCCGCGAGCCGCCCCTTCGACCGCCGCCGCAACGGGCTCGTCCTCGGCGAGGGCGCCGGCGTGTTCGTCCTGGAACGCGCCGCGCACGCCGCCGCGCGCGGCGCCCGCCGGCACGCCGACGTGCTCGGCTGGGGCGCCACGAACGACGCCCACCACCCGACCACGCCGCGCCCCGACGGCGCCGGCGCGGCCCGGTGCATGCGCCTGGCCGTCCGCGACGCCGGCCTGGCGCCCGGCGACGTCGGGTACGTCAACGCGCACGGCACCAGCACCCGGGCCGGGGACGCCGCCGAGCTGGCCGCGCTCGCCGACGTCTACGGCGCGAACCCGCCGCCGCTGAGCTCGACGAAGGGCGTGACCGGGCACATGCTCGGCGTCTCCGGCGTGATCGAGGCGGCCATCGGCGTCGAGGCGCTGCGCCGCGGCCTGCTGCCGCCCACCCGCAACCTGGAGGAGCCGGAGCGCGACGGCGAGGTCGACCACATCCGGCAGCGGGCACGCGCGACGGCCGTGGAAGCGGTGCTGTCGAACTCGTTCGGCTTCGGCGGCCACAACGTCAGCCTCGTCCTGGCACGGCCCGCCTGAACGGCTGTCAGCGGAGCGTGATCACCGTGGCGACGTCGTACGCGGCGACGGCGACGGTGAAGTGCGGGCGCAGCATGTCGGCCACGTAGTCCAGGTCGGCGACGAGCGGCACCGGCAGCAGCGCGCGCTGATCGGGGCCGGTACGGGAGGCGACCAGGTCGATCCGGTCGGCCTTGAGCAGCCCACGGGTGAGGAACGCCGGCAGGTCCTCGGGGAGCAGGCAGCGCCACATGTCGACGTTGACGATCACGTCCAGCGCACCCGCCTTGAACTGCTGGAGCACGGTGCCGAGCAGGTGGGAGTTCGTCTCGCCGACCGGCGCGTCGTGGTCGAACGTGTGCGACCCGGGGCCCAGGTCGAGCGCGGACACGCCGTTGCCGACGACCAGCGCGGCGCTCGTGGTCAGCTCGTCGCGCAGCGACTCCGGAAGCACTGCAGGCCGGCCCAGGCCACCGGAGCGGTACGCCTCGATCGCCGCGCCGTAGAGCCGGATCCGGCCCAGGTGCCGGCCGAACGTGTTGATGCCGTACAGCGCCTCGACGTCGTACCGCAGGTGCTTGCGCAGCAGGTACTTCATGTTGTCCATCGAGGCGATCCCGTTGGACGTCTTGCGGAAGTGCGGGAGGTGGTAGGAGAGCGCGTCGACGTCCAGCCGGAACAGCTCCGGCGGGGCGCCGTGCAGGTGGAACACCCGGTAGAAGAACTCCAGGTCCTCGAAGCCCCACTTGACCATCGCCTCGTCGAAGCCACCGACGCGCCGGAACGACTCGTGGTCCACCGACGCGTTGTGGGTCAGGCCGAGCACCCAGGGCGCGCTGGGGAAGTCGGCCATCCGCTGCGGAAGGGCGGTGTCCTCCAGCCGCGGGTCGCCGCGCTCGGCGTCGAGCATCGCCGGCACGACCGGGTCGCCCCGGCGCAGCGCGTCCGCGCCGGCCCAGTCGAGGTCGTACCGCTGCCCGAGCAGCACCCCGGGCCGCCCGGCGCGTCCGGCGTGGAAGTCACGGTGCCGCTTGAGCAGCGTGGGATGCGCCACCGTGTCGGCGTCCAGGAACATCAGCGTGGCCGCGCGGGCCCGGGCCGCCGCCGCGTTGCGGTTGGCGCTGCGACCCCGGTTGCGCTCGCTGCGCACGTACTCGATCCGCAGCCGGCCCCGGTACGCGTCCACCACCGGCTCCAGCGCGACGGCCGACCCGTCGTCGCCGACGACGACCTCGAAGTCGGCGGCCGGCAGCGTCTGCCGGGTCAGCGAGCGCAGGGTGGTGTCGAGCGCGGACGGGTTCTCGTGCGCGGGCACCACCACGCTCAGGCTCGGCCGGTCCACAGTGGGCATGCTCAGCGCGCGGTGGAGTTGGCGGTGATGTAGTCGGCCAGGTCCCCGAGCGTCGCCATCCGGTCCTCGTCCAGCTCCTCGACGTCGATCTGGATCTCCAGCTCGTCCTCCAGCGTCAGCAGCAGCTCCAGGCCGAGCGAGGAGCTGAGGCCGAGCTCGTCCATCAGCTGGGTCTGCTCGGTGACCGGCGCGTCCGGCCGCAGCATGCGGGTCAGCAGCACGGTCAGGCGTTCCACTACCTCGTCCCGCGGCGGCGCGTCGTGTTCTAGCACCGGGGCTCCCACGGGTCGATCACGCGCTCCAGCATGGAGTCATCAGAGCAGGGGACATCGGCGAGTGTCAACGGGTGCGGTGGTGGTCACCGACAGTCACCGAGTTCGGTGCGGCACTCGACGGCGTACGGCTCGTCGCCGGCCAGCGCCACCGCCACCGCGCACCCCTGCGGCGCGGCCACGTCGGCGAGCCGGTGCAACCCGGCCGGGTCGGCGCACTCGACCACGTCGGCCCGGTCCACCGGCATCCCGAGGTTGGGCCACAGCCGGCCCCCGGCCGCCTTGACGGCCGCCTCCTTGCGGGCCCACAGCCGGACGAACCGCCGTGCCCGGGCGGCCTGGTCGCATCCGGCGGCGACGTGCCGCGCCTCCCGCGGGTGGAAGAAGCGCGCGGACGCCGACACCGGGTCCCCGCCCGGCGCGACGTGCTGGATGTCCACCCCGACCGGGCGGCCCTCGCTGAGCGCCACCGCGACGAGATCGCCGGAGTAGGACAGGCTGGTGTGCAGGCCGTGCCACGGCCCGGTCAGCGCCGGTTTGCCGTACCGGCCGCGGCGCCAGGTCAGCGCCCCCGGTGACGCGCCCGTGGCCCGCCCGGCCAGCACGCGCAGCGCGCCGTGCGCCACTGTGAACCGGTCCCGCAGCGCGCCGGCGGCGAGCCGGGCGGCCCGGGCCCGCTCGGCCGGGTCGAGCACCGTCCGATACCGGGCCAGCTCGTCCGGGTCCGCCCCGGCCGCGAGCACCCAGACCCGCACGGCGTCGCGCATGGACGGCAGCGTAACGGTGCGCCGTCGCGTTGACACACACCGATGCCCGTTGCTCTGATTGACCGGTGTTCGCGCAGACGGTCCAGGCCCACGTTCCCGTCGCGTTCGCCGGGCCGGGCGCCGGCGCCGCGCCCCTGACCTGGGGGCAGAAGGCGATCATGCAGGACATGCGGGAGACCGGCTGGACGCACAACGTCAGCGGCGCCCACCCGGTGCCGCCGGGCGTCACCGTCGAGCAGGTCGCGGCCGAGTTCGCCGCGCTGATGGCCCGTCATCCGGCGCTGCGGATGCGGCTGGGCGCCGGCGACGGGGGCGGCCCGTGCCAGGTCGTGTCCGCGAGCGGCGAGACGGTCCTGGACGTGGTGGACGTACCGGACGACGCCGACCCGGCCGACGTGGCCACGTTCGCCTACGACCTGGGCCACGCCCGGCTGCTGAGCCACTACGACCTCTACCGCGACTGGTCGGTGAAGATGGCGGTGATCCGGCACCGGGGCGCCCTGGTGCACCGGGTGCTGACCATCGACCACCTCGTGGTCGACGGCACCGCCACGTCGCTTCTCCTGGCCGACCTGGGCCTGGCCGGCCGCCCGGTCCGCCGGGTCGCCGACCCGCGCACCGTGCAGATCCTCGACCTGGGCCGGCGGGAGGAGACGCCGCCGCTGCGCCGGGTCAGCGACCGGGCCGTCCGGCACTGGGCGGAGCACCTGCGGGACATCCCGCCGCTGACGTTCGGCGAGCCGGCCGCCGGTGGGCGCCGGGGGCACCGGTACTGGCACGGCCGGTTCAGCTCCCCGGCGGCGTACCTGGCGGTGCGGGCCATCGCGGCGCGGACCCGCACCGACACCTCGCGCGTGCTGCTGGCGGTCATCGCGGTCGCGATCGGCCGGGCCACCGGCGTCAGCCCGCTCACCGCCAAGCTCATCGTCGGCAACCGGTTCCGGCCGGGCTTCGCCGAGGCCATCGCCCCGCTGAGCCAGAACGGCGTGCTGCGCGTCGACACCGCCGACACCACCGTGGACGAGGTGGTGGCGCGTGCCCGCCGGGCCGCGGTCTCGGCCGGGAAGTACGCCTACTACGACCCGGCGCAGCTCGCGGAGGTCTCCGAGCAGCTGGACGCCGAACGCGGATATCCGGCCCGGATCAGCTGCCGGATCAACGACCGGCGGGTGGTCACGCGGCAGGCGGCCGACGGCGGGCTGCACGACGATCCGGTGACCGCCGAGCGGATCCGCCGCCGGGCCGACGAGACGTACCTGGTCTGGGACGGCCCGCTGGACCACCTGCCCGAGCAGGTGTTCATCACCGTCGAGGACCAGCCGGAGACGGTCCACCTCCAGGTGATCTTCGACTTCGGGTGCTTCACCGAGGAGCAGGCGGAACGGCTGCTGCGCGGCGTGGAGGAGGTGGCGGTGGAGGCGGCCCTGGACCCCGCCGCGCCGACCTGGGTGACCCCGGGATCGGCGGGCGGCTGACCGGTCACCGGTCCCAGGTCACCGGCAGCGACTCCAGGCTGCGCACCACCAGCCCCGGCCGGAACCGCAGCTGCGACTCGTCGACGGCGAGCCGCAGCCCTGGTAGCCGGCGCAGCAGCGCGCCCAGCGCCTCCTGCAGCTCCATCCGGGCCAGCGCCGCGCCGAGGCAGTGGTGCGGGCCGGCGCCGAACGCCAGGTGCGGGTTGTGCGCGCGGGTCAGGTCGAGCGTGTCAGCGCCCGGGAACACCGTGGCGTCGCGGTTCGCCGACGCGATCGCCGGCAGCACCGCGGCGCCGGCCGGCAGGCGTACGCCGCCCAGCTCCACCTCCTCGGTCGTCACCCGGGGCAGCAGCACCCCGTTGTCGCCGAGCTGGATGAAGCGGGACAGCTCCTCGACCGCCCGGGCCACCGCGACCGGGTCGTCGCCGCGCAGCGCGGCGAGCTGTTCGGGGTGGCGGGCCAGCACGAGCAGGAACAGGTTGAGCTGGTTGGTGGTGGTCTCGTGCCCGCCGACGAAGATGCCGGCGGTGACCGAGACCAGCTCCCGTTCGGTCAGGTCGTCGTGCTCGTCCCAGACCGCGATGAGCGCGCTCATCAGGTCGTCGCCGGGCTCGTGCCGGCGCTGCTCGATCAGCTCGCGGAACGCCTCCAGCGCGGCCCGGGGCGCCTCCGGGTCGGCGTCCCAGTCGCCGACGAGCGCGTCCGACCACCGGCGTACCCGCTCCCGGTCCCGCTCGGGGATGCCGAACAGCGTGCTGATCACGGAGATCGGCAGCGGACCGGAGACGTGGGTGATCAGGTCGGCGGGCGGACCTGCGGCCACCAGTTCGTCGATCATGCCGTCGACGAGCGCCACCACCCTCGGGCGCAGCTCCTCCACCCGGCGGACGGTGAACGCGTGCGACACGGCCCGGCGCATCGTGGTGTGCCGGGGCGGGTCCATCCCGATCAGCGAGTCCTCCGCGAGCGAGCCCAGCTCCCGGGTCGGGCGGTTCGGGCCGGCCGCGGCGGCCCGGCTGAACCGCTGGTCGGTGAAGACGCGCCGCACGTCGGCGTGCCGGGTGGCCAGGTACGCGCACGCCCCGTCGGGCAGCTCGACCCGGGCCACCGGGCACGTCTCGCGCATCCGGGTGTAGTCCGGCGACGGGTGGTAGATCGTGGGAGCCGGCGCGAGCGGGTACGGGACGGCCGGTGGCTCCTGCGTCATCTGCGACTCCTTCGAGGGCGGTCAGATCGGGCGGCCCTGGGCCAGGGCGGCGAGCGTCGGCACCAGCTCGGCGGGGGAGGGCATCGCGCGGACCCGGTCGCGCATCAGCGCCGCCGCGCGCCGCCACGGTCCGTCGGCGACCAGCTCGCCGACGAGGTCCCGCACCGCGGCGCCGGTGGCCTGCTCGTCCGTCAGCCAGGTGCCCGCGCCGGTGGCCGCCAGCCGTGCGCCGTTGAAGTGCTGGTCGCTGACCTGCGGCAGGACGAGCTGCGGCACGCCGTACGCGAGCGCGGTCATGGTGGTGCCCGCCCCGCCCTGCTGCACCAGCGCGGCGCAGGTCGGCAGCACCAGCCGCATCGCCAGCGGCCCGTCGGCCAGGCGGACCCCGGCCGGGACCGGCCCCAGCGCCGCGCGCTGGCGCGGTTCGACCACGACGACGACCTCCACGTCCAGCCCGGCGACCGCGCGGATCACCCCGGCCAGGTCGAGCCGGTCGTCCAGGCCCGCGCCGGCCATCATGGTGCCCGCCGTGACGCACACCCGTGGCCGGTCCGCCGGGCGGCGCAGCCAGGGCGGCAGCACGGCCGGGCCGTTGTACGGCACGAACCGCACCGGGCGGCCGGGGCGCCGCATCGGCACCTGCATCGGCGGCGGCACCGGGTCGAGCGTCAGCACGCCGTCCAACGCCACCTCGGCGGCGGCGAGCCCGAACCGGGCGGCGAGCGGCCCGATCACCGAGTCCGGGTCCAGGCGCAGCGTGGTCGAGGAGTCCGGTCCCCACAGGTTCAGCACGCCGGGTAGGCCGAGCGCGGCGGCGGCCACCGGCGCGGCCAGGTTGAACGGCTCCCAGAGGAGGAGGTCCGGCCGCCAGGACCGGCCGAAGGAGACCAGTTCGTCGAGGACGGCGTCGGCGAACCGGACCACCCCGCCGTCGGCGGTGATCGCCGGCTCCACGGCGCCCGCCGTGGCGGGCCCGCCGAGCGGGGCCACCGCGCCGATCCGGCCGGCGAACGCGGCGGCGAAGTCGACGTCGGCGCCCAGCGGCACGGCGGCGAGCCCGGCCGAGCTGATCGAGGTGACCATCGAGGGGTGGCTGGCCACCCGCACCTCGTGGCCGGCGGCCTGGAGCGCCCAGCCGAGCGGGACCAGGCTGTAGAAATGCGACCGCCAGCCCCACGTCGAGATCAGAATTCGCAGAGCCGCAGTCAAATCCCACCAATCCGCGCGCGAAACGGCAGTCCTGGCCAACCGATGCTAGGTGATGGACGCGGGTACGCGGAAGGCCGCGGACGGCCGCAATGGATATTGACGCCGGGCTAACCGATGCTGGAGTCTTAGCCGATGCCCGAGGTGGGCCGCGATCAGCAGGCGGGTGGTGCGGTGAGCGTCAATTCCGGGTTGCGTTCCTATCCGTTCGAACCATTCACCGGCGATCTTCCCGCCGAGTTGCTGGAGATGGTCGTGGCGGAGCCGGTCAGCCGGGTGCGGCTGCCCGACGGGCGGGCCGCCTGGCTGGTGCTCGGCTACGAGCACTGCTGCACGGTCCTGGCCGACCCCCGCTTCTCGCGGCTTCCGCTCGGCGCCACCGCGACGCCGGACGGCGGCGGTCCCCGGGAGTTGAACATGGACGGTGCGCCGCACGCGGCGGTGCGCCGGGTGGCCGCCCGGGCGTTCACCGCGCGCCGCATCGAGACGTTCCGGCCCCGGGTGCAGCGGCTGGTGGACGAGCTGGTCGACGCGATGCTCGCCGGCCCGCGCCCGGCCGACGTGGTGGCCGGGCTGGTCGCGCCGCTGCCGGTGTTCGTGGTGTGCGACGTGCTCGGCGTGCCGGCCGCCGACCGTCCCCGCTTCTACGCCTGGACCGAGGGGCTGAACTCGGTCACCGCGTACGGCTCGGCCGACGCCGCGGACGCGCAGGCCCAGCTGCGGGACTACCTGGCCGGTCAGCTCGCGCGCAAGCGGGCCGAGCCCGGCGACGACCTGCTCTCGGCCTGGGTCCGCGGCACCCACGAGCTGGCCGACGCCGAACTGGTCGAGCTGGCCATGGGGGTGCTGCTCGGCGGGCTGGAGATCAACTCGACGAGCGCGGGACTGCTCGCGCTGTTCCAGCACCCGGAGCAGCTGGCCAAGCTGCGCGCGGCGCCGGAGAAGCTCTCCGCGGCCACCGACGAGATCCTGCGCTACACCTCGGTGAGCGCCATGTTCCGGGTACAGGTCGTCCGGGAGGACCTGGTCCTCGGCGGCGTCGCCATGCGGGCCGGGGACTGCGTGATGGCGGTCCCGTGGGCCGGCAACCGCGACCCCCGGTTCTTCCCGGAGCCGAACGTGTTCGACATCGACCGCCGGCCCGCCGTCCCGCACCTGACCTTCGGCTTCGGGCCGCACTTCTGCCTCGGCACGGCGCTGGGCCGGATGCAGGTGGAGCTGTCCCTGGGCGCGTTGCTGACCCGGATGCCGGCGCTGTCGCCGGCGGTGCCGCCGGCGCAGATCCCGTGGCGGCACGACCGGATGAACGGCGGCATCGCCTCGTTCCCGGTCACCTGGTGAACGGCGGTCAGTAGCTCTCCACCGCGTTGACCCGGTCCGGCCAGTAGCGCTGGCCGGGCGCCGGCACGTAGTGCTCCCAGCGCGGCGGGTCCCCGGCCGGGTGGTCGCCGAGCACGGTGATCCGCTGCCCGCGGCGCAGTCCTTCGTAGTCGTTCACCGCGTAGTGCTGGGTGACCCGGTTGTCCCACACCGCGACGTCCCCGGCCCGCCACCGGTAGCGGCAGGTGAACTGGGGGCTCTCGGAGAAGGTGAACAGGTGCTCCAGCAGCGCGTCGCTCTCGTTGCGGGTCAGCTGCGGGATGTGCGAGGTGAACAGCCGGTTGACGTACAGCGAGCGGCGCCCGGTCTCCGGGTGCACCCGGACCACCGGGTGCTCCGCGCGACTGGTGAACTCGGTGCCGATTCGGATGACGTGCACCGCGGTCAGCCCGTCGAGCAGGTCCCGCATCGGCGCGGACAGCGCCTCGTAGACCCGGCACTGGTTCGTCCACATGGTGTCGCCGCCGACCTCGGGCAACTGGACCAGGTGCAGGATCGAGGCGATCGGCGGGCTCTGGTGGAACGTCATGTCGGTGTGCCAGACGTCGACCTTGCCGCCGTCGGCGGAGTCGATCAGGACGATCTCCGGGTGCCCCTCCAGCCGGGGCAGGTAGGGGTGCAGCTCGACCTCGCCGAAGCGGCGGCCGAACGCCACGTGCGCCTGCGGCGTCAGCCCGGTCTGGCCGGCGAGGAAGACCACCTGGTGCTTCAGCAGCAGGTCGTGGACCAGCGCGAACCCCTCGTCGGTGAGCGTGTTGAGATCGATGCCGTGGACCTCGGCGCCCAGCGCGCCGGCGACGAGCCGGACCTCGGCCGCGATGGATGTGGTCATCGATGATCCCTCCGGTCTGCGCGCCACGGCTGGTCCGCGCATTGTTCCACGTCCGTGAATGTCCTCACCAGCCGTCGTCGTTGACTCACCCGCCGTGCACCTGGAACCATTCGGTGCCGGCGGGGGCGGCGAGGCCGGCCCGCGACGTGGGAGGAGGGCGCGGGTGGCGATCGATGCCCCGATCGAGGGTGACGCGGCGGAGCGGCTCGACCGGCTCACCGACCTGGCCACCCCGTTCGCGGTCCGCACGGTGGTGACGCTGCGCGTGCCGGATCTGATCGCCGACGGCGTCACCGCTCTGCCCGACCTGGCCGGCGCCTGCGGCGCCGACGCCGCCGCGCTGGGCCGCCTGCTGCGCTACCTCGCGCACCGGGGCGTGTTCGTCGAGGTGTCGCCGGACGTCTTCGCGCTGACCGACGTCGGCGAGCTGCTCTGCGACCGTGAGGGCGGTGGCCTCGGCGCCTACCTGGACCTCGGCGGCCTCGGCGCGCGGATGGACCTGGCCTGGGCCGGGCTGCCGCACGCGATCCGCACCGGCGGGCCCGGCTACCGCGAGGTGCACGGGCGGGACTTCTGGGCCGACCTGGACGCCCACCCGGACCACCGGGCCTACTTCGACGCGCTGATGCTCAGCCAGCAGCGGTTCACCGCGCCCGAGGTCGCGGCGCTCTACCCCTGGCACGAGGCGCGCCACGTGGTCGACGTGGGCGGGGGCGCCGGCGGGCTGCTGCGGGAGGTGCTGGGCGCCCATCCGCACCTGCGGGGCACGCTCGTCGACCGGGCCGAGCCGGTGGCCACCGCCGCCGCCACGTTCGCCGAGTGCGGCCTGGTCGGCCGGGCCGAGACCGTGACCGGCGACTTCTTCGCCCCGCTGCCGCCCGGCGCCGACGTGTACGTGGTCTCGCGCGCGCTCACCGACTGGAGCGACGCGCACGCCGCCGCGATCCTGCGGCGCTGCGCCGAGGCGGCCGGGGCGGCCGGCCGGGTGCTCGTCATCGAGGTGCTGCCGACGGTGCCGCACGTGCCGCACCTGTCCCCGTACGACCTGCGGATGCTGGTGCTCGTCGGTGGCCGCGAGCGCGGGGTGCCCGAGTACGCCGGGCTGGCCGCCGCCGCGGGCCTGTCGCCCCGGCGCACCTACCACGGCGCCGACGGGCTCACGCTCATGGAGTTCGCCGCCGGCGCCTGAGGCGCGTCGCACCTGTCCGGTGCCGTCCCGTGCGCCCGATCATTGACGTATATGCATCGACATGGCGGCCCTGGGTGGAACGGCGGATTTCTCTGGGCATCGGTCAATGTGCTGAGAATTGCGGTCACGACATTTGCGCCCACCCATATCCGTGCACATTTATCAATGGTTGTTCGCGGAGGGGGTCACCGGTAACGTCTCGCGTGGCGACTAGCCGATCCCTCGCGAAAGGGTCGACGCGTCATGACGGTTGCTGGCTCCACGCGATATCCGCCCTTCATCGACGATCTCGCCCGCAGCGAATCGGGGCGGCTGCTGCGCGCCGAACTCGGACGGCGATGGCCCGAGACACCCGACCAGCTCGACGCGATCGTGCGGTACGCGCTGCTGCCGGCGGGCAAGATGCTGCGCCCGATGATGACGCTGCACGCGGCCGAGGCGGTGGGCGGCTCGCCCCACGACGTCCTCGCCGCCGCGCTCGCCACCGAGTACCTGCACGTCGCCACGCTCGTGCACGACGACATCATCGACGCCGACACGCTGCGCCGCGGCCGCCCGGCGGTCCCGGTGGCGTACGGCATCCCCGGCGCCATCGTGGCCGGCGACCACCTGATCTTCCACGCCTTCCAGGCCGTCGTGGAGGGCGGCCGGGGCCTGCCCCCGGGCGCTGTCGTCGCGGCCGTGACCGCGCTGGCCGAGGCGGGACAGGACCTGTGCCGCGGGCAGGCGCTGGAGGCGCGGCTCGTCGGCGACCTGGACGCGGGCGCCCGCTGGTACCCGGAAATGATCCGGCTCAAGACCGGCGCGCTGTTCCGCGCGGTGTGCGAGATCGGCGCGCTGCTCGGCGGCGCGGACCAGCCGGTGGCCTCCGCGCTGGCCCGGTACGGCGAGCACCTCGGCATGGCCTTCCAGATCCGCGACGACCTGCTGTCCTATCTGGCCACCCCGGAACAGACCGGCAAGCCCGCGACGAGCGACCTGAACAACGGCCGCCCGACGCTGCCGCTGCTGCTGGCGTACGACGCGGTCACCGACGCGACCCGGGTGGAGCTGCTGGCGGTGCTGCACCGGCGCGGCGCCGGTCCCGGCGACGTCGAGTGGATCGCCGCGCTGCTGCGCGACGTCGGCGCGGTCGACGGTGCCCGCCTGCGGATGGTGGGGCACGCCGAGCTGGCCCGTGCCGAGCTGGCCGTGCTCACCCCGTCCGCCGGCGCGGACGTGCTCACCGGCATCGCGGCCTGGATGACGAGCGGGACGGCGTGAGCACGGCCGCCGCCGTGCGGGCCCTGCGGGCCCACGTCGAGACCTGGCGTCCCTACACCCTCTGGTACGTCGGGCTCGTCGGGCTGGCCGGCGCCGCCGTGGCCGGCGGCCCGCACCATCCGTGGGTGCTGCTGTCGGCGTGGGCCGCGCCGACCGCCGGCTGGCTCGGCGGTCACTACCTCGGCGACTACTTCGACAGGCACCTGGACGCCGGCAGCAAACCGCACCGGCCGATCCCCTCCAGCCGCCTCGGCGCGGGCACCGCGCTGTGGTGCGGCTGCGCCTGGTTCGCGTTGCTCGGCGTGCTGGCCGTGCTGGGCGGGTGGGGCACCACACTGGCCGCGCTGCTGGCCGGCTTCGGCATCGTCGCGTACAGCAGGTGGTTCAAGGCCCGCGGCATCGCCGGCAACCTGGTGCGCGGCGCGCTCGGCGCGGTCGCGCTCGTCTACGGCGCGCTCGCCGCCGGCCTCGCGCCGGACCACGCCTCGGCGGCCCCGGTGCTGCTCGCGCTCGTCGTCGCGTTCTGGTCGCACGACGCGATGTCCAACCTGGTCGGCGCGCTGCGCGACATCGACGGTGACCGCGCCGGCGGCTACCGGACGCTGCCGGTCGGGCGGGGCGTCCCGTTCGCGGTGCGGACCGTGCTGGCGCTCTACGCCGTCGCGATCGCCGCCGCCGTCGCCGCCGGACTGCTCGCCGGCCGGGGCGCGCGGACCGCGTACCTGGTCACCGTGCTCGTGGTCGTGCTGACCGGCGTCGTCGCGCTGGCCCCGCTGGTGCGGCGGCGCGGCGGCATGCCGGTCGTGGTGGCGCTGCGCGCGCACTCGGTCCTGGTGGTCGAGCGGGTCGCGCTGGCCTCGGCGGCGGTCGGGCTGGGCCTCGGCTTCGCCGTGCAGCTCGCGCTCGCGCTGCCGATGGTCGTGCTGACCTGGGTCGCGCAGCGCGCCATGCGCGCCCGGCACGAACTCGGCCCGCCGGTCGCGGGCCTGACCCTCGCCACACACAGTCGAGTACCGGTGGAGGACGCCCGATGACCACTGTGACCGCCGAGGCCGTCGGGAAGGCCGTCACCGCCGGCGCCGAGGCGCTGTTCCGCCGCCGTCGCCCCGACGGGGCCTTCGGCGACGACCCGCCCGCCTCGGTGCTGGGCACCGCGGGCGCGGTGGCCGCGCTGCACGCCGCCGACCCGGCCGGCTGCGCGGACCTGGTCGACGCCGGAACCGCGTGGCTGCGCCAGCAGCAGCACGACGACGGCGGCTGGGGCGGCGTGGTGGGCGCCGAAACCGCTGTCGTGCCCACCGCCGTCGCGATCGCGGCGCTGGCCCTGACCGCGCCGTCCGAGGGCGCCGAGGCGATCGCGGCGGGCCGGGCCCGGCTGGCCGCGCTGGGCGGCGTCGACACCGTCACCGACCCGGCCATCTCCCTGCTCTGCCGCCAGTTGCTCACCATGGCCGGGATGACCGCCGAGGCCGGCCCGCTGCGCCGGCTGCCACTGGAGATCGTCCTGTTCGACCGGGTACGCCGGCAGCGCCTGTCGTTCCGTACCGCGCCGTTCGTCGGGCTCGCCCTGATGCAGGCGGACCTGCTGCCCACCGGCCGCCTGCGCCGGGCCACGCTGCGCCGGGCCCGGCCGGTGGCGCTGCGGCTGCTGCGGTCCATCCACGACCACGAGGGCGGCACCGGCGCGCTCAGCGAGGACCCGTGGCCGGCCGCGCTGGTGCTGCTCGGCCTGGCCCGCAGCGGTGAGGCGCCGGACATCGCCCGCGCCGTCGCCGGCTGGCTGCGCCGGGCGGTACGCCCCGACGGCGCCTGGGACGCGGTCACCAACCTGGACCTGACCCGCACCGGGTACGCGGCGACCGGGCTGATCGCGGCCGGGTACGCCGACGACCCCCGGCTGCGCGCGACCCGGGAGTTCCTGCACGCCGGCCGTAAACCGGAGGCGTTCGAGGTGCTGGACGTGCCGCCGGGCGGGTGGAGCTACTCGAACGCGCGTGGCTGGCCGGTCACGCTGGAGTCGGCCGAGATCCTCTCCGCGCTGGCTGGCTTCCCCGGCGCCGACGCCGACCCGGTCCTGCGTGACGGGCTGGCGTGGCTCGTCGGCCGCCAGGACAGCCGCGGCTCGTGGAGCCTGTGGGTACGCGACACCCGGCTCGCCAACGACGGGCCCTGCCCGGCCATCACCAGCCAGGCGATCCTCGCGCTGCACGACGCCGGCCACCCGGACGACCACCCCGCGATCGCCCGTGCGGCGGCCTGGCTGCTGACCCGGGCCGCGCCCGACGGCACGTTCGAGAACCTCTGGTACCGCGACCACACCTCCGGCACCGCTGTCGTGGTCGGCGCGCTGTCCCGGGTCGGGCGCGCCCGGCACGAGGTGGTGCGCCGGGCGGCCCGGTGGCTGTGCGACACCCAGCTGCCGGACGGCTCGTGGGGGCCGGGCGACGGCACCGCGGGCTCGGTCGAGGAGACGTCCTGGGCGGTCCAGGGCCTGCTCGCCACCGGAGACCCGGACGCCGCCGGCGCGGTGGACCGGGGCGTGGCCTGGCTGGTCTCGGCGGCCGGGCCGGACGGGACCTGGCCGGCGGCCCGGGTGTGCAACTACATCCGCCACCACATGCGCTACCCGAACGCGGTGATCACCCAGGCGCTGGCGCTGCGGGCGCTCGGCGAGTACCGCCGGGGCGCCGCCGCGCGGCCGGACGTCGCGCCGGGCGCGGTGACCCGATGACCACCGACGTGGCGGTGGCCGGCGCGGGCGCCGGCGGTCTGGCCTGCGCCCGGGCGCTCGCCGCGCTCGGCCTGCGGGTCCTGGTGCTGGACCGGCAGCGCACCCCCGCGTCGATCGCCAAGGGCGAGATCCTGCAGCCCGAGACGGTACGCATCCTCGACTCCTGGGGGCTGCTGGACGCCCTGCGGGCCACCGGCGCGCGCCCGGTCGGGCGGCTGGCCATCCGCGACCCGGCCGGGGAGCCGCTGCTCTGCCTGGACTACGCCGGGCTGCCCGGCGCGTACCGGCAGATCCTCTGCGCCGACTACGGCGACCTGCGCCGCGTGCTCACCGACCGGCTGCCCCCCGGCGTGCGCATCCGGTGGGGAGCGCGGGTCACAGACGTCCTGCGCGACGGCGACGGGCGCGTCGGCGGCGTCCGGGTCGTCGCGGACGGCGCCGAGCAGGAGATCCGCGCGCCGCTGGTGGTCGCCGCCGACGGCATGTCGTCACCGCTGCGCCGCGGCGCCGGGATCGGGGTGCGGCGCCAGGAGTACCCGCACGGCCTGGTCGCCTTCGACGTGACCGGCGCCGAGGTGGCCGAGGAGGTGTCCGCCTACCGCACCGGCCGAGGGCTCTGCCTGGTCTACCCGCTGCCGGGCGGGCGGTGCCGCCTGTACGCGCAGGTGGCGCCGGACGAGTTCCGGGGACGCGTCGACCTGGGCGCGTGGTGCGACCGGCTGCTCGCCGACGTGCCGGCGATCCGCCCGCTGGGCGCGGCCCTGCGCGCCAGCCTGGACCGGCGCCAGCTGCTCGCGGTCTACCGGCTGCGCAGCGCGCGCCTGGCCGTGCCGGGGCTCGCGCTCGCCGGCGAGGCGGCCCACGCGGTGCACCCGATGGCGGCGCAGGGCGTCAACAGCTCCCTCGGCGACGCCGAGACGCTCGCCGCCTGCCTGGCGGCGCAGGGCGGCACGCCGGAGCCGGAAGCGGTGGACCGGGCGCTGCTCGCCTTCGAGGCGGCACGGCGGCCCCGCCTGGACCACGTCGCGACAGTCAGCCACAACGCCTCCCGCATGATCACCGCGGTGTCCGGGCTGCCGAAGCTGCTCGGCGCGCGGATGATGCGCCGCACCGCCGCCAACCCCCGCCTGCTCGGGCTCACCGCCGGCAACCTCTCCGGCACCGCCGTCCGGCCGCTGTCCGCGGTCGACCGGCTCTACCAGCTCGGGCTCCTGGCCGACCGGCACGCGCACACCCCGCCGGTCCCCTCGGAAAGTGAGCGACAATGACGCCTGGCACCGCCGTCGGGACGCACCCGCCGGCCGACCTGTCCATGAACGAGACTCCCTACCCGCCCCTGCCGGGCGTCCGAAGGGTGGTCACCGACGCCGCCGCGGCGCTGCAGCGCTACCCGGACCGCACGTCGGCGGCGCTGGTGGCCGCGCTGTCGCAGCGGCTGGGTGTGGGACCGGAGTCGATCCTCGTCGGCCCCGGCTCGGCCGGGCTGTGCCAGCACCTCGTGCAGTCCCTCGGGCCCCGGCCGGACGTCGTCCATCCGGCCCTGTCGTTCGAGGGCTACCCGCTGATCATCGGCAACGCGGGCGCCCGCGCCGTGCCGGTGCCGATGGACGGGTACGCCCACGACCTGCCCGCGATGGCGGACGCGGTGACCGAACGGACCCGCTGCGTGCTGCTGTGCAACCCGAACAACCCGACCGGGGCGGCGCTGCGCCGCGACGACGTCGAGGCGTTCCTGGACCGGATCCCGGCCGACGTGCCGGTCATCGTGGACGAGGCGTACCGCGAGTTCGTCACCGACCCGCGCTCGCCGGACGGGATGGACCTGTACCGGGCGTACGACAACGTCTGCGTGCTGCGCACGTTCTCCAAGGCGTACGGGCTCGCCGCGCTGCGCGTCGGGTACGCCGTGGTGCCGCCCCGGCTCACCCGGGCCGCCGCGCTCACCGGTGCGGTGTTCTTCCCCGGGGCGCTCGCCCAGGCGGCTGCGGTGGCGAGCCTGACGCCGGAGGTGGGCGCCGAGCTGACCCGGCGGTGCACCGAGCTGGTGGCGGAACGTACCCGCCTGATCGGCGCGCTGCGCGGCCTCGGGCTCACCGTGGCGCCCAGCGAGGCCAACTTCGTGTGGCTACCGCTGGGGGAGCGGGCCGTGCCGTTCGCCGACCGGGCCCGGGAGGCCGGCATCCTGGTCATGGCGCTGCCCGGCGCCGGGGTCCGGATCACGGTCGGCTCCCCGGAGGCGAACGAGCGGCTGCTCGCGTTCGTCCGCGCGGCGCTCGCCGACGGGCTCTGACCGGTCCACCGGCGCCAGCGCCACCACGCTCAGGTAGCCCAGGCCGGGCTCGTAGTCGGCGGCCAGGACGGTCCGGGGCCGCGCCGCGTCCCCGGCGAGCCGGTCCAGCAGCGCCCACCAGACACCGGTGGACGGCTGTCTCCCCGGACCGGTCGTCACCGCGTGGCTGCCGGGACCGGGCCACGCCGCCGCGAGGTCCGCGCCGAGCACGACCGCGACGTCGCCGCGCCCGGCCGCCAGGTCGGCCACCTCGGCCGCGGCGAGCGCAGCCACGTCGTCCCCGCGGACGTCCGCGTGCTGGCGCAGCGCGGTGACCCGCGCTCCGCCGCCCAGCCCGATTCGCTCCGGACCGCCGGCCCGACCGTCGCCGCTGCCGCCAGCCTTACCGTCGCCGTCGCCGTCGCCGTCGCCGTCGCCGTCGCCGTCGCCGTCGCCGTCGGTGCGGCCGCCGGTCGCGCGGTCGTCGCCGTGGCGGGCGGCGCCGGCGGTCGTCACGCCGTAGAGCATGGCCACGGCCCGGTGGCGGGCCGGCACGGCCACCGCCGCGTCGTACGGCAGGACCGCCTGCTCGACGGTGACCAGCAGGGCGCGGCGGCACCCGTACTCGCGGGCGATCCGCAGCCCGGTGAACGCCGCAGCCGAACCCTGGTCGCAGAGCGCGAACGACATCGGGGTGCCCGGGCAGACGTGGCTGAGATACGCCGCGGTGGCCCGGCCGGGCAGCATGTCGTGCACGGCGAACGCCAGCACGAGCAGGTCCACCGGCTCGTCCGGCGGTACGACGGCGGGGATCAGCTCGGCGGCCATCTCCCCGTACGACTGGCCCAGCGCCGCCGAGGGCGCGTTGAACAGGCCGCCGGGCACCCGCAGCCCGTACGGCCGGGTCAGGTCCGTCAGGTAGCCGGCGGCGCGCTCGCGCAGCACGGGGTCGCCGAGCAGCGCGGCCGGGCCGGTGAACGTGCGCCGCGCGGCCCGCAGCAGGCGGATTCCGGTCGTCATGTGACCTCCGCCGTTCAGTGCTCGAAGACCATGGCGGCGAACGTCGCGCCGTCCCCGGCGCCCACCGCCGCGACCAGGTACCGGTCGCCCGGGCGGAGCAGGCCGCGCTGCCGGGCGGTGCGGTAGTTGACGAACGCGTCGGCGCAGAACACGTGGCCGGTCTCGGTGACGTTGTCCAGCAGCACCCGGTCCAGCGGCAGCCCGATCAGCCGGCACAGCCGTTTCCAGGTCATCAGGTTGACGTTGTGCGGCAGCACGAGCCGCAGCTCGGACAGCGCCGTGCCGGCCCGCTCCAGCGCCCGGCCGATCACCTCGGCCAAGGCCGGCCGGTACGCCCGCTGGAACCTCGCCGGGGACTCGCCGCCGGCCACGTCGAACTCGCCGCGCTGGTGGCAGGCGTACGCGAGCAGCCGGTCCCGGCCGCCGCCGGCGCTGAGCAGGCAGGCCGAGGCGCCCTCGCTGAACACCGACGTCTCCGGGATGAACTGGGCGTCGCGGGTGAACGCCTTCTCCCCGGTGAGCACGAGCGCCAGCGGTGGGCCGTCCGGCGTGTCCGGTTCGGACGCGAGCAGCCGCCCGGCCACGTCGATCGCGGCCAGCGCGCTGGCGCAGGACTGCTGGGTGAGCGTGAACGCGAGCGCGTGGCCCAGCCCGAGCGTGCGGCACACCTCGTGCAGCGGGTTGACCGGATAGGGGGTGACGACCGGGAAGGCCCGCCCGTACACCACGAACCGCACCCGCTGCCGCAGCGCGCGCAGCGCGGTGAGGCCGTCCGCGGCGTGCAGCAGCAGGTCGGTCAGGGACAGGTCGGGGTCGCGGCGGACCTCGGTCAGGCCGTGGAAGCGGCGGAACAGGCGGACCTGCATGTCGGTCAGGCCCAGCGGCGCGGCCAGGCTCTCGACCGGCACCCGGCGCCGCGGCAGGAACACCGAGACGGCGTCGATCGCCGTCATGCGCGTACCGTCACGACACGGATCAGATCAGTGACGCCGATGGATGTCAACGCGCGTGCGATCATATCGACGTGGCTCGCTTCCTGTTCGTCGTCCTGCCGGTGGAGTCCCATCTGAACGCCCCGGTCGCCATCGCCCAGGAGCTGGAGGCGGCCGGGCACGAGGTGGCCTGGGTCGGGCCGCGCAGCGACCTGCGCCCGCTGGTCGGCCCGGACGCCACGCTGTTCCCGACCGGCAAGCGCTACTACCGCTCCGACGGCGAGTCCGGCATGGCAGCGGTGCGCAGCCTCTGGGAGGGGCACGTGCTGCCCGCGAACCGGTTCATCCGCGACGCCGCCGACGCGGCCGTCGAGCGGTACCGGCCGGACGTGGTGGTGGCCGACCAGTACGCGCTGGCCGGCGCGCTCGCCGCGCACCGCCGCGGGTTGCCGTGGGCGACGTTCTGCGTCGGCGTGCTGGAGCTGACGCCGCCGACCGAGGAGATGCCCGAGTTCGCCGACTGGGTGGGCGCCCAGGTCCGCCGGGTGTGGGCGATGACCGACCTGCCGGTGGACGAGACGGTCGACCTGCGCTTCTCGCCGTACCTCGTGATCGGCCTGACCACGACGGCGCTCACCGGCCCGGCGCCGCTGCCGCCCGGCTGCGTGCTCACCGGCCCGGCGCTGGGACGGCGGCCGAACGCGCCCGCGTTCGCCTGGCCGCAGTGGGATCCGGGCCGCCGGCACGTGCTGGTCACCGTCGGCACGATGGCCGAGCACCTCGCCGCCGACTTCTACCGGCGGGTGGCGGCGGCGACCGCGCCGCTGGCCGACCGGGTCCAGGTGATCCTCGTCGCCGGCGCCGGCCTGGTGCCCGACCCGCCGCCGCACGTGCTCGTCGCGCCCCGGGTGCCGGTGCTGGAGCTGATGCCCCGGCTGGACGCCCTCGTGTCGCACGGCGGGCTGGGCACGGTGTCCGAGGCGCTCGCCCACGGCGTGCCGGTGGTGGTCGCGCCGATCCGGCACGACCACCCCACTGTGGCGCGGCAGGTGCGCCGGGCCGGGGCCGGACTGGAGGTCTCCTTCCACTCGGCGACCCCGGCGGAGCTGACCGCCGCGCTGAGCGCGGTGCTCGACGATCCGGCGTACCGGGCGGGAGCGCGCCGGGTGGGGGAGTCGTTCGCGGCGGCCGGCGGCGCCCGCGCGGCGGCGGCCCGTCTCGCCGCGCTGGCCCGGACGGCCGCCGAGGCCTGACGCATCGACCGTTGTCCAACCGTCGGGGCCGAACTAGCCTGACCTGACGCACCCGCGCCGGCGTCGCGCCGCACGAGGAGGCTCGATGATCGAGGCCACCGGCCTACGCAAGTCCTTCCGGGTCGGACGTGGCCGTGGCGCCACCACAGTCGAGGCGGTGCGCGGCGTCGACTTCGCGGTACGGCGCGGCGAGATCGTCGGTTTCCTCGGCCCGAACGGCGCGGGCAAGTCCACCACGCTGCGGATGCTCGCCACGCTGATCCGGCCCAGCGGGGGAGTGGCCACCATCGCCGGGGTCGACCTGCTGCGCGCGCCCGCGCAGGTACGGCGGCGGATCGGCTTCGTGGCGCAGGCCAGCGGCACCTACGACGACTCCACCGCCCGGCGGGACCTGGTGCTCCAGGCCCGGATGCACGGGCTGTCGAAATCGGTGGCGCAGGAGCTGGCCGTCACGGCGATCCGCGCGTTCCAGCTCGACGACTTCGCCGACCGGAAGATCAAGACGTACTCGGGTGGGCAGCGCCGCCGCCTCGACGTCGCGCTCGGCGTCATCCACTCGCCGCAGGTGATGTTCCTGGACGAGCCCACCGCCGGGCTCGACCCGCCCAGCCGGGTGCGGATGTGGCAGGAGGTCCGGCGGCTGCGCGAGGAGGGCATGACCATCTTCCTCACCACGCACTACCTGGACGAGGCCGACAGCCTCTGCGACCGGGTCTCGATCATCGACGCCGGGCGGATCGTGGCCGAGGGCACCCCGTCGGCGCTCAAGCGTGAGATCTCCGGCGACGTGGTCGCTGTCGACTTCGCCTCCGCCGACGTCGCGGACGAGACCGGCGGCGATCTGCCGGTCGCGACGAAACTGCTGGCCGAGGCGCCGTACGTGCACGCGGCCGAGCCGGTCGACGGCACGCTGCGGCTCTACGTCGACAGCGCCGCCACTGCCATCCCGCAGGTCATGCGGGCGCTCTACGACAGGGGCATCGAGCCCGGCGCGATCGAGGCCCGCCGGCCCAGCCTCGACGACGTGTTCCTGGCCAAGACCGGCCGGTCGCTCGCGGAGTGACCGGACGCCGAGAGGAGTACGGCGTGAAACTCGTCCGCGACACCTGGCTGATCTTCCAGCAGGAGGCCGGCCTGATGGTGCGCAACCCGGTGATGGTGGCGTTCAGCCTGGCCCAGCCGATCACCTACCTGATCCTCTTCGCGCCGTTCCTCAAGGTGGTGATGGTCGACCGGGGCGCCTCGACCTACGCCGACGCGTACCGCATCTACGTGCCCGGCCTGTTCGTGGCGATGGGCCTGTTCGGCGGCCTGTTCGCCGGCTACGGGCTGCTCAGCGCGCTGCGCGCGGGCATCATCGACAGGTGCCGGGTGACGCCGGTGAGCCGCACCGGCCTGCTGCTGGGCCGGGCGCTGATGCACGTGTGCCTCAACGTGGTGCAGGCCATGGTGGTCACGCTCGTGGCGCTGCCGTTCGGCCTGCGGGTGCACCTGGCGAACCTGCTGGTGTCGTACGCGTTGCTGTCGGTGATGGTGCTGCTGAGCACCTCGATCTCGTACGACATCGCGTTGCTGGTCCGCAACGAGAACAGCCTCGGCGTGCTGGTGAACACGGTCGGGCAGCCGGTGTCGCTGCTGGCCGGCGTGCTCATCCCGCTCGTGCTGGCGCCGATGTGGATCCAGCGGGTCGCGGTGTGGAACCCGTTCGCCTGGGCCACCGACGGCATGCGGGCGCTGTTCGCCGGCCACATCACCCAGGCCGTGGTGTGGCAGGGCGCGCTGATCATGTCCGGGCTGGCCGCGGCGAGCCTGTTCTGGTCGTCGCACCTGTTCAACCGCGACGTCTCCTGACCGAGCGTACATCGAGCATTGTCTCAGCGTGGTGGGCGCTCTAGCCTGATCGTGTCCCCGCTCGGCGGCCGGTACGGGGCGCGGCCGTGACGTGTGTCAGCTGAGGAGGCCACTCGTTGGGTGCCGACAACTTCCGGGCGACGCTGGCGGCCGACATGGAGCTGGGCGCGGGCAACGTGCTGCTCCGGCTGGCCGAGCACGGCGCCGACATGGACATGCCCCGGGTGACGTTCGACGTCGACGTCGACGGCATCCCCGCGTGGACGCCGCTGTCGCTCGCCACCCTGACCGAGCGGGTCGCGGCACGGGCGGCGTGGTTCCGGGAGCGCGGCGTCCGCCGGGCCGACCCGATCGCGGTGTACGTGACCTCCGCGCCCGACGTGTTCCTCAACTTCCTGGCGCTGACCTGGCTCGGCGCGATCCCGGCGCTGATGAACGGCAACATGCCGATCGAGCTGGCGGCCGAGTTCGTGCGGCGGCTGCGCGGCACCGGGGTGGTGGTCGACGCCGACCACGCCGCCCTGGCCGGGCACGACCTCGGCGCACCGGTCCTCGGCGACGCGGCGCACACCGGCGCCGGCGACCCGGCGCAGGCCCCGCCGCACCACCGGCACCACCCGCAGGACCCGGTGGTCATCACCCACTCCTCGGGCACCACCCGGGTGCCGGCGGCGATCGTCCACTCGCACCACGGCCTGTTCGCCGCGATCCGCGCGGTCCGGCTCACCGAGTCCCGGCCGTACGGCGAGGTCCGGGAGATGTCCGCGCTGCCGGCCGCGCACGCCGCCGGCATCATCACGCTCAACCAGGCGCTCTGCAACGGCTACCAGCTGCTCTGCCTGTCCGCGCAGGGCGGCCCGTTCGCGCGCAGCGCCGAGACGATCCTGGACGCGATCGAACGGTGGCGCCCCACCGGCGTCTTCGGCTTCGCGGTGACCTGGTCCGAGCTGGCCCGGGTCGACCTCACCACCCGTGACCTCAGCTCGGTGCGCAACTGGTTCAACACCGGTGACTGCGCGCACGAGTCGCACGTACGCCGGCTGGTCGCGGTCGGCAGCCATCCCGCGTACACCCGCGACGGCATGGTCGACGTCCCCGGCTCGAAGTTCGTCGACATGCTCGGCTCGACCGAAATGGGGCACGGCGCGTTCCGGATCACCCACCGGCTGGGCAGCGACCGCTACGACCGCTGCGTCGGCAGGCCGTACCCGTTCGCCGAGATCGCGCTGCTCGACGTGGACACCGGCGAGGAGGTCGCACCGGGGCAGGTGGGGCACGTCGGCCTGAAGTCGCCGACGCTGGCGCTCGGGTACTGGAACGACTCGGTCACCACGTACCGCACCCGGCTGGGCGGCTACTACCTGACCGGTGACCTGATGTACCGCGACGCCGACGGGAACTACCACCACGTCGACCGGGCCAGCGACGCGGTCGACCTGGGTGGAGGGACCTGGCTGTACACCGCGTTGTCCGAGGAGCGCGTCCTGCGGCACTGCCCGGACGTCCGTGACTGCACAGTGGTCGCGGCGGCGGGGGAGGACGGCACGACCGTGACCGACGTGCTGCTCCTGCTCGCCGAGGACGCGGATCCGGCGCGCGACCGCACCGACCGGGTCCGGGCCGCGCTCGGCCCGGCGGTGGCCGCGACGCTGCGCCGGGTGGTGACCGTCCCGGACGACGACGTGGTGATGGGACCCACCGGCAAGGTCCGCAAGTTCCTGATGCGACAGCGCCTGCTTGCTGGCGCCGCTGCGCCGGGCGCGGACTGATCCGGGGGAGATCGACACCTGGCGCGACCGTGCCAGAATCTGGCCGTGTCCTACCTCCCCTCGCAGCCGTACCCGCCGATGCACGGTGGCGTCATCCCGCTGGTCGCCTACCCGCACCCGATCGCCCCGCCGCCGGGGTGCGGCGTGCTCGTGGTCTCGGTGAACCGGGGGCCGTACATGATTCCCGCGCCGGTCACCAGCCGCTTCAAGATCGACCGCCAGCTGGTCGCGATCCCGGGCGAGGGCACGTGGCACGTCGCCGTCCCGGCTGGCGGGCACGACATCCGCTACACCGACTTCATGGGCGTCCCGCTGATGACCACGTCGCTCATGGTCCAGCCGGGCGCCGCCCACCACCTGGTGTTCCGCTTCGGCGGGTGGCGCAACCGGGTCCACGACGGGTACGGCACCGACGTGACGCGGTTCGGCCTGTGGTCGAACTACTCGGTCACCCTCCTCACGCTCGTCGTCGGCGGGGTGGCCTGCTGCGGCGTGTTCGGGGTGATGCTGGGCTCGACCGGATAGCGGCGCCCGGGCGCGGGTCCGGGCTTGATCCGGAAAGCCACCGAAACTTCCGGTCGCCACCACTCCCCGAGCCCGCTCTCTATCCCTCCGGAAGGACTTCGCCAGGCTCGCTCGGCAGCGCTACGCCCGATTTATGGTACTTCGGGTTTCCACAACATTTCCGGAACTTGTTGACACGGTGAATCGATCCTCCAATACTGTGGCCATCGGCGTATCTCGATTGACGTCGATTTCCGTCCACCGCCGTGGCGCGGCGTCGCCCGTCCCGCCGTCCATCAGGGACGAGCGCTCGCAGCTCGCGCCACCCGGCTGGCCGCGCCAGCCGTCACAGGGAGGAAACCCGTCCATGAACGACGCCCCCGTCCGCCCGGGCATCCGCAGGCGCGGACGCCTCCGGATGCTCTTCGGCGGCGCCTGTGCCGTGGCGCTGATCGCCGCCGGGACGACGGCGGTCATGTCCGGCCCGGCCTACGCCGACACCACCGTCACGTCGAACTCGACCGGCACCAACAACGGCTACTTCTATTCCTTCTGGAAGGACAGTGGCAACGTCTCCATGACCATGGGCAACGGTGGTCAGTACAGCACCCAGTGGAGCAACATCAACAACTTCGTCGCCGGCAAGGGCTGGAACCCGGGCGGCCGCCGCACGGTCAGCTACTCCGGCAGCTTCAACCCGTCCGGCAACGCCTACCTGACGCTCTACGGGTGGACCCGCAACCCGCTCGTCGAGTACTACATCGTCGACAGCTGGGGCAGCTGGCGCCCGCCGGGCAGCGGCTACATGGGCTCGGTGTCCTCCGACGGCGGCACGTACGACGTCTACCGCACCCAGCGGGTCAACGCCCCCTCGATCGAGGGCACGCGGACGTTCTACCAGTACTGGAGCGTCCGTCAGCAGAAGCGCGTGGGTGGCACGATCACCTCGGGCAACCACTTCGACGCCTGGTCCCGCTACGGCATGAACCTCGGTTCGCACGACTACCAGATCCTGGCCACCGAGGGCTACCAGAGCAGCGGCAACTCCAACATCACGATCGGCGGGACCGGTGGCGGCAACCCGACCACCCCGCCGCCGAACAACGGTGGCTGCACGGTCAGCGTCAGCCGGGCCGAGGAGTGGGGCGACCGGTTCAACGTGACCTTCTCGGTCAGCGGCACCAGCAACTGGGTCGTCAGCATCCAGACCCAGGGCGGCCAGAGCCTGCAGAACAGCTGGAACGCGTCGGTCAGCGGCACCAGCGGCACGCTCACCGCACGTCCCAACGGCAACGGCAACAACTTCGGCATCACGCTCTACAAGAACGGCAACAGCAACACGCCCACCGCGAGTTGCTCAGCCGCCTGAACCCTCTTCCGGGGAGGGGGTGCCGCGCCTGGCGCGGCACCCCCGTTTTCGTGTGTGCGGACGGCCGCGGTGGTGGCCGACACACCTGGGCAAAAACTTGATTCATTCCAAAAGACCGGGCTAAGGTCGTCGCATGACGGCCGACTTCGAGACGCAGCTCCGGGCGGCCTCGTTGCGGGTGACCCGGCCCCGGCTGGCGGTGCTCGCGGCGTTGCGCGACCACCCGCACGTCGACACCGACACCGTGATCGCGCTGGTCCGCGCAGAGCAGCCCACCGTGTCCCACCAGGCGGTCTACGATGTGCTGCGGGCACTCACCGACGCCGGCCTGATCCGGCGCATCCAGCCGGCCGGCGCCACGGCCCGCTACGAGTCTCGGGTGGGAGACAACCACCATCACGTCGTGTGCCGTTCCTGTGGCGCCATCGCCGACGTCGAGTGTGCCGTCGGCAACGCCCCCTGTCTCACCGCCTCCGACGACCACGGTTTCGTGGTGGACGAGGCGGAGGTCGTCTACTGGGGCACCTGCCCCGGCTGCGCGGCCGACCGCACCGCCCAGTGATCCGCCAGTTCGGAAGGAAACAGATGAGCGACACCCAGGACAACCGGCCCGTCAGCCCGCAGGGCGTGGACGCCAAGGAGGCGGCCGGCTGCCCGGTCGCGCACGACTCCGTGACCGCGCACGGCAGCGAGAGCGAGAACCCGGCGATCGACTCGCCGACCCCGAAGACCGGCGGTCGTCCGCGCACCAACCGCGACTGGTGGCCCAACCAGCTCGACCTGTCGGTGCTGCACGCCCACTCGCACAAGGGCAACCCGCTCGGCCCGGACTTCAGCTACGCCAAGGAGTTCGCCACGCTCGACGTCGAGGCGCTCAAGCGGGACATCACCGAGGTCCTCACCACCTCGCAGGACTGGTGGCCGGCCGACTTCGGCCACTACGGCGGCCTGATGATCCGGATGAGCTGGCACGCCGCGGGCACCTACCGCATCGAGGACGGCCGCGGTGGCGCCGGCGACGGCGGCCAGCGGTTCGCCCCGCTGAACAGCTGGCCGGACAACGCCAACCTGGACAAGGCCCGCCGGCTGCTCTGGCCGGTCAAGCAGAAGTACGGCCAGAAGATCTCCTGGGCCGACCTGCTGGTGCTCGCCGGCAACGTGGCCCTGGAGTCGATGGGCTTCAAGACCTTCGGCTTCGGCTTCGGCCGTGAGGACGTCTGGGAGCCGGAGGAGATCTTCTGGGGCCCCGAGGACGCCTGGCTCGGCGACGAGCGCTACGCCTCCGAGAAGGAGATGACGGCCGGCGTCGGCGCGACCGAGATGGGTCTGATCTACGTCAACCCGGAGGGCCCGCGCGGCAACGCCGACCCGCTCGCGGCGGCGCACTTCATCCGCGAGACGTTCCGCCGGATGGCGATGAACGACGAGGAGACCGTCGCGCTGATCGCCGGCGGCCACACGTTCGGCAAGACCCACGGCGCGGGCCCCGCCGACCAGCACGTCGGCCCCGAGCCGGAGGCCGCGCCGCTGGAGGCGCAGGGCCTGGGCTGGCTCAGCACGTACGGCAAGGGCAAGGGCGGCGACACGATCACCAGCGGTCTCGAGGTGACGTGGACCGACAAGCCGACGCAGTGGTCCAACCGGTTCTTCGAGATCCTCTTCGGCTACGAGTGGGAGCTGACCACCAGCCCGGGTGGCGCCAAGCAGTGGGTCGCCAAGGACGCCGAGGCGATCATCCCGGACGCCCACGACCCGTCGAAGAAGCACCGGCCGACGATGCTGACGACCGACCTGTCGCTGCGCGTCGACCCGGCGTACGAGAAGATCTCCCGCCGCTTCCTGGAGAACCCGGACGAGTTCGCGCTGGCGTTCGCCAAGGCCTGGTACAAGCTGCTGCACCGTGACATGGGCCCGGTCAGCCGCTTCCTCGGCCCCTGGGTGCCGGAGGCCCAGCTGTGGCAGGACCCGGTGCCGGCCGTCGCGCACGAGCTGGTGAGCGACTCCGACGTCGCCGCGCTCAAGGCGAAGGTGCTGGAGTCCGGCCTCACCACCGCCCAGCTGGTCTCCACCGCCTGGGCCTCGGCCGCGAGCTACCGCTCCACCGACAAGCGCGGTGGCGCCAACGGCGCGCGGATCCGGCTGGAGCCGCAGCGCAACTGGGAGGTCAACCAGCCGGAGCAGCTCGCCACCGTGCTGGCCACCCTGGAGGGCATCCAGCAGGAGTTCAACGCCGCGGGCGGCGCCCAGATCTCGCTGGCGGACCTGATCGTGCTGGCCGGCTCGGCCGCTGTCGAGCAGGCGGCGCGGGACGCCGGCGTCGAGCTGACCGTGCCGTTCCACCCGGGGCGTACCGACGCCACCCAGGAGCAGACCGATGTCGAGTCGTTCCGGGTGATGGAGCCGCGCGCCGACGGGTTCCGCAACTACCTGCGGCCGGGTGAGAAGACCCAGCCGGAGGTGCTGCTCATTGACCGGGCGTACATGCTGAACCTGACCGCGCCGGAGATGACCGTGCTGGTCGGCGGCCTGCGCGCGCTCGGCAACAACGTCGGCGGCGCGTCGCACGGCGTGCTCACCGACCGGCCCGGCGTGCTCACCAACGACTTCTTCGTCAACCTGCTCTCCCCGGGCACCCGGTGGAAGACGTCGGAGTCCGAGGAGCACGTGTACGAGATCCGGGATCTGGCGACCGACCAGGTGAAGTGGACCGCCACCGCGGTCGACCTGATCTTCGGCTCCAACTCGCAGCTGCGGGCGCTCGCCGAGGTCTACGCCAGCGACGACGCGCGGGAGAAGTTCGTCCGCGACTTCGTCGCCGCCTGGACGAAGGTCATGGAGCTGGACCGCTTCGACCTGGCCTGATCCGTCGATTATCAGCGAGCCCCGGTCCGTCGCGCCGCGACGGGCCGGGGCTCGTCCGGTCAGCCGTGCAGCGTACGGCTCGGCGGGATGCCGAACACGGACCGGTAGTGAGCGGTGAACCTGCTGTGGCTCAGGAAACCCCAGCGGGTGGCGATCCGGCTGACCGTCTCGCGTCGCGGGTCGCCCATGCACAGCTCCTGGTGGGCCCGCTCCAGCCGGATGCGCCGCAGGTAGGCCGCCGGCGTGCTGTCCAGATGCCGCCGGAAGGCCAGTTGCAGGGATCGCACGGACACGGCGGCGGCGACGGCCACGTCCGCCGGGCTGATGTCCCGGTGGGCGTTCTCCTCCATGAAGGCGATGGCCCGCCGGAGCGCCGGCGCTCCGGCGTCCCGCCGGTCCTGGCGCGTCGGGTCGGTCAGCGCGGTGTTGGGAAAGACGGCCAGCGCGGCCGTCGCGAGGGTACGCGCCGCCGTGCCGAGCACCAGCGGCTGGCGGCTCGCCTCGGGGTTGCCCAGCACGGCGTGGCGGACGTAGCGGGCGGTGGACCGCCAGTGTTCGGCGAGGACCGGGGAGGCCGACTGGAGGTCGGTGAACCGGATCGGCGCGGGCCGGCGGCCGGGCGCGGGGGAGACGACCTGGTGCAGCAGGCCGATGTCCAACTGGACCAGGAGCACCTCGCCGCGGCGCCACCGCATCCGGTACGGACGGCCCGGATGCGCGTTCAGGAACACGTCCCCGGGGCGGAAGGGACGCAGTTCGCCGTCACTGACACGGCTCACCATGCTGCTTGTGCTCTGGCACACGACGACGGAATCGAGTTGCTCGACTTCGATGCGCAGATCGCCGGACTGCGCCACCTGGTCCATCCGGAACGAGCCGGCGTTGAGCCGGCGGTGGCTGAGCCGGTACCCGCCGCCGCCGCGGATGCGCATGCCTTGCGTGCCGTACGCCTCGGTGAGGTAATGGTGAATGAGGTCCGGCCGCCGGCTGCTGAAGTGGTGGCTGGCGATGGAGTGGGACCTCACGTCGCCCTCCTGCCGCATTCGCCCGGAAATGGAAGTCGTCGTAACGAGCGCGAAACATTCTCACCTCTCTCAATGCTATTGCCTGATGGGATTCCTGCATATCCCGAATCCCATCAATGGTTTTTGCGCTAAGCGATCAGTGGCGCACCTTCTGTGCGCTGACGGGTCTAGCTCCGCATAGGACGGTGCGGGAAAGTCGACGCCGTTGTGGCTCGTCGCGAGGGGTCGAGGGGGCGCAGGTGGACATGGCGTACGCGCGGGACGTGGCCCGGAAGGCGGCCGCGGACTCGCTCCGGCAACTGGTGGACGATCATCGTGTGGTGGGCCGGCTCCGCGGGCACGAGCCGGCGCTGGGCGCCGCGGTGCGGGAGACGTTGCAGGAAGCCCTGGCGCATCCGTCGAGCGCCGAAGGCCACGCGCTGCGCGAGTTCTGCCAGCGGCGCGAATGGACCCTGGCGGAGTTCGACGCGCTGGGGCATCACCTGCTCACCGCCGTGCTGGCCCAGCGGGTGGGTGTGGAGGCGCTGGTCCAGGTCGGCGCGGCGCTGACCCGGGCCCGCCAGCGTCTCGCGGGGCCGGCGCGGGACGCCGGGCGCCCGGACCGGCGAAGCCGCAACAGCGCGGCCCGCCGCTACGCCCCGCCCGCGCACCTGCCGCTGCCGCCCAGCTGGCAGTGCAGCGGCTGCGCCGCCGCCTGGCCTTGTCCCACCAAGCAGAGCCAGCTGCTCGTCGAGTTCGGCGGCACGACAGCGGGGCTCGCCGTCTATCTCGGCGCCTGCCTCGTCGCCGCCACCAAGGACATGCCGGCCATGCCGCTCGCCCAGGCCAGGGCGCGCTTCCTGGGATGGCTGCCGCGCCGGCGGTACTGACCGTCCGGCTGCAAACGTTGGAAAACCTGCTCGGAACTTGCGGCCGTCCCGCGAAGCAGCCCGGCCTTCCCGGGCCTCGGGACTCGCGCCGACGCCCGCTTCGCACCGTCCTGCGTGGATAAAGCCAGGGGGAAAGCCGTCCAAGCGCCTCGGTGTTGCCTGCTGGTTTCGAAAACTTTGCCGCAAGGTATTGCAAAGCCTTTCATGAATGTCGCATGGTGTTCGCTACCCGGGACGGCCGCCCCACCCCCGCTCACCCTTTCGAACCCACGGAAGAGGTCCCCCAGCCATGCATTCCGTCAGGCCACACCCCCGCGGCCGTGCCGGTCGCCTGCTGCTCGCCGCCGCGCTCGTCGCGGCGGGCGGCACGGTCGCCGTCGCGGCCGCCACCACCACCGCCGCACCCGCCCGCGCCGCCGTCGTGCTCAACGACAGCGAGGTGACCGCCAACCTCTGGGAATGGAACTGGACCTCGGTCGCCGCCGCCTGCACCGACCACCTCGGACCGGCCGGCTACGGCGCGGTTCAGGTGGCCCCGCCCCAGGAGTCGGTGCAGCTGCCCGCCAGCGCCGACGGCGCCTACCCCTGGTACGAGGTGTACCAGCCGGTGTCGTACAAGCTGGACAGCCGCTTCGGCAACCGCCAGCAGTTTGCGGCCATGGTCAACGCCTGTCACAACGCCGGTGTGCGCGTCTACGTCGACGCGGTGGTCAACCACATGGCCGGCACCAACAACCCGGCCGGCTCGCGCGGCTACGCCGGCACCGAGTTCTCCGGCTACAGCTACCCGGCCGTGCCGTACGGCGCCGGCGACTTCCACCGCCCCGGCGACAACTGCCCGACCGGCGGCACGATCAGCGACTGGAACAACGAGGCCCAGGTGACCAGCTGCGAGCTGCTGTCCCTGTCGGACCTTTACACCGAAAAGGAAGCGGTCCGGAACAAGATCGCCGCGTACCTCAACGACCTGATCGGGCTCGGCGTCGACGGCTTCCGGGTCGACGCGGTCAAGCACATCCGCAAGGACGACTTCGCGGCCATCCTCGGCAAGCTGAACAACACCGTCGTCGAGGGCCGCCGTCCGTACGTCGCGCAGGAGATCTTCGACGGGGCGAGCAACCCCGCGTTGCAGGCCCGCGCGTACATCGGCAACGGCGACGTGCTCGACTTCGCGTACGCCAAGGGCATCCGCTCGGCGTTCCAGGGCTCCGTCTCGGCGCTGGCGAACGTGCCGAACTGGAACCTCGACGCGCCCGGCGCCAACGTCTTCGCCATGGTCACCAACCACGACCTGGAGCGTGACGGCGTGGTCCTGTCGTACAAGAACGGCACCGACTACGTGCTGGCCAACTACTTCGCGCTGGCCTACCCGCACGGCAAGCCGTCGGTGTACGACAGCTTCACCTGGTCCAACCGCAACCAGTCCCCGCCGCACGACGGCACCGGACGGGTCACCGACACGGTCTGCGGCGCCGCCTGGACCTGCCTGAGCCGCACCACCGGCGTCAAGGGCATGGTCGGCTGGGCCAACGCCGCCCGCCCGGTGAAGACCGTCTCGGACTTCACCACTGTGAACAGCAACGTGATCGGCTTCCACCGCGGCGACCGGGCCTGGATCGGCATCAACGACTCCGGGTCCGCCACCACCGCCGCCTTCACCACCGGGCTCGCCGACGGCCGCTACTGCGACGTCATCTCCGGCGTCGCGACCGCGAGCGGCTGCACCGGCGGCACGGTGACCGTGTCCGGCGGCCGGGCCACAGTCACCGTCCCGGCCAACGACGCGGTCGCGATCCACGTGAACGCACGTCCCGGCGCGAGCCCGTCCCCGACGGCCTCGCCGACCGTGTCGCCCACCGCGTCGCCGACGGCCTCGCCGACCGCGTCCCCAACGGTCAGCCCGAGTGACCGGATCGCCACCACGTTCACCGTCACCGCGAACCTGGCCGCCGGGCAGGACGTCCGCGTCGTCGGCAGCGTCCCCGCGCTCGGGTCGTGGACGCCCGCGGGCGGCGTCAAGCTCACCGCGCAGGGCGGCGGCGTCTACCGCGCCACCGTCGACCTGCCCCGGTCCACCGCTGTGGAGTACAAGTTCGTCAAGCTGACCGCCGCCGGCGCGGTCACCTGGGAGTCCGGCGCGAACCGGACGCTCACCACCCCGGCCTCCGGCACGTACGCGGTGACCGAGACGTTCCGTGGGGACACCGTCTCCACGGCGGTCGCCACCACGTTCTCCGTCACCGCGACCACCGTCTACGGGCAGAACGTGTTCGTCGTCGGCAACACGCCGGCGCTCGGCAGCTGGAACCCGGCCGCGGCCGTGGCGCTCTCGTCGGCCGCGTACCCGGTCTGGCGGGCCACCGTCGACCTGCCCGCGAACACCGCTGTCGAGTACAAGTACGTCAAGAAGAACCCGGACGGGACGGTGACCTGGGAGTCCGGCACGAACCGGACGCTCACCACGCCGGCCGGCGGCACCCGCGCCGTCACCGACACCTGGCGTTGACGATCGTGCGGCCCGCCCCCGTCACCCCTGGGGGCGGGCCGCATCCGGTCCCGTCCGGACCCGGGCGTCGACCACGCGCTGGTCCCGGTCGGCCGCCCGCAGTCCGGCGCCGCCACCGACGGCGGTCGCGCTCGGGCGGCGCCCGCCGCGAGCCGCCGCGAGCGCCGCGGCCAGGCACGCCACGGCGGCAGCCACCAGCGGCGGCCGGCCGCCGACGGCGACCGCCGCCGACCCGAGCGGGATGGCCAGCGTGATCGGGCCGAACATCGCCGTGTTCGCGGTCCCGGCGACCCGCCCGAGCATCGCCCGCGGCGTGTATCTCTGCACGGCGGTGACCGCCGCGACGAGCGTCCACGGCAGGCCGACGCCGATCACCACCGAGGCGGCGAGCGTGCCCGGCCACCACGGCAGGCAGCGTCCCAGACAGCCGGCGGCGAACAGGACCGCGCCGGCGACCCCCACCGCGATCTCACCGCGGCGGCGCACGAGCCGGCCGACGACCAGCCCGGCGAGCAGCGAGCCGCCGCCCTGCGCGCTGGCCAGCACGCCGAGGAACGTCGACGGCAGCGCCAGGTCCGTCACCACCACGTCGTACAGCGCCGCAGTGGTGAAGCCGGACATCGCGATGGACACCGCCGCGAGCGCCACCGGCACGCGTACCGCCCGCCGGGCCAGGAGCGCGGCCGGCCCGTCCCGCAGCCCGGCGGCGGGGGCGGCCGGGGGAGCGGGTTCCGCCCGGGTCAGGCGCAGCGCGCCGTACAGGACGGCCACGAGCACCGGTACGACGGCGGCGAGCACCGCCACGACGTGCCCGCCCCGCCACGCGTACAGGCCCGCCCCGGCCAGCGGCGCCACCAGCTTCATGCCCTCCTGCGCGCTCGACCGCCAGCCGTTGACGTCGGCCAGCCGGGCCGGGGGGAGCGCGGCGGGCAGCAGCGCGGTCTCACCGGCGTCGACGAGCACGTAGCCGATCCCGTATGCGAGCGAGACGGCGTAGATCAGCCACGCGTCGCCGGGGCCGCGAACCGCCAGCAGGCTCAGCAACGCGGCGGCGAGCACGAGGTCCACGCCGATCACCAGGGGACGCCGGGGCACCCGGTCGAGCAGGCCGCCCAGCCAGGGACCGGCCAGCGTCGGGGCGTAGACGCAGAGGCCGGCCAGCGCCGCGAGCCCGGTGGAACCGGTCAGATCCAGGATCCAGATGCCGGAGACCAGGGCCATGGCGCTGCCGCCCAGGCCGGACAGCAGCGAGATGGCCACGAACAGGCTGGCGTTGCGGCGCATGGGTTCCCCCGAGAGTTGAGTCTGGAGGACTCATCCTCGGGACCTGAGTCGGGGTGGGGCAATAGCGCTGCGTGGCGTCAATGTCCTGTTGACAGGGTCGCCGTGATGCGCCCGGCGGCGTTGCGTACCGGGGCCGGCAGCCGGGGCCCGGCCCCGGCCAGGTCGTCGGCGAGGTGCGCGGCCAGCGCGTACAGCGGCCCGGCGGTGGCGTCGAGCGCGAGCGCGCAGGTGCGGCGCGTCAACGCCGCGCGGGGGAAGCGGGCGTCCCACGAGCGGTCCGCCTCGATCCAGCGGTGCAGGTCGGCGACGGCGGCCCGGAGCGCCGGCACGCCGGGGGAGCCGGCCGGGTCGAGCCGGGCCACGCGGGCCCGCCGGGCCGCCGCGAGACGCTGCCGGCGCTGCTCGGCGGCCTGCCGGCTGCCCAGGCCCAGGGCCTGCGCGATGTCGGCCCAGGTGACGCCGTCGTGTCGCGCCCGGTCGATCAGATCCAGCTCGTGGTCGTCCAGCCGGACCCGGGCCGCGGCGATCTCGGACAGGCGGTCCAGGGCCACCCGTCAACGCTACATTGACAGGCGGCCGCTGACGGTCATTCCTGCGGGACGCCCGGGCCCACCTCGCCGCGCGCCAGGCGCTCGGCGTTGCGGTCGGCCTCGCTCTCCGCGTTCTCCGCCCCGGCGCCCGGGTCCCGGGTACGCCGTCCCTCGGCGTCCTGGAACACCTGCCCGCGCTCGAGCGCGCCCTCCTGCTGCCGCTGGAACTGCTCCGGATCAGTCATGACCGTCAGGTGCCCCGGCGGCCGCGCGGCAAACCGGCACGTCAGCGCGGCGGCGCGACGTACAGCGCGGTCCGGCAGCCGGTCTCGCCCGGCTCCAGCCAGATCCGGTCGTACCCGGGGGATTCGATCTTCCCGGCCGGTGTGCGGACGAGCAGGAGGCAGTCCCGTTCGGCCGGTACGCCGACGGCGGCGACCAGCGCGCCCTCGTGCACCGTCGTGTCGACGGTGATCCAGTCCTGCGGGAAGGCCGCCCGCACGGCGCCCGCCAGCGTGTCCGGGGTGGCCGTGCGCAGCACGGCGGTGAGCCGCTGCCGCCCGTCCTCGGGCACCCTCGGCACCGGCGCGGCGGTGGGCGGCGAGGGAGCGGGGCCGCTCGGACAGTCGATCTCGTGGTACGTCGTGTAGCGGTAGAGCTCGAACTCGTACCGGTAGCAGCGCGCGGCCTCGCCGGCGGTGTTGCTCGCGCCGCCGATCGACACCGGCGGCCGCTCCGGCACCGTCACCACGAACCGGACGTCGACGGTGGCCCGCTCGTCCCCGGCGGTGCGGCCGGACCACGCCAGGGCCTCCCGCCGGACCGTCCCGCCTCCGCCCGACGTAGCGTCCCGCTCCTGCTGGACAATCTCGGCGGCCGCGATCGACCCGGCGTCGCGGACCCGGTTGCGGTGCCCCAGCTCCGTGTTGAGCTGCTTCGCCTCCACCGCCGCGGTGTCGCGCGCCAGATCGTCGCCGCTCTGCTCCCCGAATCCGCTGCCGCAGCCGGCGGACGCGAGCAGGAGCACCGCGAGCGCCCAGCCGGCCGTCCGGTGACGCGACGGCGGTTTCGGCCCGGTGGCGTAGCCTGTCCGGTTCATCGCGCGGACGTTACCGACGCGCCGCGCGCCGCGCTGCCCCGTTTGCCGCGGGGGCCGTTGGTCCCGGGTCCGACAGGCCCACGGCCCTGCGACCCACGTAGGGTCGCGCGGCATGCTGGGAGTGCCCGGCGCGGGCGGCGACGACATGGAGGGCAATGTGGTGAGCAACGGCGGGCAGGGCACAGCGACGCCCACCGAGATCTCTCCAGCCCCCGCGACCGGCCTCGGCTCGGCCGAGGCGGCCGCCCGGCTGCGCGCCGACGGGCCGAACACGGTGGCCGCGCCGCGCAAGCGCGGGCTGGCCGGCCGGATCTTCCGCCAGCTCACCGACCCGCTGGTGGCGCTGCTGCTGGCCGCCGCCGTGGTGACCACGCTGCTGCGCGACTACCCCGACACCGCGGTGATCGTGCTGGTCGTCCTGATCAACACGGCGATCGGCGTGGTGCAGGAGGTACGCGCCGACCGGGCGGTGGCGGCGCTGGACCGGCTCGCCGCGCCGACCGCGCGGGTGGTCCGCGACGGCCGTGACCTCGTGCTGCCCGCCGCCGACCTGGTCCGGGGCGACTTGGTCCGGCTGGAGGCCGGCGACGTGGTGCCCGCCGACCTGGACCTCACCGACGCGGTGCGGCTCAGCCTGGACGAGTCGGCGCTCACCGGTGAGTCGGTGGCGGTGACCCGGGTCGCGGGGGAGGAGGCGAGCGCCGGCACGGTGGTCACCACCGGCCGCGCCACCGGGACCGTGATGCGCACCGGCGCGGCGAGCGCGCTGGGCCGCATCAGCGCTCTGGTCGCCGCGACCCGCCCGGCGCCCACCCCGCTGCAACGCCGCCTGTCCTCGCTCGGCCGGGTGCTCGGCCTGACCGCGGTGGTGCTGTCCGGGCTGGTCTTCGCGATCGGCGTGTTCGACGGACGCCCCGTCACGCAGATGGCGGTCACCGCGGTGAGCCTCGTGGTGGCGGCCGTACCGGAGTCGCTGCCCGCCGTCGTCACGCTCGCGCTCGCCCTGGGCGCGCGCCGGATGGCCGGCAGCCGGGCCATTCCCCGGCGGCTGCACGCGGTGGAGACCCTCGGGTCGGTCACCGTGATCGCCTCCGACAAGACCGGCACGCTCACCGAGGGCCGGATGGCGGTCCAGCACGCCGTCGTGCCCGGCCGCGACCGCTACGCCGTGACCGGCACCGGCTACGCGCCCGACGGCGAGGTGCACCACCGGGGCGAGCCGGTGAGCGCCCCCGACGAGCTGCGCGGCCTGGCCCGCGCCGGACTGCTCTGCAACGACGCCACGCTGACCCCGCCGACCGACGAGCGGCCGGAGTGGACGGCGATCGGCGACCCGCTGGAGGCGGCGCTCGTCACGTTCGCGGCCCGCTGCGGCCTCGACCCGGAGACCACCCGCGAGGCCTGGCCCCGGGTGGCGGAGGCCCCGTTCGACCAGGACCTGCGCCGGATGACCACGGTGCACCGCCGCGGCGACGGGCGCTACCTCGTGGTCTGCAAGGGCGCGCCGGAGAACCTGCTGGCCCCGCCGCTGATGGACGCCGGCGCCGAGGAGCTGGCCGAGCTGACCGACGCCGCGCACCGGCTCGCCGCCGAAGGGCTGCGGGTGCTGGCGGTCGCCTCCGCCGTGGTCGACACCGCGCCGGACCCGGCCCGGCCGACCGGCCTGCGCCCGCTGGGACTGGTCGCGGTCGGCGACCCGCTGCGCGCGGCCGCCCCCGGCATCGCCGCGGGCTTCGAGGAGGCCGGCATCCGGCTGGTCCTGATCACCGGCGACCACCCGGCGACCGCCGCCGCCATCGGCGGCCGGCTCGGGCTCTGGCGCGACGGCGACCCGCTCGCCAACGGCGACGACGGCGACCCGGGCGGCGCCCACCCCGACACCCGGGTGTACGCGCGGACCCAGCCGGAGCAGAAGCTCGACATCATCGCCGGCCTCCAGGACCGGGGACACGTGGTCGCGATGACCGGCGACGGCGTCAACGACGCCCCGGCGCTGCGCCGCGCCGACATCGGCGTGGCCATGGGCGGCGGCACCGAGGTCGCCCGGCAGGCCGCCGACCTGGTGCTTGTCGACGACGATCTGACCACTGTGGCGACCGCCATCGGCGAGGGCCGCCGCATCTACGACAACATCCGCCGGTTCCTGCGCTACGCGCTCGCCGGCGGGGTCGCCGAGATCGCGGTGATGCTGCTCGGCCCACTGTTCGGGCTGCCCGTCCCGCTGCTGCCGGCACAGATCCTCTGGATCAACCTGCTCACCCACGGGGTGCCCGGGGTGGCGCTGGGCGCGGAGCCGGCCGAGCCGGGCACGCTGAACCGCCGGCCCCGCTCGCCGCAGGAGTCGGTGCTCGGCGGCGGCCTCGGCCGGGACGTGCTGGTCACCGGCGCGCTCATCGCCGCCGCGACGCTCGGCGCCGGCGTGTGGGCCGCGGCGACGGACCGGCCGTGGCAGTCGGTGGTCTTCGTGGTGCTCGGCCTGGCCCAGCTGGGCGTGGCGCTGGCCGTCCGCGCGATCCGCACCCCGGGCTCCCGTGAGCGCAACCTCGCGCTGCCGGTGGCGGTGGCGATCTCCGCGGTCCTCCAGGTGGCGGGCGTGCTGCTGCCGCCGCTGCGCGAGCTGCTCGGCACGTCCCCGCTCAGCGCGCTGGACCTGCTCGCCTGCGCCGCGATCGGCGTGCTGCCCGGGCTGGTGCTGCGGCTGACCCGCCGCTTCCACGGGACCAACGGCCCCCGGACCGGGGCCCCGGACCCTGCCCGGCCCGCCGCCTGACGGGCAGGCTGAGGACCAGTGAAGGAGGACGACATGACAATCCACTCGCAGGCCCCCGTCGTGGTGGGCGTGGACGGCTCCGCCACCTCGCTGGACGCGGTCCGGGTGGCCGCCCGCGAGGCCGCCGACCGGAACCGGCCGCTGCAGGTGGTGCACGCGTTCATCTGGCCGCTGACCCGCGCGCCGCTCACCCCGGCCCCTGGCGCGCCCGCCGGCGCCGGCCTGCGTAACCAGGCCGAACGCTGCGTCACCGAGGCGGTCGCCGAGGCCGGCAAGGTCGCGCCGGACGTACCCGTCACCGGTGTGGTCGTCGACGGCGCGCCGGCGGCGGTGCTGGTCGCCGAGTCCCGCGACGCCGCGCTGATCGTGCTCGGCCACCGCGGCCTGGGCGGCTTCGCCGGCCTGCTGATCGGTTCGGTCACGCTCCAGGTGTCCGCCCGCGCCCACTGCCCGGTGCTGGTGACGCGCGGCGAGGCGCGCGCGGACGGCCCCGTCGTGGTCGGTGTGGACGGCTCCGAGCTGTCCACGGCGGCGGTCGGCTTCGCGTACGAGGAGGCCGCCCGCCGGGGCACCTCGCTGATCGTGGTGCACGCCTGGCTGTACCCCACCCCGATGGGCCCCGGCGACATCCTGCCCCTGGTGTACGACCCGGAGGCGCTCGCCGAGGAGTCCCGGCGCGTCGTCGCCGAGTCGATCGCCGGCTGGTCGCAGCGTTACCCCGACGTGCCGGTGCGACAGCGGTCGCTCCGCGGCGCCCCGGCCCGGGTGCTGGTCGAGGAGTCGAAGGACGCCCAACTGGTGGTGGTCGGCGCGCACGGGCGGGGCGCGCTGGGCGGGCTGCTGCTCGGCTCGGTCAGCCACGCGGTGCTGCACCACGCCCACTCGCCGCTGGTGATCGTGCGCAACGCCTCCTGACCGGGCGGCGACGTCAGGCGCGGCGGACGGTGGTGAGGTCGGCGAGCCCGGAGATGGTCAGCAGCGGCTCCAGCATCGGACCGGCGATCAGCGCGATCCGGTCCGCGTGCGGGAACAACGCGGCCAGCCCGGCGCTGTCCAGGTACTCGACCTTCGTGAGGTCGACGACCAGGGGTTCGCCCTCGGGCCGTACCTCCTCCGCCAGCGCCTCGGCGAACGACGACGCGTTGCTCATGTCGATCTCGCCGGCGGCGGTCAGCACGCGTACGCCGTCGGGTCGGTCGCTCGTGGTCAGAGTCAGGGACGCGCTCATGCGGTGATCCTCGCCTGCATGTCGACGGTGGTGCCGGTGGCTCCCGGGGTGACGCTGATGTTGTCCATCAGCGCGCGCATGAGCACGAGCCCCCGGCCGCGGTGCGGGTCGGGAGCCTGCTCCCGTTCCCGCCAGTGACCGCTGTCGGTGACGCTCAGGCGCAGGTTGTCGGCGGTGGCGGCGGCGCGCAGCCGGATCCGCCCGCCCGGGTTGTCGCGGTGCCCGTGCTCGATGGCGTTGGCGCACGCCTCCCCGGCTGCCACCAGGATGTTGTAGGCGTGGGCCGGGGCCAGCCCGCAGCGGTCCAGCCAGCCCCGCAGCGCGCTGCGCACCTCGGCCAGCCGCGTCGACTCGGCCGGGAAGTCCAGCTCCAGCGGCCCGGGGTGGCGGTAGAGCAGCAGCGCCACGTCGTCGTGGTAGCCGCCGTCGGGGGTGAGCCGCTCCATGATCTCCGTGGCGAGCACCTCCACCGGCGCGTGGTGTCCCTGCTGGATGGCGTCGGTGGCGCGGGCGATGCCGACGGTGATCGGCTGGCGGCGGCGTTCCACCAGGCCGTCGGTGTAGAGCATCAGGGTGGCGCGTGGCGGCACCGTCGCCTCCGCCTCCGGGCGTTCCTCACCCGGACGTACGGCCAGCGGCCGGGACCGGCCGTGCTGCAGGAGCTGGGGCGTGCCGTCGGCGCCGACCACGATGGCCGGTGGGTGACCGGCGCTGGAGTAGCGCATCAGGCCGGTGGCCGGGTCGAGGACGCCGCAGAAGACGGTGGCGCAGGACGCGCCGGGGAGCAGCGCGGCGAACCGGTCCAGCGCCGCCAGCGTCCGGGCCGGGCTGGGGTCCTGCAACAGCACGGCACGGCAGGCGCTGCGCAACTGCCCCATCACGGTGGCGGCCCGCAGGCCGTGTCCCACGCAGTCGCCGACCACGATGCCGATGCGCCCGTCCGGCAACTCCACCGTGTCGTACCAGTCGCCGCCGACCTTCAGCGGCACCGCCGCGGGGGAGTACCGCACGGCGAAGCCGGCGGGCAGTTGCGCCGGACCGAGGATCGCCCGTTGCAGGGCCAGCGCCGTCTCCCGCTGCTGATCGATCTGGTGCACCCGGTGCAGCCCCTGACCGATGTGGCCGGCCAGCAGCGCCAGCAGGGTCTGGTCCTGCTCGGTGAAGGGCCGCTTCTCGCCCAGGTCGATCCAGAGCGCCATGGTGCCGTGCGGGTGCTCGACGGCGATACCGGCGCCGTGCGTGCGTGTCGCCACCGGCGTCAACAGCGGGGTGTCCCGCAGCGCGAGCAGCGCCTGCCGGCGCTTGCCGGGCAGCGTCTCCCACCGGGCCGCCGGGTCGGTGGCGGTCACCTCGGGGGCGGGCTCGTCGCCGAAGACGGCGGTGAGCACGCCCGCGGCCCGCCACAGCTTGCGCAGCTCGTCCAGCACGCCGAGCAGCGCGTCGGTGAGGTCGTCGGCGTGCGACAGCCGCATGCTGAGCCCGGCCAGGGCGGTCTCCCGCTGGACGGCGTAGTGCTCGGCGGTGACGTCACGGAACGTGCCCACGATCATCCGCCGGCCGCTGTCGGGGTCGTCGACCTGGTTGAACGCGGCCGAGATCCAGATGCGGTGCCCGTCGCGGTGGGTCACCGGCACGGTGTAGGTGCCCCGGGACTGGCCGACCAGCACGGAGAACGCGTCGGCCACCTGGCGGTGCGCCTCGGGCTCGGCCTCCCGGTCCGGCCACCACGGCTGCACCGCCGGATAGGGCAGGCCCTCGGTCCCGTAGCCGAGGATGTCGGTGAACGCCGCGTTGACCTCGACGACCGCGCCGTCCTCGTCGCAGACGAAGAACGCCTCCTGCAACGAGTCGACGAGCGCGGTGCGCCAGCGGGCGTGGTGGTTGCGCAGCCGCGCCAGCTCCACGTTCGCGCGTACGCGGGCCAGCAGCTCGGCGGCCGGGAACGGCTTGACCAGGTAGTCGTCGGCGCCGGCCTCCAGCCCTTCGATCGAGGCCTCCTGGCCGGCGCGGGCGGACAGCAGCAGCACCGGGGTGCCGGCCGTGCGGGGGTCGGCGCGCAGCGCGGCCACCAGTTGCAGGCCGTCGAGCCGGGGCATCATCACGTCGCTGACCACGAGGTCGTGCCGCTGTGCGCGGGCGGCGTCCAACGCGGCCCGCCCGTCGGCGACCGTGTGCACCTCGTGCCCGGCCGAGCGGAGCAGCCGGGTGAGGTACTCCCGCATGTCGGCGTTGTCGTCGGCCACCAGGACGCGGGCCGGCGCGCCACCGGGCAGCGGCTGGACCGGCCCGTCCGCCGCGGCCGGGTCTTCGCCACCGGCCAAGGCGCCCGGGTCGGCGGGCAGCCAGCGCAGCGCCTCCTGCACGAACGGCTCGGCGGACACCGGCGCGCGACCGGCGCCGGCCGGGGCGAGCGCGTCGGCGGGCAGGTGGGCGGTGCCGAACGGCACCCGGATGGTGAAGGTGGTGCCGCCGCCCACGGTGCTGTGGGCGTCGATGTCGCCGCCGTGCAGCGAGATCAGCTCCTTGACCAGGGCGAGGCCGATCCCGCTGCCCTCGTCGGAGCGGGAGCGGGCGTTCTCGATGCGGTGGAACCGCTCGAACAGGCGCGGCATCTCCTCGGCCGGGACGCCGATGCCGGTGTCGGCGATGCGCAGCACGGCCATCCCGTCCTCGGTGCGCATCAGCACCCGTACGGTCCCCTCGAAGGTGAACTTCAGCGCGTTGCTGAGCAGGTTGAGCACCACCTTCTCCCACATCCCCCGGTCCACGTGCACCGGCTCGGGCAGGGGCGGGCAGTCGACCTCGAAGGAGAGTCCGGCGCGCTCGATCGCCGACCGGAAGATGCTCGCCAGGTCGGCGGTCACCGCGGCCAGGTCCACCGGCTCGTAGCGGGCCTGCATCCGGCCCGCCTCGATCCGGGAGAAGTCGAGCAGGCTGTTGACCAGCTTGCCCAGGCGAAGCCCGTTGCGGCGGATGACGTCGAGCTCCGCGCGTACCCGCTCGTCGGCGTCGCGCAGCCGGCCGCGCAGTTCGTCCACCGGTCCCATGATCAACGTCAGCGGGGTGCGGAACTCGTGACTGATGTTGGAGAAGAAGGCGGTCTTGGCGCGGTCCAGCTCGGCGAGCTCCTCGGCCCGCCGCTGCTGCGCCTGGTAGCTGCGGGCGCTGGCGATGCCGGTCGCCAGGTGCCCGGCGGTCAGGTCCACGAAGCCGCGGTAGCCGTCGTCCAGCGCCCGGTAGCGGTTCAGCCCCGCCACCAGGAATCCGTACGGCGCGCCGCCCTGCTGCCGCAGCGGCACCACCAGGGCCTCGGCCGGCGGGGCGGGCCAGACGCCCGCGGGCAGGTCGGCGAAGACCGGGCCGTCGAGCGCCACCCGTACCGACTCGCCCTCGGTGACGGCGCCGGCCGGCCACGGGGCGGCGGGGTCGGTGAGGGACAGCGTGGCCGGGGCCGCAGGGTGGCCGGCCGCCAGCCCGGTCGCCTCCACCAGCCGGGCGTCGCCGTCGTCGTACAGGTAGGTGAGCGTGAACGGCAGGTCCTGCGGGTTGCGGGCCAGCTGGCGGCTGACGAACGTGAGCGTCTCCTGCTCGGTGCGGACGACGCTCGGGTCAGAGCCGAGGTCGCGCAGCGTGGCCATCCGCCGCTCGCCGATGACCCGCTCGGTGTCCTCGCTGACCACGCAGAGCATCCCGACCAGGCTGCCGTCGTCGTCGCGCAGCGGGCTGTAGGAGAACGTGTGGTAGGTCTCCTCCCGGTAGCCGTCACGCTCCAGGAACAGCAGCAGGCCCTCGTCCCAGGTCGCCTCGCCGGTGCGCAGCACGGTGTCGACGCGGGGACCGATGTCGTCCCAGATCTCGGTCCACACCTCGTTCGCCGGGCGGCCCAGCGCCCACGGGTACTTGCGGCCGAGCGTGTCCCGCCGGTAGGCGGCGTTGCAGAAGAACGTCAGCTGCGGTCCCCACGCCATCCACATCGGGAACCGGGAGGACAGCAGGATCCGCACCGAGGTCCGCAGGCTCTGCGGCCAGGTGTCCGGCGGCCCGAGCGGGTGCGCGGACCAGTCGACCCGCGCCAGGTCGGGCCCGATCTCACGGTCGACGGCGAAGACGTCGCCACGCGTACGCGGGTCGGTGTCTGCGCCGCTCATCGCCCGAGTCTCCCCCACCCCAACCGATCCCGCTCGTCCGGTCCGCGCCACGCCACGCCACGGCGCGTCCTCGTGGTCGCTTCTTGCCCCGTCGCGCCCCCGGCACTCCATCCGGGGTGGGGAGATCTGACTCACGTGACGCCGGGGTGAGGGCAGGGGTTCGTGCGGACCACAAGACGAAGGCGAGGAGACAGCTCTCCTCGCCACTGCCAACATATATCGCACCCCGGGTCTTGCCGCAAGACCCCGGTCATCCCGCAGAATCATCGGCCGGATGCGGTTGAGCTGCGAAAACGGGGGCACGGCGATGACCGGACAGTACGTGCGGGAATTCCACGCGATCGACGAGACGCACATCGCGGCCGTCGGCGGCAAGGGCGCGCACCTGGGGGCGCTGTCGCGGATCGACGGTGTCCGCGTGCCCGCCGGTTTCTGCGTCACCACCGACGCCTTCCGGCTCGCCCTGGCGGGGACGCCGTCGCTGGCCGGCCTGCTGGACCGGCTCGACCGGGTGGACGCGGACGACCCGGCGGCGCTCCGGACGGCCGCCGCCGAGGTCCGTCGCGCGATCGAGCGGACCGCCCTGCCCGGCGACGTCGCGGCCGCGGTCACCGGCGCGCTGTCGGCGCTCGGCGCGGACGCCGCGTACGCCGTGCGCTCCAGCGCCACGGCGGAGGACCTGCCGACCGCCTCGTTCGCGGGCCAGCAGGACACCTACCTCAACGTGGTGGGCGAGGCCGAGGTGCTGCGGCACGTCAGCCGGTGCTGGGCGTCGCTGTTCACCGAGCGGGCGGTGACCTACCGGCGGCGGCACGGCGTCGACGACCGCGCCGTGGACATGGCGGTGGTGGTGCAGCGGATGGTCTTCCCGGACGCGGCCGGGGTTCTCTTCACCGCCGACCCGGTCACCGGCGACCGGACGGTGATCTCGGTGGAGGCGGGCTTCGGCCTGGGTGAGGCCCTGGTCTCCGGTCTGGTGAACCCGGACGTGTTCACGGTGCGCGACGGCGCGGTGGTCGCCAGGACGATCGGCGTCAAGGCGCGGGCCGTGTACGCGGCGCCCGGCGGCGGCACCCGGGAAGGGGCGGTCGACCCGGCGCGGCGGGAACAGCCGGCGCTGACCGACGCGCAGGCGGTACGCCTCGCCGCGCTGGGCCGGCGGATCGAGGCGCGCTTCGGCCGCCCGCAGGACGTCGAGTGGGCGCTCACCGGCGACGACGTGCACATCCTGCAGAGCCGGCCGATCACCACGCTGTTCCCGGTGCCGGCGGCCGGCGCGGACGGGAGCTTCCACGTCTACCTGTCGGTCGGCCACCAGCAGATGATGACCGACGCGATGAAGCCGCTGGGCCTGTCGATGTGGCGGCTCACCGCCATGGCGACGATGTACGAGGCGGGCGGCCGGCTGTTCGTCGACGCCACGCCGCACCTGGCCACCCCGGCGGGCCGGACCGCGTTCCTGGACCTGGTCGGCCGGGCCGACCCGCTCACCCGGGACGCGCTGGAGACCGTGCTGGCGCGTGACGTCGTGCCGATGGCCCCGAACTCGGCCCCGGCGGCACCGGACCCGGTTCCGGCCGGGCCGCCGGCGGGCGGCCCGCCGCCGGTCGAGACCGACCCGGCGATCGTCACCGGCCTCGTCGCGCGCAGCCGGGAGTCCGCCGCCGCACTGGCGCGCGACATCCGCGCCCGCTCCGGACCCGAGCTGTTCGACTTCCTCACCGAGGCGTTCACCGAGCACAAGCGGGTGCTCACCGACCCGCTGAGCATCCAGGTGATCATGGCGGGGATCCAGGCCACCTGGTGGCTCAACGACAAGCTGGGGGAGTGGCTGGGCGAGCGCGACGCCGCCGACACGCTCACGCTCTCCGCGCCCGGCAACGTCACCTCCGAGATGGGACTGGCGCTGCTCGACGTGGCCGACGTGATCCGCCCGTACCCCGAGGTGGTGGCGTTCCTGCGCGACCACGCCGACGACGGGTTCCTGGACGAGCTGCCGAAACTGCCCGGCGGTGCGCGGGCGCGGGCGGCCGTCGAGGGCTACCTCGACCGGTACGGCATGCGCTGCGTCGGCGAGATCGACATCACCCGGCCACGGTGGAGCGAACGCCCCGCCACGCTCGTGCCGCTGATCCTGGACAACGTCCGCTCCTTCACCCCGGGCGCGGCCGCGCGCCGCTTCGCGCAGGGCCGGGAACGGGCCGAGGCGAAGGCCCGGGAGGTGCTCGACCGGCTGCGCGCGCTGCCCGACGGCGAGCGCAAGGCCGCCGAGACGCAGCGCATGATCAACCGGGTACGCACGTTCATCGGCTACCGCGAGTACCCGAAGTACGACATCGTGAGCCGCTACGCCGTCTACAAGCGCGCGCTGCTCGGGGAGGCCGACCGGCTGGCGCGCGCCGGTGTGCTCGCCGACCCGGAGGACGCATTCCACCTCACGTTCGACGAGTTCCGCGAGGTCGCGGCCACCGGCCGGGCCGACGCCGAGCTGATCCGCCGGCGCCGGGAGGAGTTCCGGGCACACCAGGCGCTCACCCCGCCCCGCGTGCTCACCTCCGACGGCGAGGCGCTCAACGGGTCGTACCGGCGCGAGGACGTGCCCCCGGGCGCCCTGCCCGGGCTGCCGGTCTCGGCCGGCGTGGTCGAGGGGCGGGCCCGGGTCGTGACGGACCTGGCCCGGGCCGATCTGGAACCGGGCGACATCCTCGTCACCGCGCACACCGACCCCAGCTGGACGCCGCTGTTCGTGGCCGTCGCGGGCCTGGTGACCGAGGTGGGCGGCCAGATGACGCACGGCGCGGTGATCGCCCGCGAGTACGGGCTGCCCGCCGTGGTGGCCGTGCCGGACGCGACCCGGCTGATCCCCGACGGCGGGCGGATCCGCGTGCACGGCACCGACGGGTACGTCGAGCTGCTGTCCTGACCGGCGCGGCATGCTCGATGATGGGGGTCCGGCGAGCGGGGAGGGCGCGATGCGGATCGGGGAGCTGTCGGCGCGTACCGGGGTGAGTGCCCGGTCCATCCGGTACTACGAGCAGCAGGGCCTGCTCGCCGCGATGCGCACCGCGAGCGGCCAGCGGGTCTTCGCCGAATCGGCGGTGGACCGGGTCCGGCTGATCCAGCGGCTGTTCGAGGCCGGGCTGAGCAGCCGCCGGATGGCCGAGCTGCTGCCGTGCGTGACCGATCCGGAGATCCGTACCCCGTGGCTCACCGACCGGCTGCGCGAGGAGCGGGCCCGGATGCTCGCCGAGATGGCGCGGCTCTCCCACTCCGTCGAGGTGCTCGACGACGTGGTGTCCGACATGACGGTGGCTGTGGCCGACGACACCCGGAGCCCGGCGGCCTGAGCGCTTGCCCTTGACACCGGTGTCAACTCCTAGCGTCGGGTCATGAACGCGACTCTTGACACCGGATCGCCGGTGACGCCGCTGCTGGAACCGGTCACCGTCGCCGGGCTGTCGTTGCCGTCCCGCTTCGTGATGGCGCCGATGACCCGCAACCGCGCGCCGGGCGGCGTGCCGACGCCGGAGATGGCCGAGTACTACCGGCGCCGCGCCGCGGCGGGCATCGGCCTGATCGTCACCGAGGGCGTGCTGGTGGACCACCCGAGCGCCGGGCACGAGGACACCGTTCCCCGGATGACGGCGGGCGCGGCCGAGGCGGGCTGGCGGGGCGTGGTCGAGGCCGTGCACGCCGCCGGCGGCCGGATCGCCGCACAGCTGTGGCACCTGGGCAGCCTCCGCGAGCCGGTCGACGGCCGTCCGGCGTGGACCCCCTCGGGGGTACGCGAGCCCGGCCGGCCCGCGCCGCACGCGATGACCACCGCCGACGCGGACGAGTTGCTGGCGGCGTACGCGGACGCGGCAGCGGTGGCGGTCCGGGCCGGTTTCGACGCGATCGAGATCCACGCCGCCCACGGCTACCTGCTGGACGAGTTCCTGTGGCCGTACACGAACCGCCGGACCGACGCGTTCGGTGGCTCCCCGGCGCGGCGGGCGGCGTTCCCGGCGGCAGTGGTGCGCGCGGTACGCGCGCAGGTCCCGGCGGGCCGGCCAGTGATCGTGCGGTTCTCGCAGTTCAAGGAGCGGGCGTTCGACGCCCGGATCGCCGAGACCCCGGCCGAGCTGGCGCAGATCCTCAGCGCGTTCGCCGAGGCCGGCGCGGACGTCCTGCACGCCTCCCAGCGCCGCTTCTGGCAGCCGGCGTTCCCCGGCTCGGCGCTGAACCTGGCCGGCTGGGCCAAGCGCCTCACCGGCCTGCCGTCGATCACCGTCGGCTCGGTCGGGCTGCGGCGGGACTTCCTGCGCGAGGGCGGCCCGGAGTCGGTGGCGGGCCTGGTCGCGCGGCTGGCGAGCGGGGAGTTCGACCTGGTCGCGCTGGGTCGCGCGCTGCTCGGCAACCCGGCCTGGGTGACGCACGCCGCCGCCGGCCGGACGGGCGACATCGTCGACTACCGCAAGGCGCACGAGGACGTGTACCCCTAGGGTCCGGGTGCCCTGAGGGGTTGACGTCGGGGGATGTTATCGCTCACAGTCGATTGCAGGGCATGAGCGCCGCAAGGCTCACCGGGCGAGCCGCGCTGGTCGTACCCCGGCACCGTCACCGGACGCGGAGTCGGGACTCGCACCACCACCATCGCGTAACCCCGGAAGAGGAATCCGCATGAGACGAAAGAGAGCCTTGCTGACCACCGGCATCCTGGCCGGCGCGCTCGCCGCCGGCATGGCGGTGGCCCTGGCACCGGCCGCGAGCGCCGGCACCACGCTGCGCGCCGCGGCGGCCGAGAAGGGCCGTTACTTCGGCGCCGCTGTCGCCACCGGCAAGCTGTCCGACAACACGTACGCCACGGTGCTGAACCGCGAGTTCAACTCCGTGGTGGCCGAGAACGAGATGAAGTGGGACGCCACCGAGCCGCAGCAGGGGCGGTTCACCTACACCGGCGGCGACCGGCTGGTCAGCCACGCCAAGGCCAACGGGATGAGCGTGCGCGGGCACGCCCTGCTCTGGCACCAGCAGCAGCCGGGCTGGGCGCAGAGCCTGTCCGGCAGCGCGCTGCGCAACGCCGCGATCAACCACGTCACCCAGGTCGCCACCCACTTCCGCGGGCAGATCTACGCCTGGGACGTGGTGAACGAGGCGTTCGCCGACGGCGGCAGCGGCGGTCGCCGCGACTCGAACCTGCAGCGCACCGGCAACGACTGGATCGAGGCGGCGTTCCGGGCGGCCCGCGCCGCGGACCCGGGCGCGAAGCTCTGCTACAACGACTACAACACCGACGGCATCAACGCGAAGTCGACCGGCATCTACAACATGGTGCGCGACTTCAAGTCGCGTGGCGTGCCGATCGACTGCGTCGGCTTCCAGTCGCACCTGGGCACCACGATCCCCGGTGACTACCAGGCCAACCTCCAGCGCTTCGCGGACCTGGGCGTGGAGGTGCAGATCACCGAGCTGGACGTGATGACCGGCGGCAACCAGGCGAACATCTACGCCGCCGTCACGCGGGCCTGCCTGGCGGTGTCGCGCTGCACCGGCATCACGGTGTGGGGCGTGCGGGACTGCGACTCGTGGCGCGGCTCGGACAACGCGCTGCTGTTCGACTGCTCGGGCAACAAGAAGGCGGCGTACAACGCCGTGCTCGACGCGCTCAACGCGGGCGGGAACAACCCGCCGCCGACCACGACCCCGCCGCCGAACAACCCGACCACGCCACCGCCGGGTCAGGGCGGGTGTACGGCCTCGGTGACGCTGAACTCCTGGACCGGTGGCTTCGTCGCCAACGTGAAGGTGACAGCCGGCTCGTCGGGCACCCGGGGCTGGACGGTCACCATGACGCTGCCGGGCGGCGCGAGCATCACCAACACCTGGAGCGCCACCGCGAGCGGTAACAGCGGAACGGTGCGGTTCGCGAACGTCGAGTACAACGGCCAGCTCGGCGCCGGCCAGAGCACCGAGTTCGGGTTCCAGGGCAACGGAAGCGGATCGGGCATGACGCCCACCTGCTCCGCCTCCTGAACCGGCGCGGGGGCGGCGCGACGCGCCGCCCCCGCGTGTCCCGGTTGTCGCGTCCTACCTGGAGCGCCGTCTCTGTTACAAGAAAGAGACATGCACATTTCGCGCGATTGGTTGACGGGGCAACTTGTGAGCGTTAACACTCGCCGTGACGGTTACCTGTGTCACAGGGGCCCACGGAGGGGAGAGGACGCTCGTGCGCAGACGATTCCTGGCCGCAGTCAGCGGCGCCGCGCTCGCGATCAGCCTGGCCGCGTGCAGCGGCGAGGGCGCCGGAGGCGGCTCGGACACCAGCTCCGCCAAGCCCGGCGACCTGACGATCGGCGTCTCGATGCCGACCCAGACCTCGGAACGGTGGATCGCCGACGGCAACTCGGTGAAGGAGAAGTTGCAGGCGAAGGGCTACAAGGTCGACCTGCAGTACGCCGGGGACGACATCCCCACCCAGTCGCAGCAGATCGACCAGATGATCACCCAGGGCGCGGACGTGCTGGTCATCGCCCCGATCGACGGCACCGCGCTCAGCGGCCAGCTCCAGGCCGCGGCGGACGCGAAGATCCCGGTCATCTCCTACGACCGGCTCATCCGCAACAGCCCGAACGTCAGCTTCTACGTCAGCTTCGACAACTACAAGGTGGGCGTGGCGCAGGCCAACGCGCTGCTGGTCGGCCTCGGCCTGCTGAACAAGGACGGGTCCAAGGGCACCGCGACCGGCCCGTTCAACGTGGAGCTGTTCGCCGGCTCGCTCGACGACAACAACGCCGGCTTCTTCTTCAACGGCGCAATGGAAACGCTCAAGCCGTACTTCGACGCGGGGACGCTGAAGGTCAAGTCGGGGCAGACCAAGATCGAGCAGGCCGCCATCCTGCGCTGGCAGCAGGAGACCGCGCAGAAGCGGATGGAAGACCTGCTCACCTCCAGCTACAACGACGGCAGCAAGGTCGACGGCGTGCTGTCGCCCTTCGACGGCCTGTCCCGGGGCATCATCACCGCCCTGCAGAACGCCGGCTACCGCGGCGGCGCCAAGAAGATGCCGGTGGTCACCGGCCAGGACGCCGAGGTCGCGTCGGTCAAGCTCATCAACGACGGCGTGCAGAGCTCCACGGTGTTCAAGGACACCCGGCTGCTGGCCGAGCAGGCGGTGATCGCCGCCGAGGCGTTCCTGCGCAAGGAGGAGCCGAAGGCCAACGAGACCAAGGCGTACAACAACGGCGTCAAGGTCGTGCCCGCGTTCCTGCTGCCGGTCCAGACCGTCTACAAGGAGGACATCAAGTCCGTCCTGATCGACTCCGGTTACCTGACCGAGCAGGAGGTCGCCGCCGGCCGAGCCGGCTGATCCGACCGCCGGGCCCGGTGGCGTGTTCGTGCCACCGGGCCCGCCCCGCTCCGGACATCACGACCACGAGCAGGACGGACACCCATGAGCGACCACATCCTCGAGATGCGTGGCATCACGAAGACCTTCCCCGGGGTCACCGCGCTGCAGGACGTCTCGCTCGCCGTACGGCGCGGCGAGATCCACGCGATCTGCGGCGAGAACGGCGCCGGCAAGTCCACGCTGATGAAGGTGCTGTCCGGGGTCTACCCGGCCGGCAGCTACGACGGACAGATCGTCTTCGACGGCGAGCCGGTCGGCTTCCGGGGCATCCAGGACAGCGAAGCACGCGGCATCGTCATCATCCACCAGGAGCTCGCGCTGGTGCCGTACCTGTCGATCGCCGAGAACATCTTCCTCGGCAACGAGCGCCGGGGTCGCGGCGGGCTCATCGACTGGCACCGCACCAACGCTGAGGCCGCGGCGCTGCTGCGCTCGGTCGGGCTGCACGAGAACCCGGTCACCCCGGTCATCCAGCTGGGCGTCGGCAAGCAGCAACTGGTGGAGATCGCCAAGGCGCTGTCCAAGAAGGTGCGGCTGCTGATCCTCGACGAGCCGACCGCGGCGCTCAACGACGTCGACTCGGCGCACCTGCTGGACCTTATGCGCAGCCTCCGTGACCAGGGCATCACCTGCATCATGATCTCGCACAAGCTCGGCGAGATCACGGCGATCGCCGACTCGACCACCGTGATCCGCGACGGCCGTACCGTCGAGACGCTGGACATGACCGACGGCGCCGCGACCCAGGACCGCATCATCCGCGGCATGGTCGGACGCGACCTGGCCACCTTCTACCCGACCCGCGACGTGACCCCCGGCGAGGAGGTGCTGCGGATCGAGGACTGGACGGTGCGGCACCCGACCCAGGACCGCCTGGTGGTCGACCGGGCCTCGCTGCACGTGCGTGCCGGTGAGGTCGTCGGCATCGCTGGCCTGATGGGGGCCGGGCGAACCGAGCTGGCGATGAGCGTGTTCGGCCGGGCCTACGGCCGGGACATCAGCGGCCGGCTCTTCCTCAAGGGCCGCGAGGCGCGGGCGCGCACGGTGGCCGAGGCCATCGCCAACGGCATCGCGTACGCGACCGAGGACCGCAAGCACTACGGCCTCAACCTCATCGACGACGTCCGGGGTAACGTCTCGGCCGCCGCGCTCGGCAAGCTCGCCCGCAACGGCTGGATCGACGGCAACCGCGAGATCCAGGTCGCCGAGCGGGGCCGGCGCGACATGAACATCAAGGCGCCGACCGTGATGTCGGTGGTGGGCAAGCTCTCCGGCGGCAACCAGCAGAAGGTCGTGCTGGCGAAGTGGCTGTTCACCGACCCGGACGTGCTGATCCTCGACGAGCCGACCCGGGGCATCGACGTCGGCGCGAAGTTCGAGATCTACACGATCGTCAACCGGCTGGTGGCCGAGGGCAAGGCGGTGGTCCTCATCTCCTCCGAACTGCCCGAGCTGCTCGGCATGTGCGACCGCGTCTACACCCTCGCGGCCGGCCGGATCACCGGGGAGGTGCCGGTGAGCGAGGCCACCCAGGAGAACCTGATGGAACTCATGACCAAGGACAGGGATCTCGTCCGATGACCAGCACGAAGCCCACGCCCCAGAAGGTCGCCACGCCCGACACCGGCGCGGCCGCCAGCCTGCACACCGGCACCAGCGACCCGCGCACGCTGATCCTCGGCAACCTGCGGCAGAGCGGCATCTACATCGCCCTGGTGGTGATCGTCGCGCTGTTCGCGGTCCTCACCGACGGCGTCTCGCTCAGCCCCGGCAACCTCACCAACATCGTGCTCCAGTACTCCTACATCCTGGTGCTCGCGATCGGCATGGTCATCGTGATCATCGGTGGCCACATCGACCTGTCCGTGGGATCGGTGGTGGCGCTCACCGGAGCGGTCTCCGCGGTGCTCGTCATCCGGGAAGGCATGCCCTGGTGGGCCGGCGTGCTGGCCGCGCTCGCGGTGGGCGTCGCGGTCGGCGCGTGGCACGGGCTCTGGGTCGCGTACGCCGGGATCCCGGCCTTCATCGTCACCCTGGCCGGCATGCTCCTGTTCCGCGGCCTCACGCTGCGGGTGCTGGACAACATCTCGCTGTCGCCGTTCCCCGAGGAGTACCAGCGGGTCGCCGCCGGCTTCCTCAACGGACTGCTCGGCGGCGAGGGCTACGACGCCTTCACGCTGTTCATCGGCGCGTTCGCCGTCGTCGGGTACGCGGTGGCCGTGTTCCGGACCCGGGTCGCCCGGGTGCGGCACGAGCAGCCGGTGGAGTCGTTCCCGCTGTTCGTCCTGCGGATCGTGGTGGTCGGCGCCGTGGTCATGTGGTTCGCCTGGCAGCTCGCCAACGCCCGCGGCCTGCCGATCGTGCTCATCGTGCTGGCCGTGCTGGTGCTGATCTACGGCCTGCTCACCCGCCGTACCGTGTTCGGCCGGCAGGTGTACGCGATCGGCGGCAACCTGCCCGCGGCGATGCTGTCCGGCGTCCGGGTGAAGCGGGTCAACTTCTGGATCTTCGTCAACATGGGCTTCCTGTCCGCCGTGGCGGGCGTGATCTACTCGTCCCGGTCCAACGGCGCCCAACCGGCCGCCGGCAACATGTTCGAGCTGGACGCGATCGCGGCGGCCTTCATCGGCGGCGCGGCGGTCACCGGCGGGGTCGGCACCGTTGTCGGCGCCATGGTGGGTGGCCTGATCATGGCGGTGATGAGCAACGGAATGCAGCTCATGGGCGTCGACCAGTCCGTCCAGTCGGTGGTGAAGGGTCTCGTCCTGCTCGTGGCGGTGGCGTTCGACATCTGGAACAAGCGCCGGGCGGCCGGCGCCCGGTGACGGCCGGCCGGACGCTCGCCCCTTCGTCCGGCCGACCGCCGTTCACCGGCCGCAGCCGCTCACGCGCGGCTCCACCGCTGGTTGGTGTTGCCGTGGCAGGTCCAGACGATCACCCGGGTGCCGTTGGCGGTGCCCGCGTTGTCCACGTCCAGGCACAGGGACGGGAAGCGCACGTTGCTCACCGTGCCGTTGCCGTTGATCGTCCACTGCTGGTTGGTGCCGCCGTTGCAGTCCCAGATCTGCACCCGGGTGCCGGCGGTCGCGTTCGTCGGCACGTCCAGGCACTTGCCGAGCACCTGCAACGCCTGCCCGTTGGCCGTGAACTGCTGATTGGCGTTGTTGTGACAGTCCCAGATCAGCGTGCCGGTGCCGTTGGCGGTGCCGGCGTTGTCGACGTCGAGGCACCGGCCGGACGACTCGCTGCGCAGCCGGAACGTGGTCGGGACCGGTGGCGGGGTCGTGGTGCCGCCGCCGCTGACCCGGTAGACCACGGTGCCGTGGGCCGGGACGCTGGCGGAGATCGCGCCGCTGGTGCCGGAGGTGGCGTCGGTCCAGGCGTCGCGCAGCGTGAACGAGCTGCCGCTCTTGCCGATCGCCGCCGCCGTGGTGGAGACGGTGGTGGTCGAGCTGCCCTGGTTGAACAGGGCGACCGCCACGTCGCCGTTGGCCAGCGGCTTGGCCAGCACCCGCCGGGTGCCGTCGAAGGAGACCTGGACCGCCTGGCGGCCGAGCGTGTCCTGGTTGATCGCGACCAGGTTGGCGTTGCGCAGGATCGCCAGCGTGGCCGCGTTCGTCGAGCGGACGTCGTGGCCCATCATCAGGGGCGCCGCCAGCATCGACCAGAGCGCGAAGTGGCTGCGCATCTCGGTGTCGTTCATGCCCCCGCGACCGACCTCGAGCATGTCCGGGTCGTTGAACCCGCCGGGGGCGGCGTACCCGGCCAGCGGCACCGTGACGTCGACGATGTTCTGGATGCCCATCGGGTAGCCGTTGGTCTGGCCGGTGTTCCACGCGTTGGTGATGTCCTCGGTGGTCCGCCAGAGGTTCGCCACGTCGCTCCAGTTGCGCTGCGGCCCGGTCTTCGCGTGGTAGCTGTTGGGGTTGATGCTGTAGACGATCGGCCGGCCGGTGGACGCCAGCGCGTCGCGCATGATGCCGAACCGCGCGACCTGGTCGTTGATCGTCCCGGTGCCGGAGCACCAGTCGTACTTGAGGTAGTCCACGCCCCACGCGGCGAACTGCCGCGCGTCCTGGTACTCGTGGTTGAGGCTGCCGGTGGCGCCGGGGAACGCGCCGCCGACCTGGGCGCAGGTCTTGTCCAGCGGCACCTGGTAGATGCCGAACAGCAGGCCCCGGGCGTGCAGGTAGTCACCGAGCGCCTTCATCCCGCTGGGGAACCGCTGCGGGTGCGCCTGGAGGTTGCCCTGCGCGTCCCGGTTCGGGTTGAACCAGCAGTCGTCCACGACGACGTACTTGTACCCGAGATCGCGCAGTCCGTTGGAGACGATCGCGTCGGCGGTCTGCTGGATGAGGGTCTCGTTGATGTTGCAGCCGAACGTGTTCCAGGTGTTCCAGCCCATCGGCGGCGTACGGGCGACGCCGTTGTCCAGCGCCCGGGCCGGGCGTGGGGCGACTGCCCCGTCGGTGACGGTGGCTGCGAGCGCCACCGCCGCGACACCCAGGACGGCGAGCGTCCGTCGGGTCCATCTGCGCACTGGGTCCTCCTCGGTGGCCGGGCGCCGTCCGTGCCGGTGCCCGGAAGGGAGCGGCCCGCCGGTCGCACGGCGTCGCCCGTGATTCACGGGGACGGACGCGGCACGGCAGTTCCAGAGGGCCGGACGGTGCCGGCGGGCGCTCGTGGGTGGTGGGGGTTCCGGCGGTCGACGGGGTCGCCGTCCGTCGCCGCCCCGCTGCGGCGCCGGGGTTTCCCGGACGGCGGCGCCACAGCGTGTGGGATGGCGAAAATGTTATCGCTGACATCAAGAGCTGTAAATAGGAGAGCGGGCCTCGCGCCACCCGCGCCGACCGACGGCCTAGTGTGTCGCGGCGGGAGAAAAGGCCGCTGAAAGGCCCTCTGAGCGGCCGTACGGCGGGGTCCCGGCGTTTCGGCCGGGGGCGCGAGAGCCGCCGAGAGAATTTCCGGAAGTTCCATTGATTGTTGTCGTTAACAGAGGGCGCGCCGGGGTTCGCCGGCACCCTTCGGCGTGGATCTCCCCGGCGGGCGGTCGTGCCGGTCCACGCGGGCCGTCGGGCGCCGGTTCCGGGCGGCGCTCCTCGTTACGTAGCTGTTGCCCGGACGTGTCTTGACGGATGTGTATGTGAGCGCTAACACTAACTCCGTGACACGGCGGAGGTGCAAATGAGCGAAGTGGACGCGTCCGACCGGTACGTGATCGGGGTCGACTTCGGCACGTTGTCCGGCCGGGCGCTGGTGGTCCGGGTCCGCGACGGCGCCGAACTCGGCACAGCGGTGCACGAGTACCGGCACGGGGTCATCGAGACCACGCTGCCCGACGACGGCCCGGCGTTGCCGCCGGACTGGGCGCTGCAGGATCCCGACGACTACCGCGACGTGCTGCGCCACGCCGTGCCGGCCGCGCTCGCCGCGGCCGGTGTGGACCCGGCCCGGGTGGTCGGGATCGGCATCGACTTCACCGCCTGCACCGTCCTGCCGACGCTCGCCGACGGCACGCCGCTGTGCGAGATCCCGGAACTGCGCCACCGGCCGCACGCCTGGGTCAAGCTCTGGAAGCACCACGCCGCGCAGCCGCACGCCGACCGGATCAACACGCTGGCGCACGAGCGGGCCGAACCGTGGATCGGCCGCTACGGCGGCAAGATCTCGGCGGAGTGGCAGTTCGCCAAGGGCCTTCAGATCCTGGAGGAGGACCCGGAGGTCTACCGGCGCGCCGAGCGCTTCATCGAGGCGGCCGACTGGATCGTCTGGCAGCTGTGCGGGGTCGAGACGCGCAACGTCTGCACCGCCGGCTACAAGGGCATCCGGCAGGACGGCCGGTACCCCTCACCCGACTACCTGGCCGCGCTCGACCCGGACTTCACCGACTTCGTGACCAAGCTGGACGGTCCGCTGCTGCCGCTGGGCGCGCGGGCCGGCGCGCTCGACGCCCGCGCCGCCGCCTGGACCGGCCTGCCCGAGGGCATCGCGGTCGCGGTCGGCAACGTCGACGCGCACGTCACCGCCGCCGCGGCCCAGGCGCTGCGGCCCGGCCGGCTGGTGGCCATCATGGGCACCTCCACCTGCCACGTGCTCAATGGCACCCACCCGGCCGAGGTGCCGGGCATGTGCGGCGTGGTCGACGGCGGCATCAGCCCCGGCGCCTGGGGCTTCGAGGCCGGGCAGAGCGGTGTGGGGGACATCTTCGGCTGGTTCGTGCGCCACGGCGCCCCGGCCGGGTTCGACTCGCACGAGCGGCTCACCGAGGCCGCCGCGGCCCAGCCGGTCGGCGCGCACGGCCTGGTGGCGCTGGACTGGTGGAACGGCAACCGGTCCCTGCTGGTCAACCACGACCTCAGCGGGATGGTCGTCGGGCTGACGCTGGCCACCCGGCCGCCGGACGTCTACCGGGCGCTGCTGGAGGCCACCGCGTACGGCACCCGGATGATCGTCGAGGCGTTCGCCCAGGCCGGAGTGCCGGTCGACGACCTGGTGGTAGCCGGCGGGCTCACCTCCAACCGGCTGCTGATGCAGATCTACGCCGACGTCACGAACCGGCCGCTGAGCATCATCGGCTCCGCCCAGGGGCCGGCGCTCGGCTCGGCCATCCACGCGGCGGTCGCGGCCGGCGAGTACCCGACGATCCACGAGGCGTCCGCCGCCATGGGACGGATCGAGGAAGCCGTCTACCGGCCCGTACCGGAGAACGTCCGGGCCTATGACGCCCTCTACGCCGAGTACCGCGCGCTGCACGACCACTTCGGCCGTGGCGCGAACGACGTCATGCTGCGCCTGCGGGCGATCCGCAACGCGGCGGCCGACGCCGCCCCGGCGCGTACCCCCGCGAGCCTGGAGGTGGTCGGATGAGCACCGACGTGGTCGGCCAGGTCGCCGCGTTGCGCGAGACAGTGGCCCGCCTGCACCGCGAGCTGACCCGCAACGGCCTGGTGGCCTGGACCTCCGGCAACGTCTCGGCCCGCGTACCCGGTCAGGACCTGATGGTCATCAAGCCCAGCGGGATCGACTACGACGACCTGACCGCCGAGACCATGGTGGTCTGCGACCTCAACGGCGTGGTCGTCGAGGGCGGCTCGCCGTCCAGCGACACCGCCGCGCACGCCTACGTCTACCGGGCGATGCCCGAGGTCGGCGGCGTGGTGCACACGCACAGCGGCTACGCCACCGCCTGGGCGGCCCGGGGCGAGTCGATCCCGTGCTGGCTGACCGCGCAGGCCGACGAGTTCGGCGGCGAGATCCCGATCGGGCCGTTCGCGCTGATCGGCGGCGACGACATCGGCAAGGGGATCGTCAGCACGCTGTCCGGGCACCGCTCGCCCGCGGTGCTCATGCGCAACCACGGCGTGTTCACCATCGGCTCCGACGCCCGGGCGGCGGTCAAGGCCGCCGTGATGTGCGAGGACGTCGCCCGCACCGCGCACCTGGCCCGCGCGCTCGGGCAGCCGCTGCCGATCGCGCCGGCCGACATCGACTCGCTCTACGACCGCTACCAGAACGTCTACGGCCAACGCCCGCCGGCGCCCTGACCCCGGACCGGGCGCCGCGCATCCACCCCACCACCACACCCGGCCGCACCGGCTCCCCGCCGTGCGGCCGGAACATCCAACCCCGGAGGAGAACCGATGAGAACCAGGAGCACGGCCCGCAGGGTCATCGCCGCGTTCGCCGGCGTGCTGCTCGCCGGCAGCATGGCGGCCTGCGGCAACAGCGACACCGGCGGCGAGTCCGGTGACGGCAACGACAAGATCGTCCTGGGCTTCTCCCAGGTGGGCGCCGAGAGCGGCTGGCGCACCGCGAACACCACCTCGATCAAGGAAGCGGCCGCCGCGGCCGGCATCGAGCTGAAGTTCGACGACGCGCAGCAGAAGCAGGAGAACCAGATCAAGGCGATCCGCAACTTCATCCAGCAGAAGGTCGACGTGATCGCCTTCTCGCCGGTGGTGGAGTCGGGCTGGGACACCGTGCTCAAGGAGGCCAAGGACGCGAAGATCCCGGTCATCCTGACCGACCGCGCTGTCGACTCGGCCGACAAGTCGCTCTACAAGACCTTCCTCGGCTCGGACTTCGTCAAGGAGGGCCGCCTCGCCGGCGAGTGGCTGGTGGAGCAGAAGAAGGCGGCGTCCGGCCCGGTCAACATCGTCGAGCTGCAGGGCACCACCGGCTCGGCCCCGGCCAACGACCGGAAGAAGGGCTTCGCCGAGGCGATCGCCGCCAACCCCAACCTGAAGATCGTCGCCTCGCAGTCGGGTGACTTCACCCGCGCCGGCGGCAAGCAGGTGATGGAGCAGTTCCTCAAGGCCAACCCGAAGATCGACGTGCTCTTCGCGCACAACGACGACATGGGCCTGGGCGCGCTCGAGGCGATCAGCGCGGCGGGCAAGACGCCCGGCAAGGACATCACCATCATCACCGTCGACGCGGTGAAGGACGGCATGCAGGCCCTCGCGGACGGCAAGTTCAACTTCATCGCCGAGTGCAGCCCGCTGCTCGGCCCGCAGCTGATGGATCTGGCCAAGAAGGTCAAGGCCGGCGAGGAGGTCCCCGCCCGGATCGAGACCGAGGAGACCACCTTCACCCAGGAGCAGGCCAAGGAGGCACTGCCCAACCGCAAGTACTGACCCACCCCGGGGGTCGCCGTCGCGAGACGGCGGCCCCCGTGCCACCACCGTCTAGAAGAGGTCCGATGGGATGACGGGTAACCGTCCGGTCCTGACCATGACCGGCATCAGCAAGACCTTCCCCGGGGTCCGCGCGCTGCACGACGTCGACTTCCGGCTGTTCCCGGGCGAGGTCCACGCCCTGATGGGTGAGAACGGCGCCGGCAAGTCCACCCTGATCAAGGTGCTGACCGGCGTCTACGGGACCGATGCGGGCGTCATCACCCTCGACGGCGAGCAGGTCTCGTTCAGCGGGCCGATGCAGGCCGCCGCGGCCGGCGTCAGCACCGTCTACCAGGAGGTCAACCTCTGCACCAACCTGTCGGTGGCGGAGAACGTCTTCATCGGCCGCGAGCCGCGCCGGTTCGGCGCGGTGCGCTGGGGCGAGATGCGCCGGCGGGCGCGTGACCTGCTGTCCCGTCTCGACCTCGACCTCGACGTCGCCGCGCCGCTCGGCACGTACTCGCTCGCGGTGCAGCAGATGGTCGCCATCGCCCGGGCGATCGACGTGCAGGCGCGGGTGCTGATCCTCGACGAGCCGACGTCCAGCCTGGACGCCGGCGAGGTCGCGCAGCTGTTCCGGATCATGCGCCAGCTGCGCGACGAGGGCATCGCGATCCTGTTCGTGACGCACTTCCTCGACCAGGTCTACGGCATCGCCGATCGGATCACGGTGCTGCGCAACGGCACGCTGGTGGGGGAGTACCGCACCGAGGAGCTGCCGCAGTTCAGCCTGGTCGAGAAGATGATCGGGCAGGAGCTGGACGTGCTGGAGCGGCTCGACGAGCAGCAGAAGCGCGCCACCGTCGACACCGCGGACAAGGCCCCGCTCGTGGACGCCGCCGAGCTGGGCCGGCGCGGCGCGGTCGCCCCGTTCAGCCTGCGCATCCACGCCGGTGAGGTGGTCGGCCTGGCCGGCCTGCTCGGCTCCGGCCGTACCGAGGTGGCTCGGCTGATCTTCGGCGCGGACCGGTCCGACCACGGCCAGGTCCGGCTCGACGGCGGCCGGGCGCCGGTGCGCAACCCGATCCAGGCCATCGGTCAGGGCGTCGGGTTCTGCTCGGAGAACCGCCGGGCCGAGGGCATCGTCCCGGAGCTGACGGTCCGGGAGAACATGATCCTGGCGATGCAGGCCGCGCGCGGCTGGCTGCGTCCGATCCCGCGCCGCCGCCAGGACGAGCTGGTCCGCAGGTACGTGGAGGCGCTGAGTATCCGCCCGGCCAACCCGGAACTGCCGGTGCGCAACCTGTCCGGCGGCAACCAGCAGAAGGTGCTGCTGGCCCGCTGGCTCATCACCGAGCCGCGCCTGCTCATCCTGGACGAGCCGACCCGCGGCATCGACGTCGGCGCGAAGGCCGAGATCCAGAAGCTGGTGGTGCAGCTCTCCGACGGCGGCATGGCGGTGCTGTTCATCTCCGCCGAGCTGGAGGAGGTGCTGCGCCTGAGCCATCGGGTCGCGGTCATGCGCGACCGCGAGATGGTCGCCCAGCTCGACAACGACGACACGCTCGACGCCGACCGCGTCATGCGCACCATCGCCAGTGGAACCACGCGGAAGGAGGTGACCCGATGACCGCCGTCGCCGACCGCCTCCGCCCGCTTACCGGCCACCGCCTGTTCTGGCCGGCGCTGGTGCTCGTGGTGATGCTCGCCGCGAACACCGTCTACCGTCCCGGCTTCCTCGCCGTCGAGGTCAAGAACGGCCACCTGTACGGCACGCCGATCGACATCCTGCGGCTGAGCGCGCCGCTGATCCTGGTCGCGCTCGGGATGACGCTCGTCATCGCCACCGGCGGCATCGACCTGTCCGTCGGGTCGCTCTGCGCCATCAGCGGCGCGATCGCCTGCCTGCACATCAGCGGGGCGGCCGACCAGAACAGCCCGGCCACCGTGGCCACCGCGCTGGCCCTGGCCTTCGGCGCCGCGCTCCTGCTCGGCGCGTGGAACGGGATACTCGTGGCGGTCATCGGCATCCAGCCGATCATCGCCACGCTGATCCTCATGGTGGCCGGCCGGGGCATCGCCCAGCTGGTCACCGAGGGGCAGATCATCACGATCAACTCCGGTCCCTACCGGGCCATCGGGCTCGGGCACTTCCTGACGCTGCCGCTGGCCATCCTGATCGCGCTCGCCGCCGCGCTGCTCGTGGCCGTGTTCACCCGGCGCACCGCGCTCGGCCTGATCGTCGAGTCGGTCGGCGGCAACGCCGAGGCCAGCCGGCTGGCCGGCATCCGGTCGCGGCGCATCGTCTTCCTCGTCTACGTGATCAGCGCCGCGTGTGCGGCGCTCGCCGGTTTCATGGTCACCGCGAACGTGTCCAGCGCCGACGGCAACGCCGCCGGCCTCTGGATCGAGCTCGACGCGATCCTCGCGGTCGTGATCGGCGGCACGTCGCTCGCCGGTGGCCGGTTCTCCCTCGCCGGCACCGTCCTCGGCGCGCTGATCATCCAGACCCTGACCACCACGGTGTACGCCATGAACATCTCGCCGCAGACGTCGCTGCTGTTCAAGGCGGTCGTCGTCATCGCCGTCTGCCTCGTGCAGGCCCCGGCGTTCCGCGCCCGGCTGCGCCGGCGGCGGCGCGGGACCGAGCCCGGGCCGGCGGCGCCGCAGCGGGAGAAGGAGCAGGTGCCGGCATGAGCAGCACGTCGTTGACCACCGGCCGCTCCTGGCGGCCCAGCCTGCCCCGGCGGCACGTCCCGGTGCTGGCCACGCTCGCCCTGCTGCTCGTCATGTACGGCATCGGCGTGTCCCAGTACCGCGCGTTCTCCAACATCCAGGTCGTCTTCAACGTCTTCATCGACAACGGCTTCGTGCTCGTCGTCGCGGTCGGCATGACGTTCGTGATCCTCACCGGCGGCATCGACCTGTCCGTCGGCTCGGTGGTCGCGATGACCGCGATGGTGTCGGCGTCGCTGCTGCGCGACGGCCTGCCCGCGGGCCTGGTGCTGGTGATCGCGCTGCTGATCGGCCCGACGCTGGGCTTCCTGATGGGCTGCGCGATCCATTTCTTCGAGATCCAGCCGTTCATCGTCACACTCGCCGGGATGTTCTTCGCCCGCGGCATGTGCACGTTCATCAGCGACTCCTCGATCTCCATCACCGACGGCTTCTGGACGTCGATGTCGCAGCAGCGCATCGGCGATCCGGCCGGCAACTTCGTGTCGATAAGCGTGCTGATCGCGTTCGCGGTGGTGCTGATCGCGGCGTACGTGCTGGCGTACACCCGGTTCGGCCGCAACGTGTACGCGGTCGGCGGCAACGCGCAGTCGGCGCTGCTGATGGGCCTGCCGGTGGCGCGGACCCGGATCGCCGTCTACACGATCAGCGGGCTCTGCTCGGCGATCGGCGGCATCCTGCTGTCGTTCTACACGCTCTCCGGCGCGCCGCTGATCGCCGTCGGCATGGAGCTGGACGTGATCGCCGCCGTCGTGATCGGCGGCACCGTGCTCACCGGCGGTTCCGGGTACGTCTTCGGCACCGTGCTCGGCGTGCTGGTGCTCGGCGTGATCCAGACCCTGATCACGTTCGACGGCAGCCTCAACTCCTGGTGGACCAAGATCGTGATCGGCGGGCTGCTCTTCGCGTTCATCCTCCTCCAGCGGCTCATCGGCATCCGGTTCAAGTGACGGTTCCTAGCGCGGAAGGCAACAACATGGCAACTCACCCCCAGCCCGAGGTCTGGTTCCTCACCGGCAGCCAGGGCCTCTACGGCGAGGACACCCTGCGGCAGGTCGCCGAGCAGTCCCGGCAGATCGCCGCGCGCCTGGACGAGTCGCCGGACATCCCCGTACGCGTGGTCTGGAAGCCGGTCCTCACCTCCAGCGCGGACATCCTGGCCGTGTGCCGGGACGCCGCGGTGCAGGGCGCGGTCGGGGTGATCGCCTGGATGCACACGTTCTCCCCGGCCAAGATGTGGATCTCCGGGCTGGACGCGCTGCGGACGCCGCTGCTGCACCTGCACACGCAGGCGAACGTGGCGCTGCCGTGGGACGAGATCGACATGGACTTCATGAACCTCAACCAGGCCGCGCACGGCGACCGGGAGTTCGGGTTCGTCCAGACCCGGCTCGGGGTGGCCCGCAAGACCGTCGCCGGGCACGTCACCGACCCACGCGTCGTCGGCCGGGTCGCGGCCTGGGCCCGGGCCGCCGTCGGCTGGTCGGCGCTGCGCACGCTGCGGCTGGCGCGCTTCGGCGACAACATGCGCGACGTCGCGGTCACCGAGGGGGACAAGGTCGAGGCGGAGCTGCGCTTCGGCGTCTCGGTGAACACCTACGGCGTCAACGACCTCGTCGCGGCCGTCGACCAGGTGGCGGACGCGCAGGTGGACGACCTGGTCAAGGAGTACGACGACACCTTCCGGGTGGCGCCGGAGCTGCGGCCCGGCGGGGACCGGCACGACTCGCTGCGGTACGCGGCGCGTCAGGAGCTGGGCCTGCGCGCGTTCCTGGAGGCGGGCGGGTTCCGGGCGTTCACCACGAACTTCGAGGACCTCGGCGGACTGCGCCAGCTCCCCGGCATCGCGGTGCAGCGCCTGATGGCCGACGGCTACGGCTTCGGCGGCGAGGGCGACTGGAAGACCTCGGTGCTGGTGCACACGCTCAAGGCGATGGCCGTCGGCGTGCCGGGCGGCACCTCGTTCATGGAGGACTACACCTACGACCTGACGTTCGGCCAGGAGCTGATCCTCGGCGCGCACATGCTGGAGGTGTGCCCGAGCATCGCCGCCGACGTGCCGAGCGCGGAGGTGCACCCGCTGAGCATCGGCGGGCGGGAGGACCCGGTGCGCCTGGTCTTCGACGCCGCGCCCGGCCCGGCCGTCGTGCTGGGCATGGCGGACATGGGGGAGCGGTTCCGGCTGGTCGCCAACACGGTGGACGTGGTGCCGCCGCCGCACCCGCTGCGCCGGCTGCCGGTGGCCCGCGCGGTCTGGCGTCCGCAGCCCGACCTGGCCGGCTCGGCGGAGGCGTGGATCACCGCGGGCGCGCCGCACCACACCGTGCTCTCCCAGGCCGTCGGCGTGGAGGAGCTGCGTGACCTGGCCGCGATGGCCCGGACCGAGCTGGTGGTCATCGACGCCGACACGCGGCCGCACCGCTTCGCCGACGAACTGCGCTGGAACCAGGCGTACTACCGGCTCGCCCGGGGATTCTGAGCCCTCGCCGCCCGCCACGCCGACCCGCGTGGCGGGCGGCGTGTTACGGCTTGACGAACGGCATGTTATCGCTCACAGTCGATGGATAGGGTCGCCGGCACCGCTCGCGGGCCGTTCCGGGCGCGATCTGCGCCGCAGTTGCCAGGGATCCGACTCCCGCCTGGGTGGGCATCGCTGTTAGCGATAACGCGTCGTCGTCGGCGCGTGTCGTCGTGCCCGGGCTCCGGTCGACGAAGGAGGATCATGGTGACGGCTCGACTGTCCCGTGGACGTGGGCGCCTGTCCCGGCTGCTGGCCGGTGTGGTGGCGCTTCTGGTCGGTGGCGTGGTGGTGGGCGCCGTGCCCGCGCCGGTGTCGGCGGCCACAGTGGACACCAGCGCGTACTACGTGCTGGTGAACCGCAACAGCGGCAAGGCGCTGGACCTGTACAACCAGGCGACGAACGACGGGGCGCGGATCACCCAGTGGACGCGCAACGACGGCGCCTGGCAGCAGTGGCAGTTCGTGGACTCCGGCGGCGGCTACTACCGGCTGCGCTCCCGGCACTCCGGCAAGGTGCTGGACGTGACCGGCGCGTCCACCGCCAACGGCGCCGCGGTGGTCCAGTGGACCGACCACGGCGGCAACAACCAGCAGTTCCGGCTGGCCGACTCCGACAGCGGGTACGTCCGGCTGATCAACCGGAACTCGAACAAGGTGATGGAGGTGCAGAACGCCTCCACCGCCGACGGCGGCAACATCGTCCAGTACGACGACTGGAACGGCGCGAACCAGCAGTGGCAGTTGGTCCGGGTCGGCGGCAACCCGGGTGACCCTGGCACGCCGAGCGGCAACTTCACCAACCCGGCCGTCTGGCAGGACTTCGCCGACGTCGACATCATCCGGGTCGGCGACGTCTACTACATGTCCGCCTCCACCATGCACTACTCGCCGGGCGCGCCGGTGCTGCGCTCCTGGGACCTGGTGAACTGGGAGTTCGCCGGGCACTCGGTGCCGCGGCTGGAGTTCGGCACCAAGTACGACCTGAGCGGCAGCGAGCAGGCGTACGTGGACGGCATCTGGGCGTCGACGCTCAACTACCGGCCGAGCAACCGCACGTTCTACTGGGCCGGGTGCATCGACTTCGCGCAGACCCACATCTACACCGCCGCCGCTGTCGACGGCGCGTGGAGCCGGCTGACCACCATCCCCAACTGCTACTACGACGCCGGCATGCTGATCGACGACAACGACACCATGTACGTCGCGTACGGCAACGGCACGATCAGCGTGGCCCAGCTGTCCGCCGACGGGCGCAGCCAGGTCCGGGCCCAGCAGGTCTACCAGACGCCGTCGAGCATCGGCACGCTGGAGGGCGCGCGCTTCTACAAGCGCAACGGCGCGTACTACATCTGGCTGACCCGGCCGGCCAACGGCCAGTACGTGCTGAAGTCCACGAACGGCCCGTTCGGCCCGTACGAGCAGCGGCAGGTGCTGCTGAACATGCCCGGCCCGATCTCCGGTGGCGGCGTGCCGCACCAGGGCGGGCTGGTGCAGACGCAGACCGGCGCGTGGTACTACATGGCCTTCACCGACGCGTACCCCGGTGGCCGGATGCCGACCCTGGCGCCGATCACCTGGACCTCCGACGGCTGGCCGCAGGTGCAGACCGTCAACGGGGCCTGGGGCGCCAGCTACCCCAACCCGCTGCCGACCCGTGCGGTCAAGCCGCTCACCGGCACCGACACGTTCTCCGGCACCACGCTCGGCCCGCAGTACGAGTGGAACCACAACCCGGACAACAGCAGGTGGTCGGTGAACAACGGCCTGCGCCTGCAGACCGCCACCGTCACGAACGACCTGTACCGGGCCCGCAACACGCTCACCCACCGCATCCAGGGTCCGACCTCGACCGGCACCATCGAGCTGGACTACTCGACCATGCGCGACGGTGACCGGGCCGGCCTGGCGATGCTGCGGGACAGCTCGGCCTGGATCGGCGTACGGCGGGACAACGGCGCGACCCGGGTGGTGATGACGAACGGCCTGACCATGGGCTCGAACTGGAACACCACGAGCACCGGGACGGAGATCGCCAGCGCGGCGGTGTCCGGCGGGCGGATCTGGCTGCGCGCGAACGCCGACATCCGGCCCGGCTCCGGGCGGCAGGCGCGGTTCTCCTACAGCACCGACGGGGTCAACTTCGTGTCGCTGGGCAACGCGCTGACGCTCAACAACGCGTGGCAGTTCTTCATGGGCTACCGGTTCGGCTTCTTCAACTACGCCACCCAATCCCTTGGCGGCGCGGTGACGGTGCGGCAGTTCTCGCTCACGACACCGTGACAACGGTCACCATTCGCGGCCGTTGACACATCTTCAATAGCCCGGGGTGCGGCTCCGGCAATCGCCGGAAATGCCGCACCCCGGGCCCAATTCCACCCGCTGCGAGCTGCCTGTTCGTGCCACTGCCCAACGGAAGGGAATGAGCCGCCGGTCGATTCCGCGATATCGGCGCGCCACGATGGGAACGGTCGATCGGCGGTGCCGATACCGATGGGACCGCTGGCGTAGACTGTCGCCACCCGGGACGGTCCGGTCGAGATCGACCGGGTGCGGCCGCCGCGGGCAGTGGCGAAAGTGAGGTGGCCGTGCGCGGTCCTGCGATGACGGACGTGGCTCGCCTCGCCGGGGTTTCGCACCAGACGGTCTCCCGGGTCCTCAACGGGCATCCCAACGTGCGTGAACAGACCCGGCTGCGGGTCCAGGCCGCCATCACCGAGCTCGGCTACCGGCCCAACCGCGCGGCCCGCGCGCTGGTGACCGGCCGTTCTCAGGTGATCGGCGTGGTCGCCCAGAACACCACCCTGTACGGCCCGGCGTCGCTGCTGGCCGCGCTGGAGCAGACCGCCGCCGAGGCCGGGTTCGCGGTGAGCGTCGGCAGTGTCCGCGACCTCGACCACCGCTCCATCTCGGCGGCGGTGGAGCGGCACCTGGCGCACCGGGTGGCCGGCATAGTGGTTATCGCGCCGGTCGAGTCCGCCGGGGAGGCGCTCGAACGGCTGCCGAAGGACGTGCCGCTGGTGACGGTCGACGGCGATCCGCGGCGGCCCATCCCGCTGGTCACAGTCGACCAGGTCGCCGGTGCCCGGGCCGCGACCGAGCACCTCCTCGCTGCCGGGCACCGCACCGTCTGGCACGTGTCCGGCCCGTCGGACTGGTTCGACAGCGCCGGCCGGATCGAGGGGTGGCGCGAGGCGCTGCGGCAGGCGGGAGCCGAGGTCCCCCCGCTGGTCCCGGCGGACTGGTCCGCTGCCGCGGGCTACCGGTGCGGGCAGATGCTGGCCCGGATGCCGGAGGTCACCGCGGTCTTCACGGCGAACGACCACCTGGCGCTGGGCGTGCTGCGCGCGCTGCACGAGCACGGCCGCCGCGTACCGGACGACATCAGCGTCGTCGGGTTCGACGACGTGCCCGAGGCGGCGTACTTCATCCCGCCGCTGACCACGGTGCGGCCCGACTTCACGGCGGTGGCCGCGGCGAGCCTGGACCTGCTGCTGGCCCAGATCGAGTCGGAGTCGGCCGGCCCACTGCGCCAGACCATCGCCCCCACCCTGGTCCCACGCCGAAGCGTAGGCCCACCCCCCACCCGCTGACGCCCACCCCGCCGCGCTCCCCACCCCACCCTCACCCCACCCTCCTCGCCGATCTTGCACTTCGGGCCCGCAGGATGTCCGATAGGCGAACTTCGCGGGGGCCGAGAGTGCAAGATCGGCGGGGGCGGGCGGGCGGGCGGGGGCGGGCGGGGGTGGGGGTGGGTCAGAGGAAGCGCCAGCGCTGGTGGGACGCGCCGGTGTCGTCGGCGAGGACCGCCTGCGCGCCCTGAGCGCCCGAGCCGCCGCTGAGGCCCAGGACGCGACCCCCGTTCGCGCACTGGATCCGGAACCAGCCGTTGCCACCGTGACGCAGCCGCCACCTGTGGTCGGCGGTGCCGTTGTCGGCCCACTGCACGATCCGGGCGCCGGCCGCTGCCGAGCCGCCCTCGACGCCCAGCACCTTGCCGCTGTTGCCGTTGCGCAGCCGCAGGTAGCCGCCGGTGTCCACGAGCGCGGTCCAGAGGTGGTCGGCGGTGCCGGTGTCACCCCACTGGATGACGAGCCCGCCGTCGGCGGTGGACATGTCCTGCACGCCGAGCACCAGCCCGCTGCCGAGGTTCTGGATCCGCCGTGCCCCGTTCGGCAGGAACCGCCACTGGTTGTCCAGGCTGCCGTTGTCCGGGTCCTGGACGGCGAACGCGCCCTGCGCGGTGGAGCCGCCGGAGATGCCGAGCAGCTTGCCGGTGTGCACGTTGCGCAGCTTGTGGCTGCCGTCGCCGACGTCGACCACGGTCCAGAGATGGTCGGCGGTGCCGTTGTCCGCCCATTGCAGGATCCGCGCGCCGTCGGCGGTGGACATGTTCTCCACGCCCAGCACCTTGCCGCTGTTGACGTTGCGCAACCGCAGCGCCGACCCGTCGACGACGAGCTGCCAGTTGTGGTCGGCGGTGCCGGTGTCGCCCCACTGCAGGGCGAGGCCGCCGTCGGCGGTGGACATGTTCTGGATGCCGAGCACCAGGCCGCTCGCCGCGTTCGCCAGGCGGAAACTCGCCTCGCCACCACCGCCGCCGCCCGTGCCGACCCGCCAGTAGACCGTGTAGTTGTGGCCGTGGGCGTCGTAGAACGGCCCGAGGTTGACTGTCGCGCCGTCGGCCCGGGCGGTGAACGCGAGGCTGCCCGTGCCGGTGCGGGTGACCGAGGCGGGGTCCAGCGTCGGCAGGGCGCTCAGCGTGGTGTTGCCGTAGTTGCCGGAGAGCACCACCGGCCCGTACGTGACGGCGGCGACCGCGGCGTCGTCGTTCGCGGCCACCGTCGCCACGCGCATCGGCAGCCGGACGGTGACCGTGTCGCCGGAGGTCCAGTCGCGGGTCAGGACGGCGTAGCTGCCGGGCGTGGTGGCGATGCCCGCCGCGACGCCGTTGACGCTGACGCTCGCCCCGCTGGTCCACGCCGGGATCCGGATCCGCATCGTCCACGACCCGCTCACCGAGCCGGTCACTGTGAGCGTCGTGGTGTCGCCGACCGGGTACGAGGTGGCCTGCGTGACGGTGATGCCGCGCTGGCTCCAGGTCAGCACCGAGGGCATGAACAGGTTGACGGTCAGCGTGGTGCCGTTGTGGAAGTAGATGCCGTCCGCGAGCGTGGTGTTGGTCTCCAGCCCGGTGCCCTGGCAGCACCAGAAGGAGTTGTAGTCGGTGCTCCAGGTGCCGCCGCCCCACGCCGGGCCGACGCCGCGCCGCCCGCCCGGGTTGAGCGGGGTGAAGTACGTGACGTGGCCGTGCGCGTCGGCCGGGTTCTGCTGGCCGATCATGTGGTTGAGCAGCGCGCGCTCGTAGAAGTCGGCGTACGCGACCCGGTCCGGGTCGAGCTGCCACAGCTCCCGGGTCAGCTTGAGCATGTTGTACGTGTTGCACGCCTCGCACGTGTCGTTGCGCAGGTAGCCCGCGATCGCGTTCGGAGCGCGGAAGTGCTCCGCCTGGCTGTTGCCGCCGATGGCGTACGTGTGCGCTCCGACGGTGATGGCCCACGCGTTCGCGGCGATGTCCCGGTAGCGGGTGACGCCGGTGGCCTTGTACTCCCGGGCCGCGCCGATCCACTTGGGCACCTGGGTGTTGGCGTGCAGGCCGTTGAGCTGGTCGGAGTTGGCGGCGAGCGGGTTGAACACGGCGGCGTGGTCGAAGCGCTGCGCGACGGTGAGCCACCGCCCGTCGCCGGTCTGCTGGTAGAGGTCAGTCAGCACCGCGTTCATGCCGCCGAACTCGGTGCCCAGCATGGCCTGCATCTGCGCCGAGGTGAGCCGGCCGGTGCGCTGGTCGACCCAGCCGGCCAGCGCGAGCAGCACGTCCCGGGCCTGGGTGCTGCCGATCAGCCGCCACACGTCCAGCAACCCGGCCAGCGTCTTGTGGATGCAGTAGTAGGGGACGTTGCCGTTGCTGAGCGTCCGGGCCTCCAGCGCGGCGAAGTCGGACTCCGGGAAGCCGGACAGGTAGCCGGCGCTGAACCCGGCCGCGCCGTTGTTGGCCTGGCAGCGGGCCAGCTCGGCGACCATGGTGAGCGCCTTGTCCCGGCAGGTCGTGTCGCCGAGCACCGCCCACGCCTGCGCCCAGGCGGTCAGGAAGTGGCCCTGCATGTGGGTGCGGAACGGGAAGTTCGGCGCGTCCCAGCCGCCGTTGGAGGCGGCGCCGCCGGTGGAGAGACGGTGGTTGGCCCGGAAGTTGTAGAGCAGCCGGTTGACGTCCACGAAGCGCAGGTAGGCGACAGTGCGGTTCTGGTTGTCCTGCCAGCGACTCGCGGTCAGCCGGACCTGTCCTGGGTCGAAGGCGTATGCGGAGACGCCGATGTCGGGGCGGGCCGGTGGCAGGGCGGCGTGCGCCGTACCGCCTGCGGTGACGGACCCGGCGGCGGCGCCGGCGGTGGCCGCGACGGCGGTGGCGCCGGTGGCGCGGAGCAGGAATCGGCGGTTCACCAGGGGAGCGGGCATGGACGGCCTCCGTGGCGGGGACGGTGGTGGTGGGGGACGGTTACGCGGTGACCCGGAAGGTGGCGTCCTGCCGGTCGATCGCGGGGGAGCCGGCGCCGAGCGGGTCGATGCGCAGCCGGTAGTCGTAGTGCCGCAGGTAGCGGGTGGGGTAGTTGTGCGAGCGGAACGACGACCAGGTGGCGTCGGCCAGGCCGGCGGTGCGGTGGAAGGTGGCGTCGGCACGGAACGTGGCGGTGCCGTCGTTCGGGTCCAGCCGGACGGCGTAGTCGTAGTGGCGCAGGTAGTTGCCGGGGTAGTTGACCGACTCGAATGAGACGCCGGCGGAGTCGGCCAGGCCGGGGACCATCCGCCACATCTGGTCCTGGTACGGGTCGAACGGGTACGCGTCGACGCGGGCGATCCGGTCGGCGTGCCGGACGTAGCGGTCGGGGAGGTTCGACGACTTGAGCCGGACCCAGTTCGGCGTGCCCCAGCGGTTGACCATCGCGGCGTACTCGGCGTCGGTGATGCCGATCATCGAGCCGTGCTTGGAGTTCAGCGGCGGGGTGTAGTCCCGCTGGTTGAGCGGCGTCCACGAGTTGCCGGAGATGTTCGTCGTGGACCAGGCGTAGTAGTCGTTGTTGACCGGGCTGAACGAGTCGCCCCACAGCCGCCAGCCGCCCTCGTTGGTGCGCAGCAGCAGCGGCGCCTCGATCGCGTTGCCCTGCCGCAGCCCGCCGGTGTACGTGGTGAAGCTGTTCGGCGCGGCGGTGGTGGAGCGGGCGCCGTACAGGTATCCGTCGTTGAGGTTCTTGTAGTAGAGGTACGTGGTGCCGCCGTCGACCACCACGTCGCCGTCGAGCACGCCGAAGGCGGGGCTGAAGTAGACCTGCGGGGCGCTGACGGTGCGGAAGTCGCTGGTGTAGTTGACCAGGAACACGTCGCGGCCGTTGTTGGCGGAGTAGACGATGGCGTACTGGCCGCGGGCGGCGTCCCAGAACGCGGTCGGCGCCCAGGTGTGGGTGTCGAGCGTGTGCATGCGGATGCGCCGGTAGCCGGTGAACGCGGTCAGGTCGGCCGAGTCCCACACGTGCAGGTACTGGCTGGTCAGGCCCCAGTTGGTGCCCTTGAGGTCGGTGGCCAGCACCACGAACGTGCCGTCGGTCCGGCGCAGCACGAACGGGTCGCGCAGGCCGAGCTGCCCGGCGGTCGGGGTGACCACCGGGTTGTTCTGGTTCAGCGGCGTCCAGTTCAGCCCGTCGCGGCTGACGGCCAGGTGCAGGCCGTAGTCGGCGCCGAGGCCGTTCGGCGTCTCGGTGAAGTATGCCATCGCGTAGGCGGTGTTCGCCGCGGCGAGCGCGCCGCGGGGGAGGCTGAGCGCGCCGGAGGCGGCCGCGGCCGCGGACAGGGCGCCGACTGTGAACGCGCGTCGGGTCAGGGGCACGACGGGGGCCTTTCTCTGCGGTGGAGATGACGGCCGCGTTAACGCTAACAACGTCCCCTAGCCTGGCGTTCATATAGCTGGCTGTCAATCGGTTCGCAGCGTTAACGTGACCGTCTCGCGCTCACCTGCGACGCGAACGCCGCAGGGCGGGCCGCTTGTCGTCGCGGCCCGCCCTGCCCGGCTGTCCGGCGCCCGGCCGGCGGCGGATCACCGGTTGCGGTAGTGGCCGACGGCGAGCGTCCCCCCGCTCAGCAACGCCAGCGCGCCGAAGGCGGAGCCGGCCCACGGGTTGCCGACGACGCTCGACAGCACCACGTTCGCGGCGACGCTCACGATGAGCACCAGCCAGAGCAGCGGGCGCATCCGGGTGACGGTGGTCGGGGCTGCGGCGGTCTCGGCGGTACGGTCCAGGTCGTTCACGGCTGCCTCCTCGGTGATTTCTTCTACGACCGACACTAGGCAGGGGAGCGGCGGGTAACGATCCCGTCAGCACGACAGTCGTGGTACAGCAGGCTGTACCTTCCGCGCCCGGGGCTGCCGGGCCGCGGCCACGGTGACCTATCGTGTCGGCCGGGGGTGGGGCAGCGATGGGATACGTGCGCGGACGCGTTCGCGCCTCGGTGGACGCGCTGGAGCATCTCGTCGGCGGGCTGGGCACCGCGGTGCTGGCCCTGGGCGTGCTGCTCGGCGCGGTCGTCGTCGCGGCGGCCTGCGTCGGCGGGGTCGGGCTGCTGCTCGTACCCGGGCTGCTCCAGGCCGTGCGGTCGGTGGCCGACCGCGAGCGCGCCCGGCTGTCCCGGTGGGGGACGCCGATGCCGGAGCCCGGGCCGGTGCCGGCCGGGCTGCGCACGGCGCTGCGCGACCCGGTCGTGCGGCGCGAGCTGAGGTGGGTGGCCGCCCACGGCACCCTGGGATTCGGCGCCGGGCTGATCGCGCTCGCGCTGCCGATCTACGCCGTGCAGGACCTCACGTTCCCGCTCTGGTACCGGCTGCTTCCGCCGGAGGCCGGCGCGCCCGGGATCTGGTGGTGGCGCGTCGACGGGCTCGGCGACGCGCTCGCGGTCGGGCTGCTCGGGCTGGGATGGCTGGTCCTCGCGGTCGCGAGCGGTCCGGCGCTGGCGCGGCTGCAGGCCCGGTCGGGCCGCCGGCTGCTGCCCCCGCCACCCGGGGTGGACCTGTCCATGCGGGTCGCCGAACTCACCGCCACGCGGGCTGCCGCGCTCGACGCCCACGCGGTGGAGCTGCGCCGCATCGAGCGCTCGCTGCACGACGGCACCCAGAACCGGCTGGTCGCGGTGAACGTGCTGCTGGGCGCCGCGCGGCGGGCGGTACGCCGCGACCCGGACCGTGCCGACGAGATCCTGGAACGCGCGCAGAACGCGGCGGAGCAGGCGCTCGGCGAGCTGCGTACGGTGGTGCGCGGCATCCTGCCACCGGTGCTCGGCGACCGGGGCCTGGCCGGGGCGCTGACCGGGCTGGCGGCGGAGTGCGCGGTCCCGTGCCGCCTGTCCGTGGACGTCGACGTGCGCTGCGCGGCGGCGGTCGAGGCGACCGCGTACTTCGTGGTGGCCGAGGCGCTGACCAACGTGGTCCGGCACAGCGGCGCGAGCGCCGTGGACGTCGCCGTGCGCCGGGAGGGGGACCGGCTGCTGGTGACGATCACCGACGACGGGCGCGGCGACGCCGACGAGACGCGCGGCTCAGGGCTGACCGGCATCCGCCGGCGGGTCGAGGCGTACGACGGGCGGATGACGCTCACCAGTCCACCGGGAGGACCGACGAGGATGCACGTGGAGCTGCCATGCGGATCGTGATCGCCGAGGACGACGCGCTGCTGCGCGAAGGGCTGGCGCTGCTGCTGCGCGCCGAGGACCTGGACGTCGTCGCCACCGCCGGCACGCCGGAGGAGTTCCTGACCGCCGTGGACGACCACCGGCCGGACGTGGCGATCGTCGACGTGCGGATGCCGCCCACCCACACCGACGAGGGCATCGTCGCCGCGGTCGAGGCCCGCCGCCGCCGGCCGGGTCTCGCGGTGCTGGTCCTGTCGGCGTACGTCGAGCAGGCGTTCGCCACCGAGCTGTTCTCGGTCGGCGCGTCCGGGCTCGGCTATCTGCTCAAGGAACGGGTCGGACGGGTCGAGGAGTTCCTCGCCGCGCTGCACCGCGTCGCGGGCGGCGGCAGCGTCATCGACCCGGAGGTGGTCGGGCAGCTGCTGGCCCGCAACCGGCGGCCGGACACCGCGCTGGCCGAGCTGTCGCCGCGCGAGCACGAGGTGCTGGCGCTGATGGCCGAAGGGCTCGGCAACGGCGCGATCGCCGAGCGGTTGTTCGTCACCGACGGCGCGGTGCACAAGCACATCCGCAGCATCTTCGCGAAGCTGGGCCTGCCGCCGGACGACAGCGCCGACCGCCGGGTCACCGCCGTGCTGCGCTACCTCGACGGCCGGCGGTAGACCTCGCACGCACGCGCGCCGCCTCACCGATGAGGCGGCGCGCGTGCGGGGTGGCCCGGGTCAGCGGCGGGTGCCGCACAGGGCCGCGTCGACGGTGCTGGTGACCGCCTCCAGCATCTCCAGGCTGGTCGGCAGCCCGGTCACCGCGACCACCGCGCTGCGCCCGTCGGTGGTGGACAGGTTGCGGGTCTGGAAGCCCTGGATGTCGCCGCCGTGGCCCCAGGCGTGACCGCCGCAGGGCAGCTCGTGCCGGGCGACGCCCAGGCCGTACTCCCACACGCCGGTGGGCTCGAAGTCGGGCGCCGGCACGGTACGCGTCAGGGCCGCCTGCTGGGCGGGCTTGAGCAGCTTGCCCGCCAGCAGCGCCTCGAAGAACGTCCGCAGGTCCGACGGCGTCGAGACGAGCTGACCGGCGGCCCAGCCCAGCGACGGGTCCATCCGGGTCACGTCGATCCACGGCGCGCCGGGCTCCACCGCCACGTATCCGCGCGGCAGCCGGCCCGGCAGGTCCTGCTCGCCGGTCTGCGGCCAGTACGTGTCGCGCAGCCGCAACGGCTCGATGATCCGCCGGGTGATCTCCTCACCGACCGGGCGCTTCGTGACCCGCTCGACGATCAGCCCGGCCAGGACGAAGTTGGTGTTGCTGTACTCCCACTTCTGACCCGGCGGGAAGCGCCGGGACTGGGTGAGCGCCTCGTCCACCAGCCGGCGCGGGTCGAAGTAGTCGCTGCGGCGGTCCACCAGATCCTGCGGCTTGCCGAACACGACCTCGTCGTAGTCGGGCAGGCCGCTGGTCTGCTGCAACAGCTGGCGTACGGTGATCCGCCGCCCGTCGTTGCCGTTGGCGCGCACCATTCCCGGCAGGTAGCGCTCGACGGGCCCGTCCAGGTCGACCCGCCCCTCGCCGACGAGCTGGAGGACGACCACGGCGGTGAACGTCTTGGTGTTGCTGCCCACGCGCACCCGGGCGTCGCGGGGGATCCCGGCGCCGGTGCGCAGGTCGCCGACCCCGGCGGTGTAGTCGCGCACCCGGCCGTCGCGGCGCACGGAGGCCAGCGCCCCCGGGAAGCCGTGCTCGGCGACGAGGCCGTCCAGTCGCTTCTGGACGGCGTCGGCGGCGGGACGCCGGTTGTCGGTGGTCGCGGCGGACGCGGCGGGCACGCCGAGCGCGGCGACGGTCAGCAGGGCCGTGGCGCCGACTGCGACCGGGAAGGTACGGCGGGTCATGGGAACTCCTCGACGGGGGGAACGGGTACGGCCTCAAGCCTCGAAGATCCGGGCCGCCCGCTCCATCCCGCCTGCTGCCGGATCACGGGTAGCGCAGGCACTACTTGATGACGCCGTGGCCGCCCGTTAGGCTCCGCGCAGCGTCGCGTGCCGGTGGCAGACCGTGTCAGGCATGGAGGCGCCGGACCGGAGGGAGCACGACGATGACACTCGTCGTCCCTTCGCCCTCTCCCCATGGCTGAGGGCGAACAGACCAGGCTGGTGGCCTGGAGCCGAGAGATGCGCGCCGTCCACGAGCGGCTGCGCGAGGCGTTGGAGGTGACCCGGCAGGCGCTCGCCGCCGGTGAGCCGGCGCGGCCCGCGACGCGGGACCTGCTGCTGTTCTGCCACGGGTTCTGCGCTGCGCTGACCGCGCATCACGAGGGTGAGGACCACAGTCTCTTCCCGGCGATCGCGGCGCGGCACCCCGAGCTGCGCGAGACGCTGGACCGGCTGCGGCAGGACCACTCGATGATCGGGTACCTGCTGGCCGGGCTGAGTGCGGCGGTGGCCCACGACGCCCCACCGGGGGAGCTGGCCCGGCACCTGGAGGGCGTGTCGGCGATCATGGAGTCGCACTTCCGGTACGAGGAGCGGCAGCTTCTGACGGTGCTGGAGACGCTGGCGCTGGGCGCCGACCCGGCCGACGTCTTCGGACCGCTGTGACCCCGGGTCGCGGCCCGGCGGGATGCGCACCGCCGGGCCGCGACCGGGCGCTCAGTTCAGGCCGCAGGTGGCCAGCGCGTCCAGGTTCGGGCGCTGCGCGCCGACCCGGTTGAACGCGATCTCGATGCGGTCGAGCGCCGCGACGCGCTTGCTGCGCAGCGGCCCGAGGATCGCGTTGTCGATGAAGGCCGGTCCGCCCTCCGGGCGTACCGCGAGCTGGGCGAGGCGGGCGTTGGCCTCGGCGATCTGCTTGTCCAGCGTGGCCAGTTCGGTCTGCACCTGACCGGCGGCCGCCGCCGGGACGGCGGGCAGCGCGACGCGCGGGCAGTCGACCGTCCGGGCCTGACCGCCCGCGTTGCCGTTCTGGCCGCCGGCGTTGCCGTTCTGGCCCCCGGCGTTCTGGCCGGCGCCGCCGTTGACGGCGCTCGGCACGCCCGGGGCGTTGAGCGAGCAGGCCGCCAGCGCGTCCAGGTTCGGCCGCTGCGCGCCGATCCGGTTGAACGCGATCTCGATGCGGTCGAGCACGGCGACGCGCTTGCTGCGCAGGGGGCCGAGGATGGCGTTGTCGATGAACGCCGGTCCGCCCTCAGGGCGTGCCGCCTGCCGGGCCAGGCGCTCGTTCTGCCGGGCGATCTCCTGGTCCAGGTTGGCCAGTTCCCGCTCCACCTGGGCCGACGCCGCCGCCGGGACGGCGGGCAGCTTGTCGCGTACCGTCGGGCAGTTCACGGTCTGCGCGGCGGCAGTGGTGGCCGGGCGGTTGTTCTCGCCCGCCGACGCCAGTTGCAGCCCACCGGCGAACAACAGCGCCGCGAGGGCGCCCACCCCGCCAAGTTTCAGGACCGCGGTCTTGCGCGTACCCCTGGCCATGCACCTCTCCTCTGGTTGACCGGGAGGGCCGGTGCGGCAACTGCCGCGCCGCCTCCGCGGTGCGAAGTGACGACTGGAGGAATCGTGCTCGTGCCCGCTCCGGCATCGCGGTTCCGGCCGATGTTCCCGTCGGCAGTGGATACGGACGGCGGTCCGAGATCGTTCAGTGCGCCACCGATGTTTGACCGCATCGACGTCCGTCGTTAGGCTGCGCTGAAAGCGCTTACTGAGCGGGAGACGTGAGCGTTCGTCCGTGGTGACACGGATGTCCGGGCGAAAGGCCCGCCCCTGACACCGACCGGGCATCGGTGCCGGTTCCGGCGCGGGCACTGCACCACCACCCGGAGGAGAGCACCATGATCAACCGACACCGCCGTACGGTGTTGTGGACCTCGGCCGCGGCGACGGCGGCCCTCGCCGCGTCCGGCCTGGCCGTCGGCGCGACCGCCGCGCAGGCCGCCGCCGGCTGCCGCGTCGACTACGCCGTCACGGCGCAGTGGGGCGGCGGCTTCACCGCCAACGTCAACCTGACCAACCTCGGCGACCCGCTCACCGGCTGGGCCGTCACCTGGACCTTCGCCGCCGGGCAGACCGTCGCCCAGGCCTGGGGCGCCGAGATCACCGCCAGCGGCGCGTCGGTGCGCGCCGCCAACGTCAGCTACAACGGCAGCCTCGGCACCAACGCGACCACCTCGTTCGGCTTCAACGGCACCTGGAACAACAGCAGCAACCCGGTCCCGTCCGCGTTCGCGGTCAACGGCGTCGCCTGCACCGGCGGCGTCACCCCCACCACCGGCACGCCGCCGACCAGCGCGCCGCCGCCGAGCACGCCGCCGCCCAGCACCCCGCCCCCGAGCACCCCGCCGCCCAGCACGCCGCCGCCGACCGGCGGGGCGATCTACGCCGCGCCGAACGGGACCGCCGGGGCGGCGGGCACCCAGGCCAGCCCCACCACGATCGCCGCGGCGATCACCCGCGTCGGCGCGGGCGGCACGATCTACCTGCGCGGCGGCACCTACAACCTGTCCCAGACGGTCACCGTCGCGGCCGGCAACGACGGCACCGCGAGCGCCCGCAAGAACCTGTACGCCTACCCGGGCGAGACGCCGATCCTGAACTTCTCGGCGATGAGCGAGGACCCGGCCAACCGGGGACTGGCGCTCAACGCCTCGTACTGGCACGTGCGCGGGCTCGTGGTCGAGCGCGCCGGTGACAACGGCATCTTCGTCGGCGGCAGCAACAACGTCATCGAGCGGACGGTGACCCGCTTCAACCGCGACACCGGGCTGCAACTGTCCCGGATCGCCTCCAGCACGCCCCGCGACCAGTGGCCCGCCAACAACCTCATGGTCAGTGTGGAGTCGCACGACAACGCCGACTCCGACGGCGAGGACGCCGACGGTTTCGCCGCCAAGCTCACAGTGGGCAGTGGCAACGTCTTCCGGTACGCGGTGTCGCACCACAACATCGACGACGGGTGGGACCTCTACACCAAGACCGACACCGGCGCGATCGGGCCGGTGACCATCGAGGACTCCCTCGCGTTCAGCAACGGCACGCTCAGCAACGGCACCCAGAACGGCAACGGCGACCGCAACGGCTTCAAGCTCGGCGGTGAGGACATCGCCGTCAACCACACCGTGCGGCGCACCATCGCGTACCGCAACGGCAAGCACGGCTTCACGTACAACCGGAACCCGGGCACCATGACGATCTCGAACAACCTGAGCATCGACAACACCGAACGGAACTTCTCGTTCGACGCCGGCACCTCGGTCTACCGGAACAACACCTCCTGCCGCTTCGCCGGCAGCGGATCGAACGACAAGACCGTCGGCAACGCGGACAGCTCGAACCAGTTCTGGTCCGGCTCCAACGGCTCCCGGTGCGCCACGTACTCCGGCGCTCTGGCCTGGTCCTTCGCCTCCGACGGCCGCCTCACGGTGACCCTCGGCGGCCGCGCCGTCTCCCTCTGACCGCCCGCGCCCCACTGCGTTGATCATGAGGTTGGCGGCCGGATCGGAGATCGACAACGCCGTCAACCTCATGATCACCAGGGCAAGGGCGGAGTGCGGGGGAGGGGGATTGGACCGAAGGACCGGCTTGACAGGATGATCGAGTCTTAGGTTAGCCTAACCTGCGTGACGAACGGAGCGGTGCGGGCCGACGGCCTGACGGGCAGTGAGCTGCGGCTGGGCTACCACGGCAAGACGGTGGTGCACGACGCCGCCATCACGCTGCGGCCCGCGGCGGTGACCGCGCTGGTCGGCCCGAACGGCAGCGGCAAGTCGACGCTGCTGCGCGGGCTGGCCCGCCTGCACCCGCTGGAACACGGCGAGGTCGTGCTCGCCGACGGCACCCCGGCCCGGGCCCTGTCCGCCCGGGACTTCGCCCGCCGGATCACACTGCTGGCGCAGAGCCGCCCCACCCCGAGCGGGGTCACGGTGCGCGACGTGGTCGGCTACGGCCGGCACCCGTACCGGCAGCGGTGGCGCGCCAACGACCCCGACGGGCCCGCCGCGATCGACCGGGCCATGAGCGTGACCGGTGTCGACGGCATGGCCGGCCGGCCGGTCGACGAGCTGTCCGGCGGCGAGCTGCAACGTGTCTGGCTGGCCACCTGCCTGGCCCAGGACACCGCGATCCTGCTGCTCGACGAGCCCACCACGTTCCTGGACCTGCGCTACCAGGTGGAGATCCTCGACCTGATGCGCGAACTCGCGGACACCGCCGGCGTCGCCGTCGGCGTGGTGCTGCACGACCTCAACCAGGCCGCCGCCGTCGCCGACCAGGTCGTGCTCCTGCACGAAGGCCGGGTCCGCGGCACCGGCACGCCGCACGAGGTGTTCACCGAGGCGGCGCTCACCGAGGCGTACGGCATCCGCGTCGAGGTGATCGTCGACCCGGTCACCAACCTGCTCTCCACACGTCCCGTCGGCCGGCACACGACCCGTATCCCCGCCTGACCGATCCCTGCACACAGAAGAGAAACCGATGTTGCGTACCCGCCTGACCCTGCTCGCCGCCGCCGCGGCGAGCGCGCTGCTGATCGCCGGCTGCGGCACCACCGAGGAGCCCGCCGCCGCACCGTCCCCCTCCGACGCCGCGCCCACCGGCCCGGTCACCGTCACCGACAGCCGGGGCAAGACCATCACCCTCAAGAGCCCCGCCACCAAGGTCGTCGGCCTGGAGTGGGGCGAGGTCGAGATGCTCGTCGGCCTCGGCGTCATGCCGGTCGGCGTCGCCGACCCCAAGGGGTACGCCACCTGGGTGACCGCCGCCCCGCTCGACCCGGGCGTCAAGGACGTCGGCACCCGGGGCGAGCCGAGCGTCGACTCCATCGTCGCCCTCCAGCCGGACCTCGTGGTGATGGAGGCCGAGCGCGGCTCCGCCGTCGTCACCCAGCTGGAGAAGTACGTCCCGGTGCTGGTCACCAAGGGCAGCGACGCCTCCGACAACATCGGCCGGATGCGCACGGACCTGAAGATGATCGCCACTGCCACCGGGCGCACCGCGCAGGCGGACAAGCTGCTCGCCGACTTCGACGCCGCGCTCGCCGACGGCAAGAAGAAGATCGCCGACGCCGGGGCGGCCGGCAAGCAGTTCGCCATCGCCGACGGCTGGAAGGAGGGCAGCACCGTCTCGATCCGGATGTTCGGCCAGGGCGCGCTCGTCTCCCAGCTCGGCATCCAGCTCGGCCTCAAGAACGCCTGGACCGGCAAGACCGACGAGATGTGGGGCCTGGGCCAGACCGACGTCGAGGGCCTGAACGTCCTGAAGAGCCAGGACCTGCACTTCTTCTACAACGCCTCGGACGGCACCGACGTGTTCGCCGACGGCCTCTCCGGCAACGCGATCTGGCGCTCCCTGCCGTTCGTCCAGCAGAACAAGCTGCACAAGATGCCCAACGGCATCTGGACCTTCGGCGGCACGCTCTCCGCCAAGCAGTACATCGACCAGCTCGTCGCGGTCTACACGGCTTGAGCGCGATGACCGCCCCCGCCCCGCCGGGGCCGGCCACCCGGCCGGCCCCGGTCGGGCCGCCGCCCGCCCGGCGCCGCCGGGTCGCCGGCGCCTTCGCCCTCGCCGCGGCGCTGCTCGTCGCGATCACCGCGGTGCACGTCACCCAGGGCACGTCGTCGGTGGGCGCGCTGGACCTGCTCCGGCTGCTCACCGGCGGCGACGACGAGACCGCCCGGGTGCTCGTGGCCTCCCGCCTGCCCCGGCTGCTCACCGGCCTGGCCGTCGGCATCGCGCTCGGCTTCGCCGGCGCGGCGCTGCAGTCGACCACCCGCAACCCGCTCGCCTCGCCGGACACGCTCGCCGTCAACGCGGGCGCGCACCTGGCGATCGTCTCCACCGCCGCGTTCGGGATCGCGCTGCCCGCGCTGCCCTCGGGCGGGCTGGCGTTCTGCGGCGGCCTCGCCGCCGCGTCCCTGGTCATGCTGCTCTCGGCCGGCGGGCAGGCCGCCACCACCCGGCTGATCCTGGCCGGCTCGGCCACCGCGATGGCGCTGGCGTCGCTGACCATGCTGCTCCTGCTGCTCTTCGAACAGTCCACCATCGGCCTGTTCGCCTGGGGCAACGGCTCGCTCGTGCAGGGCGACCTGGTCGCGTTCACCCAGCTCGCCCCCGTGATCGGCGTCGTCGCGCTGCTGCTCGTGGCGCTCGGGCACCGGCTGGACCTGCTCGCCCTCGGCGACGACACCGCCACCGTGCTCGGGCTCAACGTGCGACGTACCCGGGTGACAGTGGTGCTGCTCGCCGTGCTGCTCTCCGCCGCCGCCGTCACCATGGCCGGGCCGATCGGCTTCGTCGGCCTCGGCGCGCCGGTGATCGTCCGGCTGCTCGGCCGGTGGGTGCCCGAGGTGCACCGGCACCGCATCCTGATGCCGCTGTCCGGCATCGTCGGCGTGGTCATCGTGCTCGGCTCCGACGTGCTGCTGCGCGCCGTGCTCGGCGGGCAGGCCGGGGTCGACGTGCCGACCGGCGTGGTGACCACGCTCTTCGGTGCGGTGCTGCTGATCTGGCTGGCCCGCCGCCACCGCGACGCCGGACCCACCCGGCAGGCGCCGGGCGGTCACGCGGCCGTCCGCTCCCGCGGCTTCGTCGCCACCGTTGTCGCGGTCTGCGCAGTAGTCGTCACCGCCGCGCTGGTGCTCGGCATGCTCGCCGGGGACACCTGGGTGCTGCTCGGCGACATCGTCAACTGGGTGCAGGGCCGCACCGGACCGGCGTACACCTTCGTGCTGGACGCCCGCTGGCCGCGGGTCGCCGCGGCGCTGCTGGCCGGCGCCGCGCTGGCCCTGGCCGGCACCACAGTGCAGGCGGTCTGCCGCAACCCGCTCGCCGAGCCGGGCATCCTCGGCATCACCGGCGGCGCCGGCATCGGCGCGGTGTCGCTGCTGACGTTCGCGCCGATGGCCGGCGTGCTCGCGCTGTCCGGCGCCGCCGGTCTCGGCGCGGTCGCCGCGTTCGCGCTGGTCTACGGCCTGGCCCGGCGGCGCGGCCTCAACTCCGACCGGCTCGTGCTGATCGGGTTCGCGGTCTGGCAGGGCGGTACGGCGATCATCACGTTCATCGTGGTGTCCTCCGACCCGTGGAACACCGGCAAGGCGCTGACCTGGCTGTCCGGCTCCACCTACGGGCGGACCGCCCCGCAGGTGCTGCCGGTGGCGATCGCGCTGCTGCTGGCGCTGCCGGTGGTGGCCGCCGTGCGCCGCGAGCTGGATCTGCTGGCGCTCGACGACGACACCCCCCGGGTGCTCGGCGTGCGCCTGGAACCGGCCCGGCTGGTCGCGCTCGGTCTGGCGGCGCTGCTCACCGCCACCGCCGTGTCGGCCGTCGGCGTGATCGGCTTCGTCGGCCTGGTCGCGCCGCACGCGGCCCGCGCGCTCGTCGGCGGGCGGCACACCCGCGTCCTGCCGGTCGCGGTGCTGCTCGGCGCCACCCTGGTCAGCCTCGCCGACACGCTCGGCCGCACCGTGATCGCGCCCGCCCAGATCCCCGCCGGACTGGTCACCGCGCTGATCGGCACCCCGTACTTCGTCTGGCTGCTGTGGCGTTCCCGCGCCGCCGCAGCCGCCCGTTAGCCCGTTCACCGACGCGCCGCCCGCCGGCCGTGAGAGGAATAACGCATGACCAGCACCCTGGCCGTCGCGCCCTGGCGCGTCTTCGCCGTCGAGGTCCGCGCGCTGCGCCGCCTCGGCCCGTCGTTCCTGCGCGTGACGCTCACCGGCCCGGACCTGGACCGGTTCGCCGACAACGGGTACGACCAGCGGATCAAGCTGGCCCTGCCGCCGGCCGACGGCGCGCCCGGGGAACTGCCCGACGGGCCGGACTGGTTCGCGCGGTGGCGTGAGCTGCCGGACGGGCTGCGCAGCCCGATCCGCACCTACACGGTCCGCGCGGTCCGCCCGGAGGCGTACGAGGTGGACGTGGACATGGCGCTGCACGGCGACGGCGGCCCGGCCACCCGGTGGGCACGCCGGGCCCGCCTCGGCGACCGGATCGCCGTGGTCGGCCCGGATGCCGGGTGGGACGGGCCGCACGGCGGCGTCGAGTTCCAGCCGCCGGCCGGCGCGACGGTGCTGCTGGCCGGCGACGAGACCGCTGCGCCGGCGATCTGCGCGATCCTGGAGCGGCTGCCCGCCGACGCGCGCGGGCACGCGCTCGTGGAGGTGCCGGAGACCGGCGACGAACTGCCCTGCCGGGCCCCGGCCGGTGTCACGGTGACCTGGCTGCCCCGGGCCGGCTCCCCGCACGGCAGCCGGCTCACCGCGGCCGTGACGAGCCTCGCCGGCCGGCTGGTGCCCGTACCGGCCGGGCCGGTCGCGGCTCCGCTGGCCGAGGTGGACGTGGACCGGGACATCCTCTGGGAGGTGCCGGAGCGGCCCGACGGCGCGGCGCTCTACGCCTGGCTCGCCGGGGAGGCGGCGGTGATCCGCGGGCTGCGCCGCCACCTGGTCACCGAGCGGGGCATGGACCGGCGCGCCGTGGCGTTCATGGGCTACTGGCGGGCCGGTCGCGCGGAGAACTGATCGTCAGCTCCACCGATGGGCGGGCCGGCGCGATGCGCCGGCCCGCTTCGTCATGCGTGTGGAGCGAGCGGGTTGACCAGCGTGCCGGCGAACTGCAACGCGGCCGACGGGTCGGACAGGTCCACCATCTGCTGGTTGTTGCGCAACTGGAGCCGATTGAGGCAGGACAGCGTGAACTCCGGCGCGAACAGGTCGTGCCTGCGCATCCGGTCGGCCAGGTGCGGCACGGTCTCGGCGTAGCCGGTGGCGCACGCGGCGACCGTACGCCAGAACTCGTCCTGGTCGAGCACGCCCCGGGTGTGCAGGGCGGCGCTGAGGTGCCGCAGGAAGCAGTCGAACACGTCGGTGAAGATGGAGAGGATCTTCTCGTCTTCGGGGATGGCGGCCCGGATCCGCCGGACCTGCTCCGGCAGGTCCGCGTCCGGGTCCATCACCACGATCTCCTCGGCGATGTCCTTGAAGACGACCCGTTCGACAACGCCGCCGCGCAGCACCAGGATGACGTTCTCGCCGTGCGGCATGAACGCCAGGTCGTAGGCGTACAGGCTGTGCAGCAGCGGCACCAGGTAGGCGTCCAGGTAGCGGCGCAGCCAGTCGGCCGGGGCCAGCCCGGACTCGTCGATCAGCGCGGCCGCGAGGGACCGCCCGTCGCGGTCCAGGTGCAGCAGCGACGCCATGGTGGCCAGCCGCCGCCCGGGCTCCAGGGCGGGGACCGGGCTCTCTCGCCACAGCGCCGCCAGCATCTTCCGGTACGGGGAGTAGCGATCGGTCGCCGCCTCGTACTGCCGGTGCCGGTAGCCGATCGCGGCCCGCTCCCGGATGATCGACAGTCCGGTGCGCTTGAGCACCGGGTCGCTGTCGATCAGCCCGGCCAGCCAGTCGTTGATCGCGGGCGTCGCCTCCATGTACGCGGCGGACAGGCCGCGCATGAAGCCCATGTTCAGCACCGACAGCGCGGTCTTCACGTAGTGCTTCGCCGGGTCGCTGACGTTGAAGAAGGTGCGGATGGACTGCTGCGCCAGGTATTCGTCCGGGCCTTCACCGAGGCAGACCAGCCGGCGCGCGGCCACCTCACCGGCGAACGTGACGGCGAGCTTGTTCCACCACTGCCACGGGTGCACCGGCACGAGCAGGTAGTCGGCCGGGTCCAGGCCCAGCCCGGTGAGCGTGGCGGTGAACCCGGCCAGTGTCTCCTCGCCCAGCTCGGCCCGCACCAGCGTGTCGTAGTCCAGGTCGTCGGCGCAGGTGAACGTGGTGTGGTCGCGGTGCGCGGCGAGCCAGAGCAGCCGTACCGGCGCGGCGGCCTCCGGGGCGTACGCGTGGTATTCGTGCACGCCGAAGCCGATGCGGCCGTTGTTGGCCACGAAGCAGGGGTGCCCCTCGGTCATGCCGGTCTCGATCGCCTGGAAGTCGGCGGCGGCCAGCTCGGCGGCGCTCACCGCGGGCTTCGCCAGCTTGTACGCGGTGCCGGCGAGCGTGGAGGTGATCTCCTCCAGGTAGACCGGCAGGATCGCGTCGGTGAGGCCGAGCGCGCCGCGCAGCTCCACGCACAGGTCGACGGCGTCGGGCGGCAGCTGCGCGCCGTCGCGGCGGCGCACGATGCTGTCCGGGTCGATCTGCCAGTGGTCCAGCGCCAGCCGCTGCGCGGCGAAGCGGTACTCCACGGCGCCGTCGTCGCTGCGGACGAGCCACTGCCCGGGCCCGTCGGGCTCGGGGGTGATCAGGCGCTCGTGGGCGAACTCGGCGAGCGCCTTGCGCACCAGCAGCCGGTTGGCCGTCGCCCACGCCTCGGGGGTCAGGTGGTCGACGGATGCGCTGGCGTTCACGCCGGTGCCCCTTCCTGGGTGGCGGGCGCGCCGGTGGCGGCCCGGAACTGGTCCCGGGTGCAGACGCTGAGCAGCGCCTCCTTCTCGGGCTTGCGGATCGGTCCGACGACTGTGAAGCCGACTGCGGCGTTGAGCGTGTGCACCGCGGTGTTGCGCACGTCCGGCTCCACCACCACCCGGCGGGTCGCCGGGTCGGCGAACAGCCAGGCCATCACGGTGGTGATGACGGCTCGGGTGAAGCCGTGCACCGGCGTGTCGGCGGGCGCGCAGAGGAAGTGCATGCCGACGTCGCCGGGCTCGGCGTCGTACAGGCCGGCCAGCTCGACGTGCGCCGGGTCGTACCGTTCGGCCAGGAACGCCGGGGCGCCGCGCCACGACCCCAGGTACGCGTCGTGGTGCGGGTGGGCGGCGATGCGCCGGTACTCGTCGGCGACGGCGGCGACGTCGGCGTCCTGCATCAGCCAGAACGCGGACTTGGGATGGGTGACCCAGCGGTGCAGCAGCGCGGCGTCGGCGTCCGGGTCCAGCGGGCGCAGCGTGAACTCGCCCAGCGCGTCGTCGACGCGGGTGAACACGCTCATGCGGGCCTGGCTGGGCATGCGCTCGTGGCCCTCGCTCCGCTCGGTGCGCTCGCTCATGCCGGGCCGTTCGGGCACGCGCTCGCGGCCCTCGCTCCGCTCGGTGCGCTCGCTCATGCCGGGCCATTCAGGCATGCTCTCGCGGCCCTCACTTCGCTCGGTGCGCTCGCTCATGCCGGCACTCCGGCGGGCGCGCCGAACTCCTGGAACGCGATGGTCTTCTCCACCGGGTAGTGCTCCCGGCCGGTCATCTCCCGGATCAGCCACGAGTTGCGGTACGGGCCCATGCCCAGGTCGGGCGAGGTGATGCTGTGCGTGTGGGTGCCGCCGTTCTGCAGGAACACACCCCGGCCGGTGTGGTCGACGCTGTAGTTGCGGGCCACGTCGAAGCGGCCGTGTGTGTCGAAGCGCAGCCGGTCGCGTACCGGCGCGAGGAACTCCGGCACCCGGTAGCGGTAGCCGGTGGCCAGCACCAGCCCTTCGGTCTCCAGCGTGAACGCGCGGTCCTGCTCGGTGTGGCGCAGTCCGAGCCGGTAGCGGCCGTCGGTGTACGCCGCCTCGACCAGCTCCGTGTTCGTGAGCAGGCGGGTCGGCGCCGGGCCGTGCAGGCTCTTGGCGTACAGCAGGTCGTAGATGTCGTTGATCAGGTCGGCGTTGATGCCCTTGAACAGCGGCTTCTGCGCGGCCTCCAGCGCGTAGCGGGTCGGCTCGGGCAGCGCGTGGAAGTAGTCCACGTAGTCCGGCGAGGTCATCTCCAGCGTGAGCTTGGTGTACTCCAGCGGGAAGAACCGGGGCGAGCGGGTCACCCAGGTGAGCTGGTAGCCGTACCTGTCGATGTCGCCGAGCAGGTCGTGGTAGATCTCGGCGGCGCTCTGGCCGCTGCCGACGATCGTGATGCTGTCCTTGGCGCGCAGCGCCTCCCGGTGCTCCAGGTAGCGCGAGTTGTGGATCAGGTCGCCGCCCAGTCCGGCGCAGGCCGTCGGCAGGTACGGCGGGGTGCCGGTGCCGAGCACGAGGTGCCGGGCCCGGTGGGTGACCGGCCCGTCCGGCGTGTCGGCGCGCACCACGTAGCGGTCGTCGGTCGCGTCGTACTCGACGGCGGTGACGGCGTGCCGGAAGCGCAGGTTCGGCAGCTTGGCGGCGGCCCAGCGGCAGTAGTCGTTGTACTCGGCGCGCAGCGGGAAGAAGCTCTCCCGGATGTAGAACGGGTAGAGCCGGCCGGTCTCCTTGAGGTAGCTCAGGAACGAGTACGGCGAGGTGGGGTCCGCGAGCGTCACCAGGTCGGCGATGAACGGCGTCTGGAGCCGGGTGGATTCCAGCAGCATGCCGGGATGCCAGTCGAAGCTGTCGCGGGCCTCCAGGAACAGCCCGTCGAGGTCGTCGATCGGCGCGGTGAGGCAGGCCAGGCCGAGGTTGTAGGGGCCCAGCCCGACGGCGATGAAGTCGTGGGTCGACATGGGGTTCTCGTTCTCCTCGACGGGGTCAGCCGACCGGGCAGGACAGCTCGGCGGCGGTCGCGGTCCGGGCGTACCAGGCGGCGTGGTCGGCGATGAGGTCCAGCACGTGGGCGATGTCGTCCACTGTGGTCTCGGGGTTGAGCAGTGTCAGTTTCAGGTGGTGCGCGCCGTCGACCTTGGTGCCGGCGACCAGGGCGGCGCCGGAGGCGGCCAGCGCGTCGCGGGCGTGCAGGTTGGCCTCGTCGGCCAGGTCGGGGGCGAGCCCGGGTGGCCGGTAGCGGAAGACCACTGTGCTCAGCTGCGACGGCGCGGCCACCTCGAACCGGGAATCGGCGTCCAGGCGCCGCCACGCCTGCGCGGCGAGGTCGACGACCTGGTCGAACAGCGCGCCGACCGCGTCCGGCCCCATGATCCGCAGGGTCAGCCAGAGCTTGCAGGCGTCGAAGCGCCGGGTCGTCTGGATGCTCTTGTCGACCTGGTTCGGGATGCCCTGCTCGACCGCGCGGGCCGGGTTGAGGTAGTCGGCGTGCCAGGTGGCGTGGCGCAGCGCCCGGCCGTCGCGCACCAGCAGCGCGCTGGAGCTGACCGGCTGGAAGAACGACTTGTGGTAGTCGACTGTGACCGAGGTGGCCCGATCGATGCCGTCGAGCAGGTGCCGGCGGGTGGGGGAGACGAGCAGCCCGCAGCCGTACGCGGCGTCGACGTGCATCCAGACGCTCGCGTCGGCGCAGATGTCGGCGATCTCCGGCAGCGGGTCGATGCTGCCGAAGTCGGTGGTGCCGGCGGTGGCGACGACGGCCATCACCACCTGACCGTCGCGGTGGCAGCTGTCGATCGTGCGGGCCAGCTCGTCGGCGCGCATCCGGCGGGTCGCGTCGGTGGGCACTGTGAGCACCGCGTCGGCGGCCAGGCCGAGCAGCTTGGCGGCCTTCTGCACGCTGAAGTGCCCGGCCGCGGAGGTGATGACGCGCAGCCGGGACAGCACCTGCGGCCGGTCCGGCCGGGTGGCCGCGCCGCCCACCGCCCGGCGGTACGCCTCCTCCCGGGCCAGCAGCATGGCCTGGAGGTTCGACTGGGTACCGCCGCTGGTGAACACGCCGTCGGCGGTCGGACCCAGCCCGATCCGCCCGGCCGTCCACTCGATCAGCCGCCGCTCCATCAGCGTGGCCCCGGCGCTCTGGTCCCAGGTGTCCAGTGAGGAGTTCACGGCGCTGAGCACCGCCTCGCCGAGCAGCGCCGGGATGACCACCGGGCAGTTGAGGTGGGCGAGGTAGCGGGGGTGGTGGAACCAGACCGCGTCGCGCAGCCACACGTCGTGCAGCTCGTCCAGGGCGGCGTCGGTGTCGCCCAGCGGCCGGTCGAGGTCGATGCCGCCGATGAGCGGCGCCAGCTCGTCGGGCGTGACGCCGGTGAACGGCGTGTCCACCTCACCCACCCGCCGGGCGACCCGGTCGACGCCGCGCGCCAGCACGTCCCGGTACCGCCCGAGCGAGCCGGCGTTGAACAGGTGGTCGCGGGCCGTGGCGGCGGCGCGGCCGGTCTCGGTGGGCGCGGCGCCGGTCGGGCTCCCGATCGAACTCATGCGACTTCCCAGCGGTCGTACGGACAGGGCGTGCGGCCGGAGCCGCGGCGATCAGGTTAGGTTAGGCTGACCTAACAAGCAAGCGCGACTCGGGACGCTTTGTCCCGGATGTACCGCCGGTTGGCGCTTCCCGCCTGTCGCGGTAAGGTCGCCGTCGGTTAGGGGAGGTTATCCTAAGTTGACTGTGGAACGGAACCGCCGCCCGGCGCGCCAGGACGGGTCGAGACGATGACGCGCGTCGATCGCGATCCGCGGGGCGTGCCGCAACTGTGGGCCGCCGACGCCGACGCGCTGGCCCGCCTCCAGGGCCGGGTCGCCGCGACGGACCGGGCATGGCAGATCAGCGTCGAACGATGGCGCGCCGAGGGCCGCCTGGCCGTTCACATCGGCCCGTCCGAGCTGGCATGGGACCGGTTCGCCCGCCGCGTACGGCTGGACGACACCGCCCGGCGCTGCTACGAGCGGCTGGACCCGGACACCCGGCGGTGGGTCGAGGCGTACGTCGACGGGGTCAACGCCGGACTCGCCGAGGGCGCCGCCGTCGCGCCCGAGTTCGCCGCCGTCGGCAGCGCGCCCGAACCCTGGCGCCCCTGGTCGCCGCTCGGCGTGTTCCTCGTCCAGCACGTGCTCTTCTCCACCTTCCCGAACAAGCTCTGGCGCGCGCACGTGGCCCGTACGCTCGGCCCCGAGGCGGCCGGACTGTTCGCCGTGGAGGGACCGGCGTCCTCGGGCAGCAACGCCTGGGCGCTGCCCGCCGACCCGGCCACCGGGCGCGGCCCGCTGATCGCCGGTGACCCGCACCGCCTGCTCGAACTGCCCGGCGTCTACCAGCAGGTCCGGCTGGCCTGCCCGGAGTTCGACGTCGTCGGTCTCGCCTTTCCCGGCGTACCGGGCCTGCCGCACTTCGGCCACACCGGCCACGTCGCCTGGGCCGTCACCAACGCGATGGCCGACTACCAGGACCTCTACCGCGAGCGGTTGCGCCGCGACGGGGACCGGGTGCTGGCGCGCGACGCCGACGGCTGGACCCCGGTCTCGTGCCACGTCGAGCAGATCGAGGTCCGCGGCGGCGACCCGGAGACCGTCGAGGTGATCGAGACGCCCCGTGGCCCGGTGATCGACCACGACCGGGTCACCGGCGAGGCGATCGCGCTGCGCGCCCCGAGCCGGGTGGAGGCCCGGCTCGGCTTCGAGGCGCTGCTGCCGCTGCTGCGCGCCCGGCGCGCCGCCGATGTCGCCGACGCGCTGCGCCACTGGGTCGAGCCGGTCAACAGCGTGCTCGTCGCCGACACCGGAGGCGGCGTCCGCCGCCTGGTCGCCGGCCTGGTCCCGGTACGCGACGAGCGGTGCCGCCGGGAGCCGGTGCCGGCCTGGGAGCCGGCCTACCGGTGGCGGGGCGACTACCTGCCGCCGGTGGACGAGCCGGTCGACGGCGTGACGGTGTGCGCCAACGACCGGCGCGACGACGTGGCCGCGCACGGCGCCGACTTCGCCCCGCCGCACCGGGCGCGCCGGATACGGGCGCTGCTCGCCGAGGACGCCGAGCCGTCCACGGTGCACACCGACAACCGGCTCCCGGCGACGGCGCTGCTGCGGCTGCTCGACCGGCTCGACCCCGGGCGCCTCGACCCGCCCGCCCGCGCGCTACTGCGACGGCTGCGCGACTGGGACCGCTCGATGGCGGCCGGGTCGGCCGAGGCCGGCGCGTACGCGGCCTGGCGCGCCGCGCTCGCCCGGCGGTTGCGCGTACACCCGAGGTTGCGTGCCCTGGACGAGCCGTGCGGATTCGACGAGCTGTTCGCCCCGTGGACCGACCCGGCGGCCCGGATCGGCCTGGCGCTGGACCACCTCGCGGCCGCGCTCGACCTCGCGGAACCGGCCGCCGAGGCGCTGGCCGAGGTGGCCGCCGGCCCGGCGCCCGGCGCGTGGGGCGATCGGCACCTGCTGCACCCGGTGCACCTGGGCGTCGCCCCGGCGGTCACCGACGCGGTGGCCGCGATGCGGGAACGGGTGGCGCTGTCCGGCGACACCGACTGCGTGCTGGCGACCTCCAGCGTGCCGGGCGTCTCCGACGCCTGCTGGCGCGGCCCGGTGGCCCGCTACGTGTGGGATCTGACCGACCGGGCGGCCAGCCGCTGGATCGTCCCGTTCGGCGCGTCCGGGCGCCCCGGAGACCCGCACTTCGCCGACCAGCTCACCCACTGGGCCGCCGGGACGCTGATCCCGGTGCCCGCCGGCCCACTGACGGGAGACGAGACGACGTGATCCACCTGGAGTCGATTCCCGGTCTCGGCGAGCTGGCGCTGGCGCCGGTGCGCCCCGACCGGGACGCCGACCTGCTGCACGGTTGGGTGATCCGGCCCCGCAACCGGTTCTGGGGCATGGGCTCGCACACCGTCGACCAGGTACGCGAGATCTACGCGTTCGTCGACGGGCTGGACACCCACCACGCGTACCTGATCCGGCTCGACGGCGAGCCGATCGGGCTGTTCCAGACCTACCAGCCGGAGGCGGACCCGGTCGGCGAGCGCTACCCGGTGCGCCCCGGCGACGTGGGCACGCACCTGCTGCTCGACCCGCCCCGGCGGTATCCGCGCGGCGTGACCAGCGCCGTCTTCCCGGCCCTGATGCGGTTCCTGCTGCGCGACCCGGCCGCGCGGCGGATCGTGGTCGAGCCGGACGTGCGCAACGACGCCATGCTGCGCCGGCTGCGGATCGAGGGCTTCACGCTCGGCGACGAGATCGACATGCCGGACAAGCGGGCCCGGCTGGCGTTCCTGACCCGGGAACGGTTCGAGGCGGACCACCCGGCGGCCTGAACGGCGCGCCGGTCACGGCGCGGCGGCGCGCAGGCGGGCGGCCAGCTCCCGCACCGCCGCGCCGTACGCCTGGTCGGACTCGGCCGGCCAGTGCCCCTTGATCGGCGGGGGGACGCTGTCCCCGGGCGGGGCGACCAGGCCGTCGGGATCCCGCAGCCGGCGGTCCACTTTGGCCGCCGGGCCGGTGACGCCCGCCGGTTCGCCGGCGCGGTGCGGGGAGAAGATCCATCCGCCCACCGCGTCGGTGTCCCGCCACAGGTTGAGCCAGCGCCAGCCGACCCGGCCGCCGATGCCGCACAGCATCTCGTCGCCGACGTAGGCGGGGAACAGCCGGGCGTAGAGGCGGCGCAGCGGGGAGCTGTAGGTGAGCAGCGCGACCCGCGCGCTGATCTCGGCGGGCAGTTGCAGGACGGTGGCGGCGACCAGCACCGAGCCGTGGCTGTACCCGGCGAGCAGCACGCCGTTGCCGCTGCGTACCAGGAACGTGATGCGCCGGGCCAGCTCCGGCACGGCCCGCTCGGCGTAGCAGGGCGGCGCGAACGGGTGCGCGGACCGGGGCCAGAACGTGGCGAGGTCGAAGAGCACGCCGACGTGGCGCCGGAACCCGGGGCTGCGGTAGGCGAAGACAGCGGCGAGCACCAGGGCGAGCACCGCCGCCGACAGCGCCACCCCGCCCACCTCGATGCCGAACATGACCAGTTCGGCCGGTACGTGCGTGCGGCGTTGCAGGGCCTCACCCGGGTCGGGACGGAGCAACGCCATCGCGGTGGTCGCCGCGCCCGCCCCGGCCATGATCGCGAACAGGACCGCCAACGGCACCAGCAGGTCGGTGAACCGGGCCCGGACGATCGTCGCCCGAACCTGCCGCAGCCGGGGCGCCGCCTCGGCCGGCGGCGCCGGGAAGTCGCGCTCCACCACCGCCTGGGCGGCCCGTATCCGGCCGCGCCGGGACACCAGCGCCACCACGGCGGCGGCCACCAGCGTGACCAGCAACGCCCGGAAGAAGCCGTAGATCGCCCAGTCGTACGCGCGCGCCGGCCCGGGCAGGGCGTCCGCCGGGGACCTGCCCCGGTCCAGCAGGTCGGCGACGCGCTGGACCAGTTCGGCGGAGTACGCGACCGCGAGCCCGCCCGCCGCCGCGGCGACCACGAGCGCGCCGAGCCCGTTCGGCGGCTGGTGGCCGCGTGCCCGCAGGCGGTGCCAGAGCAGCACGGCGCCCAGCGCGCCCAGCAGCACGGCGTGCGTCACCAGCAGCCAGGTCAGGATGGAGCCGTAGCCGGGCAGGCCACCGTCGGCACGCCAGCGGGCGGGGGCGAACAGCAGGTGGCCGGCCACCGCGACGCTGAGGACGATCGCGGTGGCGCGCAACGCCACCGCGATCCGGTCGCGTCGCGGGTCGGCGGGCGCCCGGTCGACGAGCGGCGGCACGCACACCAGGACAACGCAGGCGAGCAGGAGCACGCCGGTCACCGCCAGCAGCGCCGCCACGGCGGGCGGGACGCCCTGCGCGGCCCGGGCGGCGAGGAGGCTCCCGTCGAGGGTGGCGAAGGCCGCCGCGATGTGGATCGACCGCAGCCGGCCCATCAACGGCTCGGTGTCCCACTGCCCGATCGTGCTCAGCGGCGGCCCGGCGGACGCCCGCTCCGGGGCCCGGAACGCGGTGAACGAGCGGCCCGGCCGCCGGGCCCCCCACCAGAGCAGGCTCACCGCGGCGGCCGGGACCAGCGCCAGCACCACGAGCCGCAGGCCCACCGGCCGGCCGCCCAGCCAGGACAGCCATTCGCGGTCGGAGAGGCAGGCCGGGGCGGACAGGCACTGCCAGGCCACCAGGTCCAGCGCGACACCGGCGCCGGCGAGCACGTACAGCGCGGTCAGGCTCAGCCCCAGCATCCGGCACAGCGCTCGTACCACCGCGCCGCCGAGCGCGTCCCCCGGCCGCATCCACACGGCCACGTTGATCAGCATGAAGGGGAACAGGAACAGCAGCGACAGGGTCCGCAGCGCGGTGCCGGAGGGCAGGTCGCTCCACCGGTACGCCTCCAGCGTCACGCCGGCCTCGCCGCGCTCGTCGACGAGGCCGGGACGGGGACGGTAGAAGCCGGCGCTGCGGTCGCCCGCCACCTGCCGTACCAGCGGCCGGTCCAGCACCTCGGCGGCGCCGGCCGAAGAGACGCCGTGCACCCGCAGCTCCACCACCTCGCCCGACGGGGCCTGCGCTTCCCCTGGTCCAGCCGTCATCGACCCTCCGCCGCCGCCCCTTCGCCGCCTGCACGGCCCGCCCTCGAGCGGCGCACCGTCCTACCCCGCCGGGCCGCAGGCAAACGCCGTGCGGGTCCGGCGGGCGGCCCGTTCGAAGCCGTGCCGTCCGGGTAACCGCCGGCGGACCGCCGAGGAGGGGAGCCGCGCATGACCGGCGCATCGCGTGACGGCCTGGCCGTGGCGACCCGGCTGCCGCCGATCGACGTCCACCGGTGGCTGAACTCCCCGCCGCTGACACCGGAGGACCTGCGCGGACGGGTGGTCCTGGTCGACGTCTGGGAGTACACCTGCGTGAACTGGATCCGCACCGCCGGGTACGTGCGGGCGTGGCACCGCGACTACCGCGACCTGGGGCTCACCGTGATCGGCGCGCACGCGCCGGAGTTCGCGTTCGGCCGGCTGCCGGAGAACATCGACCGGGCGGTCCGCGACCACGGGCTCACCTACCCGGTCGCAATCGACGACGACTACACGTTCTGGCGCGCACTGCGCAACGACGCCTGGCCGGCCAGATACCTCTTCGACGCCGACGGGCGGCTGGCCGACCGCTGGGTCGGCGAGGGCGGATACGACCGGACGGAGGCGGAGATCCGGCGGCTGATCGAGGCCGCCGCGCCCGGCGCCGCGCTGCCGCCGGTCACCCCGGAGGTGACCGCGTTCGTGACGAACCCGCAGCCCACGTACGCGGGGATCACCCCGGAGACGTATCTCGGCGCGGACCGGGGTGTGCCCGGCACGTACGCGCTCACCGGCGACTGGCGGGTCGAGGGCGAGTACGTCGAGGTCGCGGGCGGCGACGCCGAACTGGTCCTGCCGTTCACCGCCGGTGAGGTGAACCTGGTGGCCGACCCGGGACCGGGCGGACCGGCGGCGGTTCGGGTGCTGCTGGACGGGAAACCGGCCGCTGACGCGCGCGGCGCCGACGTGGACCCGGACAGCCGGGTCGTCGTCGACCGGGCGGCCATGTTCCGGCTGGTCGAGGGCGCGCCGCCGGGGGAGCACCGGCTCACCCTGCGCGCTGAGCGGCCCGGTCTCCGCGCGTACGTCTTCACGTTCGGTCCCTGACCCGAGGAGGACAGCCCGTGGCCGTCAAGACCCTGACGCCGACGCGTACCGGCGCCGACATCCGCGAGTTCCGCGTCGACGTGCCGGAGACGGACCTGCAGGACCTGCGGACCCGGCTCGCAGCGACCCGGTGGCCGGAGCGGCAGACAGTGGACGACCAGTCCCAGGGCGTGCCGCTGGAGACCAGCCAGGCGCTGGCCCGGTACTGGGCGACCGAGTACGACTGGCGCAAGGTCGAGGCGCGGCTCAACGACCTGCCGAACTTCGTCACCGAGATCGACGGCCTGGACATCCACTTCATCCACGTCCGGTCCCGGCACGACGACGCGCTGCCGCTGATCGTCACCCACGGGTGGCCGGGTTCGGTGATCGAACAGCTGAAGATCATCGGACCGCTCACCGACCCGACCGCGCACGGCGGCCGGGCCTCGGACGCGTTCCACCTGGTCATCCCGTCGATGCCCGGCTACGGCTTCTCCGGCAAGCCGGAGGGGCCCGGCTGGGACCCGCAGCACATCGCCCGCGCCTGGACCGAGCTGATGCGGCGGCTGGGCTACACCCGGTTCGTGGCCCAGGGCGGCGACTGGGGCGCGCTGATCACCGACATGCTCGGCGTGCAGGCGCCGCCGGAACTGGTCGGCATCCACACCAACATGCCCTGCGTGGTGCCGCCGGACATCGACGCGCTGTTGCAGCGCGGCATCACCGGCGCGAACAATCCCCTCGCGGAGCTGCCGGCCGGGCTCTCGGACGAGGAACGGGCCGCCTGCGAGCGGATCGACTTCTTCTGGAAGCACTCCGCGTACGCGCTGATCATGACCACCCGCCCGGAGACGCTGACGGCGCTCGCCGACTCGCCGGCCGGGCTGGCGACGTTCATGCTGGACCACGACGCGGCCAGCCTGGACCTGATCTGCGCCGCCTTCGCCGGCCGCCCCGGCGGCCTGAGCCGCGACGACATCCTGGACAACGTCACGCTCTACTGGCTGACCAACACCGGCGTGTCCTCGGCCCGGCTGTACGCGCAGAACGCGCTGTCGTTCTTCGCGGCGAAGGGCGTCCAGGTGCCGGCCGCGGTGAGCCAGTTCCCGGACGAGATCCTGCTCGCGCCGCGCAGCTGGGCGGAGCGGGCGTACCCGAACCTGATCCACTACAACAAGCTGGACCGGGGCGGGCACTTCGCCGCCTGGGAGCAGCCGGAGCTGTTCGCGCAGGAGATGCGGGCGGCCTTCCGCTCGCTGCGCTGACCGGCGACCGGACGCGGCCGGGTGGGCGCCACCGGGCCGCGTCCGCGTGTCCGGGCACCGGTCTCGCCGATCGGACCCCCGGATTCACTCCAGTCACTACCATTCACCCTCAACCGGACAAAAGGGGTGAATGTGGTCAGCTCAACGCTCAGGCCGGGCCGCGGCCTGGCAGCCGTCGTCGCTGTCGTCGTCGCGACCGCGCTCCCGGCGGCGGCCGTGTCGGCCGCCCCCGCCGGCCGGCCGTCGCCGGCGCAGGAGCGCGTGGCCGTCGGACCGGTCAACCCGGTCGCTCCGGCGCTGAGCTTCGGCGTCATGACCCAGGGCGACGCCCGCGTCGTCAACGACGAGAACGACGGCACCATGGCGGTCGGCGGGAACATCTCGTTCGGCAACTACCAACTCGCCAACAACACCGTCGGCTCGTTCGTCGCCCCCGGGGACAGCCGGCCGACGGCACTCGTGGTGGGCGGCCGGATCGACTTCGCCGGCAGCGTTCCGGGCAGCCGGCTCCAGGTGCTCTCCCAGGGGTACGCCAAGGTCGGCAACCTCGCCGGCACCTTCGTCCGCGACACCGACGACAACGGCGCCGCTGTCAACACCCGGCTCCTGCCCAGCGACGACTACGACGCCTTCCCGCGGGTCGAGCTGACCGTCCGGCAGCCACCGGCGAGCGTCGGCCCCACCGCGCCGATCAACTTCGCCGCCGCGTTCGAGGAGTTCCGGTCCACCGCGTCGGCACTGGCCGGTTGCGCGAACACTGTGGTGCTCCGCACCCCCGAGGGGACCGTCCTGCCCCGCCCGGTCCCGCCCGGCAGCAACGCGGTGGTGTCCCTGACCAGCGGCGTCACGAACGTGCTGAGCATCAGCGCCACCGACCTGAACAACATCGACACGCTCACCTTCGCCGACCGGCCGACGTCGACCACGCCGTTGCTGATCAACGTGGACACCTCGGCGTCGGCGACGCGCTGGACTGGAACGCGCCGAACTTCTCCGGCATCGGCGGTGAGGAGGCCCGGTACATCCTGCTCAACTTCCCGACCGCGACCCGGCTCACGCTCACCGCCGCAGCGCGCACCGTGGAGGGCAGCATCTACGCCCCCAACGCCGAGTTCTCGGACCGGTCCGCCGCCAACACCGAAGGAAGCGTGATCACCCGGACGCTCGACCACCGGGGCGGCGAGATCCACTACTTCCCGTTCAGCGCCTCGCTGACCTGCAACGGCGGCGGCGACGCGGGCATCGCCGTGGTCAAGTCGTCGCCGACCGGGCTGATCAGCACCGTCGGGCAGCAGGTGCCGTACTCCTTCGAGGTGGTGAACACCGGCGGCGTCCGCCTGACCGACGTCAGCGTCATCGACGTGCAGACGCCCCCGTCGTCGAACACCGGCCTCGGCCCGATCACCTGTCCGGCCACGGTGCTGGACCCGGGCGCGTCCATCACCTGCACCGCGACGTACACCGTCACGCAGGCCGACCTCGACAACGGCGGCGTGTCGGACACCGCCACCGCCCGGGGCGTCCCGGCCGGCAGCCAGACACCGATCCTGTCCGATCCGGATTCGCTGACGATTCCCGCCGACGAGCCGGAGGCCGGAATCACCGTGGTCAAGTCCTCGACCACCGTCGCGATCACGCGGGCCGGCCAGGAGGTCTCCTACCGCTACGAGGCGGTCAACACCGGCGGCGTCACACTCACCGGAGTCACGATCAACGACATGCTCCTGCCGCCGGCCAGCCGGAGCAACCTCACCGCCATCACCTGTGGACCGGGCGACGTGCCGAACGGCAGGGTCACCCTGGCGCCGGGGGAGTCGGTCGAGTGCCGGGCCACCTACACCGTGTCCGCGGCGGACTTCGCCGAGGCGGTGCTGCTCGACGTCGCGACCGCCACCGGCACCCCGCCGAGCGGGCCGGTGGTGGTCTCCGGCCCGTCCGCGCAGGAGGTTCCGATCCTGCACCCGGCGGTCGCGATCACGAAGGCCGTGACGCCGACGACCGTGTCCGCCGCCGGTGAGGTCGTCACGTACCGGTTCACCGTCACCGACACCGGCAACACCACGCTGACCGGCGTCGCCGTCGAGGAGACCGCGTTCTCCGGCAGCGGGCGGCCGTCGGCGGTCACCTGCGACGCCACCGCGCTCGCGCCGGGGGAGAGCGCCACCTGCACCGCCACCTACGCGGTGACCGAGGCCGACATCGCGGCCGGAGGGATCACCAACACGGCTGTCGCGGTCGGCACCCCGCCCACCGTTCCCGGGCAGCCGGCGCCGGGGCCGGTACGCTCCGAACCCGCCTCCGCCGCGGTGACCGTCAGCGGGGGCGCGGCGATCGCCCTGGAGAAGTCGGCCGAGCCGGCGGAGGTGCACCGGGTCGGCCAGCAGGTGCGGTACCTCTTCCGGGTCACCAACACCGGCTCGGTGCCTCTCACCGCTGTCACCGTGACGGACACGCAGGTGCCGCCGGCCGACCCGGCGAACCTCGGACCCGTCACCTGCGGGCCGGACGCCACTCCCAACGGCGACCTGACGCTCCAGCCGGGGCAGAGCATCACCTGCACCGCGACCTACACCGTCGCGGAGGCCGACGCCGGGCGGAAGTGCCTCACCGACACCGCCACCGCGACCGGCACGCCCCCGTCGGGCCCCGCGGTCGTGTCGCCGGAGGCGACGTTCTGCGTCCGGGTGGCGATCGAGCACGGGCCGACGCCCGGTCCGAGCCAAGGAGGCCAGCACGGCAAACTGCCCGTCACCGGTAGCTCCTACCTGGTCCCGCTCTCGATCGTCGGCGGGCTGGTACTGCTGGCCGGAGCCGCGCTGATCGTGCTGACCCGATTCCGTCGCGCCGACGGGTGACGCGGGTGGACCCACCGCCCGTCGCCGCCGGGGCGACGGGCGGTGGGCCGAGGCTCAGACCTCGGTCAGCCGGATCGCGTCGGCGATGACCAGGCCGGCGGCAGAGCTCCACCGGCTGACCGCCACCCGGTTGGCGTCCCCGGCCGGCAGCGTGAACGTGCCGAGCGAGCGCCACTGCCCGCCGGTCGCCCGCTGGTCGACGGTGACCGTCCTGTTGCCCGTGGTGGTGGCGACGATGTACGGCGTGGCCGCGTTGTAGCCCGCGTTCGCCGGCCACCACGCGTCGACCCGGTAGTTGCCGGTGCGCGGGACGTTGAACTTGTACCAGGCGGCGTCGCTGGCGGCGACCGGGTCCGCGTACCGGTAGTCGGCGCCGTAGCGCTGCCCGGAGTACGTCGAGGTGCCCCAGTTGGCGCTGGCGGTGAACCGGCCCGCGGTGGCGTTGTCCACTGTCGACGTCCAGCCGGTGCCGCCGCCGGCCATCTTGGCGGCCACGTCGGCGCGCATCGTGTTCAGGTCGATGAAGGACGGGTCGATCTTGCCGGTGGTGCTGGTCTCCCGGTGCCCTCGCGCGTAGCTGGAGTCCCGGCCGAGCCGCTTGAGCACGGCGGCGGTGGCCGCGATGCTGGCGTTGTACTGGGCGGTGGTCATCCGCTGGTCGACGCCGTTGTAGTCGATCTCCCAGCCGATCATCAGGGTGTTGCCGTCGCCGGCCGGGATGGGGCCGCTGCCGCCGCTGGTGCCGGCGTGGTTGCACCGGCCGGCCGAGATCACGTGGAACACGCCGTGGTAGTCCACGAGCGCCTGGCAGAGCGGGCCGGGCAGGTCGGACCGGCCGTTGATGCAGATGTTCAGCGCCGGGTGCGGGTTGGTGGCGCTGGAGGTGGCCGCGGTGTGGTGCCAGAGCACGCCGATCGGGTCGAACGAGCCGGAGCGCATCCGGTTGAGCCAGTCGCCCTCGACCACGACCTGCACGCCGGCGGCCCGCAGCACGTCCACGAGCCAGGGAATGGTGGCCATCACTGCTCCCGGAGGAGGTCGGCGAGGCACTCGGCCTTCGGCGCCGCGAGCGCCGCGCCCGGGCGGGCGGCCACTGTCAGCGCGGCGGCCAGCAGGGCGGGGACGCCGAGCAGACCTCGGCGTCGCAGACGGGGGGAACGTGACGTGGGCATGGCGCTCCTCGGGTGACGGCGCTTCACAGATCGACGCATGTGAGTGGAGGCACGCTATCCCGGCGCCGGGCGGTTGTCGATACCCTTCAATGATCGTTTCCATTGTGAAAACTTTCGCCACGACCATCTGTCGTCATCCGTCGATGCGTGGTAGAAATCCTGCCCATGTCTCGCCGTCGGGCGAGGAATCCTTCACAGGAGGGGCGCCGATGAGAGCGATCGCCACGGCCCTGACACTTCTCGCCGTGGTCGCGACCGCGGCACCGGCCACCGCGGCGGCCCCGGTCGAGGCGGACGCCGCCGTCGCCGCTGTCGCACCGCAGCCCGGCACGTTCACCGGCAAGGGCTTCGACACCTGCACCGCGCCGTCCCAGTCCGCGATGGACGCCTGGCTGACCGCGTCGCCGTACCGCGCGGTCGGCGTCTACATCAGCGGCGCCAGCCGCACGTGCGCCCAACCCAACCTGACCGCGACCTGGGTGGCCGACCAGACCCGCAAGGGCTGGCGCCTGATCCCCATCGAGCTGGGCTACCAGGCGCCGTGCGGCACCCGTACGCCGCAGATGTCCGCCGACCCGGCCACCGCCCGCGGGCAGGGCAGGACCGCGGCGGACAGCGCGGTCGCCGCCGCGGCGGCGCTCGGCATCGGCGCCGGCAGCACGCTCTACAACGACATCGAGCAGTACCCGTCGACCGCCGCCTGCCGGGCCGCGGTGCTCTCCTTCCTCTCCGGCTGGGTCGAGCGGCTGCACACGCGCGGCTACCTCGCCGGCATGTACTCCAGCGGCTCGTCCGGCATCAAGGACGTCTGCGACGCCTACCACGACACCCGGTACCTGCGCTTGGACCAGGTCTGGATCGCCTGGTGGAACGGCGTCGCGGACACCGGCGGGGGCACCTACTGCGCCGCCGACCGCTACGCCGACCAGCAGCGCCTGCACCAGTACGCCGGGGACGTCACCGAGACGTGGGGCGGCGTGACCATGAAGATCGACCGCAACTACCTCGATCTCCGGGCCGGCGCGACCACGCCCACGCCCACGCCGTGGAGCGTGACAGTGGACAACGGCACGGCGGGCGGGTTCACCGCCGGCGCGGCGTGGGGGACCTCGGCGTACTCCGGGCAGCGGTACGGCGCCGACTACCGCTTCGCCACGCCGACGCCGGCGAGCGACGTCGCCTGGTATCGGGCGACCCTGCCGGCGACGGGCAGCTACGAGGTCTCGGTGTGGTACCCGGCCGACCCCGGCTACAACGACCGCACCCCGTACCTGGTGGCCACCACGACCGGTAACCGGACGGTGGCTGTCGACCAGCGCGCCGGCGGCGGACGCTGGGTCTCGCTCGGCGTGTTCACGCTCGCCGCCGGGACCGGCGACAAGGTCGGGGTGAGCCGCTGGAGCGCCGGCACCGGGTACGTGGTCGCCGACGCGGTCCGCATCACCCGGGTGTGAGCCGCCGGACGTGAGCCGGTCCCGCCCTCGGCGGGACCGGCTCACCCGGGCTCAGCTCAGGTGCGCCAGCAGGGCCGTGGCCATGCCCTGCTCGCCCCGGGCGTTCGGGTGGAACGGCGCGGCGGAGTTCTGCGGCACCAGCCCCTCCACCCAGCGGGTCCCGCTGCTCTTGCACGCGTCCCGGCCGATCGACGGGGTGTAGACGTCGGCGTAGCTCGCCCCGCCCGCCGCCGCGGTGTCGGCGAGCATCGTGTTGAGCGCCTTCTGGACGCCGCGCAGGTACGGCACGTCCTGGTAGGCGATCGGCACGACCGGCCAGCAGCCGTACCCGCTGTCGGGCAGGATCGCCGGGTAGCCGAGCACCACCACGCGCGCGTTCGGCGCGGCCTGGCGGACCGCCCGCAGCACCGCTGTCACCTTCGGCGCGGTGGCGGCGACCCGGGCCCGCAACTGGTCGGTGCCGCCCGCGGTGAACCGGTCCTTGCAGGGCGAGCCGAGCGGGCTGCTCACGCTCGCCTCGGCGCAGTCGCCGATGATGCCGGAGAAGCCGATGTCGTTGCCGCCGATCTGCACGGTCACCAGCGCCGTGCTGGAGGTGACCGCGTTGACCTGCGGCGGCAGCGCGATGCCCAGCGCGCCGTCGCCGCCGTACAGGATGTCCTCGGTGGTGGCCCCGGAGCAGCTCACGTCGGCGAACGACGACGAACCGGCGGACGCCGCGACCAGGGACGGGTAGTTGCGGTTGGAACGAAGGCAGTTCAGGTCGACCTGGGTGGGCACGAGCGGGGCGGAGGTGTAGGAGTCGCCGAGCGCCACGTACCGGCCGGTGGGCGCGGCGGCGACGGCGGGTGCGGTGACCGCGAGCAGCACGCCGGCGGTGGCCGTGGCGACGGCGGCGAGTCTCGTGGCGGTCCGCATCAGCGGCAGGCGGGGACGGTTCATGGGGCCCTCCCGGAGGGGTCCTGGTGGTGGTGCTGGGATTCTGTCCACGCCTGTGACGCACGTCAATATAGACAGGGCTCACTAAAACGTGTCCCGGGATGTGGTCCGGCCCCGCCCGGCGAGGGGTCGATCGGGCGGCTTGCGATGTTGCGTACGTCACACTTTTCGGCGGCTCCGGGGCCGGGTGCCGGAAGCCTGCCGATGGGTCGATTCGTTGCGGCGCAACGCTCCCCGGCCCCGTCGCCGCTGGTGGGCGGCCCGGAGCCGGAATCGCGAAGGCACGCACCGGAGCCACCCCGGCACGGCTGGTGAACGACCGATCGAATGTCGGCGATCCTGGATTTGCAGCCGTCATTACGCTGCGAAGTGGTTGATCGCCGGAACCACGGACGACAGGTGGAAGAACCTCAGATGAGTGACAATCACCCTCCCTACGGAGGCTATCCGGACCCGAACGCCGGAGCGTGGGGCAACCAGCCCGACCCGAACGCCCCGTACGGCGCCCAGCCGGCCTCCGGCGCGCCCTACGGTTCGCAACCGGCGTCAGGTGCGCCCTACGGCTCGCCGCCGGCCTCCGGCGCGCCCTACGGAACGCAGCCGGCCTCCGGCGCCCCGTACGGCGCCCAGCCCGCTTCCGGCGCGCCGTACGGGGCGCCGCAGCCCGCGGTGTCGTACCCGGGGCAGGCCGGCTTCCCGCCGCCTGCCGCGCCCTACGCGCCCGGCACGCCCCAGGGCGGCGGCGGCAAGAGCAAAGGGCTGATCGTCGGCCTCGCCGCCGGCGCGGTCACGCTGACGCTGCTCTGCTGCGGCGGCGGGCTCGCCTACGTCGCCTTCAACGGCGACGAGGAGGACCCGAAGCCGGCGGCCTCGGGCAGCGCGAGCCCCGGCCCGGACAGCAGTCCGTCCGCCACCCCCAGCGCGGGCGGGCCGGAGTCGACCGGGCCGGACGGGCCCACCAACAACGATTCGATCACCGCGCGGTACGCCAGCGAGATGTCCGCGGTCTGCGACGGGGGAGCGATCCTCAACGCCGCCCCGTACACCGCGCCGGCGGGCTCGAAGGCGTACGTCTTCTCCAACTCCCCGGACCGGCCGACGTTCTGGTCGCAGAAGACGGTCAGCTCGGCCAAGCCGTACTACGCCAAGTCGGCGGACTTCGCCACGGTCTCCGTCATCGGCTGCCTGAAGATGGTCGAGGGCAGCGAGGGCACGCCGAAGAAGTGCCAGTACAAGAACAGCGAGGACAAGGCCGTCACCGTCGACTACATCTCGTCGCGGTACACGCTGACGTTCCACGCCGCCAAGACCGGCGAGAAGGTCGGTGACGGCGGCACGGTGCCGGCCCCGGCCGCCCGCTGCCCGAGCTTCATCTCCTACAACAAGGTGACGATGAAGTCGTACGCGTCGCCGGACAGCGGCACCATCGAGGCCGCGCTGGACCGCTTCCTGCGGTAACCGACGCCGCCTGCGCTACGGAGCCGGCCGGCCGGGGTGATACCCGGCCGGCCGGCTCCGTCATGTCACGCCCGGCTCAGAAGTCGTCGTCGAACGTGACGCTGCCGGTCACCCCGACCTGGTACGCCGACACCCGCCGCTCGAAGAAGTTCGACAGCTCCTGCACGTCCTGCAACTCCATGAACGCGAACGGGTTGGCGCTGCCGTACATCGGGGCGATGCCGAGCACTGCCAGGCGCCGGTCGGCCACGTGCTGGAGGTACGCGCGCATGTCGGCCAGCGACATCCCCGGCACGCCCTGGCCCAGCAGGTCCGCGGCGAAGCTCACCTCGCACTCCACCGCCTCGGCCAGCATCTCCTTGACCTGCCGCTCCATCTCGTCGTCGAAGAGGTCCGGCTCCTCGGCGCGTACGGTCTCCACCACGTCGAACGCGAACGCCATGTGCATCGACTCGTCCCGGAACACCCAGTTGGTGCCGGAGGCCAGCCCGTTGAGCACGCCCCGGGAGCGCAGGAAGTAGACGTAGGCGAACGCGCCGTAGAAGAACAGGCCCTCGATGCACGCGGCGAAGCAGATCAGGTTGAGCAGGAACGCCCGGCGGTCCGCCCGGGTCCGAAGCTCCCGCAGCTCGAAGATCGAGTCGATCCACCGGAAGCAGAACTCGGCCTTGCGGGCGATCGACGGGATGTTCTCCACCGCCGCGAACGCGGCGAACCGCTCCTTCTCGTCCGGCACGTACGTGTCCAGCAGGTTCAGGTAGAACTGGACGTGCACCGCCTCCTCGAACAGCTGCCGGGACAGGTAGAGCCGGCCCTCCGGGGAGTTGACGTGCTGGTAGAGGTTGAGCACCAGGTTGTTCGCGACGATCGTGTCGCCGGTGGCGAAGAACGCCACCAGCCGCGACACCAGGTGCCGTTCGGCCGCCGACAGCTTCGCCAGGTCGGCGAGGTCCGAGTGCAGGTCCACCTCCTCCACCGTCCAGGTGTTCTTGATGGCGTCCTTGAACCGGTCGAAGAAGCGCGGGTAGCGCATCGGCCGCAGGGTCAGATCCATGCCGGGGTCGAGCAGCATGTGCCGGGTCGGCGCGGTGGTGGTCACTGGCATGCCTCGCAGCTCTCGGGGTTCTCCAGGGAACAGGCCGGCGCCTCGTCGTCACGCACGGCGGAGACCACGCCGGAGACCGGGGCGAGCACCGGCGCGACGGTGGCCTGCTGGATGCGGGTGGCGGGACGCGATCGCAGGTAGTACGTGGTCTTCAGCCCGGCCTTCCAGGCGTACAGGTACATCGAGGAGAGCTTGCCGATGGTCGGCGCGCTCAGGAACAGGTTCAGCGACTGGGACTGGTCGACGAACGGCGCCCGCGCCGCGGCCAGGTCGATCAACGCCCGCTGCGGCAGCTCCCAGGCGGTGCGGAACAGCTCCCGCACCGGCGCGGGCAGCTCGGTGATGTCCTGCACCGAGCCCTCGGCCCGCTTGATCCGGTCGCGGACCTGCGGCGTCCACAGCCCGCGCGCCTTCAGCTCCCGCACCAGGTACGTGTTGACCTGGAGGAACTCCCCGGACATGGTCTCGCGTTTGAACAGGTTGGACACCTGCGGCTCGACGCACTCGTAGCAGCCGGCGATGGAGGCGATGGTGGCGGTCGGCGCGATCGCCACCAGCAGCGAGTTGCGCAGCCCGTGCGCGGCGATCCGCTCGCGCAGCGCCGCCCACCGCCCGGTCTGCGCCGGCTCCGCGCCCCACAGGTCCGGGTGCAGGTCACCCTTGGCGGCCCGGGTCTGCGGGTACGCCGGATGCGGGCCGAACCGCTCGGCCAGCCCGGCGGAGGTCTCCAGCGCGGTCAGCAGGATCTCCTCCTGCACCCGGGTGGACAGCTCCTTCGCCTCCGGGGAGTCGAACGGCAGGCGCAGCGTGAAGAACGCGTCCTGCAGGCCCATCAGCCCCAGCCCGACCGGCCGCCAGCGCGGGTTCGACGCCGCCGCCTGCTCGGCCGGGTAGTAGTTGATGTCGATCACCCGGTCGAGGAACACCACTGCCGTGCGGACCGTGGCGCGTAGCCGCTCCCAGTCCACGCCGTCGGCGGTGACGTGCGCGCCGAGGTTCACCGAGCCGAGGTTGCACACGGCGGTCTCGGCGTCGTCGTTGACCTCCAGGATCTCCGTGCACAGGTTGGACAGGTGGATGACGTTGCCCGGCTCGCCGGTCTGGTTGGACAGGCGGTTCGCGGCGTCCTTGAACGTCATCCAGCCGTTGCCGGTCTGCGCGAGCGTGCGCATCATCCGCCCGTACAGGTCCCGGGCCCGCACCGTGCGGACCGCGTTCTTCTCGGCCGCCCGGTACGCGGCGTCGAACGCCTCCCCGTACAGGTCGGGCAGCTCCGGGGCGTCCGACGGGTCGATCAGCGACCACTCGCCGTCGGCCTCGACCCGGCGCATGAACTCGTCCGGGATCCAGTTGGCCAGGTTGAGGTTGTGCGTACGCCGGGACTCCTCGCCGGTGTTGTCCCGCAGCTCCAGGAACTCCTCCACGTCCGGGTGCCACGGCTCCAGGTAGACGCAGGCCGCGCCCTTTCGCCGTCCACCCTGGTTGACAGCCGCCACCCCGGCGTCGAGCGTCTTGAGGAACGGCACGATGCCGTTTGACCGCCCGTTGGTGCCCCGGATCAGCGCGCCCCGGCCGCGCACCCGCGACCAGGAGATGCCGATGCCGCCGGAGAACTTCGACAGCTTCGCCACCTGGTGGTACCGCTCGTAGATCGAGTCCAGCTCGTCGCGCGGCGAGTCGACCAGGAAGCAGGACGACATCTGGGTGTGCCGGGTACCGGAGTTGAACAGTGTGGGGGAGCTGGGCAGATAGGCCAGACCGGACATCAGCCGGTAGAAGCCGACCGCCTCGCCCGGGGTGCGGGACAGCCCGCACGCCACCCGCAGCAGCCAGTACTGCGGCGTCTCCACCACCAGCCGCGACTCCGGATGCCGCAGCAGGTAGCGGTCCGCCACCGTCCGCAGCCCGAAGTACTCGAACCGCAGGTCACCGGCCGGGTCCACGGCGTCGTCGAGCTTGCGGGCGTGGCGCGAGACGAACGCGGCCGTCTCGTCGCCGATCAGCCCCAGCCCGTGCGCGTACGCGATCGACTGGCTGAAGCTCGCCACCTGCTGCCCGCGTACCTCCTTGTCCACGTACGCGGCCAGCAGCCGCGCCGCGAGCTTCGAGTACTGCGGCTCCTCGCCGATCAGCTCCGCCGCGGTCTGAATCGACAGCCGGTCCAGCTCCGCGGTGCTCGCGCCGTCGTAGAGCCCGCTGATCGTCTTCGTGGCCACCCGCAGCGGGTCCACCTCGTCCAGGTCCGCGACCCAGCGCTCGACCGCCCGGACGATCTTGTTGACGTCCACCGGCTCGGTGTCGCCGTCCCGCTTGCGTACCCGCATCGCCAGCCGGCGGGGCTCGGACCCGCCGGCGGTGGACGGGGGACTTTCCTGCACGACCGTCATGACCTCTCCTCGCTGTCACCGTCTGGAGACGGCGGGAGACGCCAACGGGCACGGCGCACGGCCGGCCCGGCTGCTGGCGTCGGTCGTCCCGCGCGACCTCCGACCGCCGTACGCGGAGGCGCACGGCGCGCTGGCAGGTCTTCGGACTCGCGGGCCCGACCGGGGTCGCCGGTCGCCTACTGGCCGTCGCTTCCCAGGCCGGTGGCCCAGTGCTGTTGACGGCTGTCGTTCCCACTCACCGCTGCGGGGCAGTCCCGGATTCCCACCGGGTTCCCTCTTGCCTCGGCCGCGCCCGTGAAGGCCCGGCCGAACCAGCTGCGGCACCACCATATATGGCGGTGAGGGCTTCCGTGCAACACCAGATGTCGTGTCGGGCGTGTCGGAATGATCTCACCGGCCACAGTGCCCACCCCCGATTCCGGCGCGACCCGGCGGGCGCGATACTCGGCGGTATGGGGAATACCGGACGCCGCTGGGCGTGGGTGGCGGTCCTGCTCGTCGGCGTCGGGCTTCACCTGCTGGTGCTGGAGACACTGGCCGGCACCGGGACCGTCACGTTCGTACCGACGCTCATCGTGCTCGGCGCGGCCGTCGCCCCGGCCACGTTCCTGGCCTTCGCCCAGGGGCGCCCCGGCCACCGCCGGGTACCCGGCCCGGTCGTCGGCGTCGCCGCGTTCCTCGGTGGAGTGATCGGCGTCGTCGCCGCAGGCTGGCTGGAGTACGGCACGCTGCACCGGCTCGGCGTCCTGCCGATGGCGTTCGTCGGCCTGGCCGAGGAGACCGCGAAGCTGATCGTGCCGGCCGGCATCCTGCTGCTCTGGCGGCGGCACCGGTCACCGGCGCAGGGCCTGGTGATCGGGGTGGCCTCCGGCGCCGGGTTCGCCGCGCTGGAGACCATGGGGTACGCGTTCGCCGCGTTCGTCGGGTCCCAGGGCAGCCTCGGGGCGGTCGAGCGGACCCTGCTGGTACGCGGGCTCACCGCGCCCGCCGCGCACCTGGCCTGGACCGGGCTGACCGCCGCCGCGTTGTTCGCGTTCGCCGCCGCGCCCGGCGGCCGGAAGCTGGCGGCGTTCCTGCTCACCTTCGCCGCCGCCGTCACGCTGCACACCTGCTGGGACACGTTCGGCACGCAGCCCGCCTACGTGTTCATCGGCGGCGTGTCGCTGGGCTGGGTGCTGCTGCGCCTGCACCTGGACCGCGAGCGGCCCGCCCTGCCCGGCACGCCGGCGGAGCCGCCGCTGGAGCCGGCCACACGCTCCCGCTGACCCGCCCGCCTGCCCAGGTCACTGTCGCGTGACCCGTGCGGCGCCCGGCCGCGTGGGGGCGTGTCGACCGCGTTCGCCCGCCAGACTCACCCCAACCCACACCAACCGCCCGGGTCCGCCAAGCGACGCGTCGGTGGAGAGCGCCAGCCTTCCCTCCATGTGGGACCGGCGTTCCCCACTCTGGGACACGGCCCCATGATCCTCACCAGCTCGCCGAGGTGGCGGGGTCGAAGCGCTTCTGATGCCGCCACTTCGGCGAACTGGTGATGATCAAGCGCCGGGCACGTCAACCGCCCGGCGCTGTCGACCCCGACCAGCCGACGCCCGCACCGTGCTCCGCCACCGCCCGCACCGCGCTCCGCCACCGTCAGCTCGGCCGGGAACGGGCCGATGTCGGTGGCCCCGGCGTGCCTCAGCCGGGAACGGGTCGATGTCGGTGGTCCCGGCGTGCCTCAGCCGGCGGCCAGCCGGACGCCGAGCGCGACGAAGGCGACAGCGCAGAGCCGGTCGACCCGCCGCGACCAGCGGCTGTCGCTCCAGCGGCGGGCGAAGCGCCCCGCGCCCACGCCGAGAGCCAGGTCCACGGCGAGCTGCACCGCGACGAACAGCGCGCCGAGCAGCACCAGCTGCGCCGCCACCGGGCCCGCGTCGGGCCGGACGAACTGGGGCAGGAACGCCACGCTGAACAGGATCATCTTCGGGTTGAGCAGGTTCGTGAGCAGCCCGCGCCGGAACGCCCGCCCGGCGCCGCCGTCCGCCCCGCCTGCCGTCGCGCCGGGCCGGCCCGCGCCGCGCAGCGCCCGCACCCCGAGCACGATCAGGTACGCCGCCCCGGCCCACCGGATCGCGGTGAACAGCACCGGCGACGCGGCGATCACGGTGGCGAGCCCGGCCACCACGGCGGCGACGTGCACCGCCTCCCCGGCGGCGACCCCGAGCGCCGCCACCGCCCCGGCCCGCGCGCCGTACCGGGTGGCGTTGGCGAGCACGAACATCATGTCCGGCCCGGGGGTGAGCATGAGCACCACGATCGCGGCCAGGTAACCCGCGAGCGTGGCCGCCGACAGTCCGAGCACGCCTCAGCCCTCCTCGGCGCCGTCGAGCAGCGCGCGGCGCAGCGCCAGCCGGTGTTCGCGCCGGATCTGCGCCTCCCGGTAGCGCCGCCGGTCACCGTCGGTGCCGGGCAGCAGCGGCGGCACCGGCCGGGGCTGGCCGTCGTCGTCCACGGCCACCATCACCAGGTGCGCGGTCGCCACGTCCACCGGCGGCACCGCACGGTCCCAGCGGTCCGCGCTGACCTTCACCGCCACCTCCATCGAGCTACGGCCGGCCCAGGTGATCCGGGCGTCCACGTGGACGACGTCACCGACGCGGACCGCGCGCAGGAAGGCCGTCTCGTCGATGGCGGCGGTGACGGCCGGTCCGTCGGAGTGGCGGGCGGCGACCACCCCGGCGACCGAGTCGATCAGGTTGAGGATCCGGCCGCCGTGCACCGTACCCATCAGATTGGTGTGGTGCTGGTCCATGATCTGCGACAGGGTCAGGTGCGACGCCGACGGTGGTCGGCCGGTGAGGGTGATGGCATCGGTCACGGTGCGGTTCCGTCCTCGCAGAAGCGGACCGCCGACCGGACGGGGTGTGCACGCCGAGGCACGCCGACGGCTCCCACCCGGCGTGTCACCCGCCGGACCCACCCGCGAGGTCGACGGCAGCGCGCACCGGTGGTACGCGCGACGCGGGCAGGTCTTCGGACTCGCGGGCACGACACGAGGTCGCCTACTGGCCGTCGCTTCCCAGGCCGGTGGCCCAGTGCTGTTGACGGCGGTCGTTCCCACTCACCGCTGCGGGGCAGTCCCGGACTTTCACCGGGTTCCCTCTTACGACACCCGGCCGTCGCCGACCGGGTGAACCAGCGCTGCCGGCAGCCTAACCCCGCCACGACCCGCCCCCGCCACGACCCGTGTTCTGCCTCGCGGCACCGCGCCGCCGCCCCGTCTCACAGACGCGAAGGCTCGCCGGCGCGCCTGTGCCCGGCCCGCAGGCACCGTTCACACAGCGGGCCTGGGCTTCCGCCTATCGGGAAGCCCGGCGATCTTGGTGCGGAAGCGCCCCTATGGGGGCCGTTTCGTACCAAGATCTCCGGGCGGACCCGCGTCGGCGGTGACGGGTCAGGAGGCGCGGCGACGGCGGAGCAGCAGCGCCGCCACGCCGGCCACCGCCACCGCGGCGACCGCCGCACCTACCAGGAGGCCCACCGGCGGACCGTCGTCGTCGGCGCCCGCCGCAGCGTCGGCGCTCGCCGGGGAAGCGTCCGCACCCGCCGAAGCGCCCGCCGAAGCCGAAGCACCAGCCGAGACGTCTGCGGAGGCGGCCGGCGAGGGAGCGGCCGGTGACGGGGCGGCGGCCGCCGGGGGAGCGGCCGGGTCGGCGACGGTGAAGCGGTACGAGCCCTGGACCGGGTGGCCGTCGCGGGAGACCACCCGGTAGGCGACGGTGTAGGTGCCGTTGCCCAGCGGCTCCTCGATCGTCACCGTGCCGGTGGCGCCGTCCACGGCGGGCGCGCTTGCGGGCACCTGACGATCGGCGGCGTCGCGCAGCGTGATGGTGGTGAAGGCCGGGTTGAGCCGTTGCATGAACCGCAGCGTCACCTGCGTCGGCGCGGTGGTGAGCCGGGCGTCGCGCGCCGGCGTGGCCTCCTGCAGCGAGTTGTGCGCCGCCGCGGGCGTGGCCGGGACCAGCAGCAGCGCCGCGGTGAACAGCGCGGCGAGGAGTGCGGAGACGGTACGGGTACGCATGACGCGCCTTCCTGGTCGTGATCAGCCGAGCAGCTGCTGGCCGATCCAGCCGCCCTCGGGGCAGCCGGGCGGTACGGCGAACACGGCGGAGCCGATCGGGGTGGTCCACTCGTTGAGCAGGTCCCGTTCGGCCAGCCGCCGCTGGATGGGCAGGAACTGACGGGCGATGTCGGCCTGGTACGTGGCGAAGACGAGCCCGCTGTCCGCGTGTCCGTCGGCGGTCGGCGCGCCGTCGTAGTTGTAGGGCCGGCGCAGGATCTTCTGCCGGTCGTCGGTGACACGGGCCCGGGTCAGGTGCGAGAAGTCGGGGATCACGGTGAGGCCGTCCGGCCCGAGCACGGCGAAGTCGGGCTCGTCGTGCTCCGCCTCGCCGGTCAGCGGCGCGCCGGTGTCGAGGCGCCGCCCCACCGCCAGTTCCCGGTCGGCGCGGCCGAGCAGGTCCCACGTCTCCAGGTTCATGCTGATGCGGCGTACCACCAGGGTGGTGGAGTCGCGCAGCCAGTCCGGCCCGTCGGTCACCCAGACGGCGGTGTCCGCCGGTACGCCGGGCATCGGGTTCGCGGTGCCGTCGAGCTGGCCGAACAGGTTGCGCTGGGTGCGCCCGGGCTCGGCGCCGGCGGCCCGGCGGAAGCCCTGCTGCACCCAGCGGACCGTGGCGAACGGGCGGCTGTCCTTGGTCAGGACCCGTTGGGCGTGCGCGACGGTGAGCGGGTCGTCGGCGCAGATCTGCAGCAGCAGGTCGCCGCCGGACCAGCGCGGCTGCAACCGGTCGATCCGGAACGCCGGCAGGTCGGCCACCGACGTGGGCCGGCGGTCGTCGAGCCCGGCGGCGGTGTAGAGCCCGGGGCCGAAGCCGAACGTGACTGTCAGCCGGGCCGGCAGCAGGCCCAGTTCCGGCTCGGTGTCGGCGAGCGCCGGGCGACCCTGGGTGAGCCGGGCGGCGTCGTCGGAGAGCAGCCGCAGCATCCGCCCGAGCGCGGCCCGGTCGGTGCCCGGCCGCAGCGTGTACGCGACGAACGCGGCGTGCGCCTGCGGCTCGGTGGTGACACCGGACTGGCGCGCGCCGTGGAAGGGCTCGACGGCGTTGCCGATCCGGGCCACCGCGACGGTGTCGGTCGCGCGTACCCCGGAATCGCCGGACCGGGCGGCGGCGAGCGCGCCGGCGCCGGCCAGCGCGCCCCCGGCGGCCGCCGCGCCGCCGGTGAGCAGGCCCCGCCGGCTGACCCGGCGCAGGGGTGCGCCGGCGCCGGTCATGAGGCGGGGCTCGCGCCGTGTCCGGGCGCGTACGTCTCCTGGGCGCCGGTGAACGGCTTCGCCACGGCGGTGAACGTCTGGGTGCGGCCGTCGGCGAAGGTGAGCGTGACGTCGAGCTGGTCGCCGGGGCGCACCGGGCGGGTCAGGTCCATCAGCATGAGGTGGTCGCCGCCGGGCTCCAGAGCGGTCTGGGACCGGGCGGCGACCACGACGCCGCCCTGCTTCTGCCGCATCGCCATCTTTCCGTCGGTCATGGCCATCTCGTGGATCTCGGCGCGGGACACGTCGGTGCTCACCCCGGTGATGGTGACGTCGGCGTCGCCGTCGTTGACGAGCGTGGCGAACGCGGCGGTCATGCCCTTGTCGGCGGCCTTCACCCACGGGTCGCGGACCGTGAGCACGTCCGCCGCCGCGCTGGCCGGGGCCGAGGAGGGCGCCGGCGCCGGCGGTGTGGCGGTGGACGTGGCGTCGGCGGAGCCGCAGGCCGCCACGGACGCGGCCAGCAGGGCGGCGCCGATCAGGGCCGCCACGCGCGGCAAGCGGCGGCTGGTGGTGCTGGGCATGAGGTCGTCCCCTCGAAGATCCGGTGTTCGTACCGTTGGTCGGGGCGGCGCCGCGGATAGTTCCGGCCGGGGGAGTCGGTCGTGTCACATGCGTCCGGGCTTCCGGCGGCCGGGGACCGGGGAGCGCGCGGAAGGCATAATGGTTCCGGGTGTCACGTGGCGCGCCGGGCACGCGGCCGTGGCCGGAGAGGGCGCCCGGACGAGGGAGGCGGACGGTGACCCAGGCGACGACCGGGGCGACCCGCAACACCCGCCAGCGGGCCGAGGTGCTGGCGCTGCTCCGGGAGCTGGACGGCTTCCACAGCGCGCAGCAGCTGCACCAGATGCTCGTGCAGCGGCAGGCGAAGGTGGGCCTGACGACTGTCTACCGGACGTTGCAGCTGCTGGTGGAGAACGGCGAGATCGACTCGGCGCGGCTGCCCGGCGGCGAGCACCTGTACCGGCGGTGCAGCCAGAGCCGCCATCACCACCACCTGGTCTGCCGTGGCTGCGGCCGGGCGGTGGAGGTCGCCGGGCCGGCCGTGGAGCGGTGGGCAGACCAGGTCGCCGCCCAGCACGGCTTCACCGACGTCGGGCACACGCTGGAGATCTTCGGCACCTGCGACCGCTGCGCCGCCTGACCCCGCGCCGAGCGAACACGGTTTCCATTACCGAGTAGGCCCCGTCGACATCCGGCGCACGCGAAACGGCGGACGGACCCGAAGGCCCGCCCGCCGTCCGAGCGCCCGACCTGTCAGCGCAGGTGCGCCTCGATCGCCTCGATGACCCGGGGCCGTAGCTCGGCCGCGCGGATCACCGCGTCGACCGACCCGACCTCGACCGCCCGCTGGATGCTGTGCACCCGGTCGAACTCGGCGGCCACCTCGCCCAGCTTCTCCGCCCGCACCGACCCGCGCAGCTCGTCCAGCTCCGCGCTGAGCGTGGCCCGCTCCGTACCGGTGGCGGACGCCACCCGGCCCTCCAGCTCGCGTACCCGGGGATCGGCCGCGGTGCGGGCGGCGACCTCACCGGCGAACACCACGGCGGCGGCCGGCGCGCCGCCCAGCACCGAGGCGAACGACCCCTCGATCGCCAGGACGGTCATGTCCGGGTTGAGCGCCTTGGAGAAGACCACGAACGCGCCGCCGTGATAGCGCGAGATCACGCAGAACACGATCGGGCCGCGGAAGTTGACGATCGCCCGGCCGATCTCCGCGCCGTACTCCAGTTGCAGCTTGCGCATCGACTCGGGTGAGCCGTCGAAGCCGGACAGGTTCGCGAGCACGACCAGCGGCCGGTTGCCGCTGGCCGCGTTGATCGCCCGCGCGGCCTTCTTCGACGAGCGCGGGAACAGCGTGCCCGCGGTGTAGGTGTCCGGGCCGTCGGTGGGCGGGAAACCGTGCCGGGGCACCGACCGGGACTCGATGCCGAGCAGGCACACCGGGATGCCGCCGAGGTGCACGTCCTGCACCACAGCGGTCTCCGCGTCGGCCATGCCGGCCCACCGCTCCAGCACCGGGTGGTCCTGGTCCGCGAGGGCCCGCATCACGGTACGGATGTCGAACGGCTTCTTGCGGTCCGGGTTCGCGGTGGCGGAGAAGATCTCGCCGACCGTGGCGAAGTCGCTGCCGGCCACCGCGTGAGGGTAGCCGCAGACGTCCCGGTCCACCGGGTCCATGGTGACGGCCCGCCGCGGCGCGTGCTCGCCCGGCGCGACGTACGTGTGGTCGTAGTGCGCCATCAGCACGTCCCGCGCGCCCGGCAGGTCCGGCGCCCAGTACTGCGCCTGCCCGTTCGGGCCCATCACCCGGTCGTAGCCGCCGATGCCGAAGTTGTCCTCGGCGGACACGCCGCCGGAGAAGTCGAGCGACTGCTTGCCGGTGAGCACCATGGCCGAGTCGGGCGTCATGACCAGCACGCCCTTGGTGTGCATGAGCATCGTCGCCTCGGCGTTCCAGTACGGCTGGGCGCCGACGTTGATGCCCGCGACCACGATGTTGATCTCGCCGCCGTCCTGGGTGAACTCGACGATGCGTTTGAGCGCCGCGGCCACCCAGTCCATGTTCTCGGTGCCGGAGGTCATCGAGATGCGGGCGCCGGCGCTCAGCGCGTACCACTCCAGCGGCACGCCCATCCGCTGCGCCAGGTCCAGCGCGGCGATCACCCGCCGGCACTCCGGCTCCGACAGCGCGCCGAGCGACTTGGTGGGATCGCCGAGCAGCGCCACCCGGGTCACGCCCTGCGGGTGCCGGGGCGTCGGGGTGGTGACCACGCCGGCCACGATCGCCGCGCTGTTGCGGCCCTTGGGCCGGTCCACCGGCACCAGCTGGTGGTCGGCGTCCAGGTCGTGCTCGACGAAGTCGCCCAGCAGCCCGGTCAGCTCGTACGGGTAGACGGTGTTGCGGCTGGCCGCCCGCAGCACCTTCAGCCGGTACTCGTCCAGCGGCTCGACCGGCTCGCTCGGCGGCTCACCCATGTCGAGCCGGGCGTGCCCGGTGACGTCGAAGGTGATCCGCACGCCGACCTTGGTCAGCTCGCCGGTACGGCGGTCGCGCTGGCGCGCGATGAACAGGATCTCCTCCAGCTCCGCGCCCACAGTGGTGGGGCGGACCCGCCCGGCGATCAGCTCCATCTCCTCGCGGGTCAGCTCGCTCGGCGGCCACACGTAGATGACGATCCGGTTGGTCGGGAACCGCGACTTCGACGGCCGCCGCGACTGCGCCCGGCGGATCGAGTCGATGCAGGCCGCCACCGTGTCCTCGGTGGTGGGCAGCGAGACCAGGCGGCCGTCCTGCTCGCGCAGCCCGGTCAGGTCGCGTACCTGCGCGAACGCGACGAGCCGCTGGTCGGACGGGTTCTGCCGGGCCACCGCCTGGAACAGGTAGACCTCCTCGTCCAGCGACGGCAGGCGGGTCAGGTCGAACTCGCGCAGCCGTTCCAGCTGCATCCGCTGCGCGATGTACGGGTGCAGGCCGCGGATCAGGCGCTCCTCGGCCATCCCGGACTCGCCGGGACGGAACGTGAAGTGGTGGTGCATCACCGCGCCGGCGCGCCCGGCGACGGTGGTGGTGATCCGGCGCACCGACGCCGGCAGCGGGTGCGCGTTCAGCACGTCGAGCAGCGCGGCGGCGGTGGCGTCGAAGTCCGCGGGCTGGTTCTCCCAGGACAGGTAGACGTCCGCGTCGACGGCGTCGCGGTCGGCGGCCACCTCGGCCAGCCCGCGCAGCGCGTCGCCGAGCGCGTCGAACCGCACCGCGGCGGACACCACGCTCGACCCGTCCCGCCCGGCCACCACGAACGTGCAGCCACCGGCGGCACGGGTGCTGACCTCGGTGAGTGCCTTGTTGCCGTAGTACCGGCGGGTCAGCACCTCCAGCATCGTCGCGTTGTCCAGGTCGTCGCGGACCAGGCGCTGCCCGAGCAGCCGGACCAGCGGCTCGGTGCTGCGTACCATCTCGGCGACCCGCTCGGCGCGGTCCGGCGCGTCCGGGTGCGCGTCGAGGTGCCGCAGGTTCGCGCGGACCCGCGCGTAGACCCGGGCCCGGTTGCGGCGCAGCAGCGGCTGGGCGAACCAGGCGAACACCACGCCCCGGGCCAGGTCGGCGACGACCGGGAAGCGGACCTGGGTGGCCGCGACGAGGCGCTCCAGGGTGAGGCCGGCGGGCTCGCGCAGCGCCTCGTCCGGCGGCGGCTCGCGCAGCCACGAGCGCAGCAGCGCGGCGATCACCGTGGCGTCCGCGGCGGCCCGCTGCTGGGCCAGGAAGATCCGGAAGACCGCGGCCTCCAGTTCGGGGGAGCGGTCCAGCTCGGTGACGCCGTAGTGGGCGAGCGCCTTGGCCAGCCGGGCCCGGAACGACTCCGGGGAGCCGGCCCGCTCGACGTCGAGGCTCTGCAGGTAGGTGTGGAAGTACTCGCGGGCGCTGTGCACGTGCCCGGCCGGCCCGTCGTCGCCGGGGCGGTTGCGGCTCAGCTCGGCCAGGTCGGCGAAGACGCCGGCCAGCTCCAGTTCCTCGGCCAGCGGCCGGTGTCCCGCCTCGGTGGCGGCGCGCCGCGCGTCCAGGTAGTCGTCGAGCACCCGCCGCTCGTCGTGCGGGTCGACGTCGTAGCCGAGCAGCAGCGCGCACAGGTCCTCCTGGCCGCGCTCGGCCCGGGACCGCGCCGGCACGTCCGCCGGGGCGACGGGCAGGTCCAGCTCGACAGCGGGACCGGCCGGGCCGTCGGCCGCCTCGGCGTCGTCCTCCGCGAGCGGCTCCAGGCGCAGCAGCGGCGCGCCCGCCTCGACCTGGGTGCCGACCGCCACCGACGACTCCTTGAGGCGGGCCCGGAACGGCGCGCGCAGCACCGTCTCCATCTTCATCGCCTCCAGCACCAGCACCGGCGCGCCGGCCTCGACCTCCGCGCCGACCTGAAGCGGCGTGGCGACCACCAGCGCCGGCATGGGGGAGCGCACCACGCCGCCCTCGTCGCGGCTGATCCGGTGCGTCACGCCGTCCACCTCGACCAGGTGCACCGGGCCGTGGGTGTCGAGGAGCAGGCGGAACCGGGCGCCGTTGACGGCGATCTGGCCGGTGTGCCGGTCGAAGCGGTCCAGCTCGACGTCGGCGGTGCGCACGTCGCCGCCGACCTCGACGCCGACGCGGAACCGGTGCGCGCCGACCCGGGCCACCCGCATCCGGTAGGTCACGCCGCGCAGCTTCAGATCCAGCGGCCGGCCGCTGCGGTGCTGCACCTGCGGGCGTCCACCCGCCGCGGTGGACAGCAGCCGCTGCCGCTCGGCGGTCTCGTCCTCCTCGTACGCCTCGATCGCGGCGGCGGCAAGCGCGACGGCGGAGTGCCGGTGCGCGACGAGGCGGCCCTCGCCGCGTACCCGGTCGATCCAGCCGGTGTCCGCGCTGGCGTCGATCACCTCGGGCTGGTCGAGCAGGTCGAGCACGAAGCTCTTGTTCGTGGCGCCACCGGCGATGACCACAGTGGTGTTCGCCATCGCCCGGCGCAGGCGCCCCAGCGCCTCGTCCCGGTCCCGGCCGTACGCGATGATCTTGGCGATCATGGAGTCGAAGTCCGCCGGGATGGTATCGCCCTCGCTGACCCCGGTGTCCACCCGGATGCCCGGCCCGGCGGGCAGGTCCAGCCGGGTGATCCGCCCGGGGGAGGGCGCGAAGTCGCGGTCCGGGTCCTCGGCGTTGAGCCGCGCCTCGATCGCGTGCCCGCGCTCGACCGGCGGCTCACCGGTGAGCCGGCCGCCACCGGCCACGTGCAGCTGCGCCTTGACCAGGTCGAACCCGGTGGTCGCCTCGGTGATCGGGTGCTCGACCTGCAGGCGCGTGTTCACCTCCAGGAAGGCGAACAGCCGGTCGCCCGGGTGGTAGAGGAACTCGACTGTGGCCGCGCCCCGGTAGCCGACCGCCACCGCCAGGCGCTCCGCCGATGCCTTCAGCTCCGCCACCTGCTCCGGGGCGAGCACCGGCGACGCGGCCTCCTCGATCACCTTCTGGTTGCGCCGCTGGACCGAGCAGTCCCGTACCCCGAGCGCCCAGGCGGTGCCCTGACCGTCGGCGATCACCTGCACCTCGACGTGCCGGGCACCGGTGACCAGGCGCTCCAGGAACACCACGCCGCTGCCGAACGCCCGCGCCGCCTCCTGGCTGGTGCGCTCGTAGGCGTCGGCCAGCTCGGCGTCGCTGCGGATCACCCGGATGCCGCGCCCGCCGCCACCCGCTGTGGCCTTGAGCATCAGCGGGTAGCCGATCGAGGCCGCCGCGCGCAGCGCGTCCTCCAGGCTCTCCACCGCGCCGCGGCTCCACGGCGCGACCGGAACGCCGACCTCCTCGGCGATCAGCTTCGCGCCGATCTTGTCGCCGAGCTTGCGCATGGCGTCCGGGCTGGGCCCGACGAACGTCACGCCGATCTTCTCGCACAGCTCGGCGAACGCCGGGTCCTCGGCCACGAAACCCCAGCCCACCCAGGCGGCGTCCGCGCCGGTCTCCACCAGCGCGCGTTCCAGCGCCTTGAGATCGAGGTACGGGCGGGCGGACGCGGGGCCCAGGTCGTAGGCGACGTCCGCCTCGCGGACGAAGGTGGCGGTACGGTCGACGTCGGTGTAGAGCGCGACGGTCTCGATCCGGGTGCCGGTCTCCGCGGCCAGTTCCCGGACCGCGTGGATGAGCCGCATCGCGGCCTCACCACGGTTGACGATGGCGACACGGCTGAACACGTGACCGTCCCCTTCGGTAGACCCACGGTGGCGCGCCGGGCGCGGCGATGCCCCCGGCTTGCCTCACCCTTCCGCCTGTGCGCGGGCGGCGCCATGTCGTAACGGCCGAAGCCTGAGCGGGAGCCGTTGTAGGAACCGAACAAAACTTTTTAGCCAGCCACTCACTACCCGCCGGTACGCGCTACGGCGCCGGACCCGTGCGGGTCCGGCGCCGTGACGTGCGTGCGGTGCGGGCTCAGCCCGGGATGTCCCGGGGGTCGCGCTCGCGGGGGTACGTGTTCTTCTCGCCGATGGTGCCGTCCTGCTTCTTGATCACGTGCTCGGTGCCGCGCTCGACCGCCATCTCCCGGCCGGCCGCCTCCGCCTCCGCCTTGGTGTCGTGGCGGCTGCTCGCGCGCTCGTTGCCCTCCGGGCGGTTCTTCCACTGCCCGTCCTGCTGGTAGGTGTCGATGTCGCCCTTCGCCATGCCGTCAGCTCCCTCGGTCGCGTGACTGATGACAAATGTCTGCCCATGCGAGGGGAGTGCTAATCCTGGCGGCCCGGACCTGTGCCTCAGGCGGCGGCGTGCAGGCCCTCCCAGGCGCCGTACCCGCCGAGCAGGTCGGACACGTCGTCGTGACCGGCGGCGCGCAGCAGGCTGGCGGCGACCGAGGAGCGGTAGCCGCCGGCGCAGTGCACGACGACGGGCCGGCCGGCGGGCACCTCGCCGAGACGGTGGGTCAGCTCGGCCAGCGGGATGTGCCGGGAGCCGTCCACCGCGCCCTGCTCCCGCTCACCGGCGTTGCGGACGTCCAGCACCACCGGCGCGTCCGGACGCTCCAGCGCCGCGCGCAGCTCCGTGGCGGTGACCCGGCTGGCCCGGGTCATCTCGGCGGCCATCTCCAGGAAGGCCGTCTCCGGCTCCCGGAGGTAGCCGATCACCCGGTCGAAGCCGATCCGGGCGAGGCGGACGACGATCTCCTCCTCCCGGTCCTGCGGGGCCACCACGAGCACCGGCCGGTCGGGCGCGACCACGCTGCCGGCGGTCTCGGCGAACCGGCCGTCGGCCGGGACGTTGAGCGCGCCACGCAGGTGCCCGGTGGCGTACTCCTGCGGGTCGCGGGCGTCGACCACGACGGCGCCGTCGGCCCGGGCGGCCAGGAACTCGGCCGGGGTGAGCGATCGGGCCGGGCGGGCGTGGTCGAAAAGCTCGCGCGCCTTGCGGTTGAGCACCGCGTCGAAGGCGAAGTAGCCGGGCGCGGCCGGCTGCCCGCCGGTGACCAGGGCGAGGAAACGCTCCTCGCTCATCGGCGCGCAGGCGTAGTTGGTGCGGCGCTGTTCGCCGATCGTGGACTGCCGTTCGGTGGACAGGTTCTTGCCGCAGGCCGAGCCGGCGCCGTGGGCGGGGAAGACACGCACCTCGTCGGGCAGGCCCATCAGCTTGCGCTGCACGCTGTCGTAGAGCATGCTGCCCAGTTCCTCGGCGGTCACGCCGAACGAGGCGAGCAGGTCGGGGCGGCCCACGTCGCCGATGAACAGCGCGTCGCCGGTCAGCACCCCGTACGGGACGGCGTCGTCGGCGCGCTCGTAGACCAGAATGCTGATCAACTCCGGCGTGTGGCCCGGGGTCTCCATGATCTCCAGGGTCACGTCGCCGAGGCTGATCCGTTCGCCGTCGGTGAGCTTGCGGCTCGGGTACTCGGTCTCGGCCCGGTGCCCGTAGCCGATCCACGCGCCGGTCGCGGCGGCCACCTCGAGGTGCCCGGCGAGGAAGTCGGCGTGGAAGTGGGTGTTGACGACGCCCTCGATCGTCAGGCCGTGCGCCTTCGCGTCGGTGAGGTACTCGTCGATGTCCCGGCGCGGGTCGACGAGCACGGCGCGGCCGGTGCGGTCGTCGGCGATCAGGTACGAGGCCTGGGACAGGCAGTCGAGGTAGTACTGGGTGAACAGCATGGGACGCACTCCTTCTCCTGGGTGGTGGCGGGGTCTGCTCAGGCCACGTTGCCCGGCCTGCCGCCCTTTGCTCGTACCGCCAGCCCGGCGCTCGCCCACGCGCGCATGCCGCCGGTCAGGTCGTGCACCTCGTGGCCCGCCGCGGCGAGCAGCTTGGCCGCCCGCCGTGACCGCGCGCCGGAGCGGCAGAGGGTCACCACGGGCCGGTTCGCCGGCACCTCGGACAGCCGGTCGGCGAGCTGGCCGAGCGGGATGTGCCGGGCGCCCGGTGCGTGTCCGGCGCGCCACTCGGCGGGCTCGCGGACGTCGAGCAGCAGCGCGCCCGCGCCGGACAGCGCCGCCGCCTCCGCCGGGGTGACCCGGGCGACGCGGGGCCCGAGCAGGCGGCGCAGGAAGCCGGCGCGCGGAGCGGGCGCCGTCTCCGGCCGGCCGGTCACGGCCGGCTGCCGGCGGTCACCGGGCGACCGGAGCGGACCCAGGCCGACGTGCCGCCAGCCACCGACAGGGCGGTGACGCCGGCACGTTCGAGCAGCTCCGCGCCGACCCGGCTGCGCCCGCCGGCCTCGCAGATCACGTAGACGGGGCCGGTGCGGGGCACCTGCGGCATCTGGGCGGGCAGGTGACCCAGCGGCACACACCGGGCACCCGGGACGTGTCCGCCGAGGTACTCGGCGGTCTCCCGGACGTCGATGACCGTCGCCCCGTCGGCGTGGGCGGTGGCGAACGCGGTGAGGTCGACCTCGCGCATGGGCGTTCTCCTTCCGGATCATTATACCCCCGGGGGTATCTGTCATCGACGGTAACGCGGGATCCGCCGCACGCCAACCCCCTAGCTGTCGTTTGCCGGAACGGCAAGGTTCCTTGCTGCCGGGCGGCCGGCGGCGCACGATGGTGGGACCCGGGCGGCCAGACGCCCGGCGGCGAGGAGGCGAACATGACGGGGCACCATCACCACGAGCACCCGGCGGCGGACACCGACCCGGCCCGGTTCTGGGACGAGCGGTACGGACAACGGGACCGGATCTGGAGCGGCCGGGTCAACCCGGTCCTGGCCGAGGTAGCCGAAGCGTTGCCCCCGGGCACCGTGCTCGACCTGGGCAGCGGCGAGGGCGGCGACGCGGTGTGGCTGGCGTCGCGGGGCTGGCAGGTCACCGCCGTGGACATCTCGTCCGTCGCGCTGGAGCGGCTCACCGTGGAGGCTGAGCGGGCCGGCGTGGCCGACCGGATCACCACCGTCCGGCACGACCTCACCGAGGGCTTCCCGCCCGGCCGGTACGACCTGGTGTCCGCGCAGTTCTTCCAGTCGCCGCTGGTCCTGCCCCGGGAGAAGGTGCTGCCCCCGGCGGCCGAGGCGGTCGCGCCCGGCGGCCGGCTGCTCGTCGTCGAGCACGGCGCGCCGCCGCCCTGGGCCGGGCCCGACACCGGCCACCACCGGTTCGCCAGCCCGGAGGAGATCCTGGCTGCGATGGACCTCGACCCGGACGGCTGGGACACCGAGCGGCTGGGCGCGGCGCGCCGCACCGCCACCGGCCCGGACGGCCAGACCGGTGAGCTGATCGACCACGTGGTGCTGGTGCGGCGCCGCTGACCGGTCAGGCCCGCGCGGAGGGCCGGGTCAGCAGCAGCACCAGCAGCCCGGCCGCGCACAGCCCGGTGCTCATGCCGTACGCCCACCGGTAGCCGATCTGCGCGGAGAGCCCGAGCAGCGGCCCGGAGAGCATGGCGCCGATCGGGAACGTGTTGGTGAACAGCGTGGTGGCCCGGCCCGGCTCGCCCGGCAGCAGATCCTGCACGTAGGCGATGCCGACGCCGGACACCGCGGCGATGAACAGCGCGTTCACCGGCTGCGCGAACAGCAGGACCGGCACGCTCGGCGCCAGCGCGGCGGTCGCGTAGTAGACGACCCCGCACGCGCCGCCGACCAGGATCAGCGGCCGCAGCCGGACCCGCGCGGTCAGCGCGCCCAGCCCGAGTATCAGCGGGATCTCCAGCGCCGCGCACAGGCCCAGCACCAGCCCGGCGCGGGAGGGGTCGTCGTTCAGCTCGGTGTCGATGAACAGCGGCATCGCCTGCACGCCGACCGTCAGCGGGCACTGGAGCAGGACGAACGTGAGCGCCGTCAGCGCCAGCCGCAGCCGGGACGCGCCGGGTGGGCCGGGCGCGGCGCCGTCCGGATCGGCCGCTACCGGCCGCGCCGGCAGCGGCAGCTCCTCCAGCCGGAACGCGGCCACCAGCGCGGCCAGCGCGTACATGACGGCGGCCATGCCGTAGACCAGGCGGAAGCCGCCGACGCCGAGCAGCACCGCGGCCAGCGCCGGCCCGGCCACCCAGGCCAGCGAGAACACGGTACGCATGAGGCTGACGCCGAACGCTGCCCGCGCCGGATCGTCCCTGTCGAACAGCGCCCGGGTGTACGCGAACGACTGCGGGAACAGCGAGTTCGCCAGTGCCATGGCGGTCGCGGTCAGCCCCAGCAGGATCCAGTAGTCGCGGACGAACGCGGTCGTCCCCGCGCCCACCACGCCGGCCAGCGCGGCGCCGACCAGCAGCGCGCGCCGGATCGGCAGGCGATCCGACAGCCGGCCGACCAGCGCGGAGGCGACCACCCCGGACAGCGGGGCGACGACCAGGAACACGGTCACCCGTACCGGACCGGCGTGGACCTCCCGGTCGAGGAACAGCGACAGGAACGGCAGCACCACGGCGGTGGACAGACCGACGGTCAGGAACACCACACCCAGCGGGAGCAGCCGGAAGCGACCGGCGCGCACCGCCGGCCTGGTGTCCACAGCCATGCGGCGGACTGTACGCCGCGACGGCGCGGCGGCCGACCGGATTTCCCGCGGTCTGGATCAGCCGACGGCGGTGGGGGAGGGCGGCGCGCTGCCGCCCTGCGGCGCCTCGGCCGTCATCAGCCGCACGATCTCCGTCCGGTCGGCGGCCGACGGCATTCCCCACTCCGGCCGGTAGCCGAATGCCCGGTCCAGCGGGATCGACGAGGTCCGGCCGTCGAGGATCTCGACGGAGTCGGTGCCGATCAGCCCGGGGTGCTCGACGCCGCACGCCTCGGCCACCTTGACCAGGTCGCGGCGCAGCGTGCGGATGTAGTTCGCGGCCCGCACCGACTTGCGGGCCGGGTCCAGGCCCCGGGCCAGCCAGGCGTTCTGCGTGGCGACGCCGGTCGGGCAGGTGTCGGTGTGGCACTTCTGCGCCTGGATGCAGCCGATCGCCAGCATCGCCTCCCGCCCGACGTTGACCATGTCGGCGCCGAGCGCGAACGCCACCACGGCGTTGTCCGGCAGGCCGAGCTTGCCGGCGCCGACGAACACCACCTTCTCGTGCAGGTCGCGTTCGGCGAAGGTGCGATAGACGCGGGAGAAGCCCTGCTGGAACGGCAGCGACACCGAGTCGCTGAAGATCAGCGGCGCGGCGCCGGTGCCGCCCTCGCCGCCGTCGACGGTCACGAAGTCCACGCCCCGGCCGGTGTCGCGCATCAGCGTGGTCAGCTCCTCCCAGAACCCGAGGTCGCCGACCGCGGACTTGATGCCGACCGGCAGGCCGGTCTCGGCGGCGAGCAGCTCCACCCAGTCCAGCAGGCTGTCGCAGTCGGAGAACTCGGCGTGCCGGGACGGGCTGACGCAGTCGCGTCCGGCCGGGATGCCCCGGGTGGCGGCGATCTCGGCGGAGACCTTCGCCGCCGGCAGCAGGCCGCCCAGGCTCGGTTTCGCGCCCTGGCTGAGCTTGATCTCCAGCGCGCGTACCGGCGCCGACGCCACCAGCTCCTTGAGCCGTTCCAGGCTGAACCGGCCCTGCTCGTCGCGGCAGCCGAAGTAGGCGGTGCCGAGCTGGAAGACCAGCTCACCGCCGTTGCGGTGGTACGGCGACAGCCCGCCCTCGCCGGTGTTGTGCAGGCATCCGGCCAGCGCGGCGCCCCGGTTGAGCGCCTCCACCGCGTTGCCGGACAGCGAGCCGAAGCTCATCCCGGAGATGTTGACCACCGACTGGGGGCGGAACGCGCGCGCCCGGCCGCGCGCCGCGCCGAGCACCTTGGCGCAGGGCAACGTCACGTCGTGCCCGGCGGTCGGCGCCGACGGCGGCACCGCCCGCCCGAACGTACGGTGCTTGATGATCGGATAGCCGGAGGTGTGCTCGATGTCGTTGTCGGTGCCGAAACCGAAGTAGTTGTTCTCCTGCTTGGCCGAGGCGTACACCCAGCGCCGCTGGTCGCGGGTGAACGGCCGCTCCTCGTCGTTGCCGGCCACGATGTACTGCCGCAGCTCCGGGCCGATCGACTCGATCAGGTACCGGGCCCGGCCCAGCACCGGGAAGTTGCGGCGCAGCGCGTGGTCGCGTTGCAGCAGGTCCCGCGCCGCCAGCGCGGCGACGGCGGCGACGGCTGCGGGTACGGCTCTTCTCGCCCAGCTCATCCCGCCACTCTTTCCGGCACGGTCACCGGTCAAACGCCCGATGGAACCCGGCCGCCCCGGGCGGTGTCATGGAAGCGGACCGACGGCGGAGGCTGCCCTGGACGACGACGAGCTCGTCACCCGCGTACGCGCCGGCGACCGGGAGGCGTACGACGTCCTGGTCGCCCGGCACACCGCGTCCGCGTACCGGACGGCCGTGCTGCTGGGCGCCGGGCCGGACGCCGAGGACGTGGTGCAGGAAGCGTTCGTGAAGGCGTACCGGAAGTTGTCCCGGTACCGGCGCGAGGCGTCGTTCCGGTCCTGGCTGCTCGCGATCGTCGCCAACGAGACCCGGAACCTGCACCGTACGCGCAGCCGGCGCGACGGCCTGGTGTTGCGCGCGGCGGCGGCGGACCCGGTCGTGGCCGGCGGCGCCGACGGGCTCGACGCGGTGCTGGCGGCCGAGCGCCGGGCCGAGCTGGTGGGGGCGCTGCGGCGGCTGCCCGCACGCGACCGTGAGGTGATCGTCTGCCGCTACCTGCTGGACCTCGGCGAGGACGAGACGGTGACGGTGCTGGGCCTGCCCCGGGGCACCGTGAAGTCGCGGACCCACCGGGCGCTGGCGAAGCTGCGTGCCCTGCTGGACCGGGAGGTGGCGCGCCGTGGATGACCTGGAGCGGGAGCTGCGTGACCTGGCCGGCCGGCTGGAGCCGGCGCGCACGCCGGACGTCACCGCGCGGGTCCGCGCCCGGCTGGACGCGCCCGCGCCGCGCCGCCGCCGGCGGTACGTGCTGGCCGCCGCGCTCGCCGCGCTGCTCGTGGCGGCGCTGCCGCCGGGCCGGGCCGCGCTCGCCGACGCGGTCACCGGGCTGCTGCGGTTCTCCGGCGTCGTCGTCGACTCCGCGCCCGCCCCGCCGCTGCCCGGCACGCCCTCGCCGCTGCCCGCGCAGCGTCACGTCGCCCTGGCCGAGGCGCAACGCCAGGTCCGCTTCCCGATCCGGGTGCCGTCTCGCCTCGGCGTGCCGGAACGGGTGCTGGTGGCCGACCCGGACGGCACCGGTGGCCACCGGGTCGTCAGCCTGCTCTACCGGGGCGGAACGGTGCGGCTGGACGCGTTCGACGGCTCGCTCGACATCGTGTTCCACAAGCGGTCCCTCGGGGCGGACGTGACGCTCACCCAGGTCGGCGGCGAGTTCGCGGTCTGGGTGGGCGGGCCGCACGCGCTGGCGTACGTGGACCGGTCGGGGACGGAACGGGTGGCCACCGCGCGGTTGTCCGCCGCCACGCTGATCTGGGAGCAGGCCGGGGTGAGCTACCGGCTGGAGGGCGACCTGACCCGCGAGCAGGCGCTGGACGTCGCGTCCTCACTGGAGTGAGCGCGGCGGGAACCTCGGCGCGCCGGGCGGTGTCGCAGATGACGAGAGTCGTCGACGGGGGAGGGCGGATGTCCGTTCCGAGAAGAGTTCTGCTGGCGCCGGTCCTGCTGCTGGCCGGTTGCACCGGCCCGGCCACGGTCCCGGCCGCCGCCCCGGCAACCGCCCCAGCCACGGTTCCGGCCACCGGCCCGTCCGTGCCGGCGGCCTGCGCCGAACGGGTGCAGACCGGCCGGCTGCCGGACTGGGCGGACGCCGGGTTCACCGGCGACACGAGGATGCGGCACGTCTTCGGCGCGCGGGGCGACATTGTGGCGATCCTGTTCGCGTACCCGCTCGTGCACGCCCGCGGCGACGGCGCGAACAACAAGATCCTCTGGGTGGCCCGCCCCGAGGCCGGCCGGTCCGAACCGGCGCCACGTACGCCTCTGGTCATCACCGCGACGCGGGACGGGACCGACGCCCCGGTCGTCCGCGAGGTGGCGGGCGGGCCCGGGCCGTCCATCGTCGACCTGCCGGCCGCCGGGTGCTGGCGGCTGCGGCTGGAGTGGTCGGGCCGCACCGACACGATGGATCTGGTCTACCGGCCGGCGTCCGGCTGACCGGCATGGCCGCCGCCGGGCCGGGTAACGCTGCGTCATGGCGAAGTACACCGAGCCGGAGCTGCGGGAGCGCCTGAAGGCCGAGATCCGCGCCTCCGACAAGGGCGGACGGCCGGGGCAGTGGTCGGCCCGCAAGTCGCAGCTGCTGACGAACGAGTACAAGAAGGCCGGCGGGGGATTCGAGGGCCCGAAGGACGCGCGGCAGCGCTCCCTGCAACGCTGGGGTGGCGAACAGTGGCAGACCCGCAGCGGTGACACGCGCGCCCGCAACGGCGGCGAGACCCGTCGTTACCTGCCCAAACAGGCGTGGGAGGAGCTGTCGGAGTCCGAGCGGCGCGACACCGACACCCGCAAGCGCCGCGCGTCGCGATCCGGCCGCCAGTACGTGCCGAACCCCGGCCCGGCCAAGCGGGCCCGCCGGGACGCCACCGCCGCCGAGCAGCTCGGCGAGTTGCCGGTGACCGAGGCGGTCAAGCTGATCCGCGGCCTCGACACCCGCCAGCTCGACGCGGCGCTGCGCCGGGAACGGCGCGGCAAGGCCCGCAAGACGCTCATCGCTCGGCTGGAGTCGGAACTGGGCCGCCGCCGCGCGGCGTGAGCGCGGACGCGGCCGCGCCACCACAGGCGGCGGGGCCGGTCGACGGACCGGCCCCGCCGTGGTGCGCCCGTCGCCTAACGGCGCGGGTGCTGGGGGATGCGCGGGAGCACGTAGGGCGGACCGGAGAAGATCAGGTCGGCCTTGAGCTCGTGGTAGGCGCGCTTCGGCTGGTAGTTCTCGTCGTACACGGTGGCCAGGCCCTCCGGCGGGTCGGAGAACGCGCCGGGCACCCAGGAGTGCTTGTCGGTGAAGCCCCAGAGGGTGAACGACAGGCAGTGCCGCTCGGCCAGGCAGGCCTGCATCAGCACGCTGAAGTTCGCCGCGGACGCCTGCAGGCGCGGGTTGATCTCCGCGGAGTCCCCGGCTTCCACCCCCTCGGTGATCTGGCTGCGCACGTCCACCTCGGTGAGGGCCGTGGCCAGCCCCAGCCCGGCGAACTTGCGCAGGGCCGCGGCCACCTGGAGCGTGCTGAAGTTGCCGTACTGGGTGCCCAGGTGGCCCTGCGCGCCCACGCCGTCGATCGGCACACCCTTGGCCCGCAGCTCACGGACCATGTTGTAGACGAACTGCGTCTTGTCGTCGGCCGGGTTGCCGGAGCCGAACGCCTCGATGTTGTAGTCGTTGTAGAACAGCAGCGCCTTCGGGTCGGCGGCGCGGGCCCAGCGGAACGCGTCGGCGAGGTAGCCGGGCCCGAGGTTCTGCGCCCAGAACCCCTTGTAGTGCAGGGTGGACGGGGTGTCCCAGGGGTCGCTGACCGCCTCGTTCACCACGTCCCACTGCCAGATCTTGCCCTTGAAGTGGGTGACCACGGCGGTGATGTGGTTGCGCAGGATCTGGCGCAGCTCGGCCTTGCTGATCGAGCCGTCCGCGACGCCGCTGGTCAGCCACGCCGGCAGCTGGTTGTGCCAGACCAGCACGTGGCCGCGGACCCGCTGGTTGTTCTTGCGGGCGAACTCGATCAGCTCGTCGGCCGGGCCCCAGTTGTAGGTGCCCCGGGTGGGCTCCAGGCTCTCCCACTTCATCACGTTCTCGGCGGTGACGGTGGAGAACTCGGACGCGGCCAGCTCGCGGTACCGCGGCTCGCCGGGGTCGTTGAGGGCCGCCATGTCCACCGCGGTGCCCACGTACAGGCCGTGGCGCTTGGCCAGCTCGCGCAGGCTCTGCGCGGCCGGGTCGTACGGGCGTCCCGCCGTCGCGGGGACGACGTTGAGGGCGGTGGCGGTCACGACGGCGACCGCGCCGGCGGCGAGCCAGCGTCTCAGCTTCATCTCGTTCCTTCCGGGAGGTGCGCTCGGCCCGAGGGCCGGCGGTGGCGGTGCCGGGGCCGCCGCGGCGTGGAACGGAGCGGCGGGTGCCCGGGCGGGCGGTGCGGCTTCCGAAAACTTCCGGAGAATCTTCCGGAAGTAGCCCGAAACCTTACGGACCTCGATAGCCGCCCGTCAATCACCGTTCGGGAGGGAGCGCCCGGCCGGGCCGGACGTGGAGCGCGTCAGCGCAGGGGCCGGCAGGAGGCCCGGACGACCAGCTCGGTGGGGAGCTGGATGTGGGTGTCCCGCTCGACGCCGGCGATCAGGTCGATCAGCAGCCGCAGGGACTCGGCGCCCATGCGTTGCAGCGGTTGCCGGATCGTGGTGAGTGGAGGGTCGACGAGTGCCGACTCGGGGATGTTGTCGAAGCCGATGACCGACAGGTCGTCCGGTACGCGCAGGCCGAGGCCGCGGGCGACGTCCAGCGTGGAGATCGCCGACAGGTCGTTGCCGGCGAAGATCGCGGTCGGCCGGTCGGGGAGCGCGAGCAGCTCGGCGGCCGTGCCGGCGGCGGTCTCGGTGCGGAAGCCGCCCACCCGGACCAGCCGCTCGTCCACGGGTGCGCCCGCGTCGGCCATCGCCTTGCGGAACCCGGCCTCACGCAGGCGGGCCGACTCCAGGTCGGGGCGGCCGCTGATGTGCGCGATCCGGCGGTGGCCCAGCGACAGCAGGTAGTCGGTGGCCAGCACGGCGCCGGCGAAGTTGTCGGAGTCGACAGTGGGCAGGCCGGACGGGCCGGTGTGCGGGTCGACCGCGACCACGTGGAAGCCGTGCTTGGTCTCGACCACCGTCGGCGTCACGATCACCGCGCCGTCGATCAGCGTGCCGGAGAGCCGCGCCAGCGAGCGCCGCTCCCAGCCGATGGCCGCGCCCTCGCCGTCGCCGCTGGAGTAGGCGAGCAGTTGGTAGCCGCTGCCGGCGACCTCGCGGGACGCGCCCTTGAGCAGCTCGGTGGAGAACGGCTCGAACTCGGCGACCAGGATGCCCAGCACGTTCGTGCGGTGGCTGCGCAGGCTCTGCGCCCCCAGGCTGGCCTCGTAGCCGAGTTCGTGGATCACCTGCTGGACGCGCTCGACGGTGGCCTGCGCGACGCCGTACCGACCATTGACAACCTTCGATACAGTTGCCACCGAGACGCCGGCCGTACGTGCCACGTCCGACATCTTGACGCGCTGCGGGAACACCACGCCGACGATGATAGAGGGCCCTTCCGGGTGGATCGAAGACGATGTCGAAAACGTTATCGATACCGATTGACTTCACGTTACGGCCCTGTAAAACTCCCCGGCAGGTAACCCGGCTAAGTGGTCGAGGAGACATCTATGGCGATGAAGCGCCGTGCTGGTGCCGTCCTGGCACTGTTTGTGACAAGCGCTCTGCTGGCCTCCGCGTGCACCAGCGGTGGCGACGACGAGAAGGCCGCCGAGAGCGAGCTGTACAAGAACCCGGTGACGCTGACCTGGTGGCACAACGCCTCGCAGGACGGCCCCGGCAAGACGTACTGGGAGAAGGTCGCCAAGGACTTCTCCGCGGCCCACCCGACCGTCAAGATCGAGATCGAGGCGATCGAGACGAACCAGCTCCAGCGCACCCGGCTCCCCGCCGCGCTGCTGAGCAACGACCCGCCGGACATCTTCCAGGCGTGGGGCGGCGGCGAGATGCGCGAGCAGGTCGAGGCCGACTACCTCAAGGACGTCACCGACCAGGTGAAGAACGAGGTGGCCGACATCGGCAGCGCCGCCGAGATCTGGCAGGTGGACGGCAAGCAGTACGGCCTGCCGTTCCGGATGGGCATCGAGGGCATCTGGTACAACAAGGACATGTTCGCGAGGGCGGGCATCTCGGCGCCGCCGACCACCTTCGAGGAACTCAACGCCGCGGTCACCAAGCTCAAGGCCATCAACGTCGTCCCGATCGCCCTGGGCGCCGGTGACAAGTGGCCGGCCGCGCACTGGTGGTACAACTTCGCGCTGCGGGCCTGCTCGGTCGACACGCTGAAGAAGGCAACGAAGGACCGGACCTTCGACGACCCGTGTTTCGTCAAGGCCGGTCAGGACCTGAAGGCCTTCATCGACACCAAGCCGTTCCAGAACAACTTCATCGCCACCCCGGGCCAGAACGACCCGACCAGCGCCAACGGTCTGCTCGCCAACGGCAAGGCCGCGATGGAGCTGATGGGCGACTGGAACCGTGGCACGCTGGACACCGTCGCCACGGACAAGGCGGCCCTGGGCAAGTTCCTCGGCTGGTTCCCGGTGCCGGCGATCTCCGGCTCCGCCGGTGACCCGAAGGCGGCCCTCGGCGGCGGCGACGGCTTCTCCTGCGCCAAGAACGCCCCGGCCGAGTGCGTCGAGTTCCTCAAGTACATCGTCAGCCCCGAGGTGCAGAAGGGCTACGCCGCCACCGGCACCGGCCTGCCGGTCGCCAAGGGCGCTGCCGACGGCGTCACCGACCCGGCGCTGAAGTCCATCCTGGAGGCCACCTCCTCAGCCACCTACGTGCAGCTCTGGCTGGACACGGCCTTCGGCAGCACCGTCGGCACCGCGATGAACGACGCGATCGTCGCGATCTTCGCCGGCAACGGGACACCTGAGAAGGTCGTCTCGGCCATGAAGGCGGCCGCAAGCAAGTGACGTCCGCATCGCAGACCCGTACGCCCGCCGACGGCGCTCTCGCGCCGCCGGCGGGCCTCCGGCCCGGCGCACGAGCCGCCTCACGCCGCGCCGAGACCCGCCGCAAGTGGTACGAGATCATCGGGCTGACCACGCCGGCCGTCCTCGTCTACGTGCTGTTCGTGCTGGTACCGATGGGCTTCGCGTTCTACTACAGCCTGTTCCGCTGGCGCGGGGTCGGGCCGCCCACCGAGTACGTCGGCTTCCGCAACTACACGCTCGCGTTCCAGGACCCGATCTTCCTCGACGCGCTGCGCAACAACGCCATCATCGTCTTCGGGTCGCTGCTCATCCAGGGCCCCGTCGCGCTCGGCATCGCCCTGCTGCTCAACCGCCGCTTCCGCGGGCGCTCCGCGTTCCGCCTCCTGGTCTTCGTGCCCTACGTGCTCGCCGAGGTCACCGTCGGCATCATGTGGAAGCTGATCCTGACCGAGAACGGCACGCTGGACGCGCTGCTGCAGTCGATCGGGATGGGCGGCCTCGTGCAGGCGTGGCTGGCCGACCTCGACGTGGTCATCTGGACGCTGCTGTTCGTCCTCACCTGGAAGTACGTCGGCTTCGCCATCATCCTGCTGCTCGCCGGCCTGTCTAACGTGCCGCCCGAACTGAACGAGGCCGCCGAGATCGACGGCGCGAGCTGGTGGCAGATCCAGCGTCACGTCACGTTGCCGCTGCTCGGCCCCACCATCAGGATCTGGATGTTCCTGTCGATGATCGGCTCGTTGCAGGTCTTCGACATGATCTGGGTGACCTCGGTGCCCGCGGTGCGCTCCCTCGGCGCCTCCGCCACCATGGCCACGTACATGGTGGACAACGGCTTCTTCGCCCGGCTCTGGGGCTACGGCAACGCGGTCGCCGTGATCCTGTTCGTCATCTCCTTCGTCGCGGCGCTGCTGTTCCAGCGGTTCCTGCTCCGTCGTGACATCGAGGGCGCCATCACCCGGAAGGGGAAGTGACAGTGGCCGTGAACCCCGTACCCGCCCCCTCGGCCGGGCGCCGCCCGGTGCAGTGGAGCTCGCCGCTGACGTACGCGATCGCGCTCGCGGTCGCGGCCGTGTCGATCGCCCCGGTCGTCTACGTCGTCGTCGGTGGTTTCCGGACCACGCCGCAGATCGTGAACGATCCCGCCGGCCTGCCCGACCCGTGGGTCTGGGACAACTACTACCGGGTGCTGACGCAGAGCGACTTCTGGCGGCAGGCGTTCAACAGCGCCGTGGTCGCGCTCGGCACCACGCTCGGCGTGGTGGTGCTCGGCATGGCCGCCGCGTTCGTGCTCGCCCGTTACTCGTTCCGGGGCCGCGAAGGGCTGTACACCTTCTTCACGCTCGGCCTGCTCTTCCCGGCCGGGGCGGCGATCCTGCCGCTCTACCTCCTGCTGCGTGACCTGAGCCTGATCAACTCCTACTACGCGGTGATCCTGCCGCAGGTGGCGTTCTCGCTGCCGCTCACCATCGTCATCCTGCGGCCGTTCCTGTCGGCCATCCCGCGGGAGCTGGAGGACGCGGCCGCCATCGACGGCGCCGGCCGGCTGGGCTTCCTCTGGCGGATCGTGCTGCCGCTGTCGCGGCCCGCGGTCGTCACCGTCGGCATCCTCGCGTTCGTGGCGAGCTGGAACGCGTTCCTCCTGCCGCTGCTCGTCCTCGGGGACGTCAACCTGCACACCCTGCCGCTGGGCGTGCAGAACTTCTCCAGCCAGTACACCACCGACACCGCCGGCGTCCTCGCCTTCACGTCGCTGGCGATGTTGCCGGCGCTGCTGTTCTTCACCCTGGCGGAGAAGCAGATCGTCGGGGGCCTCCAGGGCGCGGTCAAGGGCTGAGCGGCAGCGGTACCAGCACAACCAGTGGAAAGGCACACCATGACAGAGGTCCATGCGGTGGTGGACGGGCCGGCGCCGGTTCAGGCGGGTCCGGACCACGACCGGGGGGACGGGCACGACCCCGAGGCGCGCGTACGGGAACTGCTCGCTCGCATGACGATCGAGGAGAAGGTCGCGCAGATCGTCGGGTTCTGGGAGAAGGAGGACGGTGAAGCGGTCGCGCCCCTGCAGGGCGAGTTCACCGACACCGGCCGGCTCGACGACTTCTCCCGCCACGGGCTGGGTCACCTCACCCGCCCCTACGGCACCCGCCCGGTCGACGCCGCGGCCCGTGCGGCCTGGCTGTGGAAGTTCCAGCGGGAGCTGGTGACCGGCACCCGGATGGGCATCCCGGCCATCGTGCACGAGGAGTGCCTGACCGGCCTGTCGGCGTGGAAGGCGGCCACCTTCCCGACGCCGCTGGCCTGGGGCGCCGCGTTCGACCCCGACCTCGTCACCGAGATGGCGGCGGCGATCGGGGCCTCGATGCGCGCGCTCGGCATCCACCAGGGACTGTCCCCGGTGCTCGACGTGATCCGGGACCCGCGCTGGGGCCGGGTCGACGAGTGCATCGCCGAGGACCCGTACCTCGTCGGCACCATCGGCACCTCGTACGTGCGGGGACTCCAGTCGCAGGGCGTGCTCGCGACGCTGAAGCACTTCGCCGGCTACTCCGGCTCGCGGGCCGGGCGCAACTTCGGTCCGGTGCACGCCGGTCCCCGGGAACTTGCCGACGTGCTGCTGCCGCCGTTCGAGATGGCGATCCGCGACGGCGACGCGCGCAGCGTCATGCACTCGTACGCCGAGATCGACGGCGTGCCGGTCGCCGCCGACCCGACAATGCTCACCGACCTGCTGCGGGAGCGGTGGGGCTTCGACGGGACGGTGGTGGCCGACTACTACGGCGTCGCCTTCCTCAACCTGCTGCACCACGTCGCGGCCGACAACGCGGACGCGGCGGCGCAGGCGCTGGCCGCGGGCCTGGACATCGAGCTGCCCACCGGCGACGCCTTCCTGACGCTGACCGAGACGGTGCGGTCCGGCCAGGTCGACGAGGCGCTTGTCGACCGGGCGGTGCTGCGTGTGCTGCGCCAGAAGCAGGAACTCGGGCTGCTCGACGCCACGTTCGACGACGAGCCGCCGGGCGCGATCGACCTCGACTCGCCGGAGCACCGGTCGATCGCGCGCCGGCTCGCCGAGGAGTCGATCGTCCTGGTCGCCAACGAGGGCGTGCTCCCGCTGCCGGCGGGCCGCCGGGTGGCTGTGGTCGGCCCGAACGCCGACCGGCAGGGCGCGCTGTTCGGCTGCTACTCCTTCCTCAACCACGTGCTGGCCCACCACCCGGGCGTGGAGACCGGTTTCGAGGTGCCGACCGTCCTGGAGGCGGTGCGCGCCGAGTTCGGCGCCGACCGGGTCACCTTCGCGGCCGGCTGCGAGGTGGACTCGGCGGACCGGTCCGGCTTCGACGAGGCGGTCGCCGCCGCGTCCGCCGCCGACGTGGCGGTGCTCGTGGTCGGTGACCACGCCAGCCTGTTCGGGCGCGGCACGGTCGGGGAGGGCTGCGACCGGGACGACCTGGAGCTGCCCGGCGTGCAGCGCCAGCTCGTCGAGGCGGTGCTGGACACCGGCACCCCGGTCGTTCTGGTGCTGCTCACCGGCCGCCCGTACGCGCTGGGCTGGGCGCTGTCCCGCTGCGCCGCGGTGGTGCAGACGTTCTTCCCGGGTGAGGAGGGCGCCGGCGCGATCGCGGGTGTGCTCTCCGGGCGGGTCAACCCGTCCGGCCGGCTGCCGGTCAGCCTGCCCGGCTCGGCCGGCGCGCAGCCGTACTCGTACCTGCACCCGGAGCTGGGGGAGGGTATGAACGGCACCAACCTGCCGGCGACGCCGGTGGCGCCGTTCGGTCACGGGCTGTCCTACACCACGTTCGCGTACACCGACCTGACCGTGCCGGCCGAGGTGCCGGCCGACGGGGCGCTGCGGGTGTCGGTGCGCGTGACGAACACCGGCGCGGTCGCCGGTGACGACGTGGTGCAGCTCTACGGCCGCGACCTGGTCGCCTCGGTGACCCGGCCGGTGGCGCAGCTGCTCGGCTACCGGCGGGTGAGTCTGGAGCCGGGCGCCTCGGTCACCGTCGACCTGACCGTGCCGACGACGCGGCTGGCCTTCACCGACCGGGCGCTCACCCGCGTGGTGGAGCCCGGGGAGGTCGACGTCTGGGTGGGCACGAGCGCCCGGCGGGACGTCCAGGCGCGGACCACGCTGACCGGCGACACCGTCGAGATCACCGCCGCCGCACCTCGCTGGACGACCACCGACCTGCGCTGAGCCGGGTCCGCCGGTCGTCCACGGGGCGGGCGGCGGACCCTTTCATCTCATATTGGCGTTATGTCGGTTTTGGCTCAGTAGGCTCCAGGATGTCATCCAGCCCTGGCTGGATCCCGGTCGCCGGCACCCACAGGGATGCGTGAGTCACGATGATGGACGCGGACACCATGGTCCTGCCCCGGATCGCGGACGCCGCGATCGAGGACCCCTGGGGCGAGGACCGTCCGCGCCGCCCTGCCGCCCGCGCCGCGACCGCCGCCGTGACACGGTGGCGGATCGCGGCGTGGCTGCTGCCGGCGGCCCTGACGGCAGCGCTCGGCGCCGCCCGGATCACGACGTCGGAGCCGAGCGCCGGAGAACTGGCGGCCCGGCGCGCGGCCACGTCACCCTGGCAGGGGATCGGGCTCACCGGCGACGACGTCGCGCTCGGGCCGTACCACCTGCTCCTGCGCGGCTGGGCGGAGCTGTTCGGCACGGCGGACCTCGCGCTGCGCGTACCGTCGCTGCTGGCCATGGTCGGGGCCGCGGCGCTCGTCGGCGCGCTCGCCGCCCGGATCGCCACGCCCGCCGCCGGCCTGCTGGCCGGCGTGATCTTCGCGGTGCTGCCGACCTCGACCCGGTACGCCCAGGAGGCGCAGCCGTACGCCCTGGCGGTGTTCGCCGCCGTGCTCGCCACCTGGCTGCTGGTGCCCGCGCTCGACCGGCCGGGCCCGCCGCGGCTCGTGCCCTACGCGGGCGCGGTGCTGCTGCTCGGCCTGTGCCAGCCGGTGGCGTTGCTGCTGCTCGCCGCGCACGGCTGGGTCGTGCTGGCGTTCCGTCGCCGCGCCGCCGTCCGGTGGCTGGCCGCCGTGGCCCTCGGGCTGCTCCCGGTCGCCGCGCTGCTCGGCGCGGGTCTGCGCGACGGCGGTCACCTGGCGTCCGGCGTGCGACCCGGCGCCGCCGTGCTGGCGGCCACGCCCGGAGAGCTGTTCGGCGTCGCCGCGCTCGGCGGCGTGCTGGCCGGGCTGGCCCTGTTCAGCCTCCCGCTGCGGTACGCCGCCGCGATCTGCACCGCCTGGGCGCTGGTGCCGGCGCTCGCGCTGCTGGCGCTGGCACAGGCGGTGCCGGCCTGGTCGGCGGTGAACCTGCTGTTCACGGCGCCGGCCTGGGCGGTGCTCGGCGGGGTTGCCCTGTCCCGGGCGCGGGCCGCCGTGGCCGTCCCCGTGCTGGCGCTCGTCGTGCTGCTCTCCGTGGCGGTCCAGCTTCCGTCGTGACCGGTCGACGAACGGGCGACAGCTGCCTGATTCGCCCCTTTTGCGGTTGTTTGTCGGCTTAGCATTCGGTCGGCTCCTGAGCCGGATGCAGACCATGGGGGAAACGTGGCCGTCGCCGCCGATACACGCCCGTCCCGCGCCACGACGGCCGGGACGCCGGGCGACCGCCCGACCGTACCCGTCCCGCCCGGGGCGCCCGCCGATCCGGACCGCCGGCAGCGCAACGTCAGCGCCCGCCTGGCGTACGCCCGGTGCGGCGCCGTCGCCGGTCCGCTGCGCCCGCCCCGCGGACCGGACGCGGCTGTCGAGTTCCGCCCCACCGCCTCGGTGGCCGCGCGGGCGATGCTGACGCTGCTCGTGCTCGTCAACAGCGCCGCCGGGCTGGTCTTCGTCGGCTGGCTGCTGCTGCCGCAGCACGTGCCCGGCCCCGGCGTCGTCGGGCTCGGCGGCTGGCAGACCGCCGCCGCCCGGCTCGCGTTCTGCGTCGTCGTCGGCGTCGAGCTGATCCGCCTGGCGCAGAACGTGGTGGTGTGGGTCTTCGCCTTCCACGCCCGGGACCCGGTGCCGGTCGACCCGCCGGTCGGCCTGCGGGTCGCGCTGCTCACCACCATCGTGCCGAGCAAGGAGCCGCTGGACGTCGCGGAGCGCACGCTGCGCCGGCTCCGGGAGATCGTCTACTGCGGGCACGTCGACGTGTGGATCCTCGACGAGGGCGACGACCCGGCGGTGCGGGCGATGGCGGACCGGCTGGGCGTACGCCACTTCACCCGCAAGGGCCGGCCCGAGTACAACCAGCCCGGCGGCGAGTTCCGGGCCCGGACCAAGTCCGGCAACCACAACGCCTGGCGGGCCGAGCACGAGCACCGCTACGACGTGGTCGCGAACGTGGACCCGGACCACGTGCCGCTGCCGAACTTCCTGGAACGCACGCTCGGTTACTTCCGCGACCCGGACGTGGCGTTCGTGGTGACACCCCAGGTGTACGGCAACATGCACCAGAACTTCGTCGCCCACGGCGCCTCGGTGCAGCAGTACCTCTACAACGGCCTGATCGCCCGGGGCGGCAACGGCCTGGACGCGCCGCTGCTCACCGGCACCGGGCATCTCTACCGCCCGGCGGCCTGGCGGACCATCGGCGGCTACCAGGACTCGATCATCGAGGACCACCTCACCAGCATCCGGGTGCACGCCGCCGTCAACCCGGCCACCGGCCGCCGCTGGAAGGGCGTCTACACCCCCGACGTGGTGGCGCTCGGCGAGGGGCCGACCTCCTGGGCCGACTACTTCAACCAGCAGAAGCGCTGGGCCGCCGGCATCTGCGAGATCCTGCTCCGGCGCGAGCTGCGTACGCCGCGCACGCTGCCGGGCCGCCGTCGCTGGCAGTACCGCCTGCTCCAGTTCTACTACCCGAGCGTCGCGGTGAGCCTGCTGCTCGGCAACGCCGCCACCGCGCTCTACCTGCTGACCGGCGTGGACGCGGGCCGGCTCGACCCGCAGGTGTGGGCGACGCTGTGGGGCGCCACCGTCGGCACCTGGTTCCTGCTCTGGCTCTGGCTGCGCCGCTTCAACATCGCCCCGCACGAACGCGAGGAGGTGGGCATGGCCGGCATGGCGCTCGCCCTGTTCGCCGGGCCGGTCTACGTGGCCGCGGCGGCGGGCGCGCTGCTGCGCCGCCGGCTCGGCTTCGTGGTGACCGCCAAGGGGGCGCTGCGCACCGTCGAGTCCCTGCGCACGTTCCGGCTGCACCTGTGCTGGGCGCTCGCCGCGGCCGGGCTGCTCGCGGTGAGCTTCGCGCTCGGCCACGACTACCCGCTGCTGCGGGTCTGGCCGGCGCTGACGCTGCTGACCGGTCTCGCCCCGCCGCTGATCTCCTGGGCGGAGAGCCTGCGGGCCCGCCGGCACCGCTCGGCGGAGGCGGCTCGAACGCAGCCGGCGGCGGCGCGGGCGGCGGCTGAGGGCGGTGTCCCGTGCTGAGGCCGACCGCGCCCCGGGTGGGCCTCGCGCTGACCGGGTTGCTGCTGCTCGCGTACGCCTTCGTGGTGGCGCCCGGCGCGTGGCGCGACCCGGGCACGGGCGCCTCGGCGCACGGTCGCGTCCCGGGGACGCCGCAGGCGAGCGCCGGCGCGCCGGTCGGCGGCCTCTTCCCCCCGGCCGGGCAGGCGTTCTTCGGGGTGATGACCGACAAGGGACCGCACGACTTCGCGCCGGTCGACCGGTTCGTCGAGGCGGCCGGGCGGTCACCGCAGGTGATGCTCTTCGGCGCCGACTGGGCGTCGGCCGAGTTCGACCGGAGCCTGTTCGACCGAATCGCCGACCGGGGCATGATGCCCATGCTCGGCTGGGAGCCGTGGGACCACGGTGTCGACCTGGCGGCCCGGCGCACCGGCCTGGCGGTACGGCAGATCGACCGGCTCCGGGCCACCCAGCCGGACTACCGGCTGGACCGGATCGCGCGCGGCGACTTCGACGCCTACCTGCGGTCCTGGGCCGAGGGGGTCCGCTCGCTCGGCTACCCGGTCGCGATCCGCTTCGCGCACGAGATGAACGGCGACTGGTATCCGTGGTGCGAACGGGCCAACGGCAACCGCCCCGGCGACTACGTGCGGGCCTGGCGGCACGTGCACGACCTGTTCGCCCGGGCCGGGGCCACGAACGTCACCTGGGTGTGGAGCCCGAACGCCCGCTGGGACAAGACGACAGCCGGGCTGACCGGGCTCTACCCGGGTGACGACTACGTCGACTGGGTCGGTGTCACCGGCTACTACGGCACCGGCGCGTTCACCAAGACGTACTGGTCGTTCGACCAGATCTTCGGCCCGACGATCGCGGAGATCCGCAAGGTCACCCGCAAGCCGCTCGTGGTCACCGAGACCGGCGCGGCCGACACCGCCGGACGCAAGGCGAGGTGGATCCGGGAGACGTTCGGCTCGCTGCCCCGGTACCCGGACCTGATCGGGCTGATCTGGTTCGAGGTGGACAAGGAGCAGGACTGGCGCATCGCCGGCGCGCCCGCCGCGGCGGGCGCGTTCGCCGAGGCGGTGGCCGGCGAGCGCTACGACGTGACCTGGTCACGGGCGGCGCGAACCCGTACCGGCCCCTGACCCCGGACCTGCGCCGGGACGGTCCATGTCGGACGGTCCGGCTACTCTCCACGATCATGAATGAGAGAGATCAATTCCGGCGGGCGGCGATCGGGCAGGGCGTGCCCGAGGACGAGGCGGCCCGCTTCGCGGAGCTGATCCGGTTCCAGATCCACGCCTGGCAGCGCGAGGAGGGCGTGCACGTCGGGCGGCGGGGCGGGCGGCCGCGGCTGCCGGTGGGCACGCCGTGGCCCACGTGCTCGGAAGGCTGTCCGTTGCCGTTCCTGCTCCGGCTCGACTGCGCGGCGCTGCCCCGGGTTCCCGGCCTCGCCCTGCCGGCCGACGGCACGCTGCTGTTCTTCCTCGACCCGGAGAGCGCGATGGACGCCTGCGGTATCGAGGCCGAGCAGGAGTACGCGCGGGTCGTGTACGTCCCGGCCGGCGCCGAGACGACGGAGGGTGAGTGCGTCGCGCCCGCCGGGACCGACGCGGAGCTGTCCCTCGCGCCCGAGCACGAGATGTACGCCGCCGTCCAGGCGGAACTGCCGGACTGGCTGGACAGGTCGGAGAACTGGCTGAGCGCGACCCAGATCCAGCTAGTGCGCGACATGCCGCACCTCAAGCAGATGAGCGCGCTGCTCGAGCAGCTCTGGCCAGAGCGGAACTGGTGGCTGCCGCAGGACGTCTTCATCGGCGGCTACACCATCTCGGCGCAGGATCCGCCCGAGGTGATCATGGTGGACCCGGAACGGGAGCGCCAGGCGCGGTCCCTGCCCCGCGCGGAGCAGATGGTGGCCCTGTACGAGGAACGGCAGCGGGTGATGCGCGAGTGGGTGCCACTGGCCCAGTTCGGCGTGCCGGACGAGGAGTTCGTCAACGCGCGGTTCCTGATCCGCCACGACGACCTCGCCGCCGGACGGTTCGACAGGGCGCTGTCCTTCTGCGAGTTCACCGAGTGACGACCGGGCCGGCTCACACCAGCGTGCGGACCGCCCGCGGTACCGCCTCCACGTCCTGCTCGCTGTTGGCGATCGTCGCGCCGAAGCGCAGGTAGGACGGCCGGTACGGGGTGCTGCTGGCGACCACCCCGGCCGACCAGAGCCGGCCCACCGCCTCGCGTACCGGCACGCCCGGCACCTCGCAGCAGACCACGCCGGCGGACAGGTCGGCGGCGCGCGGGGTGACCAGCCGTACGCCCCGGATGCCTGCGAGCCCCTCCTTGAGCCGGTCGGCCAGCTCGCAGGTGCGCTCGGCGACCCGGGCGGGGCCGATCCGGGCGTGAAACCCGAACGCGTCGGCGAGCGCCCAGCGGTGCTCGAAGCTGTGGTAGCCGCCGGGCGTGTGGGCCGGTCCCGGTGGCGCGGGCTGCCCGCCGCCGGCGAGCCAGCTTCCGATGACGCGTCCGTCGAAGCTGGGGATCACCGGGGTCATCCGGGCCCACGCCCGCTCGGTGGCCCACACCAGGCCGGTGCCGCGCGGCCCGAGCAGCCACTTGTGGCAGCCGGAGACGAGCACGTCGCAGCCGAGCTGCTCCGGTGTGGACGCGTCCGCGCCGAAGCCGTGCACCGCGTCGAGGCAGAGCAGCGCCTCCGGGCTGCGCTCGCGTACCACCTCGGCCAGGCGGCGCACCGGCAGCTTCACGCCGGTGCTGGAGTGCACCCAGGTCAGCGCCACCACGCGGGTGCGCGCGGTGAGCGCCGCGGCGAGACCGGCCACCATCTCGTCCACGCCGGCGGTGGCGGCGTCCCGGTACAGGCGGGCCCGGCGCACCGTCACGCCGTCGCGTTCGGCGCGCAGTCGCAGCGACTCGTGCGTGGCGTAGAAGTCGTGCTCGGTGGTCAGCACCTCGTCGCCCGGCCGCAGCCGGATCGCGCTGTAGACGAGGCCGAGGCCCATTGTGGTGGAGTCGGTGAGCGCGATCTGGTCCGGCAACGTGGCGAGGTGCCCGGCGGCCGCGTCGAGCACCGCGCGGTCCAGCCGTTCCTCGTTTGCGAGCAGGTAGCCCGAGGCGTCCCGGTCGAGGCCGTCGCGGTGGGTGGCCACGGCGGCCCGTACCGGCGCCGGGTGCGGCGCGAAGACGAAGGTGGCCAGGTGCGCCCGGGACCGGTCGAGCGCGAACTGGGCGCGGACGCTGTCCCAGCTGGCCGGATCCAGGGCGGGCGGGTCGTCCGCCGTCCCGTCCCGCGCCGCCGGGCGGTCCGGCTCGCAGCCGGTGGCCAGGCCGGTGACACCGGCGGCCGCGGTCGCGCCGAGCAGGTGCCGTCGGGTCAGCTGCATGAGGTCATCGTCCGCCGTGCATGTCACGACCGGGTCACCACCGCCACGTGGACCGGTGATTTCGCCGATGCGCGGCTCGCCGCAGGCATCGATGCTGACGCATGTCGATGTAATCCCGGCGCAAGGAGTGACCGACGTGCCCACCACCATCCGTTCCCGTACCCCCGTCCGTGCCCTGGCCCGATTCGCCGTGGCGGCGCTGCTCGCCACGGGCGGCGCTCTCGCCGTCCCGGTCTCGGCGAGCGCCGCCAGCCCTTACGAGCGCGGCCCGGCGCCCACGAGCGCCATCCTGGAGGCGAGCCGCGGCCCGTTCGCCACCTCGTCGATCAACGTGTCCTCGCTGAGCGTCACCGGCTTCGGCGGCGGCGTCATCTACTACCCGACCAGCACCGCCGAGGGCACCTTCGGCGCGGTCGCCATCTCGCCCGGTTACACCGCCTCCTGGTCGAGCCTGAGCTGGCTCGGCCCGCGGATCGCCTCGCACGGCTTCGTGGTGATCGGCATCGAGACGAACACGCGACTGGACCAGCCGGACAGCCGGGGCCGTCAGCTCCTGGCCGCGCTGGACTACCTCACGCAGCGCAGCTCGGTGCGGGGCCGGATCGACTCGTCGCGGCTCGCGGTGGCCGGTCACTCGATGGGTGGCGGCGGCAGCCTGGAGGCGGCGGCGGCGAGGCCGTCGTTGCAGGCCGCCGTCCCGCTGGCGCCGTGGAACCTGGACAAGACCTGGTCCGAGGTGCGGGTGCCGACGCTCATCATCGGCGGCGAGACCGACAGCGTCGCGCCGGTGGCGACCCACTCGATCCCGTTCTACAACAGCATCCCGTCGTCGTCGGAGAAGGCGTACCTGGAGCTGGACGGCGCGAGCCACTTCTTCCCGCAGACGACGAACACGCCGACGGCGAAGCAGATGGTGGCCTGGCTGAAGCGGTTCGTCGACGACGACACCCGCTACGAGCAGTTCCTCTGCCCCGGCCCGAGCGGGTCGGCGATCCAGGAGTACCGCAACACCTGCCCGAGCGCCTGAGCCCGTCCGCTGCCGGGGTGGTCGTCGCGACGACCACCCCGGCAGCATGTCTGCCTCTTTTCCGACGGGTTGCCCATCTGTGACACTGCACGCATGCTTTCTGCATCGACAGTGCATATAGACCTCCGGGGCCGGGACGACGAGTGCGACGCGATCCGCCGGCTCCTCGACCGGGACTCCGGCGGCGCGCTGCTGTTCCACGGGCCGCCCGGCGCCGGGCGCAGCGCCCTGCTGGCGTACGCCCGTCGGTGGGCGACGGGCCGCACGGTGCTCACCGGCGCCGGCCTGGCCGACGAGTCGACGCTGCCCTACGCCGGGCTGCACCGCCTGCTCGACCCAGTGCTGGACGCGGACACCGCGCTGCCGGTGCGGCAGCGGCGGCTGCTGCGCCGCGTGCTCGGCGGCGACGGCTGCCCGGCCGACCAGCGGCTGGCCCTCGCCGCGGCGGTCCGCTCCATGCTCGCCGCCGTGGCCGGGGACCGGCCGCTGCTGTGCACGGTGGACGACCTCGACATCGGCGACCGGCAGAGCGCCTGGACGCTCGCCGTGGTGGCGCGCCGGCTGCGCCGGCTGCCGGTGGCGGTGCTGCTGACCGCTACCGCCCCGGCCACAGTCGACGGGGTGCCGGCGCACCGGCTGCGCCCGCTGGACGCCGACGAGTGTCACGCGATGCTCGCCGACCGCGGCCACCGTCCATCCGCGCCGGTGGCCGCCGCGCTGGCCGCGCTCAGCGGCGGCAGCCCGGCGGCGCTGGCCGACCTGGCCGCCACGCTCACCCCGGCCCAGTGGCGCGGCGAGGTGCCATTGCCCGGCACGCCGCCGGTGGACGGCGCGCTCGCCGCCGCGTACCGGGCCCGCCTCGACCGGTTGCCCGCGCCGACCCGGCGGATGGTGCTGCTCGCCGCGCTCGACCACGGCGACGACCCGGGCACGCTGGTGCGCGCCGCCTGGTCCGCCGGCCTGACTGTGGAGGCGCTCGCCCCGGCCGAGGCGGCCGGGCTGCTGCGGACCGGGCCCGGCGGGGTGACGTTCTCGCACCCACTCGCCCGCACGATGATCACCGCCGTCGCGCCGCTGGCCGACCTGCGCGCGGCGCACCTGCTGCTCGCCGGCACGCTCGCCGGCGGGCCGCTGGGCCGCGCGCTGCGCCATGCCACCGCCCCCGACTGCCCGGCCGACGTGCTCGCCGCCGAGCTGGCGGCGGCTGTGGACGGGGCGTCCGACCGCGCCGCCGCGGCCACCGCGCTGCGCCGCGCCGCCGAGCTGACCGCCGACCCCGGGCGGGCGGCCGAGCTGACCGTGGCGGCGGCCCGCTGCGCCTGGACCGCCGGCGACCCGGAACAGGCCCGGGGGCTGCTGCGGCGCCTGACCGGCGGCCCCGCGCACGGCCCGGCCGAACTGGTGCGGGGCGACATGCAGCTGCGGTGCGACGCGCCGGCCGACGCGGTCGCCACGCTGCTGGCCGCCGCCGACGCGGTCGCGCCGGCCGACCGCCGCTCCGCCCTGCTCGCGCTGGTCCGCGCCGGCGAGGCCATCTGCGTCACCGGTGACCAGTTCCGCTACGCCGAGGTGGCGCGCCGCGCCGAGGCGCTGCGGCGGCCCGGCGACCCGCCCGATCTGGACCTGCTGGCCACCTTCGCGGCGGGCGTCGGGGCGACCCTGCGCGGCGACCACGCGCGTGGCGGTCCGGCGCTGCGCCGGGTCGTCGTCCTCGGCGGCCGGCTGGCCGGGCCCGCGCTCACTCCGGGCGCGCTGGTCTGCGCCGCCGCGGCGGCGTTGCTGGTGGCGGTGGACGGCCCCGCGCACCGGCTCGCCGGCCGGGCGGTCGACGTCGCCCGCTCGCGCGGCGAGCTGTCCCTGCTGCCCCGGGCGCTGGAGCTGCGGGCCGTCGCCGAGTACTGGCTGGGCCGGCACGAGGCGGCGGCGGAGACCGCCCGCGAGGGCGTGCGCGCCGCCCGCGACACCGGCCAGCACGCCTGCGCCCAGGTGCACCTCGGCATCCTCGCGGTGCTGGCCGCGGTACGCGCCGACCGGGCCGGCGCGCTGGCCCGGATCGCCGAGATCGGCGACGGCGCCGCGCCCGGGAGCCGGCCGGACGCGTACGCCAGATGGGCGCTCGGCGTGCTGGACCTCATCGACGGCCGGTACGCCGACGCGGTCGCCCGGCTGTCCGGGCTGGCCCGCACCGGCACCGGCCGGGGGCAGGTGCTGGTGCAGGTGATGGCCACGCCGTACCTGGTGGAGGCCGCCGCCCAGGACGGCGGGCGCCCGGCCGCCGCGCTCGCCGTGTTCGACCACTGGGCCAGCAGCACGGCGAGCCCGTCGCGGCGCGCCCTGGCGGCGCGGTGCCGCGCGCTGCTCGCGCCCCGGGGCGGCCCGGAGGCCGAGCGGGAGTTCCACATGGCGCTGTGGCTGCATCCGGCCGACACCGACCGGTTCGAGCGCGCCCGCACCGAGCTGCTGTTCGGCCGCGAGCTGCGCCGCCGGCGCCGCCCCCGCGACGCCCGGGCCCACCTGCACCGCGCGCGGGAGACGTTCACGCTGCTCGGCGCGACCGTCTGGGCCGACCGGGCGGGCGAGGAGCTGCGCGCGGCGGGGGAGTCGGTCGGGCCGGTGCCGAACGGTGCGGAGCAGCTGCTGACCGGTCAGCAGCTGCACATCGCCCGGCTGGTCGCGCAGGGGGCGACCAACCGGGAGATCGCCACCCGGATGTCGCTGTCCACCCGGACCGTCGACCATCACCTGCGCAACGTCTTCCACCGGTTGGGCGTGCGCTCCCGCACCGAACTGGCCCGCCTGCTGGCCTGACCGTCGCGCCCGCGTGGCGCCTGCCGGGCGCGCCGCCGGTTCAGCGCAGCGCGGCCACCGCGGCGTCCGGGCCGCCCCGCCAGAGCACGCCGGCCTCGGCGAAGCCGGCCGCGCGCAGCGCGTCCAGGTGCCACGCCGCGGGCGGGCTCCACTCCGGGCTGTGCCCGGTCGGATAGATCTGCCGCCGCTTCTCCACCAGCGGGCCGAGCACCGGGTCCTCTGCCGCCCGCGCCCACCAGTCCGGCCAGGACAGCGCCGCGCCGGCGCCGTACCGGGCGTCCCGGCGTGCCCGCGTCCGTGCGCCGAGCCGCGCGGTGAGCGTCGGCATCGCGTCGTCGGGCATGTGGTCGGCGTTGACGAACACGCCGCCGGGACGCAGCACGTCACGGATCTCGCGGTAGAGCTGCGCCAGGCGCGGGCCGTCCACCCAGTGCAGGGCCGTGGCGGTGAGCACGGCGTCGTAGTCCCGGTGCGGCAGCGCGGCGGCCCAGCCGGAGCTGTTGAGGTCGGCGGTCACCACAGTGGCCCGTCCGGCAAGCGCCGCCTCGGCGAGGGTGAGCAGCACCGGGTCGAGGTCGAGCACCGTCACCTCGGCGTCGGGCCGGCGGGCCAGCGCCCGCAGGCTGATCGAGCCGGTGCCGCCGGCCAGGTCGAGCACGCGCGGCGGCCGGTCGTCCGCGACCGCCTCGACGGCGTCGAGCATCGTGGTGAAGCGGTGCTCCCGGTCCGGCATGAATGCCTCCTGCTGCCGGTCCCAGCTCTCCTGCCAGGCGCGTACGTCCAAGTCGTAAGGAGTCATGTCGCCGACGATAGTTACCGGCGGGGCGCCTGTCGAGGCTTGTTGCCATAGTTTTGCAACAACTGCCGAGCGTCGCGGCGGCGTCACCGGGACCGGACGTGCGGCCGGGCGACGGTGACGACCGGGTGACGCGGGCTGCGGCAGGGTCGCGGCACGACGACGGCACGGTTCGAGGGGGCTGCATGATCAGGACGATGCTCCGGCTGCGCGCGCGTCCGGGGTGTGAGCCCGCCGTCGGGCCCGCCTTCGAAACCGTGGCGGGACAGCTCGGCGCGCTGGCCGGCAACCTCCGGCACGAGTTGCTCCGCGACGCCCTGGACCCGCGCGGCTTCGTCGTCGTCACCGAATGGGCCGACGAGGCGGCGCTGCGCGCGTACCGGCGCGGGCCGGTGGCGGCCCGCCTGGCCGGTCTGCTCCAGCCGCTCACCGAACCGGCGGACGGCCCGAGCTATCCGCCGCTGCGCGAGACCGGGGACGGCGAGGGCCCGGTCTACGTGGACGTCGAGCTCACAGTGCCGCGCGACCGGCTCGCCGAGTTCCACAGGGGCTACCCCGAGGTGGTACGGCGGATGAGCGCGATACCCGGCTACCGCCGCGAGCAGCTGCTGCGCGAACCCGGCTCGGACATCCACCACATCTTCGCCGAGTGGGACGGGGCCGCTCCGTTCCTCGCCTGGATCGGCGACCCGGCTCACGCCTCCGCGCAGGCCGGGCCGATCGCCCCGTTCCTTCTCGACATCCGGCGTCGCCTGTTCCACGTCGTGCCCGACGCGGACGGCCGCCGTCACCCCACCACGGGCTGGGAGGCCGACGTGCACAGGACAACAGACGTACTCGTCGTCGGGGCGGGGCCCACCGGGCTGACCGCCGCCGTCGAGCTGGCCCGGCGGGGCATCGACTGCCTGGTGATCGACAAGCAGGCCACCCCGCCCGGGCACGCCGACAAGGCGATCGGCGTGCACTGCCGCACCATGGAGATCTGGGAGGAGCAGGGCGTCGTCCGGGAGGCCATGGACGCCGGCATCTGGCTCACCGGCAACATGGTCTTCGTCAACGGCGCGCAGACCCATCGGATGAGCTGGGAGCTGCCCAGCCTGCCGTACGCCCACCTCGGCCTGCCGCAGTACGAGACCGAGCGCATCCTCACCGACCGGCTGGCCACCCTCGGGGTGCGCCCGCGGCGCGGCGCCGAACTGGTCGACCTCACCCAGGACGCCGACGGCGTCACAGCCACCGTCCGCACCGCCGACGGCGGCACCGAGACGGTACGCGCCCGGTACGTCGTCGGCGCCGACGGCGCGCACAGCCGGGTCCGGGAGCGGCTCGGGCTCACCTTCACCGGCGGGCTGGGCCGCTTCCCGCAGCTGTTCATGCTGGTGGACGTCGACGTCGACTGGGACATGCCGGACGGGCACCTGCTGCGGTTCCTGCACGTGACCGACGGGCAGATGGACGGGATGCTCGTCTGCGTGCCGCTGCGCGGCGAGCACCGCTACCGCATCGCCACCCTCGCCCCGCCCCGGTTCTTCGCCCAGACCGGCGGGCGCGACGCCCCGCCCGGGTTCAGCGAGGAACTCGACGAGCCGACCATCTCCGACGTGCAGGCCGCGCTGGACCGCCTCGCGCCACCCGGCACCCGGGCGAGCAACCTGCGCTGGTCGTCGGTGTTCCGGATCAGCCACGGCATCGTCGACCGCTACCGCGACGGCCGGATCTTCGTCGCCGGGGACGCCGCCCACCTGCACCCGCCCGCCGGGGGCCAGGGCATGAACACCGGCATCCAGGACGCCTGGAACCTGGCCTGGAAACTCGCGCTGGCGGTACGCGGGCTCGCCGCGCCCGGGCTGCTGGACAGCTACGAGACCGAGCGGCGGCCGGAGGGCGAGGAGATCGTCGGCCGGGCGGTACGGATGGCCGGCACCGAGGAGGTCGACCGGGCCGACCTGGAACGGCAGTTCCTCCAGGAGATGTCCATGCTGCTCAGTTACGCGAGCAGCCCACTGGTCGGGGAGACCGTCGCCGACCCGGCCGCGCTCGGTGACGCGCCCCGCCCCGGCGACCGCGCGCCGGACGTCGACGGGCTGCTCCGGCGCGGCGTCGGCCACCCGCTGCGGCTGCGCGACCTGACCCGGGGCACCCGGCACACGCTGCTGCTCTACGCCGACGGCACGGCCGACGCCGCGGAGCTGGCCGCGTTCACCGGCCTGTGCGCCGACGCGCGCCGCCTCGCCGGCGGGGAACTCGACGCGTACCTGCTGCTCGACCCGGACGCCGACGAGCCGCGACTGCTCGACCCGCCCGTGGTGCGCGACGCCGAGCGCCGCTTCCGCGCCGGGTACGGCCTGTCCGGCACCGGCCTGTACCTGATCCGCCCGGACGGGCACATCGGGTTCCGGGGCGCGCCGGTCGACCCGGACGCGCTGCGCAAGCACCTGCACCTGGTGTTCGGGAGCGCGCGGTGAGCCGGGTCCGGACCGTGCTGGCGATGCGGACCCGGGAGGGCTGCGAGGAGCGTTTCGAGGCCGAGTGGCTCAGCGCCGCCGAGGAGATCCGCACGCTGGACGGCTGCCTGCACCAGGACCTGGTCCGCGATGCCGACGACCCGCGCAGCTACCTGGTCATCAGCGACTGGGCCGACCGCGAGCGGCTGGACGCGTTCGGCCGCAGCGCGCACCGCGACCGGCTGCTGCGCGTCATCCGGGAGCTGCGCGAGTCCGCCGACCGGCACACCTACCAGGTGCTGCACAGCGTGGCCGGCGGGCCGGGGGAGGGGCGATGAGCGACGACGTGATGCCGGCGAGCGAGCTGTACACCGACGCGTTCGCGGCCGACCCGTACCCCGCGCTGGCGCGGCTGCGCGCCGAACGGCCGGTCTGCCCGGTCGGCTCGCCGCGCTTCGACTCCTGGCTGATCACCCGCTTCGACGACGCGCGCACCGCGCTGACCGACCCGCGCCTGTCCAAGGACCTGTACGGCCCGGAGCAGCACTACCTGAAGATTTTCGGCCCGAACTCCGAGGGCCTGAACCGCAACATGCTCAACTCCGACCCGCCGGAGCACACCCGCCTGCGCCGGGTGGTGTCGCAGGCGTTCGCGCCCCGGCGGATCGAGGCGCTGCGCCCCCGGGTGGCCACCATCGTCGACCAGCTCATCGACAAGATGGCCCCGCACGGCGAGGCGGACCTGATGCACGACTTCGCCATCCCGCTGCCGATGACAGTCATCTGCGAGCTGCTCGGCGTACCGCCGGCCGACCACGGGCGGGTGCTGGACTGGACCCAGGTCATCCGCACCTCCGGCTCCACCAGCCGCCCGCCGGAACAGGAGCGGGCGGCGGTGCAGGAGGCCCAGCTGCGGCTGCACCACTACCTGGCCGGACTGGTCCGCGCCAAGCGCGACGACCCGGCCGACGACATCATCGGCGCGCTCATCAAGGCCGTCGACCAGGACGGGACGCTGTCCGAGGCGGAGCTGGTCACCACCACGTTCCTGCTGCTGTTCGCCGGGCACCAGACCACCGCCGACTTCCTCGGCAACGCCGTGCTGGCCCTGCTCACCCACCCCGAGCAGCTGGAACTGCTGCGCGCCACGCCGCGGCTGCTGCCGGCCGCGATCGAGGAGCTGCTCCGGTTCGACGGGCCGCTGCCCGTGGCCAGCCCGCGCATCGCCACCGAGGACGTCGACTACCAGGGCGTACGCATCCCGCGCGGCGCGATCGTCGGAGTGGCGATCAACGCGGCCAACCACGACCCGGCGCACTTCGCCGACCCGGACCGGCTGGACCTGCGCCGGGTCCGGGGCCCGCACCTCGGGTTCGGTCACGGCGTCCACTACTGCCTGGGCGTCTCGCTGGCCCGGATGGAGGCCGAGCTGGCGCTCGGCGCGCTCCTGCGCCGGCTGCCCGGACTGCGCCTGGGCGTGCCGCTCGCCGAGGTGCGCCGGCTGCCCGCCGCCTCGCCGTTCCGCGGCCTGCTGGAACTGCCGGTCACCTTCACCGCCTGACGGCGACGCCGTCCGGACCCACCCACCAAGGAGCAGTCATGGTCTTCCGCAACGTGATCGTCTGTCACATGGTCCCCGGCAGCGAGCAGATCGTCGGCGACGTGTTCGGCCACTACGACCAGGCCACCCGGCCGCAGGACCTGGGCGTCATCGGCCGGTACCTGCTGTCCCACCACGACCTCTACCTGCACGTGATCGAACGGGAGCAGGACCCGCGGATCTCCGGGCAGACCCGTGGCCTGCCCGCCTTCCAGAAGATCGCCGAGGAGATCGGCCCGTACGTCACCCCGTACCCGCGCTACTGGAAGAACCCGTCGGACTCGGTGGCCAAGGAGTTCTACCACTGGGCGCCCGAGGGCGAGCCACCCGCCGACACCACGCTCACCGTCATCGTCGGGCGGATCAAGCCCGGCGCCGAGCCGGACGTGGCGCGGGTCTTCGGCGAGTCCGACGCCGGGTCGCTCCCGACCGACCTCGGAGTCACCGGGCGCTGGCTCTACTCCATCGACGACGTCTACGTGCACCTGCTGGAACAGGAGACGTCGGCGGCCGAGGCCACCCGCGACCGGCACGGCGACAAGCCCGCATTCGGCAAGGTGATGCAGGACCTCGGCCCGTACATCGAGCCGTACCGGCCGGAGCTGTGGCAGGGCCCGCAGGACTCGGTGGCCACCGTCTTCTACCGCTGGCAGGCGCAGGACTGAGCAGGCCTCCGCGCTCCCGCCCTCCGGGTGGCGGGAGCGCGGAAACGCCGTCCCCGGGACCGGCCGTACGCGAGGCTGGTGCGGGGGTGCCGGGTGCCGACGAAGGAGATCGTCCAGCACGTCGGGGCGCTGCTGGACCTGGCCGGGGTGCTGGTGATCGCGGTCGGGGTCGCGGTCGCCACGGCGGTGTTCGCGGTGCGCTGCGCCCGGACCCGGCAGGTGGTGGCGCATTACCGCGCGTACCGGCAGGGGGTGGGCCGGGCCATCCTGCTCGGCCTGGAGTTCCTGGTCGGCGGCGACATCATCCGGACCGTCGCGGTGTCGCCCACGTTCACCAGCGTCGGCGTGCTGGCGCTGATCGTGCTGGTCCGCACGTTCCTCAGCTTCTCCCTCGAAGTGGAGCTGGACGGCCGCTGGCCCTGGCAGGGTCGCCCTCCGGCGGACCGGCCGAGCGTGGGCGCCCGTCCGCAGCGCTGATCACCCGCCGCGACATTACCCCCAGGGGGTATTGTGGTCGGCGGAGGTGACGCCCGATGGAACACTCACCCGGTCACCACGGCGGCCACGGCACCGATCACGGCGGCGGCCACGGCGCGCACGCCGGGCACGACCCGGAGCAGTTCCGCCGCCGGTTCTGGCTGAGCCTGGCCCTGACCGTGCCGCTCGTCGCCACGAGTCACATGGTGATGGACTGGTTCGGCTACTCCCTGGACTTTCCCGGCGTGAGCTGGGTCGGGCCGGTGCTCGGCACCGTGGTTTTCGCCTACGGCGGCTGGCCGTTCCTCACCGGCGGGCTGCGGGAGCTGCGCGAGCGTACCCCCGGCATGATGCTGCTGATCTCGATGGCGATAGTGGTCGCCTACCTCGCCTCGGCCGCCACCAGCCTCGGCCTGTTCGACCTGGACTTCTGGTGGGAGCTGGCCGCGCTGGTCACCATCATGCTGCTCGGCCACTGGCAGGAGATGCGGGCGGTCGGGCAGGCGCGGGGCGCGCTCGGCGCGCTCGCGGCGCTGCTGCCCGACGACGCCGAACGCCTCGACGACGCCGGGCGTCCGCAGCGGGTGCCGGTCGCCGAGCTGCGGGTGGACGACCTGGTGCTGGTGCGCCCCGGCGGGCGGGTGCCGGCCGACGGGCGGATCGTCGAGGGCGCCGCCGAACTGGACGAGTCGATGATCACCGGCGAGTCACGGCCGGTGCCCCGCGCCGCCGGGGACCGGGTGGTCGCCGGCACCGTCGCCACCGACTCCACCCTTCGGGTACGCGTCGAGGCGGTCGGCGCGGACACCGCGCTGGCCGGCATCGGGCGGCTCGTCGCGCAGGCGCAGGCCTCCGGCGGGCGCGCGCAGGTGCTCGCCGACCGGTTCGCCGCGCTGCTGTTCTACCTGGCGGCGTTCGCCGGCCTGGCGACGTTCGCGGTCTGGGCGCTGCTCGGCGACCCCGACCAGGCGGTGGTACGCACCGTCACCGTGCTGGTGATCGCCTGCCCGCACGCGCTCGGACTGGCCATTCCGCTGGTGGTGGCGCTGTCCACAGCGCTGTCGGCCCGCGCCGGCATCCTGGTCAAGGACCGGCTGGCGCTGGAGCGGATGCGCACCGTCGACACCGTCCTGTTCGACAAGACCGGCACGCTCACCACCGGCCGGCACACGGTGACCGGCGTGGCCACCACCGGCGGGCTGGACTCCGGCGCCGCCCTGGCCCTGGCCGGCGCGGTGGAGGCCGACAGCGAACACCCGCTGGCCCGGGCGCTGGTCGCCGCCGCCGACGCCCGAGGCGCCCGTCCCGCCGCGCGTGGCTTCCGGGCGCTGACCGGCCGGGGCGTGCGGGCCACCGTGGACGGCGTGGACTGGGCGGTCGGCGGCCCGGCCCTGCTGCGCGAACTGGACGCCCCGGTGCCGGACGACCTGCGCCGCGCGGCCGAGGAATGGTCGGGCCGGGGCGCCGCCGTGCTGCACCTGGTCCGGCTGCCGGAGGGCGGCCCGCCGGAGGTGACAGCCGCGTTCGCGCTGGAGGACCAGGTCCGCCCGGAGGCGCGGGCCGCCGTGGCCGAGCTGCGCGAGCTCGGCGTACGCAAGATCGTGATGATCACCGGGGATGCCCGCCCGGTCGCCGAGGCGGTCGCCGCCGACCTCGGGTTCCGGCCCGGCGTCGACGAGGTCTTCGCCGAGGTGCTCCCCGCCGACAAGGACAAGGCGGTGGCCGAGCTGCGCGATCGCGGGCTCACAGTGGCGATGGTCGGCGACGGCGTGAACGACGCCCCGGCGCTCGCGCGCGCCGACGTCGGGCTGGCCATCGGCGCGGGCACCGACGTGGCGATCGAGTCCGCCGGGGTGGTGCTGGCCGGCTCCGACCCGCGCGGCGTCGGCGGCGTGATCCGGCTGTCCCGCGCCTCGTACCGGAAGATGCGGCAGAACCTGGCCTGGGCGGCCGGCTATAACGTGGTCGCTATCCCGCTCGCCGCCGGTGTCCTCGCGTGGGCCGGGATCGCGCTCAGCCCGGCGCTGGGCGCGGTGCTGATGTCCGCCTCGACCATCGTGGTGGCGCTCAACGCCCAACTGCTGCGCCGGGTGCGGATCGCGCCGGCCGACTGATCCGCAGTTCCAGGGTCGCAGCCGCCGAAGGGCTCGCGGGTGCGAGCGGATATGCCCCTTCCCGCTCGCACCTGCACACCGCTAGGGTGAGCCGGTGACGGTGTTCCGGATCGGCGAGGCCGCCGAACTGCTCGGGGTCAGCGCGGACACGGTCCGCCGCTGGATCGACGCCGGCAAACTGCCGGCCACCCGCGACGAGCACGGCCACCGGGTGCTCGACGGCGCCGACGTCGCCGCGTTCGTCCGCGCCCCCGGCCACCCCGAGCTGTCCTCGGCCCGCAACCGGCTGCGCGGCATCGTCACCGCAGTGGTCAAGGACACCGTGATGGCCCAGGTGGACATCCAGGCCGGGCCGTTCCGGGTGGTGTCGCTGATGAGCCGCGAGGCCGTCGACGACCTCGACCTCCAGGTCGGCTCCGTCGCCGTCGCCGTGATCAAGTCGACCACCGTCGTGGTCGAGCGAGCCACCCCCAGGGGAAGGACCAGCCCGTGACCGTACGGTGGATGCGCGCCGCCCTCGCCGGCGCGCTGGTGGCGGCGCTCGGCCTGACCGGCTGCGGCGACGCGGACACCCCGGCCGGGCCCGACGGCGCCGGCCCGGTGACGGTGTTCGCCGCCGCCTCGCTCACCGAGTCGTTCACCAAACTCGGCAAGGACTACGAGGCCGCCCACCCCGGCCGCACCGTCACGTTCAACTTCGGCGGCAGCTCCGGGCTCGCCACCCAGATCAGCCAGGGCGCGCCCGCCGACGTGTTCGCCGCCGCCTCCCCGGCCACCATGAAGACCGTCACCGACGCCGGTGACGCCGCCGGCGAGCCGACGGTGCTGGTCCGCAACCAGCTCGTCGTCGCCGTACCCCGTGGCAACCCGGCCCGGGTCGGCGGCCTGGCCGACCTCGCCCGCCCCGGCGTCAAGGTGGCGCTCTGCGCCGAGCAGGTGCCCTGCGGCGCCGCCGCGCGCACCGCGCTGGACGCCGCCGGCGTGCGGCTCACCCCCGCCACGCTCGAACAGGACGTCAAGGGCGCGCTGGCCAAGCTGCGTCTCGGCGAGGTCGACGCCGCGCTGGTCTACCGCACCGACGTCCGCGCCGCCCCCGGGCTCGACGCCGTCGAGTTCCCCGAGTCCGCGCGCGCGGTGAACGACTACCCGATCGTGGTGCTGCGCGCCGCCGGCAACCCGGCCGGCGCCCGCGCGTTCGTCGACTTCGTCCGCTCCGACGCCGGGCTCGCCGTGCTCACCGCCGCCGGGTTCCAGGCCCCGCCCGGCGCATGAGCCGCACGGTACGCCGGCAGCGGGTGCCGGTCGCCCTGCTCGTGCCCGCCGGGCTGGGCCTGGCGTTCCTCGTCCTGCCGCTGGCCGGCCTGCTGCTGCGGGCGCCCTGGACCACACTGCCCCGGCGGCTGACCGAACCGGGTGTGCTCACCGCGCTGCGGCTGTCGCTGGAGACCGCCACCGTCGCCACGCTGCTCTGCGTCGCGCTCGGCGTACCCCTGGCGTGGCTGCTGGCCCGCGTCGAGTTCCCCGGCCGGCGGCTGGTCCGGGCACTGGTCACGGTGCCGCTGGTGCTGCCGCCGGTGGTCGGCGGCGTGGCGCTGCTGCTGGTCTTCGGCCGGCGCGGGCTGATCGGGTCGTGGCTGGACGAGACGTTCGGGGTGACGCTGCCGTTCACCACCGCCGGGGTGGTGCTGGCCGAGGCGTTCGTGGCCATGCCGTTCCTGGTCATCGCCGTCGAGGGCGCGCTGCGCGGCGCCGACCCCCGGTACGAGGAGGCCGCCGCCACGCTCGGCGCCGGGCGGTTCACCACGTTCACCCGGGTCACGCTGCCGCTCGTCGCCCCGGGCGTGGCAGCCGGGGCGGTGCTCTGCTGGGCCCGCGCGCTCGGCGAGTTCGGCGCCACCATCACGTTCGCCGGCAACTATCCCGGCCGCACCCAGACCATGCCGCTCGCGGTCTACCTGGCGCTGGAGACCGACCTGCAGGCCGCGATCGTGCTGAGTCTGATCCTGCTCACCGTCTCCGTGGTCATCCTCGCCGCGATGCGCGACAAATGGGTCGGCCACACATGAGCTTGCTGCTGGACGCGCACCTGGTCGCGGAGCGGGACGGGTTCGCCCTGGACGTGCGGCTGCGCATCGCCGCCGGCGAGGTGGTGGCGCTGCTCGGCCCCAACGGCGCCGGCAAGACGACCGCGCTGCGGGTGCTCGCCGGGCTGCACCCGCTCACCGCCGGGCACGTCACGCTCGACGGCGCCGACCTGGACCGGCCGGACCGGCGGGTGTGGACGCCACCGGAACGGCGGCCGGTCGGCGTCGTGTTCCAGGACTATCTGCTGTTCCCGCACCTGAGCGCGCTGGACAACGTGGCGTTCGGGCCGCGCCGCCGGGGCGCCGACAAACGCGCCGCCCGCGCCCACGCCCAGGCGTGGCTGGACCGCGTCGGCCTCGGCGACCAGGCCCGGCGCCGGCCCCGGCAGCTCTCCGGCGGGCAGGCGCAGCGCGTCGCGCTGGCCCGCGCGCTCGCCGTCGAGCCGGCCCTGCTGCTGCTCGACGAGCCCCTGGCCGCACTCGACGCGCGGACCCGGCTGGACACCCGCGCCGAACTCCAGCGACACCTCGGCGCGCACCCCGGCGCGACGCTGCTGGTCACCCACGATCCCCTCGACGCCCTGGTGCTCGCCGACCGGCTGGTCATCGTGGAAGACGGCCGGGTGGTGCAGGAAGGCGACGCGGCCACCGTCACGGCCCGGCCGCGCACCGACTACGTGGCCCGGCTGGTCGGGCTGAACCTGCACCGGGGCCGCGCCGACGGGCGCGCGGTCACCGTCGGTGAGCTGACGCTCACCACCGCCGACACCGTCCACGGTGACGCGTTCGTCGCGTACCCGCCGGCCGCCGTCGCGCTGCACCCGGCCCGGCCCGAGGGCAGCCCGCGCAACGTGTGGGCGGCCACGGTGACCGGAGTGCAACGACACGGTGACAACCTGCGCGTGCAGCTCGCCGGGCCGGTGGAGGTGGCCGCCGACGTCACGCCTGCCGCCGCGGCGCACCTCGGGCTGATCCCCGGTCGGCCGGTCTGGGCGGCGGTCAAGGCAGCCGAGACGCGCGCCTATCCGGCGTGACGAACACCGCTGGCCAGGACATGTGCGCAGGTGAGAGGTTTGACGTGCGCTCTACCGGTCACTGGGACGGTAGCGACGACGCAAAGGGGAACACGGTGCCCGAGACGATGCGGATCAGGTCCAGTCAGGACGCCGCCCTGCCACGGGGCGTCACCGACCCGTTGCTGTGGCGTGCCGCCTACGACGTGGCCGCCGCCCACCAGCCCGACGACTCGGGCCGGTGCGAGAGCCTGCTGTGCGACGGGCGGCCCGCGCCGTGCGACGCGCTGACCGCCGCCCACCGCGCCATGCGCCTGGCCGGGGACCTCGACGCCGAGCACGACGAGCCCGCGACCTGGCGTACGGAGGAGGAGCGCCGGCGCGCCGCCTGAGATCACGTCGCGGGCGGTTCGAACCGTGGACGCCCCGCTTCCGTGTTTATGATCGACAACTCGGTCGGAATGCGGGGAAGAGGAGAGTTCGTGACGGTCGACGCCCACGCGTTCTGGCTCCGCGCCCCCGGTGAGGGTGAGATCCGGCCGGTCCGCCTCGCCCCGCCCGGCCCGGGTGAGGTGCTCGTGCGTACCCGCTTCTCCGGCGTCAGCCGGGGCACCGAGACGCTCGTGTTCACCGGCCGTGTCCCGGCCGACCAGCACGCCGCGATGCGCGCGCCGTTCCAGGAGGGCGACTTCCCCGCCCCGGTCAAGTACGGCTACCTCAACGTCGGCACTGTCGAGGCGGGCGACGAGCGGCTGCTCGGCCGTACCGTCTTCTGCCTGTACCCGCACCAGAGCGCGTACGTGGTCCCGGCCGACGCCGTGACAGTCGTGCCGGACGGCGTGCCGGCCGAACGTGCGGTGCTGGCCGGCACGGTGGAGACCGCGGTGAACGCGCTCTGGGACGCCGCGCCGCTGGTCGGCGACCGGGTCACGGTGATCGGCGGCGGGATGGTCGGCTGCGCGGTCACCGCGCTGCTGGCCCGCTTCCCGGGCGTCCGGGTCGAACTGGTCGACGCCGACCCGGCCCGCGCCGAGGTGGCCGCCGCGCTCGGCGCCGACTTCGCCGCACCCGCCGACGCGGCCGGCGAGCGCGACCTGGTGGTGCACGCCAGCGCCACCGCCGACGGGCTGCAACGCGGCCTGGAACTGCTGCGTCCCGAGGGCACCGTGCTGGAGCTGAGCTGGTACGGCGACCGGCCCGTCACGCTCGCGCTCGGCGGCGCGTTCCACTCGCGACGGCTGGGCATCCGCAGCAGCCAGGTCGGCACGGTGTCGCCCCGCCGCGCCGACCGCAGCTACGCCGACCGGCTCGCGCTCGCCCTGGACCTGCTCGCCGACCCGGCGTTCGACGCCCTGATCACCGGCCGGTCCCGCTTCGACGACCTGCCCGACGTGCTGGACCGGCTCGCCTCGGGCCGTCTTCCGGCGCTGTGTCATCTCATCACCTACGGCGAGGAGTGAACGTGTTCAGCGTGACAGTCCGGGACCACATCATGGTCGCCCACAGCTTCCGCGGCGAGGTCTTCGGCCCGGCCCAGCGGCTGCACGGCGCGACGTTCGTCGTCGACGCCACGTTCCGTCGCCCGGAGCTGGACGACGACGGGATCGTGGTCGACATCGGGCTGGCCACCGAGCAGCTCAAGGCCGTGCTCGGTGAGCTGAACTACCGCAATCTCGACGACGAGTCCGCCTTCACCGGCGTGAACACCACCACCGAGGTGCTGGCCCGCACGGTGGCCGACCGCCTCGCCGACGCGGTGGCGGCCGGCCGGCTGGGGGAGGGGGCGCGCGGTCTGACCGGGATCACCGTCACCCTGCACGAGTCACACATCGCGTGGGCGAGCTACGAGCGGTCGCTCTGACCGGATGACAGTCGTCCACGTGGTGCTGCCGGGTGACATCGACGACCCGGCGGACCCCAGCGGCGGCAACGCCTACGACCGTCACGTCTGCCGTGGCCTGGCCGAACGGGGCTGGACGGTCCGGGAACACCGGGTGCCCGGCGGCTGGCCGCACCCCGGGCCACGGGAGCACGCCGACCTGGCCGGCCTGCTCGGCGGGCTGCCCGACGGCGCGACGGTACTGCTCGACGGCCTGGTCGCCTCCACAGTGCCGGACGTGCTCGCCCCGCACGCCGCGCGGCTGCGCCTGGTCGTCCTGGTGCACCTGCCGATCGAGGGCGAGACCGAGGCACGGTCGCTGGCGGCGGCCACCGCCGTGGTCGCCACCAGCGAGTGGACCCGGCGCCGCCTGCTCGACCGGTACGCGCTGGCCCCGCACCGGGTGACAGTCGCCCCACCCGGCGTCGACCCGGCGCCGGTCGCCGCGGGCACGCCCGGCGGGGGGCGGCTGCTCTGCGTCGCCGCAGTCACCCCGGTCAAGGGCCACGACGTGCTCGCCGCCGCGCTCGCCGAGGTGGCGGACCTGAACTGGAGCTGCGACTGGGTGGGACCGCTGGACCGGGACCCGGCGTTCGCCGACCGGCTGCGCGGGCGGCTCGCCGCCACCGGCCTGGGTGGCCGGGTCCGGCTCACCGGCCCGCGTACCGGGCCCGACCTGGCCGCCACATACGCCGCCGCCGATCTGCTGGTCCAGCCCTCGCGGCGGGAGACGTACGGCATGGTGGTCACCGAGGCGCTGGCCCGGGGCGTACCGGTGCTGGCCAGCGACACCGGCGGCCTGCCGGCCACGCTCGGGCACGCCCCCGGCGGCGAGCGGCCCGGCCTGCTCGTGCCGCCGGACGACCCGGGCGCGACCGCCGCGGCGCTGCGCCGCTGGCTCACCGATCCCGGCCTGCGGGACCGGCTGCGCCGTGCCGCCCGGCAGCGGCGGGACACCCTCACCGGCTGGCCGGTCACCGTGGACCGGCTGGCGACGGCGCTGAAGGAGACGACACCGGCATGACCACCTCACTCCCGCCCGGCTTCGCGGACTGGCTGCGGCTGCGTGAGCCCGCCGACGCGGCGGCCCGCAGCGCCGAGCTGGCCGACGCGGTCCGCGACCGGCTGCCCGCCGGCCGGCCGCTCGTCGTGCACGACCTGGGCAGCGGCACCGGCTCGATGGCCCGCTGGCTGGCGCCCCGCCTGCCCGGCCCGCAACGCTGGGTGCTGCACGAACGCGATGCGGACCTGCTGGCGCTGGCCCGCTCGGCGCGACTCACCGCCGCCGACGGGGCCGAGGTCACCGTGACCGCGCTCGACTCGGACATCACCCGGCTGACCGCCGCCGACCTGGCCGACGCGCACCTGGTCACCGCGTCGGCGCTGCTGGACATGCTCACCGCCGAGGAGGTCGAGCGGATGGCGGCGGCCTGCGCCGGGCACCCGACGCTGTTCGCGCTCACCGTGACCGGGCGGACCGAGTTCACCCCGCCGGACCCGCTCGACGCCGAGCTGACCGCCGCGTTCAACGCCCACCAGCGCCGCACCGTCGACGGCCGGGCCCTGCTCGGACCGGACGCCGTGGCCGCCGCCGTGGCCGCGTTCTCCCGCCACGATGTCGAGACGCAGGTGCGATCCACCCCGTGGCGGCTCGGTCCGGAGCAGGCGGAGCTGGCCGCCGAATGGCTCACCGGCTGGGTCGCAGCGGCCGTCGAGGAACAACCGCATCTGTCCGGGCCCGCCGGGACGTATCAGAAGTGGCGGCTCGCCGAAGCCGCCGCCGGACGGCTTGACGTGGTGCTGCACCACGCCGACCTGCTCGCCGGCTGAACCGTACCGGCCGCCGGCGCGTGACAACCGGTGGGAACAAGGGAGGACCGTTTGTCACACGTCGCCGTAGCCGGGCCCGTACCCGCCGTCACGTCCGCGCCGTCCCGGCCCCGTCGGGTCCGGGCGGGCCGAGCCTGGTTCCGCGGGGCCTGGGTACGTCCGCTGCTCGGGCTCGCCGTGCTGGCCGTGCTCGTCGCGTCAGTGGGCACCGGTCCGTTCCTGGCCGGGCTGCGCCTGATCGACGCGCCGGCACTGGCCGCCGCGCTCGGCATCGGCGTGGTCACCACCGTCTGCTGCGCCTGGCGCTGGTCGCTGGTGGCCGGTGGGCTGGGCGTACGGCTGCCGATGCGCGCCGCTGTGGCGCACTGCTACCGGGCGATCTTCCTCAACTCCACACTGCCCGGTGGCGTGCTCGGCGACGTGCACCGGGCGGTACGGCACGGCCGCGACGCCGGGGACGTGGCCCGGGGCGTACGGGCGGTGGTCTGGGAGCGCACCGCCGGGCAGGTGGTGCAGGTGGTCATCGCGGTGGCGCTGCTCGCCGCGTTCCCGTCGCCGGTGCGCCGGTACCTGCCGTGGCTGGCAGCGGGCCTGGCCGTGGTGGCGCTGGCGCTGGTGCTCGCCGCCCGCGCGGTGCCCCGCTCCGGGGCGTCCCGCTGGGCGCGGGCCGCCCGAACCGTGGTCGCCGACGTGCGCTCCGGCGTGCTGGGCCGCCGGACCTGGGCCGGTGTGCTGATCGCCTCGACAGTGGTGTTCGCCGGCCACCTGGCCACGTTCGTGGTGGCCGCCCGCACCGCCGGGACGGACGCCCCGCTGTCCCGGCTGCTGCCGTTGACGCTGCTCGCCCTGCTCGCCATGGCGGTGCCGCTCAACGTGGGCGGGTTCGGCCCGCGCGAGGGGGTCGCCGCGTGGGCGTTCGCCTCGGCCGGGCTGACCGCCGCGCAGGGTGTGGCGACCGGCACGGTGTACGGCGCGCTGGTGCTGGTGGCCAGCCTGCCCGGCGCCGCGGTGCTGCTGGCGCGGCGGCTGCCCCGGCGGGAGCCCGGCAACTGTCGGTGATCCCGCCTACGGTGGGGGAGCGAGGTGTGCGTCGCCGGGCCCGCCCGGTGACCGGACGACAGGAGAACCATGGACGAAACCCTGCCCACCGCGACGGTCCGGACCCGCGTGACGGTCCCGCTACGGTTCCCCGACGGATACGTGACGACCGCGCGCGTGCACACCTTCCACGGTCTCGTCGACGGACGCGAGCACCTGGCGTTCGGGCTCGGTGAGCACGTCGACGCCGACCCGCCGCTGGTCCGCCCGCACAGCGAGTGCCTCACCGGGGACGTGTTCGGCAGCCAGCGCTGCGACTGCGGGCCGCAGTTGCGCGAGGCGGTCGAGCGGATCGCCGAGGCCGGCGGCTACCTGCTCTACCTGCGGCAGGAGGGGCGGGGCATCGGCCTGTACGCCAAGCTCGACGCGTACGCCCTGCAGGACGACGGCCTCGACACGTACGAGGCGAACCTGGCGCTCGGGCGCGGCGCGGACGAGCGCGACTACACGGTGGCCGCGCAGATGCTCGCCGCGCTGGGCGTGGACCGGGTGGCCCTGCTCAGCAACAACCCGGACAAGGCGGCCCAGCTCGAACGGCTGGGCGTGACGGTGGCCGACCGGGTGTCCACGGGCGTGCACCTGTCGCCGGCGAACGCCGGTTACCTGGCGGCCAAGGTGACCCGCGCCGACCACGCCCTCGACCTGCCGTTCGTGCCGTGACCACCCGCCCGTACGTGCTGCTCAGCTGCGCGATGTCGATCGACGGCTACATCGACGACGCGACCACCGACCGGCTGCTGCTGTCCAACGACGACGACCTGGACCGGGTCGACGCGACCCGGGCCGGGTGCGACGCGATCCTGGTGGGCGCGGCCACCGTGCGCCGCGACGATCCCCGTCTGCTGGTGCGCAGCGAGCGGCGGCGCGCCGAGCGGGTGGCGCGCGGCCTGCCCTCGTCGCCGGTGAAGGTGACTGTCACCGGCAGTGGCGACCTCGATCCGGGGGCGCGGTTCTTCACCATGGGTGACGGGCTCAAGCTGGTCTACTGCCCGAGCGGCGTGGTGGACAAGGCCCGTGAGCAGGTCGGCGCGGTGTCCACGGTGGTCGACGCGGGCGATCCGGCCACCCCGGAGGCGATGGTGGCCGACCTGGCCGGGCGCGGGGTGACACGCCTGATGGTGGAGGGCGGCGGCTCGATGCACCGCCAGTTCCTCACCGCCGGCCTGGCCGACGAGCTGCACCTGGTGGTCGCCCCGTTCTTCGTGGGGGACGGGCGGGCGCCGCGCTTCGTCGGGGACGGCCGCTTCCCGTGGCATCCGGGCCGTCGTGCCCGGGTGGTCGAGGTGCGCCAGATCGGTGACGTGGTCCTCACCCGCTACGCGCTGTCCGACCGCTGCCCGGCCTGACCCGTCGTCCCGCCCGGTCCACCCTTGTGCAAGCTCACGGTCGTGATTAGTTTGTTGACCATCCATACGAACTAATCCACTGCGCATCCCTTCCCGAAGGGGGACCGATGACCGCGCACCACCCCGACCCGGGCTCTTCCCGCCGTCGCTTCCTCGGCCTGGTCGGCCTCGGCGTGGCCGCCACCACCGCCGGCCCGCTGCTCGCCGGCTGCTCCGAGAAGCCGGCCGGCTCCGGCGCCGCCCAGAACCTCGACGCCGTCTCCGGCGTGCTGCCCACCCGCAAGGACCTGCCGGGCGGCGTCAAGCCCGACATCGTGGGCACCCGCCCGGTGCCCGACGGCTACACCCGCTACCCGGCGAGCCTCGTCGACGCCATCACCGACAAGCCCGGCACCAGCGGCAAGCAGGTCACCGCGATGACCCCGGCCTGGGGCCCGGCCCCGCCCGGGGTGGCACAGAGCGCCTACCTCCAGGCCGTGAACGCCGAGCTGGGTACGCCGGTCAACTTCACCATCCAGGACGGCAACACGTACGCCGACAAGCTCAACGCGATGCTCGGCGCGCGCGACGTGCCGGACCTGCTGTGCGTACCGGGGTGGGAGGTGGAGAAGATCCCGCGCTTCGCCGAGGCCATCAAGGTGCTCTTCGAGGACCTGACCGACCACCTCAGCGGCGACGCCGCCGCCGCGTACCCGATGCTGGCGAGCTTCCCCACCGGGGCCTGGCGGCGCGCGGTCTGGAACGAGCGGCTCATGTCCGTGCCCAACCCCACCGACGGACCGTTCCCGTGGGCGCTGTTCACCCGCAAGGACATCCTCGACGCGCGCGGCCTGGCCGTGCCGGCGAACTTGGACGACCTGCTCGCCGCGGCCAAGCAGGTCACCGACCCGGCGCGCAAGGTGTGGGCGTTCAACGACGTCTTCGCCATGATCCAGATGTTCCACAAGGTGCCGGGCCACAAGGGCGGATGGCGGGTCAAGTCCGACGGCACCCCCGAGTTCAAGTACGAGACCGAGGAGTTCCGCCGCGCGCTGGAGGTGACGGCCAAGATCTACGCCGACGGCCTGGTCCACCCGGACATCGTGGCCAGCAAGGGCGCGGACGCCAAGCAGCTGTTCGCCAAGAACGGCGCGATCGTGTTCCTCCAGGACGGCGTCGGCTTCTGGCAGGGTGCCCAGGCCGAGCACCAGAAGACCAACCCCAAGCTGAACATCCAGCCGGTGCCGATCTTCTCCGCCACCGGCGGCGACCCGCTGGTCTGGGGCGACGACGAGCCGATCTCCTACACGTTCGTCAAGAAGGGCCTCGGCAAGGACCGGGTCCAGGAGCTGCTGCGGATCATCAACTGGTGCTCCGCGCCGCTGGGCAGCCAGGAGGCGCAGCTGCGGGACTTCGGCGTCGCGGGCAAGCACCACAACCCGTCGCCGAACGGGCCGGTCAAGACCGACCTGGCGTTCAAGGAGATCGCCAACCAGTACTTCTTCATCAGCGGCCGCAACCCCACCATCGGGCCGTTCCCGGACACCCCGCGCTTCGTGCCGGACGTGCTCGCCTACTCCAACGAGATGGTCAAGCACATGCAGCCCAACCCCTGGGCCGGGGTGAAGCTGGAGATGCCCGCCGCCTACAAGGCCAACCAGGTGCCCACCGAGGACAAGTTCACCGACGTGCTGCGCGGCCGCCGGCCGATGAGCGACGTGGATGCCATCGTCGGGGAGTGGAAGGCGAGCGGCGGCGAGGAGGCCCGCAAGCTGCTCGCCGACTCGCTGTCCAAGGAGGGCCGGTGAGCGAGCCGGCCGTCCTGGCCGGGCCCGAGCGGGCCCGGCCGGACGCCCCGGCCCCGCCGGGCCGCCCGCCGCGCCGTCGCCCGCCGCGCCGCCGGGTGCCGCTGCGCACCCGGCTGCGCCGCGACTGGCAGCTGCTCGCCATGGTGGCGCCCGGTTTCCTCATCCTGCTGATCTTCAGCTACCTGCCGATCGCCGGCAACGTCATCGCGTTCCAGGACTACAACCCCTACCTGGGCGACAACCCGTGGCAGGCGTTCGCGCACAGCGACTGGATCGGCTTCGGCCAGTTCCAGCTGCTGTTCGACGACCCGGCGTTCTGGGACGCGTTCCGCAACACGCTGGCGATCACCGCGTTCCAGCTCGTCTTCTTCTTCCCGCTGCCGATCCTGCTGGCCATCGCGCTGCACAACCTGCTGTCCAGCCGGCTGCGCGGGCTCATCCAGACCATCGTCTACCTGCCGCACTTCTTCAGCTGGGTCCTGGTGGTCACGTTCTTCGTGGCGATGCTCGGCGGCGCGGGGCTCCTCGCCCAGACCATGCGCGAAGCCGGCATGCAGCCGTGGAACGTGATGACCAACCCGGACACGTTCATCGTGCTGGTCACCGTCGAGGCGGTGTGGAAGGACGTCGGCTGGGGCACCATCGTCTTCCTGGCCGCGCTGTCCACAATCGACCAGAACCTCTACGAGGCCGCCGCCGCGGACGGCGCCGGCCGGTGGCGGCGGCTGTGGCACATCACGCTGCCCGGCCTGCGCCCGGTGATCGTGCTGCTGCTCATCCTGCGACTGGGCGACGCGCTCTCGGTCGGCTTCGAGCAGTTCCTGCTGCAACGCGACGCCGTCGGCCGGCAGGCCGCCGAGGTGCTCGACACCTTCGTCTACCACTTCTCCATCGCCACCGGGAACTACGGGTACGGCGCCGCGGCCGGACTCTTCAAGGCCGTCATCGGGCTGGTGCTGATCCTGGCCGCCAACCGCGTGGCGCACATGCTCGGCGAACGAGGGATCTACTCGAAGTCATGACCACGCTCATCCGCCGGGTCGCCGGCGACCGACAGCACCGGCCGGTGTGGCAGGAACCGCCCACCCGCCTCGGTCAGGGGTTGAAGGCCGTCGCGCTCACCCTGATGGTGGCGGGCGTGCTGTTCCCGCTCTGGGTGATCCTGGTGACCAGCCTGTCCTCGCGGGAGACCATCGCGCGGGCCGGTGGCCTGGTGGTCGTGCCCCGCGGCATCGACACCTCGGCGTACGAGACCATCTTCGCCGGTGGCGCCGTCACCCGGGCGCTGTGGATCAGCACGCTCGTCACCGTCTTCGGCACCGCCATCGCGCTGACGGTCACCGTGCTGGCCGCGTACGGGCTGTCCCGCCCCGGCTCGCTCGGGCACCGCTGGCTGCTCGCGTACTTCCTGATCCCGTTCCTGGTCTACCCGCCGCTGGTGCCGCGCTACCTGGTGGTCACCGGCCTGGGCCTGAAGGACACCATCTGGGCGCTGGTGCTGCCGCCGGCGATCAGCGTGTTCAACCTGGTCGTGGTGCGCGGGTTCTTCCAGGGCATCCCGTCGGAGCTGCTGGACAGCGCCCGCATCGACGGCGCGAGCGACTTCCGTACGCTCGCGCGCATCGTGCTGCCGCTGTCCCGCGCGGTGATCGCCGTGGTCGGCCTGTTCTACGCGGTCAGCTACTGGAACGTCTGGTTCGACGCGTTGCTGTTCATCGACCGCAACGACATGTACCCGATCCAGCGGGTGCTCCAGAGCTACCTGCTGGCCGGGCAGGCCCCGCACACCTCCGGCGGCAGCAGCGGGGTGACCATGCCGCCGACCGAGGCGGTCAAGATGGCGGTGGTGGTGCTGACCGTCGCGCCGATCGTCGCGGTCTACCCGTTCATCCAGCGGCACTTCGTCAAGGGCGTGCTGATCGGCGCGGTGAAGGGCTGACCGGCCTGCTCACAGCACCTGGGACAGGAAGCGCCGCAGCCGCGGGTGCTCCGGCGCCTCGAACACCGCCTCCGGCGGGCCGGACTCCAGCACCACGCCGGCGTCCATGAACGCCACCGTGTCGGCGACGCTGCGCGCGAACCCCATCTCGTGCGTCACCACCACCATCGTCATGCCGGCCGCGGCCAGGTCGGCCATCACCGCGAGCACGCCCTTGACCAGCTCCGGGTCCAGCGCGCTGGTGGCCTCGTCGAAGAGCATCACCTGCGGGCGCAGCGCCAGCGCCCGCGCGATCGCCACGCGCTGCTGCTGGCCGCCGGAGAGCTGCGCCGGCCGCGCGTCGGCCTTGCCGGCCAGGCCGACCAGGTCGAGCTGGGCGCGGGCGAGCGCCACCGCCTCGTCCTCGCCGAGCTTCTTCAGCTTGCGCAGCGCCAGCGTGACGTTGCGCAGCACGCTCAGGTGCGGGAAGAGATTGAACTGCTGGAACACCATGCCGACACGCTGGCGCAGCGCGTCCGGGTCGTCGCGCAGCACGCTGCGGCCGTCCAGCAGCACGTCGCCCCGGTCCGGCTCGATCAGCCGGTTGATCGTGCGCAGCAGCGTCGACTTGCCGGAACCGGACGGGCCGATGACGCAGGCGGCGCCGCCGCGCGCCACGTCCAGGTCCGCGCCGCGCAGCACCCGGTGCGCGCCGAAGGCCAGATGCACGTCGCGGACGGCCAGGCTGACCGAGGTGGTGGTGGTCATCGCGGGTCCTTTCCGGACGGGGTGAGGTCGACCGGCTCGGCGTCGGGCTCGGGCTCGGGCGGGGCGGCCGGGCGGCCCTGCCGCAGCCGCCGGTCCAGCCAGTTGACCGCGTGGGTCAGCGGCACGGTCAGCGTCAGGTAGAACAGCCCGGCCAGCAGCAGCGCGGACTGGTTACCGGTGTTCGCCGCGTAGTCCTGCCCGATCCGGAACAACTCCCGCTGGCTTGCCAGCAGGCCGAGGAAGTAGACCAGGCTGGAGTCCTTGATCAGCGAGATGAGCTGGTTGACCCAGGCGGGCAGCACCCGGCGTACGCCCTGCGGGATGATCACCAGGCGCATCGCCTCGCCCCAGGAGAAGCCGAGCGCCCGCGCGCCCTCCAACTGGGCGGCCTCCACGCTCAGGATGCCGGCCCGAAAGATCTCACCCAGGTAGGCGGAGGCGATCAGGGACAGCGCCAGCACGCCCAGCGGATAGGGGTTCGGACCCCAGACCTGCATGCCCAGCGGCGCCAGGCCCACGCCGATGAGCAGGATGGTCGCCGCGGCCGGCAGGCCGCGGAACACGTCGGTGTAGACCCGTGCCGGCCACCGCAACCATCGGGTACGCGAGATGCCGGCGACGGCCAGCAGCATGCCCAGCACCGAGCCGAGCAGGGCGGCGGAGACCGCCAGGGTGAGCGTGTTGGGCAGTCCGACGGTCAGCATCTCCGGCAGCGCCTCGCGCATCGACTCCCAGTCGAAGAACGTCTCCCAGAGGGTGCTCAGTGGGTCCATGTCCGCTCCGTCCGCCCTGCTCGTGCTCGGTTACCGGTTCAGGAGGCGGCCGACGGCGCCGGCGCCGCCACCGACCCACTGCCGGGCTTGAAGTCGGCCGGGATCGGCCGCCCCGGGTAGTACTCGGCCTGCAGGCGGGTCCAGGTGCCGTCGGCGATCACCTCGTCCAGGCCCTTGTTCAGCGCCTCGCGCAGCTTGTCGTTGCCCTTCGCCACGGCGAACGCGGTCGGGGTGGGGCTGAGCTGCTTCGCCGCGACCTTGATCTTGCCGTTGCTGTCCGCGGCGGACTTGTCGCCGATCTCCGCCGGAGCGATCCAGGCGTCAGCGGTGCCGGCCTTGAGCTGGTTGATCGCGCTGTTGTAGTCGGGCACGCGCACCGGGTCGAGGTTCTGCTTGGTCGCGTAGTCGTCCTGCACGGTGCCCTGCACCACCACCACGCGCTTGCCGGCGAGCTGGTCGAAGCCGGTGAGCGCGGAGCCGGCCGGCACGTCCAGGCCGAAGTAGCCGAAGTCGTAGCCGTTGCCGAAGTCCACCGTCTTCTTCCGGGCCTCGGTGATCGTGATCGAGGAGCTGCCCACGTCGAACTTGCCGCTGTTGACCTGGGAGAGCAGCGCGGAGAAGTCGGTGCCGACGAACTCCACCTTCAGGTCGATCTTGGCGGCCACGGCCCGCAGCAGCTCGTTGTCGAAGCCGGTGAACTTCCCGTCCTTGAGGAAGACGTTCGGCGGGGCGTCGGTGAGCGTGCCGGCGCGGATCACGCCGGGCTGCAGCAGGCCGTACGGGTTGTCGGCCGCGTCGGTGTCGTCGCCGCCGCAGGCGGTGAGCGCGGTGACGGCGAGCAGGGCCGCCGCGCCGACGGCGACAGCACGGGTCAGGACGGTACGGAAACGCACGATGTCTCTCCAGAGTGGATGGACGCGCGGGATGCGCGTCGACGCCGGCCCGCCGGACAGACAGCCGGGCCGGAGAAGGTGGATCGGGAAGAGGGGTGGCGCTCGCTCAGCGCGCGAGGCGACAGGCGTCGCTGCACACCCGCATCAGGTCGACGTGGCGGCGCTTGACCAGCGCGAAGCGGGCCGGATACGCGGCGACGTCACCGGAGGGGGTGGAAGGTGGTACGGACATCGGTCTCCCTGGTCTGGTGCTGACCTGGGTGCCAGGCCACGCTTGCACCGGCGGCTGCCGGTGCCTGGTCTTCACCCGGGGCACCCCACCGCGGAGGAGGGTTGCCGGCCAGCGAGCCGGGGCTTCGCGCTGGCGCTCATGACCTGGCCAGAAGGCTATCAGCACCGCCGTGGCGGTCGTCCAGCGGTTATGACCACCCTCACGCGCAGCGCCTTACCGCCGGGCCGGGACGACCGGCGCGTCCCGGCCGGTGCCGTGCCGCGATGGGCCGCGCTGCTCGTGGTAGTCCTGTTCCACGTTGACGGTCCAGACGTCGTGCTCCGCGCCGTGCGCGATGTTCTCCGCGGTCAGCATCGCGGTGAGCATCGAGTGGTCGGCGTTGTTGTACCGGTGCATGCCGTTGCGCCCGACCGGGTGCACGTTCGGCACGTTCGCGGCCAGCCAGCCCCGGATCACGTCGACGTTGCGCTGGTACCGCTCGTCGTAGACCGGGTACGCCTTCGGCATCCGCACCACGTAGCCGGCCTCCACGCAGCCGGGCTTGACCAGGCCCAGCCGCTCCAGCTCGGCGGTGGCGAACGCGACCAGGTCGGCGTCCGGCGTCCGCCACATCTCGTCGTCCTCGAACACGAAGTACTCCAGCCCCAGGCAGGTCCGCCCGTCCTTGACCAGGTACGGCGACCAGGAGCCGAAGTTCTGGATCCGGCCCACCCGGGCCGCCGGGTCGTGCACGTAGATCCAGTTGTCCGGGAACGAGAACTCCGCCGGCACCACGAGCGCGACGGTCAGGAAGTCCCGGTACCGCAGGTCGTCGGCGGCCGCCCGCACCTCGGGCGGCGCCTCCGGGCGCATCGCCCGCACCAGCGCGGAGATCGGCATCGAGGAGATCACATGGTCGGCCGGCTCGGTCCGCTCGCCGTCCGCGTCGACCAGCGTCACCGCTGTCGCCCGCCGGGCCGCCGGGTCCCGCCGTACCTCGGTCACCCAGGCGCCGGTGCGTACCGTGCCGCCACGCCGGGCGACCTCCTCGGCGCAGCGTTCCCACATCATCCCGGGGCCGTGCTTCGGGTACTGGAACTCCTCGATCAGGCTGGTCACGTCCGTGCGGTCGCGCCGGGGCAGCAGCGCGTTGCGCATCGCGGTCGCCAGCGACAGGTTCTTGATCCGCTGGGCGGCCCAGTCGGCCTGCAACTGGTCCGCCGGCATCCCCCAGACCTTCTCCGTGTACGTCTTGAAGAAGATCGAGTAGAGCCGCCACCCGAACCGCGCCGACACCCACCCCTCGAAGTGCGACTGGTCCTTCGGCGGGCGCAGCCGGGCCCGGCCGTACGAGGCCAGGCAGCGCGCCGCCTCCAGCAGGCCGAGGTTGCGCAGCGCGTTGCCGGCGCTGAGTGGATAGTCGAACAGCGCCCCGCGGTAGTAGATCCGGCTCATCCGCGGCCGGAGCAGGAAGTCGTCGTCCGGCAGGATCTCGTGCCAGAAGTCCTCGACCCGGGACACCTTGGTGAAGAAGCGGTGCCCGCCGATGTCGAAGCGCCAGCCGTCGCGCTCCACGGTCCGGCTGATCCCGCCCACCACGTCGTCGGCCTCGTAGACCCGGACCGGCTCGCCGTGGCGCAGCAGTTCGTACGCGGCGGTCAACCCGGCCGGTCCCGCCCCGATGATCACGGTTCCGTCGCCGTCACCCATGCCGTCCGCGCCCCCCGCCGTCAGCCTGCCGATGCGGCCTCGCGCATACCCGCCCTGCCGCCGTCCTCACCTGCGCGCCCGCACGAATCCGCCGACCACTCACCCCTCTCACCGCCCGCCCCGGCCCTCGCCCCGCCCGGCCGCCCCGTCCCCGGTCGCCCCGTCGATCATGAAGTTGACGGCGTTCGGGGTCCGATTTGTCGCCGCTAACCTCATGATCGACGGGGTCGTGGCCGGGCCGGACGGGTGTGGGCGGGGCCGGATGGGGAAAGCGGGCCGGGTTTCCGGCCGGGCACGTCGGCCAGGGGCCGAGCGTTGGGAGCGCGATGGCGGAGGAGCGGCGGGTCGATCCCGGCGGCGCGGTCGAACCCGAACGCGCGGCCGAGCCCGAACGCGCGGCCGAACCCGAACGCGCGGTCGAACCCACACGCGCGGCCGAACCCGAACGCACGGCCGGCCCTGCCGACGGGGGGCGCTCCGGGCGTACCGGATGGTGGTCGCGCAGGGCTCCGGTCGTCCGCCGGCTGCCCGAGCCCTGGGGATTCGTGTTCGCCGTCTTCGTCGGCTCGAAGCTCGTGCTCAGCCTGCTCGGCGTGCTGGTGCTGGCCGCCTGGGACGGGGTGCCCGGCGCGCCGCCGCCCGACGAGATCGGGATGCGGGAGCAGCAGGACGCGATCTCGTCGCACCGCTGGTTCTCGCTCTGGTTCGCCTGGGACTCGTTCCTCTACGAGCACCTGGCCCGGCTGCCACTGGACCGGCCGTGGCCCGACTTCGGGTTCCCGCTGCTCTATCCGTTCCTGGCCCGGCCGCTCGCGCCGCTGCTCGGCGGGCACACCGCCTCGGCTCTGCTGCTCGTGAGCAACGTGGCGCTGGTGTTCCAGCTCTACTTCGCGTACCGGCTGGGGGGCCGGCTGCTCGGCGGCGCGGGACCGGCCGACGGCCGGCGAGCGGTCCGGTACCTGCTGCTCCTGCCGACGGCGTTCCTGTTCCAGGCGGCGCTCACCGAGTCGCTGTTCGTCTGCCTCGCGCTGGCCGCCTTCTGGTACGCCGAGCGGAGCCGCTGGCTGGTCGTCGGCGTGGTCGGATACTTCCTGGCGATGAGCCGATCGGTCGGCTTCCTCGTGGTGGTGCCGCTGGCGCTGGTGCTGCTGCGCGAGCACGGCTGGCGGGCCGGCCCCCGCGCGTGGCCGCGCCTGCTGCGGCAGGGCTGGCCGCTGGTGCTGGTCCCGGCGGGCTGGCTGACGTTCATGGCGTTCTGTCGCTGGCAGAGCGGTGACTGGTTCGCCTACCAGCACGCGCAGGAGACCGGCTGGGGCATCCGGTTGCAGAACCCGGTCGCGACGGCGGTGTCCGCGCTGACCGGCGGCAACTCGGCCGACGCGCTGCGCGTCTGGATCGCGGTGGCGACGCTGGTGGTGGCGGTCGTCGGGCTGCGCCGCCGGGCCGACTGGCCATACCTGGTCTACGCGCTCGTCGTGGTGCTGGTGCCGCTGTCGATGGGACCGCCGGTGTACAAGAGCCTGCTGCGCTACCTGCTCGCCGCGTTCCCGGTCGCGTTCGTGCTGGCCCGCTGGGCGCGCCGGCCCGGCCTCGACGGCTGGCTGACCGCCGCGCTGGCGCTGCTGCAGGGCGCGTTGTTCGCGGTGTGGCTCACCTACTGGACCCACCTGATCATCTGACTGCTCCGGCCCGCCCCGCCGTCGTCGTCCGGCGCCATGCCCGGGCGGACCGCAGAATGGGCGGATGAGCGACCGGCGGGTGACAGTCGACGACCTCGGCGCCTGGTTGATCAAGGGCAACGCGGACGCGGTGGACCTGGCGGCCCGCTTCGCCGCCGACCCGCGCGTCACCGGCTGGTGCGTCCGCCCCGGCTACCGGGTACGCCTGATGCGCGCCGGCCAGCCGGTGGTGTTCTGGGCCAGCGGCAGCCGGGGCCGGGCGCCGTACGGCGTCTGGGGCGTCGGACGGATCGCCGCCCCGCCGCAGCCAGGCGCGCCGGGCGAGGCGTGGACCGCGCCGCTGGACCTGACGATCCTGGACGAGCCACTGCGGGTACGCCGCGAGGTGCTGCGCGCCGACCCACGGCTGGCCGGAGCCGAGGTGCTCCGGCAGCCGCAGGCGGCGAACCCGTCCTACCTGACCGTGGCGCAGTTCGACGCGCTGCGCGCCTACCTGCCCCGCGACGGCGGCGGCTGATTCAGGCGGCCAGGGCGGCGGTGAGCCGGCGGGCCTCGGCGACCAGCCGGCTGCTGCCGCCCCGGGCCACCACGTCGGCCAGCCCGGGCACCTCGATCCGCACGCCCGTCGCGGTCGCCGCCTCCGCCGCCAGCGCGAGCAGGTCCGGCGTGCCCCGGGGTGGCTTCGGCTCGGCCAGCAGCGGCGGCAACGCGGCGGCGAGCAGCCGCCAGACGCTCAGCCGGGCGCCCGCCGCCAGCGCGTCCCGCAGCGGCGTGACGGCCCGGGTGAGGATCACCTGCCCCTGCGCTCCGATCTCGCCCAGGTGCCCGCCGACTCCAGGTGCGTCCAGGTCACCGGCGGCGGCCAGGAGCAGCAGCGCGTCGAGCGCGGCGACCCGGTCCGCCTCGTGCCGGGCACACAGCCCGTACGCCACGGCCAGGTCCAGCGCCGGCCCGCCCGCGCCCGTGCACTCGGCGAGCGCCAGCAGGACCGGCCCTCGTCCGCCGAGATCCTCCTGTGCGGCCATGGCCAGTTCGGGGAGCACTTGGGCGGCGACCACGCCCCGGTGTCCGGGCAGCACGGCCGGCCACAGGTCGCCGGTGCCGAACATCCGGGCGCCGATCGCCGGGGGCGTCAGGGTGATCAGGCCGAACGGGTCGCCCACGTCGACCGACGGGGTGAGCGTGACCAGCCGGCGTCGTTCCGGCAGGAACTCGTAGACCCAGTCGCGTCCACGGGACCGGTCCCGCCGGCCCACCGTCACCACCTCCTGCGCCGGCACCGGCAGGATCTCGCCGCGCAACCAGGCCGCCAGTTCGGACCCGACGGTCGTGCCGAGCGCCTCCGCGCGTGCCGCCAGCGGCTCGTCGACCACGGCCGGCAGGCGCAGGAACGCCTGCGCGCAGTCCCACTGCCAGTACGGCCGCTCGCCGAGCGCGGCCAGCCGCTCGTAGAGCACCTGCGGTTCGATCGCCCCGGTGGCCGAGGTGGGCGCGGACAACAGCCCGGGATCGTCATGCCCGTCCAGTCGCTGCCCGGCCTCGGCCAGTCGCAAGCGGTAGAGCCACATCGGTGCGGGACGCCCGGACGCCGCCTCGGCGGACCGGGACGTCGCCAGCACCGACGCCCAGTAGTCCCGGCGGCGCGTGGCCTCCCCGATTCCGGCGGCGGCCAGCAGCAACCCGTTTACCTGCGCCGAGGGGAGGAACCGGCCGAGGACCGTGTGGTGATCGACCACCCCCGCCCGGCGCAGCACCGGGCCCAGCGCCGCCGCGACCCGGTCGCGCTCGCGGGTGCCCAACCGCACCAGGCCGTCCACGACCCGTTCGAGAACCGCTGTCGGCCACTGCCCGCGCAGGGCCGCCGCGACCTCCTCCGCCAGTTCGTCCACGTCGTCGATCGGAGGCGGCGCGACCGCTGCCGGCAGTGGCGGCGGGAGGTCGTCGCGGGCCTCCGCCACCGTGGCGACAGCCACCGGCCGGTGACCGTGCCGCGCCGCCAGCGCCAGCGCGCGCTCCCGCAGGCCGGCGTCGGGGTGGTCGGCCGCCACGGCGAGCACCGCGCCGATCTCCGCCGCCTGCTCCGGGTGCTGCCGGGCCAGCCGGTCGAGCCAGGTCAACTGCGCCCGGACCAGCGCCTTCTCCGGCCGGGCCAGCACCGTGCGGGCGGCGTCCCACAGCGCCTCCGGCTCGGCGGCGTCACCGGCCTCCCGCAGCGTCCGCAGCGCCGCGAGGGCCACCGGCCCCGGCCCGTCGGCGAGCAGCCGCAGATAGGCGCTCGACCGCACCGCCACCTCGTCCGGGGTCGGCGCGAGCAGGTCGTGCAGGGCCAGGAACGGGCGCAGCGCGCCCGGCCGGTCGCCGCGCAGCAGCCGGCCGAGCACACCGTTGAGCAGCACCGCCCGGTCGAGCCGGCCCTCCGCCGCCAGCGCCGCCAGCGCCCGGGGCAGCGCATTCGCGTCCGTGCCCGCGCCGTCGCCGCGGGCCAGCTCGGTGCCCACGCCGTCCACCTCGAACAGGCGCGGCAGCAGCGCGTCCAGGAACGGGTCCGCGCGCAGCCGGTCCACGGTCGGCGGGCGCGTCCCGCGCGGATCCGGCCAGCCCTGCGCGGCGGCCCAGCCACGCACGAAGTCGTCCCCGGTCGGCGGCGGCGCCTTCTCCGCCAGCAGGAGACCGGCGACGAACTGCCAGCCCGCCATCATCCGGTCCCGGGGGAGACGGTCGGCCAGCTTGTACGCCACGTCGGCCAGCCAGGTCACCCCGCGATCCCGGGCCACGTCGACCACCGGCGCCGCGTCGACGCCGTTCAGCCAGACCGAGCGGCGGCCGAGCAGCGCGGCCACCTTCGTCGGCGTGCTCAGCGTCCCCACCGCGGCCATCGCCAGCGTCGCCGCCTCGCCCTGCCACCACCAGGCGTCCCGCCTGCGGCGCACGTCGGCGAGCAACTCGTCGCCGAGCGCCCGCCGGGCCGGCTCGTCCAGCCCGGCCAGGGCGGACCGGACCTCCGACCTCCTGCCGCTCACCACCGCCTCGACGAAGCCGGTCACGACAGCGCCTCCACCGGCGCCGCGACCATCGACACGGCCAGCGCGTGCCGACACGGCCCCCGCTGCCCGCGGTGCCGCGCCCACCAGCGGCACGTGCAGGAGTACGCGCCGTCCGGGTGGCGGCGTACCCGGTAGGTCTCGGCGCCGGTGCGTACCGTCGCGTCCTCGCCGTCGTGCTCGACCGCGCCGCGCTCGACCAGCGCCCGCGCGCCGAGCAGCCGCGGGTTGTCCCGCTCCGCGCGGCCCGCGTCGTAGGGCATCACCCGGTGGAAGTACGCCCCGTCCGCCACGTCGTACCCGACCCGCCCGGCGGTGCCCAGCTGGGCGAGCGCGGCGCGCACCCGCTCGTCGGGCAGCGCGGCGGCGTCGGCCAGCGCGGCCACGTCGATCGTCGGATCCCAGTTCAGCAGCGCGCCCACCAGTTCCGCGTCGTCCACCACGTCGTCACCGGCGAGCGCCGCCAGCGCCGCGCCCTCACCGGAGAACCCCCGGTACGGCTCGGGGGACAGCGTCAGCGACACCCGCAGCGCCCCGGTGTCCAGCTCCCACGTGCTCGGCACGGCCGGCGAACCGGCGCGCACCGCCGGGCCGTACACCCGCAGCGTGCGGGCGTGGCGCAGCACGCCGCGCAACGCCGCCAGCCGGCCCGCGCCGGCCAGGCAGACCGCGCCCGGCGCCGGGCGGGAGGTCAGCCGCAGCGTACGCCCGGCGGGTACCGCCCACAGCACGCTGCGGTCGTTCGCGGCGGGCAGCCGGCGCAGGAACGCCGCCGCCTCCGCCGCGGGGATCTCGGCGCGCGGCTCGAAGCCGGCGGTGAGCACGTGCACCTCGGCGAAGCCGCGCAGCCAGCGGCCGGGCAGCGGCACCTTCCGCTCGACCACCGAGCCGTCCATGGTGGAGACGGTCAGGTCGTCCGGGCCGACCGCCACGTGCAGCGGCTCGATGCCGCCCACCCGGGCCAGCGCCTCCCGCAGCGGCGGGTTCACGTCCACGTTCGTGGTGCCGTGGCCGCTGATCTCGCCGTCCAGCCCGGCCGGCAGCACGTCCATCCGCGCGTACACCCCGCAGCAACCGGAGAACGACTCGAACCGCAGGCGGCCCCGGCTGCCGGTCACCACCGGATCGAGGCTGGCCGGGTTGACCGGCTGGTGGTAGCGGGTGCGGGCCACCTCGGCGACGGCGAGCAGCCCGGCCGCCGCCGCGGCCGGGGCGGTGAGGAACCCGGCGAAGAAGCGCGGGTTGGCCGCCGGGCCGCCGCAGGTCTGCAGATCGAGACCGGCGGTGCGCAGCGCGGACGGCTGGAGGTATCGGTACGTTTGAACGGCGTTCACGGCGCAGACCGTAGAGGGACCGACCGACAAAAGCGCGACGGTCCTGCTAGCTTCCTCGGATGTTCGCCCACGCCCTCACCGACGACGCCGAGCTGCGTCCACTGTCGCCCTGGCACGCCGACGAGTTCCTGGCCAACCTCGACCGCTGCCGCGACCACATCTCACCGTGGGTCGGCGCGTCCTTCGTCGCCACCGACGCCGAGTCGGCCCGCAAGGTCCTCCAGGCGTACGCCGACCGGTGGGCCCGCGACGACGGCGGCCTCTGGGGCATCTGGCAGCGCGGCACGCTCGTCGGCGGCGTGCTGTTCGTGTCGCTGAGCACCGCGCGCGGGGTGTGCGAGGCGGGCTGCTGGCTGGAACCCGGCGCCGAGGGGCAGGGCCTGGTCACCCGCGCCGCGCGCGTGATCATCGACTGGGCGGTACGGGAGCGCGGCATCCACCGGGTCGAGTGGATCACGAAGGCCGGCAACGACCGCAGCATCGCCGTCGCCCGGCGGCTCGGGATGAGCCGCGACGGCGTCCTGCGCGGGGCCGCCGCGACGCCGGAGGGCCGCGCCGACATGGAGGTCTGGTCGGTGCTGGCGCCGGAATGGACCGCCTGACCGCCGAAACTGTCGTACCCGGACGTGAACATGTGTCCATGGCTGTCCCCGCACTGGCCGACCGGTCCCCGCAGCCGCGCGCCCTGCCGCTGCGCGAGGTCCGCACCCGGCTCACCCAGCTCGTCTCCCTGGCCGAGCTGACCGACACCGTCACCCTCGTCACCCGCGACGGCGATCCCCGCCCGATCGCGGCGATCGTGCCCGCGCCGGCCGCCCGCACCGGGGCCCAGGCGCGTGCCGACGCCGACCGGGTCGCCACGATCAGCGCCGGCTGGGCCCGCCGCCTGGAGGAGCTGCACCAGCAGTCCGGCCGGCGGCACGCCGCCGAGCTGCGGGTGCTCGCCGACGCACTGGCCGAGGCGTGGGCCGAGCTGGACCGCCGCGCCCCGGCCGGCGACCCGGCGCTGATCCGGCTGCGCGCCGCGCACGCCGACCTGCTGCGCCGCTGACCCGTGGCGTCCCGGCCGGTTGCGCGCGGGACGCCACGGGGTACGCGGTCAGCTCCGGCCGCGCTCGGCCCGGTAGCGGCGGATCAGCTCGGCGGTCGAGGTGTCCACGTCGGCCAGGTCCGGGTCCGGCCCGGTGAGCTTCGGCGCGAGCTGGTTGGCCATCACCTTGCCCAGCTCCACACCCCACTGGTCGAAGGCGTTGATGTCCCAGACCGCGGCCTCGGTGAACACGATGTGCTCGTAGAGCGCGATCAGCTGGCCCAGCGTCGACGGGGTGAGCTTCGGCGCCAGGATCGACGTGGTCGGGTGGTTGCCCGCCATCACCCGGTGCGCCACCACCTCGGGCGCGGTGCCCTCGGCCTCCACCTGCTCCCGGGTCCGCCCGAACGCCAGCGCGGCGGTCTGGGCGAAGAAGTTCGACATGAACAGGTCGTGCATGTCGCCCAGGTCGTGGTTGGGCCGGCTGAACGCGATGAAGTCCGCCGGGATCAGCCGGGTGCCCTGGTGGATGAGCTGGTAGAAGGCGTGCTGGCCGTTGGTGCCCGGCTCACCCCAGAAGATCTCCCCGGTCGGGTACGTCACCGGCGAGCCGTCGACGCGTACCGACTTGCCGTTGCTCTCCATGGTGAGCTGCTGGAGGTAGGCGGGGAACCGGTGCAGGTACTGCGCGTAGGGCAGCACCGCGTGGGTCTCCGCGCCGAGGAAATCGGTGTACCAGACGTTGAGCAGGCCGAGCAGCGCCGGCACGTTGCGTTCCACCGGGGCGGACCGGAAGTGCTCGTCGACAGCGTGGTAGCCGGCCAGCATCTCCCGGAACCGATCCGGCCCGATCGCCAGCATCACCGACAGGCCGACCGCCGACGGCAGCGAGTAGCGTCCGCCCACCCAGTCCCAGAAGCCGAACATGTTCTCCGGGTCGATGCCGAAGTCCCGGACCCGCTGCTCGTTGGTGCTGACCGCGACGAAGTGCCGGGCCACCGCGTCGTCGTCCGCGTCCAGCCCGGCGAGCAGCCAGCGCCGCGCCTGGTCGGCGTTGGCGAGCGTCTCCTGGGTGGAGAACGTCTTGGAGACCACGACGAACAGCGTGCTCGCCGGGTCCAGGTCGGCGGTCTTGTCGTGGATGTCGGTCGGGTCGATGTTCGACACGAACCGGCAGCTGATGCCCGCGTCCCGGTACGCCTTCAGCGCCTCGTACGCCATCACCGGCCCGAGGTCCGACCCGCCGATGCCGATGTTCACCACAGTGGTGATCCGCTCGCCGGTGTGGCCGCGCCACGAGCCGGAGCGCACCCGCTGCGCGAACGCCGACATGCGGTCCAGCACGGCGTGCACGTCGGCGACCACGTCCTGGCCGTCCACGGTGAGCGAGGCGTCCGCGGGTAGGCGCAGCGCGGTGTGCAGCACGGCCCGGTCCTCGGTGACGTTGATGTGCCGACCGGCGAACATGGCCGCGATGCGGTCGGCCAGCCCGACCCGCTCGGCAAGCGCGCCGAGCAGTGCGATCGTCTCGTCGGTGACCAGGTTCTTGCTGTAGTCCACGTGCAGGTCGGCGACCTCACCGGTGAGCCGCTCACCCCGCTGTCCGTCGGCGGCGAACAGGTCACGCAGGTGCGTGCCGCGCATCGCCTCGGCGTGCTTGCGCAGCGCCTGCCATTCGTCCGTGGTGGTGATGTCCACAGCCATCGGGTCGATCGTCTCCTTCACGACGGGCGGTCGGCCGGCCTGCGCCGGCGAACCCCACAAGCCTGCCACCCGGACCGGTCGCGCGCGACGCGACCCGGCGGCGACCACCGTGCGGGCGGGTTCTTTCCGGGCCGCCGCCCGCGTGGACACGCCGTTGGGACATCTGTACGACACGCCGGTCACGCAATGACATCTTTCGATTGCAGAAAGTAGGCTCCGGAGTCGTCGGTGTAGCGGAGGAGGCGCGTATGGCAGCGGTTTTCGGTCCTCGGCGCCCCTCGGACGAGAACTCGCCGGACGAACCCGCCCCGGCCGGGGACGCGGCGGGCGACGACTCGCCGCTGCCGGAGTTGGCGGACGGGCACTGGATGAACCGCGCCACCGAGTTCGCCCACACCAGCTTCTGGTCCGTGGCGCGCCGGCTGCCGGCCCTCGTCCGCGAGGCCATCGGCCTGGCCTGGGCGACCAGCCGCCGGGACACGCTCGCCTCGATCGGGCTCAACGTGGTCGCCGGGCTGCTCACCACCTTCGGCCTGCTCGCCACCACCGGCGTACTCCGGCAGCTCTTCGCCGCCGGGCCCACACCGGACCGGATCCGCGCGGCTCTGCCCGCGCTGCTGCTCGCGGCCGCCGCCGTGACGGCCCGGGGAGCGCTGACGGTCGCCGCCGGCTGGGCGCAGGCCCGGCTCATCCCGCAGATCAACTACCAGGTGGAACTCCGGCTCTTCGAGGCGACCACCGCCGTGGAGCTCGCCGCGTTCGACGACGCCGGGTTCGCCGAGGAGATGGACCGTGCCCGGGATCGGGGCATGGCCGAGGCCGCGTCGATCGTGGACCACACAGTGAACCTCGTGACCGGTGTCGTCGGTGTGCTGGCCACCGCCGCCGCGGTCACCGTCATCCAGCCCGTGCTGCTGCCGTGCCTGCTGCTCGCCGCCGTGCCCGAGGCCGTCACCGCGGTCAAGCTGGCGCGTCGGCAGTATCTGGCGTTGCTGGCCTGGATCACCCGTCGCCGCCGGATGTTCATGCTGGCCCGGTTGATGGCCGACCGGCACACCGCCGCCGAGATCCGTGCCTACCAGATGCGGGATTTCCTGCTCGCCGAGTACCACCGGATGATGACCGTGGAGACACAGGCCCAGCTCCGGCTGGCCCGCTCGCAGACCGTCACCCGGGGGCTCGGCCTGTCGGTGACCGGCGTGGCCGCGTTCGCGGTCTACGCGGTAACGGGCGGGCTGCTGCTGGGCGGCGTGGTGGCGCTGGCCGCGGCGGCCACCGCGCTGCTCGCGCTCCAGTCCGCGCGTACGAGCCTGCGCACGGCGGTCTTCGCCACCAACTCGCTCTACGAGGACGCCCTCTACTACCAGGACTACCGCGACTTCCTCGACCGGGCCACCCGGCGGATCCCGGCCGGCGGTCACCTGCCGGTCGACGGGTTCACCCGGATCGACGTCGAGAAGGTCAGCCTGCGCTACCCGGACACCGACACCGCAGCGGTCGACGACGTCAGCCTGACCGTGCGGCGCGGCGAGGTGATCGCGCTGGTGGGGGAGAACGGCTCCGGCAAGACGACGCTGGCGAAGCTGATCGCCGGTCTCTACCGTCCCACCGGCGGCACCATCCGCTGGGACGGCGTGGACGCCGCCGAGCTGGACCCACGGCAGACCGCCGCCCAGGTCGCGGTGATGAGCCAGGACTGGTGGAAGTTCCCGTTCACCGCCCGGCAGAACATCCGGGTCGGCCGCCACGACCGCGCCGACGGGCCCGGACCCAGCGTGGAGACCGCCGCCCGGGACGCCGCCGCGCACGACATGATCAACGAGCTGCCCTTCGGGTACGACACGCTGCTGGACCGGCAGTTCAAGAACGGCCAGGACCTGTCCGGCGGTCAGTGGCAGCGGCTGGTGGCCGCGCGCGGCCTCTACCGCGACGCCCGGCTGCTGATCTGCGACGAGCCGTCCGCCGCGCTGGACGCGCGTGCCGAGCACGCCCTCTTCCAGCACCTGCGGCGGCACCCGGACCGGGCCGTCGTGCTGATCACGCACCGGCTGGCGAACGTCCGGCACGCCGACCGGATCTTCGTGATGGACCATGGCCGGCTCGTGCAGTCAGGCGACCACGACACGTTGATGGCCGAGGGCGGGCTCTACCGGGAGCTGTTCGAGTTGCAGGCGGCCGGTTACCTCGCCGGTAGCGCGGAGTCCTCCGCCGACGGTTGACCTCCAGCGCACTCGAACTCCTACCGTGACCGGACCGCGCGCCACCCCGGCCGGCGCGGTGCGAACCAGGGAGTTCACATGCGCTATCGCGTCCTCGGCGGCACCGGCATCGAGGTCAGCGTCCACTGCCTCGGCACCATGATGTTCGGCGCGGTCGGCAACCCCGACCACGACGACTGCGCCCGGATCGTCCACGCGGCACTCGACCGCGGGATCAACTTCGTGGACACCGCCGACATGTACTCGGCCGGCGAGTCCGAGGAGATCGTCGGCAAGGCCCTGCGCGGCCGGCGCGACGACGTGGTGCTCGCCACGAAGGTGCACTTCCCGATGGGGGAGGGGCCCAACCGGGGCGGCAACTCGCGACGCTGGATCGTCCGGGCCGTGGAGGACAGCCTGCGCCGGCTCGGCACCGACTGGATCGACCTCTACCAGGTGCACCGCCCCGACCACACCACAGACGTCGAGGAGACGCTCGGCGCGCTCACCGACCTCGTCCGGGCCGGGAAGATCCGCGCGTTCGGCTGCTCGACCTTCCCGGCCGAGGAGATCGTGGAGGCGCACCACGTCGCCGAGCGCCGTGCGCTGGGCCGCTTCCGCACCGAGCAGCCGCCGTACTCGATCCTGGCGCGCGGCATCGAGACGTCGGTGCTGCCGGTCTGCCGCCGCTACCGGATGGGCGTGCTGGTGTGGAGTCCGCTGGCCTCCGGGTTCCTGTCCGGCCGCTACCGGCAGGGCCGGCCCGTCGACCTCGGCGCCGGCCGCCCGGCGCTCACCCCGGCCCGGTTCGACCCGGCGCTGCCGGGCAACGCCGCCAAGTACGCCGCCGTCGAGGAACTGGTCGCACTCGCCGACGAGGCGGGCTGCACGCTGCCGCAGCTCGCCGTGGCGTTCACGGCCGTGCACCCGGCTGTCACGTCGACCATCATCGGCCCGCGCACGATGGACCAGTTGGACGCGCTGTTCGCCGGGGCGGAGTTGACGCTCGACGACGCGGTGCTGGACCGCATCGACGAGATCGTCCCGCCCGGCACGAACCTCTACCAGCCCGACGGCGCCTGGTCCCCGCCCACGCTGACCGACCCGTCCCACCGCCGCCGCCCCCTCCCAGAGCGGGCCGCCGCCTGACCCCTTGCCCCTCCCCGCACTTCCGTCCCTCTCCGGGGCCACGCGCTTCCTGCCCGCCCTCCTCCCCGCCCTCAGCTCGCTAGCTCGTCGATCATGGGGTGCCAGCCCCGGCAAAGCGCGTGAACCGGGCAGCCGAGGGGCCGAAACCGCAAGATCGACGAGGCGAGGCGGGGCGGGGCGGGGCGGGGCGGGGCGGGGAGGCAGGGCGGGCGAGGGGACGCGGGTGGGGAACTGCGTCGACAGGGGGCGGGGGCGGAATCACACTGGGCGGGTGGAACATCGCGATCTTGTTCGGGTGAGCAAGCGGCTGTCGCTGGCGCTGCGGCACCGGCCCGACGCGTACGGGCTGCGGCTCGACCGGGCCGGCTGGGTGCCGGTCGCCGACGTGCTCGCCGGGCTGGGGATCAGCCGCGCCCAACTGGACGCCGTGGTCGCGGGCAACGACAAGCAGCGCTTCGCGATCGAAACCGGCCCGGACGGGGCCGACCGGATCCGCGCCAACCAGGGGCACTCGGTTCCGGTCGACCTCGGCCTGACCCCGGCCGCGCCGCCGCCCCGGCTGTTCCACGGCACCGGCGAGGCCGTGCTGGACGCGATCCGGGCGCAGGGGCTGCGCCGGGGCGGGCGCCACCACGTACACCTGTCACAGGACGTGGCGACGGCCCGGCGGGTCGGCGCGCGCCGGGGCGGCGCGGTGGTGGTGCTGACCGTGGACGCGGCGGCGATGGCTGAGGCCGGTCACCTGTTCTACCGTTCGGCGAACGGGGTGTGGCTCACCGACACCGTGCCGCCGGCCTACCTCGGCACCGCCTGAGCGGCGGTCAGCAGGCGGTGACCGGGTGGGCCACCACGGCGTCGAAGAGGTACGCGAGGTCGTTGACGGCGGCCCGGTCGGGCTGGACGGCGCCGGTGCAGTCGGTGGCTCGGGCGCGCAGGACGTGCCGGCCCGCAGCTGGGGGACGCCAGCTGACGGTCCAGCGCTGCCAGGCGCCGCCCCGGTCGGCGTCGACCAGGTCGGCCGGGCGCCATCCGTCACCGGTGTCCACCTCGACGTGCGCGATCGGGCCGTTGCCGGACCAGGAGCGGCCGGTGAGCAGCACCTCCTCGCCGGCCGGCAGCCGGACGTCCCAGGGCAGCTCGAACGCGCTGCGTACCGGCTGGGCGGTGAGCGCGGTGCCGTCGGCGGGGTGGCCGGGGCCGAACATCCGGTAGAACTGCGTGTTCCACGGCGAGAACAGCGGGGTGGTGGAGACCTCGATCGCGCCCACCCACTTGATCGAGGAGATGCCGACCCAGCCGGGCACCACGACTCGCACCGGGTAGCCGTGGTCGGGGGGCAGCGGCTCGCCGTTCATCTCGTACGCCAGCAGCACGTCGTCGAGCGCCTTGGCGACCGGCATCGGGCGGCGTACCCGGCCGAGGTTGACCCCGCCGGAGACGTAGTCCGGGTCGAGGCCCTCGGGCATCACGTCGACCGCGTCGTCGCGCAGTCCGGCCAGGCGCAGCACCGTGCCGAGCCGCACGCCCCGCCAGCGGGCCACGCCGACGCTGCCCAGTCCCCACGCCACGCCCGGGGCGGGCTCGTCCTGCTGCTCGGCGAAGTAGCGCCGTCCGTTTCCGGCGCACTCCAGCAGCGCCGCGTGCTCCTCGGCGGGCAGCCGGCGCAGCTCGTCGAGGTCGAACTCGACCGGGTTGTCGCGGGTGGGCGCGCCGCGCAGGCCGTCGCCGAACAGGCGCAGCCGCCAGGTGGCCGCGTCCAGGTGCGGGGTGACCGTGTGGTTGCGGACGAAGAAGCGGTCGGTCGGGACCACGTACCCCTGGCCGGCCATCGACGGCCAGCGCATCTCGGCGTTGGTGTCCAGCGGGCGCAGCAGCTCCGGCGGCAGCGGCTTGACGATCGGCGCGCCGGGGTCGACGCCGACCGGCGCGGACGCCACCGCGACCGGCTCGCGCTCCGCGGCGGCGGCGGTCACCGCGCCCATCGCCGCGCCCACCTCCAGCAGCCGGTCGCGGTCGACGCCCGGCCCGTGCGCCTGCCCGGCGAGCCACTGCCGGCTCCGGTCGGCGTCGTGGGCGGCTTCGGCTGAGGACGGGGACTGACTCACGACTGACCTCCAGGGTGGGCGACGCTGCCTTTCCTATTCAATCAGTAGGACTTTTCATCGATCCGTCGCAGGTGGTGGCGACTCACGCCGCAGCGAGCAGCGTCACCACCCCGGCCGCCACGAGCACACCGGCCCAGAGCCGGTCGACGTTGAACCAGGCCCGGCGCAGCACACCGACGCCGAGCACCTCGTACACCAGCAGGGCCACGGCCAGCGCGACGGCGAGCATGGCGGCGGTGTGCACGGCGGCGGCGAGCAGGCCGGTCAGCGCGCCGGCCGGCGCGGCGGCGAGGTGCCCGGCGTGCGGGCCTCCGCCGGCCGCCGGTTCGGCGAGCAGCACCGGCAGCAGCATCAGGCCCGCGCCGTGCGCCGCCGACATCAGGAACGACCAGGCGGCGAGCTGCGCCGCCGACAGCCGCATCCCGGCCCACCGGAAGTGCCGGTCGGACAGCAGCCGCCACAGCCCGAACCCGACCAGCAGCACGCCGCCGGCCACCGCGACCAGGGTGCTCGCCGTCACCGACCGGGTCGCACTGACCAGGGCGGCGACCACCGCCACCGACGCCAGGTGACCGGCGGCGATCGGCGGCAGCGCCGCCAGCAGCGCGGCCCGGCGGCGCTCCTGGAGGCCCCGGGCCACCGCGAACAGCCACCCCATCGCCGGGTTCAGCCCGTGGAACGCGCCGAGGCCGCCCAGCGCCGCCCAGGTCGCGCCGGTCACGGGAAGCAGTACGAGTCGGACGAGGCGTCGCCGCCCTGCAACCGGGTCTGGTGCACGCGCAGGCCGCGGAACTCCTCCCCGCGCGGGAAGAACCGCGGGTCCGGCACCAGGCCCCCATGCTCCGGGTCGACGTCGAGCTTCGCCACCCAGGCACCCACCCCGTCGGGGTAGAACTGGTCGTCCCAGGCGCCGTAGAGCGAGTTGCTGACGTAGACGCGGCGGCCGTCCCGGCTGATCTCCACCATCTGCGGCCCGCCGGCCAGCGGCTCGTCCGGGAACGCCGGGTGCGGGGTGCGGTTGACGATGCCACCCAGGCGCACCGAGCCGACGCGTACCGGGTGGAACGGGTCGCTGACGTCGTAGCGGATCAGTTCGCCGGTGCCCCAGCAGGAGACGTGCAGGAACCGGTCGTCCACCGACAGGTCGATGTCGGTGACCAGCGGCGGCACCGCCCCGAACGGCTTGAGCAGGTCCGGCAGGTCGGCCGGGTCGGCCGGTTCGGCCGGGATGTCGATCACCTTGGTCACCGCCCAGGCGTCGCCGTCGCGGTGCCACAGCCAGATCGAGGCGGACAGGTCCTCGACGCTGATCACCACGCCGACGAAGCCGTACGACTTCGTCGGGTCGTGTGCGGGGCGCAGCTCCAGCGGCATCTGGTACTGGTCGCCGAGGTCGACGCGCTGCACGTGCCGGCGCTTCGCCAGGTCCCAGAAGTGGATCGCGTGCCCGTACCCGCGGCCCAGCAGCAGTTCCCCGACGATGCCGTCCTCGATCATCGACGGCGTGCCCCACTCGCTGGTGACCAGCACGTCCTGGGTGTAGTGCCACCAGAAGTCGTACGCCAGGAACTGCGGCCCCCGGTCGGCCTCCCACGCGCCGCGTACCTCGAACGTGGTGTGGTCGAGCACGGCGATGCCGCCGGGTCCCTCCTGCCCGTCCGCGCCGCCGAGGGCGGATACGTAGATGCCGTCCGGCCCGCAGTGCACGGTGTGCGGGCGGGAGTACCCGGCGCGCTTGCCGAGTTCCTCCGCCTCGATCACCTTCACCAGCTCGGGGCGGCGCGGGTCGGTCTTGGTGTCCAGCACGTGGATCCGGGACGAGCGCAGGCCCGGCACGATCAGGTAGCGGCGTTCCACGTGCGGGTGCGGCGCGGTCGGGCAGAGCGCGCTGCTGCACGCGTTCCAGCCGAAGTGGTGCAGCTCGTCGCCGGTGTTCGGCAGTTCGGTCCAGCCGACGACCCGGCCGTACGAGCCGGAGTCCGGGTCGGTGTCGAGCACCGCGATGGCGTCGGGCCGCTGCCCGGCGCGGTCGAACGCGGCGACGTAGGCGAGTTTCTCGGCCGGCGCGGTCGCGGCGAGTGCGGGGGAGGGGTAGAAGGTCGGGTCGGGCGTCCAGCGGGTCATCAGGTCTCCCTCGCGGTCAGCCGGCGGGTACGCCGAGGCGGTCGAGCAGGTGGCGGCGCAGCGCGCCGAGGGCCGGGTCGTCGGGGCTCGGGGACGGGCCGAGGCGTACCGGCACCTCCTCGGCGATCACGCCGTCGTCGAGGAGCAGGACGCGGTCGGCCAGCAGCAGCGCCTCCTCCACGTCGTGGGTGACCAGCAGCGCGGCGAAGCCGTGCTGGGCGCGCAGCCGCCGCAGCAGCCCCTGCATGCGCAGCCGGGTCAGCGCGTCGAGTGCGCCGAACGGCTCGTCCAGCAGCAGCAGGTCCGGTTCGCGGACCAGCGCGCGGGCCACCGCGACCCGCTGCGCCTGCCCGCCGGACAGCTCCGCCGGCCAGGCCCGGCCCCGGTCGGCGAGCCCCACCTCGGCCAGCGCGCGGCCGACCCGCCCGCCCACGTCCGGCCCGGTCAGGCCGAGCGCCACGTTGTCGGCCACCCGCTTCCACGGCAGCAGCCGGTGTTCCTGGAACACCACGGCGGCGGTGCCGTGCACCGCGTGCTCGCCGCCCGCGCCGCCGTCGAGCCCGGCGAGCACGCGCAGCAGCGTGCTCTTGCCGGAGCCGCTGCCGCCGAGCAGCGCCACCGTCTCTCCGGCGCCGATGGTCAGGTCCACCCCGGCCAGCACCACCGCCGGGCCGAAGGACCGGGTCACCGCCCGTGCGGTGAGCACCGGCCCGGTCAGGTCGCGCGCAGTCCGCGTCGCCACGCCAGCGTCCTCCTCTCCGCGTACCGGATGAGCAGGTCGGAGGCGAGCCCCAGCAGCGCGTAGATGAGCAGGCCGAGCACCACCACGTCGGTCTGGCTGAACTCGCGCGCCTCCATCATCAGGAACCCGACGCCGGTCTGCGCGTTCACCTGCTCACCGACGACCAGGCTCAGCCAGGCCGCGCCGATGGCCAGCCGCAGCCCGAGGAACAGCGCCGGCAGAGCGCCGGGCAGCACCACGTGCCGCAGCCGGGCCGCCGCGCCGAGGCCGCAGGTGCGCGCCGCCTCCACCAGCCGCTCGTCGATGTCGCGGATGCCGGCGTACGTGTTGAAGTAGATCGGGAAGAACGCGCCGAGCGCGACCAGCGTGACCTTCAGCGACTCGCCGATGCCCACCCAGATGATCAGCAGCGGGACCAGGCCCAGGTGCGGCAGCATCCGGGCCATCTGCACCGGCGGGTCGACCAGGTCGTCGCCGAGGCGCAGCAGCCCCGCCGCCGCGCCGAGCACCAGTGCCAGGCCGCCGCCGATGAGCAGGCCGAGCGCGGCGCGGGTGAGCGAGTCGAGCAGGTGCACGCCGAGCGTGCCGTCGCGCGCCAGCCGCCACCCGGTGGCCAGCACCGCGCTGGGCGCGGGCAGCTTCTCGGGGGCGAGCAGCCCGGTCCGCGCGGCGACCTCCCAGCCGAGCACCAGCACGACCGGGCTCACCGCGCGCCGCCACCGCCGGGCGGTCCGGGTCCGCGACCGCCGCGGCGTCGCTCGATCGGGTACGACAGGCGCGGCGGCCTCGGCCAGCGCCGGACCGCTCACTGGAACGCCTCGTTGAACCGGCCGTCCACCCGCCCGGCGATGTCGACCGGTCCGGGCACGAGCTTCAGCTCCACGAAGCTGTCCGCGATGGCCTGCAACTCCGCGCCGATCTCCGGGGTGACCGGGGCGAGCGGCTTGGCGCTGCGGGCCAGCGCCCGGGTGGTCACGTCGAGCGGGATGTTCAGCTCCGGGGCGAGGACGGCGGCCCGCTCGCTCGGGTGGGCGATGCCCCAGTCGGTGGTCTGCCGGTACGTGTCCAGGAACGCCCGCACGTCGTCGGTGCGGTTCTTCGCCGCGTCCGGCGCGGCCAGCACGTACTCGCGGTTGCCGGCCAGGCCGGTGGCGTCGGCGAGCACGCGTACGCCGGGCTGCTCGGCCAGCGCGAAGTAGGGATCCCAGATGATCCAGGCGTCGACCTGTCCGTTGTCGAACGCGGGCCGCCCCTCGGCGGGCTTGAGGTACTTCACCTTGATGTCAGCGAGCGTCATCCGGTTCGCCTCCAGCAGCTTCACCAGCAGCCAGTGCACGTTGGAGCCCTTGTTCAGCGCGACGGTGCGCCCGCGTAGGTCGGCGAATCCACGATACGGGCTGCCCGCCTTGACCAGAACCGCCTCGCCCTGCGGGATCGGCTGGGAGGTGCCGACCACGGAGAACGGGATCTTCCCGGCGGCGGCGAACACGGGCGGCGCCTCGCCGACCTGGCCGATGTCGATCGAGCCGGCCTTCAGCGCCTCGGTCAGCGCCGGTCCGCTCTCGAACAGCGACCAGGTGACGTTCTTCGCGTCGCCGCGCGCCTTGACCAGGCTGAGCCCGCCGAAGCGCTGGTAGCCGATCCGCAGTGGGCCGTCGCTGCCGCCGCTGGCGTCGGCCGCCTCGCCACCGCAGGCCGTCAGCGCCGTCGCGGCGAGCAGCGCGAGGGTGGTGAGCAGCGCGGCCACCGGGCGGCGGCGCGATCTGGGGGTACGCATGGCGACTCCTCGGGGAGGGGATGGGCCCGGCCATCGACGGGCGACAGCAACCTACCAACCCGATAGGTTTTATGGGTAGTGTGTCGGCGTGGACGTCCCACCACTCAGGAGACGACCCGTCCGACGCGCACCGGAGGCCCCCATGTCGCTCACCTTCCACTGGTTCCTGCCGACCTACGGCGACAGCCGGGACATCGTGGGCGGCGGACACGGCGTGCCGGTCGGCACCGCCGGCGGCGCGCGACCGGCGAGTGTGGCGTACCTGGGGCAGATCGCCCGCACCGCCGAACAGCTCGGCTTCGCCGGCGCGCTCACCCCCACCGGCGCCTGGTGCGAGGACGCCTGGCTGACCACCGCCATGCTCACCGAGGTCACCGAGCGGCTGAAGTTCCTCGTCGCGTTCCGCCCCGGCCTGCTCTCACCCACCCTCGCCGCGCAGATGGCCGCCACGTTCCAGCGCCTGTCCGGCGGGCGGCTGCTGCTCAACGTGGTCACCGGCGGCGAGTCCGCCGAGCAACGGGCGTACGGCGACTTCCTGGACAAGGACGCCCGCTACGCGCGTACCGACGAGTTCCTGCACGTGGTGCGGGCCTTGTGGCGCGGCGAGACGGTCGACCACGACGGCGCCCACGTGCGGGTCCAGGGCGCCCGGCTCGCCCGCGTGCCCGACCCGGTGCCGCCCGTCTACTTCGGCGGGTCGTCCGGCGCGGCCGGGCCGGTGGCGGTACGCCACAGCGACGTGTACCTGACCTGGGGCGAACCGCCCGCGCAGGTGGCCGGCAAGCTGGACTGGATCCGCGGGCTCGCCGCCGAGGCCGGCCGCGAGCTGCGCTACGGCATCCGGCTGCACGTGATCAGCCGGGACACCGCCGAGGAGGCGTGGGCCCAGGCGCGCAAGCTGCTCGACGGCATCCCCGAGACCGACGTGCGGGCGGTGCAGGAAGGGCTGCGGCGCAGCGAGTCCGAGGGGCAGCGGCGGATGCTCGACCTGCACGGCGGCTCCCGCGACGGGCTGGAGGTCTCGCCGAACCTGTGGGCCGGATTCGGGCTGGTACGCGGCGGCGCGGGCACCGCGCTCGTCGGCAGCCACACCGAGGTCGCCGACCGGATCGCCGAGTACCACGCGCTCGGCCTGGACGAGTTCATCCTCTCCGGCCACCCGCACCTGGAGGAGGCGTACTGGTTCGGCGAGGGCGTGCTGCCGATCCTGCGGCGGCGCGGGCTGTGGCGGCACCCGGCCGGCGAGCCGGAGACCGAGGCGCCGGCCGCCGTGCCGTTCTCACCCCAGCCGGTCCCGGCCCGCGGCTGACCGCGCCGCGCGCCGCCGGAGTCGCCCCGGTCAGAGCGGGCGTTGCCCGGCGAGAAAGTCGGCCAGCACCCGGGTGTGCGTGGAGAAGGCCAGCTCGACCGGATCGGTGAGCACCAGCCACTCGGTGGCTTCCTCCGTCGGCGCCGACGGAGGCAGGTCACCGACCGCCCGCTCGGGCAGCACCCCGAAGACCATCATCGTGCCGCCCGCCGGAGCGCCGTGCACCGCGAACAGCCGCGCCTCGCCGGCCTCGGCCAGCAGCCCGGTCTCCTCGCGCAGCTCCCGCACGAGCGCCTCGGACCACTCCTCGCCGTACTCGATGAAGCCACCCGGCAGCGCCAGCAGGCCACGCGCGGGTTCGATGTCGCGGCGCACGACGACCACGCCGACCCCTTGCGGCGTGCGGACCGGCAGCACCGCCACCGCGACCGGCAGCGGGTTGCGCCACACCGTCTCTCCGCAGGAGGAACAGACCCGCGGCCACCCGGCGCCCGCCGGGTAGGCCGCGCCGCAGAAGGAGCAGTGCGAGTACGGGGTCACGCCGCAGCACGTTACCCGCATCCGTCACCGGAGGTCAGCCGTCACCCCCTCGACCGGCGAGCACGGCGCGTGCCTCCATCAGGGCGAACCCGAGCAGATTGTCACCCCGCCAGGTCGCCGGGTCGGCGGCGCGCGGATCGTCGGCGGTCAGGCCGATGCCCCAGATCCGGTCCGTCGGGCTGGCCTCCACGAGGACCCGGTCGCCGGTGCCGAGCAGGAACCGCCGCAACGTCTCGTGCTGACCGAACTTGGCCACGCTGCCGGCCACCACGATCTCGTAGCGGCGGGCGGTCCAGGTCGCCTCGTCGAAGTCGCGCACCTGCCGGCCGAGCGCCTTGGCCCGGTGCGGATGCCCGGCGGCCAGCACCCGCTCGGCGACCACGTGGTCGCCGAAGAGCGTGGCCTTGTGCCACATCATCCAGTGCTCGGCGGTCGCGAACTCCCTGCCGTCCACAGTGAACGTGGCCGGCCACCACTGGCTCAGGCAACCCGCGCCGACGCTGCCGTCGCGTTGCGGGCGGTGCCCCCAGAAGCGCAGGTACTTGAACGTCTGACCGGCGTCGACGGCGGTGGTCAGGTCGGCGACGGAACGGATCGGCATGCCCCGCAGTCTGCCCCACCCCACCGATATCCGACCGCCGCTTTTCCGCGACATTGCGCCGCGTTCCACCACTGTGGACCCTGCCGTTAGCCGACTCCATCCGCAGGCACCCTCGGCGCACCGGCCTTGACCGCCTCGCCAGGCACGTCGCCCGTCGACGTAGCTCGCCCGAAGCCCGCCTGGCCCCGTGCTGGGCGCGGCATCCCATATCGGGGAAGTGCCTTCCGCATCGCGGGACGCAGAGAGGACTTGGCTTGGCCGCCTCGCCCACGCGCACCGCGTCGCCCGTCGACACAGCACGCCCAGACCCCGCCTCCTGCCCCCGTTCGAGGCCGGTGTCCCGCATCTAGGGAGACGCCTCCCGCACCCCGGGATGCAGAGAGATCTTGGTAGGAAAAGGCCCTCATAGGGGCCTTTTCCTACCAAGATCTCAAGGAGCCCGGCGAGAGCCGCCAGGGCGACCGGCGAGGCGCGCTATGAGACGCGATTGCGGCGAGGTGCCGGGCCGATCAAGGCGGAGTCGTGCCGATCAAGGCGGACCGGGGCGATCACGGCGGAGCGTGGGCGATCGCGGCAGAGCGTGTGCGAGGGTGGCCGGTCAGTGGAACAAGGACGGCCGGTCCGCGGGAAGTGGCCAGTGTCGACCGCGAGGCCGCCGACGTCAGCGTCCCGGCCCACGAGATCCCGAGCCACCCTCGCTCGCCGGGGCGAACATCAACTGTCCAGCACGTCGCCGTAGCCCCGCCGATCTTGCACTTTGGTGCCCCGCAATCCAGGCGGAAACGGGCATCGCAGGGACCAGAACTGCAAGATCGGCGAGGGCGAGGGCGGTCAGGGGGTGGGGGCGCCGGTGTAGAACGCGGTCACGCGCTCGCCCGCGGCCTGTGCCTCCTCGGCGGGGGTGCCGGCCTCGATGCTCGCCGCCGTCCAGCTGTTGCCGGACTCGGTGACGAAGCGGAGCCCGTCCGGTGAGGCCATCCACTCGGCCGCGGCGGCCGGGTCGACACCAGTGCCGTCGGCCGCGAAGTGGGAGGCCAGTCCCATCAGTGCGAGGTCCCAGCCGATGCCGACAGCGCCGGGGCCGTACTCGGCCCACCGCTGGTCGTCGACGTGTGCGACGTGTTCCAGCTCGAAGCGGGTACGCCCCGGGCCGGCTTCGCGCAGCCGCACCTCGATCCAGCTCACCTCGTCGCCGTACTCCCAGGTGGCGGCGAAGCCGTGCGGCGGGTCGCAGCGCTCGACCGTGCCGGCGGCGTTGCCCTCCAGCTGGTAGCGACCGCCGAGGCTCAGGTCGCCGGAGATCGGCAGGAACCAGCGGGGTGTCCGTTCCGGGTTGGTGCAGGCGTCGAAGACGTCGGCCACCGGCGCGTCGTACGTCTGGGCGATGGTGAGCACCCGCGCCTGCCCGGCGGGGAGCGTACGGTCGCCGATGCGGCGCTCGACGGCGCTGATCTGTCCGGTCACGTCGATCATGGGTCGGTCCTCTCGTCGTGGGTGTCGTCCTCGCGCAGCCGCCGTTCGCGGCGGCCCCGGGCCAGTTCGGTGGCGAGCGCTGCCAGTGGCGACGTCCAGAAGCGGCGGAACCCGTCCAGCCACGCGTCGATGTCGCGCAGCGGGCCGGGATCCACGGCGTAGAGCCGGCGGGTGCCGTCGGCGCGAACCGTGGTGAAGCCGTGTTCGCGCAGCACCTTGAGGTGCTGCGAGACGGCGGGCTGGCTGATGCCGAACTCGCGCCGGACGGTCTCGCCGAGCGTCCCGGCGGGCTGCTCACCGTCGGCGAGCAGTTCCAGGATCCGGCGGCGGACCGGGTCGCCGAGGACGTCGAAGGCGTGCACGACCCATATATATCAGGCCCAGCTTATATAAGCTAGCACTAACACTGACGTACGCGGGACGCCCGTCGCACCCGGGCGTCCCGCGTACCCCCGTGGTCAGCCGCCGAGACGAGCGGCGACGGTACGGCGCAGCTCCGGCAGGCGGTCGTGCAGCAGCCCCGGGCACTGCGTGTTGTTGAAGTCCTTGTGTCCGTAGATCTCGGTGGGCGGGATGCCGTACTGCTGGCAGGTGAACGCGCAGAACGTGACGAGGCTGTTCCAGAGCGCCTGCGGCGGCTGCACGTCCACGTAGATGCCGTCGTTCTCGATGCCGATGGCCTGGCTGTTCTGCCCGACGCAGTGCGCGCCCTGCACCATGGTCTGGCCGTGCAGCAGCGCGTAGAGGCTGCCGTGCCGGCCCTCGGTCAGGTAGCCGCCGCGGCTGTTTGTGAAGTGCTGCCCGGAGTCGAGCCAGCCGTTGCTGTCCATGTGCAGGTTCTGGATGTCGCGGGAGTTGCGGTACGCCTGGGCGAGGCTGTAGTCGGTCGTGTTCGGGAACGCCGTGTGGTGCACGATGATCTTGTTGGGCCGGCTGGCCACCACGCTCACCGGCGACGAGGGCGGGCGGGCGCCCCAGGTCGCGCAGTTGGCGATGGTCGGCTGGTCGACACGGGTGGCGGCGGCCCGCGCGTCGGGGCGCGAGCCGATCTGGGTCAGCGCGCCGACGCCGGCGGCGCCGAGCAGGACCGCGCCGCGCAGCACGGTCCGCCGGGGAACGGGAAGAGACATCGCAACCTCCTCGCGGAAGGGGAGCGCCGGATCGACCGGTACGCCGGGCGTGGCGGGACCGGCACCGCCCGCCACGCCCGGGCCGGGGTCAGCAGGGTCCGTTGCAGGCCAGCACGCGCAGCCGGTCGAGCGAGCCGTTCCACACGTTCTGGTCGCCGGGGAAGACGCCGGAGGAGGACCACTGCCAGAACGAGTACGTGCCCCAGCCCGCCGGCAGCGTGCCGACGCTGCTGGAGTACCTGGCGATCCACAGTGGGTTGTTGGCGGCAAACTGCGAGGTGTTGCCGGTGCAGGTGCTCCACCAGTCGGTGGTGGTGTAGATGGTGGCCCACCGGCCGGTACGGGCGTAGTACTGGCTGACGAACGAGGCGATCCAGCTGCGCATCGACGCCTGGCTCAGCCCGTAGCAGGTCGCGCCGTACGGGTTGTACTCGATGTCCAGCGCGCCGGGCAGCGTTCGTCCGTCCTTGGACCAGCCGCCGCCGTGGTCGACGAAGTAGTTGGCCTGGGTGGCGCCGCTGGTGGTGTCGGGGCGGGCGAAGTGGTACGAGCCGCGGATCATCCCGACGTTGTACGAGCCGTTGTACTGCTGGGCGAAGTACGGGTTGGTGTAGTACGTGCCCTCGGTCGCCTTGACGTAGGCGAACCGGGCGCCGTTTGCCCACGCCCCGGACCAGTTCACGTTGCCCTGGTGGCTGGAGACGTCCATGCCGGGCAGTCCGGCCGGGGCGGCGGAGGCGGGTGCCACCCCGGACAGGGTCGCGGCGGCGACGGTGACGGTGGCGAGCAGTGCGGCTCCGGCCGCGCGCAGCGCCGATCGGATCGATTCGTGCATCTGTCCTCCCTGGGGGTTGCCGCGCTCCGGCGGCGGGAGTATGACGAAAGGAACTGTCGTCATTAGTGCACAGGGCGGAGAAACTTTTCAATAGAGCGTATCGAAGAATCTCACTGGATCGGGTGCTCAGTCGAGCTGGGCGAGCACCTCGGTGGCGGCGCGCTCGCCGGCGGTCACCGCGCCCTCCAGGTAGCCGCTCCACCGGGTCGCGGTCTCGGTGCCGGCCCAGTGCACCCGCCCGGCCGGCGTCCGCAGCTCCGGGCCGTAGCCGCACCACGCGCCGGGCGGCAGGACGCCGCAGAAGCAGCCGCGCGTCCACTCGTCGGCCGACCAGTCGTACTCGACGAGGTCGTCGGGGCGTGCGGCGGCCGGGCCGAAGATCGCTGCCAGCGCGTCGCGCAGCGCGTCCCGGCGCGCGTCGTGCGGCAGCCGGCGCAGCGCCCGGGCCTGCGCGCCGTAGCTGAACGCGGTGAGGATCCCGCCCGGGGCGTCCGGCAGCGAGTTGTCCACCGTCTCGGTGATCGGGCAGGTGTCCGTGCTGGACACCCCGGAGCGGCCGTCGGCGCGCCAGAACGGCTCCGGGTAGAGCGCGTGGACCTTGAGCGCCACGCCCATCGGCATCCGCTGGGTCAGCCCGTCGCGCAGCGGCGGCAGCGGCGGGTCGTACCGGATGCGCCCGGCCAGCGTCGGCGCCAGCGCGACCACCACCGCGTCGCCGTGGTGGGTCTCGCCGCCGGAGCGCACCCGCACACCGTCGCCGTCCTGCGCGACGCCGTCCACCGGGGCGTCCAGGCACAGGCTTCCCGGCGGCAGCGCGGCGGCCATCCGCCCGGCCAGCGCAGCCGGGCCACCGGCGATCCGGTCCTGCTGTGCGCCACCGGCCATCCGCAGCAGCGACCGGGTGCCGCCGCCGCTGCGCAGGTAGAACAGCATGTGCAGCAGCGAGACCTCGTCCGGCGAGGCGGCCAGCAGGCCACCGGCGAGCATCCGGCCCGCGTACCCGGCGGTGACCGGGTCGGCCCCGCTCGCGTCGAGCCAGCCGCCGAACGTGACCCGGTCCCACCGCGCCGCCTCGTCGGCCCGCCACGGCGCGGCCGGATCGAGCCCGGCCGCCATCTCGTCGAGCGTGCCCAGCAGCGCGGACAGCCCGGGCGGCTCGCCGGTGGCCGGGCGTCCGCCGAGCAGCAGCGTCGCCGCGCCGTGCGCGGGGGAGGGAAACGTGGTCAGGCCGTACGCGGCGACGAGCGCGTACATCCGGTCCTGGGTCGGGCCGATCCACTGCGCGCCCAGATCGAGCCAGCCGCCGCCGGGCAACGGGCGGCTCAGCGTCCGGCCGCCCACCCGGTCCCGGGCCTCCAGCACCCGCACCTCGGCGCCTGCGGCGTCCAGCGCGAGCGCGCAGGCCAGCCCGGAGAACCCGGCGCCCACGACGACGACCCGGTGGCGGCGCACGCGACGGCGTACCCCGCTCCCGGCCGGATTCACCCGGCCCGGCGTGTCGAAACCGGCGTCAGCCGTTCGTGTGGAGGGTGAAGGGCGGCGCGGGGCCGTCCCCGGCGGTGAGGAGACACCGATGAAGCAGTACCTGATCAGCATGTACCAGCCGGCCGGCGAGGGCCGCCCGGACCCGGAGTTCCTGGCCGGGGTGATGCGCGAGGTCGAGGCCATCGGCCGGGACCTGCGGGAGGCCGGGTGCTGGGTGTTCGGTAACGGCCTGCACGACCCGCAGACCGCCACCGTGCTGCGCCCGGCCGGTGACGAGGTGCTGGTCACCGACGGGCCGTTCGCCGAGGGCAAGGAGTACCTGGGTGGCGTCACCATCATCCGGGCGCCCGACCTGGACGCCGCGCTGGAGTGGGGCCGCCGGTATGCCCTGGCGACCACGCTGCCGATCGAGGTCCGCCCGTTCCAGGGCGAGGGATGACCGAGGTCGAACGGGTCTTCCGGGCCGAGTACGGCCGCGCGGTAGCCGTCCTGGTCCGTCTCCTCGGCGACATCGACCTCGCCGAGGAGGCGGTCCAGGAGGCGTTCACGATCGCGGTGACGCGCTGGGCCGCCGACGGGCCGCCGCCCAGCCCGGCCGGCTGGATCATCACCACCGCCCGGAACCGGGCGATCGACAGGTTGCGCCGCGAGGCCACCCGGGCCGCCCGGCACGCCGAGGCCGCCCTGCTGCACGCCGCCGACCCGCCCGCCGAGGAGGGGCCCGTGCCCGACGACCGCCTGCGCCTGATCTTCACCTGCTGCCACCCCGCGCTCGCCGCGCCCGCCCGGGTGGCGTTGACGCTGCGCCTGCTCGGCGGCCTGAGCACCGCCGAGATCGCGCGGGCCTTCCTGGTACCCGAGCCGACCATGGCGCAGCGCCTGGTCCGGGCCAAGGCGAAGATCCGCGACGCCGGCATCCCGTACCGGGTGCCGCGCGACGCCGACCTGCCGGACCGGCTGCGCGGCGTGCTTGCGGTGGTCTATCTGATCTTCAACGAGGGGCACACGGCCAGCGCGGGGGAGCGGCTGGGCCGCGCCGAGCTGGGCGCCGAGGCGATCCGGCTGGGCCGGCTGCTGGTCACGCTGATGCCGGACGAGCCGGAGGCGCTCGGCCTGCTCGCGCTGATGCTGCTCACCGAGGCGCGCCGGGACGCCCGCACCGGACCGGACGGCGCGCCGGTGTCGCTGTCCGAGCAGGACCGTGGCCGGTGGGACCGGGAGCTGATCGCCGAGGGCCAGGATCTGGTCCGCCGGTGTCTGCGGCGGGACCGGCCCGGCCCGTACCAGCTCCAGGCCGCGATCGGCGCGGTGCACGCCGACGCGCCCACCGCCGCCGACACCGACTGGCGGCAGATCCTCGCGCTCTACGACCGGCTCGCGGCCGTCGCGCCCGGACCGGTGGTGGCGCTGAACCGGGCGGTCGCGCTGGCCGAGGTACGCGGACCGGCGGCCGCGCTGGCCGAAGTGGACCGGCTGGACCTGACCGGATACCACGTGTGGCACGCGATCCGGGCCGACCTGCTGCGCCGCCTGGACCGCCCGGCGCAGGCGCGGATCGCGTACGACGCGGCGATCGCCGGCACCGGCAACGCGGCGGAGCAGACGTTCCTGCGGCGCGCCCGCGACCGGATGCCGGGATGATCGCACCGACTGTGCAGGTTGGAGGCCGGTCAACCCGGTAGATGAACCGTGATCGTCTGGCCATTGACGCGGCGGCAGAGAAAAGTACACTCCCGGTGTAATTAGTTTTCCCGCGCTCCGTCGACCGGCACGAGGTGACGATGAGCCCACCGGCCACCCCCGCCGACGACCAGGGACTGGCGCTGCACCACGTCGGCGTCCGCTTCGGCGGCCTGGTCGCCCTCGACGACGTCTCGCTGCGCGTGCCGCCCGGCCGGGTCGTCGGCGTGATCGGGCCCAACGGCGCCGGCAAGACCACGCTGTTCAACGTGGTCTGCGGCTTCGTCCGCCCGACCGAGGGTTCGCTCACGCTGGACGGTCAGCCGTTCCGGCCCCGCCCGCACGCCCTCACCCGGCTCGGCATCGCCCGCACGCTCCAGGGCGTCGGCCTGTTCGGCGGGCTCACCGTCCTGGAGAACGTGGTGGCCGGCGCGAGCCACACCGCACGGGCCGGGTTCGCCGCCGCGCTGTTCGGCCTGCCGCGCAGCGACCGCGACGAGCGGCGGCTGCGCGCCCGGGCCCTGGACCTGCTCGCCGAGCTGGGCATCGACAAGTACGCCGACACCGCGCCGGGCACCCTGCCCTACGCGGTACGCAAGCGGGTCGCGCTGGCCCGCGCGCTGATCGCCCGCCCCCGGCTGCTGCTGCTCGACGAGCCGGCCGGCGGGCTCGGCGCCGACGACGTGGCCGAACTGGCCGACCTGGTCCGCGCCCTGCCCGACCGGGCCGACGGCTGCGCGGTGCTGCTCGTCGAGCACCACATGGACCTGGTCATGTCCGTCTGCCACGACCTCGTGGTGCTCGACTTCGGCAAGGTGATCGCCGCCGGGCCGCCGGAGAGCATCCGCGACGACCCCCGGGTAACCGAGGCATACCTGGGCGCCGACGTGCCGGCCGAGGAGACCGCGTCGTGACCGCCGTGCTGGAGGTGGAGGCGCTCAGCAGCGGCTACGGCCCGGTGCCGGTGCTGCGCGACGTCGCGCTCACCGTCCCGGCCGGCACCGTCACCGCGGTGCTCGGCGCCAACGGCGCCGGGAAGACCACGCTGCTGCGTACCCTCTCGGGTCTGCTGCGGCCCACCGGCGGCCGGATCCGGTACGCGGGGGAGGACCTGCGCGGCGTCCGGGTGGAACACCTGGTCCGGCGCGGACTGGCGCACGTGCCCGAGGGCCGCGGCGTGGTGACCGAGCTGACAGTGGCGGAGAACCTGCGCCTGGGCGGGCTGTGGCGGCGCGACCGGGCCGACGCCCGGCGCGCGCAGGACGAGGTGTACGAGCTGTTCCCGGCGCTGGCCCGCCGCCGCGACCACGCCGGACACCAGCTCTCCGGCGGCGAACGGCAGATGCTCGCGATCGGCCGCGCGCTGATCGCCCGGCCCCGGCTGCTGCTGCTCGACGAGCCGTCGCTCGGGCTGGCGCCCAAGGTCACCGCGCAGATCATGGCGCTGCTGCGGCGGCTGCGCGACGAACGAGGGCTCACCGTGCTGCTGGTCGAGCAGAACGTGCGCAGCGCGCTCTCCGTCGCCGACCAGGGCATCGTCATGTCGCTCGGGCGCGTGGTGACCGCCGCGCCGGCCGCCCGGCTGCGCGACGACGACCAGCTCCGGCACGCGTACCTCGGATTCTAGGAAGGGGTCGCCGATGGAGCGGTTCTGGTTCCTCACCTTCGACGGGCTCGCCGGCGGGGCGGTCTACGCGGCGTTCGCGCTCGCGCTGGTGCTCATCTGGCGGGCCGCCCGGGTGGTCAACTTCGCCCAGGGCGCGATGGCCGTGGCCACCGCCTACGTCGGCTACGCGGTCGTCTCCGCCACCGGCTCGTACTGGCTCGGGCTGGCCGCCGCGATCCTGTCCGGGCTGGCGCTGGGCGCGCTGGTGGAGCGGGTGCTGATGCGGTTCGCCGGGCCCGGCGGCCCGCTCAACCAGGTGATCGTCGCGCTCGGGCTGGTGCTCGTCATCCAGGCGGTGCTCGGCATGATCTTCGGCAACGAGTACCGTCCCGCCCCGGCGCCGTTCGACACCGACGCGCTCACCATCGGCGGGGTCGCCGCGCTGTCCCCGTACGACCTCTGGGTGCTCGGCGCGGCGTTGACGGTGGTGGCGCTGCTCGCGGTGCTGTTCACCCGTACCCCGGTGGGATTGCGGATGCGGGCCGCCGCGTTCGCCCCCGAGGTGTCCCGGCTGCTCGGCGTCAGCGTCGGCCGGATGCTCACGCTCGGCTGGGCGCTCGCCGCCGCGGTCGGCGCGCTCGCCGGGATGCTCGTCGTCCCCACCGGACTCGGCCTGCACTCGCACGCCATGGACCTGGTCTTCGTGATCGCGTTCACCGCCGCCGTGGTCGGCGGCCTGGACAGCCCGGTCGGCGCGGTGGTCGGCGGCCTGCTCGTCGGGCTGATCCTGTCCTACGTCACCGGCTACCTGGGACCGGACACCACACCGCTGGCCGTCCTGGTGCTGCTGCTGGCCGTCCTGCTGGTCCGCCCCGGCGGGCTCTTCTCCGCGGCGAGAGCGAGGCACGTGTGACGACCACCCCCGCCAAGATCGCGCCCGCGGCGCCGTCCCCGCTGCGCCGCCTGCTCCCCGGCGCGCCGGCCGGACGCGAGCCGCGCGGCTCCACGCTGCTGCGCCACCTGGCGCTGGCCGTGTTCGCCGGCACGCTCGTCGTGCTGGTCACCAACCAGCTCGCGCCGTACCAGAACCTCCAGGTGGCCCGCGTCTGCGCGTTCCTCTGCGTCACCGCCGGGCACACCGTGCTGGTCGGGCTCAACGGCCAGCTCTCGCTCGGGCACGGCGCGCTGATGGCCACCGGCGCGTACACGGTGGCGCTCACCCAGCGGGCCCTGGACGAGCGGGCCGTGTCCGGCTGGTGGACGCTGCCCGCGTCGCTGCTCGCGGGGGTCGCGGTGACCGCGCTCGGCGGACTCGTCGTCGGACTGGCCGCGGCCCGGCTGCGCGGCCCCTACCTGGCCGGCGTCACGCTGGCGGTGGCGACGCTCGTCCCGGCCGTCACCACGATCTTCACCGGCGTGTTCAACGGCGAACAGGGGCTGCCGTTCCCGGCGCAGACGCCACCGGCCGCGCTCGGCGCCTACTTCCAGCCGGAACGCTGGCTGGCGTGGATCGCGCTGGCCGCCGCCCTGCTCACCATGCTGCTGCTGGCCAACCTGGTGCGCAGCCGCTTCGGCCGGTCGCTGCGGGCGGTCCGCGACGACGAGATCGCGGCCCGGCTCGCCGGCATCCCGGTGGCCCGCACTCAGGTGCTCGCGTTCGTGGTCAGCGCCGCCTGCGCCGGGCTGGGCGGCGGCGTGTACGCCATGCTCACCGCCACCGTCGCGCCCGGCAAGTTCCCGCTGGACCTGTCGCTGTTCCTGCTCATGGCCATCGTCATCGGCGGCCTCGGCAGCCTGGCCGGCGCGGTCTGGGGCGCGGTGCTGCTGGTCGCGCTCCAGGACCTGCCGGGCCTGCTCACCGAGAACCTCAGCCTGCCCGCCGGGCTGGCCCAGCGGCTGGAGGGCAACCTCGCGCTGGCCGTGTTCGGCCTGGTCCTCATCGTCGTCATGCTCGCCGCCCCGGGCGGCATCCAGGGCGGCGTGCGTGCCCTCACCACCCGCCTGCGCGCCGCCGTCCGCCGCCGGCCCGCCGGCCGCCGGTCACCGGACCGCTGACCTCACCGGTTCCACCCACACCGTTCGCACCGTCGCACCGGAATGGAGAACCATGCGCCCCACCACCCGCCGCGTTCTCGCGGCCGCCGCCGGCCTGGCCCTGCTGGCCGCGTTGCCCGCCTGCGCCGACGACGAGAAGCAGGCCGCCGAGAACGTCCCCGGCGTCAGCGACTCCGAAGTCGTCATCGGCACACACCAACCACTCACCGGACCGGCCGCGCCCGGCTACTCGAAGATCTCCGCCGCCACCAAGGCGTACTTCGAGCACGTCAACAGCAAGGGCGGCGTGCACGGCCGGAAGATCGTCTACAAGGTGATGGACGACGGCTACAACCCCGCAAACACCGAGAACGTGGTCCGCAAGCTGGTGCTCGACGAGAAGGTCTTCGCGCTGCTCGGCGGCCTCGGCACGCCGACGCACACGAACGTGCTGGAGTTCGTCAAGACGCAGAAGGTGCCGGACCTGTTCGTCGCCTCCGGCAGCCGCAACTGGAACCAGCCGGACAAGTACCCGACGACGTTCGGCTGGCAGCCCGACTACACGGTCGAGGGCAAGATCCTGGCCAGCTACGTCAAGCGGGAGTTCCCCGGCGCGAAGGTCTGCCACTTCGGGCAGAACGACGACTTCGGGCGGGACTCGCTCGCCGGCGTCGAGCAGATCCTCGGCCCGGTGGCGGCGAAGCAGACGTACACCACCACCAACCAGCAGGTCGGCCCGGCGATCGGGGCGCTGCGCGCGGCCGGCTGCCAGGTGGTCATCTCGGCGACCATCCCCGGCTTCACCGCGCTCGCCATGGGCCAGGCCGCCGGGCAGGGCTTCAAGGCGCAGTGGGTCGTCTCCAACGTGGGCGCCGACTACACCACGCTGGCCGCCCAGCTCGGCGACAAGAAGGTGATCCTCGAGGGCATGGTGGCCGACAACTACCTGCCGAACGTGAGCGACACCGCGAACCCGTGGATCCAGGAGTTCACCAAGATCCATCAGAAGTACAACGCCGGCAACCCGGTCGACGGCAACGCCATCTACGGCTACTCGATGGCGTACACGTTCGTCCAGGCGATGCTCGCCGCCGGGCCGGACCCCACCCGGGAGAAGCTGGTCGAGGCCGTGCGCAAGGGCGGCTTCCGCGGGCCCGGCCTGGTTCCCTTCCGGTACGCCGACGGCGTGCACGCCGGCTACGGCGGCGTGCGCCTGACCAAGGTGAGCAACGGCGCCCAGTCGTACTTCGGTCCCGCGTACACCACCGACGACGGTGACGGCGCGGTCACCGAGTTCACCGACCCGCCGACCGCCCCGCCGGCGGACGCCGTACCGACCGCCTGACCACGATCGCGCCGCCGGGCAGCCGGGTGCCTGCTGCCCGGCGGCACGACCGTAGAGTGGCCGCCGGTACCCGAGCACAGGAGAAACCGTACCCATGATCGAGCTGGAGACCGACCCGCCGGAACGGGTGGACGGGCGGGCGGCGCGGGCCGAGCGGACCCGGGCCGCGATCGTGGAGGCGCACCTGGCCCTGATCGACTCCGGTGACCTGCGGCCCACCGGGGAACGGATCGCCGAGCGGGCCGGGGTGTCGCTGCGCACGCTCTGGACCAACTTCAAGGACATGGAGACGCTGTTCGCCGCGACCGGGCGGCGCGTCGGCGAACGGCAGGCCGCGCTCTGGCAGCCGGTCTCGCCGGAGCTGCCGCTGACCGCCCGGATCGCCGCGTTCTGCGACCAGCGTGCCCGGCTGCTGGAGGTGCTGGCGCCCTCGGCCCGCGCGTCGGCGCTGCGGGAGCCGTTCTCCCCGCAACTGCGCCGCAACCGGGAGGCCGCAGTCGCCCGGGTCCGTCAGGAGATCGAGGCGGTGTTCGCCCCGGAGCTGGCGCACGCCGGGCCGGACCGGTCGCAGTTGCTGGACGCGCTGACGGTGGCCGGCACCTGGTCGGCCTGGTCGATGATGCGCGACTCGATGGGCCTCGACGTCGACGCCGCCCGCGCCGTGATGGCCCGTACGCTCGGCGCGCTGCTGGTCGACGCGATCGCCGCCGGCCTGCGCTGACGGGCCCGGCCCCCGGTCAGGCGAATTCGCCGGTGGCGGCGACCTCGCCGAGCTGGCCCAGCGTGCTCAGGTAGGCGTCGTGCAGCTCGTCGGTGGCCGCCGTGCACGCGTCGGAGACGGTGACGATGCGGTACCCGTAGTCGACCGCCTGGTAGGCGGTGGCGGCGACGGCCAGGTTCGTCGCGACACCGGTGAACACCACGGTCCGCACGCCCCGGCCACGCAGGATCACGTCCAGGTCGGTGCCGAGGAATCCGCCGAGCCGGGTGGAGGTGACGACCACGTCGTCCGGCTGCCGGGCGACCTCGTCGACGATCCGGGTCTTCGGGTCGCCCTCCAGGAACGCCCCGCGTTCGGCGATCATCGCGAAGCTCGGAGTGTTGGCGATCAGGTCCGGATAGCCGGGCCGGTAGGCGACCCGGGTGAAGACCACGAGGCCGCCCGCGGCCCGCGCGGCGGCGGCGACCCGGGCCGCGTTCGCCGCCACGCCGTGCCGGGCCACCTGGTCGGCGAAGAACGGGCCGAAGACGCCGTCCGGGCTGACGACCTCGTGTTGCCAGTGGACGCCCACGACCGCGGTGTGCGCCCAGTCGATGCGCTGCATGTCGATCCCGTCATGGTGCGGAGAGCTGCTGCGGCGCCAGCTCGTAGCGGCTCAGGCCGCCGGCAGCGGTGCTCCTGCCGAAGGCGTCCAGTCGCCCCCAGCGACCGGGGACGTCGAGCAACGCCACGTAGTCGAGGCTAGCAGGCAGGGCGGGCCGGGCCACGAGATCGTCGCCGACCGGCCGGAGGCCGAGCATCGTCCGCAGGAGCAGCAGCGGAGCCCCGGCGGACCACGCCTGCGGGCTGCACGCGGTCGGATAGCGGATCGGGTAGCGGGTCTCGGCCCGGTCGTGCCCGGCGAACGCCTCCGGCAGCCGGCCGTCGTAGAAGGCCGCCGCGTCCAGGATGCCGGCCGCGACGCGGGCGGCCTCCTCGGCGTACCCGTAGCGCCGCAGCCCCCAGGCGATGAACGAGTTGTCGAACGGCCAGATGGTCCCGACGTGGTAGCCGACCGGGTTGTAGCGGGCCTCGCCCTCGGCCAGCGTGCGGACACCCCAGCCGCTGAACATCGCCGGTGACATCAGGTGCCGCACCAGGGCCCCGGCCTTCGGCTCCTCGACGATGCCGCTCCACAGCAGGTGGCCGATGTTCGACGACAGGGCGTCCACCTTGCGGCCGTCGCCGTCCAGCGCCAGCGCCATGTACTCGCCGTCGTCGATCCAGAAGTCGTGGTTGAAGCGGCGCTTGAGGTCGGCGGCCTCCCGCTCCAGGCGGTCCGCGTACGCCGGGTCGCGCCAGATCTCGCGGGCCAGCCGGGCGGTACGCACCTTCGCGTCGTACGCGTACCCCTGGAGTTCGCAGGTGGCGCGCGGGAAGCCCGGCAGCCGGCCGTCGCGGTAGCAGATGCTGTCCCAGGAGTCCTTCCAGCACTGGTTCTCCAGGCCGTTCACCGGGTTGCGCCGCTCGTAGGAGACGTAGCCGTTGCCGGCCCGGTCGGCGTAGTGGTCGATCCAGTCGACGGCCGCCCGTGCCTCCTGCTCCACCGCGCGTACGAGGGCGGCGTCGCCGGTCCACCGTTCGTACTCGTCGAGCAGCACGAGGAACAGGGGAGTGGCGTCCGCGCTGCCGAAGTAGGGGCTGTGCGGTGTCTCGTCGAAGACGGTCAGCTCGCCGTAGCGCATCTCGTGCAGGATCCGGCCCGGCTCCTCCTCCCGGAAGTCGTCGATCCGGCTGCCCTGCCGGAAGGCGAGCACGGTGAGCGTGGTGGCGGCGAGCTCGGGTGCGAACGGCAGCGCCTGGAGGCTGGTGAGGATGCTGTCGCGGCCGAACAGGCACATGAACCACGGCAACCCGGCGGCCAGTACGCACCCGGCTCCGGCGAGGAACGGACTGAACCGCAGCGCGGCCAGGTCGATGAGGCTCTGCCGGTAGGTGTTCTGCAACGGTCCCCAGCTGGTCTCCAGGCGCGGCGCCCGGTCCAGCCACTCGCGTAGCTCGGCGGGCTTGTTCCGGGCGTGGCCCTCGACCCGTCCGGGCAGGCTGAGCCGCTCCAGCCCTCGCGGCAGGGGGAGGTCCGGCTCGGCGGTCAGCCGGGTCTGCCACCGGCCGTGCGGTTCGATGTGCACGCGCAGCGTCAGGCCGTTCTCGTCCACCTCCGCCGGAGCAGTCGCGGACACGATCGTCTCGCGGCGGTAGCGTTCGCGCTGGTAACCGAGGACGAGTCGCGGGCCGTCGACCCGCCGGTAGTGCCGCCCCTCGCGGTCCGTCGTGCCCTCCTTGACCGCGAAGAGGTCCGCGAAGTCCGCGTCCGCTTCGATCCGTACGGTCAGGTCGACGGGCCGCCGGTCGTTGTTGACCAGGAGCAGCTCCTCCTGGAGCCCGGTGTCCAGCGTGTGGGTGCGGCGCACCTCGAGCGTGCTGTTGACGTAGACGTCCTGACTGCCCGGGACCAGGTAGAACCGGTTCTCGAAGTACTGGATGTCGTCGATGGACAGCGTGCTGAGCCGCTCGCCGTCGATGGTGAGCTGCCACCGGGACAGCAGGCGGGTGTCGTGGGCGAACAGGCCGTGCGTGCCGTCGGCCGCCGGGACGATGTCGCCCGCCCGGTCGCAGACCAGGAAGATCGTCCCGTCGAAGATGCCGACGTGGTCGTCACCCATGGCCGTCTCCCCGGTGCCGTTCCGGGCGCGAGCCGGGCGGGGAGGGGAACAGCCGGCGTACGGTCGCGAACAGCCGCGGGCTGCCCTCCACGTCGGCCTCGCCGCGCAGGACGGTGGTCAGGAAGTACGCCTCACCCCGCGCGATCCGGTCGAAGACGGCCCGGTCCGCCCGGACGACCGCGTCCCCGCCGGTGGCCTGCCGCGCCGCGGTGACCTCGCCCCGGGCGATGGAGACCAGCCAGTGGTCGACCGACTCGTCGCCGGTGATGTCGAACCGGACGCTGCCCTCGTGCAGCGCTGTCAGCCCGCGCTGCCTGCGCTGCCCAAGGCTGCGGAAGAACTCTTCGGTGGCGTCGGCCATCGGCCCTCCTCCCGGTGGCGCTATTCCCCGCCACGGGGCCGGTCGCCTCACCCGGAACGGGTGAAACCCGCCGGGTCTAGTCCTCGCGCAGGCGGCGCAGGATGCGGGCCAGCTCGGCCCGGTCGTCCGGGTCGAGCGCGCCGAAGAACCGTTCCGCCTCGGTGGCCCGCGCCTGGCGGATCGCGGTGCCCACCCGCTCGCCCTCGGCGGTGGGCGCGACCAGCGTGGCCCGCCGGTCGCCCGGATCGGGCCGGCGTTCGACCAGCCCGCGCTCCTGCAACCCGTCGATCACCTCGGTGGCCGAGCGCGGCGCGATGCGCAGGTGCTCGGCGAGCGCGCCGGGACGCAGCGCGCCGTGGCGCATCAGCACGCCGAGCGCCCGCGCCTGCCCGGGGCTGATCTCCCACGGCTCCAGCGCGCGCTTGGTCTGGTGCCGCAGCCGGCGGGTCACCGCCCAGAACGTCTCGGCCAGGCTCTCGTCGCTGCCGCTCACGGGGAATACCGTAACAGGCTTTCGTGTTGTTCCCTCATGTTGAGGTAACCTCAGCATTGTTTCCCCCGGACACGAGGAGCACCCTTGGATCGCATCCCCGACGGCCGCCGGGACGGCCGGACCGTTTCCCCCGCCGAGAAGGCCCAGGCCCGCTCGGTGTCCCTGCGCCGCATCGGCGGCCTGTTCACCGCCCACCGGCGCCCGCTCGCCACCGTGGTGGCGATCATCGTGGCGTCCTCGATCATCGCGATGGCCACGCCGTTCCTGCTGCGTACCGTGATCGACAAGGCCCTCCCCGAGCGCGACCTGACGCTGCTGGCCTGGCTGGTCGCGGGCATGGTCGCGGTGGCAGCGGTCACCGCCGTGCTCGGCGTCGCGCAGACCTGGATCTCCACCCGCGTCGGCCAGGAGGTCATGCACCGGCTGCGCACCGACGTCTTCGCCCACCTCCAGCGGCAGTCGATCGGCTTCTTCGTGCGCACCCGCACCGGCGAGGTCCAGTCGCGCATCACCAACGACATCGGCGGCATGCAGGCGGTCGTCACCTCCACCGCCACCTCGATCGCCGCCAACCTCACCACAGTGGTCGCCACCACCATCGCCATGCTGGCGCTGAGCTGGCGGCTAACCCTCGTCTCGGCGGTCGTGCTGCCGCCCGCGCTCTGGCTCACCCGCCGCGTGGCCCGGCTGCGCCGGGAGATCACCGCCCAGCGCCAGCGGGAACTCGCCGACCTCACAGTGACCATCGAGGAAGGGCTGTCCGTGAGCGGCGTACGGCTGGCCAAGACCCTCGGCACCGGCCCGGCCCTGGTCGACCGGTTCACCGCCTCCTCGGCCCGCCTGGTCGACCTGGAACTGCGCTCCGAGCTGGCCGGACGCTGGCGGATGGCCGCCATGAGCATCGTCTTCGCCGCCATCCCCGCCGTGATCTACCTCGGCGCCGGACTGCCCGGCACCGCCGGCACGCTCACCATCGGCACGCTCGTCGCGTTCACCGCGTTGCAGGGCAACCTGTTCCGGCCGCTGATGGGCCTGCTCAACGTGGGCGTCACGCTCACCGCGTCGCTGGCCCTGTTCGCCCGCATCTTCGAATACCTCGACCTGCCCGTCGAGGTCGCCGAGCCGGCCCGCCCGGTCCCGCTCGACCCGGCCACCGCCCGCGGCCACCTGCGCGTCGAGGACGTCACCTTCAGCTACCCGGGCAGCGACACCGCCGCCCTCGCCGGCGTCAGCCTGGACGTCCCGGCCGGCACCAGCCTCGCCCTGGTGGGGGAGACCGGCTCCGGCAAGAGCACGCTCGCCGCGCTGATCAGCCGGCTGCACGACCCGGACGCCGGCCGGATCACCATCGACGGGATCGACCTGCGCGACCTGCGCCCGGCCGACCTGGCCGCCGTCGTGGGCGTGGTCAGCCAGGAGACGTACCTGCTGCACGGCACCGTGCGGGACAACCTGCGGTACGCCCGCCCGGACGCCACCGACGCCGACATCGAGGCCGCCGCCCGCGCCGCCCGCATCCACGACCTCATCGCCGCGCTCCCCGACGGGTACGACACCATGGTCGGCTCGCGCGGCCACCGGTTCTCCGGCGGCGAGCAGCAGCGCCTGGCCATCGCCCGGACACTGCTGCGCGATCCGCGCATCCTGGTGCTGGACGAGGCGACCAGCGCGCTGGACACCGAAACCGAGCGCGCGGTCCAGCGGGCCCTGGACGAACTGGCTCGCGGACGCACAGTGGTGACCATCGCGCACCGGCTCTCCACCGTCCGCGACGCCGACCGCATCGCCGTGCTCGACCACGGCCGGATCGTCGAGTCCGGCACCCACGACGCGCTGCTGGACCGGCGCGGCCGCTACGCCGCCCTGGTCGGCTGAGCGCCGGTCCGCGCGGCGCCGCCGTCGTCGTCGGACCTGCCGTCGGTGTCGGATGCGCTGCCGCTGCCTGGCCCGCTGCCGGGGCCGCTCGTGCCGACGGCTGAGGCCAGCTCCAGGGCGGCCCGGATCGGGTCGCCGGCCCAGCGACTGGCGAATGCCTCGTGCAGCCGCCACCCGGCGCGGACCAGCGTGCGCTGTCGCTCCAGATGAGCCGCCGAGCCGTCCGGGTGCACCGCGCAGATCACCCCGACGGCGTCGGCGTCCGCGCCCACGCAGAGGTCGACGCGCCAGCGGCCCACCGGATATCCCGGGCGCACCGGCAGCCCGAGCCGGCGCAGCTCCTCGGCCATCTCGGCGGTCCAGCCGGCCGCCGGCGCCGCCTCCGGTGCCGCGGGTCGCCGGTCGGCGTAGGCCAGGAAGTCACCCACCAGGCCCTCCGGCGAGCGCAGCGAGGTGACCACCGCCAGCCGCCTCCGGGCCCGGGTGACCAGCACGTTGAACAGGTTCGGCCCGGCTGCGAACCGGTGCCGCGAGGGCGGGTCGTCGTCCACCAGCCCGAGCGAGGCGATCACCACGTCCGCCTCACTGCCCTGGAACGCGTGCACGGTGCCCGACCGCAGCCCGAGACGCTCGATCTCGTCGACGTCGTACGCGGCCAGCAGCGCCGCCTCCACCGCGTCCGCCTGCGCGCGGAACGGGCTCACCACCGCGATGCCACCCGGCGGTGGATCGTCGGCGAACCGCCGTACGAGGTCGAGGACGGCGCTGACCTCGGCCTGGTTGACGCCGTCGACGACGCTCGCCCCGTCGACTGTCAGCACGTCGATGACGTCGGCGCGCTCGTTGCGCGGATGCCGGGTGACCAGCTCCAGCCGGTCGCCGTAGAACCGGCGCGCGGAGAACCCGATCAGGTGCGGCACGGATCGATGGTGCTCGCCCAGCCAGGTGACCGGCGCCGCGCCGGCAGCCACGTCGAACGCGCTGGAGCGGCGTACGTCGAGCCGGTCGCCGAACCGGTCCAGATCGTGCCGGCGCAGCGTGTCGGCCACGTCCACGTCGGCCACGAACGACACGAACCGCAACTGCCGGGGGTCGCCGGCGACCAGCGCCCGCCGGGCCCGGGCCAGCGCCGGCGCGGCCCGCAACTGGTCGATGTGCGCCGCCTCGTCGAGCACCACCAGGTCGAACATCCCCGGCACCGGGGGCAGCAGGTCTTCGACGTCGGTGACAGTGCCCACCCAGAGCGGCAGCGCCCGTACCAGCGCCTGGGCGTCCAGCCCGGCCAGCAGCTCGCGGCGGCGGTTCCGTCCGGCCCGCAAGGCGGCGGCCAGTCCACCGGTGGCGCGCCGAGCCGCGTCGCTCCACCGGTGGGCGCTGGTCGCCCGGTGGCGCATCGCCGTGCCGACGGCGTCCGCGAGCGCGGCTTCCGCGCTCGCCAGGGCACGCCACGACGCGGCCAGGTCGGTACCGCCGGTGGCGGCCAGCCGCGCCGCCGCCCGGACCGCGCCCGCCGCCTCCACGGCGGTCCGCAGCCGGTCCACGGGTACGTCGCCGCCGCTGATCCGGCGCAACCGTCTCCCGGCGCGGGCGCGCCGCCAGCGCCGCCACCAGCCGTCACCGTCCGCTGTCGCCGCCGTCAGCGCGGACCGGACCGCGTCCAGGTCGGTGTCCGGGTCGAACAGGCGGGGGAGTTCCTGGCCCAGGGCGGGCAGCAACGGCTGCCAGTCGGGCAGCGCGGCGGCGCGGCGTTCCTGGTCGAGGGCGGCGGCGATCCCGTCCGACAGAGCGGTCACCCGGTCGCGGGCGGCCGCCACGGCGGCGTCGGCGTCGCGCAGCGTGGCGTCGTCCGTCCCGGCGGGCGCGCCGCCGGCCAGGTCGGCGGCGATCGTCTCGCGGCGCTCGGCGTCGCCGAACAGCACCGGCGCCGGGCCGCTGTGCCGGCGCAGCAGTTCACCGAGCACGTCGGCGGCGTGCACCGACTGGGTGGCGACGAGCACCGACCCGCCCCGGTCCACGGCGTCCAGCGCGGCGGCGACCAGGGCGTGGCTCTTGCCGTTGCCGGGCGCGCCCGAGACGACCACGACCGGCTCGGCGCGGGTGCGGCGCACCACGTCGCGCTGGGCCGCGTTCAACGGCAGCGGCGACAGCACCTCGGCCTCGGTGTCGTCGCCCTCGCCGCTGGTGTCCCGCCGGCCCCGGCCGCTCTTGTAGCCCCGGCTTCCGGCGTCGCTCCGGCTGTCGGCGTCGCTCCGGCTTCCGGCGTCGCCCCGGCTTCCGGCGTCGCCCGGCGTGGAGTCGCCCGGGCCGGTGTAGAGGCGGCTCAGCGCCGTGTCGGCCAGCCCGGGCCGGGCCGCCCAGGCGAGCAGCGTGTCGCGTAGCCGGCCGGCCAGCACGTCGCGGGTGGTGAACAGCGCCGCGGCGGCCACGCCGACCAGCCGGTCCTCGTCGGTCGGCCGAGGCGGCCGTGCCTGCACCGTCGCCAGCTTCAGGCCGGCGGCCTCGGCGGCGGCGGTGATCCACGCCTTGGTGCCGGGCGCGCCGAGCCAGCCCGGCCCGGCCAGCCCGGGGGCGGCCTCCAGCCGGCCGGCGAGGTCCCGGTCCTCGATCAGCGAGGTCAGTTCCAGGTCCCCGGCGGGCACGATCCGGTAGCTGCGGCTGGTGCGCTCCAGACGTACCGGCTGGGCCAGCAACGGCACGCGGACCCGGCGGCGGCTGCCGTCGAGGTCGGCCGCGCCGACGACGAAGGCCAGACCACGGCGCAGGATCCGCTGGTCGCGGTGCAACGCGTCCAGCGCCGCCAGCCGGTCCAGCGTGGCGTCGCGCGGCGCGCGGTCGGGCTCGGGCAGCCAGATCAGCGGACGGCCGGCACCGGAGACGTCGAAGATCCGCTCGGCGCCGGCCGGTGCCAGGTCGGCGAGCGCGGTGAGGATCCTGGCCGCCTCCATGGCCCGCGATTCTGCCGTACGCGCGCCCGGCCCGGCCACCGCGGGCGGGTGACGGGATGTAGAAAACTTTTGCCCTGGCATTCATCTCTGTAGCTATTTACCCGGCCGGGTAGCAGCCCTAGCATCGATCTACATCGTTGTCGAAGAAGAGGAGAGGCGATGTCCCTGACGTTCACCGCCGCCCGGATGCGCGTGCCCGCGATGCTCACTGTCGCCGTCGTCGCCGGTGCGATGCTCGGCGTGCAGCCCGCGCAGGCCGCCCGGCCGGGCTTCCGGATGCCGTTCCTGTGCGGCCAGACCTGGCAGGGCAACAACTGGAACGGGCACAGCCCGGCCCACGCCATCGACTGGAACCACTACGACGCCAACGGCAGCCCCGACGACCTCAACCGCCGGACGGTCGCCAGCGCCGCCGGCACCGTGCTGGAGTCGTACTACTCCACCACCTCCGGCTACGGGAACACCATCGTCATCGGGCACGGCGACGGCTGGCGCACCCGGTACGCCCACCTCAACTCCCGCGCCGTGGCCACCGGTGACACCGTGAAGCGCGGCGACGTCATCGGCCGGGTCGGCGCGACGTCGGCGAAGTACGACCTCAGCCCGCATCTGCACTACGAGCAGATCCACAACGGCAGTGTCGTGGTCGCCGTCGTCCAGGGAGTCACCTGGTCCGACGGGCTGAAGCGTAACCAGAAGAGCACCAACGGCTGCTGATCGCGGGCGGCAAACCGGCCGGCCGAAACCCGATCTGCAAGACGTGATTTGTGGCTCGGCAATGGGTAGAGTGGCGCGGTGCGCAGTGGGGTGCAGGCTCAGATGCCGGTGCTGTACGTCGGCGACGCCGACGCGGCCGGGAGGTTCTACACGCTGTTCGGCTACACCGGGCAGCCCCGTGGGGACGGGCGTTTCCACCTGCGCTGCGGCGAGCTGACCCTGCTGCTCGTCGAGGGCACCCCGGTCCCGGCCGCGCTCTACCTCCACGTCGACGACGTCGCCGCGACCACCGACCGCCTCGTCGCGGCCGGCCACCCGGTCGACCACGTGCCCGGCGGCGAGTGCCGCACCATCGACCCCGACGGCAACACGATCCTGTTCACCCGGTCGCCGGCTCTGCCTGCCCCGGCCCCGCAGGCCGAGCCGGACGGCCGACCCACGCACGTCCGCCGGGCCGCCGCAGTGGCCGCCCGGCGCGACGGCGCGCCCGCCCACTGCCAGATCGGCGGGCCGCGCGGCGAGCCGTGTGCCAACCCGGCCGAGGTCAAGCTCGCCGACTCCTGGGGCGACACGGTGTGGGGCTGCCTGACCCACGCCGACGAGACGCTCGTCAACGCGCGTGGCGCGTTCCTGGCCACCGAGGACGCCACCGGCCTCGCCGCGTACCTGACCGCCCGCCGGACCCGTCCCGACGAGGCCGCCGTGGTGAGCTGACCGCCGGCGGGCCACCCGGACCGCCGCCGTCAGATCGCGGGTGGCTGCGGCTCGCCGGGTCGCGGTCGCGGCCGCTGGCCCGGGGCCGGGCGCGACGCGGGCGGGGGGAGCAGCGGCTCCAGCGGAAACAGGTCCGCCGGCCCGTTGGCGTCCGGCGCTTGCCTCGCACCCGTCGCCTCCGGCTCCCGGTCACGCCGGTCGCGCTCCTCGGCGAACTCGGCGCGGCGGCGGGCCAGGTCGCGCTCGCACTCCAGCGCGATGCGCTGCTCCCAGTACGGCTGGAGCAGCCTGCGCACCCGCTCGTCCAGGTGCACAGTGACGTCCGGCTCGCAGGCGAATGTCACCTCCCCGCGCGCGTACGTCCAGGGCGGTGGATCGTCCTCGGTCAGCGCGGCGGTCAGCGCGGCGTGCAGGTCGCGCGGCCGGTGCGGCGGCACCTCCACCGCGTGCCGGACGGCCAGCCGGTGCAGCCGCTGGGTCGCCTGCGCCTGGAAGTAGTCGACGTACCAGCCGAACAGCTCCGGCCGTGCGGTCTCCGACGACCAGGTGTAGGTGGCCCGCACCAGGAACACGTACACCTGGCCCTGCGCCGGCACCACGAGCGGCTCCGGGGCGCGCCGGTCGACGGTGCTCACCGGCGTCTCCGGCTCCTCGGTCCACCACAGCTGCCGCAGTGTGGGCTGCGCGCCGTCCCAGAAGCGCCGGGTCCGCAGCCGCGCCGCCTCGCCGAGCGCCCGCGCCCGTACCCGCCAGCGCGGCCGACGGTCGCCCGGCGTGCCGGGCGCGGGCCGGTGGTCGGCCGGCCCCGGATCCTCCGGCACCGCGGTCATCGCACCCCCTCCACGGCAGCACCGTGCCCCGCGGCGTCACCGGGACGCGCGGGCCGGTCGGGCGAGGGGTGGCCGGACCGCCGCAGGCGGCGATCCACGAACCACGCTAACAACAGCGACCGGTGTACGCGCGCAGCCGCGCGCACGGCGGTTCCGCCCGGCCGCGTGGCGGGCGCTGACCGATCGGACGAGCCGTCCCGTAGTCCTATCCGTGGGACTCGGGGCGGGTTTGGTCCCGTTCACGGGACCGACCATCCAAACTCGATCGGCATACCTTGATCTGTTATCGAAGCGCTTCGTAGCGTGAGGCTCCGCGATTCTTCGGGGGAGGACCAGAACGCATGGGCGTAGACGCTCGCCACGCTGCCGGCCAGACCGTGACATACGTGCGATCCCTGGCCGAGCGGCAGTACGACCGGGTCTGGACTCCGGACTTCCTGCACCTCACCCCCGACGTGCAGGGCTTCGCCGTCTTCCACCGCGGCGGCCTGGTGCTGGTCTACGGCGCGGTGTCGCCGGACGACCCGGCCCGCTGGGTCTTCCGGATGGCCTGCGCGGCCGGCGCCGACGTGCCGGACATCTCCGGGGCCATGGCCTGGGCGAACATCCGCAACCGGCTGGCCGAGGCGGGACGCTACTACTGCGTCGTCAAGGCCGACCAGAGCGCCTGCCACGTGGTGTTCGCGCTGGATGTCCGCAGTCCGCTGCTCCACGACGCCACCGCGCCCGACGCGCAGGCGTTGCGGGAGCTGTTGCACTTCTCGCTCGCGGTGTGCGTGCACAACGCCGTGGCGGACTTCCGCGACCTGGCGTCCTATCTGCCGGCGCGTCCCCTCGCCCCGACCGAGATCGACGCCTGGACCCTGTTCGCCGGCACGCAGGACTGATCGCGCGGCAACGGTTCGTCGGCCCGGCGCAGTCCGGCGAGCCGCACGAAGATTTCCCGCTTGGCGATGGCGTTACCGCGACTGTCGAGCACGTAGCCGGTCAGCCAGATCCAGCCCATGTGCGTCACCTCGGCGCCGACCGACACGACCCGGAACGTCAGCGCCCGGTCGCCGCCGAACTGCACCGACGCTCGGCCGTCGACTCGCAGCAGGTCACCGGGTTGCGGCGCACGCATCGCTACCAGTGGCCGTCGTTCGGCGGACGGCACTCGCGGGCGTGCATGGCCTGCCAGTCACGCAGGGCGCGCTTCAACCTGTCGTTCTCCTGCGCCAGCAGGCGTACCTGCCGGTGCAGCTCCGTCAGTTCGTCGGCGAGGCGGGTCTGGAACTCGCGTACCTGATCGGGGTCGACGCCCCGTCGATGCGGGTCGAAAGCGTGGGTGCGCACCTCGTGCGGGGTCAGTCGGGCCGGAAGGCCGGTCGGGTAGAGCCGGCCGAATCGATGCAGGGTCACTTCGGTCCTTCCAGGGGTAGAGGACAGGTGGGGTGGTCTGGAAGGGCGGGCCGTCCGCACGCCGGCCCCGGACGGCCCGCCCGCTCCGCCCACGCAGCCCGGATCGGCGGTACGGAGGCGGAGCAGTCCGGAGGGTCGGGACGGGTGCGCACCCGTCCCGACCGGGGGATGAGCCGAACTCGTTGCCACGCGAGGAGCGGCCCAGTAGCAACACTAACGGCTTAGCCGTTTAAGTCAACCACTGATTGTTGTCGTTCATGGGCGTTTCGTGATCGAATTGGCGGGCCACGCAAGGAGCGCCATGCCTACGACACCCGACTACATCCGCATCTCCGACGACATCATTGCTGCTGTTCGGAGCAGGCGGCTCAAGCCAGAGGACAAGCTGCCGTCGATCGCCCAGATGGCAGCGGACTACAAGGTCGGTACCTCGACCATCCAGATGGTCTACGTCCGGCTGGAGGCGCTCGGCGTTATTCGGCGTCACCAGGGCAAGGGCATCTTCGTGACCGACCCGAAGACCTGGATGAGGCAGCCGTAGGGGCAAGCACGTCCGATGGGCATCCACGCTGCGCAGTCGCCGGCTGTGTCGAGTTCATGCGAGCCGCAACCCCGCGTAGCGTAAAAGATCCACACGCATTAGACGGGATGGTGGTGGGTGAACGTGCTGGAGAGCATGGCGACGCAGTTGCCCGCTCTGCTCGGTGTCCTGGTCGGTACTGTGGGCACGATGGTCGCTACGGGCTTGAACGAGCGAACCCGGTGGCGCCGGACGCAGACGGTCAGATGGGACGAGCGGCGTCTCGACGCATACGTGGAATTGACGAAAGCGGTCAAAGAGATCCATGCCGTGGCCACCCGAATGCTCGGAAAGCATCGGCCTAACGCGAGGCGACCGGCGCTGGATCAGAATGAAGGACTGGTTCGGCTGGCGGAGGCGGATGTCCGGCATACCCTGGCCTGGGAGGCGGTGCTGCTCCTTGGTGATGAGATCACCGTCCGCGCTGCTGCTGAGTGGCGGCACGCCGTGCGCGACATCGAGTCGGCGGCGCGTGCGCTTCCCCTTCCCCCAACGGACGTATCGGGGATGATTCATCGGGCCGACGTCGCCCGTGACAACTTCTACCGCGCAGCGCGGCAGAGCCTCGGTGTTCGCGGGGGGTCGGTGGAGCAGGTGAGGCGCCTGCTCCCGAAGTCCGCTAGAGCGACCCCGGCGGTGTTGGTGCAGCGCCAGTCCTCAGTCCTGGACGCGCCCGACGATCGGCCATCCAGTTAGGACGTTTCCGGGATGGAGATCGCGTCTCGGTGCCCCGTACTGTTGCGGTTTCGGTGACCATGGGGAGATCCGTATGCCGAAGCGCAAAGGCGTCTTCTGTGTTGAGGGCGAATGGCATCCAGACATGACCAAGCGCTGGTCTGTGCGGCCGATGTTGGAGCTGCTAGAAGGACTTGACAGCCTCCGCGCTATTCATCGCAGCGCCGTCACCCGCGATCAACTGCGGTACCTTCTCGGGCAGTGGTCCTTGGCCAGATACGCCTCGTTCGAGGTCGGGTTCTTCGCGTTGCATGGCTCCCCCCGTCAGCTATGGCTGTCACAAAAAGAGTCAACGAGCCTCGACGAGTTGGGGGAGTGGGCGGCAGGTGCGTGGAGCGGCAAGCGAATCTACATCGGCGCTTGTTCAGTCCTTCGAGGGTCTGACACCGACATGGTCGATTTCCTGAGCCGAACCGGCGCCGCGATGATGTGCGGCTTCACAAAACAGGTCAACTGGATCGAAGCGGCTGCCTTCGAGACGGTGCTCTTAGACAGGCTCGTCAATAGCGGAAAGGTCAACAGCGTTCAGCAGCTCGTTGCCTCCGCGCGATGGGCGCCGCTGGCGCACCATCTCGGGTTCCGCGTGGTTTACGCAACTGGGGAGAGCTTCAAGATCCCGGCGATGCGGGTAGGAGGATCGGCTGCCTCTGTCAGGGCTGAGTGAGAACGACCTTCGGCGACGGCCCTACGAAGGGTCTGGTGCGGAGCGCCGATGGCGCTGCTTGACGTGCCGAGTGGGTGGCGCATCTCTGTCGACCGGCCGAGAGATCGACGCAGCAACATTTATGGATGTTCGGATGGTGTCGGCGCGTCGATCGCGCTGGTCGGATGGCGGAACGGACATCGCCGTTCGACGATGACAGGAGGGACCGTGCGCACACCATCCCGTGCGTTGACGGGGACCACCGCGCTGCTGCTGGCAGCCGGTCTGGTCCTGACCGCCGCTGGCGGCGGCCAGGCGGCACCCCGGGAACAGACCCGTACCCAGGCGCCACCCGACCACCTGCCGGGCGACCGGCACGACACCAAGGCCAAGGACAACCGCAAGGGCCGCGTCGCCGCCACCGAGCGGCAGCGGGACCGGGCCGCCGCGCTCGGCGCGCGCGTGCGCTGGTCCGACTTCGGTACGCCGGCCACGCTCACCTCGACCGGCAAGCCCCTCGCGACCGGCCTGCCCGCCGACCCGGCCGCCGCCGCGCGCGCGTACGTGGCCGCCAACCGGGACGTGCTGGGGCTGACCGCCGAGGGCGCGGCCGCGCTGGAGCTGCTCACCGTGGCACCGATGGGGCAGGGTGCGACGGTGCTGTTCCGGCAGCGTTTCGGAGACCTGCCGGCCGCCGTCGACGGCATGCTGTCGGTCGGCGTACGCGACAAGGCGGTGTGGCACGTCAGCTCCTCGCTGGCCCGTGACGCCGGTACGCCGGCGCCGGCCACGATCAGCGCCGAGCAGGCCCGCAAGGCTGCCATCGCCGACGCGGGCCGTGCCGACGCGCAGGTCATGCGTACCTCATTGGTCGCGGTGCCCACCGCGGACCGTGGGCCGCGCGCGGCGTGGGAGGTGGTCCTCGGCGCGGACACCACCGGCGCGGACGCGGCGGCCTACTCCACCTACGTGGACGCCCGCGACGGCGCCGTGCTGGTCCGCGAGGACCTCATCGACCACGCCTCGGACCACCCGTCCTGGGAGGTCTTCCCGAACTCGCCCCGCGTCGACAGGTCCTCGGTCGACACCCGCAAGCGGTGGTGCGCCGTCCCGGCGCGCGGCTGCGCCGAGGTCGTCGGCGTGCCCGGTCACCCGGCCTGGGACGTGGACCCGGCGACCGGTGAGTCCACCACCACGACCAAGGGCAACAACGCGATAGCCGTGCAGAACTGGTTCAGCAACGACCCGTTCAGCGTCGGCACCGAGACCGCCACGCCCCGCCCGGACCGCAGGTACGACTACCCGTGGACGAACCAGTGGCAGGAGCAGCGCTGCAACCCGGAGGTGTTCACCTCGCCGCGCGCCAACGACATCGACGCGGCGCGGGCCAACCTGTTCGCGATGCACAACCGGATGCACGACTGGACGTACCACCTCGGGTTCACCGAGGAGACCTGGAACATGCAGCAGGACAACCTCGGCCGCGGCGGTCTCGCCAACGACCCCGAGCAGGGCAACGCCCAGGCCGGTGGCGTCAGCGGCGGCCCGCCGACGTTCCCGGCCCGCAACAACGCCAACCAGATCACCCCGCCGGACGGCGTCGCCCCGACCACCAACATGTACCTGTGGCAGCCCACCGCCGGCTCGTTCTACGCGCCCTGCGTCGACGGTGACTTCGACATGTCGGTGATCGCCCACGAGTACGGCCACGCGGTCACCAACCGCATGATCGCCGGCCCGAGCGCCGGGGTCAGCACGCCGCAGGGCATGAGCGAGAGCTGGTCGGACCAGCTCGCGGTGGAGTACCTCTTCGAGCACGGGTACGCCGCGCCCGGCCGGCGCGGTTTCACCATCGGCGAGTACACCACGCAGGACCCGAACGCCGGCATCCGCAACTACAACATGAGCGACAGCCCGCTGAACTACAGCTCGCTCGACTACGACTTCGTCGGCCTTCAGGTGCACGCGTCCGGCGAGGTGTGGAGCGCCACCAACACCGACATCCGCGCGGCCATGATGCGCCGCTGGGGCAGCGGCACCCCGGCGATCCAGAAGGCGTGCGCGACCGGCGCCCGCGACGTGACCGCCTGCCCCGGCAACCGGCGCTGGATCCAGCTGGTCTTCGACTCGTTCCTGCTCATGTCGGTCAGCCAGGTCAGCATGGTCGACGCCCGGGACGCGATGCTCGCCGCCGACCGGATCCGCTTCGGCGGTGCCAACCAGGACCTGCTCTGGAACGCGTTCGCCAAGCGCGGCCTGGGGGAGGGCGCGGCGAGCGTCGGCCACACCGACCCCGATCCCACCCCGGGCTTCACCTCCCCGTACGCCCGCGAGGGCTCGCTGCGGCTCCTGCCGCTGGGTGAGCGCGGGCCGGTGGCCGGAGCGCAGCTGTTCGTCGGGCGCTACCAGGCGCGGGCCGTGCCGGTCGCGGACACCGACGCGGCGACCCCGCTGACCGACCGGGTGGACCTGGTGCCCGGCACGTACGAGTTCGTGGTGCGGGCCCCCGGCTACGGGCACACCCGGATCGGCCCGGTGACGATCAAGGCGGGTCAGAACCGGACGCTGCCGGTGGCGTTGCGACCCAACCTGGCCTCGGCGACCACCGGCGCGACGGTCGCCGGGGACGGCATCAACCTGCCGCAGATCGCCGACGACGACGAGGCCACCAACTGGGCCGCGCTCGGCGCGCCGGTCGCCGGCCGGCAGGTCACCGTCGACCTGTCCGGCGGCGTCCAGCAGGTACGCCGGGTGCAGGTCAGCGCCATGCTGCGCCCGCCGGTGGCCGGTGACGCGGACGCCGGCACCCAGAGCCGGTACTCCGCGCTGCGGCAGTTCCGGGTCCTTGCGTGCACCGCGCAGGGGCCGGTGACGTGCGCCGACGCGGCGGACTTCCGGCCGGTCTACACCAGCAGGCCGGACGCCTTCCCGTCGGTGGCGCCGCGCCCCCGGGCGCCGGAGCTGATCATGCGGTCGTTCGACATCCCGCGGACCACTGCCACGCACCTGCGTGTCGAGGTGCTGACCAACCAGTGCACCGGCGCGCCGGACTACGCCGGTGAGCAGGACGACGACCCGCGGGCGGCGACCGACTGCGCCACCGCCAGCCCGCAGGCGCAGAACGTGCGGATCGCCGAGTTCCAGGCGTTCTCGCACTAGATTCACACGGCGGGTGCGGACGGGCGGCCCGGGTCGCCCGACCGCACCCGCCACCGTGTATTCACCCTCGATTCGGGGCGCCGTCGCCGGAAGAGGGCTGTACCGCGGGCAGGATTTTCGACAGACTGAGCAGCGGTCGAGCATCAACATCGATCGATGCGCTGTCGTCTCGTTCAAGGAGGATCCCTTGACCCCGTTCCGCGCCGCCGTCAACCGCGTACGCCGCGCCCTCGCCGCCTCCGCCCTGGTCACCGCCGTGGCCGCCGCCGCGCTCGTCGCCCCCGCCACGGTCTCCACCCGGCTCGCCGAACCGGCCGCCGCCGCCGTCTACGGCTCCTGCACCCAGTCCCGCTGCGCCGACGCGCGCACCGCGCGGTCCGGCTGGTCCGCGAAGAGCTTCCCGACCAGCCGCGGCTGGTACTCGTGGAGCGGCGGCCAGTGCAACTTCGCCGGCGGCCGGTTCTACAACTACGAGGGGCAGTTGCCCTCCGGCGCGACCTACTACGAGTACGACGTGTATCCGCGCGCCTGCAACGCCTCCCGGGACGCGTACCGGATCGTGGTCAACAAGAGCACCGGGGCGACCTGGTTCTCACCCGACCACTACGCCAACTTCTACCGGCTCTGAGCGGCCTCGACGCCGGCCGGGCTCCGCGACGCCCGGCCGGCGCCGTCGGGAAAGGACGGATCATGAGTACGCGGACGCCGGCCTGGCTCGTGTACGACTGTGCGCCGTCCGAGCCGGACGGTGTGCCGGTCTCCGGTACGGCCGGCCGCACCCGGGCCGGGCTGCACGAGACGCTTGCCGCGGCGCTGGAACTGCCGGACTGGTACGGCCGCAACTGGGACGCCCTCGCCGACGCGCTCGCCGACCGTCTCGACGACGGCCCGCTGACAGTGGTCGTGACCGACGCTGCCGACCTGCTCGCCGACGAGCCGCCAGCCCAGCTCGGCACGCTGCTCGACGTGCTCGGCGCGGTCGCCGCCGGTGGTCACGAGACGCTGCGGGTGGTGCTACGCGACCACCCGGACCGGCTGCCCGCCCTGCGCGACCGCGTCGCCGCGGTGCTCGGCGGGCGGGTGGGCGCCCCGCCTCCCGCAACCGGCTGACCGGTGCCGTTTCGCCGCCACCTCCCCGAAGTGGCGACCTCGTGCGGTGATCGTGGCCGCCAGCTCGGCGAGGTGGCGGGGTCTGGTGAGTGAGGTTGCCGCCAGTTCCCCGTAGTGGCGAGCCGTTCGCCAGTTCGGGGAGGTGGTGGGGTCCGGTGGATGGGGATGCCGCCACTTCGCCGTAGTGGCGGGCCGGGCGCCAGTTCGGGGAGGTGGTGGGGTCCGGTGGGGAGGGATGCCGCCACTTCGCCGTAGTGGCGGGCCGGGCGCCAGTTCGGGGAGGTGGTGGGGTCCGGTGGGGAGGGATGCCGCCACTTCGCCGTAGTGGCGGGCCGGGCGCCAGTTCGGGGAGGTGGTGAGGTCCGGTGGGGAGGGATGCCGCCACTTCCCGTAGCGGCGAGCCGGACGCCAGTTCGGGGAGGTGGTGAGGTTCGGTCGGTGGAGATGCGGCCAGTTCGAGATGGTGGCGTGGGCGGTCGCCATTTCGGGGTGGTGGCGGGGTTCGGTGGGGAGGGATGCCGCCACTTCACCGTAGTGGCGGGCCGGGCGCCAGTTCGGCGAGGTGACGGGGTCCGGTGGGTGGGGATGCGGCCACTTCCCCGTAGTGGTGGGCCGGGCGCCAGTTCGGGGAGGTGGTGAGGGCTGGTGAGTGGGGATGCGGTCACCTCGGGGTGGTGGGCCGGGCACCGGGTCGGGGAAGTGGCGAAGGTGGGGTGAGTGTGGACCTGGTGGTGAGCGCGCGGGTCGCGTCTGCGGCCTGGGCGGGACGCGCCGGACCGGGTGGGGTCAGGTGGGCTGGTCGAGGATGGCGCTGAAGCGCTCCTCGGCCAGGTCCAGCTGGGCGAAGATGTGCTCCTTGACCGGCGCCGACAACGGCGTGTCCGGGCGGGCGACCAGGTCGCGGAAGACCGGCACCAGCGGGCGGTACTTGGCGGCGGCGCGGGCCACCTTCGGCCCGACCGTGTGGATCACGCCCACGCCGTTGTCGGTGAAGTCGGACACCTTGATCACCCGGGCCCACGGCTCCCGTTCCAGGCTGGCGGCCACGTGCTCCCGGTACTGCTCGTCGCGGTCCCGCCCCGGGTCGTACTGCGGGTTGGTGACCGCGGCGACCAGCCGGGCGACCCGGGCCCCGAACCGGTCGGAGAGCACGGCGAGCGCCGCCGGGGTCGCGTCCGCTCCGGTGCCAGCGTCGAGCCCTGCGAGTTCGGCGGGGTGGTCCTCGACCGCGTCGTGCAGCAGCCCGGCGACGATCACGTCCACGTCCCGCACCTGGTAGTGGTGCATCAGTCGGATCGACACCCGCAGCAGGTGGTTGAGGTACGGCTCGCGTACGCGCCGGTCGTCGCGGTGCAGGTCGGCGGCCAGGTCGAGCGCCTCGGTCAGCCGGTCGCGGTCGGCCTCGTCGAACGCCTCGATCTCCAGCCGGAACCGGGCCAGCAGGCCAGGCTCACCGTGGATCTCGGTGATCGCGTGCATCGGCATGGTGGCGAGGTACGCGGGGAACTCCATGCGTCCCTTATAGCTGATCTTCGCTAGATCCGGTGCCCGCCGGGCCGCTCACGTCGCCGGTGAGGCGCTTGACCAGGCGTACGCAGGTGCCCTCCGGCGTGCCGACGATGGTGGCCTCGTCCATCACCCGCGCCATGATCAGCCGCCCGCGCCCCCGGTCGCCGTTCTCGTCGCCGTCGGCCGCCCGCCAGCCGCCGTGGTCGCGTACCTCGATCTCCAGCCGGTCGCCGCGCAGCTCGGCCCGCAGCGTGGTGATCCCCTCGGGGGCGAAGCGGTAGCCGTGCTCGATGGCGTTGGCGCACGCCTCGCCGGTGGCGATGAGGACCGTCTCGACGTCCCACTCGCTGACGCCCCGGGCGTGCAGCCAGCCGCGCAGCCGCTCCCGGGTGGCGGCCAGCCGTCCCGGGTCGGCCGGCAGGTCGATGGTGAGGACCGGGCCGACGCCCCCGGATGTCTCACCCGTCACGTCCGGCCCTCCGTCCCGTGCCCATCCCCGGACCTGGGCGCCCACTCGCGCTGTCACCGCCCGATTCTCACCCTGTTGTCCCCGGTGGCCGCCGTTTCAATCCCCGGCGGCGCTGTCCGTCAACGTGATCATTGCGCATCGGTGGCGGTGTGTCAGCCGGCGGCCCGGCAGGACGGCAACGGCGGCGAGCCGGCGACCCCCGAGGGGACGCCGGCCCGGGTCGGATGATCAGCCCGGGCGGCGGCCGCCCCGACGGCGTCGAGGCGGCACGCGTGCGGGACCGGGCGCAGGTCAGAGCGGCAGCCGCCCGGCGCCGGCGAAGACGTCGACGGCGAGCGGGACCAGCGGGGTCGGCATCGGCCGGGCGGCGCGCAGCGTGGGCGTCCACCCGGCGTCACCGCCGAGGTCCGGGTCGTGCGCGGCGTTGTACGCGGCGAGCAGGTCCACCGGCCGGGGCAGGCGGTCACCCTGGCGCACCCAGCTTCCCCGCTCGGTGAGCGCGGTGCCGCCCCAGTCGTACAGCAGGTCGGCGGGGCCGGTGTCGCCGGTGAGCGTGAAGAAGTTGTTCTCCGCGTACAGGGCGGACTGCACGCCGACGCCGAGGGCGTACGCGAAGCCGGGCCCGCCCAGCCGGTAGTGGTTCTCGTGCACGTCGACCTGGCCGAACCGGACCCGGGGCAGGCGTTGCAGCGTGCCGTCGAACAGGTTGTGCCGGACGGTGACGTTGAGCCGGCCCACGTCCGGCCCGACCGTGTTGGACGAGCCGATCAGCATCACCTTGTCCCGGCCGGTGAACCGGTTCCAGGAGACGGTGACCAGGCTCGCGGTGTGCGTGACGTCCACCGAGCCGTCGTGCACCTGCCAGGGCCGGCCGAAGTAGACGGGCTGCGCGCTGTCCGGGTTGTCGCCGTCGGTGAACGTGTTGTGGTCGATCCAGACGTGCTCGCTGCGCCGCACCGAGATCTGGTCGTACTGGGAGTTCCAGTTGCCGGTGTCGCCGTCGGTGGGGGACCAGGCCGGGAAGCAGTCCCGGGCGTCGGCGAACTCGATGTTCCGCACGATCACGTTGTCCACCCGGTCGATCATCAGCGTCAGGCCGGTGAGTCGGGCGCCGCGCAGGCCGATGATCGTGGTGTTGGCGCCGACGTTGATCTGGGTCTGCCGGGTCTGGTTGGCCACCGACCGCACCCGGGCGGCCTCCAGCGGCCCGCTCGGGTTCACCCGGCCCCAGGTCGCCGGGTCGTACGCGGCCAGGTAGGCGGGCAGCGAGTACTCCGGGTCGGCCAGGTCGGCGCAGTCCAGCGGCGTGCCGTCGGGCCCTTCGAACCCGTCGACTGTTCCGGCCACGTACACGATCTTGGGGCTGGCGTCGGCGGCGTTCGTGGCGTTGTCGCCGCCGAGCGCGGCGACCAGCTCGGCCCGGGTACGCACGACGTGCACCCGGTCCGGCGCGGCGGCCGACCCGCCGGTGGTGCCGGTGCCGGCGGCGGCCCAGCCGTCGTTCGCGGGTAGGGCCTGGCGGCCGATCAGCTCGGCGGCCCGGGACGGCCGGCCGGTCGCGGCCGGCGCGGGCGCGGCGGTGGTGAGGACGAGCGCGGCGGTCAGCGCCGCGACGACTGCGGTTCGGGTACGCATGACTCGTTCCGTTCTCCTGGAGGGACATTCACTGCACTGGCAGGTCCACCACGTACGGTTTGACCGCCCACGGCACGCCCGCCTCGGACGGCAGCGCGCCGGACTCCGCGGCGGCCCGCAGCACCGCGCCGACGCCCCGCACCATCCGCACCCGCTGCGGGCCGTCGCCCGCCACGCGCACCAGGTCCCCGTCGAGCAGCGTCGGAACGGGCGCGTCCCGCAGCGCGTCCAGCACCGCGGTGAACGGTTCGGTACGCGCCAGCGGCGCGATCAGCGGCGTGCCGTCGGCGCGGTGGTCGAGCAGGTTCGCCAGCAGCCCGCGGCGGCCGGGCACCGGGCGTGGGGCGTCGTCGCCGGGTAGCCGCAGCCGGTCGGTGGGGTACTCCAGCACCGCCCGCCCGCGCTCGCCGGTGACCAGCACCTCCCCGGGGACGTGGTCCTCGGCGGCGAGCGTGAGCGCGGCCAGCACTGGCGGCCCGGCGTGTGGGGTAAGCCGCAGCACCGTGGTGTCGTCCACCTCGATCGGGCGGACCCGGTAGCGCTCCACCTCGATCCGGGCCGGGCGTACCGGCGTGCCGGTGACCGACTCGGCGACGGCGAGGCACTGCATGAGCGCGTGAGCGAGCGGGTTGGCGAGCGCGCCGTCGAGCGCCGGGCGGCCGTCGACGGTTCGCCGCCCGGCCCAGGGGGAGCGGGCGTAGTAGGCGTCCGGGCGTTGCCAGGCGGCGAGCGTGGCGATGCCGGTGACCGGGCCGAGCCGTCCGAGCGCGCCGGTCAGTTCGGTCAGCGCGGCGGAGCCGAGCGCCTGGAAGTTGACCTGCACGGCCCGGCCGGCGGCGTCCGCGGCGGCGGTGAGCGTCCGGTGTTCGGCGAGGTCGAGCACTGGTGGCTTCTCCAGCAGCAGGTCCGCCCCGGCGGCGAGTACGTCGAGCGCGATCGGCAGGTGCGTGTGCGGCGGCGTGCAGATCACCACCACGTCCGGGCGGGCGGCGGCGAGCATGGCCCGGTGGTCGGTGAGGACGGCCGCCTCCGGCGGGACGGGCGCCTCCGGTTCGGCCTCCAGTGGGCGCACGTCGACCAGCGCGACCAGGCGTGCCCGCCCGGCGGCGTGCAGCTCCGCGATGGTCCGGCGGTGCCAGCGGCCGTGCCCGTTCGCCCCGATCAGCGCCACCCGCGGCGGACCGCCGCCGTTCACCGGCCACCCCCGGCCGCCGGCCGCCCCATCGCGGTCACCGGGCGGCCGCCAGCGTGGCCCGGACGCCGTGGCGTTCCAGCGCGGTGAGCCAGCCGGTCACGTCGGCGCGGAACTCGTCGTCGCCGGCCAGCTCGGCCGGGAACACCTCGCGCAGCGCGAAGACCGCGTCCACCACCCCGGCCGGGGTGTGCGCTCCGGCGGCCAGCGCGGCGCGCAGCCGGTCGGCGAGCGGGTCGTCCAGCGGCAGCGGCCGGCCGTCGTCGGCGTACCCGAGCAGGAACCGCAGCCACGCGGCCACCACGAGCGCGCTCCACCGCGCCGACCGGCCGGCCGCCCGCAGGTCGGCGACGGTGTGCAGGACCCGCTGCGGCAGCTTCTGCGAGCCGTCCATGGCGACCTGCGTCGTCCGGTACCGGATCGCCGGGTTGGCGAAGCGGGCGAGCACCTGCTCGCCGTAGGCGGTCACGTCGGCGCCGGGCGGCGGCGTGAAGCTCGGCGTGATCTCCTCGGCGAGCAGCCGCCGCAGCACCGCCTCCAGGTGCGGCAGCGCCAGCGCCTCGGCCACCGTCTCCGCGCCGGCGAGCGCGCCCAGGTACGCGGTGGCCGAGTGCACGCCGTTGAGCGCCCGCAGTTTCAGCCGCTCCCACGGGCCGGCGTCGTCGGTGAGGATCGCGCCGGACCGCTCCCAGGCCGGCCGCCCGCCGGGGAAGTCGTCCTCGATCACCCACTGTGACCACGGTTCGGCGGCGATCGCCGCCAGGTCGGTCACGCCCAGCGCCCGGCGCGCGGTCTCCCGGGTCTCGTCGGTGCTGGCCGGCACGATCCGGTCGACCATGGTGCCGGGGCAGGTCACCGCCGCCAGGACCCGCTCGGCTGTCGCGTCCGGCACCCGGGCCAGCGCGAGGCCCTGTTCCACCAGGCCGCGCAGCCGGCGCCCGTTGGCGGGCAGGTTGTCGCAGCTCACCAGCGCGATCGGCCCGGCGTCGGCGGCGGCGCGGGCGAGCAGCCCGCGCACCAGCAGACCCGGCACGGTACGCGGGGGACGGTCGGTGGTGAGGTCGGCGGTCAGGTCCGCGTCCACTGTGAGCGCGGCGGTCACCGGGTCCAGCCGGTACGCCTTCTCTGTCACCGTCAGCGTGACCACCCGGATGGCCGGGTCGGCGAGCAGGCCGACCACCGCGTCCGGGTCACTCGCGGCGTGCCGTACCCCGGCGAGCGCGCCGACCACCCGGGTCGCCGCGGCGTCGGGGGCGAGCGTGGTGACGCTGAACAGGCAGTCCTGCGCGGCGAGGGCGTCGACCACGTCGGTGCTGCGCGGCGCGACGCCGATGATGCCCCAGTCGCCGCCGGCCGCGCCGACCGCCGCCTCGGTGTGCACAGCCTGGTGGGCGCGGTGGAACGCGCCGACGCCGAGGTGGACGATGCCGGCGGGCACGGTGCCGGGGCGCAGCAGCGGCCGGGACTCCGGCGGCAGGTGGCGCAGCGTGGCCAGGCCGAGCCGGTCGGGGGTCAGCGCCATGCCGGGCCGTCCGGGAAGCGGAACTGCGCGATGGACTCCGGGCGCATGGTGGAGCTGTAGCCGGGCGTGGTGGGCAGCAGGTAGCGGCCGTCCCGGGTGCGGACCGGGTCGGTGAAGTGCTCGTGCAGGTGGTCGACGTACTCGACCATGCGGCCGTCGAGGCTCGTGCCGACCCGCAGGTGGTCGAAGATCGCGAGGTGCTGCACGTACTCGCACAGGCCCACGCCCCCGGCGTGCGGGCAGACCGGCACGCCGAACTTCGCCGCCAGCAGCAGCTCGGCGAGCACCTCGTCCACGCCGCCGACGCGGCAGGCGTCGATCTGCATCACGCCGATCGCCTCGGCCTGGAGCAACTGCTTGAAGATCACCTTGTTGGCGGCGACCTCGCCGGTGGCGACCCGGCAGCGTCCGCCGGTCAGCTCGGTGACCGCGCGGGCGATCCGGGCGTGCCCGAGCACGTCGTCGGCGTGCGTGGGCTCCTCGATCCAGTACGGGTCGACCTCGGCGAGCACGCCCATCGCGGCGATCGCCTCGTCCACGTCCCACACCTGGTTGGCGTCCATCATCAGCAGCGCGTCCGGGCCGATCTCGGCCCGGATGATCCGGGCCCGCCGCAGGTCGTCCTCGATGCGCCCGCCGACCTTCATCTTCATCGCGCGCCACCCCGCGGCGTACGCGTCGCGAGTCAGCGCGCGCACCTGCTCGTCCGGGTAGCCGAGCCAGCCGACCGAGGTGGTGTACGAGGGGAACCCGTCGCGTTCCAGCCCGGCCAGCCGGTCGGTGAGCCCGTCGCGTCCCTTGTCGAGGATGGCGGCCGCCTCGTCGGGGGTGATCGCGTCGGTGATGTGGTGGAAGTCGACAGTGGCGACCAGTTCGTCGGTGGGCATCTCGGCGAGGAGGCGCCACATCGGCTTGCCGGCGAGCTTGGCGCGCAGGTCCCAGACCGCGTTGACGAGCGCGCCGGTGGCCATGTGGATCACCCCCTTCTCCGGCCCGAGCCAGCGCAGTTGCACGTCGGCGGTCAGCGAGCGCCAGAACGCGACGGGTTCGGCGGCGATCTCGGCGACGGTGCGTCCCCGCACGTGGTGGGCGAGCGCGCGGACCGCCGCGCAGGTGATCTCGTTGCCCCGCCCGTTGGTGAACGTGAACCCGGTGCCGGTCGGCCCGCCGTCGGTGCTCAACTCCACGTACGTGGCCGAGTAGTCGCCCCGGTTGATCGCGTCCGAGCCGTCGCCGCTGGCGGCGGTGGGGAAGCGCACGTCGTGCACCTCGACGTCGAGGATCCTGGTCATGAAGGCCCACCTCCGAACTTGAAGACCTGCTTCGGCAGCCGGTACGCCAGGTCGACGATCGTCTCGGCGGCGTCGTCCCCGGTCATCCGGTGCTCGGCGACGAGGCGGGCGAGGAAGCCGGCGTCGACCCGGCGGGCCACGTCGTGGCGTACCGGGATGGAGCAGAACGCGCGGGTGTCGTCGACGAACCCGGCGGTGTTGTAGAAGCCGGCCGTCTCGGTGACCGTCTCCCGGAACCGGCGCAGCACCTCGGGGGAGTCCAGGAACCACCAGGGCGCGCCGAGGCGCAGCGCCGCGTAGCCGCCGGCCAGGGGGGCGAGTTCCCGGGTGAACGTGTCCTCGTCGAGCGTGTAGAGCACCACCGTGAGCCGGGGGTCGTTGCCGTGCGCGTCCAGCAGCGGGGCGAGGGCGTGCACGTATTCGGTGGCCTGCGGCACGTCGCCGCCGACGTCGCGGCCGTGCCGGGCGTGCAGCCACCGGTTGTGGTTGCGCACCGCGCCGGGGTGCAGCTGCATCACCAGGCCGTCGTCGAGCGACATCCGGGCGAACTCCAGCAGCATGTGCGCCCGGAACGCCTCCGCGTCGGCCGCGTCGGCCAGGCCGCGCCGGCCCCTGTCGTAGAGCGCGGCGGCCTGCGCCGGACTCAGATCGAGGGTACGGGCGGTCGGGTGCCCGTGGTCGGACGAGGTGGCCCCGGCGGCGGCGAACGCCTCCCGCCGGGCCCGCAGCGCGGCCAGGTATCCGGCGTACGTGCCGGTGTCCTCGCCGGAGACCTCGCCGAGGCGGTCCACGTTCGCGGCCCAGTTGTCGAACTCCATGTCCACCACGTCGTCGGGGCGGAACGTGGTGACCACCCGGCCGCCGGGCCCGCCCCAGCCGTCGGCGGCGAGCTTGGCGTGCCGGCCCAGGTCGTCCAGCGGCGACTCGGTGGTGGCGAGCACCTCGATGCCGAAGCGCTCGAACAGCGCCCGGGGCCGGAACCCCGGTTCGGCCAGGCGCGCGGCGAGCGCGTCGTAGACGGTGTCGGCGGTGGCCGGGCTCAGCGGCGTGTCGACGTCGAACACGTTGCGGAACGTCTGCTCCAGCCACAGCCGAGACGGGGTGCCGCGGAACAGGTGCCAGTGCGCGGCGAAGCGCCGCCAGACGGTCCGCCCGTCGGTCTCCACCGGGCTGCCGTCGACGCTGGGCACCCCCAGGTCGGCCGGGGGAACGCCCTGGCTGAACAGCATCCGGGTCAGGTAGTGGTCGGGTACGACGAGCAGCCGGGCCGGGTCGGGGAACGGCTGGTCCTCGGCCAGCAGCCCGGGGTCGACGTGCCCGTGCGGGGAGATGATCGGCTGCTCGGCGGCGAGCGCGTACAGCTCGCGCGCCAGGGCGCGCAGGCCGGGCTCGGCGGGCAGCAGCAGATCGCTGGGGGAGATGATCGGCACGGGGGCGGGCTCCTCGGTCAGGGCAGGGTGAGCAGGTCGGCGACCCGGACGGGCGCGCCGGTCTCCAGCGAACGGTTGGCGGCCAGGCCGGTGAGCAGCGCCAGCGCGCCGTCGCGGGCGGTGGCGGCCCGGCCGAGCGGGTCGGGTTCGCCGCCGAGCAGCACCCGGGCCATCCGGGCGTCCGCGCCGCCGTGCCCGCGCCGGGTCCAGCCCTCGACCGGGATCTGGACCGGCGGCGCCCAGAACGGGCGCAGCGTGAGCCGGGCCGCGCCCTGCTCCACCGCCGCCTCGTCGCCGTGCAGCGCCGCGCCCTTGAGTGCTCCGGCGACGGCCGGGCTGACGTGGTCGCTCTCGGTCACCTCCAGCTCCAGGCGGCCCCGGCTGCCGTTGACCATCACCCGGTAGCCCTCCCAGGGGGCGTACGCGGTCAGGTGGTAGGTCATCGTCGCGCCGGTGTCGTAGCGGGCCAGCACCGCGAGGTCGTCCTCGATGGTCACGCCGGGGGCGAAGACGTTGCGGTCGCGGTGGTAGCCGTCCTCGGCCTCCGCGTCGAGGTACAGCTCGCGCAGTCGCGGGTGGTCGGCCAGGCGCAGCGCGAACGGGTCGCCGTCGGCGGCGGGGGAGCCGTGCGCCCGGTCGTAGTCGCGGGCGTAGCCGTGCCGGCGGCCGTCCGCGCCGTAGAAGAACAACCGGCCGTACGCGTGCACGTCGACCGGGCGGGCGTCGAGCCACCAGTTGACCAGGTCGAAGTGGTGGCCGGACTTGTGCACCAGCAGCCCGCCGGAGACGGACTTGTCGCGGTGCCAGCGGCGGAAGTAGTCGGCGCCGTGGCGCACGTCGAGCAGCCACTCGAAGTGCACCGACCCGATCTCGCCCACCGCGCCGTCGGCGAGCAGCCGCCGGACCTGCTCGTGCAGCGGGTTGTAGCGGTAGTTGAACGCGACTGTGACGCGGCGGCCGGTCTCGGCGACCGCGTCGAGGATGCGCCGGCACCGGTCCGCGTCCACGGTCATGGGTTTCTCCACGACCACGTCGCAGCCGGCGCGCAGCGCCGCCGTCACGTACTCGTCGTGGGTGGCGTCCACGCTGGTCACCAGCACCACGTCGACGCGCTCCTCGGCGAGCATGGCGGCGAAGTCGCCGGCGGCGTACGTGGGCACCGGCGGGTGGCCCAGCTCGGTCAGCCAGCGGTTGTGCGCGTCCATCCTCCTCTGGTTGACGTCGGCGAGCGCGACCAGCTCGGCGGTGTCGGCGTGGTCGAGGGCCAGGGCGCGGACGAACATCTCGGCGCGCGCCCCGGCGCCCACCAGGGCGTGGCGGACCCGTTCCCGGGCCGGTGGTGACATGGCGTCGGCCTCCCCGGCAGTCGGCTGCAAAGGTTTGCAGCCGAAGAAACCACGACGGTGGATACGTCGTCAACGGTTGCCGGCCAAGCCGCCCTATCCATCCGCATTGATGAGGTTTCGCGCACCCGGAAGGACCGGCGCCGCAATCGAGCCGCAACAATGGACCGTTGACACGGGCGCAACCGTTTGCATTAATGGGCGGCACCCGTGACCCCCACCACATCGGACGAGGGAGCCCGCCGTGCCAGCCACCATCCGGGACGTCGCCCGCGCCTCCGGTGTGCACATCTCCACCGTGTCCCGTACGTTCTCGGCCCCGCACCTGGTCAACCCGGAGACCCGGGTCCGGGTGCTGGCCTGCGCGGAGGACCTCGGCTACCGGCCCAACCGGGCCGCCCGGGCCCTCATCACCGGCCGTACCCACAACATCGGCCTGATCGTGGCCGACATCGCCAACCCGTTCTTCCCGCCGCTGATCAAGGCGGCGGAGGGGCAGGCCCGGCATCGCGACTACCACGTCTTCGTGGCCGACACCAACGAGGACCCGGTCGCCGAGGAGGACCTGGTCCACGCCCTGGCCAAGCAGGTCGACGGCGTGCTGCTGTGCAGCCCCCGGATGAGCAACAGCCTGATCGAGCAGGTCAGCCGCGAGGTCCCGGTGGTGGTGATAAACCGCCAGGTCGCCGGCCTGCCCTGCGTGATGATGGACGTCGGGCAGGGCGCCCGGGCCGCGATCGAGCACCTGCTCGGGCTCGGCCACCGCCGGATCGCGCTGCTCGGCGGCCCGCGCGGCTCCTGGACCGCCCGGGAGATGCGCCGCGCCGCGACCGCCGCCGCCCGGGGCGGGGGAGCGGAACTGACCATTCTCGGACCCAACCAGCCCACCGAGACCGGCGGCGGCGCCCTGGCCGAACAGGTACGCCGCAGCGGCGTCACCGCCGTGCTCGCCTACAACGACCTGATGGCGATCGGCCTGATCGAAGGGCTGGACGCGATCGGGGCGCGGGTGCCGCACGACGTGAGCGTCGTCGGCGTCGACGACATCGCGCTGAGCCGGCTCACCCGCCCCAAGTTGACGACGGTGGCCACGCCGACCGCGGCCGCCGGCCGGACGGCCGTCGACATGCTGCTGCAACTCGACTCCGACGCGCCACGCGGCGCCCGGGGCCGGGGCGCGGCGGCCGGCGACCGTCGCACCACAGCACAGGTAATGCTCCAGACCGAACTGGTCGTCCGCGACTCGACCGGGCCCGTCCCCGCGCCCGGCCGGGACGGCACCGGGGCCTGAACAGGTGGCCCGGGCCCGCACAGCACTGCGGACCCGGGCGGCCCGTGGACGGCCGCCGGTGACGTCGTCGCCTCCCACAGCCGAGGAGTGAGCGCTGATGCACCCCGCAACGTCCCCCACCGCCGGCGTACCCGCCGGGCGGGATCACCGTACCCCTCTGACCCGACGCCGACTCGTCCGCGGCCTGGCCGCCGTCGCGCTCGCCGTGCCCCTCGCCCTGGGCGCGGCCGGCTGCGGCGACGACTCCGCCGGCGGCGACGGCGGCCCGGTCAAACTCTCCGTCTTCTGGTGGGGCGGCGAGGCCCGGGCCAAGCTCACCGAGGACGCCCTGGCCCTCTACACCAAGAAGCACCCGGACGTGACGTTCGAGAAGACCTGGCAGGCCAACCAGGGCTACTTCGACAAGCTCGCCACGCTGACCGCCGGCGGCAACCCGCCCGACCTGTTCCAGATCGACGACAACTACCTGGCCGAGTACGCCGGCCGCAGCACCACGCTCGACCTGGGCAGCTACCGCGACTCCGGCAAGCTCGACGTGTCGAAGTTCCCCAAGAGCCTGCTGGAGTACGGCGTGGTCGACGGCAAGCTCGCCGGGGTGGCCGCCGGGGAGAACACCCAGGGCCTGGTCTACAACAAGACGCTGCTGACCAAGAACGGGCTGCCCGAGCCGACCACCGGGATGAGCTGGGAGGAGCACATCGCCTGGGCCGAGCAGGTGGCGAAGAAGACGAAGGTGCCCGGCACCCAGGACCCGAGCGCCGACTACAAGGCGCTCTGGGTGTGGCTGCGCCAGCAGGGCAAGGACCTGTACAACGGCAAGGAGCTCGGCTTCACCGCCGAGGACGTGACGAAGTGGTTCGAGCTGTGGAAGGGCGCGCGGGACCGGGGCGCCACCCCGAAGCCGGACGTCATCCACGAGGGCAACTCCAGCGACATCACCAAGCAACTAGTGGTCACCGGCAAGTCGGCCACCTCCTGGGTCTGGGTCAACCAGATGCCGGACCTGAAGAAGAACACCAAGGACGAGCTGGGCGTGGTGGCGTACCCGGGTGACCCGAGCGCCCAGTGGGCGCGTGCCTCGATGTACTGGTCGGTGTTCAAGGGCAGCAAGCACAAGGACGTCGCCGTCGACGTGATCAACTTCCTGAACAACGACCCGGAGGCGGTCGCGCTGCTCGGCACCGACCGTGGTCTGCCGTCGAACATGGACCTGCGCGCCAAGGTCAGCGAGACTGCCACCGACCCGGCCATGAAGCAGTCCATCCAGGTCGAGTCCGACCTGGCGCAGAAGTTCGGCGCCTCGCCCCAGGTGCCGATCAAGGGGCACAGCAAGGTCAAGTCCGAGCTGGTCAAGGCCGCCGAGAACGCCCAGTACGGCCGCGCCACCCCGGCCCAGGCGGCGGAGCAGTTCGTCGCCGCCTGCAAGTCCGCGATCGCCTGACCACACGAAAGGACCGGTCCCGTGGCTCTCACCACGGCGCCCGGCCGGACCCCGCGCACCGGACCGGCCGGCCCTCGCCCCACGCGGCGTCGGGCCGGCCGGGCCCGGCTCGGCGAGGGCCTGGCGGGGTACGTCTTCCTCTCGCCCTGGCTCATCGGACTGATGGGCGTCACGGCGATCCCCATGTTGCTGTCGCTCTGGCTGAGCTTCACCGACTACGACATCCTCACGCCGCTGTCCGAGGTGCGGTGGGTGGGGCTGGCCAACTACGAGCGGATGTTCACCGCCGACCCGTCGTACTGGCACGCGGTGCGGGTCACGCTGACGTTCGCGCTGATCGCGGTGCCGCTGAAGCTGGCCGCCGCGCTCGGCGTGGCGCTGCTGCTCAACCGCGCCTGGCGGGGCGTCGGGCTGTTCCGCAGCCTGTTCTACCTGCCGTCGCTGCTCGGCGGCAGCGTCGCGCTGGCCATCGTCTGGGTCAACATGTTCAACCGGGACGGCGCGTTCAACTCGTTCCTCGCCCTGTTCGGCGTCGAGGGGCTGCCCTGGGTCAGCGACCCGGACTGGGCGCTGGAGACGCTGATGGTGCTGGCGATCTGGCAGTTCGGCGCGCCCATGGTGATCTTCCTGGCCGGGCTCAAGCAGGTGCCCACCGAGCTGTACGAGGCGGCGGCGGTGGACGGCGCTGGGGCGTGGCGGCGCTTCCGCGCGGTCACCCTGCCCATGCTCTCCCCGGTGATCTTCTTCAATCTGGTGCTGGAGACCATCAACGGCTTCCAGGGCTTCACCGCCGCGTTCGTGCTCAGCAACGGCACCGGCGGCCCGGTCGACTCCACCCTGATGTACACGCTGAAGCTCTACATCTCCGGCTTCACCGACCTGGAGATGGGCTACGCGTCGGCGATGGCGTGGGTGTTCCTGCTGGCGATCGGCGTGGTCACCGCCGTGTTCTTCAGCACCGGCCGGTTCTGGGTGCACTACTCGGACGGAGACGACTCATGACCGCGCTCACTGTCGCGCGCCGCCGGCCGGGCAGCGGCCGGAACGTCCTGCGGCTGGTCGTGCTCGTGGCGATCGTCGCGGTGGTGCTCTACCCGCTGTTCTGGATGCTCGGCACCTCGGTCAAGTCGCAGGCCGAGATCGTCAACAACGTCGGCCTGCTGCCGGAACGGTTCACCCCCGGCAACTATCTCGACGGCTGGACCAACTTCGACATCAGCTTCGGCCGGTTCTTCCTCAACAGCGTGATGGTCAGCGGCCTCACCGTCGTCGGCAACGCGCTGTCCTGCCTGCTCGCCGCGTACGCCCTGGGCCGGCTGCGGTTCCGGCTGCGCAAGATGTGGTTCACCGTCATGATCGGGACGCTGCTGCTGCCCGGGCACGTGCTGATCGTGCCGCAGTACATCCTGTTCCGCAGCCTCGGCCTGGTCGGCGGCGACTGGCCGTACCTGCCGCTGCTGGTGCCGCAGTTCCTGGCCACCGAGGCGTTTTTCGTCTTCCTCATGGTGCAGTTCATGCGCGGCATCCCGCGCGAGCTGGACGAAGCGGCCACCATCGACGGCGCGTCCCCGTACGGCGTGTTCCGGCACGTCATCCTGCCGCTGAGCCGCCCGGCGCTGGTCACCACCGCGATCTTCTCGTTCATCTGGACCTGGAACGACTTCTTCCGGCAACTGGTGTTCCTGTCCAGCCTGGAGGACTACACCGTCCCGGTGGCGCTGACCCTGTTCATCGACTCGACCAGCCAGAGCTCCGTCGGGCCGATGTTCGCCATGTCGGTGCTGTCGCTGCTGCCGGTGTTCCTGTTCTTCCTGGCCTTCCAGCGGATGCTCGTCGAGGGCATCAACACCAGCGGGCTGAAGGGATGACCGCCGTGCCCGCCTCCACCGACGCCGTACCGGTCCGCGCCGACTGGCGGGACACCCTGCGCGAGGCGAGCGACCTGGCGCTGCTCGGCTTCGCCGTGGCGCTCGCCGCGCTGCCGGTGCTCACGCTCGCCCCGGCGCTCGCCACGGCCAGTACCGCGCTGCACGACAGGTCGGTCACCGGCGCCTGGCCCGAGGCGCGGACCAGCCTCAGGCGGTTCGGCCGCGCGCTGCCCGCCGGGCTGGCGGTCAGCGCCGTCGTGCTCGCCGCCGTCGCGCTGCTCGCCGCCGACCTGGTCGCGCTCGCCACCGGCCGGGTACCAGGCGGCGGGCCCGCGCTCGTGCTCACCGCCGTGGTGGTGGCAGCAGTGCTCGGGTACGCGGGCCTGGTCACCGTCGCCGTCGGGCGCACCGGCGGCCGGGGCTGGCGGGCCGCCGCCGCCCGGGTGGCGCGTGCCTGCCCGGAGCGCCCCGGCGTGTGGGCCGCCGCCTCCGGCGTCTGCGCGCTGGCGGTTCTGCTGGGCGTGCTGGTCACGCCGGTCGCGGTGCCGATCCTCGGCGGGTACGCCCTCGCCGCGTTGCACGCGCTGGACGCCCGCCGCCCGGTCCCCGCCCCGGAGCCGTCGTGACAGCCGAACCTCGTTCCGCCGCTGCCGGGCCGCGTCCGGCCGGGGCCGACGCCGAGCCCCGGCTGGTCGTGGACGGCGTCGAGGTGGCCCGGTACCTGATCAGTCCCGACCTGGACCCGCGCCACGGGCCCCGGCCGTACCTGCATCCGGTGCGGACCCGGGCCGGCACCCCGGTCACCGACGCGCTCCCGGCCGACCACGTCTGGCACCTCGGCGCCTCCCTGACCGTGCAGGACGTCGACGGCGTCAACCTGTGGGGCGGCCGGACGTACGTGCGCGGCACCGGCTACACCTGGCGCGACGACCACGGCGTCATCGCCCACACCGGCTGGCGGGAGCGGGCCGCCGACCGGCTCGACCACGACCTGGAGTGGCGCGACCGGCACGGCCGGGTGCTGCTGCGCGAACGCCGGCGGATCACCGCCACGCCCGCCGGGGAGGACGCCTGGTGGCTGGACCTGTCCGCCACGCTCACCTCCGCGACCGGCGCCGACGTGCGCCTGGGCAGCCCGGCCACGAACGGCCGCCCGGGCGGCGCCGGGTACGGCGGCTTCTTCTGGCGGGCGGTGGCCGACGGGGAAGCGCGCGTGCGCACCGCCGACGCGGCAGGCGAGGAAGCGGTGAACGGCTCGGCCGCGTCCTGGCTGGCGTTGTCCGCCTCCGCGCCTGGCGGTGGCGCGTACACGCTGGTGTTCACCGGCCTGGGGCCGGGCGACAGGTGGTTCGTGCGCACCGCGATGTACCCGGGCGTCTGCGTGGCGTACGCCTTCGACACCCCGGCGGTGGTCACGGCCGGACGGCCCCGGCACAACCGGCACCGGGTGCTGGTCGCCGACGGCCACCTCGACGCGGCCGACGTCGCGGCCCGAGTCGAGGCGGTTCTCCGGTGAGCGCGAGGATTGAGCCGGGTGATGCCGCGAGGCCCGAGGTGGTCTGCGTGGGCGAGACGATGGTGGTGCTCGCCCCCGCCGAAGGCGGGTCGCTGGAGCACGCCGCGCGGATGACCGTCGGCGTGGGCGGCGCCGAGTCCAACGTGGCGGCCGGGCTGGCCCGGCTCGGGCACCGCGCGGCGTGGGTCAGCCGGGTCGGTGACGACCCGTTCGGGCGGCGGGTGGTGGCCGAGGTCGCCGCCGCGGGCGTGGACGTCTCAGCGGTCACCGTCGACCCGGACGCGCCGACCGGGCTCTACCTGAAGGATCCCGGGCCGGACGGCACCCGCGTGCACTACCACCGCGCGGGGTCGGCAGCGAGCCGCCTCGGCGCCTCCGACCTCGCGCGTCCCGGGCTCGCCGGGGCGCGGCTGCTGCACCTGTCCGGGATCACCGCCGCGCTCTCCGGCACCTGCCGCGACCTGCTCGTCTCAGCGCTGGACGGGCGGGCGCTGCCCGGCGCCCGGGTCAGCTTCGACGTGAACCACCGCCCGGCGCTCTGGCCCGCCGACCGGGCCGCCCCGGTCCTGCGCGACCTGGCCGACCGCGCCGACGTGGTGCTCGTCGGGCTGGACGAGGCGGCCGTGCTCTGGTCGGCGGACGATCCGGCCGCGGTGCGTGCGCTGCTGCCCGGTCCCGAGTTGGTGGTGGTCAAGGACGGGCCGGTCGGCGCGACGGCGCTGCCGCGTACCGGACCGGCGGTGTTCGTGCCGGCGTTGCCGGTGGACGTGGTCGAGCCGGTGGGCGCGGGTGACGCGTTCGCCGCCGGGTTCCTCTCCGGGCTGCTGCGCGGCCTCGACCTGCGAGCCTGCCTGCGGCTGGGGCACCTGACCGCCGCGCCGGTGCTGGCCGTGCCGGGCGACACCGCCCCGCCGCCGGACCCGGAGACGATCGCGCGGGCGCTGGCGCTGCCGGACGAGGCGTGGACCGAGCAGGCGCAGGCGGGGAGAGGGAGTGGGAGATGAGCGGGCACGACTTCGGGGCTCTGTTCGGCGACGCGCGGGTGATGGTGATCCTGCGCGACCTGCCGCCGGAGGAGACGGTCCGGCTGGCGGAACTGGCCTGGGATCTCGGCATCGCCGTGGTGGAGGTGCCCATCCGTACCCCGGAAGCGGTGCCGGCGCTGCACGCCGCGGTGACGGCCGGACGGCGGCGGGACCGGATCGTCGGCGCGGGCACTGTGCGTACCCCGGCGCAGGTCCACGACGCGGTGGCCGCCGGGGCGGCGTTCACAGTGGCGCCGGGCCTGGACCTGGCGGTGGCCGACGCGGCGGCCGGTCTCGGCGTGCCGCACCTGCCCGGCGTGGCCACCCCGACCGAGGCGCAGCGGGCGCTCGACCACGGCCTGGTGTGGCTCAAGGCGTTCCCGGCGGTCAGCCTCGGCCCGGCGTGGTTCCGGGCGGTGGCCGGGCCGCTGCCGGAGGCCCGGTTCGTGGCCACCGGCGGCATCGACGCCGGCAACGCGGGTGACTTCCTCGCCGCCGGTGCGCGCGTGGTGGCGGTCGGGTCGGCGCTCACCGATCCGGCGCAACTGCCGCGCCTGGCCACGCTCGCCGCAGGCGGGGCGGCCACCTGAGCGCCGCGTGGTGGATCCGGTGGCGCGACGACCGTATCTTCGTAGCCGACACGGGGACCCGGCGGCCGAGGAGGACCTGATGCGCGCTCTTGCCAGGCACGCCGACGGCGTGTCGCTGTCCAGCCCTCTGTCCCGGCGGCTGCTGCTGCGTGGCCTGCTGGTCGGCGCGGCCGCAGCGCCGCTGACGGCCGCCGCGGCCTGCGGCGACGACGAGGACGGACCCGTCGCCCCGGACGCCCCGGTCGAGCTTTCCGTCTTCTGGTCGGGCACCGACGCGCGGGCCAGGCTGACCGAGGAGGTGCTGGCCCTCTACACCAGGAAGCACCCGAACGTGACCTTCACGAAGACCTGGCAGACCGACAAGGGCTACTTCGACAGGCTGGCCGAGCTCACCGCCGGCGACAAGGCGCCGGACATCTTCCAGATCGACGACGACCACCTGGCCGAGTACGCGGCGCGGCGGACGCTCGCCGGGCTGCTCTACTACCAGGGGGCGCGCAAGCTGGAGACCCGCCCGATGCACGACAGCCTCTGGCGGTACGGCTACGTGGACGGCGAATTCGTCGGCGTGCCCGCCGGGGAGGACACCCAGGGCCTGGTCTACAACAGGACGCTGCTGACGAGGCACGGGCTGCCCGAGCCGACCACCGGCATGACGTGGGAGCAGCACATCGCCTGGGCCGAGCAGGTGACGAGGAAGACCAAGGTCCCGGGTACCCAGGATCCGAGCGCCGACGACAAGGCGCTCTGGGTGTGGCTGCGGCAGCAGGGCAAGGATCTGTACCAGGACAAGGGCCTCGGCTTCACCGTCGAGGACGTGACGCGGTGGTTCGCGCTGTGGTCCGGCGCCCGCGACCGGGGGGCGACGCCGACGCCGGACGTCATCCGCCAGGGAAACACCGGCGACGTCACCAGGCAGCTGGTGGTCACCGGCAGGGCGGCCACGTCCTGGGTCTGGGCCGGCCAGATGCCGGACCTGCAGAAGGGCACCGCTGACGAGCTGGGCGTGGTGGCGTACCCGGGTGACCCGAGCGCACAGTGGGCGCGCGCCGGGACGTACTGGTCGGTGCACAGGCGCAGCACGAAGAAGGACGCCGCGGTCGACGTCATCAACTTCATGCTCAACGATCCCGAAGCGGTGGCGCTGCTCGGCACCGACCGTGGCCTGCCGCCCAACGCCGACCTGCGCGCCAAGCTCGGCGAGACGGTCACCGACCCGACCGTGAAGCGGTCCATCCGGTTCGGATCCGAGCTGGCGAAGACGTTCGGCGACGGCCCGCGGCCCCCGCTCAAGGGACACCGCACGGTGAGGTCCGAGCTGGTCAAGGCCGCCGAGAACGCCCAGTCCGGCCGGGCCACTCCGGCCCGGGCGGCGGAACAGTTCGTCGCCGCCGCCTCGGCCGCGATCGCCTGACCGGCCGCGCGGTCACCGGACCGTACGGCCGGACGTGGTTGCGGTGGTCCGGACCGCCTTGACGATCGCCGGGATCGACCCGATCAGCAGCACCAGCGCCCAGATCAGCGCCACCACGGCGAACACCACGGCGCCCAGGTCGTCCAGGATGCTGACCAGGATCACCGGCACCAGGGCGTGCAGGAACTGCAGCACCACTGTGCACAGCAGCGTGGTCAGCGCCAGCAGCACCAGCCCTTTGTTGCGCAGGATCCGGGGCTGGGCGGCGAGCAGCAGCCCGGCCCAGACCAGTTTGAGCAGCAGCGTCAGCCCGAGCAGCGCCGCGGCGTCGTCGACCGGGAAGAACCCCCAGACCGCCAGGTACGCCAGCGTGCCGAACGGCGGCGCCAGGAACAGCGACACCATCACCGTCAGCTCGACGAACGCGACGATCAGCAGGACCAGCGACACCAGCAGCAGCACGATCGAGAAGACGAGCGTGGCGACACCCTGCACCCGGCCCTGCACCCGGTCCGGCAGCACCAGGCTCAGGCAGAACAGCCCGGTCGTCCAGAGCGCCACCACGTCGATCAGCGCGAGATAGCCGATGCCCCGCCCGGACGGCTCGGACACCGCGCCGACGTCGCCCAGCTCGACGCCGAGCTGCCCGGCGCTGCCCCGCAGCGCGCCGCTCGCGTCGCCGCCGCCGGTCAGCACCGCCGCGCCCAGCTCCACGCCGACCACGAGCGCCACCGCGAGCAACGCCAGCAGCAGGAACGGCTTGCGCAACTCACCCATGCCGCGTCTCCGTCCCGGTCAGGACCGGGCCAGCGTGACAGCGCATCCGCCACCTCCCGGACAGCGCAGAAGCACCTCGGTCTCCCGGTCCACGGCCACCTTCGCCACCGCCGGGCCGTCCGCGTCGGGCGCGACCTCGTCGGTGACGGTGACGTCCGCGTCGCCTGGCGCGCGGGCGGTCACCTGGAACGGCGCCGTGCCGCGCAGCACGAGCGTGCGCAGCGCGCCCGGGTCGGCCACCCGCAGCCGGCACACCGTCCCGAAGGCGAGCGCCACCCCGTCGGCGGTGGTGGCCGGTTCGGCGGCCGGCGGCAGGCACGTCACCGCCACCGTCGCCGGGTCGACCGTCCCGGATCCGCGCCCGAGCCGGGCCAGCGCGCCCGGCCCGTCCGCCGGGTCGCCCGGGTCGTCGCGGCGACCGGCCACCGCCACCACGTACAGCGCCACCAGCAGTACGGCCACCGCCACCAGCAGCACCTTCTGCTTCGTGGTCACGGTGCCGGCTCGGTTCGCGACTGCGGGGCTCGCAACACCGGCTCACTCCTCGCGCTCACGGCCGGACGACGGGCGTGAAGCGGATCTCGTCCACCCCGGCGAAGTACCTGTCGGTGCCCTGGGTCTTGCTCACCGCCACGAGCGTCAGCTTGTGCGGCCCGCGGGTCAGCTCCACGGTGCCCACGTCCACCTCGTCGGTGCGCACCACGGTCGGGCTGAACCCGAAGAACGTGTCGCCGACCTGCCGGCCGTCGACCAGCCAGATCGTGTTCGCGTAGTCGAACGACGTGGTCCGTACGGTGGAGAACCGCCAGGTGCCGTCGGCCGGCAGGTCCACCTGCACCGTCACCCGGTCGCCCACGCCCCGGCCCAGGAAGAACAGCTGCGCGTCGCCGGACCACACCACGTCGCAGCAGTTCTCCTGCGCCACCACCTCCGCCTTGGCGCCGGTGGGGGACTGCACCACAGCGCCGGAGACGAGCGTCTCCGCCTCCACTGTCACCGCGTTCGCCTGCGGCGGGGCCGGGGCGTCCGGTCCGCGGGTCACCAGCCAGGCCACCACCCCGGCCACGACCAGCACCAGCGCCGCGGCGGCGGCGATCCACGGCCACGGCGCGCGCTTCGGGGGTACGACAGCCCGCACGTCGTACGTGACCCGGCCGCTGGACCGGGAACTCTCCTCCGGCGCGGTGTTCGCCGAGTACGCGAACCCGGTCATGTCGTAGCGCCGGGGCGGCGTGCCGGGCGGTACGGCGAGCCGTACCAGGAACGACACCGAGCCCTGACCGGGCACCACCCGCTGCGGCTCGGCCACCGTGAACCAGGCCCGCTGGCTGCCCTCGCCGGGCGCGACGTCGAAGACGACGGTGTCCGGCGCGGTACCCGGGTTCGACACGGTGAACGTCAGCTCGCCGCCGTTGCGGGTGTCCAGTGTGAACTGCTCGGCGGCGGCGACGACTGTCCATTCGGTGGTCATGACGGCTCCTCGGGCGGATCGTGGGGCAAGGGTGCTGGTACGTGGGCCCGGCCGACAGCGCGGACCGTCGCCACCCCGGCGGCGGGCTCGGCGTCGTCCGGCTCGGGCGTGGGCGGCGGGCCTGGGTCCGGCGGGCCTGCTGTGGGCGGCGCCGGCTCGGGCGGGCCGGGGTCGGTGACGACCTCGACGGTGACCGCGGCCGGTTTCTCCGCCTCGACGATGCGGGTGACCAGCGCGAGCCGGTCGGCGGCGGCAGGAGGCACCCGCACCACCAGGTGGAACGGCCGCTCCGGCGGCTCGTCCAGCACGAACCCGGACACGCCGGTGGCCAGTTCCAGCGCGGTCCGCATCCCGTACGGGGTGCCGCGCCAGCGGGCCAGCAGCGCGCCGTGCGCGACCAGGTCCCGCAGCCGGCCCGCCGGCAACGGCAGCGGCGCGTCCGCGCGGGGCGCGGCGACCACGTGGTCCATCGCCACCCAGCGGGTCAGGTAGGCCACGAACCCGTCCGGCGTCCGGTACGGCCCGAACAGCGCGTCGACGTCGGCGAGCACCGCCTCGTCCGGGGCGTGCAGCGCCTCCATCACGTCCAGCAGCGCGCCCAGCACGCTGCCCGGCCCGGCGGCCCGCTGGTACGCGGCGGGCAGCAGCCGCTCAATCGCCGCTCGGCGCATCCTGCCGCACCACCTCGATGTCGTGCTCGCCGGAGCAGAGCAGCCAGGTGCCGGGGACGGTGACCACGTCGGCGGTGGCCTGGTTGGCGCTCGCCGTCCAGTCCTCGCCGTCGCCGCTGCGGAACACGCCGCGCTCACCGCCGGCGAGCACCAGCCGCCCGGCGCCGGACGTGCCGGTGGGCGCGGTGGCGGCGATGGCGTCGACCGGGACAAACCGGGTCCGGTCCCGCAGCGGCAGGCCGCAGTTGACCATCACCGGCGACCACTGCGGCTGCCCGGCGAGCGTGTCCAGGCGGACCACGCCGCCGCTCTGCGTCGCGGCCAGCGCGAGCGGGCCGCTGAACGCCAGGTCGCGGCAGGTGCCGCCGATCCAGCCGGACGCCATCGACTGCCACTTCACGTCCGACTCGAACAGCCGGGTGCGGTGGCAGCCCTGCCCGGGTTTCTTCGGGTCCGGCTCGCCCGCGCCGCACCACAGCAGCGTGGCCGGGCCGTCGTACTGCACGGCGAGGACCCGGTTGTCGACGTTGGCGAGGCCGACGTGGGCGAACGTGCCGGGCCGTCCGGCCGCCGTGGACAGGTAGACGCCGAACCCGGCCTGCGCGGCCACCGCCACCCCGGGCGCGCCGCGCTCGGAGACGAACGCGCGCACCGCGTAGAAGCCCCGGTCCGCGTCGGCCGGGTCGACCAGGATCTGCAACGGCACCGCGCCGGGTAGCAGCGGCACCTCGTACAGGCCCGCGTCGGTGGCCAGCAGCAGCGCGCCGGTGCCGTCGCGGTCGATCCAGGCCAGGTCGCGTACGCCGGAGTCGAGGTCGGTCAGCAGCGTCCACGTCTCGCCGAGGTCGGTGCTCAGCCGGACCCGGGAGCCACCGGCGTCGCGGGTGGTCACCACCGCCACCGAACCGGCCCGGGGAACCACGCCGGGGCGTACCGGGGCCGGCGCGGGCACCACCCGCACCACCGTCTCGCCGTCGAACCGGCCCGCCGGTTCCCAGCCGGCACCGGCGTTTGTGGAGCGGAACAGCACCGGGCCGCCGCCGGCGTACCAGGTGTCGGCCTGGTACTGGTCCACCGCCACGGTGCGCACCTGCGCGTCGGGCGCCTCGTCGACCACGAAGCGCACCGACTCGACGTAGCGCACGCCCGGCTCGGCGTGCTCCAGCATCCGGTACACGTTGGAGGCGCGCAGCGGCTCGCCGAACGCCCAGCCGGCCGGGTTCAGCGGCGTGGGCAGCGGGCTGAGCGTCTGGTGCAGCCGGTCGTGGATGCGGCGGCGTACCGCGTCCACGTCCTCCTCGCGGCGCACCACCACCCGCGCCTGGATGGACACCGCCTTGTACCGGGCCCAGCCGGCCCGCACCGCCGTACCCAGGGCGCGTCGGCGTTCCAGGTCGGCCTCGACCCGGCGGCGGGCCTCCTCCACCTCGTGCTCGCGCAGCACCGCCACCGGCAGCCGCCCGCCGGGGCGGGCCGCGTCCGGCACGTACGGCACCAGCACCACCTCGACCTCGCCGGGCCGGGCGAAGCTGTAGACGGCGGCCCGGGTGAATGCCCGCGCTCGCGCCACCGCCCCGGAGCCGGTGGCCAGGATCTCGAAGTCCCGGGCGGTGACCGCGCGCTGCTGGGCGAAGAACTCGTACGGCCCGCGCGCCAGCACCGATTCCAGCGACTCCAGTTCCCGCCCGCCGGTGGCCGGCGCCGGGTTGTCCACCTTCACCCCGGGCAGCGGGTCGCGCAGGCTGGTCAGCACGCCCGCCGCCACGTTGCCGGCGGGCCCGCCGCCGCAGCGGTACCAGAGCCGCACCTGCCGCCCGGCCGGCGGCACCGCCGCCACCGTGGTCGCCCCGGCCGCCCCCTCGACGGCCGCGGCGCCCACGACCGGGCGCAGGTCCAGCGCCGGGGCGAACGTGACCACCCCGGACGCCCGGTCCACCAGGTAGACCTTCGCCTGCGGGCCGACACCGGCGAAGCTGTCCACCGGCCGCCAGATCTCGTACGTGCGCCCCTCGTGCTCGCGGGCGGCCGCGCCCAGTTCCACCGAGCCCGCCGGCACCTCCACCCCGAGCAGCAGGTCCAGTGCCTCGGTGGTGCGGATCAGCGGCGCGCGGGCGGCCCGGAACACCTGACCGGGCTGCCCGGTGCCGGTGCCGAGAAGCTCCGCCTCGACGGGCTCGCAGTGGTGCACCCGTACCGTCACGGTGGTCTCCCCGGCGGGCAGCACCGCCGGTTCGGTGGTCACGAAGACGACCGGCCGGGGGTCCGCGCCGCGCGCCGCGGCGACACGGGTGCCGGCCGGCACCCGCACCGGGCCGCGGTCCGGGCCGGTGCGGGTCAGGCGCACGTCCGCCCAGGCCGCCGCCGGTGCGTGCCGGGTGACGCCGAGCAGGTTCAGGAACGCCACGTACGCCTTCTCCGGCAACTGGTTCAGCCGGTAGATCATCACCTCGGTCAGGTACGCGAACGCCTCCACCAGCGCCATGCCCGGGTCGTGCGCGGACAGGTCGGTCCAGTCCGGGCAGGACCGGGCGATGCGTTCCCGCGCCTCGGTGACCAGGTCGAGGAAGGCGCGGTCGTCCAGGTGCGGCACCGGCAGCGTCATGGCGTGCCCTCCTCGTCAGCGGGTTCCTCGTCGGCCGGCAGCAGGTCGACGGAGAACACCAGGTGGCCGGGGGAGAGGCTGGCCCGCACCCGGTAGTCCAGCCGGATCACCAGGCGCCACGGGTCGTCCGGGTCCGGGCCGGCGTCCACGTCCAGCACCTCGACCCGGGGCTCCCACCGCCGGATCGCCTGCCGCACGTAGTGGATCGCCAGCCCGGCCGTGGTGTCGTCGTTGGGCGCGAACACGAGCCGGTGCAGCCGCGACCCGTACCCGGGACGCATCAGCCGTTCCCCGGGCGTGGTGGACAGCAGCAGGTACAGCGCCTGGCGTACCGTCTCGTCGCCGTCGGTCATGGCGAGCCCGCCGGCCGCGGTGAGCGCGAGACCACCGGCGCGGCCGGCGTCGAAGCCGGCGCCGACGAAGCGGAAGGCCCTCATGCGTCCGCCCCCAGGAAGCCCTGCCGCACGTCGCGGACCTGGTGGTGCACGGTGCCCGGCGGGGTGCCGTCGGTCAGGCCGTCCAGGTGCGACAGCACCACCGGCTGCCGGTCCACCCGCACCCACGTGCTGTAACCCACAGTGACGGTCAGCGTGTGCAGGCAGGGTTTGATCGTCGGGCCGTAGTTGGGGCAGGCGGTGATGTCCCGCCCCTCCGGGTCGGGACGGGTCAGCACCGGCACGGCCTGGACCGTCACCCAGTCCTGAGACGGGCGGTTGCGCACCCGCCCGTCGTGCCCGCAGGTGATCAGCGAGTCGCGGTGGATCCAGCGCATCAGCCACCTCCGGCGGAACGGGCGAGCGTACGGGCCTGGGCGGCGGCGGTCTCGGCGTCCTCGGCCGCCGGGGCGTGCAGGAAGTCGACGGTCCGGCCGCGCACCACGACGGCCCGGCCGGGCGCGGAGAGCACCAGGTCACCGGCCGCGTGCACGGTGGTCAGCTCGGGGCGCAGCTCGACGAAGCTGCCCGCGTCGGTGGCCAGCCGCAGCGTGCGCCCGTCGTCGTCGATCACGATCGACTGCCCGGTGCCGGTCCGCATCGACCAGCGGCGCGAGCGCCCCGACACGATCCCCGTGTCGTACGGCTCGACCGCGCCGAACAGCGAGCCGAGCACCACGCCCGACGCGGGTTCGCCGCCGGGCAGCGCCACCAGCACGGTGTCGTCCGGGTCGGGCAGCGCGACGATGCCCTTGCCCCGGCCCGCGCCCGGGCAGAGCACCGCGAGCCAGCCGGCGTCCAGATCCCCGTACGCGGGCAGCGTCACCCGGGCCCGGCCCAGCCCGTCCGGGTCGTCGACGTCGGTGACGGTGCCGAGCGTGACCGTCGCGGCCGGGGGCGCGGCCGTCGGCGGCGGGCCGGGCGGCGCAGTGGCGAACCGGGTCAGGTGCCCGTCCGCGTCGACCGTGTGCACCACCTCGGTGAGCACGTACACCCCGGCCAGCGGGTCCGGGACGCCCGCGAGGGCGATCCGCCGTCCGGGCCGCAGCGCCGGGTCGCCCTCGGCCGTGCCCTCGGCGGTGACCAGCGCGGCGACCCGGGCGTCCAGCCCGGCCTGGGCCAGCGCGGCCAGCTCGTCGTCGCTGCGGCCGGGCTGGTCCACGGCCGTGCGCACGCCGTCCGCGCCGACGTCGCCCGGCTCCGGGCGCAGCGGGATGCGCCGCCCGCTGCGGGCCTCGTCCGCCCGCTGGCCCAGCGCCTCCGCGCGCTGCGGGTGCCAGCCGAGTACGGCGCACTCCGCGCCCGCCCGGTCCAGGTTCTCGGTGATCCGCAGCGCGTGCACCGTCTCGCCGAGCGTCAGCGGCAGCGGATCCCCGTAGCCGTCCAGCGTGAGCAGCCGCAACCGGTCACCGTCCACGCTCAGGTGCAGCCCGGCCCGGCCGGCCACCTCGCACAGCAGGTCCAGGTCGGTGTGCCGGTGCTGGAGCAGCCGGTCCAGGCGCGGCCCGTCGTCCTCGGCCGCCACGCTCAACCCCAGCCCGGCGCACAGCTCGCCGGCCAGCTCGGCGGCGGTCACCGACTCGAACACCCGCAGCTCCTGGCGCTTGCGCAGCCGGTGCAGCGGGTCGTACGCCCGGATCCGCGCCAGCGGCACGCCGTCACCGGCGTACTCCCGCTCGACGGCTGTCACCTCACCGGTGAACAGCGCTTCGGCCTGCCCGTCGAGGCGTACGTCGAGGGCGGCGCCGGGGCGTACCGGAGGGTCGAGCGGGCCCGCGCCGGGGGCGGCGGTGAGCGTCAGCTCGCACTGCGCCGGGCGGTTCAGGCGGGCGGCGACGCGGATGGCGCGCAGCCGGGCCGGGTCGGCCAGCGGACGGCCGTCGACTGTCACGACGGCGGCCCGGCTCACGGCGCGCCTCCGGCGGCCCCGTCTGGTGGGGTGGTGACCGCGCCGACCGGCGGGACGGCGAGCGCGGTGCCGGCGGGCACGGTGAGCGGGTCGGTGATGCGGTTGTGTTCGGCGAGCAGCCGCCAGCGCAGCGGCGAGCCCAGCGCGTCGTGGGCGAGCAGGTCGAAGCGCACCCCGGACCAGCCCGGCTCGGCCGCGCCGTCGGCGGCCGCGACCACCGCCGATCCGGGCGCGACGGCGGGCGTGCTCGCCGCGGCCAGTTCCTCCTCGAATCCGGCGCGCGCCGCCTCGGCGCTCTCCGCGGCGCGGACCAGCTTCAGCCGCAGCCAGGACCGCCGGGGCGTACCGGTGAGCGTGAACGCGTCGAAGCGTTCCGCGATAGCGGTGATCACGCCGGGGACGTTCCAGGTCTTGCCCCAGACCAGGCGGACCAGCGGCGGGCGCAGCCAGCCGTGCTCGACCGCCGAGTTCTCGGCGAGCATCCACAGCGGCCGGGTCAGCGCGCGCACGTCCTGCGGCCGGGCCGGCGACTCCACGAAGTCCACGTCGAAGAGCAGATCGAGGACCAGCTCGGTACGTCCGCCGCCGGTGAAGACCAGCGGATCGTCGGCCAGTCCGGCGCCGGTGAGCGGACCGTCCGGGCCGCCGCGCGGGCGTACCCCGGCCAGCCGGGTCACCTGCACGGTCTCCGGGTTGAGCAGGCAGTCGACCCGGGTGCCGGACTCGTCCACGAGGAAGGCGACACGCTCCATCAGTCACCCGCCTGTTCCCGGTCCAGCCGGGCCGTGTCGCTCCACGGCGTGGTCCGCGGGGGAAGCCACACCGGTTCGGCCGGGAGCGCCGGCCACGGGTCCGCGTGTGTCCCGCCGCCCTGGGCAGCTTGGTGTGCGGAGACCGCGGCCGGGGTCCGGCCGGGGTCGTCCGGCAGGGCCGGCCACGGGCCGGAAGGCGTGGACTCGGGCCGGTGCCGCTGTCGCGCCGGATGATCGCCGTCGGTCGCCGGGCCGGGCCTCTCGGGATACGGCTCGGCGGCGCGTCCCCGCTTCTGCGCGGCGGGATCGGCGGTCCGGAACCGGTCGCCTCCGTCGGGTGTGGCCGGTCCGGGTCGTGCGTCCGGTGGTGCGGCCCATCGTGCGGCCTGTCGTGCGTCTGGTTGTGCGGTTGGTCGTGCGGCGGCGAAGAGGAGTGGGAGGACCTCGTCCCGGTTGGGCGACGGGCTCGTTCCGCCGACCACATTCCGGTCCCGTCCGGCCGACGCCGGATTCCGGAGTGCGTCCACCCGATCCGCGCCCAGTCCGGGCCGCTCGGGCGGTGACGGCCGGTCCGCTTCGCGGGACGTCACGCCGATGGTGTCCCGGCTTTCGGTGAGATGTGCGGGTCCGCCAGTGCCGGTGGGCGGGCCCGGCTCGGTGGGCCGACCGAGGCCGCCGATCTCGCCAGTGCCGTCGCTCGCGGCGTTGCCGCCGTTGCTGCTGCTTGCGCCGTTCGGGCTGATCGCACCGGTCATGCCGCTCGCACCGGTCACGCGGCGCGCGCCGTTCGCGTTGATCGCACCAGTCATGCTGCTCGCGCCGATCACGCGGCGTGCGCCGGTCGCGCCGCGTGCGCCGTTCGCGCCGCTCGCGCCGCGTGCGCCGTTCGCGCCGCTCGCGCCGCGTGCGCCGGTGGTGGTGGGCCTGGGGGCGCGGGTCACCGTCGGCCTGCGGATCGAGGACGCGCCGCTGGCGTCAGTCGTGCGTGTGGTGTCGGTCGTGCCGGTGGCGCTCGGTGATCCAGTCCTGTCGGAGATGCTCGCCGTTCCTGCCGGCGCCGGCGCCGCGGCCGGACCGCCCGACTCGGCCACGTCCCGGCCTGCGGGCCCATCCCCGAGCGACCCGGTATCCCACGCCCGCGCAGCACTGTCCGAGTAGGACCGGGTGTCCGCCACCGCTGCGGAGGTCACCGCCCCGCCCGCTTCCCACTCCGCACCCGCCCACGTCGACGCTCCACGCCAGGGCGATGCCGCGCCGCGCCCCCGCTCCGCCTTCCCGCTTTCCGGGATCCCCGTCCCATCCTCCAGGACCTCCGGGAGATCTTGGTAGGAAACGGCCCCTATAGGGGCCCTTTCGTACCAAGATCTCGACGGGCCGTTGCCGGGGGCGGCGAGGCGGTTGATCAGCCGTGTTGTCCAGGTCCGCCACCGGCGCGCCTGAACCCGCTCGTCGGAGAGCGGGGGAGGAGCGGTGGGCGGGGGAAGGTCGCGCAGCAGGCCGGGGGCGTGCGCGGCCACCAGGCGCCGCCAGTGCTCGGGCGGCTGACCGGGAGGACGTGGCGCGTCGGCCGGGAAGTCCGGCGACGACGGCGAGCCCGGATCGGACAGGCGATCGGCGGTGGCCCGCAGCGCGCGGGCCAGCCGGTCACGCGGTCGCCGGGGCGGCGGCACCGCCGGCCTCCAGTTCCAGGCCCTCGTACGCCAGGGTCAGCGCCTCGATGGCGATCTCCTGCGACAGCGTGTTCAGGTGCGCGCCCCGCCACCGGGTCGGCCAAGCGTTGATCATGTTCCAGCGCAGCACCTCGGCGGTGCCGGCCGGGTCCAGCAGCACCACCGACACGTTGCGCCGGTTGACTGTGCCCTTCGCGGCCGCGTTCACCCAGTCCCACAGCTCACGCGAGCTGGTCAGGCCGAAGTGGAGCGTGACCGGGGCGTACTCGACCTGGCCGGGCACGGCCCGGATGCGCTCGTTGCCCGCCTCCCGGTACGACAGCGCCGGTATCGCCACCTCGAAGCCGCTGACCTCGGTGAAGTGCCCGTTGGTGATGCCGTTGATGAGCAGCTTGAAGTGGTACGCGCGGTACGGGTCGACGGGCGCGCCCGGCTGCGGCGTCGCGGTGGTGGGCATGTCAGCCTCCGATCGTCTCGGTCTCGGTGCCGCCGGCCCACTGGCTCAGCTTGAACACCACGAACTCCGCGGGCTTGACCACAGCGATGCCGATGTGGGCCACCACCATTCCGGCGTCGCGTACGTCGGACGGGTTGGTCTCCTCGTCGCACTTGACGAAGAACGCCTCCTCGGGCGTACGGCCGAGAAGCGCGCCGTCGCGCCACACCCGGGTGAGGAAAGCGCCGATGTCGCGGCGGATCGAGCGCCACAGCGTGAAGTCGTTCGGCTCGAACACCATCCACCGGGTGCCGTTGGCGATGGCCTGCTCGATGGAAATGGACAGCCGCCGCACGTTCAGGTAGCGCCACTCGCTTGCCTCGGCGGCGAGCGTACGGGCGCCCCACAGCCGGATGCCCTCCCCGGCGAAGAACCGGATCACGTTGACGCCCTTGGGGTTGAGCACGTCGTGCTCGGGCCGGGTGACCCGGTACGCGAGGTCGACGGCGCCGCGTACCGGCTCGTTGGCGGGCGCCTTGTGTACGCCGCGCAGCGCGTCGGTGCGGGCCCAGATGCCCGCGACGTGCCCGCTCGGCGGGGTGAGCACGAGGTCGCCGCTGAGCGGGTCGCGGACCCGGATCCACGGGAAGTAGAAGGCGGCGAAGTCCGACTGCCGGGGCCGGTCGCCGCCGGTGCCGGGCGGTTCGTCGTCGGCGTCGCCCGGCGTACCCTCGGCGGGCTTGTCGGCCGACGAGGACGAAGCGGCCGACGCGGGCTTGGGCGGCTTGCCCGGGGTGGCGACCCGGGTGAGCCGGGAGACGTCGGTGACCTCGGGCGGCGGGTCGCAGATCGCCACCATGGTGCGCAGCCGCTCGGCCATGCTGATCAGCGCCTCGTGCGAGACCGGGTCGTGGTAGCCGGGCGCGGCCAGGATGGAGACCTCGTCGATCGCCTCCAGCAGTTCCAGGCCGCCGCGCCGCCCGCCGGTGCCGGTGAGCCGGCCGCCCTCGCCGACGTTCACCACCCAGCAGCGGGTGCCGCCGTTGTCCAGGAAGCCGAACACGGCGCGGGCCAGCGGGGTGCTCTCCAGGTGCTCGCCGTCGGCGTACAGCCGCAGGAACTCGGTCCAGCTGTTCACCGCCAGCGCCTCGCCGACGTGGGCGCCGCGGTCGGGCGCGACCCCGACGAACGCGGCGGTGCTCATGCCGACCGGTCCGATCGGGCGGGCCCCGCTGGGCACCTCCTCGACGTAGATGCCGGGGGAGAAGTAGGTGGGCATCGGTCCTCCTCGGACGTCAGTCGGGCGCGCGGACGACGATCAGGTGGTCGCCGTCCGGATCGAGTTCGGCGGTGTGGACGCGTCCCGCGCCGACCAGCCGGATCCGCACCGGTGCGTCCGGCGCGTCGGGGTCGTGCGGCACGCCGGTCAGCCGGAACCGGCCGGCGGCGTCGGTCTCGGTGGTCTGGGCGGTGCCCACCAGCTCCACCCGGACGGCGGCGAGCGGCTGGTCCTGCGGGCCGACCACCCGGCCGTCGAGCGTGCGCATGCCGAGCTGCCGCAGCCGCAGCGGGTGCCGCACCGGCGGCGCGGCCGGGACCGGCCGGTCGATGCGGGCCGGCACGTCCAGCAGCAGCGCCGGCCGGGGCGTCACGCCGAGCGCCCGCCACAGCGCCGGGTCGCCGGTGGCGAGCACCAGCTCCGGCCGGCCCGCCGTGGTGGCGGCGGCGAGCACCCGGTCCAGCGCCGCGAGGGCGGCCGGGCCGCCGCCCGCGACCAGCAGGCGGACCACGAACCGGTACGGCTCGCGCGCCGCGCCGCCGGTGGCGGTCTGCCGGGCCGGCCGCAGCTCCAGCGGCCAGACCGTGAGGCCGCCGTCGGGGTCGTCGCGTGGCGGACCGACCGGTACGGGCTCACCCGCGGCTCCGGTCAGCCAGCTCGCGACGTCCGCGACGGCCGCCTCGATCGCGCCGGTCATCGCGGTGGCGTCCCCTGGATCCGGTACGCGATGGCCTCGTTCCAGACGTGCGGGTAGACGCCGATCTCGAAGTAGCGGGTGAACCTGTTGATCGGCGCGTTTGTGTGGTCGTGCCAGAGCAGCCACACCGGGGCGATGGTGAACAGCACGTAGTTGAGCGCGACGAGCGGCAGGTAGAACGGGCCGAGCAGCCGGGCCTGGAACACGTGCACGTCCTCGTGGCGCTGGATGCCCGGGCTGGACCCGGCGCACACGGTGCCGATCGTCGTGGCGTACCGGGGGGAGACGCCCTCGATCACGTTGACCCGGCCGCTGCCGGCCGAGATGATCCGGTCGAGCTGGTGGCCGAAGACCAGGTGCAGGGCCAGGAAGAGCGCCCCGGCGAACGTGTTGAGCAGGCTCCAGGTGTGGTCGACCACGAAGAGGAAGATCCCCTTCGGGTCGGCGCCGTACGTGCCGGCGGAGGCGGACGCCCAGCCGAACGGCGCGCCGACGAGCAGTCCGACGACGGCGCCGGCCAGCAGGCCGACGGTGCCGGCGGCGAGTTGGCCGAGTACGGCGCCGAAGACGACCTGGACGGCGGCGCTGAGGATGCCGAAGATCATGGGGTCACCTCTCTCAGACCCAGGAGCGGACGTAGCGGGACTCGCGGCCCTGGGCGAGCTGGGTCGGCGACGCCTGCGTCGCCTGCCGGTTGCCAGGGGGGAGCTGGTTGACGCCGAGCGCGGCGGAGAAGATCACCAGTCCGTTGAAGAACGCGATGATCCACTTCTCCGGGCCGGCGTCGGCGGCGAACGCGGCGGTCAGGTAGGACAGCAGGAGCGCGAAGCCCAGCGCGATCCACTTGCGCGCCTTGTCGCCGCTGGGGCCGATCAGCCCGCCGATGACGTTCGTGGCGAGCAGGGTGGCGGCGCTGGCGCCGGTGAGGCTGCCCAGGGCGGCCCAGGTGAAGAGATCGTTCACGGCGATCCCTCTCTTTTCGATGGTGCGGTGGTGCGGCCGGGGTGCGATGGTGCGGCGGCGTTCCGGGGTGCTCACCCCAGGTTCCGCCCGGTGCGGTGGTGGGCCGCCGGCGCGGGCGCCGTCGGTGGTCGGAGGGCTCAGGCCGGTGGACCGGCGGGTCGAGTCGGTGCGTCGGGCGCGGCCGGGCCGCCGGTCGGGGCCGGAGCCGGGCTGCCGGGCGCGCCCGGGCCGGTGGTGGCGCCGGGGCTGAGGGCGGCCCCGGGCATGGCGCCCGGGCCGGTGGCGGCGCCCGGGCCGGTGGTGGCCGTCGCGTCCGGGCCGCCGCGGGAGCGCCGCCGCCGCATCAGCAGCACGAGCGCCACGCCGGCGACCAGCAGCAGGACGATCACCGCGCCGACGACCGGCAGCCAGGGGAAGGATCCGTTCCCGGTCACCACCGCGGCCGGGCTGGTGGCCGGCGGCGGGGGCGCCTGGGCGACGGCGCGCAGCTCGGCCGGCTTGGGCTGGTTGGCGACCACCTTCCAGCTGACCGAGCGCCCGGTGACCGTGCCGTTGGTGTCGAGCACCCGGCCGGGGAAGGTCACCGAGATCTCGAACGCCATCAGGGTCATGAAAGCCTGCTGCTGGCGCGGATCCTGCTGCCCGACCATCCCGCCGTATTTCTTCGGGTCCAGCGGGAGCGAGAATCGATAGAGATCGTCGTCCCGGACAAGATTCACGCTTTCGCTCATGAATTGCGCCAGCGGCGTTTTCCGGTACGTGATCTGAATGCCGTACGAGGTCGCGTCCTCGTACCGGCTCTCCGCCCCGGGCGGAAGTGAGGGAATGTTCGGCCGCAGTTGCGCGAAGGCGACCGCCGGGTCCGGGTTGCGCTGCTTGAGCACGGACTTCGGCGCGGTGAGCAGGAGCTGACCGGAGACGGTGTCGTCGTCGTTCAGGGTCAGCCCGAGGTTGAGCTGCATGCAGCCGCTCAATATCGCCACGAGGGCGAGACACACCGCGAGGCGGAATGACCGGCTGCGGCGGAGTCTCGTATTCATGCGCTCAGTGTGAGCCGGTGCCGCCCGCCGGGCAGTCCGTGATCGGTCGCCGTTCTGTCGCCGATCTTACCGGCGTCCTCTCCCATTCGGACGACCTCGAAAATGCGAGCGATCGATATTCTGAAGGATTGTCGCGTCGCTGATTCGCCGGCGGTCCCGGTGGCGCCCGGTCCTCCGGCGGTCAGCCCGGTGGCTGCCAGTCGGCGTACCGGGCCATGCCGCGCAGCGCCGCCCTCGACGGGGTCAGCCGGATCGCCGTGTCGCGCAGGGCCACCGCCACCGGGTTGCGCAGTTGCTGGCCGTACCGGGCGGTGCGCAGGGCCGCGCGCGCGACGGCCTGGCTGCGCGGTCGCCGCTGCCTGTCGTACGAGGCCAGCGCGCCGGCCAGGTCCGCCGTGCCGTTCGCGCAGACGGCGCCCAGCACCACGGCGTCCTCGATCGCCTGCCCCGCGCCCTGGCCCAGGTGCGGCGTCATCGCGTGCGCGGCGTCGCCGAGCAGCGCCACCCGCCCCTGGACGTAGGTCGGCAGCGGGGTGTCCAGGTGCAGCAGATCCGTTCGGAGCACCGCCTCCGGCGGCGTGGCCGCCAGCAGCGCCGGGATCGGCTCGTGCCAGTCGCCGAACCGCTCCCGTACGGCGGCCAGCTCGTCCGGCTCGCGTCCGCCGGGCGGCGCGACGTCCGCCGCGTACCAGTAGAGCCGGCCGTCGCCGAGCGGAACGGTGCCGAACTCGCGGCCCGGCCCCCAGGTGACTGCCGTCGCCACCGGCGCGGGCCAGGTGATCGCCGCCCGCCAGGCCGTCGAGCCGGAGTACGCCGGTGGCGGCGCCGCCGGCCACAACCGGCGGCGCAGCGTGCTGTTCAACCCGTCCGCGCCGACGACCAGGTCTCCGGCGAGGACCTCAGTCGTGCCGTCGGTCCGGCAGGTCACCGACGGCGCGGTGGCGTCGACGTCGACGACCTCGACGCCGGTGCGCAGCGCCCCGGACGGCAGCGCGTCCCGCAGCAGGCGGTGCAGGGCGGTCCGGTGGATGCCGAGCGCCGCGGTGCCCAGCGCGGCCTCCAGGTCGGCGCCCTCGATGCGGGACAGCCACCGGCCGCCGCGGGTGCGCAGTCCGCCCGGCGTGTCGGGCCGGCCGTCGCGCCGCACGGCGTCACCGAGGCCGAGCGCGTCGAGCCCGCGCAGCGCGTTGGCCATCAGCGTCAGGCCGGTGCCGAGTTCGCGCGGACGGTCCGCACGCTCCAGCACCGTGACGCGCCATCCGCGCCGGCGCAGCGCGACGGCTGCGGCCAGCCCGCCGATCCCCGCGCCGACCACCACCGCGTGTGGTTCGCCCACCCCGCACCTCCTTCTACAGCTCACCGCGCCGAGGACTCCGCCACGACGATCCGGAAGACCGGGATGCCGGCGGCGACCCGGGCGAACTCGGCGAGCGGGGCGTGCCGGTCCACCGGCGCGTGCGGGCGCGCGCCGGGAGCGAGCGCGAGGTGCCGGCGCAGGATCGGTGGCCGCTGCGCCACCGGCACCTCGACCAGCCGGACCGGCTCGCGGCGGCGACGGCGCAGCACCACCCGGCCGCCCGCGGCGCGCACGTTCGCCACCCAGTTTGCCCCCTCGCCCAGCATCGACACGACGTACCGCTCGCCGTCGTGATCGGCGACCACTATCGGCACCGAGACGATCCGCCCGGTGCGGCGGCCCGGCACCTCCATGGTCATCCAGTGCCGCGGAGCGAGGCCGGCGCCGTACTGCCACGCCGACAGCGCGTTCAACATCCGGGCCAGCCGGTTCGGCCGGCCGCCCCGGTACATCCACGTCATGACGCCGCCCATCGCAGGCCCTCCTTCTCCCGTACCCATTGACGGGCAGGCGCGCGTCGGCGGCCAGGGCCGACCGGCCCGTAGCCGTCCACCGCAGCGTGAACCACCGCCTGCCCGGCCACCGGCCGGTCCGGCGGGCCGCAGGATGAGGCGGGGGACCGGAGGGGAAGCGGATGACAGCGACCGCGAGCCGGGCCGCGGCGGCGCTCCGGCAGGCGGCCGGGCGGCTCCGGCACGGCTGGCGGCCGGTGCTCCAGGACACCCTGGCCGCCACGGTCGCCTGGATCATCGCCACCCGGGTCGCCGGGCACCCGCTGCCGTTCTTCGCGCCCGCCGCCGCCCTGAACGTGCTCGCCCAGGCCCGTGGGCGGCGCATCCGCCGTACCGCCGAGGTGGTGATCGGCGTGGCCGTCGGCGTGCTGGTGGCCGAACTGGTGGTGCAGGCGCTCGGCCCGCGCACCACGGGCACCGTCTTCGCGGTCCTCCTGCTCACCGTCACGCTGGCGGTGGCGTTCGGCGCCAGCTCGGTCAGCACCGTGCAGGCCACGCTCTCCGCGCTCTACCTGGCCGTGGTCTCGCCGCCGGACGAGACGCTGGTGCCGGTGCGGTTCGTCGACGCGCTCATCGGCGGCGCGGTCGCGCTCGTCACCAGCCAGGTCCTCAGCGCCCGCCGGCCGCTCGTCCCGCTCGCCGGGCAGGTCCGGCAGACCTTCGCGGAACTGGCCGGGGTGCTCGACGACACCGCCGAGGCGCTGCGGCACGGCGACCAGAACGGCGCCCGCGCCGTCCTGGACCGCGCCCGGCACGCCGACGCCGCGGTGGACCGGCTGCGGGACGCGACACGCGCCGCCGGCGAAGGGCTGCGCCTGACCGTACGCCGCCGCCGCGGCCTGGGCCGGCTGCGCTGGGTGGAGGGCTCGGTCCGGCAGGTCGACCTGGCGGTACGCGACGTGCGGGCGCTCGTGCGCGCCGCGGTCACACTCACCCGGGGCGATTCGCCCGTCCCGGCCGAGCTGGGCGACGCGCTCCATACCCTCGGCCAGGCCGTCCGGGCTGCCGGGGACGCGCTCGCCGCCGAGGTCGGCGGGCGGGAGCGCGAATCGGCGGGGCACCGCGCGCGGACCGAGGAGCGTGCCCTCGCGGCCGTCCGCAGCGCCGGGCGGCTGTTCACCGGCGACGCCACACTGCCGCTGGCGATGGTCACCGGTCAGGTCCGCGACACCGCCATCGACCTGCTGCGCGCCGTGGACGCCGGCGACGACGACGCGATCCCGGACCGGGTCGACGCGGCCGCCGCCGGGCACTGACCGGCGCTCAGGCGCTCTCCCGGGCGACCAGCGTCGACGGGAACGCGGTGCTCGGGGCGACCGGCGCGCGCGTCAGCACGGCCGTGGCCGCCGCGGCGGCGATCCGGTCGACCGGATGGGTCGCCGTGGTCAGCGGCGGGCTGCTCACGGCCGCGTACGGCAGGTCGTCGAACCCGGCCACCGCCACGTCGTGCGGCACCCGCACGCCGCGCCCGCGCAGCGCCGCGATCACCCCGAACGCGGTGGCGTCGCTGGCCGCGTAGACCGCGTCGGCGTCCGGCCACCGGCGCAGCGCCGCCAGCGCCGCCCGGCCGCCCCGCGCCGCCGTGAAGTCGCCGGTGACCAGCCGCGCCGGCGCCCCGGACTCCCGCATCAACTCCCGGTACGCGGTGACCGAACGCTCGGCGCAGCTCAGCCAGCGCGGCCCGGTGACCATGACGATGCGGCGCCGGCCGGTGGCGTACAGGTGGCGCAGCACCTCGCCCGCGCCGCCGGCGTTGTCCACGTCGAACGAGGGCACCGCCGCCGAACCCTGACCGATCGAGGCGACCCGGCCGTGCAACCTCGGCGGCACCGCCTCCAGCGCCGCCTGGGTGGTGTTGACCAGGATCACACCGCAGACGCTCCGGTCCGCACCGAGCCGGGTCAGCCCCGACGGGTCGGCCAGCGGCAGCCACTCCAGCGCCACCCCGACGCCGTGCGGCGCGCACACCCGCGACGCCGCGCCCACCACCCGGTGCACGTACGGGTCGTCCAGCACCGTGTCGTCGCGGCCCACCACGGCCACCACCAGGCGTACTCCGGCCCCGCGCACGAGCGCCCGGGCGGTGACGTCCGGTACGTAGCCGAGGCGCTCGGCGGCGGCGTGCACCCGGGCGCGGGCGTCCGTCGAGGCGAACCCGTAGGCGCCGAGCACCCGGGAGGCGGTGGCCCGGGACACCCCGGCGTCGCGGGCCACGTCTTCGAGGGTGGCGGGCCGTGCGGTCGGCGTATCCATGACCGCATCATGCCTGCTCGGGCGCGGATGGGCTAAGCCATAACGGCGCTTGTGGTGGAAGCGCTCTCAGGTGTGCGATTGTCGTCGGGAACCAGACGGGGGAAGGGACCACCGCACCGTGAGCAGGACCATCGACGCGCAGGCCGGGAAGCGGCCACCGGCGCCCCGGGCGGTGCTGACCGCCCGCAACGGCGTCGCCGTCGTCTTCGCCCTCAACGGGCTCGCGGTGGCGAGCTGGTTCTCCCGGGTCCCGGCGGCCCAGGAGGCGCTCGACCTCAACCCGGGGCGGCTCGGCCTGCTGCTGCTCTGCGCGTCGGCGGGCTCGCTGCTGGCCATGCCGACCGCCGGCCTGGTCACCCAGCGGCTCGGGCCCGCGCGCACTGTCGCCGTGTCGGTGGTGCTGGTCTCGCTCGGCCTGACCGTGGCGGGTCTGTCCGCCAGCCTGGCCGGCTCGGTCGTCGGGGTCGGGCTCGGCCTCGCCGCGTTCGGCTTCGGCTCCGGCCTGTGCGACGTGGCGATGAACGTCGAGGGCGCGGCGGTGGAGAAACGCCTCGGCTACACCATCCTGCCCCGGTTCCACGCCGCCTGGAGCCTCGGCTCGGTGGCCGGGGCCGGGCTCGGCGCCGGCGCCGCGCACTTCCGCGTACCCGTCGGCGTGCACCTGCCGGTCCTGTCCGTGCTGATCCTGGCCGGCACGCTGCTCGGCGCCCGGGCTTTCCTCGCGGCCACCGCCGAGGCGGCCGGGGCCGGGGAGCCGGCGGCCCGGCGGCAGGCGCTGCTGGCCGCCTGGCGCGAGCCCCGCACCCTGCTGATCGGGCTGCTCGTGCTGGTCATGGCGTTCACCGAGGGCAGCGCCAACGACTGGCTCGCGGTGGCGTTCGTCGACGGGTACGGGGTCGACGAGGCGGTCGGCGCCGCCGTGTTCGGCGTGTTCGTGGTGGGCATGACGATCGGCCGCACCGTCGGCACCGTCGCCATCGACAGGTGGGGGCGCGTGCCGGTGCTGTTCACCACCATCGCGATGGCGTCCGCCGGCGCCGCGCTCGCCGTGCTGGCCGGGAACGGCCCCCTCGCCGTGGTCGGCGTCGCGCTGTGGGGGCTCGGCGCCTCGCTCGGCTTCCCGGTCGGGATGAGCGCCGTCGCCGACGACGAGGACAAGGCCCCGGCCCGGGTGAGCGTGGTCGCGGTGATCGGCTACACCGCGTTCCTCGCCGGCCCGCCGCTGCTCGGCTTCCTCGGCGACCACTTCGGCGTGCTGTCCGCGCTCGGCGTGGTGCCACTGCTCCTGCTGCCCACGCTCGCGCTGGTGCCGGTGCTGCGGGAGCGCCCCGCCGCGCCGGACGCGCCGGCCGGCGCGCCAGGGGTCAAGGTCGGCTGAGCCGGGGGTGACGGTCGGCCGAGCCGGCCCAGTCGACTCCCACCGTGCTCCCAGCCGCCTGCCAGGCGGGCGTGCTGCACTGGAGCGAACGCCGAGGAGAGGAGGCGGGCATGGGCTGGTTCAGCCGCCGGGCCGCCGACCCGACGACCCCGACGAAGCTCGACCGCGAGGCGAACCGGGAGGACCTCGCGCAGCTGGAGGCGTTCGTCACCAGCCGGAGCGGAGTCGAGTTCTACCTGGAACCGGAGACCACCGCCACCGACACGACCGTGGTCGCCATCGCGCACGACGGCGAGTGGATCCGCCGCCGTACCGGCTCGCCGCGGGTGGCCGCGAAGATCGCGCAGAAGCACGCGCTGCCGCTGTACGAGGCCGCCCGCACCGGCTACCCGGAGCGGATGCGGGCGTGGAACCGGGCGCACCCGGAACGCCGGGCACGCTGACGGTCCGCCCCGCTGACCTGCGCGCTCAGCCGGCCACCGCGGTCACGAGGGCGTAGCCGAGGAACGCCGCGCCGAGGCCCGCGGCCACACTGAGCGCCACATTCGCGTACGCGAGCCGGCGCTTCGTCGTGCGGGCCAGGCGCAGCGTCTCGTAGCTCAGCGTCGACCACGTGGTCAGCGCGCCGCAGAAGCCGGTACCGACAAGCGCGGTCACCTCCGGGCCGACCGGCGCCGCGAGGAGCGCGCCGAGCAGCAGCGACCCGGCCACGTTCACGGCCAGGGTGCCCCACGGGAACGGTGAGCCGTGCCGGGCCTGCACCGCCCGATCGGTCAGGTAACGCAGCGGGGCGCCGATGGCGGCGCCGAGCGCGATCAGCAGGACGGTCACCGGCCCGTCCTCGTTCCGGCCGCCGTCACCGTCGGCCCCCGCCCCGGGCGGCCAGAAGCCGCGCGGTCACCGTGTCCCCGGCCGCGACCGCCGCCAGCGCGGCGAGCACCGTGGCGGCCAGGTAGACGCCCGCCGTAGCGGCCGCGCCGTCGGTCAGCAGCCGCTGCGCGTCGACCGCGTACGCGGAGAACGTGGTGAACCCGCCGAGCACGCCGACGCCGAGGAAGGGCCGGGTCAGCGGGTGGGCCGGACGCGCGGCGAGCACCGCCATCAGCACGCCGATGAGCAGGCAGCCGGTCACGTTGACGGCGAACGTGGCCCACGGGAACTCGCCCGGCTGGTGCGGCACGGCCGCCTGGGCGCCCGCCCGCGCGAGCGCGCCGAACACGCCACCGGCGGCGATCACGCCGAGCACAGCAGCCGGGTGCGCGGTCAGCTCCGCCCGGTCCGCCGGTACGCGAAGGTCGACGTCCGGATCAACGCGCGGATCCGACACCACACCTCCCACCGCCCCCGCGAGCATAACCCCGCCCCCGCCCCCGCCCTCGCCCCGCCCTCGCCCGCCGCCCCCGCTCTCGGCGATCTTGCGGTTTCGGCCCCGGCATAGCGCGCGAAGGGGACACCCGAGGGGCGGCAAGTGCAAGATCGCGAGGGGAGGGCGGGGGAGAGAGCGGGGAGGGTGGGACGGGCGTACGGTGGGCGGCAGCGCCCGGCGCGGCGGTGCCCGGGGCCCGTCGTGCCAGGAGGTAGCCGTGCAGGACCGCACCCCTCGTCCGGACGAGCTGGATCCCGTCGAGCGGATCGGCGTCGACGAGCTGCGCGCCCTGCAACTGGACCAGCTGCGCCACTCGCTGCGCCACGCGTACGACAACGTGCCGCACTACCGCCGCGCGTTCGACGACGCCGGCGCGCACCCCGGCGACCTGCGCGAGCTGACCGACCTGGCCGGCTTCCCGTTCACCACAAAGGCCGAGCTGCGGGAGAACTACCCGTTCGGCATGTTCGCGGTGCCCCGCGAACGGGTCGCCCGCCTGCACGCCTCCTCCGGCACCACCGGGCGCCCGACAGTGGTCGGCTACACCCGCGCCGACCTGGACACCTGGGCGAAACTGATGGCCCGCTCGATCCGGGCCGCCGGTGGCCGCCGCGGCGACCGGGTGCACGTCGCGTACGGCTACGGCCTGTTCACCGGCGGCCTCGGCGCGCACTACGGCGCCGAGGAGCTGGGCTGCACGGTCGTCCCGGTCTCCGGCGGCATGACCGAACGCCAGGTGATGCTGATCCGCGACCTCGAACCGGAGGTCATCATGGTGACCCCGAGCTACATGCTCGCCATCGTCGACGAGATGGAACGCCAGGGCGTCGACCCGCGCGCAACCTCGCTGCGCGTCGGGATCTTCGGCGCCGAGCCGTGGACCGAGGACATGCGCCGTGAGCTGGAGCAGCGCCTGGACATGCACGCGCTGGACATCTACGGGCTCTCGGAGGTGATGGGGCCGGGTGTGGCGGTCGAGTGCGTGGAGACCAAGGACGGCCTGCACCTGTGGGAGGACCACTTCTACCCCGAGATCATCGACCCGGTGACCGGGGAGGTGCTGCCCGACGGGGAGCGGGGCGAGCTGGTGCTGACCTCGCTGACCAAGGAGGCCATGCCGGTGGTTCGCTACCGCACCCGCGACCTGACCCGGCTGCTGCCCGGCACGGCCCGCCCCATGCGGCGGATAGAGAAGATCACCGGGCGTACCGACGACATGATGATCGTCCGGGGGGTGAACGTCTTCCCGACCCAGATCGAGGAGCTGATCCTGCGTACCCCGGCCCTGTCGCCGCACTTCCAGTGCGTGCTCGACCGGCGGGGACGGATGGACACGCTCGCGGTCCACGTGGAACGGCGCGCGGACGCCGCCGCCGACGAGGCCGAGCGGGCCGGCGCGGCCCTGGCCGAGCAGGTCAAGAACACCATCGGCGTCTCCGTCGCGGTGCGGGTGATCGAACCGGACGGCGTGGAACGGTCGATGGGCAAGATGCGCCGCATCGTCGACCAGCGGCGGGAGCGCTGACATGGCCGGCGACGGCAGCCGTACCGCGGCGCACGACATGTTCGACGCCGACGTGGCGTCCAAGGGGCTCGGCATCGAGCTCGTCTCGGCCGGCGACGGCTCGGCCGTGGCGCGCATGCGGGTCACCCCGGCGATGCTCAACGGGCACGCGATCGGGCACGGCGGCTTCGTGTTCCTGCTCGCCGACACGGCATTCGCGCTCGCCTGCAACAGCCACGGCCCGGCCACCGTCGCGGCCGGCGGCGAGATCAGCTTCCTGCGCCCGGTGCGCGAGGGCGACGTGCTGCAGGCGTACGCCACCGAGCGGGTCCGCCACGGCCGCAGCGGCATCTACGACGTCACGGTGCGGCGCGGCGACGAGGTGGTGGCGGAGTTCCGAGGGCGCAGCCGCACGATCGCCCGCGACTGAGTCCCGGCCGACCGTCGCCTCGCGGCGCGCGGCGGTGACCGTCCGGGCCGGAGTGGCCCCGTGCCCGCTCCGACCCGGACGTCACTTCTCATGCGGCGAGCCCTGGCGCGTACCCGCCGGGCTCGGCTCGTCGCCGCGTGCGGCCCACCCCCTCGGGCCGCGCCGCGGCTCCGGGTAACGGGACGGTCCGCCACCCGGGCCACGCGAGATCGCCGGCCGCCGCCGGGCCGGCCCGGGCCGGCGACCCGGGCACCGCCCGGAGCACGTCGCCCCGATCCGGCAGCCCGGGCACCGCCCGGAGCGCGTCGCCCCGATCCGGCGGGACGGGCGCCGGTCGGGCCCCTCCACCCGACCGGCGCGACCGCCCCGCCCCGAGCGGGCAGATGCCCCGCTCGTCGGTGTCCCGCGTGGGGACACCGGTTCCCACTCCCGGCACGAAGCCGGCAGGGGTGTCCTCCGGGACGCGGGCCGGATACCGACCCGCGCCCGCTCCGGCCGCCCGGACCGCGACGCGTCCGCCACCGGCCACCGCGCCCGCCGGTCCGGCCGCGCCGACGGCCCGGACACCGGCCCGGGCGGCGACGCGACCGCTGCCGGCCACCGTGTCCAGCCCGCCGATGTCGCCGGCCCTTGACGCGGCGCGAAGGCGGCGGGCGAAGTCCGCGCGTACGGCCCGGGAGAGCCGGTGCGCGGCCACCCGCGCCACCAGCGGCTCGACCGTCCACCCACCCGTCGCGGCGGGGCGCAGCAGTCCGGCCACCGCCAGGGCGCGCAGCACCGGCGTCGCCCGGCCGGCGGGCCAGCCGAGCATCGCCTCCACCGTCGCGGCGGCGACCGGGCCACCGCGGGCGGCGCCGGCCATCAGCACCGCCCGGTGCGTGCCGTCCAGCCGGTCCATCCGGGCGTCCACCAGCCGGCGCGCGGCGGCGGGCACGCCGGCCGGCTCGTCCGCCGGGTCGGTCAGGGCGTACGCGGTCGCGACGGCCGGGTTGCCGCCGGCCAGGGGCAGCAGTCGCGCGGCGAGCGCGGCGGGCCGGCCGGCACGGCCGAGCAGGTGCCGCAGCAGCCGTCCGGTCTCCAGCGCGCCCAGCGGGCGCAGCGGGATCCGCCGGGTCCCCGGGGCGGGCAGCGGGTCGGCCGACCCGGAGCCGTACGTGGTGACCACCGCGAGCGGCAGCCCGCGGTCGCTCGCCGCGACGTGGAGCTGGCGCAGGAACCGGCGCAGCGCCGGCGCGGCCCGGTCCAGGTCGTCTACGGCCACCACCACGGGCGCCTCGGCGGCCAGGCCGAGCAGCGCCTCCCGGCAGGCCACCACGGCTCGCGCCGCCGCGGTGTCGTCGTGCGGGGCGGCCAGGAACGCGGCCAGCGCCCCGCCGCCCGGACCGTCGGCGACTGCAGCGCCCGGCAGCGGGTGGCGGGCCTCGACCCGGGTGCGGACCAGGTCGGCCAGGGGCGCCAGCTCGCCGGCCGGGTACGGCGGGCAGTACGCCACGCGCCGGAGCACCGGCACACCGTCCACCCGCGACACCGCGCGGATCACCTCGTGCAGCAGCCGACTGCGGCCGCTGCCCGGCGGGCCGACCAGTGAGATCCACCGGGGACGCCGCTGCCGCAGCGCCGCTGTCACCTCCTCGGCCGCGGTGGCCAGCTCACGCCGCCGTCCGACCAGCGGGGCGCGGTGCCGCGCCGGCCGGCGCCCGGCCGTCCCGGTCACCCGCCACACGTCCAGCGGCAGCGACTTGCCGGCGAGCGTCATGGTGGCGAGTGGACGCTGCTCGATCAGGCTGGCCACCGCGTCGCGGGTGACCGGGCAGACCACCACGCCGCCGGGCGGCGCGTGCTCCTGGAGCCGCGCGGCGGTGGTGATGACCGCGCCGCTGGCCGCGCCGTGGCTGCCGTCGCGGGCGCCGGCCAGGTCGAGCAGCACCTCGCCGGTCGCCACGCCGACCCGTACGCGCAGCCGGATCCCGCCGGGCCGCCGCCGGTCCAGCGCGGCCTGGATGTCCAGCCCGGCCCGCACCGCCCGGTACGCGTCGAAGCCGTCCGAAGCGGACGCGCCGAACAGTGCCATCACCGCGTCGCCGACGTACTTCTCCACCACGCCCCGCCAGCGGCGCAGCACCGAGGCGACGGTGCCGAAGTAGGCGCGCTGCAACGCCCGCAGGTCCTCCGGGTCGAGCCGCTCGACCAGCCGGGTCGAGCCGACGATGTCGACGAAGAGGACGGTCACCGTGCGGCGTTCCTCCGGCACCGGCGGGCACACCGCGACGACTGCTTCCCGGCTCCCCACGGGCGTGGTGATCAACATCGCACCCACCCTTTCCCTGGTCCGGTGCCTGACGACCTCCGAAGACTTTCACCACCGGGTTCTCGGGGGATCGGTAGGACGACGTATGTCGGCCACGCGCAACCATTAGTCGTGTAGTCGACGCGAGGAGTACGAGTCCGACCCCGAGGCCGTAGAACGGTGCGGGAACCTGTGACTAGGCTGCGTGTCATGGCCAGCGAAGTGGACACCGCACCGCTCGTCGGCCGCACCGGCACCATGGCGACGCTGCGGTCGGCGCTCTTCGACGACCTGCGGCCCGGGCAGACCGGGGCGGTGTTCCTCACCGGCGAGAGCGGAGTGGGCAAGACCCGCCTGCTGACCGAGGTCGGTGAGCAGTTGCGGCAGGCCGGGGCCGTGGTGCTGACCGGCGCCTGCCTGGACATCGGCGACGCCTCGCCGCTGCACCCGGTACGCCAGGCCCTGCGCCGGTTCGACGCCGAGCAGGGTGAGGCGCGTACCGCGTCGGCGGTCCGCGGGTTGTTGCAGGTCTTCGACGAGGAGACGCCCGACCCGGACGGCGCCGGGGCGCTGCTGGAGCGCGTCGCCCAGGGTCTGCACCTGGTGGCCGGCGGGCGGCCGCTGGTCCTCGTCCTCGACGATCTGCAGTGGGTCGACCGCAGCACCCGCCAGCTCCTGCTCTACCTGCTCGCCGGGCTGGGCGACCTCCAGCTGTCCGTGCTGGCCGCGATCCGGGCCGAGTCGCTGCGCGGCGCGCACCCGCTGCGCCGGGTCCTCACCGAACTGCGCCGGCTGCGCTCGGTGCGGGTGGTCGACCTGCTGCCGCTGGACCGGGCCGCCACCGACGAGCTGGCCGCCGCCGTGGTCGGCGCGCCGCTGCCGCCGGAGGCCGCCGACCAGCTGTGGCAGCGCAGCGGCGGCAACCCGTTCGTGGCCGAGGAACTGGCCCGCGACCGGCGCGACGGCCGCGACGGCATCTCCGACACCGTGCGCGAGGTGTTCCTCGACCGGGTCGACGCGCTGCCGCAGCCCGCGCACGCCGTGGTGCACGCGGTGGCGGTGGGCGTCGAGCCGGTCGAGCACTGGCTGCTGGCCCAGGTGGTCCGGCTGCCCGAGGACGAACTGCTCGACGCGGTCCGCGAGGCGGTGGCGCACCGCCTGCTGGTCGGCGCCGACGACGGCTACCGGCTGCGTCACCGGCTGGTCGCCGAGGTCCTGGCGGGCGAGCTGCTGCCCGCCGAGCGGGCCGCGTTGCACCGCCGCTTCGCCGAGGCGCTCACCGCCGCTCCGGGCGAGCTGCACCAGGCCCGGCTGGCCCACCACTGGCGGCACGCCGGCGAGCCGGCCCGGGCGCTGCCCGCCGCGATGGCCGCCGCCCGCGAGGCGGAGCGGCTGCACGGGTACGCCGAGGCGCACCGCCACTGGTCCGCCGCCCTGACGCTCGCCACCGAGCCGCCTGCCGTGCTGCCGGACGGCGGCCGGCCCGAGCCGGTCCAGGTGGACCGCGCCGAGCTGCTCAGCAGCGCCGCCGAGGCCGCGCACCACAGCGGGGAGCACGCCCGCGCCCTGACCCTGCTGGAGGAGCTGGCAGGCGAGAAGTCCGGGCCGCCGGTCTGCGCGCTGCACATCCGGCGGGCCCGCTACCTGGCCGCGGCGGGCCGGTCCGCGCCGGCCGAGGAGGAGTACCGGCGGGTGCTGGCCTCGCCCGACTGCACGCCGCACGAGCGCTGCGCCGCCGCGGCCCGGCTGGCCGAGCTGCTGCTGCACCTGGGCCGCTACGCCGAGGCCGGTGAGCAGGCCCGGGAGGCGCTCGCGCTCGCCGCCGACGTGCCGGACTCCACCTCCGAGGTGGTGATGGCCAGCGCCGCGCTCGGCTTCAGTGAGGCGTTCCTGGAGGACCCGACGTCCGGCCTGGCGGTCATGCGCCGGGCGCTGGACACCGCCGAGCGCTCCGGCCGCCCGGAGGACGTGGCGTGCGCGTACCTGCACCTGGCCGACCTGATGACCGGGCCGCTGAACATCCTCGAGGAGGGTGTGGTGGTGGCCCGCCGTGGCGCCGAACGGGTCGCCGAGCTCGGGCTCGGCCGCACCTGGGAGACCCGGCTGCTGGCGGTGGCGACGAACGGGCTGTTCCGGGTGGGGCAGTGGGCCGAGGCGGAGAAGGTCGTCGCCGCCGCGCTGCGGCACCGGCCCTCCGGCGCCGACGCGGTCGAGTTGCTGCTGGCCCGGTGCCGGCTCTCCGTCGGGTACGGCGACGTCGAGGCGTCCGACCGGGACCTGGAGGCGGTCGCCACCATGCTGGCCGGCGGGGGTCCCCGGCACGTGCTGCCGATGCTCATCCTGCGCGCCGGCCTGTCGATGTGGCAGGGGCGGCACGACCTGGCCCGGCAGGCGGTGCAGCGGGGCCTGACCGAGAGCCGGTCGGACGACGTGATCGTGCTGGCCACGCTGGCCTGGCACGGGCTGCGCGCGGAGGCCGAGGCGGCGGCCGGCCGCACCATCGAGCCGGACCCGAACGCGGTACGCCGGCTGCGCGAGGCGGTCGACCGGGTGACCCGCAAGAGCGCCCAGGCGGGCGCGCCGGTGCGGTACGTCGCCGACGGGTTCCTGGCGCTCTGCGACGCCGAGCTGAGCCGGCTCGACGACGGCCGTGGCGACCCCGCGCTGTGGGAGCGCTCGGCGCTGGAGTGGGACCGGCGCAACCACCCCTATCCGGCGGCGTACTCCCGGTTGCGGCAGGCCGAGGCGCTGCTGGGCCGGCGCAGCCGGGTGGCCACCGCGGGCAAGCTGCTGCGGCAGGCGTACGAGATGGCCCAGTCGCTCGGCGCGGCGCCGCTGACCGCGGAGATCCGTACCATCGCCTCGCGGGCCCGGGTGACTGTGGACGCCGCGCCTGATCCCGCGCCGGTGCCCCGGCCCCGGGCGGCGCCCGCCGGGCCCGCGGTGGACGAGCTGGCCGCGCTCACCGCGCGGGAGCGGGAGGTGCTCGCGGCGGTCGCCGAGGGGCTGACCAACCGGGAGATCGGGCAGCGGCTGTTCATCAGCGAGCGGACCATCGGCGTCCACGTCTCGCACATCTTCGACAAGCTGCAGGTCCGTACGCGGGTGCAGGCCAGCGCGATCTTCCTGCGTAACCGTCCGGCATAGACGTACGTCGGCAATACGTCGTTCTACCGATCCGGCGCGGGGCGCCGGCTGACACGCTGTGCGCCGGAGCAGGGGGGCGGCGTCGTGGGGGACGCCGACGATCGTGGAGGAAAGATGACCGAACCGGTCTGGGGTCCTGTGCACCAGGACATCGTCGGGTTGCTCGCCGATCACCCGGCCGACGTGCCGGCGGTCGTGGACCATCTCACCAAGCTGCAGGATCTGCTGGTCCGGCTCCCTCCGCTGGAGGAGAGCTGTCCGCTCGCCGACTTCAACAAGCTCTACCTGGTCATCACCAGCACGGTGCTCGACGGCCTGTACGAGGACCGGTTCCACGACCCGGCGTTCCTGGCCCGTCTGGACGTGGAGTTCGCGGCCCGCTACTTCGAGGCGCTGCGGTTCTGGACCGACTCCAGCCCGAGCACGCCCCGGGCGTGGGAGTGCCTGTTCAAGCGGATGCGCGGCCCGGACGCCCGGCCGCTGCCCTCGGCCGCTGCGGGCGTCAACGCGCACATCAACTACGACCTGCCGTTCGCGCTGGTGACGACGTTCGACAGCCTGGACTCCGAGCCGATCGACGACAGCGACCAGCACTGCGACTACCTGGAGATCAACAAGATCTTCGCCGAGCGGATCCCGCAGCTGCGCCGGGGCTACCTGGACAACTGGCAGCTCATGATCGACATGGTGAACGGCGACATCGACGACTGGTACCAGGGCGAGCTGGTGGAGTACACCCGGAACGTGGCCTGGCGCAACGCGCAGAAGATCTGGCGCTGCCGCCACGACCCGGAGGCCCGCGAGTGTGAGCGGACGCGGCTGGACGACAACGCCGCGCTGCTCGGCCGGCTGCTGCTGTCGCCCCTCGGGGCGTTCCTGCAGTAGCCGGGACGGGGGGTCCCCGCGTCCCGCCGTCCGGGCGCGGGACGCGGGGACGCCGCCGGGTGTCGCCGCCGCCGGGTGTCGGCGCCGCCGGACCGGGTACCTCGCCGCCGTGCTGCGAGAAGAACCGACCCGCCGCTTCCCGTTCCGCTTCGACCCGGCGTTCCGGCTGCCGCTGGCGCTGCTCGGGGTACGGCCCGCCACGGCCTGGGTCGACTGGGGCCCGGACGGTCTGCTCGTCCGGTTCGGCCCGTGGCGGCTGCGCACCACCAGGGACAACGTCACCGGCGCCGAGCTGAGCGGGCCGTACCGCTGGTGGCGGGCGATCGGCCCGCACCTGTCGCCGGCCGACGGCGGGGTGACCTTCGGCGCCGGCGTGGCCGCCGGTGTCTGCCTGCGGTTCGCCGAGCCGGTGCCGGCGCTGGCGCCCGGTCCGTGGCCACGGCACCCGGGGGTCACCGTCACCGTGGCCGACCCGGCGGCGCTGCGCGACGCGGTGACCGCCGGCGCAGCGGATCTTTGACCGGTTCGGCCGGGCCGCGGCCGGGACAACCCCTACCGTCTTTTTCAGGGGGACGAAGGGGAGCAGATGGGGCAGGCGGGGGACGCGGAACAGCCCCGGCGTACGCGGGCGCGGCGCCGGGAGGCGCACGCCGCCGCGGCCGCCCGGGCGAGCCGGCACGGCGACCACGCCGAGCGGCCCGCTCGTCCCGTGCCGGAGCTGCCGGAACGGGTGGCCGCCCCGGCCCGTCCGGCCCCGCCGCCCGGCCGGCTGCACCGCTGGTTGTTCGCCCACCGCGTCGAACCGGTCGGCCCGGAGGTCCGGGAGCACCAGACCCGGTCGCACCCGTGGTGGCAGGTGATGTGCCTGACCGGCGTCGACTACTTCTCCACGCTGTCCTATCTGCCGGGCATCGCGGTGGTGGCGGCCGGCGCGCTCAGCCCGCTGGCCACCCTGCTGATCGTGGCGCTGACGCTGCTCGGGATGCTGCCGATGTACCGGCGGGTGGCCCGGGAGAGCCCGCACGGGCAGGGCTCGGTGGCGATGCTGGAGCGGCTGCTGCCGTTCTGGCGCGGCAAGGTCTTCGTGCTGGTGCTGCTGGGCTTCGTCGCCACCTCGTGGATCATCACGATCACGCTCTCCGCCGCCGACGCCAGCGTGCACCTGCTGGAGAACCCGGTCCTGCCCGCCTCGTTCCCGCACGGGCAGACCGCGGCGGTGCTGGTCACCGTGGCGCTGCTGCTCGTGCTCGGCGGCGTGTTCCTGCTCGGGTTCAGCGAGGCGGTGCAGGTCGCCATCCCGCTGGTGGCGGTGTTCCTGGCGCTGAACGCGGTGGTGGTGGTCGCCGGGGTGGCCGAGCTGGCCGCCGACCCGGCGCCGCTGGCCGACTGGACCGGCCGGCTGGCCGACGCCGGCGGGCCCGGTGACGTGCTGGCCACCAGCGTGCTCGCGTTCCCGCTGCTGGTGCTCGGCCTGTCCGGCTTCGAGACCGGGGTGAGCATGATGCCGCTGGTGCGCGGCGGCGGCGATGATCCGGAGCAGCGACTGGCCGCGCGCATCCGCAACACCCGGCGGCTGCTCACCGCCGCCGCCCTGATCATGTCGGTCTACCTGATCGCCACCACGTTCGTCACCACGGTGCTGATCCCGCCCGAGGCGTTCGCGCCCGGTGGGCCGGCCAACGGCCGGGCGCTCGCGTTCCTCGCCCACGAGCATCTCGGCCAGGCGTTCGGCACCGTCTACGACATCAGCAGCATCCTCATCCTCTGGTTCGCCGGCGCCTCGGCGATGGCCGGACTGATCAACATCGTGCCGCGCTACCTGCCGTCGTACGGCATGGCGCCGGAGTGGGGCCGCGCGGTCCGCCCGGTGGTCCTGGTCTACACCGCGATCAGCGTCGCCATCACCATCGCGTTCGCCGCCGACGTCAACGCCCAGGCCGGCGCGTACGCCACGGGCATCCTGGCGATGATGGTCTCCGGCGCGATAGCGGTGACCATCGCGGCGCTGCGGGCCGGCAGCCGCGCGGCCGGCGCCGGGTTCGCGCTGCTCACCGCCGTGCTGCTGTACGCGCTGGCGGAGAACGTGGTGGCCAAGCCCGACGGCATCACGATCTCCGGGTTCTTCATCGCCGGGATCATCGCGGTGTCGCTGATCTCCCGGGTCACCCGGACCACCGAGCTGCGCGCCGAGCGGATCGAGTTCGACGAGGCGGCCCGCCGGTTCGTCGACGAGTCGGTGGCCCGGGACGGGCGGCTGCACCTGATCGCCAACAAGCGGCAGCGCGGGTCCGTCAAGGAGTACCGGGTGAAGGAGCGGGCGCAACGGTCGATGAACCCGGTGCCCGGCGCCGCCGACGTGCTCTTCCTGGAGATCGACGTGAGCGACCCGTCGCAGTTCAGCCAGGTGCTGCGGGTGCACGGGGTGGAGGCCGGCGGCTACCGGATCCTGCGCGCCGGCAGCCCGGCCGCGCCGAACGCGATCGCCGCGATCCTGCTGGCGCTGCGGGACGCCACCGGGGTACGCCCGCACTGCCACTTCGAGTGGTCGGAGGGGAACCCGATCGCGCACCTGCTGCGCTACCTCATCCTCGGCCGGGGCGACACCCCGCCGGTGGTGCGGGAGATCATCCGCAAGTCCGAGCCGGACCCCACCCGCCGTCCCGGCATCCACGTCGGCGGCTGAGCCGCCCGGCTAGGACTTGAGGGCGCGGACCCGGGCGAGCAGGTCGCGGGCGCAGAAGTCGAGGAAGCCGTCCGGGTCCGGGCCGGCGTTCTGCAGCACGATGTGGTCGAAGCCGGCCTCGACGTACGCGCGGGCCTTCTCCACGTGCGGCCCGGCGTCCGGGCCGACGGAGAACTGCCGGCGGATGTGGTCGTCCTCAACCCAGGTGGTGGCGGCGTCGAAGTTCACCGGGTTCGGCAGCTCGCTCATCACCTTCCAGCCGGTGACCGCCCAGCGGCTGGTCTCCTTCGCCGCGCGTACCGCCGACTCCTCGTCCGTGGCCCAGGCCATCGGCACCTCCGCATAGCGGGGGCCACGGCCGCCGGCGTTGCGGTACTGGTCGACGATGGACGACTTCGGCTCGGTGGCGAACAGGCCGGTGCCCAGCTCGGCGGCCAGGCCGGCGGACTCCCGGCCGCTGGCCGCGACGGCGATCACCGGCGGATCGTCGGGCAGGTCCCAGATCCGGGCGTCCTCCAGCTTGAGGTGCCGCCCCTCGTAGGACCGGTAACCGCCCTGCCAGAGCAACCGGATGATCTCCAGCGCCTCGCGCAGCCGCTCGTGCCGCCCTCGTACGCTGGGAAAACCCTGCCCGATGACGTGCTCGTTGAGCCGCTCGCCGGCGCCCACTCCGAGCGTGAACCGCCCGTCGGAGATCAGCGCCATGGTCGCCGCGGCCTGCGCGACGATCGCCGGGTGGTAGCGGACGGTGGGGCACGTGACCCCGGTGGCGAGGCAGAGCGTGCTGGTACGGGCGGCGATCGCGCCGAGCGCGCTCCAGGTGAAGCAGGAATGCCCCTGCGACTCCAGCCAGGGGTGGTAGTGGTCGCTCATCTCGACGAAGTCGAAGCCGGCCTCCTCGGCCCGGATCGCCTGCCGGATGAGTTCCTGGGGTCCGAACGCCTCCGAGGCGAGCTTGTAGCCGATCCGCATGCCCGGTTCTCCGTTCCCGTCGTCGGCGAACCGCTGCCGTTCCCACCCCTCCGCCCGGCAAACCCCGATCAAACCCAGCCTCCTAGGACGCCCTGGCGGTGGTGACGCGACGCGCCGCGCGCACGGAACGGCCCGCGCTCGCCGGGCGGGCGCGGGCCGAGAGGGGAGTACGGGAGCGGCGGCCTACTTGGACGGCTCGGGAAGCTTGCAGTCCACCTTCGGGTTGGCGCCGATGTAGTTCAGCGGGCCGGCCACGATGGTGACCAGGATCGTGCCCGCCTCCGCGCAGTTCGTCTCGTCGTTGCCGTAGTAGCCGCGCTGACCGGCGGCGATGGCACCGATGATGAGCCAGATGACGACCAGGACGCCGAATATCGAAGTGCCGCGCATCAGTTGCCTCCACTGGGGTTGTGGTGGATTCGAGGTGGAGGCCATGTACCCCGCGCGGGTGATCCGCCAAACGGCGCGCCGCTCGCGGCGCGGCCGATTCCGATTACCGGCGCCACCCGTCAGTGCGGCGGCATCGGCTCCTCGGGCGGGCGGCCCCGGCTCCGGCGGTAGTCGGCGACGGCCACCCCGGCCAGGACCAGCATCGCGCCCGCGGAGGCGTAGACCGGCGCCAGGAACAACCCCGCCGGCGCGATCGTCAACAGCGCCAGCACCCCGCCGGGGCGGGACCGCGAGACGCGGCTGAACACCTCGTACTCGAAGGCGGCCCGACCGGTCAGGAACAGCGCCGGGCCGCCGAGGATCACCGCCAGCCAGGCCGGCGGGGTGTGGCCGGTCGGTTCCAGCAGGACCAGGTCGAAGCCCGCCGCGGTGGTCACCACGCCGGCCACCATCAGCAGATGGGTGTACGGCGCGGTGTTCAGGAACCGGCTCGGCTGGGCGGCCCGGGCGATGGCATGCGGCAGCAGCTCACCGGACTTGTGCACGTAGATGCGCCAGAGCAGCAGCGTGGTGAAGAACGCGACGGCGAAGGCCGCCAGGTTCTCCACCTCCGAGTGGTGCGTGCTGAACACGGTGCCGGCGACCAGCACGGCGTCGCCGAGCGCGATGATGAAGAACTGCTGGTACCGCTCGGAGAGATGCTCGGCTGTCACGTTGCGCTGGGCGTGCGGCACCGCGCCCAGCCACGGCACCGGATACGCCAGCCGGAACCCGAGGTAGTCGATGGCCAGCGCGCCGGCCCAGAACCACAACCGGGCGGTGCCGTGCGCGGCGAGCGCGCCGATCAACCAGGGCACCGCCGACACGGCGAACCACACGAAGATGCGGATGGCCCGGCGGCTGCTCTGCGCATGCCGGCGCACCGCGGGCATCAGGAACAGGCCGCGTCCGAGATGGATCGCCACGTACGTGCCGCCGAACACCAGGCCGCGAGAGGCGAACGCCTCCGGGATGGCTGTCGTCATCAGCAGCGCGCCGAACATCACCGCCACGATCAGCAGCTTGATCTCGGTGCGCTGCGGATCGTAGATGTCCGTGACGAGCGTGGTGATCGCCCAGGTCCACCAGATCGCCATCAGCATGACCAGGCACTCGGCGGCCCGCTGCCAGCTGACCCCGGCCACCAGGTTGCGCGAGATCAGCGCGAGCGCGACCACGTACACCAGGTCGAAGAAGAGCTCCAGCAGCGTGACCCGGCGTGGCGCCTCCGGATCGCGGACCGGCGCTCGCCGGCCGGCAGGCTCCGGCGCTGCGGTGGGCACGACATGCTCCTGCGGGTGGCGGTTCGTGCGGCGGGCCGTGCCGGCCCTTCACCGACCGTAGTCATGCCCGCCCGCGCTTGGTCACTTTTCCGACGAACCGGCCCGGGCCGGGGTCGGTGGGGTGGTGATTGTGGCCGGTTCGGGGTGTTGGCGGGGCGGTGCGCCAGTTCGGGGAGGTGGCGGGGTCGGTGGGGTGGTGATGTGGCCGGTTCGGGGTGCTGGCGGGGCGGTGCGCCAGTTCGGGGAGGTGGCGGGGTCGGTGCGGTGGTGATGTAGCCAGTTCGGGGTGTTGGCGGGGCCGGACGCCAGCCCGGGGAAGTGGCGGGGTCGACCGGGCGGTGATGTCCCCACATCGGGGTGCTCGTGGGGCGGTGCACCAGCTCGGGGAGGTGGCGGGGTCGATCGGGTGGTGATGTAGCCAGTTCGGGGTGCTGGTGGAGCGGCCGCCAGTTCGGGGAGGTGGTGGGGTCGGTCGGGCGGTGCGCCAGTTCGGGGAGGTGGCGGGGTCGGCGGGGTGCTGATGTCACCAGCTCGGCGACCTGGCGGACGGGGCCGCCAGGTCGCTGAGGTGGCGGGGTGGGGAAAGACGCCGGGCCGGTGGCGACCATCGTCACCACCGGCCCGGAATGCGGAGGAGTGCCTACTCGGCGCCGGCCGGGAGCACCCGGTCGGCGTCGGTGGGGGCACCCGCCAGCACCTTCGCCTGCTGCGGCCAGGTGGCCAGACCCGGCGCGGAGCGCAGGCCGGCCGCCTTCACGGTCTGCCGGAGCGCGGCCTCGTCCAGTTCGGCCAGCTGCCGGTAGGTGCGGATGCCGGCGTCCTGCAAGGCGGAGGCCAGCTTCGGCCCGATGCCCTGGATCCGCCGGAAGTCGTCCGGCGCGTCGGTGTTCGCTGCGGCGGGGACGTCGTTCTCGACCGAGGTACGCGGGACGGGCACGGCGACCGGCTCGATGGCCTCTACCGGCGTGGCCTCGGTGGCCGGCGCGTCGATGGTTGCCTCGACCGCTGGCCCCTTCTCCGCGACCGGCTCGTACTCGTCGGCGGTGGCCGAATCCGTCACCTGCTCGGCGTCGACGGTGGTCGGAGCCGTCACCGGGTCGGCGTCGGCCACGGGCGCGGCAACTGGTTCGGTGGACACCGGATCGGTCTCGGACGTGGCCGACACCGGCTCGAACACGGCGGGCTCGGAAGCGACCGGCTCAGAGGCGACAGGCTCCGAAGTGACGGGCTCGGAGGCCACGGGCTCGGAGGCCACGGGCTCGGAGGCCACGGGCTCGGAGGCCACGGGCTCCGACACGACCGGCTCAGAGGCGACCGGCTCGGAGACGACGGGCTCGGACACGACCGGCTCGGAGACGACGGGCTCGGACACGACCGGCTCGGAGGCGACGGGCTCGGACACGATCGGGTCGGAGGCGACGGGCTCAGAGACGACGGGCTCCGACACTGCGGGCTCGGACACGACCGGGTCGGAGGCGGCGGGGGAGGACGCGGCCGGCTCGTCGGCGGAACGGGCGGTGGCGACGGCCGGCTCGGCGGTCGCGGACTCGGCGGGCGCGGGCTCGGACACGGTGGCGGCCGCCGAGGGCTCGTCGACGACCGCGACCGGACGCGGCTCGTCGACGGTGGCGGTCACCGCGGGGGCGCTCTCCACCGTGGGCGTCGCCGGGGCGCCGGACCGGCGGCCGCTGACCACCCAGCCGACGACCAGTCCGATGAGCAGGGCCAGAATCACGAACAGCCACTGCCCGAAGCTCGACGGCATGGCCAACCTCCTTCTATGTACGTGCACGACGGGGGCGAAAGACTCGGGGCAGCTTCGCACACGCGCGCCGCGGACGACAGGCAGGCCGGTGCCGGGCCGCGACGGCCGGGACGGGCGGTGCCCGCCGGTGGCCGGGGAGTGACCGAGTGTGCGCCGGGAGTGGGGCCACACCGCCACGTCGGGAGTTCACTCGTGGACGGCCGGGAGGCGCCCCGGAACCTGGGTGCCGTGCGTGGTTCCGGGGCGCCCCGTCCGTCGCCCGTGTCCGGTCAGTGGATCCGGTCGGGCGCAGGGGTGCCGGCGGCGGTCCAGCTGTAGAAGCAGCCGGCCACCGCGTCCCGGGGCGAGTCCCAGGTCGGCAGGTACGGCGAGGTGTGCGCGGACAGCCGCTTGTTCATCTGCTCGTAGAGCGGGTGGTCGCGCAGTTCCGCGGTCAGGTCGGGCGCCACGTCGACGGTCTCCATCAGATGGACGCACAGGTCGTGCAGGTAGTACAGGGACCGGTGCCGGACGCCGGTGAGGTAGGGCAGTTCCGTCGCGTCGGACTCGGCGAAGATCTGCGCCACCCGTCCCTGTGCGCCCGGCACGATCCGGCTGACCACCAACAGTCGACTCATCGTGACCCCCTCTGCCCGCCCCGGTGCTGGCCTCACCGTGCCGGTCGCGCTGTCACCTCGCCGTCACCGCGTACCCCGGGGGATTGATGGCGGTGCCGCCTTGGCGGCCCGGTCCGTGCGGCGCGGCGGCGGCGGTTCCGGCCGGCTGGCCCGGCGGATCGGCGCGAGCGTGTCGTCCAGCAGCGCCGTCATGGCCGGGGAGGGTTCCAGGCGCAGTTCGCGCAGGAGCAGGTCGCGGTAGACGTAGAAGGAGTGGACGGCCTCGAACGCGTTGCCCTCGGCCAGGTGGATGCGGACCACCAGGCGGTGCGGGGTTTCCCGCAGCGGTTCGGCGGCCATCGCCTCCAGCGCCGCCTCCAGTGCCTCGCCGTGCCGGCCGGCGGTGAGGTGGTTGCCGGCGAGTTCCTCCAGCATGTGCAGGCGCAGCTGGCGCAGCCGCTCGCGTTCCAGCAGCACCCAGTCGTCGTACCAGCCGGGGAGCAGGTCGTGGCGTCCGGCGCCGGCCGCGCCGCGCGGGACGGCGCCTTCGCGTACCAGCGTGGCCGTCTCCACCAGGTCGTCCACGTCGAGGCGGACGGTGGGGCCGAGGCGGACCGTGTCGCCGTCGGTGCGCAGCGGGCAGCACGGGTCCTGCCGCAGGCGCCACAGCGCGGTACGCAGCGACGACAACGCGCGGTCCTCCGGGGTTTCGGGCCAGAGCAGCCCGGCGAGGTGGCTGCGGGTGGCGGCCGGGCGCAGGCCGATCAGGGCGATGACGCGTTGCAGACCCCGGGGTACGACCACCGGTGTGCCGTCGTGCAGCAACTGGAATCCGCCGAGCAGGTGCAGTGCCACCCGTGGGGCGGGTTCGCCCGCCGTCGGCATTCTCGATCCACCCGACACGGCGCACCCCCCAGCACCGGAACCCTCGTTCCGACCGTCGTCTCCGGCCCGTCGCCCGCGACGCCGGTGCCGGAACGCCTCCGCCACGGTCGGGAACCTCCACCGTGGCCCGGGCTGACCGAGACGGAGAATATCAATCCCTGTTACTCTCAGTCAACGATCGGTCGTTCACCCGACTGTCCGCAGCAGACCCCGTGATAAGCCTGTGATCTGCGAATAAGTGTCGCCGCCGGGATCCGGAAGGCGATCTTCCCATAGCTCACGCACAGCTTCCGTCAACGCAGCGTCACCATGTTTGTGGCGCGATGGGGCGCGGTTGACGCCCGGTAGACGGCCTCGGCGGCACCGTGTGGCAATCCGTGCGGCGCGACCGGTTCGCCGCGCACCGGGACGTACGCAGGGAGGCCGCGAATGGACCGTTCGCTCATCGTCGCCAAGGTGGTGCCCACGGCCGAGGATCGGGTGGCCGAGATCTTCGCCGAGTCCGACGCGACCGAGCTGCCGGGCCTGGTCGGTGTCCGGCACCGTTCGCTGTACCGGCTGCACGATCTCTACGTCCATCTGCTGGAGACGGAGACGCCCGCGCAGGGCGCGGTGGAGGACAACCGTGGGCATCCGGAGTTCATCCGGATCAGCGAGCGGCTGCGGCCGTTCATCTCGCCGTACCTGCCGACGTGGCGTTCACCCCGCGACGCGATGGCGCACTGCTTCTACCGGTACGACGCCCCGGCCCGTCTGCACGACGCCGCGGGGCGGCCACAGTGACGACCACCGCCCCGCGCGACGAGCAGCTCTGGTCCCGGTGCGACGGGTGCGCCTCGCTGCTCTACCGCAAGCGGCTGCGCCGCAACCTGGACGTGTGCCCGGAGTGCGGCTCGCACGCCCGGCTCGACGCGCCGGACCGGGTGGCGCAGCTCGCCGACCCGGACTCGTTCACGCCGCTGCCGGACCGGGCGGTACGCGTCGACCCGATCGAGTTCGTCGACGCGCTGCCGTACCCGCACCGGCTCGGCGCGGCCCGCGCTGGCACCGGCCTGGACGAGGCGGTGCTCTGCGGCACCGCCCGGGTGGGCGGGCACCCGGTGGCGCTGGCGGTGATGGACTTCCGCTTCCTCGGCGGCAGCCTGGGCTGCGCGGTCGGTGAGCTGATCACCCGTGCCGCCGAGCGCGCGCTGGCCGACGACGTCCCGCTGGTGCTGGTGACCGCGTCCGGCGGCGCGCGGATGCAGGAGGGCGCGCTGTCGCTGATGCAGATGGCCACCGTCAGCCAGGCCCTCGCGGGGATGCGCGAGGCGGGTCTGCTGACGGTCAGCGTGGTCACCGATCCCACGTACGGCGGGGTGGCCGCCTCCTTCGCGACCAACACCGACCTGGTGCTCGCCGAGAGCGGCGCCCGGCTGGGCTTCGCCGGCCCTCGGGTGATCCGCCAGGTCACCGGCGCGACGCTGCCGGAGGGCTTCCAGACCGCCGAGTACCTGCTGCGCCACGGCCAGGTGGACATGGTGGTGCCCCGGCACGCGCTGCGGGGCCGGCTCGCCGCGCTGCTCGCCGCCGCCGACTCCGGCCGCCGCGCGCCGGTGACCGCGCCCGCGCCGCGCCCGCCGGTCGTCGCGCCGATCGCGGGCGCGCCGCCGGACCGAGACCCGTGGGAGACGGTACGCACGGCGCGGCACCCGGGCCGGCCGACCACACTGGACTATCTGGAGACCGCGTTCGACGGGTTCGTGGAGCTGCACGGCGACCGGCTCGGCGCGGACTGCCCGGCCGTGGTCGGCGGCGTCGCCCGCCTCGACGGGCGGCCGGTGATGGTGATCGGCCACCAGAAGGGGCACACCACCGCCGAGCTGGTGACGCGCAACTTCGGCATGGCCAGCCCGGCCGGGCACCGCAAGGCGCTGCGGTTGATGCGTCTCGCGGCGCGGCTGCGGCTGCCGGTGGTGACGCTCGTGGACACGCCCGGCGCGGATCCGGGGGTGGCCGCCGAGCAGCAGGGCCAGGCGGCGGCGATCGCGGAGACCATCCTCGCGCTGACCGTGCTGCCCACGCCGGTGGTGGCGGTGGTCACCGGGGAGGGCGGCAGCGGGGGCGCGCTCGCGCTCGCGGTCGCCGACCGGGTGCTCATGCTGGAACACGCGGTCTACTCGGTGATCAGCCCGGAGGGCTGCGCCGCGATCCTCTGGCCGGACAGCTCGGCCGCCCCGCAGGCGGCCCGCGCGTTGCGGCTCACCGGCGCCGACCTGTGCCGCCTCGGCGTGGTCGACGATCTGGTGCCCGAGCCGCGTCCGGCCGCGCACGCCGACCCGGCCGGCGCGGCCGAGCTGCTGCGCCGCGCGGTCGCGGCGAACCTCGCCCCGCTGCTCACCGTCCCGCCGGCCACCCTGGTACGCCGTCGCCGGCAGCGCTTCCGCCGCTTCGGGGCGGCCCGTTCGGCCACTGCCGGTCCCGCCGCGGCGCCGCTCGCCGCCGAGCGGCCGGAGGTGGCGTGATGGCCGACGCGGAGGCCGAGCAGGTGCTCGACGGGCTGCGCCGGCAGGCCCGCAAGCTCGTCGCCGACCTGGCCGGGCCGGTACGCCGGGTGCGGCTGCGCAGCGGCGAGTCGGTGCTGGAGGTCGAGTGGCACGACCCGGCGCCCCCGGCGCAGCGCGCCGCTGAGACGCTCCCCGCGCGGGCCGCCGAACCCGCCGCGCGAGCCGCGCCGGCGACCGACCGGCCGGCCGTGCGCTCACCCGTTGTCGGCACGTTCTACCGGGCCCCCGAGCCCGGGGCGATGCCGTTCGTCGCGGTCGGCGACATGGTCCGGCCGGGCCAGGTGGTCGGGATCGTCGAGGCCATGAAGCTGATGAACGAGGTGACCGCCGGCCAGGCCGGACGGGTGGTCGAGGTGCTGGTCGAGGACGGCAAGCCCGTCGAGTACGACCAGCCGCTGATCGCCCTGGAACCGGTCACCGGACAGGACGGCTGATGTTCGACAAGGTGCTGATCGCCAACCGGGGCGAGATCGCGTTGCGGGTGCTGCGCGCCTGCCGGGAACTCGGCGTGCGCACTGTGGTGGTGCACTCCAGCGCCGACGCGGACTCGCTGCCGGTGCGGCTGGCCGACGAGGCGGTGCGGATCGGTCCGGCGGCCAGCCGGCGCAGCTACCTCAACGCGGCGGCGATCGTCGAGGCCGCCCGGCAGACCGGCGCGCAGGCGATCCACCCCGGCTACGGCTTCCTGTCCGAGGACGCGGACTTCGCCGAGATCTGCGCGGAGAACGGGCTGGTCTTCGTGGGCCCGCCGCCGCAGGTGATGGCTTCGCTGGCGGACAAGTCGACGGCGCGGGCGCTGATGAGCAGGGCCGGGCTGCCGCTGCCGCCGGGCAGCGTCCGGACGCTGGCGACGGTCGCCGACGCGCAGGAGGTGGCCGCCGAGGTGGGCTACCCGGTCATCGTCAAGGCGGCCGCCGGCGGTGGCGGGCGCGGCATGACGGTGGTGCGTTCGGCCGCCGAGCTGCCCCGCGCGTACGCCCGCACCCGCGCCGCCGCGCAGATCGCGTTCGGCGACGATCGGGTGTACGTCGAGCGGTACCTCGCCGACGCCCGCCACGTCGAGGTGCAGGTGCTCTGCGACGGCCACGGCAACGGCGTGCACCTGGGCACCCGGGACTGCTCGGTGCAGCGCCGGCACCAGAAGCTGATCGAGGAGGCGCCCGCCCCGGCGCTGCGGCGGGCCACCCTGGACACCGTCGCCGAGGTGGCGCTGCGCGGCGCGCTCTCGGTCGGCTTCGCCGGCGCCGGCACCGTGGAGTTCCTGGTGGACGAGGCGGAACGCTGTCACTTCCTGGAAATCAACTGCCGGATCCAGGTGGAACACCCGGTCACCGAGATGATCACCGGCGTGGACCTGGTGCAGGAACAGTTGCACATCGCCTACGGCACCCCGCTGCGTCTGAGGCAGTCCGACGTGCGGCTGGACGGCGTCGCGATCGAGTGCCGGGTCAACGTGGAGGACCCGGACCGCGACTTCGCGCCCGCGCCCGGCCGGCTGGACCGGTTCCGGCCGCCCGGCGGCCCGTTCACCCGCGTCGACACCCACGGGCACGCCGGCTACCTGGTCAGCCCGCACTACGACTCGCTGCTGGCGAAGGTGGCCGTCTGGGCGCCGGACCGGGACGCCGCGCTGGACCGGCTCGACCGCGCGCTGGCCGAGTTCGACGTGGCCGGCCCCGGTGTGCGTACCACCATTCCGTTCGCCCGGCGGGTGCTGCGCGACCCCGCGTTCCGCGCCGCCCGGCACACCACCGACATCGTGGACCGCCTGCTCGCCCCGCCCGCCGAGGACGCCGCACACGCCGGCGACACCTCGTCCGCCGCCGACACCCCGCCCGCCGGCGACACCGCCCGGCCCGCCGACGGCGCCGTCGAGGCGTCCGCGGCGCGCGCCGCCGTGCCCGACCCGCGCGGCGCGGCCGAGCCGGCCGGCCGTACCCCCGTCAGCGCCGTGCCCGCCGCCGGCCCGACCACCTGGAGGAACCGATGACAGTCGCCCCCGACCGCCCGCTCGCCCGCGAGATCACCGACATTCTGGTCACGCACTGCGGCCTGGACCCGGACGCCGCCGCCGGCACGCCCGCCGCGAGCCTGGAGGAACTGGGTATGGACTCGCTGGCGCTGCTCGAACTGTCGGCGGTGGTGGCCGACCGGTGGCGGGTGAAGATCCCCGAACAGGCCGGGCAGCTCAGCATCGCCGGCGTCGCCGACCTGGTCGCCCGCAAGGCCGCCCCGCCCGGGCACACCGAGAACGCCGTCGACATCGACGCGCCGCTGCCGCTGGTCTGGGAGATCACCAACGACGTCGCGCGCTGGCCCGACCTGTTCACCGAGTACGCGGTGGCGGAGATCCTGCACCGCGACGGCGACACGGTCCGCTTCCGGCTCACCATGCACCCCGACGAGAACGGCACGGCGTGGAGCTGGGTCAGCGAACGCACAGCCGACCCGGCCACCCGCGAGGTGCACGCCCGGCGCGTCGAGACCGGGCCGTTCGAGTACATGCGCATCCACTGGCGGTACGAGGAGATCCCCGGCGGCACCCGGATGACGTGGACGCAGGACTTCGCGATGAAGCCGAGCGCGCCCGTCGACAACGCCGGCATGACCGACCGGATCAACACCAACAGCGCGATCCAGCTCGCCGTGATCAAGGAAAAGATCGAGCGGGCGCACGCGGGAGGCACGCGATGACCGACACCACCACCGCCCGCGTCTCCGTCCACGACGTACCGGCCGACCGCCGCCGCGGCGGGGAGCTGCGGGTGCTGCTCGGCCCGAAGACCGTCGGCAGCACCTCCGGTTTCATGGGCGTCGCCACGCTCGCGCCGGGGGAACGGATCGCCGAGCACTACCACCCGTACAGCGAGGAGTTCCTCTACGTCGCCTGCGGCGCGATCACCGTCGACCTGGACGACGTGCCGGTGCCGGTGGCCGCCGGGGAGGCGCTCTACGTACCCAAGGACGTGCGGCACCGGCTGCGCAACACCGGCGACGAGCCCGCCGAGGTGGTGTTCCACCTCGGACCCCTCGCCCCCCGCCCGGAGCTCGGCCACGTCGACACCGAGAGCGCGGCGCCGCCGCCACGGGAGCCGTCGTGACCGGCCGGCGCACCGTGGTCACCGGCGTCGGCGTGGTCGCGCCCGGCGGCGCCACCCGGGACCGGTTCTGGAAGACGATCACCGAGGGACGCACCGCGACCCGGCGGATCAGCTTCTTCGACCCGTCGCCGTTCCGCTCGCAGATCGCCGCCGAGTGCGACTTCGACCCGGACGCCGCCGGGATCACGCTCGCCGAGCGGCAGCGCGCCGACCGGTACGTGCAGTTCGCGCTCGCCTGCTCCGCCGAGGCGCTCGCGGACAGCGGCCTGAGCCTCACCGACGCGCTGCGCGAACGCGCCGGGGTGGTGCTCGGCACCGCCGTCGGCGGGACCATGGCGCTGGAGCAGGAGTACGTGCGGGTCAGCGACTCCGGCCGGCACTGGCTGGTCGACCACGCGCTCGGCGGGCCGTACCTCTACCAGGCGCTGGTGCCCAGCAGCCTGGCCGCCGACGTGGCGTGCCGGCACGGACTGCACGGCCCGGCGCAGGTCATCTCCACCGGCTGCACCTCCGGCATCGACGCCATCGGGTACGCCCACCAGCTCGTCGCCGACGGCGAGGCCGACGTGGTGCTCGCCGGCGCCGCCGACTCGCCGATCTCCCCGGTCACCGTCGCCTCGTTCGACGCGATCGGCGCGACCAGCCCGGACAACGACGACCCGGAGCACGCCTCCCGGCCGTTCGACGCCGACCGGCACGGATTCGTCCTCGCCGAGGGCGCCGCCGTGCTGGTGCTGGAGGAGGCCGAGCACGCCCGCCGCCGGGGCGCGCACGTCTACTGCGAGGTCGCCGGGTACGCCAGCCGCAGCAACGGCTTCCACATGACCGGGCTGCGCCCGGACGGCGCGGAGATGGCGGTGGCCATCAGCGACGCGCTGCGCCAGGCCCGGCTCGCCCCGTCGGCCGTGTCGTACGTCAGCGCGCACGGCTCCGGCACCCGGCAGAACGACAGGCACGAGACGGCCGCGTTCAAACGGGCGCTGGGGGAGACCGCGTACCGGGTGCCGATCAGCTCGATCAAGTCGATGGTCGGCCACTCGCTCGGCGCCATCGGCTCGATCGAGATGGCCGCCTGCGCGCTCGCAATCGAGTACGGCGTGGTCCCGCCCACCGCCAACTGGACCACCCGCGATCCCGAGTGCGACCTGGACTACGTGCCGAACGAGGCCCGGGAGGTGCCGGTGGACGTGGCGTTGTCGGTGGGCAGCGGGTTCGGCGGCTTCCAGTCCGCGATGGTGTTCCGCCGGCTCGCGGTGACGCCGCTGTGAGCGCGAGGAGTGAGCCGGGTTTGCGAGCCCCGCAGTCGCGACCAAGGACGGCACTGTGAGCGCGAGGAGTGAGCCGGGTTTGCGAGCCCCGCAGTCGCGACCAAGGACGGCACCGTGACGGCGCGGGCGGTGGTCACCGGGATCGGCGTGGTCGCGCCCAGCGGCGTCGGCGCCGAGGCGCACTGGAACACCGTGGTCGCCGGCACCCGGCGCACCGGGCCGATCACCCTGTTCGACCCGCAGCGGTATCCGACCCGGGTGGCCGGGGAGGTCGCCGACTTCGACCCGGCCGGGTTCAGCGACACCCGGCAGCGGGTGCAGACCGACAGGTGGACCCACCTCGGCTTCGCCGCCACGAAGCTGGCGCTGGCCGACGCCGGGTTGCCCGAGGTGTCACCCGACCCGTACAAGTGGGCGGTCACGCTCGCCAGCTCCTCCGGCGGCAACCTGTTCGGGCAGCGGGAGCTGCAACGGCTCTGGGGCGGGCCGACCCGCACCGTCGGGGCGTACCAGTCGATCGCCTGGTTCTACGCCGCCAGCGTCGGGCAGTTGTCGATCCGCCACCAGTTCAAGGGGCCGTCCGGGGTGACCGTGTCGGAGTCGGCCGGCGGGCTGGACAGCCTGGCGCACGCGGTGCGCACCATCCGCCGGGGCACGCCGGTGGTCGTCGCCGGGGCCACCGAGTGCCCGCTGAGCCCGTACGCGCTGGCCTGCCAGCTGCGTTCCGGCCTGCTCAGCGACGTGGCCGACCCGGAGCGGGCGTACCGGCCGTTCGACGTCGCGGCCAGCGGATACGTGCCGGCCGAGGGCGGCGCGGTCTTCGTGGTCGAGGAACTGGGCCACGCGCTGGCCCGGGGCGCCCGCGTCTACGGCGAGATCACCGGCTGGGCCGCCACCCACGACGCCGCGCCCACCGACCCGGCCGCCGGCCCGGACCCGGCCCACTACGCCCGGGCGATGCGGCTGGCGCTGGAACGCGCCGGGGTACGCCCGCACGACGTGGACGTGATCTGGCCGGACGCGCTCGGGGTGCCCGCGTACGACCGGGCCGAGGCCGACGCGCTGCGTACCGTGTTCGGGGCCCGGACCCCGCCGGTGACCACCCAGAAGCCGCTGACCGGCCGCGCCCACCAGGGCGGGTCGGCGCTGGACGCGGCCACCGCGCTGCTGGCGTTCCGCCGCGGCATGCTGCCCGCCTCCGCCGGCCCGGACGAGCCGGCGCCCGGCTGCGAGCTGACGTTCCTGCGGCAGCCGCGCCCGCCGCGCAGCCGGATCGCGCTGGTCGGGGCGCGCGGCTTCGACGGGTTCAACAGCGCGCTGGTGCTGCGCGGCGCCGCGCCCCCACCGGCGGGCGACCGCTGACCGTCACGACGGCCGGGCCAGGTAGGCGGTCTTCGCGTCGCCGGAGAACCCGCAGGCCAGGTAGAAGGCGTGGGTCGCGGGCGAGCGCGACCCGGTCATGAGCATCGCCTTGTAGCAGCCGGCGTCCCAGGCGGCCCGCAGCGTGCCGGCCATGATCTGCCTGCCCAGGCCGGTGCCGCGCCGCGACTCGTCGACCACCACGTTCTCGATGACCGCGTAGGGCGACGCCGACCGGCTCAGGTTGGGGATCACGTTGAGGTACGTGGTGGCGACGACCGCGCCGTCCACCTCCAGCACGAACAGGTGCAGCCCCTCGGTGGCCAGGATCCGCGCGAAGGCCCGTTCGTCGGAGCCGTCGCCCAGGTGCGGGTCGTCCGGGTTGAGCTGCCGGTAGAGGCGGATGAGCTGCGGGAAGTCGTCGGGCCGGGCCGTACGGAACATGCCGGGAGCGTAGTCGCCCGCCGTCCGCGGGGGCGTGCGCACAGCATCCGACGGCCGGCGGGCTACCTTGCCGGCGTGCCCCGATCCTGCCTGTCCGATCGAGCCTGAGCAATCCACCCAGCCGCCGTTTTGGATCTAGCCATTTGCATCTGGCGATGCGGAGAAGGGGCGTCGTAGGGTTCCGTCCGTACCCCGAACGACGTACCCACTGGGCGGATCCGCCCAGTTCCTCAGTGGAAGTGGCTGGTCGTGACTGCACATCCCGTGGCGGAAGACCCTGCCTCGACGGTGGACTGGGTGGACGACATCCTCCTCACCGGACGCGACACCGACATCTGTCTCCGCCTGCCCGAGCCGGTCGACAAGGGCACGTTGCGCCGGCTCGTCGGCGAGGCGCAGAACCGGCTGACCGGGGCCGGGCTGCGCGCCGGAGGCGCCGCCGCGCTGCGCCTGCCGCCCTCGCTGGCGTACGTGGCGCACCTGCTCGCCACCTGGCGAACCGGAGCCCAGGCGGTGCTGCTCGACCACCGGCTCACCGACCACGAGGTCGACCAGGCCCTGCGCCGGCTCAGCCCGCAGGTGGTGGTCGCGCCGGTGCGCTCCGGCGGCGGCGCGCTGCGGATCTTCGTCGACGTCACCGCCGGGGTGAGCGCGTACTCCGACCGCCCGGCCGGCAGCCCGCACGCGGTGATCCAGCTCAGCTCCGGCTCCACCGGGCCGTCCAAGGTGATCGGCCGCACCGCCGCCGACCTGGTCGCCGAGGTGCACCGCTACACCCGCATCGACGGCGTCGCGCTGCCCGGCGAACGGATCATCCTGCTGCCCAGCATGGTGCACGTGCTCGGCCTGGTCGGCGGCCTGCTCTACGGGCTGCACGCGGGCGTCGAGCTGTGCCCGCCGGAGCGGCTCAGCGGCGACGCGATCCTCGCCGCCGTCGCCGCCCAGGACACCCCGGCCACGGTCCTCGGCGTCCCGTTCCACATCGGGCTGCTCGCCTCCACCACACCGTCCGGGCCGCTGCCTCAGCTCAAGCGCATGACCACCGGCGGTGAGCTGGTTCCCGCCGCCGTGGCGAACGCGTTCACCGACCGCTACGGCGTGCCGCTGGGCAACATGTACGGGATGACCGAGGTCGGTGTCATCGGCACCGACCTGTACGGGCGGCACCGCCCCGCCATCGCGCCGGCCCCCGGCATCCGCGTCCGCGAGCAGGACGGCGAGTTGTGGGTGAGCTGCCCGGACAACCCGTACGTGGGGCTGGCCGACCCGACCCGCTGGTCCGACGGCTGGCTGCACACCCGAGACGCCGGGGTGGTCGACCCGGACACCGGCCTGGTCACCATCAAGGGCCGGCTCGACTCGCAGGTGTCGGTGGGCGGCCTGAAGGTCGACCTGACCGAGGTGGAGGCCACAGTGGCCGGGCTGCCCGGCGTCACCGCCGCGGTGGTGGTCTGGGACGACGGCATCACCGCGTACGTCCAGACCGACGGCTCGCTGACCGAGGAGACGCTCGACAAGCTGATCGCCGAACGGTTGGCCGGCTTCAAACGCCCCCGCACGCTGCGTCTGCTCGACCAGATGCCCCGCACCACCACCGGAAAGCTGGTCCGGTCGGTCCCGGCCCTGCGGGACGCCGCCTCGTGACCGGCCCGTTGTCCGGACACCACCGGCCGCCCGCCGGGCGTCCGGCCCACCCCGATTCCCACCCCGGTCCGGCCGGGCAACGCGCCACCAGCGCGCCCGAGCCGGCACCGCGTCAGCGCCCGCTGACCGCCGGTGACCCCGGACCACACGCACGCGGTGTCCCGACCGGGCACCGTCAGCTGGTTCACGGAAATGAGGTCTGAATCCATGCGAGACGAGGTCCGCACCTTCGTCGTCGAGCAGCTCGCCGACATGAACTACGACGTGGACGAGCTCGACGACGACACCACGCTCGGCCCCTCCGGCGTCGACCTGGAGTCGCTGGCCCTGGCCGACCTCGCGGTCCGCGTCGAGGACCGGTACGGCCTGAAGTTCGCCGACGACGAGTCGGAGAAGATGGCGTTGATGACGGTCGGCGAGTTCACCACGATGGTCGCCGACCGGGTCGCCGCGAACAGCGACAAGTCCTGATGTCCGGTCAGCCCGACCTGGGGCGAGCTGACCTGGTGAGCATGCTCGCCGAACTGACCGCGAAGCCCGCCGACCAGGTGCCGGACCGGCTCGGCTCGATGGAGCTGGCCTGGCTCGTGCACATGGTCGAGCAACGCTACGACCGCCGGCTGGACCTGAGCGACGACCAGCTCGCCGGTATCCGCACCGTCGACGACGCGCTCGCGGTGTTCCGCGGCTCGCTGACCGCACCCGCAGATGGCTGAGCGGGAGACCGTACGGATCACCGGCACGTACGCGCTCAGCGCCCTCGGCAGGGGCGCGGACGCGCTGCTGGCCGGGGTGCTCACCGGCGCCCCGGCGTTCGCGCCGGTGCGCCGTTTCGACACCACCGGCCGCCGGGTCACGGTGGCGGCCACCCTGCCGGACGTCGGCACGCTCGCCGACGAGCTGGCCGACGCCGTCGACTCCGCCGCCCGGGCCGCCGGGCTGGACCGGGCCGGACGCGCGGAGTCGGCGCTGTTCCTGGCCACCCACGGCGGGCCGCACTCGCTGCCCGTACCCGAAGGGCGGGACGCGCCGACGGTGCCGGCGCTGGCCGGTCACCTGGCCGCGCGGTGCGGCCTGGGCGGGCGGACCCGGGTCTACACCACCGCGTGCGTGTCGGCGAGCAGCGCGGTCGCCGACGCCGCCGCGCTGATCCGCCGGGGTGACCTGGAACGGGTCGTGGTCGCGGCCGGTTACCTGGTCGAACCGGACCAGTACGCGCTCTTCGACGCCGGCCGGGCGCTCGCCGCCGACGGCGCGGTACGCCCGTTCAGCGCCGGCCGCAAGGGCCTGCTGCTGGGCGACGGGGTGGCCGCCGTGGTGCTGGAGTCGGCGGGCGCCGCCGCCCGGCGGGGAGCCGAGACGGTGGCGACGGTGGCCGGGTGGGGCCGGGCGGGGGACGCGTACCACGCGTGCCAGCCGCACCCGGACGGGCTCGGCCTGGCCCGGGCGGTGCAGGCGGCGCTGCGCCGGGGCGACCTGCCCCCGGCCGCGATCGGCTACGTCAACGCCAACGCCACCGGCACCCCGTTCAGCGACGCCTCCGAGGCGGCGGCGCTGACCCGGGTGTTCGGCGACGGCGTCGGGCGGCTGCCGGTCAGCTCCACGAAGTCGGTGCACGGGCACGCGCTGGAGGCGTCCGGACTGCTGGAACTGCTGGTCACCGTGCTGGCCCTGCGGCACGGCAAGCTGCCGGTCACCGCCGGCTGGCTCGGCCCCGACCCGCAGTGCCCGTTGGACGTCATCCGCGACGCCCCGCGCCCCGCGCGCACCGGGCACGCCCTGACCCTCAACGCCGCCTTCGGCGGCGCCAACACGGCCCTCCTGGTGAGCACCTCATGACCGCCCCCACCCCCCACCCCGACTCCCCGCGATCTTGCACTCCCGGCCCCGGCGAACCGGGCACAACGCCCGCCGAAGGGGCGCCAACTGCAAGATCGCGCAACGAGGCGGAGGTGCGGTGGCCCGCGGCGGGGGATGAGGGCGCGGGGGTGCCGGGGGTGCCGGGGTTTGTGCACTCGGCGTTCGCGCCGCTGGTGGTGGCGGTCGCCGAGCGGTGCCTCGCGCGGCGGTACGGCGCCGGGCCGCTGCCGCCGGGCAACGCGACGGCCGTGGTGCTGGTCAGCGCGGGCGGGGACACGGCCAGCGCGGCGCACGTCCGGGCCGCGGTGGCCGCCGGCGACCGGATCGGGCCGCTGTTCTTCTTCCAGTCGGTGCCGAACAGCGTGGCCGGGCACGTCGCGGCGCGCTGGGGACTGGACGGGCCGGTGGTGTGCCTGAGCCCGACCGGCGACGCGCGGGCCGAGGGGGAGGCCGAGGCAGACCTGCTGCTGCACGACGGCGACGCCGCACAGGCGTTGCTGATCCTGATCGAACTGGCACCGGACGGTACGCCGGGCGAGGCGACCGCGGTGCTGCTGGGGGAGGGAACACGTCAATGAGGACGAAGGGACTGCGCGGCGCGCTCGCGGCCGACGCGGAAATCGGTGCGGGCAACGTGCTCGCCCGGGTGCTGGCCCACGGCGCCGACCCGGACGGCCCGGGGCTCACATTCGACACCGCTGTGGACGGCCACCCGGCCGAGACCCCGCTGACGCTGGGCCGGCTCGACCGGATGGTCTCCGCCCGGGCGGCCTGGCTGCACGAACGCGGGGTCAAGCCCCGCGACCCGGTCGCGGTCTGGGCCGGCACCGCCGCCGACATGGTGCTGTCGTTCCTGGCGCTCACGCGCCTCGGCGCCATCCCGGCGCTGATGAACGGCAGGCTGCGCCCCGAGATCGCCGCCGAGTACATCCGCCGGCTGCGCGCCGCCGGGGTGCTCGCCGACGCCGCGCACGCCGAGGCGCTGGCCGGGCACGACCTGGGCGCGCCGATGCTCGGCGAACCCGCGCAGGCCGGGACCGGCGACCCGGACGCCGCGCCGGCGCACTACCGGCACCACCAGGACGACCCGATCGTCATCACCCACACCTCCGGCACCACCGGAGTGCCGAAGGCGGTGCTGCACTCGCACGCCAGCCTGTTCGCCGCCACCCGCCACCTGCTGTCCATGCCGCAGGCGCAGGGCACCACCCGCATCCTCAACGCGCTGCCCGCCCCGCACACCGCCACAGTGCTCATGGTCAACCAGGCGCTGGGCAACCGGGCGGAGATGTTCCTGCTCTCCGAGCAGGGCGGCGAGCGGGTGCTCGACGCGATCCAGCGGTGGCGCCCCGACGGCGTGTTCGGCTTCTCGGTCACCTGGGCCGAACTGGCCCGCTTCGACCTGTCCGGCTACGACCTGGACTCGGTGCGGCTGTGGTTCAACACCGGCGACTGCTCGCACGAGCCGCACGTCCGGCGGCTGGTCGCTGTGGGCTCCCGGGACGTGGTGACCCGCGGCGGCGTGACCCGGGTACCCGGCTCGGTGTTCATCGACGGCCTGGGCTCCAGCGAGATGGGCCACTCGATGTTCCACATCACCCACACCACCGACACCGACAGGTACGGCCGCTGCGTCGGCCGCCCGTATCGGTTCACCAAGGTCGCCGTGCTCGACACCGACGGCAACGAACTGCCGCCCGGGCAGGTCGGCTGGCTCGGCATCGACTCGCCGTCGCTGTTCCGCGGCTACTGGAACGACTCGGTCACCACGTACCGGTTCCGGCTGCGCGGCTGGTACCTCACCGGCGACCTGGTGTACGCCGACGACGACGGCCGCTACTACCACCTGGACCGGGCGGTCGACTCGGTCGAGGCGGGCGACGGGAAGTGGTTCTTCACCGCGCTGTCCGAGGAACGCATCCTCGCCGCCTGCGCCGACGTGACCGACTGCACTGTGGTGATCGTCAAGGCGGACGACGGCACCGTCACCACCGACGTGCTGCTGGAACTGGCCGCCGGCGCCGACCCGGACGCGGACCGCACCGAGCAGGTCCGTACCGCGCTCGGCCCGGACGTGGCCGCCACGCTGCGCCGGATCGTCCCGGTACGCGCCGACGACATCCCGGTCACCGTCACCGGCAAGGTGCGCAAGGTGGCGCTGCGCGAGCGCTACCTCACCGAGGCGCCGTCGTGACCGCCGTCATCACCGGCATGGGCCTGTTCACCCCGGCCGGGCGCGGCGTCGCGGACACGTTCGACGCGCTGCTCACCGGCCGCTCCGGGCTGCGCCGCCCGCCCGAGGGACACCCGGCGGCGGGCAGCCTGGAGGTGGCCGGCGTGCTGCCGGACATCGACCCGCGCAGCGTCGCCTCCGGACCGGAGACGAAGGTGCTCGACCGGGTGGTGCTGCTCGCCCTGATCACCGCCGCCGAGGCGCTCGCCGACGCCGGCATCGAGGTGGGCCGCGACGTCGACCCGGAACGCATCGCGGTGATCGTCGGCGGCGTCGGCGGAATGTCCACCCTGGAGAGCCAGGTGCTGGCGCGGGCCGCCCGGGGCCGGGCGGCGGTCAGCCCGTACCTGCTCACCGGCATCCTGCCGAACATGCCCTCGGCGCGGATCGCCATCGCGCACGGCATCCGCGGCTACAGCTCATCCGTCGGCACGGCCTGCGCCTCCGGCGCCCAGGCCGTCGCCGACGGGGTACGCCTCATCCGCTCCGGCGAGGCCGACGTGGTGGTGTGCGGGGCGAGCGAGGCGCCGCTGTTCGGCACGTTCGCCGACACGTTCGGCAACGCCCGGGCGCTGGCCCGCGGCTGGGACGAGCCCACCGAGGCGAGCCGCCCGTTCGACAAGCGGCGCAACGGGTTCGTGCTGGCCGAGGGCGCGGCGCTGCTGGTGCTGGAGCGCGCCGGGCACGCCGACGGACGGGGTGTGCGCGGCTACGCCGAGGTCGCCGGTTTCGGGGCGAACACCGACGCGTACCACCCGACCGCGCCGCGCCCGGACGGCGCGGGAGCGGCCGCGTGCATGCGCCGGGCGCTCGCCGCCGGCGGGGTCGAGCCGGCCGACGTCGGGTACGTCAACGCGCACGGCACCGGCACCAAGCTCGGTGACGTCGCCGAGACCACCGCGCTGGCCGAGGTGTTCGGCCTCGGCGGCGTGCCGGTCAGCTCCACCAAGGCGCTCACCGGGCACCTGCTCGGCGCGTCAGGGGTGCTGGAGGCCGCGGCCACCGCGCTGGCGCTCGACAGCGGCCTGCTGCCGCCCACCTACCACCTGGACGACCCGGACCCGGAGTGCGAGGCGGACCACGTCCGCGCCGTGCCCCGGCCCACCCGGGCCGACCACGCGCTGACGAACTCGTTCGGGTTCGGCGGCCAGAACGTCAGCCTGCTCCTGCGCCGGCTCTCCGGGCCGGCCCGCCGGGGCGCCACCCCGGCTGCGGACTGACCGGACTCCAATCCCGGGCGTCGTCCGGGTCGTGACCACGGGGGGAACAGGGGAAGCCCATGACCATCAACGGGATAGATCATCTCGAACTGTACGTGGGAGACGCCCGGCAGGCGGCCTTCTACTTCGACAACGCCGTCGGTTTCCGGCTGCGCGGGCAGGGCGGGCCGGAGACCGGGCTGGACGGGCAGCGCTCGCTGCTGCTGGCCCAGGCGGGCATCCGGCTGCTGCTGACCACCGGACTGTCCGCCGAGCACCCGGCGGCCACGTACGTGCACCGGCACGGCGACGGCATCGCGGTGGTGGCGCTCGCCGTCGACGACGCCGCCGGGGCGTACGCGGAGCTGGTGGAACGCGGCGCGAGCGCGGTGAGCCCGCCGCGCACCTTCACCGGCGCGGACGCCGAGGTGGTGGTCGCCGAGGTGGGCGGCTTCGGCGACGTGGTGCACCGCCTCGTCGAGCGGCGCGGCGACCCGGAGGTGTTCCTGCCCGGGGCGATCGAGCCGGTGGGCGCGCCGGACGGGGACTCGCTGCTGGCCGAGGTGGACCACCTGGCCATCTGCGTGCCGCCCGGGCAGCTCGACGAGACCGTGGCGCACTACGAGAAGGTGTTCGGCTTCGCCGACATCTTCACCGAGCACATCGAGGTCGCCGGGCAGGCGATGAACTCCAAGGTGGTGCAGAGCCCGTCCGGGACTGTCACGTTCGTCCTGCTGGAGCCGGACACCGGCGCCCGGCCGGGGCAGATCGAGGACTTCCTGCGCTGGCACGCCGGCGCCGGGGTGCAGCACCTGGGGCTGCGCACCGACGACATCGTCACCGCCGTGGGCGCGCTCGCCGGCCGGGGCGTGCGGTTCGCCAGCACCCCCGGCGCTTACTACGACGGCCTGGAGCAGCGGGTCGGCCGGCTGGACGCGCCGGTGGACCGGCTGCGCGAGCTGAGCATCCTGGTCGACTCCGACCACGACGGGCAGCTGTTGCAGATCTTCACCGAGTCGATGCACGTGCGCCGCACCCTCTTCCTCGAACTCATCGAGCGGCGTGGGGCGCGCACCTTCGGCAGCGGCAACATCAAGGCGCTCTACGAGGCCAAGGAACGCGAGCTGGCCGCGGCGGGGGCGACCCCCGGCGTCGCGGCCGGAGGGGTAGGGGCATGACCACCATCGATCCCGGGCTGACCGCCGAGGAGGAGGCGCTGCTTCCCTCCGACGAGGACGTCCGGCACTACGCCGAGCACGGCTGGTACCTGTCGAAGAAGCTGCTCACCGACGACGAGGTGGACGAGCTGGTCGCCGCCACCGACAGCTACTACGCCGGGGAACGCGACCGGCGCCTGCCGGTCCGGCCGCCGAAGCTGGCCTACTGGGAGCCGTCCAGGGGCGACGTGCAGCGGCACAACGACTACGTGCACCACGAGCACGACGGCATCGCGCGCATCCTGCGCAAGCCGCTGATCGGCGCGGTCGCCGCCCGGCTGGCCCGGGCCGCCGAGATCCGCATCTTCCAGTCCACGCTGATCTGGAAGCCGCCGATCGCCGGCGAGCCGTCGAACATCGTGCCGTGGCACTTCGACAAGCACTACTGGGCGTCCTCGTCGTCGGAGAACATGCTCACCGCGTTCATCCCGTTCCACGACTGCGGCGAGGAGATGGGCACCATCACCATGGTCGACGGCTCCCACCGCTGGCGGGAGATCGGCGCCGACGACACGGTGGTGCGGCACTTCGCCGACCGGGACCGCGACCAGCTCGAGGCGATGCTCGCCGAGAACGCGGCGTACAACGGGGCGACGATCCGCAAGATCCCCATGGTGATCCCCAAGGGGCACATGAGTTTCCACCACTGCCGCACCTACCACGGCAGCGGTGCGAACGTCAGCGGGCGGCCCCGCCGGGCCATCTCGCTGCACCTGCAGGACGGCGACAACGCCTGGCGGGAGTACCCGCTCTCCGACGGCACGCTCGCCGCGTACAACCACGACGTGCTGGTCCGCCGCACCCACGAGGGCCGGCCGGACTACGCGGACCCCGATTACTGCCCGGTCATCTGGCGCGACCGCGCCCAGCAGGGAGGCTGACAATGTCACGGTACGACTGGGGAAAGACGCACCCGGGCATCGAGCGGCTGGAGCGGGCGGTGACCGAGCGCCGCGACGTGGTGGTCAAGCACCCGCTCTACGCCAACCTCGACACCCACGACGCGCTCGTCACGTTCATGGAGCACCACGTCTTCGCCGTGTGGGACTTCATGTCGCTGCTGAAGTCGCTGCAGCGGCAGCTCACCTGCGTCACGGTGCCGTGGATCCCGACCGGCCCCACCGGCAGCCGCCGCCTGATCAACGACATCGTCATGGTCGAGGAGAGCGACGAGCTGGGCGAGGGCTACATCAGCCACTTCGAGCTGTACGTGCAGGGCATGGCCGAGGCCGGCGCCGACACCACGGCCGTGAACAAGCTCGTCGACCTGCTGCGCGACGGCACCCCGGTCACCGAGGCGCTCGGCGCGGCGGGCGTCCCCGCGGCCTCGGCGGCGTTCGCCGGCACCACCTGGCGGATCATCGAAACCACCCCGGTGCACTGCCAGGCGGCGGCGTTCGCGTTCGGCCGCGAGGACCTCATCCCGGAGATGTTCACCCAGGTCGTCGCCGTCAACGAGCGCAGCAACCGGCTCAACAAGTTCGTCGACTACCTGGAGCGGCACATCGAGGTCGACGGGGAGCAGCACACCCCGATGGCCATGCAGATGCTCGCCGACCTGTGCGGCGACGACGACACCAAGTGGCAGGAGTGCGCCGACACGGTGAACGCCGCGCTGGCCGCCCGCGCCCGCCTCTGGGACGACATCCTCGCCGCCGTCAAGGAGGGCCGTCCGGCGTGACCGGCTCCGACCCGCTCCGGCTCTACCGGACGGTCCGGCTGATCCGCCGCTTCGAGGAGCGCGCGATCGAGCTGGTCCGCTCCGGGGAGATCGTCGGTGGCATCCACCCGTACCTCGGTCAGGAGGGGATCGCCGCCGGCGTCTGCGCGGCGCTGGACCGCGAGGACCTGGTCACCGGCACCCACCGCGGGCACGGCCACGTGCTGGCAAAGGGCGCCGACCCGGCCCGGATGCTGGCCGAGCTGTGCGGCCGGGTCACCGGGCTCAACCGGGGCCGGGGCGGGTCGATGCACGCCGCCGACTTCGGCGTCGGCGTCCTGGGCGCCAACGCCATCGTCGGAGCCGCCGGCGCGATCCTCACCGGAGCGGTATGGGAGCGCCGGCGGCGCGGCGCCGACATCGTCGGCGCCACCTTCTTCGGTGACGGCGCCGTCAACGAGGGCATGCTCCTGGAGGCGTTCAACCTGGCCGCGCTCTGGCGGGTGCCGGTGCTGTTCGTCTGCGAGAACAACGGCTACGCCACCACCATGCCCGTCGAGGGCGCGGTCGCCGGCACCATCGCCGGGCGGGCCACCGCCTTCGGCATACCGGCGGCCGCCGTCGACGGGCAGGACCCCGAAGCGGTACGCGAGGTCACCGCCGCCGCCGTCGCCCGGATGCGCGCCGGCGGCGGCCCCGAGCTGATCGAGGCCCACACCTACCGCTTCGACGCCCACCACACCTTCGAACATCAGGTACGCCTCGACTACCGGCCGCCGGAAGAGGTGGCCGAGGGCCGGTCCCGCGATCCCGTCGACATCGCCGGCGCGCGACTCGATCCGGCGGCACGCGCCGAGGTGGACGCCGCCGTCGAGGCGGAACTGGACGCCGCCGTCGAGTTCGCGCTCGCCGGTCCGCACCCCGACCCGGCGACCGCCCTGGACCACCTGTACGCCAGCGGGCTCACCGCCCGGACCGGAGGTGGCTGATGCCCCGGCTCTCCTACCGCAGGGCGCTCACCCGGGCGCTCGCCGACGAGATGACCCGTGACGACTCCGTCGTGGTGCTCGGCGAGGACATCCGGGTGGCCGCCGCCAACGTCACCACCGGCCTGCTGAAGAAGTTCGGCCCGGAACGGGTCCGCGACACCCCGCTGTCGGAGCAGGCGTTCACCAGCTTCGCCACTGGCGCGGCGCTGGCCGGGGCCCGCCCGGTGGTGGAGTTCCAGATCCCGTCGCTGCTGTTCCTGGTCTTCGAGCAGATCGTCAACCACGCGCACAAGTTCCCGCTGATGACCGGCGGCCAGTGCGCGGTGCCGGTCACCTACGTGGTGCCCGGCTCCGGCTCCCGCACCGGATGGGCCGGGCAGCACTCGGACCACCCGTACGCGCTCTTCGCCCACGTCGGCGTGACCACTGTCGTACCGGCCACCCCGGCCGACGCGTACGGGCTGCTGGTCTCCGCGATCCGCTGCGACGACCCGGTGGTGGTCTTCGCCCCGGCCGGCGCCCTGGAGTTGCGCGCCGACGTCACCGACCTGACGCCGGTGCCGCTGGGCCGGGGGATCGTCCGCCGTCCCGGCGCCGACGTGACGGTGGTGGCGGTCGGGCACCTGGTGCACGACGCGCTCGCCGTCGCCGAGGAACTGGCCGGTCAGGCGTCGGTGGAGGTCTTCGACCCCCGCACGCTCTACCCGTTCGACTGGGACGGGCTGGTCGAGTCGGTGAGCCGCACCGGCCGCCTCGTGGTGGTCGACGACGGCAACCGCTCCTGCGGCATCGCCGGGGAGATCATCGCGACAGTGGTCGAGCGGGTGCGGCTGGCCGCGCCGCCCCGGCGGGTCACCCGCCCCGACGGCGCGGTGCTGCCCTTCGCCCCGGCCCTGGACCGGGCCGTGCAACCCGGCCGCGACCAGCTCACCGCCGCCATCCAACTGACCCTCAAGGACGGATGAACGATGGACCCGAACTACACGTGGCCGCCACTCGGTCAGGCGTGGACCGACCTGCCCGAGTCCACCCGTACCGCGATGGTGACCACCGGCGCAGCGGCGTGGGAGAAGATCTTCCACGGCCGGGCCACGTACAACAAGCAGTGGCGGCTGGCCCGCCCACCCGTCTTCACCGCCGACGCGTTCGGCGAGCTGAACGAGGTCTGCGACCGCATCGCCCAGCTCATCCTGGAGGCCTGTCGGCGCCGCGCGCGTACCGCCGGTGAGCTGCAACGCCTGCTCGACGTGCCGGAGGGGGAGACCCGGCTGCTCGACCCGGGCGAGGAACTGCACGAGGGGCTGCTCGCCGCGTACCGGCCGGACGTGCTGTTCTCCGGCGGCGTGCCGTGCATCGTGGAGTACAACATCGACAGCAGCCTCGGCGGCGGCTTCGACGCCGACACCGTCATCCAGCGGTACGCCGAGCTGTACCGCACGCACGGCCTGCTCGACGGCGCACGGCCCGCGCCGTCCCTGCTGGACCAGCGGTTCGCCGCCATCCGGGACACGCTCGGCCTGCCCGACGGCGCCCGGGTGGCGCTGCTGATGGACTTCGAGGCCGACTACCCGGGCCTGGACGACCCGGAGACGTTCATCCGGATCCTGTCCCCGCTGATCGACCAGGCCCGCCCGTTCGGCATCGACCTGGTCATCGCCCCGGTGGCCACCGCCGGCCTGGACGAGCAGAGGCGGCTGGTCGTCGACGGCGCCCCGGTGGACGCTCTGTTCCGGCTGTTCGTGCCGAACCGGGTCACCCCCAGCCCCGGCCTGGACGCGGTGGCCGGCGCGCTCGCCGCCGGCACGCTGCCGATGTTCGTCAGCAGCGCCGCCTGGCTGCTCAGCAACAAGCTCAACTACGCCTGGCTCTGGGACGACCTCGACCTCCTGCCGGAGGACGACCGGACGCTGATCCGCCGGTACGTGCCGCACACCGTCGCGCTCACCGCCGACCAGCTCGACCGGGCGCTCGCCGAACAGGCCGACCTGGTCGCCAAGCCGGCCGGCGGATCGGCCGGGCACGGCGTGCTGATCGGCCGGGAGATGACGCCGGTGGCGTGGGCGGACGGGGTACGCGCGGCGATCGCCGAGGGTGGCAACATCCTGCAGCGCTACCACGAGGCGGACCGGGTGGCGATGGACTTCGTGCAGATCGAGACCGGTGAGACGGTCACCGCCGACGTCCCGTACAGCCTCGCCCCGTACCTGTTCGGCCGCACCGGCTCCGGCGCCCTGGCCCGGGTCGGCTACCCGGGTTGCGACGAGGTCCTCAACCTGGCCCGAGGCGTCCTCCTGACCGGCATCCTCCTAACCCCCTGACCCCCTGACCCACCCTCCCGCCCCGCCCTCCTTGATCAACGGATGGATCCGGGCCGCGAACCGGCCGACGGCGCGCCCTGACCGCGCTGATCATGAAGTTGGCGGCGACAAAACGGACGCACACTGCCGTCAACTTCATGATCGTCGGGGAGGGCCGGCCGGGGAGGGCGGGGGAGGGCAGGGGAGGGGTCAGGTGGGTGGCTAGTCGACAGTGATGCGCAGGCCACGCACCGGTGAGGTGATGATCAGAGCGAGGCTGAGCACGACGGGCACGGCCAGCATCAGGTACGCCACTCGGACCCCGAAGGTGTCTGCGGCCAGCCCTCCGATCAGGGCGCCGAACGGAGTGCCGCCCCAGGCCAGCATGCGCCCGGTGGTGTTGACGCGGCCCTGCAGCGCATCGGGTGTGAGGAGTTGGCGCACGGTGATGCCGTTCGCGTTCACGGTCAGGCGCGCCACGGCCCAGATCGTCCACCACGCCAACGCCAGGGCGAAAACCGACGTGCCAGCCAGACCGATGAGGGCCGCGACGAAGATGACGAGCCCCGTGATGGACACCGTTCCCTGGCCGGCCCACCGGCTGGCCCTGGGCAGGACGACGGCGGCCACCAGTGAGCCGACCGCGGCGGCCGTGAAGAGCAGACCCAGGCGTCGGTCCTCCGGGCTCAGATCGAGCACCTCGTCGGCGTGGACGACGAGCAGGCCCAGCACGCCGCCGGCGGCGACGTTGAGCCCGAAACCGGCAGCGGTCAGCGTCCGCAGGACCCGCGTCCGCCAGAGGTGGCGCAGTCCTTCGGCGATCTCGGCCCGCACCCGGCGGGCCACCGTCGGCCCCGGGTCCAACCCGGCGCGGATCTGGGCGAGCAGCGCGGCGGACACCAGATAGGTGACGGCGTCGACGGCCAGCACCAGGGTGGGGTCGGCGACAGCGGCAAGTAGTCCCGCGGCGGCGGGCGCGACGATCTCCAGCACGATCTCGGTGGACCAGATGAGGCTGTTCGCCCGGGTGATCCCCGGCTTGCCGACGATGCGCACGAAGGCGCCCCACGCCGCCGCGTCGAACCAGCAGAAGCCGCAACCCACGCCGAACGCCACGACGAGCAGGTACCAGGGGGCGAGCACATCGAACAACGCGGCGACCGGCACGGTGGCGATCAGCAGTGCGCAGCACACGTCTGCGATGATCATCATGCGCTTACGCCGCAGGCGGTCGGCGGCGGCTCCGGCGAAGAGCCCGAACAGCAGGTACGGCAGGGCTTCGAGCCCGACCACCGCCGCGGTCAGCGTCGGGGACGCGCTCGTCCGGTAGACGAGTAGCGGCAGCGCGACGGCGCTGGCGGCGGTCCCGGCGACGGAGATCGACCGGGCGAGGTACCAGAGAGAGAAGTCACGGTGAAACAGCCGGCTTCCGTCGACGCCGGCTGTCTCTACAAGCCGCGTCACAACCTCGTTCAGGCCAGCACGGCGAGGTGGCGGTCGTCGATGCTGGTCAGCGCGAGGTGCAGGTCCGCCGCCAGATCGTCGGCGAGGCGAAGCGTCGACGCGCCTTCCTCGTCGCCGGGGTGGAAGCAGAGGCTGCCGCCACCGGGGACGAAGCGATTCTCCTCAGTAGACATGTGTCCTCATATCGTTCGGACTGGATGTGGTCAGCTGATGATCGCCCGGTCCGGTGACGGCCACAAGTGCCATCCCCGTCCGGTCGGGACGACGGGCACCCCGTGTCGCACCAGGCTGAAGCGTTCCAGCCCTGGGGCGATCGTGGTGGCCACCGCGATCGGTGCGCCGACCGGGGTGAGCTCGCACACGTGGTGGTCGATGCCGCGACGAGCCAGAGCCCGCCGGACGTGCTCCAGCCCCCAACCCGGGCTGCCGTCGCCGGCTACGTCCGCGCGTAGCGGCACCGCCCGCACCCGCCCGGAGAGCAGCCCGTCGAGTGGCATCAGGGCACATCGTTGCAGTGCGGGCCAGGCCGCCAGACGCTGGACCGCGGGCGAGCCGGCGGCCGGTGAGGAGAGCGCACAGACTTGGATCAGCTCGCCGAGGGCACGCGACGCGGCGTCGGTGGCCCAGAGCGACGCGCCGGCCCCGAGCCGGGTCGGCTCGCCGCCGGCCGCCGAGCTGACCGCCAGGTACACCGGCACGTCCAGGTCGGTCGTGACGTCGAGCAGATGTACGGGTGCGCCGGCCGCCCGTACGGCCTGCGCGTGCAGTGCCCGCAGTTGGTCCGGCAGGTCCCCGGCCGGCACGAGGTCGACGTCCGGCACTCCGGCGACGTACCACCGGAGCAGCGCCTGCCCGAGACCGTCGTGTTCGATCAGCTCGCAGAGGCCGTGATAGACGGCCTCCGCCACGTCGACGCCGGCCGCGGTGCCCAGGCTGGACGAGTATCGCAGCAGACCGCGGTACGGCCGGACGTCGTCACCCGCGACCGGCCACCGGTAGTAGCGCGGGTCCGTGAGGAAGGTGGGATAACGAACCTCGCCGTACGAGGCACATGCCGCGACGGAGTCCGGAAACTCCGTCGCCCACCGCTGTACGACCAGATCCGCATCCAGGGCAGACTGTCCGGCCACGATGCTCGCCGGCAGCAGCCTCGTGGCGTCCGCGGTCCATCGGCGGTTGTCCCGGGCAGACATGAGATGGCGTTCCAGGGCCTCGAAGTGCGCGCTCGCCGCGCCCTGGGGACCCGCTCCCTTTCCCGCACCCACGGCGACCCGTGCCCCGCCCCGGAACAGCGTGACGCGCATGGTCGGCGACTCGGCCGGGCCGAGCACCTCCGTCCGCGCCGTGAGGCCGAGCCGCTTGATCGCAGTTGATGCTGTAGCGAGAGCGCGCTCCGCGGGCACGGACCGGAACGGCACCGCGGCCTCCCGGGGACTGTTCACCGGCCCGGACCGTGTCATCGAGCTGCCTCGATGTCAACGGCGGTGGCGGGATCAGACGCCACGCTGCGCGCCGCGCCCCGGCGTCGGCGCGGGGTTCCTTTCCGGGGAGCCGGACGTGTGGCGGGCCAGGACGCGCAGCGTCTCGGCGGTGGCTATCGCGTCGCTGCGGGCGCTGCCGTGGCGGCCGTCGCTGCTGTACAGCGACGGGTCGGCCACCAGCGGATGGTCGGTCAGGTGGACGTGCAGCGTGCCCAGGCGCTCGGCCACGCCCCGGGTGTGCCGGGACAGCCGGCGCATCCGCTCGCCCAGCGCCGCGCGCAACGCCTCCGGCACCGCCGGGCTGTGCGACACGTCGAACATGCCCACGGTGATCACGTCCGCGCCGGCCTCCCGCAGCGCGGTGATCATTGCGGTCAGCTCGGCGTCCACCGTCTCCGGGTCGTACGCGGACCGGAACGCGTCGTTGCCGCCGCACACCACAAGGGCCAGGTCCGGTTCGAAGGCCAGCGCGTCGGCGAGCTGGGTGGCCCGTACCTCGTGCGCGCGCAGTCCGCGCCGGCCCAGGTTCAGGTAGGCCAGCTCCGGCCGGACGGCGCGCAGCTCGGCGGCGATCCGGTCGGCCCACTGAAGGTCCGGGTAGCCGTCGGCCGGCTCGCACAGCCCTTCCGCGACGCTGTCACCCAGCACCACGAACCGGCGCCACGGGTGCCCGCGCAGCAGCTCGGCGGCCTCTCCCGGCCGCAGGCACCACGGGTCGGTCGCCTCGGTCAACGTCGATGGCATGCCCGGCAGGCTAGCCGAGCCGTGTGCGCGGGAAAAGGGTTCGGCGGCGCACCGAGACGGGGGAGAGTGGTGGCGCGACACGGACGGCTCACGCGTCCGGAATGGAGGGATGCGAATGCAGGTGGCGGTGTGCGGTCCGGAGGCGGCGACCGAGGACGAGACCGCCGCGGCGCGGCGGGTGGGTGAACTGCTGGCCGAGCGCGGGGTCACGGTGCTCTGCGGTGGAGGCGGCGGCGTGATGGCCGCCGTCGCGGCGGGCGTACGGGCGCGTTCCGGGCTGGTGATCGGGATATGCCCCGGCGACGGCGCCGACCCCGGTCCGGCGGAGGTGTCCGCGAGCGTGGTGACGAACATGGGTCAGGCCCGCAACGCGATCCTGGTGTGGAGCGCGGACGCGGTGATCGCGATCGGCGGTTCCTGGGGCACGCTCAGCGAGGTGGCGCTCGGCCTGCGGCGCGGCGGCATCCCGGTGGTGGTGCTGGGCGGGTGGCGGATCCTGGACGCCCACGGCGACCCGGTGCCCGGCCCGGTCGACGCCGGTTCGCCCGAGGAGGCGGTGGCCCTCGCGCTCAGGGCAGCAGGGCCAGCAGCTCCCCGGGCCGGGACAGGCTGAGGTCAGCCGGCTCGTCCGGGTCGTACTGGTGCCCCCATGCGGCGGCCACCGCCACCGCGCCGCTGCTGCGGGCGGCGCGCAGGTCCAGCGGCGAGTCGCCCACGTACGCGGCGCGGCCGGCCGGCACGCCGAGGCGCCGGCAGGCCGTCTCCACGCCCTCGGGCGCCGGCTTGGGCCGGGTGACCTGGTCGCCGCCGAGCACCACCTGGAAGTGACCGAGCAGGCCGACCCGGTCGAGCATGATCTCCGCCGCCCGGTGGCTCGCGCCGGTGAACACGCCCACCGGCACCCGGGCGGTGAGGTCGGCGAGCATCTCCGCGACTCCGGGGTAGACGCTCACCCGCCCGGCCAGCGCGGCGAGTTCGGTGTGGTAGCGGTCCAGGTCCGCTCCGGTGGCCGGGCGCCGGAGCAGGTGCGTCAGCAGATCCGACGGTGAGCCGATCGAGTAGCCGGCGATGACCTCGGCGTCGGTGTACGACGGGCCGCCACCGGCCCGCACCGCCGCCCGGTACGCCGCGGGCACCACCTCGTGCGACTCGATGAGCGTGCCGTCCATGTCGAACACGACGGCGTCCACCGGGCGGCTCACGCGGACCCGGCCCGGTGCGCGGAGGCGAGCCGCTTCGGCGCGCGGGCGTGCCACGCCTCGGTGATCAGCTCGGTCAGCTCGTCCACAGTGATCCGGTCGAGCCGGACCAGCACCGCCGGGTAGCCGTCGAGGTGCGGGGTGGTGAAGTAGACCGCCGGGTCGTCGGCGAGCAGCGCCTCCTTGGCGCCCAGGTCGGGCACCCGGGCGCCGAGGATCGGGCCGTCGGGCGCGGCGTCGCCGAGCGCTTCGAGGTCACTGCGGCGCAGCGGCCGTTCCCAGACGAACATCTTGTCGCGCACCCGCCAGGCGGGCAGGTCGTCGTACGAGCCGCGCTCGGTGGTCTCCGGCAGGGCCAGCGCGATGCGTCGCACGTCGTCCCAGGTCGCCATGGCCCCGACCCTACCGCCGCCCACCGACACGACGGCTCAGACCGGCGTCGGGGTCGCCGGTTCCGGGGACGGACGGCGCGACGCTCGGGTCAGCAGCAGCGGCCCGATGGTCAGCACCAGGCAGACCACCGACATCACCAGCAGCGCCGGGGTCAGGTCGAGCAGCGCCACCGACCAGCCGCCGAGCAGCGCGCCGACGGGCAGGCCGAGGAACGCCACCGATCCGGAGATGCCCAGCACCCGGGTCTGCAGCTCGCCCGGCACCCGCTGGTAGAGCGACGCGCCGAGCAGCGGATTCACCGCCGCGATGCCGATGCCGGACAGGAACGTCACCACGAGCACCACGACCAGGTCGTCGCTGAGCGCCAGCGCGAGCAGCCGGGGCGCGCCGCTGAGCGTCAACCCCAGCGCGAACGTCGCCCCGGCGGGCAGCCGGGTGCCGAACATCGTGAACAGCACGTTGCCCAGCAGCGCGCCGGCCGAGAACACGCCGAGCAGCAGGCCGAAGCCGGCTGGATCGCCGAGCACCTGGTTGACCCAGAGCGGGATCCAGACCGCGACGCTGGCGTTGGCGAACATGTTCGACACCGAGACCACGATCAGCATGATCATCAGCGTCCGGTCGGTGCGCAGGTACGCGAAGCCGCCGCGCAGCGCCCGCAGGTACGGCTCCCGGGGCGCGGGTTGCGCCTGCGCGTGCGGGCGTACCAGCACGCCGATCAGCAGCGCGCAGACCGCGAACGTGGCCGCGTCGATCCAGATGGCCCGGGTCAGCCCGACCCAGTCGATGAGCAGGCCGCCGAGGACCGCGCCGAACAGCGTCATGCCCCGGGCCAGGCCGTCGTAGGCGCTGGTGAGCCGGATCAGCGGCACTCCGGCCCGCTCGGCGGCCGGTTTGAACAGCACGTGCTTGACCCGGTCGCCGATGCCGCGCAGCCCGCCGGCGACCGCCACCAGGACCAGCAGCGTGCCGAACCCGAGCCAGGGCGCCAGGGCCACCACGGCCATCGCGACGGCGCTGGCCGCGTCCACGAAGACGGAGGTACGGCGGATGCCGAAGCGGTCCGCCCACGGTGTGGCCAGGGCGCTGGAGAGCATGTACGGCAGCGTCTCCGCCGCCGCGACGAGTCCCATCTTGGTGGGGCTGCCGGTGGTCTCCAGCACCAGCCAGGGGATGGCCACCACGGAGATGCGGGTGCCGAGGTTGGACAGCAGGTCGGCGCCGACCAGGGTGTACAACTCCCGGCGCGGGTTCATGCCGGGCTGCCGATCACGGTGCCCAGCGAGTCGGCGTCGGCGGGATGCGCGGCGGCGTACCGGGCCCGCAGCGCCCGTTTGTCCACCTTCGCGGACCGGTTGAGCGGCAGCGCGTCGACGAACTCCACGGCGCCGGGCGCCCACGTCTCGCTCAGTTCCCGCACCACCAGCGCGATCAGCTCCTCGCCGGTCACCGACGCGCCCGGCGCCGGCACCACGTACGCGTACGGCAGCTCACCGGCCACCGGGTCCGGCACGCCGATGACGGCGGCGGCCCGCACCTCGGGGTGACCGGCGAGCACGTCCTCGATCGGGCGGGAGTAGATCGGCCAGCTGCGCGCCCGGGTGAGGATCCGGTCCTGCAACCGGTCGACCAGGTAGAGGTACCCGTCGGCGTCGAGGTGCCCGATGTCGCGGGTGCGGACCCAGCCGTCGACGAGCGTCTCCGCGGTCAGCTCGGGCCGGCCGTGGTAGCCGGCGAAGCTCAGCTTCGTGCGGACCCACACCTCGCCGTCGTCGCCGGGCGGCAGCACCTTGCCGTCGGCGTCGCGGATCTCCACAGTCACGTCGCCGTACGGGCGGCCGCAGGACCGCAGCCGCTCCGGGTGTTCCGGGTCCTCGGTCAGCCCCGGCAGCGCGCAGATGACCACCGCCTCGCTGAGCCCGTACACGATGCGCAGGCACGGGCCGAAGCGGGCGATGGCCTGGCGCAGCCGGGCGGGGGCGGCGGGCCCGGCGCCCACGTTGAACATGAACATGGCGGAGAAGTCGGCGCCCGGCAGGTCGGGGTGGTCGAGCACCTCGTAGAGCATCGGCGGGGTGACGAACGTGGAGGTGAGCCGCTCGGCGTCCACGGTGGCGATGAACGCGGCCGGGTCCCACTGCTCGCGCAGGAACAGCACGCCGCCGGTGAACAGGTTGAACAGCGTGGTGATCTGGCCGCTGGCCAGCCACATCGGCGAGTGCGACAGGTGCCGCAGCAGCGGGAACCCGGCGCCCCGGAAGTCGGCGGCCAGAGCGAGGATCTGCCGGTAGAAACTCTCCCGGTGGTGCACCAGCTTCGGCGTGCCGGTGGTGCCGCTGGTCTGCAGGAACGACTCCGGCGCGGGCGCGTCGGCGGGCAGCTCCGCCGCCGGCTCGCCGGCCGCGGCGGTCAGGTCCGGTCCGGCGCCGCCGGGGCCGAGGCAGAGCACCGGTACGCCGGACAGGCCGGACGCGATCTCCACCGCCTGCGGATCGCGCGGGTCGTGCACGAACGCCTCCGGCGCGGACAGCGCGACGAACTCGTCGACCTCCCGCCGCGACGTCACCGGGGCGATCCACATGCTCCGGCAGCCCAGCAGGTGCAGCGCCAGTTGCAGCAGCGGGCCCTCGACCGTGTTGCCGAGCATCACCAGCACCGCCGCGCCGGGGCGTACCCCGTGCCCGCGCAACGCGGCGGCCAGGCCGCGCACCTGCGCGGCGACCTGGGGGTAGGTGAGGCGGCGCCCGCCGCCGACGAGCGCCTCCCGGTCGCCGAAGCCGGCGAAGAGGTCCAGCGCCTCGTGCACGTAGTTCGGCCGGTCGGTCATCGGGCAGCCCCCATCATGGTCCGCGAGCGGCGTCCGGCCAGGTCAGGGCCGGGACATGACGGCAGGTGCCAGGTCGGCGACCGCACCGCCGCCAGCCCCGAGCCTAGGCAGCGGCGGTCCACCGCGGACAGAGCCGAACGTCGCTGCGTCCCGCCCCGCGGGCATTTGATCATGTCGATCAGGTTGATTGACGCTCGTCACCGCCGGAAGCTAGTTTCCGGTCCATCGCCCGGGCCGGTGCCGCCGACCGCGTCACGCCCGGGGCTGCCGAGCATGGAGGATCGATGCCGACCCCGAAGAGATGGCACGTCATAGCTTCCGCCGTAACGCTGCTGATCGCCGCCACCCCGGCGGTCACCGCGAGCGCCGGCCCGACCGACAAGGACCGCGCCGGGCACGGGCGCGCCGAGTGGGCCGGGACCTGGGCCGCGGCGGTGACCCGCGGGAACACCGTGGGCCTGACCGAGACCGGCCTGAACAACCAGAGCATCCGGATGACCGTGCAGACCTCGGTGGGCGGGCCGCGCCTGCGGGTGCGGCTGACCAACCTCTACGGCCAGCAGGCCATCCAGGTCGGCCGCGCCACCATCGCCCGGCCGAACACCGCCACCGCCGACGACCTGTCCGACATCGTCCCGGCCAGCGTCCGCCAGCTGACGTTCTCCGGCGCCGATTCGGCGACCATCAACAAGGGCGCCGAGCTGCTCAGCGACCCGGTGGCCTTCCCGGTGGCCGAGCAGGAGGACCTGGTGGTCACCCTGTACTTCCCGGTGCTCACCGGGCCGGTGACGTTCCACGGCCAGTCCAAGGTCACCAACTTCATCGGCGCCACCGACCTCACGTCGGCGGCCGACGGCGCCGGCTTCACCATCCGGCCCAACTGCTGCTGGATGTTCCTGTCCGGCATCGACGTGGAGCGCAAGGTGACGCCCGGCTCCGTGGTGGTGCTGGGTGACTCCATCAGCGACGGCAACGGCAGCACCGTCAACGCCGACCGTCGGTGGCCGGACTTCCTGGCCAAGCGGCTGATCGACGCCCGGCCCGATCCGCGTACGCCGGGCGTGCTCAACCTCAGCCTGGCCGGCAACCGGCTCAACCACGAGGGCACCGAGCCCGGCGCGGGCGGATTCCCCGGCTACTACGAGCTGGGCCCGAACGCGCTGGCCCGGCTCAACGAGGACGTGTTCCCGCAGACCGGGGTGCGTACCGTCATCACCCAACTGGGCATCAACGACATCTGGATGAACGGTGACAGCCCGGAGGCGATCATCGCGTCGCTGCGCCAGCTCAACCGGCAGGTCCAGGCGCGCGGCCTGACCAGCATCGCCGGCACGCTCATGCCGTACGAGGGCAACGGCGGGCCGGGCGTGTGGACCCCGGAGAAGGACGCCACCCGCCAGGCCGTCAACACCTGGCTGCGCGGGCCCGGCCGGGCCGAGTTCGACGGCGTCGTCGACTTCGACGCGGTGATGCGCGACCCGGCGCAGCCCAGCCGGCTGCTGCCGGCGTACGACTCGGGTGACCACATCCACCCGAACGACACAGGAGCCGCGGCGATGGCGAACGCGGTGCCATTGAAGCTGCTCGGACTGTGACACCGGGCGGGGGCGGCGGTCGACACGACGCCGCCCCCGCCGCCGTTTTCCTGGGGAGGAAAAGACCGTGGACGTCAGCGAGATCCTGACCGGCCTCTACAGCGAACAGGGCCGGCAGAACCCCTATCCCTTCTACGCGGCCCTGCACGAGCACGGGCCGATAAACGCCGTTCCGGCCCGTGCCGAGCACAGCACCGTCAGCGCGGTGGCCGGCGGGTACGACATGGTGGACCAGATCCTGCGCGATCCCGCCTGGTACAAGGGCTTCCCGCCCGGCTGGGAGGAGCAGGAGATCCTGCGCACGTTCCTCACCTCGATGATGTTCGTCAACCCGCCCGACCACACCCGGATGCGCGCGGTGTTCGCGAAGACGTTCACCCCGCGCCGGCTGGTCGCGCTGGAGCCGGTGATCGAGCGGGTCGTCGCCGAACGCCTGGACCACATGGCCGAGGCGGGTGCCGACGGCGCCGAGGTGGACTTCGTGGCCGACTTCGCGTACCCGGTCCCGGCGCTGGTGATGGCTGAGTTCATCGGCCTGCCCGCGGCCGACCTGGCCTGGTACCGGCAGCGGGTCGACTGGATCGACGAGTACATGGACGTGTCCGGCAAGACGCCGGAGCGGCTGGCCCGGGCCAACCAGGCCGCCGAGGAGTTGCGCGTCTACTACCGTGACCTGATCGCCCACCGGCGCCGCGCGCCGGGCCACGACCTGATCAGCGGGCTGGTCGAGGTGCTCGACGCGGGCGGCGTCGACCTGACCGAGGAGGAGTTGATCAGCAACCTGATCGTGCTGTTCAACGCCAGCTTCGTCACCACCGTCTACATGTTCAGCAACGGCCTGCCGCTGCTGCTGGAGCACCCGGACGTCACCGCCGCGCTGCCCGGCGACGACTCGCTGGCCCGCGGCTGCGTGGAGGAGGTGCTGCGGATGGAGAGCCCGGTGCACTTCCTGGCCCGCTCCGCGCCGGCCGGCGTCACCCTCGGCGGCGTGCCGGTGGACCGCGACGACAACGTGCTGCTGCTGATCGCCGCCGCCAACCGCGACCCGGCCCGGTTCCCCGACCCGGACCGCTTCGACCCGCGCCGTCCCGGCCCGCCGTCGCTGGCCTTCGGCGTCGGGCTGCACTTCTGCCTCGGCTCGGCGGTGTCCCGGCTGGAGGGCCGCCTGGCGCTGCCGCGCCTTTTCGCGCGCTTCCCCCGGCTCGCAGTCACCCAGCCGTACACCTACAGCGGGAGCCTGTTCCTGCGCGGCATCGACAAACTCTTCGTCACCACAGAGGAGGCCGGATGACACTCGATCCGCAGGTGGTCGCGTGGCGGGCCGCGCGGGCCGCCGCCGGGACCGTGCCGCTCTACACCCAGACCCTGGCGGAGGCCCGCGCCGCCGACGTCGCCGCGATCCGCGCCGGCTCCGGCGCGGTCGAGCCGGTCGCCGAGGTACGCGACACGACGGTGCCCGGCCCGGCCGGGCCGCTGCCGGTGCGGATCCACCGGCCCGACAGCGCCGGCCCGCTGCCGACGCTCGTCTACTTCTTCGGTGGCGGCTGGACGCTCGGCAGCGTCGACACCGCCGACGGGATCTGCCGCCGGCTGGTCAACCTCGGCGGCGTGCAGACCGTGACCGTCGGCTACCGGCTCGCGCCGGAGCACCCGTTCCCGGCCGCGGTGGAGGACTGCCACGCCGCGGTGCGGCACCTCGCCGCGCACGCCGCCGAGTTCCGCGCCGACCCGGACCGGCTGGCCGTCGGCGGGGACAGCGCGGGCGGGAACCTGGCCGCCGCTGTCACGCTGCTGACCCGCGCCGACGGCGGTCCCCGGCTCGCCGCCCAGCTGCTGGTCTACCCGAACACCGACCAGCGGCCCGGGCACCGTCCCGGCGACGACGAGGACCCGATGCTGTTCAACAGGCATTCGGTGGGCTGGTACCGGAGCCACTACCTCGCCGACCCGGGCGACGCGGCCCACCCGCTGGCCTCACCGCTGCTCGCCGAGGACCTGGGCGGCCTGCCACCGGCGCTCGTGGTCACCGCCGGGTACGACCCGCTGTGCGCCGAGGGCCGGCGGTACGCCGAGCGGCTGCGCGAGGCCGGCGTGCCCACCGAGACGGCCCACTATCCGGGGATGGTGCACGGGTTCTTCGCCATGCCCGGCGCGTTCGACGCGGGCCGCCAGGCCCAGGAGCGGGCCGCCGCCTTCCTGCGCCGCGCCTTCGGGCTCGACCCGGCGCACGCGGCGGCGGCGGGTGCCGACCATGGCTGACCCGGCCGACGGGTTCGTGCCGCCGGTCAGCCTGGCCGACTTCGCCGCGCTGGCCCGGGCGGTGCTGCCGCCCGACGTGTGGGACTTCGTCGACGGCGGCAGCGGCGCCGAGACGGCACTGGCCGCGAACCGGGCCGCGCTGGACCGGGTGGCGGTGCTGCCCCGGATGCTGGCCGGCGTGGACGACCCGTCCACCGAGGCGACGCTGCCCGGCGGCCGGGCCGCGTTGCCGGTGGCTGTCGCGCCGATGGCGTACCAGCGGCTGCTGCACCCCGACGGCGAGCCGGCGCTCGCGGCGGCGGCCCGCACGGCGGGCGTGCCCTACGTGGCCAGCACGCTGGCCAGCACGCCGATCGAGGAGATCGCGGCGACCGGCGCGACGGTGTGGTTCCAGCTCTACTGGCTGCGCGACCGGGCGCTGGTGGCCGACCTGCTGGACCGGGCGTCGGCGGCCGGCTGCGCCGCGGTGATGGTGACAGTCGACGTGCCGGTGCTCGGGCGGCGCCTGCGCGACGCGCGTAACGGCTTCGCGCTGCCGCCGCACGTCACCGCCGCGAATCTGCCCGGCGGCCGGGACGACCTGGCCCACCAGGGCACCCCCGGCGTCTCGGCGGTGGCGGTGCACACCGGCGCGGTGTTCGCCCCGGCGCTGAGCTGGGCGGACCTCGACTGGCTGCGCGCGCGTACCCCCGTGCCGTTGCTCGTCAAGGGCATCCTCGACGCGCGCGACGCGGCCCGCGCGGCGGACGCCGGCGTGGACGCCGTGGTGGTCTCCAACCACGGCGGCCGGCAGCTCGACGCCGCCCCGGCCAGCGCGAGCGTGCTGCCCGAGGTGATCGAGGCGGTCGCCGAGCGGTGCGCGGTGCTGCTGGACAGCGGCGTCCGCGGCGGCGTCGACGTGCTGCGCGCTCTGGCGCTCGGCGCGGACGGCGTGCTGCTCGGCCGGCCGCTGCTCTGGGCCCTGGCCGCCGGCGGCCGGGCCGGCGCCGAGGCGGCGCTCGCGCTGCTCGCCGCGGAACTACGCGACGCCCTCATCCTCAGCGGCTGCCCCGACCCGGCCTCGGCCCGGCAGCTGCGCACCCGGATCGGAGGCTGACGTGGAGCCGGTCGACCTGGCCGTCACGGCGCTGCACGGCAGCGTCGGCGACCCGGCCCTGAACTCGATGAACTTCCTCAACGAGGTGGCGCAGCACTACCCGCGGGCGGTGTCGCTGGCGGCCGGGCGCCCGTACGAGGAGTTCTTCGACTCGGCGCTGCTGCACGCGCACCTGGACCGCTTCCGCCGGCACCTCGCCGAGGACCTGGGGCTGGACCGGGCCGCCGTGGACCGGACGCTGTTGCAGTACGGCCGGACCAAGGGCGTCGTGCACCACCTGATCGCGCGCAACCTGGCCGTGGACGAAGGGCTCACCGTCGACCCGGAGTCGATAGTGGTGACCGTCGGCTGCCAGGAGGCGATGTTCCTGGTGCTGCGCGCGCTGCGGGCCGGTCCGGCGGACGTGCTGTTCGCTGTCGCGCCCACGTACGTCGGGCTGACCGGCGCGGCGCGGCTGGTGGACCTGCCGGTGCGCCCGGTGGCCGGCGGGCCGGACGGCGTCGACCTGGCCGACCTGCGCGCCGGGGTGCGCCGGGCCCGCGCGGAGGGGCTGCGGCCCCGGGCCTGCTACGTGATGCCGGACTTCGCCAACCCGTCCGGGGTCAGCATGACCACCGCGCAGCGGCGGCGGCTGCTGGAACTGGCCGCCGAGGAGGACCTGCTGCTGATCGAGGACAACCCGTACGGCCTGTTCCCGGCCGACGGCACCGCGCGGCGGCCCACGCTCAAGGCGCTGGACACCGCGCGCCGGGTGGTCTACCTCGGCTCGTTCGCCAAGACCGTGCTGCCAGGCGCCCGGGTCGGCTACGTGGTCGCCGACCAGCGGGTGGGGGAGGCCGACGGCACCGTGGTCCCGCTGGCCGATCACCTCGCGAAGATCAAGAGCATGGTCACCGTGAACACGTCACCGATCAGCCAGGCGGTGATCGGCGGCGCGCTGCTGGCGCACGACTGCTCGCTGGTAGCAGCGAACGCGCGGGAGCGGGCCGCGTACGCCCGCAACCTGAGCCACCTGGTCGACGGCCTGGCCCGGCGTTTCCCGGCCGGCGGGCCGGTCACCTGGACCGTGCCGGCCGGCGGTTTCTTCGTGGTGGTGAGCGTGCCGTTCGCGGTGGACGACGCGCTGCTGCACCGCTCGGCCCGCGAGTACGGCGTGCTCTGGACGCCGATGGCGCACTTCTACGACGCGGGCACGCCGGTGAATGCGTTGCGGTTGTCGGTGAGCGCTGTCACACCGGAGTCCATCGATCTGGGGCTGGACCGGCTGGCCGCGCTGGTCACGGACACCACGGCCGGGGTGGGTGCCCCGGCGTGACGCCGGAGTGTCAGGGTTCCGGCACAGCCCGTGTTCCCCGGCGCCGTTTGTCTGTTGATAATGGACGAATGGTTGCCTGGGAGTACGCGTTGCTCGTTCGTCGGTATCAGGGTCAGGGACGCAATTTCCACGTCTCGTTCGTGTGGTACGGCCCGGACGGGTCACGCACCGACGTGACCGCGTACGGCGACACCGCCATCGCGCACCTGAACCGGGTCGGCCGGGAGGGCTGGGAACTGGTCTCCGCCGCCGAGGACGTGAACAACGTGCAGGGCAGCACCGAGGTCCACCGCTACCACCTCAAGCGCCCGCTGCGCTGACCCCCGTTACCGCCGGCACCCCGGGAGATCGATCTCCCGGGGTGCCGCTTCGTGTCGGTCGGGCGTTCAGCCCAGGTCGACCGCCGGGTAGAGCGGGAACGGCGTGAGCAGGTCGGCGGCCTGCTTGCCGACCGACTCGGCGACCGCCGGGTCGAGCACGTACTTCGCCTTCGACGGCGCGCCGTCCGGGCCGGTGCCGGGCGTGGTCTGGCTGAGCACGGTGTGGATCAGCTCGGCGGTGGCGTCCATCTCCGCGGCGCCGAGGCCCCGCGTGGTGAGCGCCGGGGTGCCGATGCGGATGCCGGAGGTGTACCAGGCGCCGTTCGGGTCCTGCGGCACCGAGTTGCGGTTGGTGACGATGCCCGAGTCCAGCAGCGCCTGCTCGGCCTGCCGGCCGGTCAGGCCGTACCCGGACACGTCGATGAGCACCAGGTGGTTGTCGGTGCCGCCGGTGACCAGCGTCGCGCCCCGGCGCAGCAGCCCGTCGGCGAGCGCCTGCGCGTTGTCCACGATGCGCTGGGCGTAGTCGGCGAAGTCGGGGCGGCGCGCCTCGGCCAGCGCGACGGCCTTGGCGGCCATCACGTGCGGCAGCGGCCCGCCGAGCACCATCGGGCAGCCCCGGTCGACCTGGTCGGCCAGCTCCGGGCCGCAGAGGACCATGCCGCCGCGCGGGCCGCGCAGCGACTTGTGCGTGGTGGTGGTGACGATGTGCGCGTGCGGCACCGGGTCGAAGTCGCCGGTGAACACCTTGCCGGCGACCAGCCCGGCGAAGTGGGCCATGTCGACCATGAACGTGGCGCCGACCGAGTCGGCGATCTCCCGCATTATCCGGAAGTTGACCTTCCGGGGGTACGCGGAGTAGCCGGCGACCAGGATCAGCGGCTTGAACTCGCGGGCCGCCTCGGCCACCCGGTCGTAGTCGATCAGGCCGGTGGCCGGGTCGGTGCCGTAGCTGCGCTGGTCGAACATCTTGCCGGAGATGTTCGGCCGGAAGCCGTGGGTGAGGTGGCCGCCGGCGTCCAGCGACATGCCCAGCATCCGCTGGTTGCCCAGCTCGCGGCGCAGCGCGAACCAGTCGGCCTCGGTGAGGTCGTTCACCTGCCGGGCCTGCGCCTTGCGCAGCGCGGGGGACTCGACCCGGTCGGCCAGGATCGCCCAGAACGCGACCAGGTTGGCGTCGATGCCCGAGTGCGGCTGGACGTACGCGTGGGACGCGCCGAACAGCTCGCGGGCGTGCTCGGCGGCGAGCGCCTCCACGGTGTCGACGTTCTGGCAGCCGGCGTAGAACCGGCGGCCGACGGTGCCCTCGGCGTACTTGTCGCTGAACCAGTTGCCCATTGCGAGCAGCGTCGCGGGGGAGGCGTAGTTCTCGCTGGCGATGAGCTTGAGCGACTCGCGCTGGTCGGCCAGTTCCGCGGCGATGGCGTCGGCGACCCGCGGCTCGACGCCGCGGACGACCTCCAGCGCGCTGCGGAAGGCGGTGGACTCGGCGTTGCGCGACATGCGACCTCCTGGTGACGTGCGGAAGGCCCAGGCGCTCGGCATGCGTCCTCATGACGAGGCCGCTCCCCGATGGTGCTCCATCTCCACGCGCCAGTCACGGCCTGTGCCGATCCTACCGGCCCGCGTGCGGCCTGCGGGGTTGGGCCGCCCGTCCCGGGGCACACGGTGGGAGGGCCGGCCCCGAACCCCGGCCCGGGGGAGAGGAGGCACGACCATGACCACACCGAGCACCGGACGGCCGCTCGCCGTAGTGACCGGCGCGTCCAGCGGCATCGGGTACGAGCTGGCGGTCCAGTTCGTCGAGCACGGGTACGACGTGGTGGTCGCCGCCGAGGATGCGGCGATCGAGCGCGCGGCGGTCGACCTGCGGCGCGACGGCGGCCCGGAGGTGTACCCGGTCCGGGTGGACCTGGCCGCCCCGGAGGGCGTGGAACGGCTGGCCGGCGAGGTGACCGGCCTGGGCCGCCCGGTGGACGCACTGGCGCTCAACGCCGGGCGCGGCGCGGGCGGGGACTTCGTCGGCGGCACCGACCTGGCCGACGAGCTGACCGTGATCGACCTGAACGTCCGTTCGACAGTGCACCTGGCGAAGCTGCTGCTGCCGGACATGATCCGCCGGGGCGCCGGTCGGGTGCTGTTCACCTCGTCCATCGCCGCCACCATGCCGGGGGCGTACCAGGCGGTCTACAACGCCTCGAAGTCGTTCGTGCAGTCCTTCGCCGAGGGGGTTCGCAACGAACTGAAGGATTCCGGTGTCACGGTGACCTCGCTGATGCCCGGCCCGACCGACACCGAGTTCTTCGACCGGGCCGACATGGAGGACACCCGGGTCGGCCGGGGGCCCAAGGACGACCCCCGCAAGGTGGCCGAGGACGCGTTCGAGGCGTTGATGAAGGGGGAGCACAAGGTCGCCGCCGGGTCGCTGGTCAACAAGATCCAGGTGGCCGCCGGCAAGATCATCCCGGACCGGCTGAAGGCCGAGCAGCACCGCAAGATGGCCGAGCCCGGCTCCGGCGACTGAGCCGCCACGCGAGCGGGACCGCCCCGGTGGAAAGGGGCGGTCCCGCTCGCGTTCCGGGGGCCTCAGGCGACCACGGCGTCCAGCGACTTCTTCAGCGCCTTCGGGGCGGTCGGCGTCTTCGGGGCCTTCGGGCGCAGGTCGAGCATGCGCTGACCGATCTCCTGGAGCTGGTTACGGCCGAGGGCCTCGCGGACCTTCGGGAACCACTCCTCCTCTTCCTCCTCGATGTGGTGCAGCACGTTCTCGATCAGCACCGTCGTCTTGGCGTTGAACCGCTCGTCGTCGGCGTCCATGGTGAACAGCTCGAAGCAGAGCACGTCCGCGACGTGGTGCTCCTCGTACGACTCCAGGATGTCGTCCTCGACGTCGGGCACCAGCTTGCGGACCTCCGGGTACATCACCTCGTTCTCCAGGTAGGTGTGCACCGTCAGGGCTTCGAGGATCTCCTTGACGATCTTCCCGCGCTTGCTCGCCGGTCCCTCCTCGGCCTCCTGGAAGGCCTTGAACAGGCGGCGGATCTCCTTGTGGTCCTCCTTGAGCAGGACGATCGCGTCGGTGGACACCGGTTACCTCCTAAGTCGGCTGACGGTGCCCCCCTACCCGCGGCCCGACCAGGACAAACAGACCGGGCCCGGCGATCGCGCCGGGCCCGGTCCACGCGGGTCGGGTTACTTCACCGCGTTGTACGCGTCCACGATGCCGGCGCCGTAGAACCCGTTGCGGTTCCCGCCGGAGCAGGTGGCGTCGTACGCGTTCGGGCCCGCCGGGATCAGCGGCACCGGGTTGTACACGCCCGACGGGCAGGACTTCGCCACCGCCGTGCGCTCCAGGAACGAGGAGAGCTGACCCGGCGTCATGCCCGGGTG